>NJBM01000037.1 GCA_005223045.1 Planctomycetes bacterium B3_Pla | reverse complement strand
TCATGCGGTCGTGCAAAACAAACCCAATTTGGCAGGGACTACAGTAGCGGTAACTTTATGTTCCACAAAGGATTACAGGGATACGCAGGACCTTTGGAGTCAAGGAAAACAAACCCAATCAAACCCAATCGACCAGAAGTGCGGTGCTGTTGTCGTGGCCGCCGGCTCGGTTGGCTGCGGCTACGAGCGACTTGCAGACGGCCTGGGGATCTGCTTCAGCCTTTAGAATGCCGGCGATGTCGCGGTCGCCGACCATGTCGGTCAGGCCGTCGGTGCACAAGAGAATTCGATCTGCCTTCTTCAAAGTGAAAGACCTCACGTGGGAATGGACCTTTTTCTCCATGCCGATGTAGCGAGTCAACTGGCCGCTGGCGTCGTGGTCAAGCGCATCCTCGGGCCTGATGCGGCCGCGTTCAACCAGTTCGGAAACAACCGAGTGGTCGCGAGTCAATTGGGCGAACCTGCCGGCGCGGAGCCGGTACGCCCGGCTGTCGCCGACGTTGGCGATAAAGCAGCGTTTCTTTCTGAGCAGGGCGACGGCCAAAGTAGCACCCATGTCCTGGAAGCCCGTCTCGCTGGTCCCTTCAAGCTGCAACTGCCTGCTCTGCTCGGCGATGGTTCTTCTCAGCAGTGACATTATCGTTCGAGTGGCGCCGACTTTGAGCCTGTCAAGGGCGTTTTCGATCATAACCGGCAAGTCATCGGTGATGATGCCGGACGCAATGGCGCCGCCGCGGTGGCCCCCCATGCCGTCGGAGACGACGAACAGGCCGATCTCCGGGTTGGCGAAGAATGTATCTTCATTCTCGGGACGGACCTTCCCGGCATCGCTCTCGGCGGCCCAGCGAAACGGGCCGGACGGGCGCACATCGTTTTGAGGCGGCTCTGTTACTTCGTGTTCGTTTTGCAGTTTCTCAGACAAGACTCTGTTTGCACCAGGGACAATGATTCCAAAAGGCCGAATCCACCGACCAGCCGCAGCCCGTGCAAATCTCCGGGAACGGCCGGACCTGCCATGCCTGGCGGACCTTCCGCCGACACCAGGGACAATAGCGCATAAATCGCATGAGTTTTCCGTCGCAATGTTTGCACCGGCTATGGTATCGCACCCCCGCCGTGCGAGTGGCGGCGGGCGAGGCGAAGCCCGGTCCGAAACACCACGGGCAGAACCGCCACTCGGGCAGAACGCCCATGTGGCACCGCGTGCAGACGTGGCTGAACGACGTATCAACATCGAAACGGTTGCGGTC
Source organism: Planctomycetes bacterium B3_Pla (assembly GCA_005223045.1). Taxonomy (GTDB): domain Bacteria; phylum Planctomycetota; class Phycisphaerae; order Sedimentisphaerales; family Anaerobacaceae; genus SG8-4. The sequence continues at coordinate 15,557 of NJBM01000037.1, read as the reverse complement.
GCTGCCGCACCACGGACAGATCAACATGCTCTCGGCGACCGGCTCGCCGCAGTCACAGCAGCGGAAAACAACCGGGACAACCGTACTGTAGCGTTTAAGAAAGGCACTGCGGCGCATCTTTTGCCAGTCAAGCACCTTTCTACCAGTCGATCTGACAACAGGAGCGAGCTTGAGGTTCCGGGGGACGGCGCCGAGCAAGGCTGATCGCATCTTCTCGGCGTTGCCGAACCGCTTATCGGGATCGACCATCAGGGCCTGTTTCATAAAAGCGACGAACGCCAGCCTTGTTCTCTCGCGGAGGCGCTTGTGCCCTCGGGCAGGCCAGCGGAAAGGCCACCTGGGCAGCACGCCGGTAATGTACTCGTATAGTATCAGCCCGACAGCGAAACAATCGCTGCGATATGTGGGCCTGCCGTAAGCTTGTTCGGGGGCGACGTAGCCGGGCGTGCCGAAGTCGTCAACGGTCCGCATCCGGCCTTTGACCTGCAGGCCGATGCCGAAATCGCCGAGCGCGGCCCGGCCGTTCGGAAACAGAAAGATGTTGCCCGGCGTAACGTCGCAATGCACCAGACGCTTACGATGGGCGTAGGCCAGACCGTCAAGAACCTGGGCGGCAATCGCGAGGATTCTGCGAACGGACATGGGTTTGGAGCAGTCGGCGAGTGTGCCGACGGACAATTCGGTCGCCAAGACGGCGTGATCATCGATGATATCGGCATTCTTGACCGGCATAATGTGGGGGTGGCGCAGTTGCGCGACAAGGCGTACTTCGCGGAGCAGGGCCTGGTTGTCGCGTTTGCCGTGCGTGTCGGCCAGCGGTATCTTCAGGGCAACCCATATACCCTCGACCGAGTCCCGGGCCTTCCAGACCTCGCAGCTCCCGCCTTCGCCGAGGTATTCGGCCAGCCGATACTTGCCTAATCTCCGGCCGCGTCTGAGATCCAAACTCGACGGGCCGGTAGTTTTGACTTTAGTTGTATCAGTTGACCGGGCCATATTCTATCTTCCGAGACATCCCGACGAACACCATCCTCACAGACGTTAGCGAGGATTTACGGAATCAATTTCGTGGAAATCCGGGATAAGTCAACAGAATTCTCGAAGAAGCATGAACAAAAATACATGGAGGGGCCTGCAAACTGCGATATATTGCCGCGCAGGGACAAATATGCCTTGACGGTAATGGTGATAACCGATAGATTACGCGGTTTGCTCAAGCGGCGTTTTTCAAAGGTTGATTCTCATGGAAAAAGCTATTGCAAAAGCAGGCGCCTTGATTGAGGCGATGGAGTATATCCGGCGGTTTCGCGGGCGGATCGTGGTCGTTAAGCTCGGCGGAAGCGTGCTGGATGACGGGTCCATGCAGAAGAAGCTGCTGACCGACATCGCCTTTATGGCCACGGTAGGTATGCGCCCGATCATCGTCCACGGCGGCGGAAAAGCCATCACAAGGGCGATGAACGAAGCGGGGCTTGAACCGGTCTGGGTGCAGGGCAGGCGATATACCGACGAGCGGACATTGACAATCGCCGAGCATACGCTCGTACACGATATCAATACGCCCTTATGTGAAACGCTGACCGAACTGGGCTGCGAGCCGATGGGGCTGCACTCGCTCGGCAGTTGTGCGCTGTTTGCCGAGACTTTGAGACTGGCGGGCGAAGACGGGCGCAAACTCGACATTGGGCGGGTCGGAAAAGTCGTGAGTGTGAATGCGCAGTTGCTCAAGAAATTATGTGCCGACGGGACCATTCCGGTCATCGCGTCGGTTGCCAAGGACAAGGCAGGCGGTAAGTTGAACGTCAACGCCGACAGCGCCGCGGGCATGGTCGCCGCCGGGGTCCGAGCCGAGAAGCTTGTCGTTGTAAGCGATACGCACGGGATACGAACCGACATCGAAGACCCGGACAGTTGGGTTTCGAGCCTGAATGAAGAGCAGATTAAGGAGATGATCGATGCCGGCATCATTACCGATGCGATGTTCCCGAAGGTCGAGGCCTGTATCACGGCACTCGATGCGGGAGTCAGCAAGGCGCACATCATCGACGGGCGAATCGCCCACTCGCTGCTGCTGGAGATCTATACCGACAAAGGGATCGGGACGCAGATAGTGAAGAATTTAGAATTTAGAATTTAGAATTTAGAATTTAGAATTTAGAATGTAGAATTGAGAATTGAGAATTGAGAATGGATTCCGCCGTAAGGCGTCCCTTACGGGACTGCTTGCGCAGGAATGACAAGATACGAAACACGAGACACGAATCATGACTACACAGGAGACAATCGATCTTTTTGACAAGCATGTCATCGCCAACTATGGACGGCTGCCGCGGGTCATCGTCAAGGGCGAAGGCTGCTATCTGTACGACGCCGACGGCAACAAAATATTAGACATGTTCCCCGGCTGGGCTGTCAGCGCGATAGGGCATTGCCATCCGAAGGTCGTAGAGGCTTTGCGCAAACAAGCCGGCGAACTTTTACATATCGACAATACTTTCTACTCCGAGCCGCAGGGAAAGTTAGCGAAACTGCTCAGCGAGCGTGCGTTCGGCGGCAAATGTTTCTTCTGCAACAGCGGCGCCGAGGCAAATGAGGCGGCGTTGAAGCTGGCGCGTCTGCACACCTCCGAGGAAAAGTACAAGTTCATCACGGCCGAGGGCAGCTTCCACGGCCGAACTTTCGCGACGCTGACCGCAACAGCACAGCCAAAGCATCATCAGGGCCTGCTGCCGTTACTGCCCGGCTTCGTTTATGTGCCGTTCAATGACGTTGACGCACTGGAATCTGCATTCAGCGAAGAGGTCGCAGCAGTGATGGTCGAGCCGATTCAGGGCGAGGGCGGAATAAATCTTGGAGACGCCGAGTACCTCGAAGCGATTCGTCGGCTTTGCGATGAAAACGGAGCGGTCCTGATCTTCGACGAAGTCACCACGGGCATAGGCAGGACGGGCAAATGGTTCGCGTACCAGCATTACGACGTCGAGCCGGACATTCTTACAATGGCCAAGGCCCTTGGCGGAGGCACCGCGATAGGCGCAATGATGGCCAGGGAAGAGGTCGCCGCTTCACTGGTCCCCGGCAAGCACGCTACGACGTTCGGCGGCAACGCGCTGGTCTGTGCCGCGGCGGTGGCGGCCATAGAAGCAATTGAGGAAGAAAACCTGCTGGAGAACGCCGACCGCCTTGGCCGGTACACCATGGACAAGCTGCAGCAGTTAAAGCAAAAGCACTCGGTTATCGAGAGTGTCCGCGGCGCCGGCTTGATGATCGGCGTTCAGTTAAGCAGTTCGGGCGCCGAGATAGTGGACAAATGCCTGGAGAACGGCCTGCGCATAAACTGCACTCAAGGCACGGTCCTGCGGTTCATGGCGCCGATGATTGCCACCGAGAACCAGATCGACCAGGCAGTTGATATTCTTGATGGCGTTCTGAGTGGGAATGAATGATGAAAGATTTTCTCTCGATAATCGATTGTTCGGCCGAGCTGCTAAAAGAGCTGCTGGAGATAAGCGCCGAGCTAAAGGGGCTGTACAATGCAGGCGGCAGTGATCTGTGCCTTTCCGGCAAGACGCTGGCCATGCTTTTCGAGAAGCCGAGCCTGCGAACGCGAATCAGTTTCCAGGTCGCCATGACGGACCTCGGCGGCAATGCAATTTACGTCAAACCCGAAGATATCGGCGGCATCGGCAAGCGCGAGCCGATCAAAGATATTGCAAGGGTCTTGAGCCGGTACGTCAGCGGCATCATGGCACGGACCTTCGAGCATAACACCGTCACCGAGCTGGCCGAATACGCGACGGTGCCGGTCATAAACGCGCTAACGGACTGGTCGCATCCATGTCAGGCGATGGCCGACGTGCTGACGATCCAGGAGCATTGCAGGGAAATAGAAGGAGTGAGAATCGCTTATGTCGGCGACGGCAACAACGTAGCGCGATCGCTGGCCTTTGCCTGCGCAAAGCTGGGGATGAAACTGACAGTTGCTTCGCCTGCCGGTTACGAGCTTGACGCCGAGACAATCGAAAGGGCAAATCAAGTATCGGCCGACAGCGTCGGGCAGACTAACGATCCGCGCGCCGCGGTTTCTGAGGCCGACATAATTTACACTGACACCTGGATCAGCATGGGCCAGGAAGATGAAAAGCAAAAGCGCCGGGAGGATTTTGCAGGCTTTCAAGTCAACGCCGAGTTGGTCAAATCCGCACCGGCCGGCGCCAGGATCATGCACTGCCTGCCGGCTTATCGCGGCTTTGAGATTAGCGACGAAGTTACCGAATCGCCCAACTCGATAATGTTCGACCAGGCCGAAAACCGCCTACACTTCCAGCGGGCCCTGCTAAAAAAACTAATGAGCTAATTGAAGCTGACTGCGGTGCGTAGAGCACACTCTGCGAACTGTAGCATTCAGGAATTAGTGAAACATTGGCTAACAGAAAGAAAAAAAGGGGGCAAACATGGGATTGACTAGTGACGATGCAAAAGAGATTATTTTAGAAAAGGTTAAAGAATTTCGCTTATCCGATGAGGACTTGAATAAGCGAAAACAAATGAGAAGGGAATTTGTCGAGCTTTTTACTCCTCCAAAAATCAAGAATTTATCACCCGAAGAGTATTTTCCAGGTTTGGGTAAGAAGGATGATTGTATTGGTTATCAGTTGGAATGGGCCACTAGACCGCTTGGAAGCATAAAGGGTGGCTCAATGGCTAAATATGGATCTAAGGAACAATTTATAGAGATCAAAAAATTGCTGGTTGATTTGACAAATTATACCGATGAGATGTCCAATTTTTATACACCTAACGGAGAACTTTCTGATAAGAGCAAAGCGTTGATCGCAGACTCACAAAAAATAAGAGGCATGAAATCTGGTCGTACGGTTCTCGGTAAATTATTAAGCATATATTATCCAAACACTTTTATTCCCTTTTTTACTGACCAAGACTATCTATTAAAGTTAATTCTGAAAGACTATTCGGAGGACTCAATTGGTCTTGAAGCCTATATTAAAAACAACGATCTATTTCTTAAGATAAAAGAAGAAATATTGTCAGAGCCAGCATTTGTTAAAATAGTTCAACAGGAAAGACTTACAAATGATTTTTTATATAAATTCCTATACTTTTGTTTTCCGAGAACCAAAGAAACCAAAGAGCCCGGAGAGGAAAAAGGTCAGGAGAAAGAACGTTTCGAAGCTTTGGAAACCGAACATTATCAAAAATTAATCCACAGAAATTTTCAAAAACTTTTCGACAACTATCGCTATTTTGATGAAGAGTTTCAAAATGCTCACGAAGGACACTATTCAACTGAAGATGTGGGAATTATGGATTTTCTGTGTTCAGATAGAAGTAATAATTTCGTAGTCATCGAGCTAAAACGTAAAAGCACTGATAGAACGTTGGCCCAGCTCTGTAGATATATGGGTTGGGTAAAAGAAAATTTAGCCGAGAAAGAACAAAAAGTTTACGGCTTAATTATATCTGAATCAAAGGACATAAGATTAGAATATGCCATTAAAGTTGTGCCTAATGTCGAAATAAAGCAAATGACTCTTAATATTATGATTGGCAATTTTTAATCTTTAGCTGATGTTTTCAGGACCAGATTACGTCAAAGATAATTACGAAGTCTTCGACAGATTCACATTTGATTATCTGTTTAAGAGACTCTTAGCGGACGGCTATGACCACGAAGAAGCAAAAGATATAATACTGTGTAACTGCGCGTTGAGTACGCTGGTAACGCAAGAAAGGCTCGACAACGAATACTATCTGGAAATGTCTGTAGATGATGGTTGGGCCCCCGACCTTATGGCTATGTTCAGAGATGAATTTGGTAAAGCTGTGTTCAACAAGGACTAGCGAGGTTAGTAGTGCTGTCTTATGTCTGGTGATGAAGGATTTTTGTCGCTACTAACAATCTTGTTGAGCTTGCTGAACTAGAGACGATGCACGGATTCGATGTCATAAGACCGGATCGATCTCTTCAAGCCAGTTGTGCCGAGGGATACGCAACGCAAAAGTAATTGAAGAGATTAGAGAAATGAGGATCGAGGTTGCTGGGCTGGTTTTGAATATGTATAATGAGCATAAAGTTCGAAACAGGTTTTTTACCGGGACTGATTCAGAATGGGTAAGGACAAGAAAACTGAAACGCAGGCGCTTGAGATAGTCGAGCCGATAGGCAACCGCGTTCTGATTCGCAAGGATGAGGACAAGAAACAAACCAAGGGCGGCATTCAACTGCCTGACAATATAGAAATCCCCACGATTACGGGCAGAGTGATAACTATCTCGGCCGAGGTCGAAAACTCGCCCGACATACCGCTGCGCCAATACGACAAAGTGCTGTTCAATCCCAAGGGTGCGATACCCGTGGACTTCGAGGGTGACAATCGCCTGTTCGTAGTAGAGGTCGAAAACGTCGTCGCGGTCTTTAGAAAATCATAAGAGCACTCGACGGCCGCAAAATCGGGCGAGTCGCTTTCCGTCAAATATCCGGCAACGAACAATTTTCAAATTGGAACTTGGCGCTTCGACGAGGTTCAGCTATGGTTTGTCAGCTAAAACCTTGGTAAGGTCATGTCAATAACAGTATTGGAAACGCATTTTGATGGGAGACCAATATGGTAGAAGGACAACAGGCCCAGGCAGGAGTTCAGCCCGCCGAGCAGCAGCCGCTCAGACCTCATCGCGGCACCCTTATTCTGGTGCTGGGAATACTTGGCCTTGTTTGCTGCTTCATCTGCGGCATCATCGCGTGGGTAATGGGAAACAACGACTTGCGGGACATAGATGCAGGCAGGATCGATCCTTCCGGTCGAGGATTGACGCAGGCGGGTAAAATCTGCGGCATGATCGGCGTTATCCTTTGGATAGTAGGGTTAGCCATCCAGGTACTATTGATGCTCTTTTTCGGCGGCGGGATGTTAATGTTTGACTCGTCAGCAGGGCCGATGTAATGAAAGTCAAAGTGGTCCAGGTGTGTCGTCGCCCATCGTGGCCACTCTGGGCAGTGTTGATTGTGCTGATATGGACCGGTCTGGGGGCAACCGCACTACTGCTCAGTGTACATCTTGACAGGCCTGTGGCGCTCTGTCTTGTCAAACGCTGGACAGGTGTTGCGTGCCCGACATGCGGCTTCACGCGCGGGGCATTGTCCTTGCTGCACGGCGATATCGGCCAGGCCTGGCTATACAATCCCCTGCTGTATTCGGCGCTCGCATTCTTCTTTGCCGTCACTGCCGCACGCGTTGTTCTTGCCCGCGGCATACGAATCAGCCTGACGAGCGCGGAACGCTCCATCGTCTGGATTTTGGGTGTCGCACTTTTTTGTGCCAACTGGGTATATGTTATTTTCTGTGTAGGCTAAAATTTGCATCTGGTATTTTGGCGGAAATTCCATATACTTGCCGAAAATTTGTTTAACCGAAGCTTTCTTGAGAATATCTGATAATGGCTGATAAAGAAAAAAATACCTGGACCGCCAAGACGAAAAGAACCTTTACGTCAGTATTGCCCGTCTCCGAAAATCGCCAGGGCTGCTGTGTTAATTGCGGGGCCTGCTGCAAGCTGCCGAACGCATGCCCGTTCATCAAGTCCGGCGAGGACGGCAAAGAATTCTGCTCTATCTACACAATTCGTCCGTATAACTGTCGAAAATACCCCAGGACCGAGTCTGAACTGATTACTAAAGAGACATGCGGCTTCAAATTCGAGTGAGCCGGGATTGAATAGGCAGGAACCGTCGCTCTGCCTTTTTGCTGATAGCTGCTTACTCGGGCCGCCTTCGTGCCCGTCGCCGTGCAAAGGCAAAGAGACTTCCCACGACCAATAACACGCCCGTTGCCGGCTCCGGCACCTCCGGTGCTTCCAGAACGTACGTGACCGGTCCCGGTTTTGACTTGCCCCCGCCTCCGCCGGCACTCAAACCACCCTGCGGACTAAAGTTGATTGCAGTGGGCATTAAACCGCCTCCGCCTCCACCACCGCCGGAAGACAAGACGCCCTGTGTTCCATACTCAGACTGCTCAAATACCGCCACAACGACCTTGGGTTTGTTCAGATAGACAACGGTGCTGCTCGCCGTGGAATCGCTCACATCGCCCAGCCAGTGAACGAATTGATAGCCCGGTTTCGGATTTGCGGTCAGTATGATCTCCGAACCCGGCTTAAAGTGGTGAACGCCGGCGACCGGAGTTGTTTCACCGCCTTTGGCGGGAGTCTGTTCGAGAAGGAGCACAAGATCCTGCACCTGGCAGAACGCAGGCGCCGAAAGCACACACGCAACAATTGCGACGGCTAATAACGTGTGTCCGCGTCCAGGGAATATTGAAACCCCCCATTTCATCACATTCCATCCCCCAGTGTGATAAACCTCCGCCAGCCACACACATCACTGTGCGGCTACGAATCTCAACACTATTATTAAACCAAAAAACGCCCTAAAAGTCAAGCCTTTTCTGTAATCGACGGGTGCTCGCCCCTCTTGAAATTGTCTGTGACGGCTCAGGCAAGTTTATTATGAGACCTACTCCAGCGGTCCCGGCGCAGAATTTTCCAACGAGAATTTTAGATCGAGTCTTTTGCCGCCAGGCGTTGCGCTACTTATTGGCTCTTGCGCACGTATCGGCTGATGTTGCGAACAGCCTGGCGCAGGCGCTGCTCGTTTTCCACAAGAGCGATGCGCATGCAGTCTTCGCCGCCTTCGCCGAAAGCCCTGCCCGGAGCGATTGAAACCTCTGCGTGTTCCATCAGGTCCATCGCATAGTCGATGCTGCCCTTGCCCCTGGAATGCTCTTTCGGCACCTTTGCCCAGACGAACATTGTGGCGCGTGGCTTTTCCACCTCCCAGCCGATCCTGCTGAGGCCTTCGCAGACCACGTCCCGCCGGGACTGATACCGCTGGTTCTGGACGGCTATATCTTCCTCGCAGTGCCGCAGCGCAATGATGCCGGCTATCTGTATCGCCTGGAATATGCCGTAGTCGTAATAGCCCTTTATCGTGGCGAGATAGTCGAGCATATCTTTGTTACCGGCCACAAAGCCGATGCGAAAGCCCGCCATGTTGTAGGGCTTGCTCATCGTGATAAATTCTACGCCGACGTCCTTCGCTCCTTTGACCGAAAGGAAGCTCGGCGCTTTGTAGCCGTCGAAGCACGTCTCGCCATAAGCGAAGTCGTTAATGACCGCTATCCCGAACCTCTTCGCCAGATCGACTACCGGCTCGAAAAATCCCTCATCGACAGTCATTGCCGTCGGATTGTGCGGGTAATTAAGAATCAGCAGCTTGGGCGTGGGGTACATGTTCTCAATTACCATTGTGACGTTCTTTATGAATTTCTCATCGTTGCCCAAAGGTACGGATACCACATTCGCGCCCGCCAGCGCCACGGCGTAGTTGTGTATCGGAAACGTCGGGTCAGGGACAACCGCCGTATCGCCGGGGCCCATCATCGCCAGGCACAGGTGGCTGAATCCCTCTTTCGAGCCGATACAGGCCAGCACCTCCGTATCGGGATCAAGCTGTACGTTCCACTTGGCCTCGTACTTCTTCGCTATTTCCTTCCGCAGGTTCTTGATGCCTTTTGATGCACTGTAACGGTGGTTGCGCGGATCCTGTGCCGCCTCGCACAGCTTGTCGATTATGATCTGCGGCGCCGGGTCGGATGGATTGCCCATGCCAAGATCGATAATGTCAACACCCGCCTGGCGTTTGGCCAATTTCAGCGCATTGAGCCGCCCGAACAAGTAGGGCGGCAAACGTTTGATTCTCTGTGCCGGCTCGATCTGTTTGCCCGATGCGCGCCCGCGACCAATATCCGTCCCAAGTTCAGCCATGACTATTCTCACAAATAAAGAAGACCTACGTCACTGTTGTCATTCCGTGCTTGACACGGAATCCACACTCCTTGACTGGATTCCGCCGTGAGGCGTCCCTTACGGGACTGCTTTCGCAGGAATGACAATGTGGGCGATTCTGTCAAAGTCTATTTAGTACAATCGGATAGTTTACGCCAGCCGGATAAATTTTCAAGTCATTTTATCCGCCGCAGCCGTTCTGGCGACGCCAAAACGATCTGCAAGGGTGCTGTCGAAAAAGCTGAGATTGCTGCATCGCGCAGTTTATCCTGAGCATAGTCGAAGGGCTCCCGGCAATGATAAGAATTGGTTTTAGAATTGCTTTAGCAAGCCGACGCCTACTTTGGACTCTTCGGTGGTGGCCATGTATGGCACTATGTCGAAGCCCACAACTTCGAGCCTCTTGTATCTGCCTGCTGGACGTGAAATCCGAAGATTTCGGCCGAAAATGCCTCCGGGTCCTCCATACCGCATACGGCACGATAATCCCTCTCGGCTATGCCTAAGAAATTCCTGGCTTGCTCAACGTCTTTCATAGAGGAGCTTTCCTTCCCTGACGGCATGGGCGACGACGTGATTGATGGAACCTTCCCACTTTTCGAATTCATCTCGACTATAGACCAGTATGTCCTTGGGGACGCGGAACGGTTTCAGGGCTTTGCGTATGCGCTTCAATTCGGACCAACGATTGCGGTCGGGCCCGAACCGTTGGTCCTCCACGATCAGAAAATCGACGTCGGAGTCAGCCGTGTCGCTTCTCCGGGCACACGAGCCGAAGATGTAGATCCGCCGAGGCCCAACCTCCTCTACGATAGCCTGGACCATTTCCTCAATCAACTGTTGAGATAGGCTTACCACATTTGTCTCCTTTCGATCGTATTCATCATAACGATCCCACATCAACTCAAATATCTTCACGTTTGCCTAATGCCAATCATAGCATATTTGCCTGCTCGTACAAGCTCAGGACACAGTTTTGCCAAGGATGGCGGCTCTTAGAATTGCCTTAGCAGGCCTACGCCGACGGTGGATTCTTCTGTGCGGCCCACGTATGGTACTACGTCGAAGCCGGCGACCTCGAGCTTCTTGTGTTTGCCCGCTACGGTGTGGCCTACTATCCAGCCGAGAGTGGCGCCGAAGACGACGTCGCTGGCCCAGTGGTCGCCGGTGTCCATCATTCGGTAGGCTACGGCAGACGCTACTACATAGGCGGGGATGCCTACCCTCGGACCATACAACTCATCCAGAACCGAAGCGACAGTGAACGAGCTGGAAGTGTGGCCGCTCGGCCAGGCGTAATCTTTGCCGTTAGGCGTTTCATTATTACGGGCGAGTTTGAGTCCCATCGTTGCCAGCCAATTCAGCGTAAGGGCCGTCCGCATCGTCCAGGCGCGCTGCCAATTGAGCCGGTCATCGTTTTCAGCGCTCAAGAAGCACCACAGGGTGCTGGCCCCGAGATGTGTCGCGGGATGGCCGATGACGTTCAGACTCTCGTCTTCAAAACCGTGCAGCGACGGATGCTTGTCGAAATGCCTCTCGATGTTCGTATCGGCATGAGTATTGTGCATAATGATACTCGCACCGCCGGCTAACAACAGAGCCGTCATGTTATCTGCTCTCAGGAAGCTCTCCTTGGATTCTGCAATGAGTCTCTTTGGCCACATGGAAAGATCTTCCTTCCCGTATTTCCACCACAGCGGCTCGTTGGGATCGCTTTCTTTTTCCTCCGTCACCTGCTGCTCGGACTCGAGCGGAGTCGATTCGGATTCACCCTGGACATGAGCGCTCTGTTCGGGAAGATTTGTCGCGTTGCCTGCACAGCCAGCGGCGAAAGCCAAACCGGCACAAAACAGCCTCATCCAGAATCCATTCCGTCGATAGGTTTTCACCTGCCAAACTCCTTTTTAGCTTAATACGCAACGGATATCATGCCCTGCCGCCCCCATACGATTGTTGCCGGCGGCTCTTGTGGAATATCCGTCAATCCTCGAAAGGCAAACTCGCCGAGTAGTTCGGCGCCTCCTTGGTAATCTGTATGTCGTGCGGATGAGACTCATGGACCGAAGCTGCACTTATGCGGACGAATCGGCTGCTCTTTCTAAGTTCGTCGATATTTCGCGCCCCACAGTAGCCCATACCCGCCCGCAGTCCGCCGACTAATTGATAGATAAAATCGCCTAACATCCCGCGGTACGGCACGCGGCCCTCGACGCCTTCGGGCACAAGCTTGCTCACCTCGGTCGAGCTGCTCTGGCTGTAACGCTCGGCAGATCCCTTGACCATTGCTCCCAAGGAGCCCATCCCACGGTACTCTTTGAACTGCCTGCCCTTGTAGATGACTAATTGGCCCGGGCTTTCCTTGAGGCCGGCAAACAGCGAGCCTATCATCACGCTCGACGCCCCGGCGGCAATCGCCTTGGTTATATCGCCCGATTGTTTGATGCCGCCATCGGCAATAACCGGGATGTCATGCTTCTGCGCCACGCCGGCACAATTGATTATCGCCGATACCTGGGGCACTCCCACGCCGGAAATGATCCTGGTCGTGCAAATCGCACCGGGGCCAATGCCGATCTTGATCGCGTTCGCACCGGCTTCTATCAGGTCCTCAGCAGCCTCGGACGTGGCGATATTACCGGCGATCACGTCGATATCATGGTGGGATTTGATCTTCTTGACCGTATCGATAACATTCTGCGAATGGCCATGTGCGGTATCGACCACGATAATATCGACATCCGCCGCTATCAGGGCCTCAACGCGCTCGTAGTCAAATACGCTGACCGCGGCGCCGACTCGGAGCCGGCCTCGTTGGTCCCTGGCCGCTATCGGATATTGCTGAACGCGGTCAATGTCTCTCATCGTAATCAGGCCGGCCAGCTCGCCATTGCCGTTTACCAGCAGCAGCTTCTCAACCTTGTGCGTTCGCAGAATCTCCTTTGCCTGTTCGAGCGTCGTCCCGGCCGGGCCTGTAACGAGATTAGTCTTTACCATTACAGAACTTATCTCGACATCGTAATCTTTGAGGAACTTCAAATCCCTGCGAGTCAAAATGCCGGCCAGTTTCTTGCCCTCGACGATTGGAATGCCTGAGACATTCTGCACTTTCATCAGTTGCCGCGCCCTGCTGACCGGCTCATCAGGCGACAATGTCACAGGATCGAGAATTACGCCGTGCTCAGAGCGCTTGACCTTGGCCACCTCCCGTTTCTGGGTTTCGACAGACAGGTTCTTGTGAATTATGCCGATCCCGCCTTCCTGCGCCAGCGCTATCGCCAGCGCCGCCTCGGTGACGGTATCCATAGCCGCCGAGACAATGGGGATATTAATAGTGATATTGTCGGTCAGCCGTGTGCGAGTGTCCGCCTGGCTCGGCACAAAATCGCTTTGGGCCGGTATCAGCAGCACATCGTCGAAGGTTATACCTTCGGCAACAATCTTGCTCTTATCCATCTTTCGCTCCAAATATCATCAGTCCTTTTGGCATGATATTGAGCTTTGGATTATAATAGAAGGAGAATCAAATATCAAAAATCAAATATCAAAATTGCAGAATCCCGTCGAGCCCGGACGGCCTTCTCTATAATATTTGCATTTTCCTCTTACGTATGTATTATCGTCGTCATCATGTAGGGGCAATCCTGTGTGGTTGCCCTAATCGCTATTAGGTGGTCAATATCTGTGTCTGAGAAGAACAAAGAAATTCTCGTTGCGACGACGAATCCGGGCAAGATTGCCGAACTGAGGGCCTTGCTGGGCGCCGGCGTGCGATGGTTGGGCCTTGCCGATGTTGAACAGACCGATGAAATCGAGGAGGACGGCTCAACTTTCGCCGAGAATGCCCGCAAGAAAGCGCTCGGCTACGCGAAAGCCGCCGGAATCCTGACTATCGCCGACGATTCGGGACTTGTGGTCGATGCCCTCGATGGGGCCCCCGGCGTGAAATCCGCCCGGTTCTCGGGCGACAAGCTCGAGGGCGACAAGAGAACGCTGATCGACCATCGCAACATTGCAAAGGTTCTGGAGCTTCTCCAGGGGGTTCCCGACGAACAAAGGACGGCAAGGTTTGTCTGCCGCCTGTGCCTGGCGAGTCCAAAAAGGGTCCTGATTGAGACCGAAGGGACTTTGGAAGGTCGTATAACCGACCAGGAGATCGGAAAAAACGGCTTCGGCTACGACCCGATTTTCTTCGTGCCGCATTTGGGCAAAACAGTAGCCCAATTGACAAGCGAGCAAAAGAACGCCATTTCACACCGCGGCAACGCCATCCGGCGATTTATCCCGCTGCTGGACGAGCTTCTGCGAAACGGTTGAAGGTCTGTCTTTGCCGTGGCTGTTGGACGTGTGATCTTGGGGACCGGTCCCGGTCAAGCGATCTGTTTGCTGCACGTTTGTCCGATCTCATAAAGGAAATCCGGAGAGAAATCCGCGTTATTGGGCCAGACAACCGTGTCGATATCACGATTCAAAGTGACAAGTTTGAAGTAATCAAGGTTCTTGAGGGGCTCAAAAACACCACCTTCGAGATATTGTTCAAGGTCTACGAGCTTTGTCTCATGATCTTCAAAGGTAAGCCTCAACTGATACCCCCCCACATATTCTGCCTCAGTCACATAGTGCATAGTAGAACATCCTAAACAAGGGGATCAATTTTCTTTAAGCCTTCGTGGCGCTGAGCGCATTCCCAGTTTTCCTGAAGTTCACTATTCCAAGAAATCGGCATATTTCAGGCATACACATCTCCTGTAACCGTAACGAATAATATGGATTATGCTAACATAGAGTTCAATTCTTGTCAAACGTCGAACATAATACTCTTTCGTTCCGGATGATGCTCCTCTCAATTAAGGTCTCGATTCCCATGTGGTATGCTCATGCTTGAACAAGGCCGCAGTCTAACTGACGGGCGAGGAAAGGAACCCGATTTCACACCGCGGCAACGCCATCCGCAAGCTAAGACCACTGCTGGATGAGCTTCTCAAGAGCATCTAAGGTTCGCCCCTCTGCACTCAACACAAGCGCTTAGTCGGCAGGTTGAGCCGGTCAGTTCTTTACTGAGTAGTAATTACCGCTATTGCCGGTAAAATGTTCTGAAAGGCGTGAACACAGGATGTAACCAATATCGCCCGCCACCACGCGCGCCTGCGCCAGGCCAGGTACGAGCATGAGAATACGAAGAAAGGCCAAAACACGCCCAATCCCCAGGCCGGGGCGGACAACGAATGCAGCCCGGCCCAGACAAGAGCCGAGAGCGCCGCCAGCCTGACCTGTCGTTTTGTAATACGCGACAATACCCAGAGAACAGGGCCCATCAGTAATGTCTCTATTGGCGGCCCTATAATAACTATCGTAATCAATAACTCAATGGGAGAACCTTTGAATTCCGGGCCCGTATCTTCATTCATGATTCCGGACTGCGCCAGTGCGATCACAATAATCAGTGAGGGCACAAGACTAATAAGGCCTGTGCGAAGCACGTATCTGCGCATCGAAGTGCTGTTGTCGAAAAGCATAGAAAGCAGCCAACCGCGCCGGCGGCCACGACAACAGCACCGCACTCCTGGTCGATTGGGTTTGATTGGGTTTGTTTTTCTTGACTCCAAAGGTTCTGCGTATCCCTGTAATCCTTTGTGGAACATAAAGTTACCGCTACTGTAGTCCCTGCCAAATTGGGTTTGTTTTGCACAATCGCATGG
>NJBM01000036.1 GCA_005223045.1 Planctomycetes bacterium B3_Pla | reverse complement strand
CAAAATAACTCCAGAATTCGCCCCCCTATAGGGGGGCCTCCCAGAGGGGCTTACGCCATAAGAAAGATGTTACTGATAACGGTAAGAATAATTGTCGTCAGAGGGAATTTATAGTTGACGTCAGACATTGGGCACGAGAGCCATGTGATTGACTATAGAACAGCCCTACATACGAGGAACCGTAGGATATTCAGACCGAGCAACAGGGGGCTCGCTCGCACCATCCCAAAATATGCAGTGCTCCTGGCTCGATATTCGAGGTTGAAGCGACGACGACAGCGGTTTGATCAGTTCATTCGGGAGTATCTCAATCTATCCGACAAGCAATATACCAGTTATGCGGATCTGGTGGACAATCTTCCACCTTACGATGCATTCGTCTGTGGCAGCGATCAGATATGGAGCCCCTATTCTACGCTTGATCCAGCCTACTTCCTGTGTTTTGCGAACGGATCCGAGATAAGGCGAATTGCCTACGCCCCCAGCTTTGGAGTCTCTGCCCTGCCCGAAGAGCTTAGGGAGATGCTCAGAGAACGCATTTCGAACATCCCGCATCTCTCCGTGCGCGAGCACCAAGGACGTTCAATCATAAAGGAGTTAACGGGCAGAGACGCTGAAGTTGTTCTTGATCCGACACTTTTGCTGTCTGCCACCGACTGGACCGCGATGACGAAATCGGCTCAAATCAAATCACCCTACATATTGGTATATGCTTTCCAGAACAAACCGATTCTCTCCGCGTTGGTGCGGGACATAAGGGAGAGAATTGGTTTGCCTCTGCCGACTGTGGCTGTCACAACCGGTCCTGCGAATGGACTTCGAGGTGTGGATACTGCCATTTTTGACGCGGGGCCGCAAGAGTTTCTGGGATTGCTTAGCCAAGCGGCCTGCGTGTGTACGGATTCCTTTCACGGAACCGGTTTTTCCATTTTGTTCCGAAAACCGTTCTTCACGGTGCTGCCCCCCCTCGTCGGCTCTCGGTTGAGCAGCTTGCTGGAACGTCTGGAGCTGACATCGCAACTGATGACGGGCACGAAGGATGTCCCCGCTGATCCGCTCAAACTCGATTTCTGCCGAGCCGAGCAACTTCTCGATCAGGAACGCGAGAAGTCCCTCCGATTCTTGAGAGCCTCTCTGGGGATGGAATGGGCGGCATGATGCAAGCAAATGAACGCAGGGCAGGCATTGTCCTCAGCTATCTGTGGATAGGTCTAAACAGTGTTGTGGGCCTCTTGTTCACGCCGTTTCTCCTGCGGAGTCTGGGGCAAGCGGAATTCGGGCTATATCAACTCATCAGTTCCTTTCTTGGCTTTCTGGTCATATTGGACTTCGGAATTGGCGCAACCATTACGAGGTATGTTGCGAAATACCGAGAGGAGCATGACAAAGGAGGTGAGGAGAACTTCCTGGTCATGTGCTTGCTCATCTATTCAATGATCGCGGCCACTGTGCTTGCTCTTGGTGCACTTGCCTATATCTACCTGGACCAGATTTTCGCTGACTCGCTGACGCCTTCCGAACTATCCAAAGCGAAGACCATGTTTGTCATTCTTGTGTTCAGTGTGGCGGCAACCATTTTTGACAAAGCAATTCAGGGAGCACTGTCAGGCTGTGAACGTTTTGTTTTCCCACGCACTATCTCTTTGACAAGGATCTGTGTGAAGATCCCGGTGTTGATTGTATTGCTCCTGAGCGGCTTGGGCGCGGTGGCCGTCGTCGCGACTGAGGCCGCAATTAACGTGGCGGTCCTTGTTGTGAACACTGTCTACGCATTCGAGAAGGTGAACCTGCGAGTCCGGTTGCATCATTGGGACAAGGTATTGTTCACTGAGACCCTCGCATTCTCTTTCTTTGTATTCCTGGGCCTATTCGCGACTCTGCTCTGGTGGCGCATGCCTCAGTTCTTACTCGGCGTAATGACAAGCACGACCATCGTGGCTGTTTTTGCAGTGGCAATGCAACTGAATGCCTTGTATCAAAGCTTAGCCACGGTGATTGCGGGCGTGTTTCTTCCCAAAGCAACACAATTGGTCCTGAGGGGGGCCTCTGGAGAAGACTTGACGAGCTTTATGATCGCGCCGAGCCGCTACCAACTCATGCTGTTGGGAGGTCTGTTGAGTGGCTTTGTCCTCTTTGGCAGGCAGTTTGTTGTTCTTTGGGCCGGACCGTCCTACGAAGGGGCGTATGCAATTGCAGTGACAGTGATGGTCCCCATTACGATTCCACTTACTCAAACGTTGGGTACCTGTATTTTGCAGGCGAAGAACAGGCACGCTTTCCGTTCGGTACTGTACCTGATCATTGCGATATGCAGCACAATCCTATCCATCTTCTTGATCAAGCAGTACGGGGCAATCGGAGCTGCCGCCGGAACAGCAGGCGCGATTATTGCAGGAAACATCGTCATCATGAATTGCTACTACCACTATAAGATCGGGCTCAATATCCCCCGTTTCTTGAGAGAGCTTTGCAGAGGGATACTTCCGGTCATACTGGTGGCTTCCGGCTTGGGCTACCTGTTTTTGTTTCCCCTGCGTGGCTCTTGGGGGACGTTAGCCACACGGTGTATATTATTTGCGGCAGTCTATTCCCTGCTTCTGTGTTTGTTCGGTATGAATAGGAGCGAGAAACAATTCTTCTTATCGTGCACTGTTGCGGGACTTCGCATGGTAGGTCTTCGAGTGAGAACATAGAGCTTAAAATGAGAACACAGAGCTTAACATGACTACTCTGCCAAGAGGTAACTGTACAGGATGCAGTGCCTGTGCCAGTGTCTGCGAGAGGGCCACCATCACTATGAAAGAGGATGCCGAGGGCTTTCTTTGCCCCGTCATCAACGAGGAGGTATGCACCGACTGCGGCCTCTGCCAAAGAATATGTCCCGTCCTGCCAAGAAAGTGGTTGCCATCAAGACCCGAGACACCGGCCATCTATGCGGCGTGGCATCACGACCCGGAGGTCAGAAGGCAGAGTTCATCGGGCGGAGTCTTTACGGCTCTGGCTGTGGACGTACTGAACCATGCCGGTGTTGTATTCGGTGCTGGATTTGACGGACATGTGAATGTCTGTCACAAGGCAGTGTTCGAGGCGGAATGCCTCGAAGAGCTCCGAGGCTCGAAATATGTACAAAGCAGCATCGGCGATACCTTTAGCCAGGCGAAGAAGTTGTTGAAGACTGGTCGGCAAGTACTGTTCTCGGGCACACCCTGTCAGATTGCAGGGCTGTATTCCTTCCTAGGCCATGATTGCGACAATTTGGTGACTTGTGATTTCATCTGCCATGGCGTGCCTTCCCCGAAGTTGTTTCGGAAATACATGGAGTATCTTGAGCAGAAATACCTTTCGAAGCCACGAAAGGTTAGCTTCCGAGACAAGCGGCGTGGGTGGACCTATCTCATCGCAATTGAATTTTACAACGGTCAAGAAGTGGTTCGTCGGTTTACTGCCGACCCATATTACACGGCGTTCCTGAAGAACATCTGCTTGCGTCGCTGTTGTCACGAGTGTGACTTCAAAGGTTTGCCACGAGTCGCGGATGTTACGCTCGCCGACTTCTGGGGCATTGGTGCGCGGCACCCTGAGTTAGATGACAACAAGGGCACGTCGCTGGTGCTGGTCAATTCGGATAAGGGGAAAGGCATCTACGAATGCTGCCACAGGGAGCTTTTCTCGCACGAGTGTCCGTTCGACTACATCGAAGGAAATGTCTGTCTAATGGGGTCGGTCCGGCCGCATCCACACCGTCAGAAGTTCTTCGCCGACCTGAGTAGCGAGCCCTTCGAGGTGCTTGTCAAAAGACACATGACCTTCCCCAGCATTCCAAGGAGAGCCATGTGTAAGGCCTGGAGGGCTGTCGCGAAAATCCTCGACAGAGGGCGTTTACAGTCTGGCTGTGTCATGTCGAACAAAGGTATTGGGAAGGTAGAGCGTGGATCAGTCAACTGGCATAGGAAATAGTAAGAATCATCGGCCGTTGCGCGTACTACAGGTGGTCACCACACTGAATCGTGGCGGCATCGAAACATGGCTCAGGCAGGTACTGCAGCATATTGACCAAACTCGCTTTCAGATGGATTTCCTGGTACATACTGATGCACGGTGTGTCTATGACGAAGTAGTTGAATCGCTTGGTTCAAAGATCTTACATTACACAGGATCCAGAAGAAACGTCTTCCTGTATGCACGAGGGTTTCGTCGGCTGCTCGCCGAGAATGGACCGTATGATGTCATCCATTGCCACATACATTGGTATGCTGGCATCTTGCTTCGCGAGGCGAAACGAGCCGGGATTCCTGTCCGAATCGATCATTCACACACCGACCAGTCGACGAAACTGGCTCGTGTGGGAATAGTCAAGCGGTACGCTTGTGGGATGGCCCAACGTTGGATACATACGTATGGCACGCATTGGATAGGGTGCAGTCGAAAGGCGGGCGAGACCTACTTCGGCAAGGGGTGTCCTTGGCGAGTCCTTTTCTGCGGAATCGATTTGGAGCCATTTCAGGAGACTATCAACAGGAATGAGGTGCGACAGACACTCGGAATTGCCGAAGACGCATTTGTCGTTGGACATGTGGGGGCCTTCTCTGATGCAAAGAATCATCGTTTTCTCGTCCAAGTATTTGCTGAAATGGCAAAGCAACGCAGTGATGCTTGTTTGCTGTTGATCGGCCATGGGCCACTCCGCCCGGAAATCGAACAGCAAGTCCGGGACCTGAATCTTCGGAGCAAGGTTGTGTTTGCTGGGGTCCGCTCGGATGTACCTCGACTCATGAAGGGAGCTATGGATGTGCTCCTGATGCCCTCCAGAAAGGAAGGCATGCCGCTCGTTGCAGTCGAGGCTCAGGCCGCTGGGCTCCCTTGTTTCTTGAGTGACGTGATTGCCGAAGAGACGGACGTCGTTCCGGGGGCCGTAGAACGCCTGAGTCTGGATGACAGTCCTTCGGATTGGGCTGACCGAGTACTCCAGAAGATCGTGAATGGAAAGCAAGGCACTCTCAATGCGATTGACATCGTCAGTAAGTCGCAATTCAATATTCTCAACAGTGTAGCAGATCTGTCTCGACTCTATATAGATGCTGCTGGGTGCATAATTGGGTCTAAGGCAAAGCGACGAGGGTGATAGAGAATGCAATACAGGATTCGGCAAAGTAGTTCCCTCATTCCTCTTCTTCCCGTGCAGGTGGCCATTGCTGGAGGAAGCCTGCTTCTTGTCGCTGCACTCTGGACCGGGGCATTGCAGAGCCGTTCAGTTTTCTTCATGACAACTATTCTGATAATGGTCTCTGTGACCGTGGGGATTGCTAACTGGATCAAGCTTACTTCCAGCTACTTCGATGCGTTCCTTATCGTTGCTCTCTCTCAAATCGCCTTCAATGCTTCACAGTTCATTATGTATGGAGTCGGGCTGCTCAACGGTGACGATCTGTTCGCGCAAAGATATTCCATTTCCAGTTTCAAGGAAGACTACATTGCTCAAGCCGCCGCTTTGGTTTTGGGATCGTTGTCGATGTACATGTTAGGTGGGTGCCTGGCGATCGGCGCGTCCGCAAGCCGTGGAACGCTGCCTCATAGTCATTCGTCCAGGACACTTGGGGATCGTGGGCTGGAGTTGAAGTTCATGCGCGGTTTCGGCAATCTATGCTTCTGGGTCGGATTGGTCCCCTATCTGCTATTCAAAGGAAAGCTGGTGCTTCTATCCATTCGTTCGGGCTATCTCAGTATTTACGAACAGAACCCTGTCTACCAGGATCCAGCCTCGGCTCTCTCCTTCTTGTTTGAACCCGGCCTTGTCATCCTACTGGCCCATGCAGCGTACACACGGAATGATGTCCGTCGGAAAGGATTGTTCGCAATCGGCTTATTTATTGTGGCATTTACGATTCTCTGCGGAAGGCGGGGTGGAGGCTACATGTTACTGTGCGCCCTGCTTCTTGTTCGGCATAGGTTATGGAGGGCCCTGAAAGCTCGCGAAATCATGCTTGCCCTGCTTGCCGCAGTCGTATTGTTGGCGTTTGTGGGCCAGATACGGACTGCCGATGACCGAAGTGAGGCTGTGCGTACATCGGCAAGGAAGGGTGCCATCAGCTTGCTGAAGTCAGGTCTTGATGAAATGGGATCGTCGGCGTCCACAATCATCGGAACGCTCTATCTCGTGCCAAGTGACCGAGAGTTCGAGTATGGGATGGCTTACGGCTCTGCACTCTTGACCATCGTTCCGAACGTCTTTGCTTCCGGCAAGCATCCCTTCGCCGAACGATGTCAACTCGGTGGTTGGCTGACGTGGAAGCTTGCCCCGGCCATCTACGAGGCTGGTGGTGGCCTCGGCTTCTCAAATATTGCGGAGTCGTACCTGAATTTCGGCCCGTTTGGGTACCTGATTTTCTTGCCCTACGGGTTTATTCTGGCAACCCTTGTCAGGCGGATCCGGGAGACAGGGTCTCCCAGACTGGTGATGGCCGAAGCGATCATGGTCATGTTTCTCCCCGTTTGGGCACGAGCCAGCCTGATAAATATTGCGAGGCCTATCTTTGTTCTGGTGGTGTTCCCACTAGTGGCAATGGCGATATTGAAAGCACTGCGTAGAAGGCGCTTATACCAGTGTATTGCCACCCCTTCACCGCGGCCTGCTCGCCAAACCTAGCACATGTGGTTTCACGTGTGGTCAAATAAGGTAAGTGAATAATGAACAGCAAGATCCGCAGACATATGATTGCGACAGTGACCAAGCGTGTATTGGGCTTGCCGTTCCGCAAGAAGGTGAAAGATATCTGGCGATTGAATCAAGCGGAAAGCGAAGCATTGCAGCGAGACATATTCTTGAAAATGCTCAAGCATGCCAGAACTAACGTGCCATACTATTTGGCAAACGCAAGTTCCTATCCTGCATGTGAGGATACTGAGCATTGGAGATCGTTTCTGCAATCACTTCCCATCCTGAGCAAGGGCACGCTTCGGGATGCGAACGAGCAATTTGTGTCGAAGAAACGACCTCTCGGAACTACATTTCATACTACAAGCGGCACGACTGGCACCCCACTGAAGCTTTGGGTGTCTCCGCTAGAACGAGCATTCGCCGACGCCATCGTATTTGACTGGTATCGGAGAATCGCTCACACGAAACGTTACCCGCCGCAGATATCGTTGAGTGGATTCATGACGCCGTCCGAGGACTCAAGTCAGCTTTACTGGTCGGCGTTCGGCGGGCGCAGCATCTTCCTCAACATGTATGCGTTGAAAGAAGACCATCGTGATGAGATATGTCGTATTCTGGCTCGCTACCGCAAAGCCATGTTATACGGATATCCTTCGGCTCTAGCTGAGTTGGCACGAGTTGTCGGAGACAGTCTGCGAGATGTCAAAGATAGGTTTGTCGCCGTGACGTCGGCCGAGGTATTGAGGCCACAATACCGCGAGTCAATCGAGAGCAATTTATGCTCACGTGTATATGACCAATATGGCTCTCAGGAAGGCTGCCATCTGGCGCTGGAATGTGAAGCCGGCAACATGCACGTCCATCCTTTGATTGGCATCGTCGAGATCCTCAACGGCCGTGACAAGCCATGTAACGATGGAGAAATGGGACGCGTGATCGCTACAGGATTGCTCAAGCGAACGATGCCATTGATTCGGTACGAATTGGGCGATTTCGTCGTTGCGCGAGAAGGCACATGTTGCTGCGGTTTGTCGTGGCCATTGATCGGAGCGATTGCTGGGCGAGACGAAGACCTTGTCGTAACGTCTGATGGCCGCAGAGTTGGACACCTCGACACCGTCTCAACGAAGCATCTGAATGGAATCGCCGAATCACAGTTGATCCAAAAGGCATACGACCGTTTCGTTTACCGCATTGTGATGCTTCCCGGAGCCAGAGAAAACTCGGATCTGGTCGCGAGCAATGAGCGTCGGATTGCGGAGCAACTAAGAAGGCGCTTGGGGTATGATCTCCTTGTGTGTTTCCAGTATGTCGACGCGATCCCACGTGAAGGCGGACGCAGCAAATTCAAGGCTATCGTTGTGGAAGTGGAAGGCTAACCTTGTGGGTGAAAAGGTAGGTGATCAAAGGTCTGAAAAGATGAAAGTGTGTGTCATCTTGGAACAACGCTACCGCCGAACGCCGAATGGGGCGGTCTGGGGGGACCCTGCATGCTCGCACCTGTTTTCCTTCTGGTCTCGGTACCTTACCACATTCGATGGAGTCAGAGTGGTTGCACGTGTCGAAGACGTACCATCTGTGCCTTCGGATTGGCGGCGGGCCGACGGCGAAAATGTCTCGTTCTTCCCGATTCCCTACTACATCGGCCCATACCAATACTTGCGTGTTGCGCATCAGGTGAAGAAAGCTGCACAAGGAGCAATTGCAGGGGAGCACGCGGTTGTTCTTCGTCTCTGGTCTCAGATTGCAGCAACTGTGGTTCCCCTCCTGTGTAAGACCGGGCACCCCTACGGTGTCGAGGTGATAGGGGATCCGTCTGATGTGTTTGCCCCGGGAGCCATCCACCATCCGCTGCGTCCTTTCTTTCGATGGCTGAATTCGCGACGACTGCGATTGCAGTGCGCCGGTGCGTGCAGTGTTGCGTATGTGACGAAAAACACGCTTCAGCAGCGGTATCCCCCTGTACTGAACGCATTCACGACCAATTACTCCAGCATTGAGCTGCCAACCTCGGCCATCGTGGACCGTCCGCGGCCAATTAACCGGGCTGACAACCGTGAATTCTGCGTAGTTACTGTCGGCTCACTGGAGCACTTCCACAAGGGCACAGATGTGTTGATCGACGCACTGGGGGAATGCGTCCGCCACGGACTGAATCTGCGACTCGTTGTACTGGGCGACGGAAAGTATCGCGCGGGACTTGAATCGCGTGCGAACGTAGCTGGGCTTGGTAACCGTGTGGTTTTCCTGGGCCGTGTGTCTGGCTGTGCCAACGTGCGTGCGGAACTCGATAAGGCGGACCTCTTCGTTCTTCCGTCACGTACCGAAGGTTTGCCTCGGGCGATGATCGAGGCTATGGCCCGGGCGCTCCCGTGCATCGGATCGACGGCTGGCGGTATCCCGGAACTCTTGCCAGCCGAAGATATGGTTCCCCCCGGCGATGCACCGTTGTTGTCCCGCAAAATCAGGGAGATGATCACGAGCCCGCAACGCATGGCGCATGCCTCTGCGCGAAACCTTGACAAGGCCCAGCAGTACCGTGAAGAGGTACTCCAACAACGACGCGTCGCTTTCTATCGGTATCTCAGAGAGATCACTCGAGCTTGGCTCAGACAATCTAATTAGCGGAGATAAACGAAATGCAGGATAGAAGAAAACTCTGTAATGATGCTACGGTCTCCATATTTGGGAACAATGGCTTACAGACTGCCTCATGTTTGAAAGGACAAATGGAACCATTACATATTGCAGTGAAGGGTGCTACAGGATTTGTTGGCAAGACCCTCGTTACCCATATGCTGGGCTGGGGGTGGTCCGTACGTTGTCTGTCTCGGAGAGATGCGAAGACATTTCCATCTCATGATAGGCTCTCCTGGTTTCAAGGCGATTTGGCACAGGCGGAAAGCATTAGGCCGGATTTCCTGGACGGTGCTGATGTGCTCATTCACTGTGCGGCTGAGATTCGTGATGAATCTAAAATGGAGAATTTGCATGTTGAGGGAACGAGAACGCTGTTAGAATTGGCGAAGACACGGGTCCGACGCATTGTTCAGTTGAGCAGTATTGGGTGTTATGGCCATTGTTTCTCCGGTGACATAACTGAAGATAGGGAATGCAGTCCTGTCGGCATATATGAAATCACAAAGACTCAGGCCGAAACACTTGTTCAGAATAGTGGTATTCCCTGGGTCATACTCCGCCCTTCAAAAATATATGGGCCGGAAATGAGATCGACGAATCTTCTCTCTTTCATTCACACGGTGAACAAAGGTATGTTTTTCTTTATCGGTCCTCCAGGAGCAATAGACTGTACAGTACATGTCGAAAACGTTGTCGAAGCTTTGCGGCTCTGCGCCACGAAACCGGAAGCGGTTGGCCATTCATATAATCTATCGGATGTCATGACAATTGAAGAGATGGTTTCCCATATCTGCAAAGGACTTGGGCGAAGTGTTCCTACGCTGCGCCTTCCCGAATCTTTTGTGAGAACAGTTGCCTTTTTTCTGCAATGGTTACCTGGATTCACCTTGAAGAACTCTCGCATTAACGGATTAACTCGTCGCGCGAGATATGTCAGTAAACTCATCGTAGACGAACTGGGATACGTACCGATTATTTCGCCGGAAGAGGGTATGATCCAAATGGTAGAGACCTATCGGTCGCGCCGTGCAAGATAGCATCGTGCCACGTCGCGAGTTTAAGCACGGAATTCTGAAATGAGAATAGCCTATCTAAGGACAATTCCATTCTCAATGCGTTTCCTGATCCCATGAAGCTTATCCACATTACCACTGTGCCATTTACCTTCCGCTTCTTCCATGGACAGATCGCGTTTCTCAAGTCACGCGGTATTGAGGTGCATGCGATCTCCTCGCCGGGTGATGAACTGGGCGCACTCGAGGAAGTCGAACAGCGCGAGGCGATTAAGGTGCATCCGGTGAGTATGCAACGGCGCATTAGCCCATTTAGGGATTTGGTGAGTCTGTGGCGGCTGTGGCGTTTGTTGCGCCGGGAGCAGCCCGCCATTGTGCATTCGCACACGCCAAAAGCAGGCTTGCTGGGGACGATCGCGACACGAGCGGCCAGAACAAAGGTTGTGCTGCTGTCGATCTTCGGCGTGCGACAGATGACCAAGACCGGCTTCTCACGCCGACTGTTGGATTTCACTACTTGGCTGTCATGCAAACTGGCCGACTGCATCTGGTGCGACAGTTTCTCCGTACGCGACTACATCGTCGCAAAGGGGCTGTGTGCGTCTAAGAAGGCGATAGTTCTTGGACACGGAAGCGTGATGGGAGTTGATGCGCGAGAGGCATTCTCGCCATCGAAATGTGGGCCCGATGTCCGCAATGCGGTCAGAGCGGAGTACGGAATTCCGACTAATGCAATGGTCCTTGGCTTTGTGGGCCGGATCGCCGCCGACAAAGGCATGCGAGAACTCGCGTCGGCTTGGCGCAACCTACGAAGTCGGTATCCTTTGCTGTATCTCATGTTGGTCGGCCCTACCGATGCGACAGATCCGGTGTCAGCCGAAGATGAGGCCCTGTTTCGCACTGATGACCGAGTCCATTTGTGTGGCTATTGCGAAGATCTGCCAGCGCATCTTGCGGCAATGGATCTATTTGTCATGCCCTCTTATCGCGAGGGTTTTGGGATTGTAAACATCGAAGCCGCTGCCATGGCGTTACCGGTTGTTTCCACTCGGATTCCCGGATGCATCGACTCGGTTCAGGACGGCGTAACGGGGACATTGGTAGCGCCACGAGATGCAGATGCGTTGAGAGACGCCATCGAGAAATACCTCGAAGATCCATCGCTTCGGGAACAGCATGGGCAAGCGGGTCGTAAGCGCGCACTCCAGGACTTCCGCCCCGAGGATATCTGGGAGTCGCTCTTTCGGCTGTACATGGACCTGGCAGAACAAAAAGGTATCGTCGGCCCGGGTGTAAGGAAATCTGAAAGCAAGCCGCATGTCGGCATGGGGAAGTGAGCGTTCGACCTGTGCCCAGAAGCCATCGAAAATTCTCACACAAAACCGGCTCGAAAAATTCCACTTGACCTCCGACGCAAAACACTGGGAACTGTTTGGATCAAATGTGTATCAGTCCTGATGAAGTAAGTAGAATATGATGATTTCCGATTATGAGAAGATTGTTACTGGAAGAGACAAGTCCATTTTTGCTGGAGATATTGTCGCAAATGAAAACACGTTAAGGGAATCCGTTCGTGGATCTCGCATTGCTATCGTAGGAGCTGCTGGCTCGATTGGCTCGGCTGTAGCTAGGACGATCCTTCGGTTCAAACCTGCCTCTCTTTCGTTGGTTGATCTCAATGAAAACAACCTGGTAGAGGTGGTGAGAGACCTTCGATCTTCTACTGACGTTACGTTACCCGAGGATTTTGCTGAATTGCCTATTGGGCTGGGAACAATCGAGTTTGATCGGTATTTCCAGGAATCAAAACCGTTTGATTATTTTCTTAATTTGTCTGCTATAAAACACGTTCGCTCAGAGAAGAATATCTATTGCCTGATGCGCATGATTGATACGAATGCCGTTTTTCTCTATGACTTCTTAAGCCAGAATCCATATCATTTCCGAAAAGTCTTTTCTGTGTCATCTGATAAGGCTGCTAACCCTGCCAATATGATGGGAGCCAGCAAGATGGTTATGGAGAAGGTGCTTCTTAATCAATCAGAAGTGCAACCATTTTCCACAACCCGCTTTGCCAATGTGGCCTTTTCAGATGGTAGTCTGCCTTACGGATTCTTGCAGCGCGTTAGGAAGCAGCAAGCTATTTCAGCTCCAAATGATGTGAAACGGTATTTCATTTCTCACCAGGAAGCAGGGGAGATGTGTGTCCTTTCTTGTGTACTTGGTAAGAATCGGGATGTATTCTTTCCAAAGCTGGCCCGTGACAAGGATGAAAAAACATTTTCACAAATTGCGTTGGATCTGCTCGAATCACTGGGATATGAGACTGTTGAATGCGATTCGGAAGATGAGGCAAAGTCACGTACGAATGAATTGATTCCAAAGAAAAAATGGCCTTGTTATTTCTCTAAGTCAGATACCACTGGTGAAAAAGCATATGAAGAGTTTTATGTTGAAGATGAGAAGTTGGACATGGATCGGTATAGAAATATCGGGGTCATTAAACGTGATGCAAACGTAGAAGAAGAACCTCTAAAGGCATTTATTAATTTTTGCCGTGAAGCAAAGGCTAATAGTTTTGTGACAAAAGATGACTACGTCCAAGCAATGCGCGCAATAGTTCCCGATCTTCGCCATATGGAAACGGGCAACAATCTTGATAATAAAATGTAAGGAGATGTGCTAATGAAACGTGTATTAGATATCATGATCTCATTGGTAGCCTTGGTTGCTCTTGCGCCACTGCTAATGCTCGTAATGATTATTCTGAGGTTAACAGGTGAGGGGGATGTTTTCTATATCCAAAAACGAATCGGCTACAAGATGAAGCCGTTCGGACTAATTAAATTTGTGACAATGGCGCGCGGTAGTGAAAAAATGGCCAGTGGAGATATTACACGTAAAGATGACCCTCGTGTGCTACCTTTCGGTAAAATCCTTAGAAAAACTAAAATCAATGAACTCCCGCAAATTATTAATGTTCTTAAGGGAGATATGAGCATCATTGGTCCACGCCCATTGACACTTAAACATTTCAATTATTATGCCGATGAAGTCAAAGAGGTTATAGCCCAAATGCATCCAGGCCTTAGTGGAGCCGGGTCAATCTTTTTTCGCAATGAAGAGACTTTGATGGCTGATTTAGACATGTCTTGTCATGATTTCTATAAACAGCATATAGCTCCATATAAAGGTGAATTGGAAATTTGGTATCAACATAACAGATATCTATGGGTTGATATGATGTTAGTTTTTCTTACTGCCTGGGTAATTGTTTTTCCAAAGACTAACCTGATCTTTAGATTATTTCAATCCATACCGCAAGGGCCCGTCTTTTTGATGGATAAAAGGGATCGTAAAGGTAGTAAGAGTTCTGTCCGAGTAATTGAGGATGCTCCAAGAATCGTAGAAATTGGGCCCACTGCTCGAAAGGCAGGTCAAAGCAAGGTGTCACATGAGAGATAGTGATACAGGACGCTTAGTTTAGTTTACAGTGTTAAGTTTACGCATGGCGACGAGTTTTAAGTTAGGGAGCCGTTAGCTCCAGTTTACGTTTAAAGTGTTAAATTCTAAGACAGTAGGACAGTCTAACGGTCAGAGAGTGTAACGGTCGGGTCGTCACTCTGATCGCATATGAAGTGTTTTGTTGTCAAAAAGCGTTTCGAGAGAGGAGGTATAATAGAAATGGGATAAGTGAAGCCAATGTCGTTGAATATCGTGAGACTCTTCAAAGCGAAAGAGAAAGGAAAAACAGAGAATAGCAACCAAATCTGATGAAGGAGGACATATTATGTTTATTCGAAGAAAGAACACATCGCTCGTAATAATTCTTGTGACGGTAATCTCGTGCACTGCAGAGGGAGCAGAGCCAGTCTACTTTGTAGATCCTAATTTGAAAGTCTGCGTGGAAGAGCAATTGGGGATCACTGATCCTACGCCAACGGACATGTTTCGCTTGAACGAACTCTATTGCAGCAACCAAGGCATAACTGACCTGACCGGCCTCGAGAATGCTCCATATCTGCGGAGTCTGGATTTGTCGGATAACGAGATCAGCGATATTTCGCCCCTGTCGAATTTAAGGTTCCTGCAAACCCTCTATTTGGGACAGAATCTGATCGTAGATGTATCAGCACTATCGGGGCTGGCGAACCTTAGGATTCTGCAGCTGTACAACAATCAGGTTAGTGACGTCTCTCCTCTGGCGGAATTACGGAATCTGACAGAGTTGTGGCTGTACAACAACCAGATTGCTGACATCTATGCTGTAGCTGGGCTAACCAAGCTGACGCAGCTCTACCTGTATGGCAATCAGATCACCGACATCTCTGCAGTAGCAGGGTTGACGAATCTGACAGATCTTCGGCCTTACAATAATCAGATTACAGACATCTCGGCGGTATCAGGATTGACGAATCTAACTTCGCTGCCACTGTACAACAATCAGATTCATGACATCACGGCGGTCTCAGGATTGACGAATCTAACTTCGCTGTCACTGTACAACAACCAGATTACAGACATCTCGGCGGTATCAGGATTGACGGACCTAACTTCGCTGTCACTGTACAACAATCAGATTCATGACATCACGGCGGTCTCAGGATTGACGAATCTAACTTCGCTGTCACTGTACAACAACCAGATTACAGACATCTCGGCAGTCTCAGGATTGACAAACCTGACTTCGCTCTCCCTGGGCGGCAATCAGATCGGCGACATCTCAGCGTTAGCAGCATTAACGAATCTGAACGGGCTGTGGCTATACTATAACCAGATCGCTGACATCTCGCTGCTATCGGGATTGACGAACCTGACTTCGCTGAGCCTGGGCGGCAATCAGATTATCGATATCTCTCCGGTATCAGGATTGACGAACCTGACTTCGCTGAGCCTGGGCGGCAATCAGATTATCGATATCTCTCCGGTATCAGGATTGACGAATGTAAAGGCGCTCTATCTATACAACAATCAGATCAGCGACATCTCTGCAGTAGCAGGGCTAACGGCTCTGACAGATCTGCGGGTACATGACAATCAGCTCGGCGATATCTCCACGGTATCGGGATTGACGAATCTGACATCGCTGTCGCTGTACAACAACCAGATTACTGACATTTCGGCAGTCTCTGGACTAACGAATCTGACGGATCTGCTGCTATACAACAATCTGATCACTGACATCTCTGCGGTAGCGGGGCTGACGAAGCTGACACTGCTAAACCTGGCCGGCAATCGGATCGGCGAGATATCTGCGGTATCGGGATTGACGAATTTGGTGGAGCTGTGGTTAGGCATGAATTATATCTTCGATATCTCAGCGCTGTCGGGCTTAAGCGGTGTGGAGAAGCTCTACCTGCAAGACAACTTTATCAGCGATGTATCCGGTCTGACTAAACTAACAAATCTGATTTTGCTGGATCTGCAGGGTAACTACTTGGACGCTAGTGCGTACGGCGAGCACCTGCCGCTCATTAAACAGATTAATCCAGAGGCGGAGATACTTTACGATCCTGCCCTATAAGATTTCCAAGTTGGCTCTGACGATATCTCCGAAGCATGCTGCCAATAACTGGAAAGGGGGGTATCCACTTAACTGGAAATTAATCGCATTGCGGCGGGGCTGATTGTTCAGGAAGCCACTGGGAAAGTATCGAGCACGAACCACAGTTCTTGGTCACCTGGCAATGATGGCGTGATCGTTGTTCCTTTGGCAATTATTGATTTGCTTGGTATGATCTGCTGAATATCGACCGATAACTTCTCGGTCATCAAAAATGCCGGCACCGCCCGGTGCTCCAGCTTTTCTGACGAAGTTCCGCTGAAGTCACCGTATCCTCTGCGATGCCGGCCTGAAGGAGAGCCGTTATAGCGGCTCTCCTGTTTTTGTTTGATCGACACAACCGACATGGCGACTTTAGTAAAACCGACCCCTACGGTGGCCTCGCCCATTTTGTGAAATGGCTGAGAATGAGATAAAAGTAACTAAGAGTACGGAAAACAGCCGGTCCTCTCAAAGATAATCGGCCTGATTTCGGGTTCGTGAATTTCTCAGCTCCCAAGTTCGCTGATTCAGTTCGTGCTGCTCGGTTGTGCCTCCTGAAAATTCCGTCCTTGTTGATTTGTAAGGACTTACGTACAATCGCCAACTCTTGTTTTGCCACCAGAAATAATACAATAATCAGGAAGAGTTGGTCAAGATGAGCAACTGCAAGGTGCTGTTTCTTCTGTTTCGTGGCTTGTTTGTCAGCCGAAGCAGCTTGATCTTCGAGAATCTGGCTCTTCGCCAGCAACTGACTGTCCAGCAACGAACAATCAAACACCCTAAACTCAAGCGCAAGGACAGAATTTTCTGGGCATGGCTTTCGCGAATATGGCCTCAGTGGAAATCAGCTTTGATTGTCGTCAAACCAGAGACTGTGGTCAAATGGCATCGCCAGGGCTTCAAGCTTTACTGGCGCTGGAAATCGCGAGCTGGTAAGGCAGGGCGCCCGAAGATCAGCAGGGAAATCCGAGATCTGATTCGGCAGATGTCCCGAGAGAATCCAACTTGGGGAGCACCGAGAATTCAATCAGAATTGAAACTGCTCGGGCATGAGGCAGCAGACTCTACTGTGGCAAAATACATGATTAAGCACAAGAAACCTCCTTCCCAAACGTGGCGATCTTTCCTGAAGAACCATGTCAAACAGATCGCTGCCGTTGATTTCTTCACAGTACCGACAGTCAGGTTCCAAATACTGTACTGTTTCATTGTCCTTCGGCATCATAGACGACGAATTGTCCATTTCAGTGTCACTGCAAATCCAACTGCAAAATGGACAGCCCAGCAGATCACAGAAGCTTTTCCATATGATACCGTACCAAGGTATTTGATTCGTGATCGTGACGGCATCTATGGCAATTTCTTCCAGCAACGCGTGAAGAACATGGGCATCAGAGAAATCCTTGTTGCTCCAAAGTCACCTTGGCAAAATCCATACTGCGAACGGGTAATAGGCTCAATAAGAAGAGAATGTCTGGATCACTTCATTATCCTAAGCGAAAATCATTTGTGCCGCATTCTCAAAGACTACATGGATTATTACAACAACTGCAGAACTCATCTTTCGCTTGATAGAAACTCGCCATCTCTCCGAGATATTGAACCACCCTCAAAAGGCAAAGTTATCTCAATCCCACAAGTCGGCGGACTGCATCACGTTTACAAGAGAGTTGCTTGATTCTTCACGTCAGTAATTGGTCTGTGATGAAACCCAATCCCTGTCCACTGTTTGAAATCAGCCATTCCTGTGGCGCAAGAACACTGCGATGGAAGCCCAAGTTAACAATTTCCTCCTGAACTACTGCGTGCTTCTTGCCAAGACACAGTGCTCATAACTGATCTTCATGTCCGGATGGAATTTACGGTATGGACAGGCGTTGGTGCATGAATCAAACATAAAATGCAATACGCTCTCTGATAATTGATTCAACGAACCGGATAGGAAACTGGCCTACCTATTTCAAGCATCTTATTCAAAATTGCACATCCAAGCAAAGCTTCCCGTTTCTGAGCTTCATCATGCTTGGATCTCAGTCGCCCTCCAATAATCTTCTTGAAACGAGAAAAAGTGTTCTCAATATGACTCTGTA
>NJBM01000009.1 GCA_005223045.1 Planctomycetes bacterium B3_Pla | reverse complement strand
CATAAGAGCTATCCTGTTTAATCCCATCTACGTGGGCGATATGGTCTGGAATCGTCGCAGGGATGGCCGATTCCACAGGATCAGCCACGGACAAGCGGTAGACCGAGAGAATGTACACGGGGCACGATTAGTGCCCAACCAGAAAGAAGACTGGATTGTCGTTCGTGATGCCCATCCACCATTGATAAGCCGGCGGCTGTTTGAGCAGATCAGGCAAAGGCTTGAAAGTCATACCAATTCAATAGACCAGCGCCAGCGCTTCTCAAGAGCTAATACTCATGGAAGAACCTGGAATGGCCAACGCAGTCGGTTCATTCTTTCGGGTCTCATGAAATGCAGTCTTTGTGGTAGTCGGTATCAGGGCGTCACCAAAGCCAAAGGTAAGAAGCGATTAGATGGGACGCGGGTGAAGACGTTCTATTATGGCTGCGGAGGATACATTACCAAGGGCAGGAGCGTCTGTGAAATGAATGCTGTCCCGCAGAAGGTCCTGGAGGAAACGGTTATCAAGGTTGTTTTGGATTCCTATAAGCCGTTTCTGGAGAAAGGAGGGCGTAAGAAGCTGGCTGAAGCTGTGAAGGCTCAGATCGGCTCAGAAGCAGAAGAATTCGTTGCTGCTCGCAAACGGGCCCAGCGGGAACTCAATAAGATCAGCAAAACTATCAACAACCTGCTGGACAACATAACCTCGACCAATCGAGAGTTCGTGGACCGGCGATTGGGCGAATTGAAACAGCAGAAGTATCAACTCGAAGCCAGGCTCGAAGAACTGGATCGGCTTTCACTCTCGCGGGATGAAATCAATAGCATGGTATCGGATTCGATGAAGTTCTTAGCCGGTCTCGAATTCGTACTCCGCGAGGGTGTGCCCCAGGAGAAGCTTGTTGCCCTGAGACAATGTGTCGAGAAGATAAGCGTCGACAAGCCCAACGGGAAAATCAAACTTGCCATCTATCTTGTACCAGTAGGAAATCTTCAAGCGACTCGAGCGTCCACAACCTCTATTTGAAAAGCGTCCCCAACGTGCCCAGATGATTGCTGCCACTGGCAGACTATCGGCCTTCTGCCCACCCACGATTTTCGCCAGAAAAAGCTGGTTTTTTCGCATCGTTTTCAATGTCCGGTGGCCAAAAACGGTAAGTCCTGCAATAAAAAAGACTTACAAAGTGCCCAAAAAGGCGATTACAAACCAGCTTACAAAAAATCTCAAAAAACTGCCGGGGATCAGCTTCAAGACATGCCTGCCGGACTGGCTGAAATTGTCACTGTTTGGCATGATCTTCCGCAACACATCACAGCCGCGATCAAAGCATTAGTTCAAACCGCCAACTAAGGAGATTAGCCATGACCGTGTCAGAAAAGCAATTGAAAGCCAACAAGAAGAATGCCCGAAAAGCCGGCGTCAAGACCCCCGAAGGCAAGGCAATAGTGAAGTACAACGCTCTGAAGCACGGATTGCTTGCCAAGGAAGTAGTCATCACTGTGGGCGAAGGCGCCGAGGATCCCGAAGAGTTCAATGCTCTCTTGGTAGACCTGAAGGCCCAGCTTGCTCCGGCCGGGACTCTGGAAGAAATGCTGGTTGAAAAAGTGGCCGTTGCCTACTGGCGGCTGCGCAGGGCATACAGATATGAGGTGGGCCTTATCAGAAAGGAATTGGATACTGCAGCAGACGATTTCTACGGTGAAGAGGATTGGCAGCACAAGAAGGTGAATGAGGCAGATGATGAAATTGACCGGGAGATTGCAGAGCACAAGGAAGGAATTGAGTACTGGAAGAAGGACAAACGGGAACTGACTAAGATGTACAAGGCCGGCAAGCCTCTTGAAGAGATCTACGACTGGGAAGAAAACTGGGAGTGCTTGTATGAAGACATTTGCCACCTTTTGCCCGATGACGACGACAGTGAACAGCTCATGGCACCGAAAGGAATCAGGGAATTCCTGAACACCAAGGAAGGGTGGAGCGATGCCCGCATATGGACAAAGCTCATCGGACTATGTGATGACAACGCAAAGCCTCACAAAAAGGAAATTGCCCGTTTGGAGAAACAGAAACAGAAGAACAAGCTCAGGCTCCAGGTCATCAAAAAGCTGGGCAATATTCCATCGAGACACGAATTGGACCGGCTGCTGCGGTACGAGGGAGCTATAGAAAGGCAGTTGTACAAGGCCGTGAATCAGTTGGAGAGACTACAAAGATTGCGGGCTGGAGATAACGTTCCTCCGCCTGTAGAAGTCGATTTAGACGTCAATACAGGACACAATGCATGATTTAATGGGTTTGTTTCGCAGTTTTGTATGGTCGTTATGTGTGCAGAATCCCTAATGATTTCGGCAAAGAAAAGAGAAAAAAGAAAAATACATGGGCAGATATTACTTTGACAAGAAGGATACGGCAGAAGATTGCAGAAGCGTCAGCATATCATTTCTGAAAAAGCATGACTATTTCTCAGAGCCTTGCTGCATGTCCGGTACAATCTCCTGGAAAAACTACAATGGCGAGCAAACAGCCAGCATAGGTGTTACCGTTTCAACTCTGGACGGCGAGAACTACATCAGATTTCAATACACTACCACAGACCGCAATTCAGGGGAGAAAACTGAGTACGATTACAGGGTCAGCCTTACGACAACACCGTGCAATCTTGGCGGGGTCCGATACTGGTTCGTATGTCCTCTCAGCAAGGGCGGCGTTTACTGTGGCCGGAGGGTAGCAAAGCTGTACAAAGCGCCCGGTGCAAGCTATTTTGGTTGTCGGCACTGTTATGATCTTTCTTATGAAAGTCGAAATGAAACGAGATCGGGAATGTTCGGCGCTTTCGGTGGTGTGCTGAGAACTGAAAGGCAGATGGAGGAGTTACGCAGCCAGATCAATCGGTGGACTTACCAGGGCAGACCAACAAGAAAAGTGCGAAAGTTGCACACTCTGGAGCAACGCATGGAGGTTTACTTGTCTGCAAGCACGAAGTACCTGAAACACCGGATGTGATTCAAGGCAGATAGAAGTCTTCGCAGCCAAACCATACGCTGGACGTGGAGAGGCAGACCTACGAGGAAAGTGAGAAGATTACTTGCCCTCCAGCGGAAAATGGGCATGTTATCACCGCAAATGTCAGCACGGTTTGAAAGGTTAAAAGCCAGATTGAACTGAAATTTGCCAAGGATACGGAACGGAGGGGCAGGTGGGATTTGCTGGCTGCTATCAGAAGCAGGATCCATCACAGTCAGGTTAATCATTTTCGAGCAGACAAGTTAGTCATGACTAATAACAAAAATGGCGCCGCAGGAGTCTGGCGACGCCGGTGAAAATATAGAAAGATACTCTGCATTTCATTATCGGCGCACCTGGTCTCAACTTAATAGCAGCTCCCTCTAAATTCCCGCAAAATGGGCAGAATTAGGGGCTGTGAGGGGCTTGTAGGATGAAATCGCAGTATTCTGGCATCTCAGTCATCCGGTGATTCTTCTTGACGCGGAGGCGGCTGATCTGGTATAAGTGGGGTAAGCTGAAGTCCGCGGATTTGAGGTCATCAGGGTAGGATTCTGCTTGTCTTTCGGGCTCTCGAAGGAAGGAGGTTTCTCTCAACCCGCGGATGACTATCCTCAGCAGGTTGGGTAATACGAAAAACAAAGACCGGCGTAGGTCGCTTCATGTTAACCTTTTGCAGGAGGACTATCATGTCTAAGAAATGTTTTGCTCTAATCTCTTTTGTGCTTGTGCTTGTGCTCGTGAGCAATGCTTCGGCTGAACTTGTGGGGCAGTGGAAGCTCGATGAAGGCTCCGGCACGACCGCGGTGGACGCAACGGGCAACGGCAACGACGGAACACTGGAAGACGATCCGACAGTTGTCGACGGACAATTTGGACAAGCGCTCGCATTTGAAGTCAGTCGCGTCGGAATCCCCGCCTCTGATTCGTTAACCGCCGACCTGTTTCAGGGATCATTTACCCTGTCTGCTTGGATTAACCCGAAGCGAACTGGCAACACGTGGCAGCAGATTTTTCGGTCGATCAGGGCGGATGACACCTCAAATGACACGCTGTTTATTAACAACGATGGGAGGCTTTCATGGCGTGGTCGCGTCGGCGGAGGTTGGGCGGGAGGTATGTGTGAGACAGCCTCAGATGTTGTTCCTGCCGACCAATGGACACACGTCGCAGTGACAGGGGATGGGACTAACTTTCGCATCTACATCAACGGGGCCCTCTCACAGGAATCAGCCTTCCAGACGACAGATGGCACGAACGCGACTTATTACATTGGAGGTGATCCTCAATGGACTGATGAGTCCTATTCGGGCGTGATCGACGATGTACGGCTCTATGACCACGCCATGAGCGCAGAAGACATCGCCGCAAGTATGGAAAACCAGGGCGGCGCCATCGCCAAGGCTTATGGTGCCGATCCGGCCGACGGAACCCTGCTTGAGGCGACTTGGGTGACTCTCGGTTGGCGGGCCGGAGATTTCGCAGTCTCGCACGACGTCTATCTTGGTGACAATTTCGATGACGTAAACGACGGACTGGGTGATTCGTTCATAGGCAATCAGGCCGCAACTATGCTCATAGCGGGCTTCCCCGGATTTCCTTTTCCGGATGGGCTCGTTCCGGGAACGACCTACTACTGGCGAATCGACGAGGTCAATGATGCGAATGCGGCCAGCCCCTGGAAAGGCGATGTCTGGAGCTTCTCAATACAGCCCTATACTGCTTACAATCCCGATCCACCCGACGGCGCCGAATTTGTGGCCCTGGATGCAACCTTTAGCTGGACGGGAGGTTTCGGGGCCAAGTTGCACACTGTTTACATCGGCACGAGTTTCGACGACGTGAATGATGCCACCGGAGGCGCCCCGCAGGGGACCACAACCTTCACACCGGGGCCGCTGGAACCAGAGAAGGTCTATTATTGGCGGGTCGACGAGTTCGACGCCTTCGAGACGTACAAAGGCGATGTCTGGGCCTTTACGACTCCTGGCGCCGTGGGCAATCCTCAGCCGGCTAATGGCGCGGTGGATGTGCAGATGATCGCAACGCTAAGCTGGACTCCGGCGGACAATGCTGCTTCGCACGAGCTATACTTCGGCGCCGATGCGGAAGCCGTCAAGAACGCCACCACAGCCTCGCCCGAATATATAGGCCCCAGGGCGCTTGGCGCCGAAAGCTATGATCCCGGAGGACTTGCCTGGGACAGCAGTTATGCCTGGCGCGTGGATGAGGTCTATCCGGCTGAAACGGTCAAGGGTCTCGTCTGGAGCTTCTCGACGGCCGACTTTATTCTTGTGGATGATTTCGAGTCTTACAATGACATCGACCCCCCTGATCCCAACAGCAATAGAATATTTGACAAGTGGATCGACGGTTTTGGAACTACGACAAATGGAGCGATCGTTGGTAATGACCTGCCGCCTTATGCCGAACAAGCTATTGTTCACGGCGGCGGCCAGTCGATGATATATCGCTACGACAATGCCAACAAGACCTCTGAGGCAACCTTGACTTTGGTATATCCGCGCGACTGGACCGAGGAAGGTGTAACGAAGCTTTCGCTCTGGTTTAGGGGTTCATCGAGCAATGCTGCCGACCGGATGTTTGTCGCTCTCGGCGATGCTGTGGTCTATCACGAGGATCCTGCTGCAACACAGATGACAGGATGGAACGAGTGGGTGATTGACCTGGCAGCGTTTGCAGACGTGGACCTTACCAATGTCAATTCGATTACCATCGGCATCGGCACCAAGGGCAGCCCGGCAGCCGACGGTGGTACAGGGACGATGTACTTCGACGACATTCGGCTGATTCGGTAGGTTTCGTAGAGACTGTTAAAGCGGCAGGCAATTGAGCTGCTGATATAATAAGTCTGCACCAATCTGGGGCCTGTACTGATTCACTCGGTATAGGCCCCGGTTGCTTTGCTATAAGTCTGAGTGGGAGCCGTTTCAAGGCGCGATCTTAGAAGTAGTAGTTATACGCGCTACCCATCAAGCCCAGATCGTCCATCCTTCACCCGCAAAATACCTCTGAGGGCTACTGTGGGAGATTGTGTGGGCTGTCCCAACAAGAATGAAGGGCTGCAAGCGCGGCGCTCACAGCCCTCAATCTTGGGTATGGCCTGTTGAACCTGCCGGAATCTTGTCGAAGTTGAGATGAAGTTACGGTATAATGGGACTTGAACTGTGCGGGAGCGTTTCAGTGAAGCTTATATGGGAAATCCCGGTTGATATTATCGTGGAATTCAAACGCTTGGTTGCGTAGCCAAGCGTTTGATATGGGAAATGTCAGATTGGGTTTTGTGGTATCGTAAACTGTTCGTGTCAAATTGAATTCGGGGAGATTCTTTGAAAGGAGACAAAATGAATGGCAAAACGAAACAATTCAGGATAACCCTTCTCTTGGCAAGCCTCTTGGTGGTCGGGCTGATTGTGCTGAATGGCTGTAAGGGAAAGTCTGCGCCTGCTGAGCCTAACGCGGTTGCCGCTGCGGCAATCGAGTAGATTACTGGTTCAGTGTGAATGGGACAAAAGGCCCTTTTGATTTATTCCTATCGCCTACTTAAGCTTCGTAACAACGGGGACGAGGTTTTTCGGGGGGGACAGGGTGAAAATACCCCCTGTGATAGCAGCAAAGCCCAGATCGTCCATTCTACGACCGCAAAACACCTCTGAGGGCTACTCTGGGAGATTGTGTGGGATGGATTGAACAACGAGAAAGGGCTGCAAGCGCAATGTTCACAGCCCTAATTAGATGTTCAGCAAAGCATACTACAGACAATTCGCCAGCCACTCGGCTGTGAAAGCTGCCAGGTCATTCATGTCGATTACCCCGTCGCCGTTGACGTCCTCGCATAGCGGGCAGTCTCCATCGTCGATTATCTCCGGGACGAAGAAGTAATCTTCCGTTTCCCCGATCTCGTACTTTGCCAGAGGGCCGGAACCGGCGTTGCCGCGTTGACCGGGATTGCTGCCGCCCCTCCAGGGCTGCTCCGAAAGGGTGATTCTCATCCAGATCTGTTCGGTCCTGTCCTTGCGATGCGTGGAGAGGAACGCCGGCGCCGTGATCTGATGTCGGCCGGCCGGCAGATTGAACAGGAACTGATTCTGCACGGCCCACTCCTGCGCCGAACCGCCGGGGCAATTGACAGTGTCGTCCCAGTCGCCGTCCCGGTTGAAGTCGAGCCAGACGTTTACCCAGAGGTCCGTGCCCGGCGTAACAACAGTCACTTCATAGTCAATTGTAGCCCAGCCGCAATCGGGCAGATTCAGCGGGAAGGCAACGCCGTCGTCATGGTCATCACGGTTCGCCCTGTTCGTTGACGGCCTGATGTTGTTCTCGCCATCCTCGTCGGGGCCTGTGTCGGCTTCGGTTTCGCCGGAGATTCTTCTGCCCAGGTGTGCCACGGGCTGGTCGTTCACATGAATCGGCCCGAAAGGCCCAATCCCGCTGCCGTCATCGAAAACGGTGGGGTAATAAGCCCGGATCGACGGCGGGGATGGATATGCCTGCATGTTCCTGCCGAAATTGTTGGTGCTGTCCGGAGCGTCGCCGAGGTCCGGCTTCTGCGGACTGGGCGCTGCCCCACAACTGATGCTCAACACACCTTGGCCGGTCTCGGAGCTGTAGCCTCCAACCTCGATCAGGTACCGTCTGCCGGCAATTGCAGCGAAGGTTACCTGCGACTGGAAGCCATTTCCGAAGTCGTCGTTGCACGCGATCATGTCGGCCGAGGTCGGGAAACAGCCGCACCCGTTGTAGACGGCGAGCATTGTGTCGTAGCCGCTGCCAAGCAGGCTGACGGTAACATCACCGGTGCACGAAGCGGTATAGCAGTACCAGATATTCGGGCTTGTCATGCAGAGGCCCGGACCGTCGAACGTCATGTCTCTGGTGTCGAACGGCTCATCCGTTGCATCGCCGATGGCTTCGGCGTTCCGGCAGTCATCGTTGGATGACGGCGGACCGGGCTGGCCCTCACAACTGATCTTTAGTATGCCCCGCCCGGCCTCGGAGGCGTAGCCCCCGACCTCGAACAGGTACTGTTTGCCGGCGATTGCGGCGAACTTGATCTCCGACTGAAAACCCCCCCGGGCGTCGTCGTTGCATTCGATCAGATCGGCTGAGGTCGGATAGCACTTGCAGCCGTCGTAAACGGCGAGCATCGTATCGTAGCCGCTGCCACGCAGACTGACGGTAACATCGCCGGTGCATGGGGCGGTGTAGCAGTACCAGATGTTCGGACTTGTCATGCAAAGCCCGGGCCCGTCGAAGGTCGCACCTCTGGTGTCAAAACTCTCGTCCGTTACATCGCCGATCGGCTCTGCGCTGACACAGTCGTCCTTGGGTCCCGAAGGGGGAAACTCCCCGCTGGCGATACTTATCACATCCTCACCAATCTCCCCGGAGTAGCCCTCAAGATCGGCTCGAACGCCGGCGGTCAAAACGAGCGCCAAAATAGAACCTAAAATTGTAACTTGCTTGCACATGATGATCCTTTCCAAAAAAAGAGCCCGTTTGAATTACTCTCCGCTCCACAAAAGACTGCGGTACTCATTTATGCAAAGAGCCATATAACAGTGCCACCCTGTGTCTCACACGTAACACCTTTTATCACCCATTTCTCTTTGCCCTAAGTAAAATTGGCTCCTCCAAGACGAAAACGATATTCCCGCTTTCGCTATATCCGCTATTTCTGGAGGTTGTATAACTTAACAACTCATGGCTACTCTGGCGTCTTCGTGCTACAGCAACCAGGGCTGGAGACCTGAACGCTGCCAAAGGTACTCGCATACGTTCCATGCTTTGCTTCGGTTTTCTTTGATGGCGCCCTGATGAAGTTCCTTGGAATGATGAAAAAAGCCCCTGCTCGGCTCGGCGTAAGGACGCGAGAGGAAGGAGGGGCAGTGGAAATAGTAAAAAACTGGTTGCCATTATTCTAACATTCTTACCGCGACGAAAGCTACTGTGGTGACTACGTAAATTCTTCAAAAATATGGGCTTAGGATCAGGCCGGCTCGGCGT
This sequence comes from Planctomycetes bacterium B3_Pla, assembly GCA_005223045.1. Lineage (GTDB taxonomy): Bacteria > Planctomycetota > Phycisphaerae > Sedimentisphaerales > Anaerobacaceae > SG8-4. The sequence goes on along the minus strand of NJBM01000009.1, from coordinate 222,175 downwards.
TCCGCATTGTCTCGCCCGGCTCCTGGTTGGCCGGCACATCGACCAATCCCAGCGCTACGGCCCATTTGATCAGGTCGAGCAGGTTATTGACGCCGAGTTTCTCCATCATGTTGGCACGGTGCACCTCAATGGTTCTCACGGAGCGCCCGAGCAGCTCGGATATTTCCCTGCTGCTGCGGCCGTCAATCACCAGTCTCAATATTGTGTTTTCCGTCCAGGTCAAGGGCTTGTCCACGTAGCCGTTGGGTGCGGCATTCGTTTGCAGTATCGATTTGACTCGTCGAAGGAGTTCTTCCTCGACCAAGGGCTTTTCGATAAAATCTTCCGCGCCGGCCTTCACAGCTTTGACAGCCGTTGGCACATCACCGTAGTCGGTTAGAATCAGGACCGGCACCCACGGTGCTACACGTTTGACATTTATCACCAGTTCAATGCCGTCCATCTCAGGCAGTTTCAATTCGGCAATGAGCAAGTTGCACTTTTCGGCGCGCAATCGCTCAAGGCATCGGCCTGGATCAACAAAACAGGTAATTTCGACACCAAGGCTTGCAAGCGTTTTGCCAACCGCCTGCAGCGCCTCCAGTTCACCATCAAGAATGAAGACATGTTGTTCTGGGGCATTTGTCATCGTAATATAAGACGTTTGGTAACACAGATTCGTTACAGTTTTTCTTGAAAGAATTTGGCTGAGAAAGCCCCTGCCCTAAGAGGGAATCGCTGAAAGCAGGGGCTTGAAAGGGCCGCAGAACCGCAAAATCCACAGCCATATCTTTCAAAATCAGGCTTCTTGCCACTGGAAACCTGATGCAAATGCCACAAGCTTCCTCAATAATCCTCCGTGAACACCACTTATTCTACCCAATTGGCGAGGGGGAAGTCTATTGTGGTAAGTACGTATTTTTTGCCTGGGAAACGCCGCCAGAATCATGTTCCCGGCCCTGATAAGCCGATAGAACATATTTGGCGTTGATGAGAGGCATTTGATGGTGAGTGAGAGGGACGGAAAGATGATCGAGCCAAATAGCCAGAATGTGAATTGCCCGCGATGCCATCGTCAAGAAGTGCATTTCGACTGCGAGATCGGCTTTTACTGTACTGCCTGCGGTCGGGAGTTTAGCCCCGAAGAGGCGAAGGTGCTCGTAGAACAACAGGTTTTCCAGACAGACACTGACTGAGAGCCGTTATCTGATTGTTCCAGGGATCATTTCTTGAGGTTCTTCGAGGCGTAGATTCGCAAAGGGCAAGTACAGAGGTCCCTGGAGCCGAAGCAGAGGGCAAATTTGCAGCGGTGCGACTCGGGTTCGAGACATTCTATGTAGTGCTCCACGCCGAAGTCTTTCGCGTTGCCGAGAACCTCAAACTCTGATTTTGAGCACTCGAAATTCTTCGCGCAACGCATCTGCGCCATGATCTCCTGAACTTCGCGTTGCTGGTCTGCTGTCAGTTCCATGCGAATGCACCGCGCTTCCAAAAGAGAAACTCTCGCACAGCTTTATACGATATTCTGCTGGAATTGACAACTCTTGCTCAGTTTCTTATCTGTCTGTAGAGCGCACAAAAAAAGCCCTGGGGGGGAACCAGGGCAAACTTCTGAATCGCCATGATAGTGGCCTTTTTTAGAGGGACAACAGTTGTCCCCCCGAAAAACCGTATCCGGTGAGTATACAAAATCAGAGCCAAGGAAATCTGTAAATCGTTGATCAGACGCGTGAAGGTGAATGGACTGCCAAAAGCCTTTCTGCACAACAGCCTGGGGAATCGGCAGGCAATCTGACTGTCAGAGAACTTATCTCTCCCGACCTATGCAGCTACGCGGATATACCTGTGATGCAAACCTCCGAGAACGGGAATAGAAATAAGTTTGCTCGGGCCTAAGATTTGTGGTTGTTTCATCTGTAAGACAGGCGTGTCACCATCTAGGCCCTGATGTGGTCGTGCCACGTGATAGTACTCTTCGATGAATTCCTGAAGCAGCCGCTCAAGATGTCCATGACCAAGCACTATCACATGATTGAGCATCTCTCGTCGTAGCGTTCCGATGAATCTCTCTACGAATGGATTTTGCCAAGGACTTCGATATGCTGTGCGAACTTCCTCTATGCCACAGCTGTCCAGAAAAGCTCGTACGCCATTGCCATAGATCCCATCATTGTCACGGAAGAGATATTTTGGCTGTAGACCAAATGGCATCGCCTCACGCAGTTGCTGGATTACCCACTTCATCAATGGATTTCTCGTTATAGCAAAGTGTATAACTCTGCGTCGGCCATGATCAAAAACAAGGAATACATAATATGTGGCGAAGTTGATGGTCGTAACAGTGAAGAAGTCGATTGCCCAAGATATATCCAGGTGGTTACGCAAAAATGGCAGCCATGTAGTCGATCTTTCGCGAGGTTTTCGCGGCTTGTACATGTATTTGCGTATTGTATCCTCACATGGCGGATCGTACTTGAGAAGGATAAGTGTGTCCTTGATCCTTTCGGGACTCCATAAGGGATTTTCTTTGCTCAGCTTGTAAATCAGGTTCTGCATCTCATTGGAAATCGGAGGTCGACCACCTTTGCTACGCGACTTCCATCGCCAGAAGTACCGGGAAGCTGTGTTATGCCATTTCTTGACTGTGGCTGGTTGCATCAGATGGGCAAGATCTTCCCACTTGTCCAGAGACTTTGAAAGCACTACCCATAGGAGGCGAAAACTTGCAGTAAATCGTGGCCGTGGACATTTATTCGAATCGATCCGCTGCTTGCAGGCAGCGAGTTGGCTTTCGACCGCCAGCAGTCTGGCAGCCAGTACCGCCCTAGAACAAAGGATAGCCCGCAGGAAAGTCAGACCATATCGAAACGCCTCGCAAGCACAAACAAGAAGGTTACAGAGGTTTGTCAGAAGGTTCTTTGTGGCATTCATGCCGCCAAGATAATACAATTAGTTGCACGAAGCAAGTTCACGTAAGTTCTTTAATGACAAGGTGGACGAGGTTATTCGGGTGGACAGCTGAATGTCGCGACAATGATATTGATGCTTCAATACCTCTCGAAGAAGCAGCTATGCTTCTCAGAAATATGGTTTGGCGTGTCTATGACAGAATGGCATATGTAGATCAAAGGCTTCGGACAAAGAGAGGCAAAGAGAAACCACCGCGCCGAGACGTGAAGTTAGAAAGCGATCGCATGGTTGAATTCCTCAACGGACAGTTGGAAGCAGCAAAAGCCTTATACTCAAGAAATGCTTTGGAGCAAGAATAGCCAGTCAATCCAGGGGCCTCTCTAATCGCTACGCGGTCAAAGGCCCCCTGATCTTCTCGTTGTCCGATTTGTGTTGAGCCCTGCCGGACTCGATGAGATTGAATGGTTATCCGCGTGTACCACTTGTGATTTGCATCAGCCCGACTGGTTGTGGTACGATATATAAGAGCAGTATATTCAAGTATGAGCGATTGTTAAACCAATCGTAGAACTTGCGCAAACGGAGAAAGCTGTTCATGACGGAACTCCGTATAGACTATTCGTGACGCAGTGCTTGTATCGGGTCCATGTACGCGGCTTGCCGAGCTGGATAGACTCCGAATATAATCCCCACCCCGAGGGAAATGAACAATGACAAAACAACCGACCAGGGAGCGATGCGCGGTTCGAGTGTGTGGACAATCGGCGGCAACAGGTCCGGCGAGACCATCGTCAATCCTGACCGCAAGCCTCGAAACAACGGACCACACAAAAGGCCGAACAGGACTCCCAGCAGACCGCCGCCGGCTGTCAGCACAACCGTCTCGGTGAGAAACTGTTGAATAATGTGCCGGCGTTTTGCGCCGAGAGCCCGACGAATGCCGATCTCGCGAGTCCGCTCGGTCACCGTGGCGAGCATGATATTCATGATGCCGATCCCACCAACGAGCAGTGAGATACCGGCGATGACCACCAGCAAGACATTGAACATGGCCCGGGTTCTTTCCGCCTGCCGCAGTAATTCCTTGGGCACAACAACCGCGTAGTCTTCCTTCTCGTGATACTTCTTGAGCAGCGTTTCAATGATGGCCGCCGTTTCGTCGACCTCGTCCACGCTATCGACGCTCACGGTGATTTGGCTAAGTTCGACTTGTTCCCCCTGAAACTCGCCGCCGATACGTTTCATCACGAGATCGCCAACGCGATGGCGCAGGGTCTTCAGCGGGATATAGGCGTCCAGGTTGTATTCCCTTGCATCAAGGCTGCCACCAATCGCAGCCGAAGCCATACGCGGCTTAGTTTGACCGATCACTACGTAGAATTCGCTTCCCACCCAGATCGTCCGGCCAATCGGGTCCTCATAGGGAAAGAGCCGCTTGGCCGCGTCGTGGGCCAGGACCACGACCTTCTTACCGCGGTCGCGCGGCGTGAGCCATCGCCCCCGTGCTATTTCCAATCGATTCAGCTCCAGGTACTCCTCGACGCATCCCACGAGTTTGGCGTCGGCAGTCCGGTTTCCCATGCGCAGCTCGAAGCGAAGTTCACGCATGGGGATGGCGCGGCGAATGCTCGGAATGTTCTCGACGATGCGACGGTAGTCATCTCTCAGCAAGCCATAAATCTTGATACGACTGTTGTCGGCCTGCTCGTCACTCGCGGAACTCGGCTGCTTGGTCCGTATAATGATGTTCGTGGCACCGAGTTCCTTGATCTGTTGCTGTGCCTGGTGGCTAACCCCTTCCCCCATCGCTACCAACCAGATCACCGTACTCGTGCCGATGAAGATGCCCAATGCAGCCAGACTGGCACGCATCTTGTGCATCAGCAGGTTCTTTAAGCTCAGTCGAACGGTTTGGAGAAGGGAATTATTCATTTAGTTATCGATTTTGAATCCACTTGCTTAGGCTTGAGCCCTTGCGATTTAGACTTTTGTTTGTTCGATTTACCGGCCGACTTCGACTTGGTACCGGACCCCAATGGTTCAGTTGACTCTGGCTCGCGCGGCTTTTCTTCGTTGCGAGGTTTCATGGCCAATGCCTGTGCTTCCTTGAAGGCAAACGGATGGAGAACTACCTCATCGCCTTCCTGCAAACCCGCCTCAACGACAGTGAACACATCGTTAGTGTCGCCGAGTTGCAGAGAGCGCCGTTTTGCCCCCTCGGCCGTCTTGACCCAACAAAAGTTCCCATGCGAGGTCTCTACCACTGCGGCGACGGGTATCGTCAGCACGTCCGTGTGCCGATCCAGGATCACTTCAACCTCGGCACTCATGCCGGGTTTGAGCTCTGGAACCGAGGGGAGCTTAACGATTGTGTCGTATTTCACCACGTATCCGTTCCACTCACCGGCCGGCTCAGTGACCGAAGCCACGGAGGAGACCTCGCCTGCAAGCGTCCTGTCCGGCAGTGACACTTGGGCGGCCAGCCCCGGCCTCATACGGTCGATGAAGGATTCGTGAATACTGATCTTTACTTGCATCTTGGCCAGGTCGGGCATGAGCAGCATGGTTTGACCCATATACACGGTCGCACCTTCTTGGATCTTGGGTGCATACTCCCACGGTCTGGCCGTGGGGTAAATCACCAGGCCGCTCGTTTCGGCCTTCACAACGCAGTACTCGAGATCCGCCACACACAGGTCGAGTTGTTCCGCCGACCGTTTGGCCTGCTCCTTTTCCGCTTCGTGTCTTGCTTTGCTTGCGTTCAAGTTGCCGTTCAGCGTTTCCAGTTCCATGGCCTTGGTGAAATTTTTCAGAACATCGATCTCGGTTTTCTTGACGTCCACGTTCAACACAGCTCGCGTGACCGAGAATGTCTTCTCCTCAACGTCTAATTCACTAACGTAGCCTCGCGCAGCCATCGTTTCAGCATGGCCAAGCATGTTCTGAGCAGTACGCAGGTTCGACTCGGCAATTGCCAGGTCCTTCTCCAGCGTCATCAACTGCGAGCGATACCTGCCCTCCAGGTACTCCGGGATGGCGAGTTCCGCTCGCGCCACATCAGCCTTGGATCGTTCGGCTGCGGACCTCGTCATATGAGCCCACTTCGACACTTCACTGATTCGGTCTTCGTACTCCAGCGTCTCCAATCTGACCAGTTCGTCTCCTGGCTTGACCTTCGTACCGCCCTCGATCACCCAGATGATGGGGACCGCCGCAGTTCGAACCTTGCATTTGATTTCCGTATTTTCAGCGCTCTCCAGAGTCCCCTGTTCGGTGACCGTGACGATCAGGTCGCCCCGTGTGATCGTGTGAGTCAGCTTGGGACCGATCTCCCGCGACGAAATGGCGCCTGGGATCAGCGCAACAGCCGACGCTACTGTGGCGACCACACCGATCGTAAGCAGACCACGTTTCCTCCATCGGTGTGGTGAGGTACTCTGATGATTGCTGCGCTGTTGTGGAAACACGTCAATCGACACGATCGGCCTCCACGTTTATCGGCTCTCGTGACTTTGCTTTGTCGAGCGGTTTCAGGACCAATGTCTGGGCCTCTGTAATGGAGGCCATCGGATCGAGTACAACCTCATCTCCTTCCTTTAGACCCGCCTTGATCACAATGAACGTGTCGTTGGTATCACCGAGCTGCAATGCACGTCGTTTTGCTCCCTCGGCTGTCTTGACCCAACAGAAATCTCTCTGCGCAGTTTCTACCACCGCGGCTACGGGGATCGTCAGCACGTCCGCGTACCGATCCATAACCACCTCGACTTCTGCGCTCATGCCGGGCTTGAGCCCTTCGACGGAGGGAAGCTCAATAATCGTGTCATATTTCACCACATTTCCGGTCCACCAACCGGCCGGCCTGGTGACCGAGGCCACAGAGGAGACCTCGCCGTCAAGCGTCTTGTCCGGCAGCGTGATCCTGGCAGCCAGTCCCGGTTTGATACGGTCGATCATGGATTCGTGAATACCGACCTTCACCTGCATCCTGGACAGGTCAGGCATGAGCAGCAGGATTTGATCCCTGTGCACGGTCGCACCTTCTTCGATTTCGGGTGCTCTCTTCCACTTTTCAGCCGTGGGATAAATCACCAAGCCGTTCCGTTCGGCCTTCATGACGCAGTACTCGAACTCCTCGATGGCGAGGTCACGGCGAGCCGCATCCTGTTGGTTTCGCTCGGCCTCCGCGGCATACCGGGCTCTGGCTGCGTTCAAGTTACCGTTCAGCGTTTCCAGTTCCATGGCCTTGGTGAATCGTTCCAGCACATCGATTTGGGTCTTCTTGACTTCCACATTCAACTCAGCTTGTGTGACTGCGAACGTCTTCTCATCGACTTCTAATCCACTGACGTAGCCTCGCTCAGCCATTTTTTCCGCATGGGCAAGCATGTTCTGTGCAGTAAGCAGGTTCGACCGGGCAATGGTCAGGTCCTTCTCCAGCGTCATTAGTTGCGAGCGATATCGACCTTCCATGTACTCCGGGATGGCGAGTTCCGCTCGGGCCACATCCGCTCGGGCTCGTTCGGCCCCAGATTTTGTCCAATAGGCATACTTCGTGCGTTCAGCGATGGCGTCTTCGATCACCAGCGTATCCAAGCGCACCAGTTCATCTCCCGGTTTGACCACGGACCCACTCTCGATCACCCAGATGATGGTGTTCTGCCCGCGGACCTTGCACTTGATCTCCGTGTTGTCAGCGCTCTCCAGTATCCCCTGTTCGGTAACCGTGACGATCAGGTCGCCGCGCGTGATCGTGTGCGTCAGCTCAGGACCGATCTGGCGTAACGAACCAGCCCCTGGGATCAGTACGGCAGCCGACGCTACCACAGCTACCACAGCGATCGCCAGCAGAGTGCCCCTCCACCATCGACCTGAAGAGGAATCCTGATCGCTGCGCTGTTGCGGATTCTGTGTTTCTGGAAGCACGTCAGTCGACATGATCGGCCTCCAGATTCACCGGCTCGGGCGTCTTTGCCTCGTCGAGTGGTTTCAGCACCTCATTTTGTGCTTCCTCAATGAAGGCAAGCGGATTGAGTACGACCTCTTCGCCTTCCTTCAGACCCGCTTTGACAACAATGAACGAGTCGTCGGTGTCACCGAGTTTCAGCGAACGCCGTTTTGCTCCATCGGCCGTCTTGACCCAACAGAAGTCACCGTCGGCCGTTTCTACCACCGCGGCGACAGGTATCGTCAGCACGTCCGCGTACCGATCCATAACCACCTCGACTTCTGCGCTCATGCCGGGCTTGGGCCCTTCGACGGAGGGAAGCTCAATAATCGTGTCATATTTCACCACATTTCCGGTCCACCAACCGGCCGGTCTTGCGACCGAGGCCACAGAGGAAACCTTGCCGTCAAGCGTTATGTCCGGCAGCGTAATCCGGGCCGCCTGCCCCGGCTTGATATGGTCGACGATGGATTCGTGAATACCGACCTTTACTTGCATCCTGGACAGGTCGGGCATGAGCAGCAGGACCTGATCCTTACGCACATTCACACCTTCAGCGATGTCGGGTGTCTGCTTCCACGCTGCGGCCGAGGGGTAAATCACCAGGCCGCTCCTTTCGGCTTTAATGACGCAGTTTTCGAGTTCCTCCTTTGCGCGATCGAGGCGACCCTGGTCCATGGCGAGTCCGGCCTTGTCCGATTCCAGCTTATATTTGCTTGCGATCAAGTTGCCGTTCAGTGTCTCCATCTGCATTTTCTTGGTGTATTTGTTCAGAACATCGATCTCGGTTTGTATGACTTTCAGTTCCAGCTCAGCCTGCGTGACTGTGAAGGCATTGCCCTCGACTTCCAATTCAGTTACGTAGCCGCGCTTAAACAAGTTATTAGAGTGGACAAGCATCTTCTGGGCGGTCAGTAGATTTGTCTCGGCAATCTTCAATCCTCTCTCCCAGGATTTCAATGTCGTTCGATAACTGCCTTCCAGGTACGCCGGGATAGCGATCTCCGCTCTCGCCACATCAGCCTTGGACCGTTCGAATGTGGCCCGCGCGGTATGGGTATTCGTGGTTTGCAGACTGATGGCATCCTCGATTCGCTTCGTATCCAGCCTGACCAATTCGTCGCCTGCCTTGACCTCCGTACCGTCCTCGATCACCCAGGTCACGAGGCTCCAACCTCGGACTTTGCATTTGAGTTCCGTATTGTTGGAGCTCTCCAACGTCCCTTGTTCGGTGACTGAGACAACCAAATCACCGCGCGCAATCGTGTGCGTCAACGTGGGACCGGATTCGCGAGGAGACATGGCGCCGGGGATAAACGTGGCGGCAATCGCCACCACGGCGACCGCAGCAATCACCAGCAAACCACGTTTCCACCATCGGGCACCCGGAGACTTCTGAGGGTGGCTGCGAGCCTGCGAATTCTGTTTTTTCGGAAGCGGGTCAGTCGACATGATCGGCCTCCTTTACGACTTTCTGCGGCAGGCGGTCTGCCAACTCGATCCATTCTGTTGGAACGGCCGGGGGCAGTGACAACTCTGCTATGAGCGGTTTGTCACTGTCAGAGGAGTTTTCGACGCTGGGGTTCAGAATTGGATGTTCGATCCAGCTACCATCGTAATCGAGCATCATGATACCCAACTCGCGAGCCAATCGCATTCGCGCAGCGTAATAGTTGAGCCACACGCCCATGAGGTTGTTCTGCGTGTTGCGCAGGGCAGACAGCGCTGTCAGAAGGTTGGTGGCCGCAGTGGGTCCGAATTGGGCCGGTCGTTGTCCCGGCTGCGGGGGCCGCACGGGCGCATAGAATGCTGCGCGCGTCATATCCACGCGCCGAATCGCGATTGTGACGGCACGCCGTTGAATCTCCAGGTCCAAACGCAGTTGTTCAATCTGTCGCAGCAACCCGCGCAGTCCCAAATGGAGCGAGTCACGTGACTGGATGAAGTTGCGACGATCTCGTTGGTAGTCGATCAGCGACTGGCGATAGTTGTTCCGTTCCAACAGCCGCGTAAAGGGCGCGTCAAACTCCACTCCGAGCCGTAGGTTTCCGGTGGAGCCGCGAAAACTGACAGGGTTGTTTCGCGCCGTACGGATATCACCATCCGCGGTGACATTCAGCACCGACTGCAGAGCGTCTGCGTCAAGCTGGATTGATCGCCAACTATCCACGAGCGCCGCCCGGCCGTTCATGAAATCCAGGCGGTTGGCAAGCGCGGTTCCGAAAGCATCTTGGGAATCCAATTCAATGGTCTTGACGCTTACCGTTTCGAGGCGAGCACGCGCCTGAACCAACATAGAACCCTGAACAAGGCGAAGGAGGTCGGTGAGCCAGACAACGGCCTTGTTGAAGGTTTCGTCCTTGGTTTCCTCAGAGAGTCCGTTTCGAAGGATCTCCAGTTCGGCCTGAACTTGCTCGAACTGCTGTCTCAGATCTGTCAATCCCTTATGCAGGCCTTCTCTGTCGCGTAGGAACAGTTTCCTTTTTTCATCGGTCATCGTCTGCTCGCGTGCCGGCACGGCCTCTTCCATGCGCACGAGGTCTGGCGACACATCGTCCAGTTGGCGCCGAACCGGCTCGACAAGCTCGAGGGCATCTTTCAAGACCTGACGAATCGGTTCGATGCCCACATCGTCCGACAGCTCGCCCACACGATCCTGCAACTCGACAATCGCGTCTTCGACCGCGGTTGCCTCGCGAGCGACGAGTTGAAACTGGCGAATCAGACTGTCGTCCAACTCGATTGGCAGGTCCGGCGGCAAACCGAGTGTGCCCGTCTTGTAGTAATCAAGGGTCAGTTCAAAGCTATTGTGAATCTGCAGCAGGTTGGCACGCTCGTTTTCAATGCTCTGCCAAAACTGGTCCACTTGCACCAGGTCGATTACACCGATTTCCTGGAAGGCTACCAGACGTGCCAGGGTGCGTTCCTGCAGGCTGAGGTTGTCCTCGGTATTGCGGATCCGCTGGAGTTGTTGCAGCAGGCCGATATAACCGCCGACGCTACCCTGACCGGAGAATCCCGCGATGACTGTGCCAGCGCCACCCCGCTGTGGTCCGACGACCCCCAGCTCTCCAATTGCGACTTGCGTATAGAAACCCTGGCGATATTGACGGTAGGCACGCAGGTTCGCAAGCAAGGCACGCTCGACAAACGTCAGTTGCTCTAACGCAATGTCTCGCCCGGCACCGCGCAACAACGGTTGAACGAACGAGAAATTTGCAATCGAACTGACGAAGTTCGCGCCGTTGCCGGGGAAATCGACCACGAACGAGTTGGCGAATCCGACCAGAAGCTCACCTGCGGAAGCAAATCGCCGTCGCGTCTGGAGTGCCGGATTGCCCGTGGATGGACGGCCTACGGTCAGTTGATCGTCCTTCAACGATCCGTGGCGGTCGTATGTGGCGCCATATCCGCCGAAGAACTGCGTATCCAGGCGGAATCGCTCTGTCGTAACGTCCAGGGCCGACAGATAGAGGGTCTCCAGTTGGTTCTGGTGCGAAGGTGAGTGTACGTAGGCGAGTTTCAGCGCAGAGTCGATGTTGAGCTGGACCGAGCCATCGGCACCGATTTCAACATATTCGGCAAGCGCCGCGCGCCACGCGGGATTCTCCAGCTCGACCCGCTCGCCGTCGTCATGCCAGTGCTCCCAGCCTTTCTTGCCGCTAACCCGGCGCATGTACTGGCGCGAGGCAGGATCGTCCGAGGGCATCGGCGGGCGATCCGGATCGCAGGGATCGAAGTATCGACTGCGAGGATCAATCTCGATGCTATAGTCATCCGCGTGCCATCGCGGATCATCGTTTCGCTCGGCGATCACATCGTACGCTTCCCGATCCGCTTGAAGTCGATGCTCTGTGCGCGAACACCCGCTGGCGGCGATAACGACGGATACCAGCAGAAAAGGCATCACCCACACCCCGAAATCATGCGGGGAAACTCGCATTGATAGGATTCCGATGATTCGAGTCAGGCAGCGTGCAGGTTCCACTTATTGTCTCCTCGGTGATCGGCGGGACCAATCAGTCGCCGCAATGCGGTCACGCGATTTCATCAACATTCGCAGAATGTCCTGCTCTGAGATTGCCATCTTGAAATTATAACGGTTGACGGATACGAATCCTGACATCTATTTAGATAGATTCCTGGTGCTTCCGCTATCTATGTCCTCTTGAACCGGGATTTCCCATTTGACTTAATAAACAGTGCTCCTGCACGCCACGCTTTCTATAATTTTTCATTCTGTTTTTCAACTAATGCAACATTCGTCCAGTTGCCAGCGCCGGGAAGAAGACAAAAGATGAGTCGCCCGAAGGATGGCAAACCTGGTTATTGGTAGATCCGAACTTGACTCAACTGACATTTCCCATTTGATTCCACAAACGGCATTTCTACACGTTTGGGCACTTTTCCTGAGACACTCCTTGTTCAATTCGAGTTCCATAATACCAAAATTGCATCGCAAATTCAACGAATTGCCGAGAAATTCGGGCCGCCATGTCGCATTACGCAGAAGAAAAGCCACGTATTTGTGGGAAGAATGCACTTGTTCCCACAATGTTGGCACACCGCCGCCGTCGCCCTCCGTTCATGAAGCTGGTCTTTCAGCAATTTCATAAATCATCCCAGACCACTGGATATTGCCAAAAATCGCAGTTGTTGGATTCGGTTCAGAATTTCACGAAACAGCACCCTCGGAACAGCCACTTCGGCCATCTGAAATATCACGTAACGCGAATGGCTGATCACCTTAGCTCCTATCTTGATCAGCTTCTCACGGAGCGTTCTGAGCGACCATTTCTTCACCGGCTTGGGCAATGCCAATCGCCTCAAAAAATTACCCAGGTTGTAAGCCAAGGCAAAGAGTTGAAGTCGGACCTGATTGTCCACAAAATCATGACAGGAAAGCCGTGTCCAATTCAACGCGTATTTTCCCTCTTTGATCCACTGCTCGGCAGTGCCTCGTTTGTTGTAGAACCTCACCACATTGCTGGATTTCCACCGAAGGTTCGTGACTATAAAGTTGATTCTTGGAAAAAGTTCTCCCGCATGCCACTCAATCTTGGCGACTACTCTGCGAGCCACGTCCCAACTGGCTGCCTGATACCGAAAACTGTGATATAGAACAACAGGCTTCTTTGGTGGGCGCCCCACAGGTCGAGTCAACATGTGTTCAATCTTCTTATGCAGTATTTGGTTACCCTTCAGTCGTATCGCATATAAGTATCCCTCTGCTTCCAGATACCCGTAAATATTGGGATCAGCAAAGGCTGCATCGCCACGGAAGAATCGGAGGATGTTATAGCCTCGATAACGATTGACAATCGGCTCCAGTAAACGTCGCCAGTCATCGGCACTATGAACATTACCATTGCGAAGGAGGGCTCGCTCCAAATCGCCAAATTGGTTGAAGCAGAACAAAGGATGATAGCAAGTGCATTGAAAATAACCGTTGTAAGCAGTGCCTTCCTGATTGCCATAGGTCGGGCTGACAGAACTGTCCATATCAAGGATAATCTGCTTGAGTGATTTTCGCTGGTGTACTCGATCAACCCATTGACCTACCAGGTTCATCAATAGCTCCAGGTTCTTGGACTGAGTCAGTATCTCTGTTTCAAATCTTCCCATTGCACTGGTTGACGCGGCGGAACGTTCTATTGCTCTACCCCCTGCAATATGCCGCATCGCAGGATCAACACATAGACGTTCGGCATCATTGGTGTCGTCATAGCCAGCAAGCCTGCTGTATATCGACTGTCTGAGCAAAGCGGCAAGACCGTGTTGGGTGTTCTTGCCCGTTCGGATGTCACGAAGCTCTGAGTCAATTGCTGAGGTCAGACGGAGTATCTCATCAAGCTCTCGATAAGCCAGCAGGCCAGCATCACTGGTGACCTTGGTCCCATGAAATTCAAGCTTCAATTTACGGTCAAAATTGAGCCTCAGAGCGTCCTTGCGTGTTTCACCCATTGGGTTCTCCCATGTCAGATGGTCTAAGCTGGCTTGAGTGGTCTCCATAGGCTTCATACTATCATAATCCTGTTCATGTGTCACTGTTTACCTGGGAAATGCGGGATAAGGCAAAGCCAGAAATAGACAGCACCAGATTCAAATGAAATGTTAATTGTGAGACACTTTCTCTGAAAGACAAGGAGATATGTTGTGGCCACGCGAAAAGGCTTCACGTTAATAGAGCTTCTGTAACCGTCCGACGAACTACACCTGCCACATCATGAAAGAAGGGCTGGCAGTGTTTCAGGCTGCCAGCCCACCAGTTTTTTTCTTCAAACGGCTTAGCTACGGTTTGACTGCCCGGTTGTAAATGCGAACGTCGTCGATCAGGCCGGAGAAGAAGGTGTCTTGAGCAAGGCTTCGGTTCCCTCCGCCTTACTCAAGACAAGGAGAAGTATTGTGAATTACTCTCATGACGCATGGACCAACATAAGGGGGCGGCGCACTCCGAGTTGCCGTCCTCTACTGCCCCTAAGTTTGTTGGAGAAAACAGAAAGAGCCAACTTGTTGCAAAAGCCCAAGTCACTAGCAAATACCGGTTAATTGAAAAAGTTGTTACCATGATAATTGTCCTCATCTAACAATGTATATGTGGATCCGTATAAGAACCCAAACAACGCTGGTTTTGCAGCATAAGAACCCAGCGACTAAATCATGTTTCAACCGTTAACCACTGTCTATAAAGAAGATACAGGAATCTCTGCGATTTAGTCAGGGGTCTTATGCAGATCCGTATAAGACACCTTTCCAGGGCTGCTCCTGAGACCATCCAGAGGGCTACGCACGCCTTTGCCACCTCTATTGAGAACATGGGTATAGACCATCGTGGTTTTGACATCATTGTGGCCCAGGAGTTCCTGCACGGTCCTGATATCATACCCGTCCTCCAGCAGATGTGTGGCAAAGGAATGACGAAATGTATGAGGCGTGGCATGCTTGACGATCCCCGCTTTTCTCACAGCCTCTTTGACAGATCTCTGCAAAACCGACTCATGAACATGGTGCCGCCCTTGCTGCCCTGTCTTCTTATTAACCCAGCGATGCCCCTGTGGGAACACAAACTGCCAGCGCCAGTTAGCCGCCGCATTGGGATACTTTTGTGCCAATGCATAAGGCATGAACACGCACCCATAACCCTCTGCCAAATCGCGTTCATGGATTCTCTTAACGCTTTTCAGATGTTTCAATAACGGGTCCGTGACCACTTCGGGCAACATAGTAACACGGTCTTTGAATCCCTTGCCGGCACGGACGATAATTTGCCTGGCTGCAAAATCCGTATCCTGCACCCGCAGCCGCAAACACTCCATGAGACGCAGCCCCGCTCCGTACATCAGACTGGCCGTCAGCCACCTGTCGCCCTTGAGGTGGCTGAGAACAAGCTTGACTTCTTCCCTCGTCATGACTACGGGTAGGCGTTTCGGCTTCCTAGCCTGGGTCACTTCGCCAAGGTCCCCGATCTTCCGATTGAGCACATGTCGATAGAGAAACAGTAGCGCACTGAGGGCCTGGTTCTGGGTCGAGGCACTGACCTGCTCCTTGACAGCCAGATGTGTCAGGAAAGCATTGATCTCTGGTTCGGCCATCTCCGCTGGGTGGCGAACTTTATGGAAGTATACGAACCGCTTGACCCACTGACAATACGTCTGCTCAGTCCGACGGCTATAGTGGCGTGAACGCAATGCCTGGCGAAGCTGCTCCAGAAGCCTTGGTTTTCTCGCAACGGGCGACTGCTGGTGCGGTTGCTGTCCTTCTAACGAAGAACCGGATGCTGCCTTGCTTATTCCTACCTGAGTCATGCACTCTCCCGAATTAGTGCGGCGGTAGAACATCGCACGATGTCATCTCTGCCAACGGGGTGGGCACCAAGTTGCGAGCTGCGGGGGGCGGTATTCCTGCACTCCGTCCCCGTCGGTATCCCGCAAAGGGCGGGCGCACCGGAGAGCTTCACCTTTGGCTCCGAGAAATCAGGGTAAAATCGCAATTGGCAGTGTATGATGCAGCAGCCAGACGTTCAAGGGAAAAAATGTGCCAGAAAATGCAAAATGAGGACAATCTGAGCAGCAAGAGGATGGGCGGGAATTTGGATTGGAGGGGCTTTTGGGCTTCGAAAGCCGGCACCACGCGACTACGCTGGACTATGGCCCGCCTACCTATTGGCTACGTGCCTATTGTCCTCTCTACGCCCGCTAATGCCGGAAAAACTGGCGTTCTGGCGGTAACCATGCCCAAGTGCGGAAATGGCAGCTTCTCAGTCCTCTCGTACCACATCCCTGAAACTGAAGCCGCCCTCATATTCCAGAGAGAGCACCGTGGTCCGTAGCCAATCGTGGCCTTGGGCGTCTTTCAAGACATTGTCCTTGAGTTGTTTCAGGGACTCAGGGCTCGGCCCGAGTTTCTCAGGGTCGATGGGCGGCAGCATCCTGAGGGCCTTTTCCAGCCGGGTCCCGCCGGACTTCGACGATTTTCGCTCTTCGTTGAGTTCCTCGAGCCGGAAGTTGTAAATGGCAACGAACGCACCAAGCCGGATATTGGGGCCGGCCAGCATGCCAACTTTGGCCGGAATGTCCAGTTCGACAGCCTCCGCTGCGGCGTCGAGTATCGCCTTGGTGGCCAAGAACAGCCGAATATTCAGCATGGCAGTCTCCAGCCTATCGACCAATGCAGCCCCAACCTTCGCGATGGACTTCTTTGGTTTGTCGTCGTCGTTTACAAGCCCCAGGAGCCGTTCCGTGCTCCGGGTAATCCATTCACTGGGCTTTCCCGGCCCCTTGTAGTAGCCTTGCTCATCGGTCCAAGCTGCCGAACAATCCTCCAGGACTGCATAGGTGTGGCCGAAACGCTCGTCCTCATCGGCAGACACGTATTGATTATAACTGTCCATATAGTCTCTCCATTCCGGCAATTCGTCGCACTCGTAGAGCTGCTGGCCAGTGACGTAGAGCAGATCCACGAGTTTCATGGTGTCCCTGGCCGAAAGCTGGCCCCTCTTCCATTTGGCCAAGAGCGGCTCGGCCTCCTTCGCATCCTCTTTCTGGTAAACCGCCGGCAGCTTGCCGCTGATATGCAGACGGCGAATCTCTTTAACGGCCTGCTGGTAAATATCGGTGTATTTTTTGGGGATAGCAGATGCGAAGTCTTGGGCAGACTCTATGTCAATGCAGAGTTCTTCTATCTCCTCCCTGGCCTCCGGTGGCGCTATCGCATAGAACCGATCCTCAATCACCCAGGCCAGATTGTACTCAAGTTCCAGTTTCTTCTCTCTCTGTGCCGCCACGATATCGTCGTACTGCTGCCGCGTGACCACACGGGGGCCGAATGACTCGAACAACTCCACGGTCCGGCGCTTGTGAGCATCTCGCAGCGGCCGTTCGAGCAGGATGATTTCCAGACAGGCGTCCGAGCAGGTCCATTCCCCCAGCATATGGCCCACGTGGAAACCCCGGCATAGAGCCATGAACATGTTGTAGTCCCGGACATCGGCCCCTTCCATCCGCGTGTTCCGGATGGCCGCGATATCGCCCTCGGTGAGGAAGGAGTCCCTCCTAAAATAGGACTCGATTGAATCCTGCAGGATGAGCTTCCCAGCTTTCCAGCCTGTCAGCCCTTTGGTCAGGAGTTTTCTAATGGCTTCTTTCGTCAATCTCCGTGCCATGGACTACCTCCTTGCATTCACTACCGACTCGATCTTCTCAAGCCTAGCTACCAATTCTGTCTGCTCAATGGCCTTAAGCATGGACTGCAGCATCGTTTGCTCTTGCTTGGCCTGAGCTTCGTCTATTTGGCCAGCCTTATATCGCTCCAGAACCGACTGCAACTGCTCTGCAATGTCGTTGCTGTTCAGTTTTATGCCAATTCTGTCTCCCGCAGAAGTCGCCACGTACTCTGTCTTGAGTTCACGGAAGTATCTGAGCTGGAACTCCATCAGCCTTTCTGTGCTCACCTTTGAGAGATCTCGACCGCTGATCTCTTCTTGGATAGTCTTCAGCTGCCCCCCGAGCAGCTTGATCCGGCCTTCTTTGAGCATGAAATACTCTTCCTGGAGGGCCTCCAACTCCATGGACTTCGCCTGTGCTATCTCTTCCAGAAGCTCTTGGTTCCAGTTGGTCAGCGTGCTCGTAGAGACTTTCAAATCCTTGGCTATCTTGGCATAGCTGAGACCTTTGGCCCTCAGATGAATGAACCTGCTTTTCTGCTCTTCTTTGCCGAGATCGTCTGTCTCGCCCTCAATCTCCGGAGTCACGCCCGTTTGGGCGTCAACACCATTCATGGTTGCTGTCCGCATCACTCGGTCTCCTTGGCGCTGGATTGCACGAGTGCCTTGATCGCCGCCTTGATATGCTCCGGCAGTTTCGGCCAAACCGCTACGATGTCAGCAAGGTCTGAGGGTAGTTCCGAGGTGTCAATCTCACCCTGTTTTCGGGATGTAGGTGTCAACTGGGGTGTCAACGGCGATTTTGACGTTTCGCAAGTCTTTGTTTCTTCAACACTTGTGTTTTCTGTGCATCGGACTGTCGATCCGAAGGTTGAGGGTTCGAGTCCCTTCGGCCTCGCTAAGAGCCTTGCCGGCAACAACCGCCGGCAAGGTTTTCCTTTTTGTGTCTGACATGCCCCCATGCAAGGGATCCTTGTCCGGCTCAAGTTCCTTGATGAAGATGTTGCGATACTCGATGGGGCAGGGATTCTCTTTGCCGAGGTTATCACCGTGCACGACGATATGCTTTTGCAGCCTGATAGGCGCCGGCTCGGTGTTTATCATCCAGTCGTGGTACTCGAATTTATCAAGAATGACCTCTCCGTCATACTCGGCGGAGAACGTCCGGCCTTGCATGGTCAGTTTGACCGTATGCCAGACGCCGACTTCCGGATCGATATGCCGGACGTGAGGCTTCTCGTCCTCCTTGAGGCCCATCTTTCTTGCAGTCTCCTTGGGCAGAAAATAGTAACTCTCCAGGTGTCCCATTCCGCCCCTGGACCTCAGGTTAAATTGCTCCATGTCCCCGAAGCCTGGAATTTCAGGAATCAATCTGCGGAAGTTGATGCCGCTGTCCGAAATGGTCGGCATTCTGAAATCGAGCATCAGTACAAAATCTCTGTAATGCTTCTTCGTGCTGAGGCTGGCGCCCCAGTTTTCAATAAGCCCGGGCGACTTGAGCACACCATCCTCGATAGACCAGTATTCTTTAACCAGGGGCGGTGTATGCCAGCCGGTGAGATCCTTGCCGTTGAAAAGGGCGGTGAAACCGGCCGGCGGGACGTTCAGTCTTTTCCCTGCGTCTGCGTTCCATTCCCTGATGCGTACGTTACGAATCGCTATCGGGCCGTAATCGCCCTGGATGATGATTGGGCCTTGCGGAAACTGTTTGCGGTCCCAGTTAGTGCCGCAGGCGTACGGCACTTCAACGTCTTCCTGGATCACCTTCCCATTGTGCACAACCTTAACGAACCTGGCATGAGCGGTTTTCTTGCCGTCTTTGTTGAACCGGGGCGACTTAAAAGTAATATCCATCGTCTGCCACTGGCCCGGCCGTTTAGCGGCGTTGACTCTGGGGGGAGAGCCTTTGTCGATGTGATGGTAGGTAGGCTTGCTCTCGGCCCGCGGATAGACTCCCCCGCAATGTCCCGCCGTCGGCTTCTTAATTCCGTAGCTGTCGAGTATCTGGATTTCATAGTTGCCATGAAATATCACGCCGGAGTTCGAGCCTTTGGCGACCATGAACTCCACGTGGACTTCGACGTCACGGTAATCGCGCCGCTTGGTGATGAGGCTGGGGCGCTTGCCTTCTTTGCCGTTGATCAGGACACCGCTGCCCGCTTTGCCGACCAGTTGTCTTGCGTTGTCCTGATTGAGCATGGCCTCGCCCGCCCCGAACCATTTATCTCTGTTATGCCAGGCCTCAAACCAGTCATTTGCCTGGGTGCTCACTGAGAACATCAACATGAGCAGAGCGATTGTTTTTCTCATGATTCCGATCTCTCTCTATTGGTTTTCCACGCGATACAGGTGCGTCTTGGTACGAAGCAGCAGCGACTTGCCCGCTACGGCCGGAGAGGCACCAAGGAAACCGTCAAGTTGGTTGACGGCCAGAACATGGAAGGTAGGCCCCGGTTCGATGACAGTCGTTTTGCCTTCTTTGTTGGACATGTAAATGCGGCCATCCGCATATAACAGGGAAGCGCCGTGATCACCCTCGAGCCGCTCCGTCCATAGGGTCTTGCCCGTGGTCGCCTGCTTGCAGGTCAGCACCCCCTTGTCGCTCATTAAATAGAGCAGATCGCCGACCAGCATGGGGGAACTCTCGTGAGGTGCGTTCTTGGTCATCGTCCATACAACGTGCGTGTCGGTCACATCACCGACGGCGCCTTGACGTACGGCCAGCAAGTGGGATGCCCCGGGATTGCCGCCGGCATTGATGAAGAGGAGCCCGCGGCCACTGATAATGCGGGAAATGGGATTGTCGTCACGGTAGCGGACGCGCCACAGCTCCTTACCGGTTCGAGGCTCATGGCCTGTGACCAGCATGGCGCCGTTGTTTATCAATTGGGGTGCGCCGTTGACCTCCACGATAACCGGTGTGTGATATGACTTAAGAAGATACAGCGGCTCAATACCCTCGTAAAGCTCCCGGGGACGGTCATATCGCCAGACGGTCTCGCCCGTCTTTTTATTCAGGGCTACAACGAACTGAACGTCGACGCCCTCGAGAGGAAAGATGAGCAGATCTTCGTACAGAATCGGCGAAGAGACCGGTCCCTGCATATGTTCGCAGTTCAAATCGGTCCTGCCCCAGAGAACCTCACCCGTTTGCGAATCGATGGCCGCCGTTCCATGCGTGCCGTAATGTACGTACACAAATCCCTCCTCCACCACCGCAGAAGGCGTCGCGTATGAATTATTTCGGTGAATTCGCTGAGGCTTCTCAGGATGAAACACTTCGACGTCGTGGATGATTCGGCCGCTATTCAGATCAATGCAGACTGCGTAGAGAGTCTTACCCTTCTTCGTAGCCGTGGTGAGCCAGATTTGATCCCCCCACACCACAGGCGTTGAGTAGCCCAGATCATGTATGGGCGTCTTCCACACGATGTTTTTAGTTTCCGACCAGTTCAGGGGCAGACCGGTCGCATCGCTTCGACCATCGCCGGTCGGGCCGCGCCAATCCGGCCAATTCCCATTGTCGCTCGCTCTAACGATCTGGACGGACAACAGCATCATCGCCGCGGCCAATAACAATAATAGCATTGCTTGTGTTTTGTTGCTCACTGTATTTAACTCCATATTCGAATTCCTTACTAAAGGGTCCAGCCTTTGCGGTATTTATCACGCCTGATGAAGCGCTCCGCTTGGGGATTGTTAGTGATCTTGAGGTTTTTCGCATCCCAGGAAAGTTTTTCGCCCACACGATACGCAGCTATACCCAGCAGGACTGTCTCTGTGAGCGGGCCTGAATAGCTGAAGTTGGTGCCGGGCCTGAGTGGTTCATTGGTCTTGCAAGCTTGCAGCCAATCATCGGTATGGGAAGGCTTGCGTGGTACCTGGGGACGCCTTACGCCCTCAAACCTGTATTCCGGGAACAGCTTGAATCGGCCATAGTCGGCTATCAGCATCCCCTTGGAACCGACAAAGAGCGTCGCCTCGGGCCAGTCGGGCATGTTGTGCTCTTTCTGCAACGCCGGACGTTTGCCGGCGTTGCCGTCATACCATGTCAGATGAACTGGCGGCAACTCGCCTCTGGCGCCGAAGGTCCATTCGCTTATCAGCCAGCCTGGCGCGCTTTCGGCGTGGGCGGATTTAGCGCTTTGTGCCTCCACCGTAAGCGGGTATCTGAGATCAAGCGCCATAAACGGAAGGTCGATCATGTGGCAGCCCATATCACCGAGCCGACCGTTGCCAAAATCCCACCAACTGCGCCAGCCGTCCGGGTGGTACGTGGGGTGATAAGGTCGAACCGGAGCCGGGCCAAGCCAGAGGTCCCACTTCAGATGCTTCGGTACGGGAGGATTATACTTCGGACGGTCACCGGGGGGCCATGCCTTATCGCACCAGCAGTGGACTTCCCTAACCTCGCCTATGACGCCGTCTTTAATCATCTTTGCTACGCTGCGATAGTTGTAGCCGGTATGCGCGCTGTTTCCCATCTGAGTAACTACGCCGGTTTCTTTTGCTACTCTGGTAGCCAGCCGTATCTCAGTGATATTCTGGCCCAGCGGCTTCTCACAATAGACGTGCTTGCCCATCCTCATCGCCATCACACAGGCGGGAATATGTACATGATCGGGCGTGGCAACCACAATCGCATCGATGTTCTTGGCTTCCTTGTCGAGCATACTGCGGTAATCGCTGTATTTCTTTGCCTTGGAGAACATGTTGAATGCCTCGGCCGCGTGTTTAGTGTCAACATCGCAAATCGCGACAATGTTCTCGCTCATGACGTTCCTGACGTCATCGAAACCTTTGCCGCCAACACCGATACAGGCGATATTGAGCTTTTCACTCGGCGGAGTCTTGCCGGGGCCGCCCAGCACGTGCCGCGGAACAATCGTAAACGCAGTCACCGACGCTGCAGCGCCGATAAACCGGCGTCGTGTAATTCTTGATTTGCAGTTTGTCTCATTTTTCATGATATTTGAATTTTCTTAGGTGCGACCTGTACTGTGTTCAATTAAGAGGCGTCAGCTTTATGTTCCTGAACACAATGGGGACACCTTCACTCTGCAGACCGATGTATCCCTTGTCAATGTTTACGCCGGTCGCCTTGTTCTGGAGCCGGCCGTTGATGGTTGCCTCTATAGTGCCGCCTTTGCAGGTGATCTCATACTTGTTCCAGTCGCCGAGTTCTTTCTCACTGGGATCGCTCATGTGCGGCGTAAAGCTGATGAATCCGCCTTTTTTCGCCTTGTTTTCGTTGAAAGTGTAGCCCATTCCAATCAAATCGCCGGCGCGTTTGTGCATGAGCTGCGCTTCCATGCACGGGGGCCAGACTTTTTCTTCGCCGCCCATATGCAGCAGGACTCCGCTGTTGCCGGGCTTTTCAGGCCATCGCCATTCGAGGACGAGTTTGTAATTGCTGTATTCTTCCTTCGTACGCAAAAAACCTGTGGGATTTCCCGTACACCAAATCTCGCCGTCCCGGACCTTCCACACATCCTCAGGATCGACATTTGCATCCTCCAGCCAGATATGCCAGCCTTCGAGATCTCTGCCGTTGAACAGGGCGATGGCATCGCCGTCTTTCGACCCACTGTCTGCCACAGTCCTGTAATCGCCTTCGATTTTCACCATGCCAAAGGGGAGGCATTTCTTTAGGGCCGATTTTAGACCATCTGGCAGTTCATCGCCTTCCATCAACGTCGCTTCGGGATTGCCGACGCCAAGTGCTCTCGCTGTGTCACTGCCTTCTTCATACCTGGTGAGCATTATTTCGCCATAGAGAAATCTGTCAACCAGGACACGTCCATTCAAAACGCTTAACATGGGATTGTTGCCATATTCGTTAATCAGCAGAACAATGATGAGCTTTCTTGAGAAGAAGCCGGGGAAATCATATTGCTTTGGTTCGGTATAAAAGACGTGCTTGATTTTGGAGGTTCCGTCCTCATTACTTGTTTGTCCCTTAAACATCCCTTGTTCGTCGATGGATAGCTCGAATTGGAAATTGATATCTTCAGTCCCTTCTTCGCTGATGAACGATCCACTACCTTTGCCTTCCCACGTAAAAGGTGGTTCGACGTCCTGAGCCATGCAGGGCATTCCCATCATCACGGCTGCAACAAATGCCAGAACAAGTTTCTTTCTCGAGTGTTTCATTGTCTTTCTCCTAAATCTGAGATTGTCATCTTGAAAGTATAACGGTTGTCGAGTACGAATCCTGACATCCATTTAGAGACTCTAACAAAAAGACTTCAAAACCGCCATAACAACATCACAAATGATGATTGCGTTCATTTTGATGGAGGCTCTTGGATAAATTGTTGGTACACTACCACATAATTCTATACAGTGTGCATAATATCCATGCAATTGAAAGGGAATATCGTATGCCTCCATTATTGATTCTTGGGATCGGGATTGCCACTGTCATTGGCATGATCGTGATTTTGCGAATCAACGCCTTTATCGCCCTGATCAGCGCGGCACTGATTGTAAGTATGCTCGCTCCGGCGGTCCCTCTGACCGAGAAAGTGAGCAGCGTTGCGGCCGAATTCGGCAAAACAGCAGGCAAAATCGGCATCGTTATTGCGCTTGCCGTCGTGATAGGCAAGTGCATGATGGACAGCGGCGCAGCCGACCGTATCGTTCGGGCCTTCCTCTCGCTGCTCGGCGAAAAACGCAGCGCCACCGCCCTGATGGCCAGCGGCTATGTACTGTCGGTTCCCGTATTCTTCGACACGGTCTTTTATCTTCTCGTGCCGCTGGCAAGGTCCATGACTCGCCGCACGGGAAAGCACTATCTAAAATACGCGCTGGCCATTGCCGCCGGCGGCGTTATCACCCATTCGCTGGTTCCGCCCACACCCGGACCGCTGTTCATGGCGGCGAACCTCGACATCGATATCGGGGTGATGATTATCGCGGGCGCCCTTGTCGCCCTGCCGGCGGCTTTCGTGGGAATACTGCTTGCCGGCTGGTTCGACAGGCGCATGAACATCCCGTTGCGTCCGATCGGCACAGGTGAAGCCGAGCCTGAGCCATTCGACGACAGCGAGCTGCCCGCCCTGTCTATCTCACTGCTTCCCATCCTATTGCCGGTCGCCCTGATCTCGGCAAATACAATCGTCGATGTCTTCGCCAGGACCGCCGCCGAGGGATCTTTTCTTCGTCAATTCGCCGACGTCGTAGCCGTGCTCGGTAACGTCAATCTCGCGATGCTGCTGGCGGCGGCGATTGCGATGTGGATGCTGAAATCCAAACGCCAACTAACATTGGCCCAATTGAGCAAAGTCGTTGAAGTCTCTCTGATGAGCGGCGGCATTGTTATTCTGATCACAGCCGCCGGCGGCGCTTTTGGCGCGATGCTTGAGGCCGCAGATGTCGGTTCGGCAATCGCCAATCTTATTCCCGGCGACAGCGGCGGTATTGCGTTGTTGATGCTCGGTGCTCTAATAGCCTCGATCATGAAAATCGCTCAGGGTTCGGGTACCGTCGCGATGATCACCGCTTCGTCCATGGTCGCGGCTATGGTCCCATCTATGAAGTCATTGGGTTACCACCCCGCCTACCTGGCTACGGCTATAGGAGGAGGCTCTATGATCTGCTCGTGGATGAACGACAGCGGCTTCTGGATCTTCGTCAAGATGACGGGGCTTAGCGAAGCCGAAGGTCTCAAATCCTGGACCCTGCTGCTGGCCCTCATGGGCGTGGCGACGGTAGTGGTTTCACTGGTACTGGCAGTTGTTCTGCCTTTAGCGTAGTTCAACGAGGTTGCGAAAAGTAGTAGTAGTAGGGTGCGATGAATCGCACCAATTCTGAGAGGGCATCATACTGGTGCGATTCATCGCACCCTACGTGACTTTTGTTAGGACATCGACATGATCGCGACCCAACATCTAAAACATCCTGCTAAATGCCAAGTGAGAAGCTTTGTGACCACTATCGTATGCTTGATAGTATTGAGCACGTCCTCGCTGGCAAGTCAGACCGTCGAGCGGTTTGGGTTCTTTGAGGCGAGCTTTCAGGCGGCGGACAGATACGAAAATCCGTACACCGATCTGCAAGCGTCGGCGGTCATTCAGCGGCCGGACGGGACAAAACGCACCCTTGCATTGTTCTGGGACGGAGCGCATTCCTGGAAGATACGCATCAGCCCCGACCTTGCCGGCAAATGGCGGTTTAAGGTCCATTCTGCCGATGACGGCCTGGATGGACAGACCGGCGAATTCACAAGTGTCCCGTCGAAGCGAAAGGGAAGCATTCGGCCAATGCCGGGATTTGCACATCATTTTTCCCGCCAGGATGGCACGCCGTTTCTGTTCTGGGGTGACACCGGCTGGGCCCTGTATCAGGACGAAGTTTCCGAGAAGCTCAATCGCAAAGCTGTGTTCCACTATATTCACGAGCGCGCCGGCCAGGGTGTGAATGTTATTCATTCCATGCTCCTGCAAGAGGCCGGTTGGGGAAATCGTGGTGGCGATCCGTTCGAGAGCATGGCCGAAGAAACCCTGAATCCCGCCTATTGGCGGGAAATCGACTTACGGCTGCAATACCTGAACAACAAAGGGATCATTGGAGGTCTCGTGTTAGCATGGGGCGACAAGCGCAGGAAAGAGCCTTATGCCTGGCGGCGATTCCCGCACCTGGAGGCGAGGAAGCGGTACGCCCGCTATATTGCGTCAAGATACGGCGCTTACGATGTGTACTTCATCGTCTCCGGCGAGTGGCACGCCGAAATCAGAACACGGCCAAATGTCACCGAGCAGGCCATACGCGAGGAATTCATCGAAATAGGCGATGTTCTGCACGAAGCCGACGTCCACAACCGCATGATTGGGATCCACCCCATGACCCAACACGGAAGCGTGCGCGAATTCAATAAGGCTTCATGGATGAGCTTTGGCGATTATCAGCAAAATTACCGAATGTTGCATGAGCGCATTCTGGAATCCCGTTCGGCAAGCTCAGGGCAGGCCCGCCCACACCCGGGGCCGATTGTAAATTCCGAGTACGGCTACTTTCTACGTGATTCCAACTTCGACGGCGTAGTGGACAAACCCAACAGCTTCAGCGCCGACGCCATGCGGCACGCGACATGGGACATTATCATGGCGGGCGGCTATCCCGTGACGGGATACGGCACGACGTACATGGGTGGAAATCGCGACAAGGGGCCCTTTAACGTGGACGATCCGCGCAATGACGTCTGGGAACATCAGTACCACGTGGCTCAGCGCTTCCTTCGTGACCTGGAGTGGTGGAAGTTGCAGCCGCACGACGATTGGATCAGTTCCTCGACTC
The DNA here is from genome assembly GCA_005223045.1 of Planctomycetes bacterium B3_Pla. Lineage (GTDB taxonomy): Bacteria > Planctomycetota > Phycisphaerae > Sedimentisphaerales > Anaerobacaceae > SG8-4. The sequence continues at coordinate 195,380 of NJBM01000009.1, read as the reverse complement.
CCCGCTCATCCGACCGCCAGGTTCGCCTCGGCCCGGCGCAAGGACCGAAGCGCACTTTGCTGTGCCCGCCCGAGACGACGTATTGGCTGCTGGCCGAACAGGGCGAACACTACGTAGCGTACGTGCGCGGCGTGACAGAAAAAGTCACCATCAAGTTCGGCCGTGACGTCGTAGATCTGCGGATGGCCCGCCTGTTAGACCCGCGCACAGGCGAGAAAAAGATTATCGACAAAAAAACGCCTCTGAAGGACCGCTTCGAATGGTCCCCGCCCGACTCCAGAGACTGGGTGCTTCACTTGGCTCGCAGCGCAGAGCTTGACGACGGCAGGTATCTCAAGGCTGTTAAGGACTTCGCCGAAGTGGTGATCGAAAAAGGACGCGACACATACGGCAACAACCATACACCGCTATTTGCAGACGGCCTTCACGCCGGGAGCCTCAAACCGGTTATATGGAAGAAAGACGGGCAATCCTGGGTGTTGTCCAATTTTGCCAGTCAGCAACCTCTGATTCGCATTCTCGACGGCTTGAGCACCTTGACGGCAGACTCTAAGTATCGCCGGGCGGCGGCGGATGCTACCGGTCACGTGCTGCAGCATCTCCAGTCAGACAACGGCCTTCTATACTGGGGCGGCCATCTGGCCTGGGACCTGCAGACGGACCGCCCGGTTGGTCAGTACGCAGGCGCCCATGAGATGAAAGGGCACCAGCCGTACTATAGTTTCATGTGGAAGGTGGATCCCGAATCCACACGCAAATTGATGGGGGCAATTTGGGCCACGCATATCCTCGATTGGAGCCGTCTTGACTACAACCGGCACGCGAATACGGAAAAGCCGGCAAAACCCAAATGGAATCACGAGTTCGCCGATGCGATTGAGGTGCCTTTCCCGACTGACGGCGGCAACCTGTCATTTGCCAATGTGACCCCGCCCTTGATGCACAGTGGAACTATGTTGGCGGCGCTCGACAAGAACAACCGCGCCCTGATATGGACGCGCCGGTTGGTTTATCGCTGGCAGCAGGGAAAACATCCTGAAACCGGGCTGTGCGGCGGGCAGTTGAGCTATCGAAAGCACGACCGGGCACAGGATGCTCTCGGCCACGTTCACCCCTCGATCAACGAGGCCAAGATTGTAGCTTCATATCACCAGACGTCCCGGTATCACCATATCCCGTTAGCTCAGATGCAGGCCGGCCAGACTTTGCTCGAAGCCGGAGGAAAGTACGCGGATGCAGGACGCGAATTCATCGCCTGGGCGCTCGATGATTTGAAAATATACGCCCGCCGATGCTGGGATCCCGACACGGGACGATTTGTCGCCTTAATGACCGACTGCACGCCCCTGAAATGGCAGGAGGCCAAAGAGGGATACTACGTGCCTGAGTCTTTTGCGCCTCGCAAACCTGACGGACACCTGCTGTGGAGCTACGCGATGGCCTATCGTCTCTCCGAGGATGACGTGCACTGGAGAATGGCTCGTCAAATGGGCCGGTCTTTGGGGATAGGCGATATTGGCCTGCCGAACGGCGAGCAGCAGGCCTTCAATCTCCGGGCCGATAGCGCGGATTGGAGGCTGATCTATGCCCTGCTCGAATTACACCGGGCCACAGGCAATCGTTCAATGCTGAAAATGGCATGCGTCGTTGCGGACAATCTGCTAAAGCTGCAAACAACAACCGGCCTGTTCCCGCGACCGCAGCGGGAGTACGCCAGAACAGGCGACGAGATACCGCTGGCATTGTTGCACCTGACGGCAGCTCTGGATGGCAAATCCGACAGGATGCCCCGCCCCATGTTTGACAGCCGGTTCTTTCACTGCGAGTATCACGGCCAGTTGGCCGAACATCAAAAGAAACGAGCAGACAAGCGAACCTACGACAACTATGTCTTCTACGGATCGCCCTGATTCACGTGATAGAAACAGCGGATCAACCATATACCACGGCCATCGGCCGTCAAGTAAACTATTCATTCTCAATTCTAAACTCGAAATTCCTCGGCTAAACCCTATCTTTTCCTGCTTTTTTCACTTTTTTTCCAAATCTTCTGATTTTCTTATCAACATTTGCCCTCTCACAAACGCCTTTAGGGTTAGAAAGGGAGAATGTGTGCGCCGATGGCTATGTAGGCCATTTGGCCTGGGGCAGTGTTTTCAGATTTCGCCGATTGTGTTAAGGATGGACTTTGGTATATAGTTGAGACTTCACAACAAAAGCATCAATCTTTTTTGATGCTGGATAATAAACAATTTGAAAATTAATCTACTGCAGTAACAAAACAACTGATTATTTTATGTGATTGGATTGAAAAAATGAAACCAATAACAACAGGTAAGGAAGGCGACAATTTTACTTTGTATTATCCGATTTATATTTCTGATAATATCTTCAAGATAAATTTAGATCAACATTTGCTTGTCAACGTGCTATGTAAAATGCTCCAGGAAAAAATTGCAATTGAAGTTGTGTCAAGGGAAGACATTCCTATTCTAAAAATAAGTAATATCGAGGCGTTAGATGATGCAAAAAAGATATTTAACATTCTGCAAAAATATTTCATTAATCTTGCTATACAGAAATCTATAACAATCTATCTTGATTGGGAATTCTTGGAGCATGAACCTTGTCCCTTTCAGTTTTTTTCGAGTTGGCCGGCAGCAAAGCAGAAAGGATGGGATACGGGTGAGGATGAGAGTTTTAATGTTGACGGAATTGTCGATATTACAAGACCTTGCATTGTACCGGAGGACAAAAAAATAGTTGATGCTGATGTCTTAATTGGTAGGCCGGGTTCGAGAGCAATTTCCAGAGAAGACTTGTTTAATTCTATAGTTGAAGAACCGTTACCCCAATTGAATGACAGACAAAACCTTGCTATAAATGCTTTTTTAGCCAGCTTTTCCTTACCAGATCAGAGATTAGCTTATTTATTGATATTCATTAGCTTAGAAGTATTAGCAGGTGATCACTGTAAAGTCCTGGCTCGTTCAAAAAGGAAACACTTATCTCGACTTCTTTCTGATCGTAAAGAAGTTATTCTGAAGGAAATAAATCCTAAATATCATTCGGGATTTGATCCTAAATCCAAGGCGGATGACCTATACGATCTTAGAAACGAAATTGCTCATGGATTCACTTCTGGCTCAATCACCCGGTCGGCGTTTTATGAGATTTATCATATTGCTAAAGCTTGTGCAACAGCCGTAATTAAGAAAATCATGAATTGCTGATGAAAGGAATCTTAAAACGCCATTCACTCTACGCTGTACATAAAAAGCACTATTCTGAATTCATAGTTCTTATATGTGCTCCTCCACGATTTTGATTTCTTGGCCACTCTTGGCAATCCTAAGACTCGTTACACTGGAACCACTATACAATCATCGGCCATACATGTTCGGTGAGATAAACATTTTAGGGCGGGCTGTCCCATGTAGGGGGAGGTTTTCCGCTTACTACAACTCCGCCGAAGGCGAGCGTGGCCCGTTCCCCGTGAAGCGTATAATCTATCGCGTGACGCGGACTCCGTAGAAATCCAAGCTTGGCAGCGCGGGAACAGTAGATCAACCGGCTTCTGTATTGCCGACGGCTGTAAGCCGGAGATTGATAGCCGAAGGATCAGAAGATCTTTCTGTAAACGTGTCAGTAAGACAATCTTGGTTATTGGGAGTTTACTACTATTATGGCTACTTCTGTTGCCGTTTCGAGGTCGCAGGCGGGTTTTACTGTTATGTCCCAGAGCAAGGGGGTTTTCGTTGCTGCTTTTGCGTTGGGATACTGTGCCGGCAATTACCGGGGTGCTCAGCAATCCGGGCGCTTTCCGGGCGCCTGTTTCTACAGCCAGTTGTTTGGGTAGAGGACCGACTCGGGTCGTATGTGCAACCTCGCGCACAACAATTCGATAAGCTCCCGGGTCCTTCTAATGCGGAAGTCGGTTGGGCGATCGCTGTTGCCGCTGGTTATGATAGAGATGTGAATAGTCTGAATATCTTCGGCGGGCGATTGTGTCCCGTTCGGTGGTTCGCCGTTGACGGACCATTGTCTTTGCCACTCTTCGGTCGAATATATTTGGCCGTCGAGGCCGATGTGGTCGTTGCAGATGATGAAATGGCAGCCTGCGAACTCGCAGCCGGCCGAGTTGCCCAAAAAGCTTGCCTGGCTGATGTCCCAGTCGAGATCCCGCGTGGCCTGCTTGTCCGGATCGCGATTGATGTAGTTGATTTCGATCCGCTTCCACCGTCCAGGGTACTGGGGAGTTCGGCAGCGAAGGGCCTCTTTGACAGGGGCCAGCCGGTTATAGCGCGAAAGGCAAAATGCCCCGGCAGTGGGAGGAGTGTGGCCCAGGACATTCAGGATCGTTGCGCCGACTGCGATCGAAACCAATAGCGCCAGAAGAACTCTTGCCTGCCTTGACCGAACTGCCATCATTGATCCTCTCGATCACTTCACAACATCCGGCATCCTTTTGTGACTTCCGAAAAAAACGACAAATTCCATCTTGTCCATGCCTCCAACACGACATTTTCACTATCGACACGGCAAAGAAACGGCTTTATATGAGTTTCCCTGCCAAACACCGCAAATGAGCTTCACTGCCGGACGCGATGTTTTTATGGGAGCTACAGACAGGGCAAGTCCTATATAGAATGTGCTATTTGCAATTTTCGATTGATCGATGCAAAATCGCCAATCGGCAATCCCGATTAACGTACATCGGGATTCGGAAATTTTTTTCCTTGTCCTTGACTCCGGAATGATGTTTAATTATAGCTTCATCATGAGAAAAATAATTGTGCGTTGGTTGGCTAATTTTCGATGACTCGGTTTCAGAACCCTCGTTTGGGATTCTTACAAGGTTCAGGAGAACTGAAATGGCAGATTTGAAGGCTTTGGCGGATGCAGTGATAAAAGGCGACCAGAACACCGCTATGGAAATCACGAAAGCAGCTCTCGCAGAGGGCACAGCACCCAAGAGTGTTCTCGACGACGGCCTGATTGCAGGTATGGATGTAATCGGCGCCCGTTTCAAGAAGAACGAGGTTTATATACCGGAAGTTCTAATCGCTGCGCGGGCGATGAAAATGGCGATGGAGATTCTCGAGCCTGAACTGGCCAAAGCCGGTGTCGAGCCGGTCGGCAGGTTTCTAATCGGAACCGTGCAGGGCGATCTGCACGACATCGGTAAGAACCTGGTCGCCATGATGCTCAAAGGAGCAGGCTTTGAAGTGATCGACCTCGGCGTGGACGTCGGGGCCGAGAAGTTCGTCGAGCAGGTAAAAACCGCCGGTGTTCACGTAGTTGGCATGAGCGCGCTGTTGACCACAACCATGCCGGGCATGGAAAAAACACTCAAGGCGCTCAGGGACGCCGACGTTGCGGCAAAGATCATAGTAGGCGGCGCGCCTGTCACACAGGATTATGCCGACAAGATCGGCGCCGACGGATACGCCCCCGATGCCGCCTCGGCCGTCGATGTAGCCAAAAGCCTCGTTGCTTAGCGGCAGCACATAAGGCAAAGCCAGAGTATCTGCAATTTTTTGGCCCGACGGTTGTTTGCTTACATATCCGCAGGATATGCCTGAAGCCGCTGAAACTCAAGAAAAAGCCCCTTCGCGGGGCTGTTCTTTTGCGCCCAATTCTGGTAAAATGGACATTTACCCATGCGACGGATAGCAAGTCATAATTTGGCGCAATTGTTGATGCAGCTTCGATTCACGCCGGAGAAGAAACGACGAAAGCAGCTCGATGCCGCCGAAGAGCTGTTTGCGATTGTCGATAAGGACAGGGAATATCCTTTCGAATTTGTGTTCTTTCGGATCACGGGTTTCAACCTCAAGCGTTCGGACGGCGGCGAGCTTGTCAAGGGCGATGAGCTGCTGGAAGACCTTCGGGTTTTCATCTCCAAGCTGAGCGGCCAGCTTGCCGGCCCCGTCACCGAGCAGAGCGAGAGAATCCGGACCGTGCCGGAGCTTGCCGAAGCGGTGGGTGTTTCGACAAAAACGATTGATCGCTGGCGAAAACGAGGCCTGATTCCGCGAAAATATATCTTTCCCGACGGCGTAAGACGTCTCGGCTTTTTGCAGTCAAAGGTCAATAAATTCATCGAGGCGAATCCCGGACTTGTGAGCAAAGCCAAAGGCTTTGTCCGGCTGACGGACAAGCAAAAACAGCAAATTGTCAGGCAGGCCGAAAGGCTCACGGCCGGCAAGAATCTGTCCCGCCGCCAGATCATAAACAGGATAAGCGCCAAGACCGGTAAGTGTCCCGAGACTATCAGATACACGCTGCGCAACTACGAAAAAGCCAATCCTCAGAAAGCCGTTATCAAGAAGTCCGGCGGTGTAATTGAACCGGCCCAGGCCGCCGAGATATATCGACTCTTCAGGCAAGGCTGCGACGCCAGGGAGCTTATGAAGCGTTTCGATCGGAACAAGAGTTCGATCTACCGGATCATCAATCGCCGAAGGGCCAGGGCGCTCCGGGCTAAACGGATTGAATTCGTCGCCAGCGATGAATTCCTCGAAGAAGACGCCGAGCAAAAGATTCTGGCAGAGCCGGTCGATAACAAAGGGACCACAGCTCACAAGAGCGTTGGACCGATCAAATTGTCCGGCAGCTCTCTGTCGGCGTATTTGCGCACGCTCAAAGATGTCCCTGCACTCAACAGAGAGCGTGAAGTCAAGTTGTTCCGCCAATACAATTATCTGAAATATTCGGCTTGCCGCATGCGCACCGGCATAAAGCGTTCCAGCGTCTCGGGCGCGAGGCTGACTAAGATAGAAAGCTATTTAGCCCAGGCTGAGGAGATAAAAAGAAGACTGATTGAAACAAACCTGCGACTCGTCGTAGCCGTTGCGCGCAAACATGTGGTCGAGCAAGCGAACCTGCTCGATCTGGTCGGCGAGGGCAACGTATCGCTAATGCGGGCGGTCGAGAAATTCGATTATACCAGGGGATTTCGGTTTGCCACTTTCGCCTCATGGATCATAGCGAAGGATTTCGCCCGTAAAATTCCGGCACAAGCCAGCCGGCTCGACAAAACGACTACAGCTTCGTTGGTGAAGATCCAACACGATCTGAGAACCGAAGACGCGGTGGATTTCGCGGCTATGGAACAGGCCCACCGAAGCCTGACCCAGGTCATCCAGGACAATCTCACCGAACGCGAGCGGCACATAATCGTTAATCGTTTCGGTCTGATCGGCACCCCAATACGCAAGCAGACAAAAACCCTGAAACAGATCGGCAAGGAACTCGGCCTGAGCAAGGAGAGGGTCCGCCAGATCGAGCTGATCGCCCTGCAAAAACTCAGACAATCACTCAGCCTCGAAGAATTCGAGCTTCTGACCGGCTGACAATAGAGCCTCGGCAGTGTGCATATTCCCACATCATCGGTGCGATTTCATCGCACCCTACCTATTGTTTTGCCAGAATCCCGATGCAAGTGTTGAGTATTGCCAATAGACAATAGTAAATTGAAAATAGTCAATTCAAGATGCCGGTCCCAATTTGTGGCCGGGGCCGATTGTGTATAGCCGTTTCTTCGGCTCGGCGCTGGTGTGAGACGCGACGATCCTGCCGGTGAAGATTATGTGGTCGCCTGCGGGCGCCTGTGATTCGAGTTCGCATTCGAAATTGGCTACGGCATCGGCCAATAGCACAGAGTCAATTGCCTTGGCTGGTTCTGTAGCGCAGTCGAACTCGGCGAATTTGTCCACCTTTCGGCCGGATCTCGATCCGAAGAACAGGGCCGCATCGGCCATATCCGAGGATGGGAATGCTATGGTGAAGCATTTCGAGTGTGTTATCGCTTCCACCGAGTAATGCTTCTTTGCGACGGCTATCGCCATCATCGGCGGGCTGCCCGAGACAATCATGGTCCAGCCCAACGTAATAGGATTGGCTTTGCCGTCCTTGTCCTTTGCGATGGCTATCACGACCTGCTCGGGATACTTGGTCCTGATCGCTTCGGGATATTCAACCTGTTTTTGCATTGCTTTTCTCCGTGACTGGCCCTAATATTGCCCGCAACAAATTAGCCGACGAAATTGTAAGCTCTCAGGTCAATCCCAACAAGGAGAAAGAAGTGGACACAATTGGCTTTATCGGCAGTGGGAACATGGCTGAGGCCCTGATAAAGGGCATAATAGCGGCAGACATTTACGCGCCTGAGAATGTCCTGGTAAGTGATATTAGAGCCGAACGGCTTGAATCGCTCGCTGAGCGGTATGGTGTTGTTGCCGCCGAGAGCAATGCGGCATTAGCGGCGAACGCTCATACTGTCGTCCTGAGCGTCAAGCCCCAGAATATGACTGATGTGCTGGAGGGCGTCAAAGACGCCATCGGCGAGAAAACTCTCGTTATATCCATCGCGGCAGGGATAAAGGTCGCAAACATTGCCGCGGCGTTGGGTGAGGTCGCAATAGTCCGCGTCATGCCCAATACACCGGCTCTGATCGGCCAAGGCGCAAGCGCGTTGTTCGCCAACGACAGAGCAGAACCGCTGCTGGAAAAAGCTATGTCGATTTTCTCATCGGTCGGCAAAGCGGTTATCGTCGATGATGAAGATTTGATCGATGCCGTGACGGCAGTGAGCGGCAGCGGGCCTGCTTATTTCTTTCTATTGATGGAGGAGATGATAAGAGCCGGCATCGAATTAGGTCTGCCGGGAGACGTCGCGAAAGACCTGGTTCTGCAAACGGCCAAAGGATCGGGGCTGCTTGCGGCCGAAGCCGACAAGTACAACGAAGGCCCCGCGGAGCTGCGGCAAAAAGTGACCTCACCCGGAGGAACGACCGAAGCAGCGCTCAAAGTATTTGCAGAAGGCAACTTCAGCCGCCTGGTAAATGATGTCCTGACGGCAGCGTATGACAGAGGCAGAGAGCTGTCAGGTTGATTCATTCGACGATGATTGCCTCGACGGGGCACTCGTCGGCGGCCTGCTGGACGGCGGTCTCGTGCTCGGCGGGAACCTCATCGGTTATAACCTGTGCGAATTCGTCGCCCATCTCGAATACTTCGGGGCACGTATCTACGCAAAGCCCGCAAGCCGTACAAGTATCTTCAATTCTTACTTTCATAGCAATTCTCCTTCCGTGCACACGAGATTCCCGACCCACCTTCGACAAGACCATGACGACAAGCAGGCGTTCGCTGCATACTTATTTCTCACATATCTTCCCTAATCGCCGGAATTCGTTCGCACAGAAGATAGCTTTTGAAACAAAATTTGTCAAACCAAAATGTTTTTGTGGAAAATGGCTTTTTTTGCCGCTATACTTGTGCCGAACCGGCAAATATGGTGAATAGACAGTAATCAATCATCAATAGTATTTCCGGCCGGGTCCCATGCAGACCGAGCCCGTGAACCTGGTCAGGCGGGGAACCGAGCAGCCATAAACGTGCCGCTTGGTCGTGCTGTGGGTTAACCCGGCCACCTTTTGAATGATTATTGATAAGTGATAAATGATAATTGAACGCGTAACATCGTATATCAGATGAGGGAAAACGATCTCAAGGAGCGAACCAAAAACTTTGCACATCGTTGTGTCAAGTTAAGTCTGGCTCTGCCGAAATCGGATTTGGGCGATCACATTAGAAGGCAACTAATCAGATGTTCGACCTCCGTTGCTTCCAACTATCGTGCCGCCTGTGTTGCACAATCAAAGGCAGACTTTGCCTCTAAGGTGAGTATAGTAATAGAAGAAGCCGATGAGTCTTGTTTTTGGTTGCAGTTCATTATCGACGAGTGCTTGCTCGGTGAGAGCCAAGTCTCCAGTTTACTTGAGGAAGGTAAAGAGTTAACCGCTATTTTCATAAAGTCAAGAAAAACGGCAAAGGACAGAAGTGCAGAATTCTCAGAATAGCAACACAGAATGTTTTTTGCGCCGGATAATGTTTAATCAATAATCATTAATCAATAATCATTCAAAAATGTCTTATACTGTTCTTGCAAGAAAATACAGATCGCAGACGTTCGATGACGTTATCGGGCAGGATCCTATCGCCCAGACGCTCAAGAACGCGATAAAGACCGACAGGGTCGCGCATGCTTACCTTTTCTCCGGCACGCGCGGGGTCGGAAAAACCACCTTGGCGCGCGTGCTGGCCAAGGCGCTCAACTGCCTGGCTTTCGATGAGCCGACAACAAAGCCCTGCTGCAAGTGCGACAGTTGCGTTGCGGTAAACGTCGGCGAAGATATCGACGTGATCGAAATCGACGGGGCATCGAACAACAGGGTCGATGAGATTCGTGAGCTCCGCGAGAATGCGATCTACAGGCCCGCGCGTTCGAGATTCAAAATCTACATCATCGACGAAGTGCACATGCTAACTGTCTCGGCCTTCAATGCTCTCCTGAAGACACTGGAGGAGCCGCCCAGCCACATCAAGTTCATTTTCGCCACCACAGAGCCGAACAAGGTCATCGCAACAATTCAATCGAGGTGCCAGCGATTCGATTTCAGCAATATCGGCCCGGCAGCAATAGCCGAACAACTGAAAGCCATCCTTGGGTGGGAGAAGATAAAATATGAAGAGGATTTGGTCCTGCCGTTGGCGAAAATGGCGAACGGCTCAATGAGAGACGGCTTGAGCCTGTTGGACAGGCTGATAAGCGCCGGCGTCGAACCTTTGACAGTCCAACTGCTCGAGGAGTTTCTCGGACAGCCAAACAGCGAAAAAATCTGGAATCTTATCGGGCAGATCGGCGACAGCGATGCAGCCGGGACGCTTACCGCGATAGAGGACTTGATCAGCGTCGGCATAAGTGAGGTCCAGATCGTTGATTCGCTTATCGATTTCATGCGTGACTTGATGGTAGTCAAATCCACCGGTGTTGAAAGTGAGCTTGTTATCTTAACGGGCGAGCAGCGAAAGCGAGCGGGCGAGCTGGCGGAGAAATTTGACGTTGCCGCACTTGTTTACAGCATAGCGACACTGGAAAAGCTGCGATGGTCGGTCAAGAACAGCGATACGAGCAGGGCGCTGCTGGAAGCGTCACTGCTGCGATTCGCCTTGAGCGAGCATTTCCTGAATGTTGACGAGCTTCTCTCGCAATTGAAAGGCGGTTCGGCGCCCGCCGTTAAAAAAAAAGATTTGCCAGGTGAGGCACAAAGGCACAGGGTCACAGAAGCACGAGCAATAAATTCCGAGCCGCGAGCCGCGAGCCACGAACCACGAGACGTTAAGTCGATAAAAGATAATTGGCAGGATACTTTGAGGCTTATCACGAGTAAGCTCGGCCCCGGCACGGGCGGACTTTTAAGCTCTGCCGTGCCGGCACGATTCGAGGATGGGGTGTTGACGCTTGAGTTTGACGCCTCGGCTCGAGTGCAGATGAGAATGGCCGAGAGCAACGGACGAGTCGAGCAAATCGAGAGTCTGCTGAGTAATGAGTTCTCGGCGCCCGTGAGAGTCAAGTTTGAAACTGCCGCCGGCAAGCAAAAGCCGGCTGAGCCGAGCACGAGCCCGCCCAGGACAGGCAGCCAAAAGAGAAATGAACTGCTCAACGACCCGGCAGTCAAGACAGTCATCATGGGCCTTGACGCAACGATTACCGGTGTCGAAGAAAGCCAATAGTTTTTGATAGTTATCCGGCAGCTTGGGGATGGCCTGTGAGCAATTATGAGCAGTGCATATACTGAAAGTTTGAACAGGCTTATCGAGGAGTTTGGCAAGCTGCCCGGGGTCGGACCCAAGACGGCTGAGAGGCTGGCTTTTCATGTGCTAAAGGCCGAGCCCGCTGAGGCCATGAAGCTTGCCGAGGCGATCCGGGACGTCAAGAACAAGATCAAACGCTGTGAAGTCTGCTACAACTTCTCGGAACAGGCCATTTGTCAAATCTGCTCGGACCCCCGGCGGGATAAGAGCCTTATCTGTGTTGTCGAGCAGCCTAAGGACGTCATAAGTCTTGAGAAAACGAGTGCCTGCAAGTGGGTCTATCACGTTCTTGGCGGTCACATCGCACCGCTTGAGGGAATCGAACCGGGCGATCTGGCCATCGAGCAGCTCGTCGAGCGGGTGCGCGGCGGTAATGTTAAAGAAGTGATAATGGCAACAAATCCAAACATGGCCGGCGACGGCACAACACTCTATATAAGCTCCTTGCTGAGAAGCACCGGTGTAAAGATTACCCGCCTGGCAAGAGGGCTTCCGACCGGCAGCAATATCGAATACGCAAGCGGCAAGATGCTTACCGACGCGATCCTCGGCAGGCAAAAAGTAGAATAATTTTCACTTCTTTTGCCAAAGTTTGTCAATTGCCGGCCAAATCTTGACGAAATCCTCTATACCGTTTACGATGTGGCAGCAGCGCCTGGTGTGACCGGCCGCAATAAGTGTTTTCTTCAAGGCGTTTTTATGAAGCTGGAAATGAGAACTCAGATGCGGATGGAGTTGAGAATGAAGCTCGCTCCGCACATGATTCAATCGATGGAGATCCTCCAGCTTCCGATCCTCGCCCTCCAGGAAAGAATCGAGCAGGAGCTTAACAGCAATCCTGTTCTGGAGATGGTCGAGCCTGAAAGTCCCGACGCTGCCGACTCGGTCCCGGACCAGCCTCAAGATGATACAGATGAAAAAGACCTGGTTCTCAGCACGGACAACAACAAGGCCGAGGACTTCGAGCGTCTTGAAAACCTCGGCGAGGGTTTCAGAGATTATATGGACGAGGCGGGTCCTTTCCGGCGGCGCGTTTCGTCCGACGAGCCGGACAGAAAACTCGAAGCGCTGAAAAACACCGCAGCCCCTCCTCAATCGCTGCACGAACACCTGACCGAGCAGTGGCGGCTGGTGGATGCCGAAGAGCCCGTGAAGATAGCCGGCAACATGGTAATAGATTATATCGACAGCAGGGGTTATCTGTCCGTAAGGCTGGAGCAGTTATATAACAAAGACAGGGGTGACTTCACGATCGACGATCTGAACCATGCGCTGGAGCTGGTGCAGAAATTAGAGCCGACGGGCGTCGGTGCGCGTGACTTGAAGGAGTGCCTGCTTATCCAGATGGCCCAGAGCGCCGAAGACATGAGCTTTGAATCCCGCTTGATCGCAGAGCACATGGATGACCTGCTCGAGAATCATCTGCCCGGCATCGCCAAAAAAATGAACTGCAGCATCGAAACAGTCAACCGGGCAGTCGAGCGTATGAGCAAGCTCGACACTTCGCCGGGCCTGCAAATCGGCCGGGACCAGAACCATCCTATCACCCCCGATGTAATAGTCGAATCTTCGGAAACTTCGGACGAATACTCCGTGAGATTGCCCGATTCCAATTTGCCGTACCTGAAAGTGAGTGACTACTACGCGAGAATGGCAAAAGACACCCAGGTGAACGAAAAGACAAGAAAGTTCCTGCAGGGCAATCTTCGTTCGGCCCAGTGGATCATGGACGCGATAGAGCAGCGAAAGAGCACGCTGCTGAGAGTTACCAGGGCGGTGGTCAAGTTTCAGAGGGACTTTTTCGAGAAAGGCCAGCAGCATCTTCATCCGCTGCCGATGTCAAAAGTCGCAGATGAAGTCGGCGTGCACCTGGCTACGGTCTCGCGGGCCGTCTCCGGCAAGTACGTCCAGTGCTCCCGGGGGATACTGCCGCTGCGAAAATTCTTTAGCGGCGGCAGAGAGGACGCCAACGGCAGGACCCGAAGTTGGGAGGCCATAAGGGCCAAGCTGCAGGAAATCATAGACGCCGAGGACAAGAGCAAACCTTTGAGTGACGATCAGATACGCATTAAGCTGGAACAGGCCGGCATCGAGAATTTAGCCAGACGCACCGTTGCCAAGTACCGCAAGCTCATGAACATCCCCGCCGCAAGGTTCAGAAAAAAATATTAGCCTGCGCGGCAAACAGTGGCCATATCCGGCAAAAGAACCAAAAAAAACCGATCCTGCTTGAACTTTTTGTAACTATATGAGTATATTACCACATAGTAACCTATGTCGAGGTTCAAAATGTCAGATAAGAACACGCAGTTGCGATATGAAAAACAGGCGGAGATTGCCAAGGCCATCGGCCATCCGCTGCGCATCGCAATCATTGATTTTCTAAGAGACGGCGAGCAGTGCGTCTGCGACATTGCACAGCATGTAGGTTCTGAAAGGTCGAACGTCTCGCGGCACCTTTCAGTAATGGTACGGGCTGGCGTCCTGGAGTGTCGCAAAGAAGGTCTCAACGTTATTTATAGGCTCAAAACGCCTTGCGTTCTCGACTTTCTTTCGTGCGCCAGCCGAGTTCTGACGCACCGAGCTAAGGACAGCGAGAAATTGCTTCGGGCCCTTTAGCCCATATCTCCTGGGATGAATCTGCTCAATATGAACAAAGCAGGAAAGATCGCAATTATTGCAGCATTGGTGGTTGCCGTTGTTATTGTAATTGTTCTAAAACAAGGCAATAGAGCGAATTCCGAATTGACCGTCGTCGAGCCACCTGGAAACGTCGTCACAGTTCCACAAGCTCAAGAACCGGGCAATGTTGAGAGCGACGCTTCAATGGCGTTGCCGCGACTGGTTGATCTCGGTGCCGGAAAGTGCATCCCGTGCAAGATGATGGCCCCCGTTCTTGAAGAGCTAAGACAGGAGTATGCCGGCAGGTTAAGAGTGGACGTCTTCGATATCGAGAAGAATCCCGACCTCGTGGCAGAGTACAAGGTCTGGGTCATCCCCACACAGATATTCTTTGACGCATCCGGTACCGAACTCTTTCGCCATGAGGGATTTATGTCAAAAGAAGATATCCTTGCGAAGTGGAGAGAACTCGGCGTCGAGCTGGCAAGAGCAAAATGATGCGGGAACTGTTCACGATACTAACACGCGCCGTTGAGGGCACCGCTCTTATCGCCATAAGTGCTGCCTTTGTATGGGGTGTTCTCAGCATACTGCTGAGTCCCTGCCACCTGGCAAGTATTCCCCTTATCGTAGGGTTTATTGGCCAGCAAGGAAGAATGTCAACCAAACGGGCCTTTACCATATCGACCTCCTTCGCAGTGGGAATTTTAGTCACAATAGGTGCCATAGGTGCCGTCACTGCTGCCGCCGGCAGAATAGCCGGAGACCTCGGCAAGTACGGCAACTACTTTGTGGCTCTGATATTCTTTGTTGTAGGTTTACATCTATTGGGCGTTATCCCCATGGCGTGGGGTGGGCCGGGACAGGTTGGAATGAAACGAAAGGGAATGTTTGCAGCGTTTGTTCTCGGGCTGGTATTCGGCATCGCTTTAGGGCCTTGCGCTTTTGCATTTATGGCGCCTATGCTGGGCGTTACCTTCAGATTAGCTGCAACGAATCTCTTTTACGGGGTGCTGTTGCTCGTGGTTTACGGCCTGGGACACTGTTCGGTCATCGTCTTGGCGGGGACGTTTACCGGGCTTGTCCAACGTTACATGAACTGGAACGAGAAGTCCAAAGGAGCTGTGATTCTAAAGAGCATATGTGGTTTGCTCGTACTGCTTGGAGGGATCTATTTAATTTATACAGCCCGCTGACGCGGTGGCGGTTGCACGGCCCTTAAGTCGGGCAGTGTTGCGTGGGTTTGTTGAGGAGTGCGAATCATGACAAGGTCGAAACTCAACCTGATAACTGACGGCTTAATGCTCCTGTGCATGGCTGCAATCGCAGGCATCGCCCTGCTGATCAAGTTTGTCCTTGTGCCGGGCTATCAGCGACGGGAAATCTACGGCCGCAATGTCGAGTTGCTCTTCTGTGGTCTCGGCCGTCACCGATGGGGCACGGTTCATTTGTACATCGGATTGATTCTTATTGCCCTGCTTGTCCTCCATATCGTCCTACACTGGGCGAGCATCGTCGCAATCTTCTGCAAAGTGATCCCGAACCCTTTGACCCGCAAGGTTGTCGCGGTCGCTCTCATTCTCGTAACAGCCCTGCTGCTTGCTTTCCCGTATTTCGTAAGGCCCAAGGTGCTGGACGGTCCGCCGGGGAGCCGTGGCCTGAGAACCTGCGAGGCACCGCAATACCAGGCAAGAATAGACTCGAGATAATCACGTGGTTCATGTGCAAAATAAGGAGAAAAAGAAAATGAATCGGAGAAAGTTCATCTCAACGTCACTCGCCGCCGGAGCCGTCGCCACTCTGGCATCGGATACTGCAAAATCTGCCCAAGCCGGCAGCGTCACAATCTTGGGCATCTCCTGCAGCCCACGCAAAGGCAAAACCACAGCCACGGCCGTCGAGATTGCGCTCGATGCCGCAAAGACAGTTGATTCGCGCGTCGGGACTCAACTGCTGGACCTGGGCGGTATGGAAATCTCAGGCTTCTCCGGGGCTGCCAATCCACCGGATGACGATTTCGCCGGCATCCTCCCTGAGCTTAGAGATCCGGTGCCTGATGGTCTGATCATCGGCTCTCCGAGCTACTTCCGCAGTATGAGCGCACTGTGTAAGGCCTTTCTCGAACGCCTTGCCGTCCTCCGCAAGCCCAAGCTTCTCTTGGCCGACAAGCCGGCCGGAGTACTTGCGGTCGGTGCCTATCGAAACGGCGGACAGGAACTCGTCATCGAGCAGATCCAAAGCGTGTTGCTCTGCCATGAAATGATGATCGTCGGCGGCAAACCGGGGGCACACCAGGGTGCAACTCTCTGGAACCTCGCCAACGATGACATCACGAAGGATGAATTTGGCATTGACACGGCCAGGAAGCTCGGAATTCGAGTTGCACAAGCAGCACTTCGCCTCGCAAGCAAGAAGGCCTAACTCGGCCGGCGGGGCACAAATGCCGAAAAGATCGCAGAGACTCATAACCGGGCTTGAATCTGTTGCCGTTGCGTGAGTATATTATCAGATGCTAATCTTATCTGGGGTCGGCAGCGTTGGACAAGAGCAAACGACCGTAGTCTGAGAATCTTGACATGAGCTGGAAAACAGAGCGCAAGACGCTGATAATTATCATTGCCGTTTTTGCCGGGTGTTATTACCTGCCGGTCGGGATTGCTCGTTTTAATAACGCGATTTCCGAATCGCTGCAATTAGTCAAGTGGTACGCCCGGCAGCATGTTCTGCTCTGCCTTGTGCCGGCGTTTTTCATTGCCGGGGCGATCTCTATTTTTGTCAGCCAGGCCTCGGTAATGAAATACCTCGGCGCAAAGGCAAACAAAGTCCTGGCCTACGCCGTCGCATCCGTCTCGGGGAGCATCCTCGCAGTCTGTTCGTGCACGGTCTTGCCGCTGTTCGCAGGTATCTACAAAATGGGAGCCGGGCTGGGGCCTGCTTCGGCCTTTCTCTATTCAGGCCCGGCAGTAAATGTTCTTGCGATAATCCTGACCGCGCGGGTCCTCGGACTCCAAATCGGCATAGCTCGCGCCGTGGGAGCAATCGTCTTCAGCATTGTCATCGGCCTTCTGATGCACTTGATATATCGCAAACAGGAGCTGGAAAAAGCAAACAGTCAAATTGCTATGCCCGTGCCTGCGGTTGGAAGGTCCATCCGGCAAAACGCGATGTATTTTGGTGCAATGGTAGCCATTCTGATCTTTGCGAACTGGGCTCGCAGCGGCGACGTCCGGGCCGTGTTCCTCTGCTGCCCCGGCGGGCTGAGCAGCTTCCGCGTCGAAGGCACTCTGATCAGCCATAGCCCGGAGGAAGTAGAGATCCTGGATGTGGCCGGCAAGACACATCAAATCCCCGTCGAACTCATCCAGGAAGTTGAGGGCATCGAAAAAAGCGGTCTTTACGACCTCATTCACCGGTTGCGCTGGGCTATCGTTCTTATGCTCTTAGCAGGCTTTGTGCTGATGCTAAGGTCATGGTTCGCTCGGGCCGAGTTGCTCGAATGGGCCGATGCGACGTGGGGCTTTGCAAAACAGATGCTGCCGCTGCTGTTGTTGGGTGTGTTAGCTGCCGGGCTTCTGTTGGGCAGACCGGGGCCGGAACATGAAGGCCTGATCCCCGCCGAGTGGGTCAATGCCGCGGTGGGAGGTAATTCGATCCGGGCGAACCTATTTGCCGCGGTGGCCGGGGCGTTTATGTATTTCGCCACGCTGACTGAGGTTCCGATCCTGCAAGGTTTAATGGGCGCCGGCATGGGCAAAGGCCCCGCACTGGCGCTGCTCTTGGCTGGCCCTGCACTGTCTTTGCCGAACATGCTCGTAATTCGCTCGGTCATGGGAACGCAGAAAACCGTTGTTTTCGTCCTGCTCGTAATAGCGATGGCGAGCATTTCGGGAATTATCTTCGGAGCGCTTTTTTAGAGGCGGCACAAAATGAGAAAAATACAAATCCTCGGCCCCGGCTGTCCCAAGTGCAAAAAGCTGGCGGAAAACGCTGAGGCTGCCGTAGAGCAGCTTGAGCATGATTTCGAGATAGAGAAAGTCACCGACATCAACGAGATCACGAAGTTCGGCGTAATGATAACACCCGCCCTGGTCGTGGACGGCCAGGTCAAAACGGTCGGCAAAGTCCCCTCCCCCGATCAAATCAAGCAAGTTCTTTCACAGCCTTGAAGCACAGCGTGGTCTTATTTTGGTATGCACGCCGGGTCTGTGGAGTCGAGCAGGCAGTCGGTTAGCCAGTTTGCGGCCATCAGTAATACAATCTTTCAACTTCTTGTTTTTTGTGCGTGTTTTTCAAAAATTTGTTTTTCTAACTTGTTATGAAACAACACCTTATACGAAATACTAAATCCGCCAAAATCCGCGTCAATCCGTGGCCCTTGTAATTGATTATTGATTATTTCTCTGAGTTCTCTGTGCTCTCCTTCGACTGCGCTCAGGACGGCGTCTGTGGCCCAAAAATTCGTGTTAATTCGTGGTTTGGAGTTTTTTGGTTGCGGCCAAAGGCTGCGCTTGACGAAATCTGTGAAATCGACCCGGCAATCCTCCCGCCGGCCGGCTCGGTCGCAATGTTCCTATAAAAATCTTGACTCTCATGGATTAGTTTGATAGTATATTTGTTTGGAATAAAATCGTTGGTATGATGAAATGTCAGAAACGTACCGTTCATTCATCGTGGAGGACGCGGTGCAAGGGCAAATCACAGATTTGTTTGCGGAATTCGTTACATCTCGTCGCGGCCCGATATAATACCTCTTTATGAAATTGAAAGGGTGGGATTATCATGAGAGCTAAAGTTGCGAAATCAATGCTGGCCGGAGTGCTTGTTGTCTGCCTGGTATCGGCAGGACTGGCGGGTGCAGCAAATGACAATGCCGGCGGACCTGAAAGAGTCCCGGTTTTGATTGGCTTCCGGCAAGCTCCGGGGCCGAGTGAGCAAGCTTTGGTGCGCGCCCATGGCGGAGTAATCAAGTACACTTATACTCTTGTTCCGGGCATCGCCGCGTCGATTCCCAAAGCCGCTATCGACGGACTCTCGCGCAATCCGAATGTGACACTGGTTGACGAGGATCTGACGGTACACGCCATCGACGCTGAATTGGACAACACCTGGGGAGTGAAGCGAATAGGCGCCGGCGCAGTTCACGCCAGCGGCAACAAGGGCACAGGAGTAAAGGTGGCCGTCATCGACACGGGTATCGATTACACTCATCCGGACCTGGACGCGAACTTTGATCCCGCCGAGTTAGGTTACGATTTCGTAAACAAAGATGATGACCCGATGGATGACCATTATCATGGAACTCACGTAGCCGGCACGATCGCCGCCGAAGATGATGGCAGCGGTGTGGTTGGCGTTGCGCCTGAAGCCCGGTTATATGGCCTAAAGGTCTTGTCGGCCAGCGGCAGCGGCAACTATAGCGATATAATTGCCGCTCTTGAATGGGCTGTGAACAACGGAATGCAGGTAACAAACAACAGCTACGGCAGCTCCGGGAATCCAGGCCTGCTCGTAGAATTAATGTTCGCTACGGCCGAGGCCTCCGGAATTGTCAATGTATGCGCAGCCGGTAACAGCGGCAATGTACCGGGCACCGGCGATAACATGATTTATCCCGCCAAGTTTGATTCCTGTATCGCAGTGGCGGCCACTACCATCGGCGATGTCAGGGCAAGCTTTTCCAGCACGGGTTCGGACATGACACTGGCGGCACCCGGCTCGAACATCCTTTCGACGTTCCCCGGCGGGTTGCATCTACCTCTGAGCGGCACGTCAATGGCCTGCCCGCACGTGGCAGGCGCCGCAGCTTTGTGCATCGCAGCCGGTGTTAGCGACGTCGAAGGCCAGCTTATCGCCACCGCCGATGACCTCGGCGATCCGGGACGGGACCCCTGGTATGGCTACGGGCTGGTAAATGTCGCCGAGGCGGTAGGCGTCGATCCAGGCGACAGTCCAGGCGACAATCCAGGCGACAATCCACCTTATGTATTTATCACCAGTCATTACGATTTCGACATCCTCTCCGGCACAGTTAGCGTGACCGCTGACGCAAGCGACGACAATGGTGTTACCCAGGTCGAATTCTCCGTGAACCCTGCGACCCCCCCGATCATAGGCGTCGATACCGAGGCCCCCTACGGCGTACCGTGGGACAGCACTGCCGTTACTGACGACCTTTACATAATAACCGCCACGGCAACGGACACGACCGGACAAACTGCGAGCCACTCGATCTTAGTTCTCGTAAGCAACGCGGTGAGCAACCCGCCCACGTTGACTATCACCAGTCCCACCAACGGTTCCACAGTCTCCGGCACTATCGATGTGGCCGCAAATGCAAGTGCCGACAATGGTATTTCCCAAGTCGCATTCTTCGTGGACGCCACAAGCATAGGCGTCGATACCGATGCTCCCTACGGCGTAACGTGGAACAGCGCTTCCGTTGCTGACGGCGTTTACATGATAATCGCCACGGCAACCGATATGATCGGACATACTGCGAGTGACTTGATCTTCGTTCAAGTAAGCAACGCGGCGAACAACCCGCCCACGGTAGAGATCACCAGTCCTCCTGACGGTTCCGAGTTTAACGACGGCGAGTCAATTGCGTTCGCGGGAACAGCCATTGACGCCGAGGATGGAGACATCACAGTACTTCTGTCCTGGACCTCCAGCATAGATGGATCGATTGGCTCAGGAGGCAGCTTCTCTTCCAGTAACCTAAGCGTGGGGACGCATACGATCACTGCCTCGGTGACCGACTCAGGAAGTGCGAGCACAAGCGACTCCATCACCGTTACTGTGACCGTACCGCCACAGCCGGCTACCACAGTGCATGTAGCTGACCTCGACGGCCAGAGTGTTAAGTTTGCGAAGGGCAATTGGGGAGCATCGGTTACCGTCAGAGTACACGATACGAACGATGGCGTGGTAGCATATGCAACTGTAAGAGGCACTTTCTACCAGCATGGAATTCCGGTTGGTGCCCAGGTTGACGCCGAGACCGACCCTGATGGGATTTGTGTCTTGGTCTCCGAAGCATTTCCAGATAAGAAAGGCAAGGCCACAGGTACTTTCAAGGTCGAGGGCATTACCGTTGCTGGGCTGACCTACGAGCAACTTGAGAACCATGATCCCGATGGAGACAGCGACGGCACTACTATCGTCATAAACAAGTAGGTTGTCTGGCTACCTGACCGACGGACTAATAGCCTGTAACAGAATAAATGCTGATCTGTCATTTTGTTAGGGGCTCCAAGTATCCAGGCGGGGGAGAAACTCATCAACAATCGGGTTTTCTTTCAGATGCAGAATCGCAGGGCCGTTGAACTGCTGAGCGGATGTGTCGGCCTCAATAGAAGAATCCAGTCGCCTCCGGCAGGCGCGGTCAGTTTCCGGCTGCCTCCGGGCACACTGTTTCGGTCTGTCCACCGGCCATTTCTCGGATTGAACCACTTTGCCGCAAATGTGCCTTCTGGCAAGCGGACCGTGACAGTCGGAGTTGCCCGGCTGACATTGGCTTCGCCCGGTTTTGGGCCGTCGGGATTGGCCAGATAGATAATGTATGCTTCGTCATCGTGGATGCACTTGTATTTCCCCGGTTTGTTGCCGACCATTGTATCATCGGGCTTCATATTGACCAGCGTCAGGCCGGTATCGGCGAAGAATTTGTGTATGTGAACGAAATCGTCCGCCCCGTGATCGAGCTTACCGGCGGCGACGGCATCGAAATAGCCCTGCACGCCGGATTCTTTGCCGTCATACGGCTCATACGTCCTCAGCCCGCCATAAGTGGCATGTCCGCCCGACAGAAGAGACGCCCACATCAGCCGTCGAAAGAAATATCGGTCATGCTTTGGATTGCGCCAGTGCTCGTAGCGGTCCTCGTCGAGAACCATCGGCGCCGCCCGCTTATCGTAGTATTCTTTGAAGATTCTGCCGTCAACCTGATCCATGTCTTCGAGCATGATAATATCCGACCACGCCGCGTCCACAAAGTCGTATCCCTTGAACCGGCTCTGGTGGTTTGTGAGCAACGTCCCCCAAGGCTCCCTGGCCGCCATATCCCTGCCGATTTTGTCGATTGTCCGGCGAAGGACTTTCCTGCCGGTAAGCTTGCCGCCCGGCACGATTTCGCGGTCGTTCGAGATGCACCAGTGAATATTCGGCAGAGCGGAGAATCTTGCCTGCGCGTATCTGGCTATCAGCCTGGCTGCCTCGTCGCCTTTGTCGTATCTTCGCAGTTCCTCGGTATCTTCCCCGTACGGGATCAGCTTGAAGATTATATGCGGGTGCTTTTCGAGTGCGTACTGCAAACGCCTGTCGATTTCCTGCCAGTACGCCAGATTCAATTCTTTTCGCCCGTTGAAAAAAAGGACCTGCACGTCCGATCGCCCCTGGCAGAACCACGTGCGAATCTTCGTCGCCCCCATCCGGGCCGCCTGGTCGATATACTCTTTCCATTTAGGCTCGGTTTGCGTCACATACCGATACCCCGTGTCGCCTATGTGCAGGAACCACTGCCCGTTGTCGTAGGCAAACTGACGCGGATCTCTCTCATGCACCCGCAGCTTGCCTTTGAGCGATGAGGACTTGACCTCGAACGCCCCGCTTTTCTTGTCCAGATCGTCGATGTTGGAAGATGACCTCCAGCGCCATTTGCCCACGGTGTCGCAGTAGGCCCTTGCCTTGAAGACGCCGGGGCCGTCATAGAAACCATCCACCGACACTTTAGAGCCGTCAGGCCGCTCGAAAACGATCTCAACCTCGATGTCGGTATAAGGATTGAGGGCCTTTTCGGTGGTTTCCAGCGACAGCTCATAGAACCCGCGACGCGGACACGTATTTGTCCCCGCGAAGCACCCGCAGCTCGCCAACAAAATGCTTACAGACATCAAAAAGCTCAGTGTGTGGATTCCTCTGCGTCCTGTCACTTTCGACCTCCGTTACCTGATAAGCCGCATAGTACTCTTTCATATATGATTTGACGAGTTGTCATTCCGCACTCATTCGGCTTCGCTCAAGGCAGACAATTATTTCAACTGCCCACTACTACATCAGGTCAGGAATTTCAGAATGATGTTTTTGTAGTGCTCGGCGGCTTTTTCGAGGTCGCTGATGTCAATATTCTCATCGGATTTGTGGCAAAGATGCGGCTTGCCCGGCCCGAAGATTACTATCGGCACGCCGAGTGAGGCAAGATGTGGGGCGTCCGTGGTAAAGCCGACCGCTTTGGTCTCATCGGCTCCCACACAGGAGCAAAAATCCTTTACAAAATCGCAGTCGCGATCGGTTTCCAACGCCTGCATCTCGCGCAGCACGGAGACCTCGGCGTCAAACTGCGGATTCTCGGATTTTAGCTTCGCAAAGATTTCTTCGAAATCGCCGACGACATTTTGATTATTCTGCCCCGGCAACGTGCGGATGTCTATCCTGATACTGCATTTGTCCGGCACGACATTGAGCGCTTTGCCGCCTGCGATTGTGTTGATACTCATGGAGCAACCGCCCAGCAGCTTGTGCGGCTCGACGGGGATCTCGTAGTTTTCCAGCTCGTTGAGGATCAGCCGCATTGAATTGATGGCATTTACACCCAATTGCGGCGTCGAGCTGTGGGCGGCCCTGCCCGCGGTTGTCACCTCAAGCCAGAGCATTCCACGGTGTGCCGTGACAATCTCAAAGTCCGTTGGCTCGGGGATGACCACGGCGGCAAGTTCCGGCAGGGAGCGCTGGCCGCCCGCAAATCGTATTGCGCCGCAGCTATCTGTCTCTTCGCCGGCGGCAGCCAAAAAGATTACGTCACCCTGCAACTTCGTGCCGGACTCAACGATCCGGCTGATAGCCGTTACAATTGCGGCCGTTCCCCCCTTCATATCAACCGAGCCTCGACCGTAAATCTTGCCGTCGCTCTCAACCGCCTGGAATGGCGGATGCCGCCAGGGCGCCTCGCCGGGACCGACAACATCCAGATGACAGGCAAACAGCAACCCCGGCCTGCGCCCGGTTGATTCGACCTTTGCGACAATGTTCGCTCTGGTGCGGTCCCAGCTATCTATCCTGAAATCTATGCCTGCCCGGCGAAACCACGCCGAAACCACTTCCGTTGCTGCTAATTCACCTTTGTCTGCGGTGCTTTGAGCCTCAATGAGTTCTTTCAAAAGCTTTTTCATAATGGAGCGATTATAAGGGGAGCCGCGCAATAAAAAAAACGGAAACTTTTTTGTTGCAGACTAAAATCCAAGCGGCGATAATACAGGGTTTGAACGTTTGAAGGCTGGCGTAAAGGAGCATAAATGGGACCTGTATTAGACGGGCTGGTGAAACTTCAAAGTGTTGAGAATCGCCTGCGAGCCGAAAAGGCAAAGCTGTCAAGGTGCAGGAGGAACGTAGTCATTCAGGAAAACCTTATCAGAAGCCTTCAAAATGCTCTCGAAGCGAAAAAGGAAGAGGTTCAACTGACCAAGGTCCAGTTCGACCGCCTGGAATTGGAACTCAAGAGCAGAGATGTGTCAATAGCCAAGCTGAGGGCCTCGCTTAACAGCACAAAAACGAACAAAGAGTACGCCGCTGTCCTTACCCAGCTTAACACTACCAAGGCTGACAATTCCAAGATCGAGGCCCAAAGCCTGGAATTGTTGAAAGACATTGAGGCCGATGAAACCGAGTGCGAAGATATCCAGAAGCAGATAGACGAGCAAAAAGAGTCACTCGAGCAAACCCGAAAAGAAAGCGAGACACTGGCAGGCAAGTACCAGGCCGAAATCGACAAGATCCAGGCTGAATGGGACGAAGTTGCGCAGACCATACCCGGCGATTCGCTCGACAAGTTCAAACGCGTGGCTGAAACTTACGACGGTCAGGCTGTCGCGATAGTTGAGCAGCAGGAGGGCAGTAAGGGAGCCTATAGTTGTGGAGGCTGCTTTATGGGCATTACCGCCGAGAGTGTTAATCTGCTCATGACCAGGGATGACCTGATCCACTGTCCCAACTGTACGAGGATACTTGTGCTCAGCAGCACGCATGAGGATTAGAAGCCGAGAGCGAGATTTGGCCGCAGCGCAGTCGCGCACCTGATGGGCGTGTGCCCGAACTCATGTCTATTTTACTTTGAGGAGTTGACACAGTGCCTGACAAAATAGTCGCTCACATAGACGGTGGAAGCAGAGGCAATCCCGGCCCGGCCGCTGCGGGTTTCATATTAGCGGATGCCGCCGGGATGCAACTGCAGGCAAAAGGCCTCGTCCTGGGCCGAGCCACGAACAACGTTGCCGAATATACGGGCTTTGTCAAAGCCCTTGAAGCTGCGGCACAAATCGGCACTAAGAATCTGGTTGTCTTTAGCGATAGCGAGTTGCTTGTCAGGCAGATCAACGGCCAGTACAAGGTCAAGAGTGAGCAAATCCGGCCCCTTTTCCAGCAAGCCGTCGGCCTGCTCGGCCGGTTCGAGAGCTGGGACGTCCGGCATGTTACCAGGGACAAGAACAAAGAGGCCGACAGGCTGGTGAATCAGGCTCTGGATCTCGGGCACGATGTCGAGGACAAGAAGAGGCCGGCCACCCCAAAGGGCAAACCCATCAGGCTCGGCGTGCTAATCAGCGGCGGAGGCACAACGTTAATGAATATCCTCGAACATATCGACCAGGGCCGGCTGAACGCCAAGGTGGCTGTTGTTATAAGCTCGCTTTCAAAAGCCGGCGGGGTCGAGAAGGCAAGAAACGCCGGGCTGAAAGTAGAAATTGTTCGCAAGAAGGATTATCCCGATATCGATCAATTCAGCAAAAGCATAGAAGAAAAGCTTACTGCTGAAAACGTTGACCTTGTTGTTCAGGGCGGCTGGCTCTGCCTGTGGAAGATACCCGCGCGCTATGAGAATCGCGTCATGAATATTCATCCCGCTCTGCTGCCGAGTTTCGGCGGCCGGGGTATGTGGGGCCATCATGTCCACGAAGCGGTGCTAAAGGCGGGATGCAAAATAAGCGGCTGCACGGTACACTTTTGCACAAACGAATACGACAAGGGGCCGATAATCGTCCAGCAGGCCTGTGAGGCCAGGAGCGACGACACCCCGGACACGTTGGCCGCAAGAGTCTTCGAGCAGGAATGTATCGCCTATCCGCAGGCTATAAAACTGTTCGCCGAAGGCAAAATCCTCGTCCAAAATAACGTGCTAAGAATTCAAGAAGAGCTTGATGATTATGAATCCTTAAAAGCTCTTCGTGAAGCGAAATCAAAAGAAGCTAATGCTAATACTACTTCATTTGACCAAGTAAAAAAAGAATTGGACCTTGAATAAGAATTTGTCCGACCCACCGGCTGCATAATAAGACGTGTCGGTGAGCTTTATCTTTATACTGCCAAGAGACAATACTCGTGAGTCGCAAACGAAGGAGATCAGCCTCAATCCCTGAGGACGTAAAACTGGAAGTTGAGGCAACTGTTGAACGCTTCAGATTAGTATGATACAGTTATTCTGACTGAGCGACGGCGGGCTCGCTTTCCTGCGGCTTGGTGATTTTAGAACCCTCAAACTTCAAGTTCTCTTCATCCTGCACGTCAATCTTTATGAAATTCTTTCCCTCGAACTTTCCTGCCAGGACAAATTCTGAAAGCGGGTCTTCTATGTAGTGCTCGATCGCCCTGCGCAAAGGCCTGGCTCCGAATTCTGGGTTGTAACCTTTGTCGATGAGAAATTCCTTTGCCTGATCGGTCAGTTCCAGTTTCAAGCCGTGCTCGGTCAGCCGTTTGAAGACCTTTGCAAGCTCGTACTCGACAATGGTCTGCAGATTCTCTCTTGTCAGCGCCTTGAAGACTATGGTGTCATCAAGCCGGTTCAGGAATTCCGGCCTGAAGTGGTGCTCCACTTCCTTCTGGAGAATGTCCTTCATTTTCTCGTAGTTTGCCTCGGCGCTTTTCTTGCCGAAGCCGAAGCCGGATTGGTTCTTGATCAAATCGGCACCGATGTTGCTGGTCATGATGAGAATGACGTTCTTAAAGTCGACGCTCCGTCCGAAGCTGTCTGTCAGCCTGCCCTCGTCCATAATCTGCAACAGCATGTTGTAAACGTCCGGATGGGCCTTTTCTATTTCATCCAGGAGCAGGACGGAGTACGGCCGCCTTCTAATCCTCTCGGTCAGTTGCCCGCCTTCTTCATAGCCGACGTATCCGGGAGGCGCCCCAACCAATCGACTGACGTTGTGTTTCTCCATGAATTCGCTCATGTCCAGGCAAATCAGAGAATTCCTGTCGCTGAACATAAACTCCGCCAGTGCTTGTGCCAGCAGTGTTTTTCCCACGCCGCTGGGCCCGAGGAGTATGAAGCATCCCATCGGACGATTCGGGTCCTTCAAGCCGCTTCTGCTTCGCCTGACCGCCTTAGCTACGGCGGTGATCGCCTCATCCTGTGAAACAACCGTTTTGTGCAGCTCGACCTCGAGTTCCAGGAGTCTCTGCGTCTCCTTTTTCTCCAGCTTCGTCAAAGGCACACCCGTCATGTTGCTGACTACCTCGGCAATGATCTCGTTGTCCACCACGCCGGTTGCTTCTTTGTTTTCCTCGTACCACTTCTTGTGCAGTTCGGTCTTTTCCTCCAGAAGCTGCTGGGCCTCGTCTCTCAACGCCGCCGCCCGCTCATAATCGGCGTTTCTAACCGCCTCGTCCTTTTCCTTTTGCAGCTTTTCTATATTTCCTTCAATCTGCGTCAGGTCGGGCGGAGGAGTCATATTCTTGAGTCTGACTCTCGCACCGGCTTCGTCGATCACATCTATCGCCTTGTCCGGCAGGCACCTGCCGGCAATGTATCTGGTTGACAGTTCCACGGCATGAAAAAGGGCCTCGTCGGTAAACCGGACCCTGTGGTGCGCCTCGTACCGGTCCCGAAGTCCTCTGAGTATGTCCAGGGTTTCATCCTTCGAAGGCTGCTCGACAATGATTGTCTGGAACCGCCTCTCTAAGGCTCCATCCTTCTCGATATGCTTTCTGTATTCATCCAGGGTAGTTGCGCCGATGCACTGGACCTCTCCCCTGGCAAGAGCGGGCTTAAGCACATTCGAGGCATCGATAGCGCCCTCGGCCCCGCCGGCTCCAACAAGTGTATGAAGCTCATCAACGAACAGCACGACATTCTTGGCCCTCCTGACTTCGTTAATGACCGCTTTTATTCTCTCCTCGAATTGCCCGCGGTATTTTGTTCCCGCCACCATCATTGCCAGGTCGAGCACTACCATGCGCTTACCCTTGAGGATTTCCGGCACTTGCTTGTTGATTATCTGCTGGCTCAACCCCTCTACAATGGCAGTCTTGCCTACGCCGGCTTCACCCAAGAGAACAGGGTTGTTCTTCGTGCGCCGGCAGAGTATCTGCACGAGGCGCTCGATTTCTTTTGTCCTGCCTATCACCGGGTCGAGCTCGCCATCGACCGCCAACTGCGTAAGGTCTCTGCCGAAGCTGTCCAATGCCGGGGTTTTGCTTTTCGGCTTTCGGCCTACAGCCGGGGCCATCTTCATCCCAAGAGCTGCGGGGCCGTCATCCACTCCGGCTCCCAGCAGATTCAATACCTCCTGACGCACATCCTCGAGCTTGAGGCCCAGGTTCATAAGAACCTGGGCTGCTATTCCTTCGCTCTCCCGGAGCAAACCTAACAGGATGTGCTCGGTCCCGACATAATTGTGATTGAGCGAGCGGGCTTCCTCTATTGCGTACTCAATAACCTTTTTGGCCCGCGGCGTCTGCGGCAGCTTTCCCATCGTAACCATATCGGGTCCGCTCTTGACAAGTTTTTCAACTTCAAGCCGCAGTTTCTTTATGTCCACGTCCAGGTTTTTCAGAACGGTAGCGCCGACTCCGCTGCCTTCTTTGACCAGTCCGAGTAGGATATGTTCGGTTCCTATATACTCGTGATTGAATCGCTGTGCCTCCTGATTGGCCAGCGCCATTACCTTGCGTGCCCGGTCTGTAAAACGCTCAAACATCTGTTACTCCGAAATATATTTTACGAAGAATCCCGACCTGCCAATGCCAATTCCGTACAATAATCAACGTTGTACATCTATTTGGCCGGCAAATGTCATGCTTTCCAAACCCCTTAATATACCGTACTCAGCGCGGCTGTCAAGTAGGCAACATGTGCCCGAACCGTCTTTGTCAGAATTCGGCTTGCATATTCTTTTATATGCACCGGGCTGAACGAATGTTCATTCTCAGCCCATCGTTTTTCTCACACCTTCATTTTATCGGCAATAATGAATGCAAACTTTCCGATTGCCCCTACAAAAATCTGGATTTTGAGCATATATACTGGATTTTGAGCATATATAAGGGCTGCCACCCGGGATTGAACCAGGCCGAAATTTGAGCTTTTTCCACCGGTAGCGGCAAATCATACTATAAATGCAGTATAAGGTGCGCGTGAAGAAGGGAATGATTAATGGGTGATTTGCCGGTTTACAGATTGATTTTTAGTCTGTTCAGGCGCGATGACGCACGCATATCACTGGGCTGCCATGTTTCTTTACTGTGCGTTTTCTCTGCTGTGGCGCGCTATACTTGTTGCCTTACCCGTTGCCATCCTCGATCAGCTTTCGGAGGTATTTGTTCTCCCTGCGGGTCGCTTCAAGATCGAAGACCTGGTACTTGATGCATACCCTCAGGTAGTCCAGCGATTCCTGCAGGCTGTTGATGCTTTTCTCAAGCTTCTTGCGGTTTGCCTGCGCCTGTTTGGCGAATTTGGACAATTTTCTGTGCTGCGGGTCGGCTGTCTCTCCAAATTCTTTGACCAGTTCGTTGAGTTTGTTCTCCAGGTTTGTCTCATCCATCACACCGCTCTCCTCACGAATGAACGTTCCTTTTCTAATCACCCGATGCAGGCAAAACTTCCCCCGAAGCCTCATCACTTTACTTATGTATAGCAAAATCCATACCCAAATATCGAAGGGTCGATTTTCCACCCAAATCCGCCCTTTTGAGCCGGGAAACGTTCGTTCAGGGCAGTTTTGTGTGTTGCTCATTAGTTTTGTTTCTGTTCTCCGATGCACACCCGTTATATGGATTGAAACTGTGTGTTGTAAAAAATCAACACGGCCGATTTCGCCGGATATTACCCCCCGTATATAACGACTTTGCACCAAAACAGTTAGAGCGGCGTTGCGTAATCTAAACATTGCCGTTGACTCTGAGCATCCCCGGTGATATATACCCTTGCATGTTGTTCCGTTGCGCATCAGCGATTAGGGCTGATTTGCATATCCACTGCGCGTTTTCTATACTTTGTTTTATAGCGGCGCCATGACAGCATGGCAGAAATCAGCATATTCACTGTTCCCCGCAGGGAACGAGAAGAAGGAGGTTAACATGGGCACACAAGAGACGAAACAGGAAATATCACATTTAAAGAAAGAGTTGAGAACTAAAAGTCAGGCGCATCAATTCCGCATTCTCAAGCTGGTTTTTGTTGCGCTCATAGCTGCCTTAGTCGCAGCTTATTGGTTCGACTATATCCAAGTCACCCTACCTTGGTAGTGTGCACCCTGGCCCCTTCGACACATGGGCTACGGCCGGTTCTTGCATCGCGTCACCGCTTTTGGCGCAATCCGTCCGTGAACAGGCACACATAGGGCAGTCAGAGCAGTCGGAAAATCACCGATCGAAGACCTGCTCGTCCCCTTTCTGCCATGCGGGGTCAACTATACAGAGAAAACACAGGTCGGAATTTCCTGTGTTTTCGATGAATTGAAGTGTGTGCGGCCGAATGCAGGCCGCGCACCCGGGGCCAACCTCGAAGGTGTCCTGGTCTATGTGCATCAAGCCCTGTCCGGCTATTATGTAGTACACTTCACAAGACTTGAGCTTGTGCGGCTTAGTTCTTTGACCGGCCGGAACCTTTGCATGAGCCAGGCTATAACGAATTTTCAGAGCTGTTTTATCAGGGTGCAAAAGCTCGCGCAGAATTGAGCCGTCCCCGGCTACGAATTCTTTACAATCTTTCAAATGTTTCACGAACACAGCTAATCTCCCAGGAGAATCGATCCTCCAGGACAACCAGACCCAGGACCGCGATGAGCAGAGCGGCAATTCCGACTATCATTCCCACCCCAGCGTTCGCACCGTTAATAATCGCCTCGAAAAGATTTTATCCTTTTCATAGAAGGGCCGGACATGCACCCAACGTTTCCGGACTTTCACCCTCCAGTTCATGTTCTTTCTGTCTGCCGACAGGACCCAGGCCAGACCAAGCAGAACAAATATCCATCCCACCTCACATGCAGAAAAGAAGCACCAGACCTATAAACGACAGCAATCCGGCAGCCAGGCACACGACTCCCAGCGCGAGCTTGCGGGTCCTTCGCCACCAGAGATAAACCCCGGAAATGACCCACAGCCACATCGATGCGGCAACTCCGTCGACGATTACCGCCCAGGTAATGTGGGCGAAATACGGCTGGCCGTATCCCCCTCGAAAATGCAGGAAGTGCATAAGCCTGTAATATGAGAAAGATTTCTGCTTCTCGACAACAACGATCAAGCGAGGCTTGCGCCAGGTTATGCGATAATTTCCGCTGGCGCAAATACGGTTGATGGCCATTTGATTCGCAGTCGGCTTGCCCAATATCCGGTGAGCGCCGTCCAGGTCCAGCATTTTCAAGATAGCCTGGGCCTGTTGCGCAGGCTCGTGGGGAAACGTATCATCAGGAGTAAAATCGACCTCGCGGGCAACCTCCCAACGAGGCGGTGTTATGTTTAGCTTCTTGATGAACCATTGGTTGTGATTCAGGCAAAATGCGCTCGTGCCATAGACCAGTATCCACGGCAACAGGAACAGGCCCGTGTACAAATGTATCCAGCGTAAGACACGATCCACCTTCACCAGTTTGCTGTTTTCCATATAGATGCCCCCCTTGTACGTATAGTCCCCCCTTGCGAATCAAGCAAGCCCTGACTGCTCAGGGAGTCCGAAGGCAATATTCATGTTCTGAATTGCCTGGCCGGATGCGCCTTTTATAAGATTGTCAATTGCCGAGAAGCTGACAATCCTGCCTTTCACGCAGGTCACAAAGATGTGGCAATAATTCGTCCCGGCGACGTCCTTTACTGCCGGAGCGCCTGTGCGCACCTGGACAAAAGGTTCGGCACTGTAGAAATCTTTGTAGAGCCGTGTTAATTGCTCGTTGCTAATTTCTTTGACCGGCTGAGAATACACCGTTGAAAGAATCCCCCGGTCGAATGGTCCCACGTGCGGCTGAAAAAGCACCCTGACATCCGTTCCGGCGACTTCGCCGGCGATTTGCTCTATCTCGGGCATGTGGCGATGTACACCGATGCCATACGGAAAGATGTTCTCGTTCATGTTGGGAAAGTGAAACTTCTCCGATGGATTCTTGCCCGCGCCCGATGCGCCGGTCACGGAATTGACGATAACCGAGTCGGTCTCAATAAGTCCCTCTTTGAGTAACGGCGCAATTGCTAACGAAGCTCCTGTAGGGAAACAGCCCGGATTAGCGATCAGATCAGCCCCCTTTATCTGCTCTCGGAACAACTCAGGCAGGCCGAATGCCGCACGGGCCAGATTGTCCCGGTCGGTATGCTCGACATTGTAGAACTTCTCGTAAACAGCCACGTCCTTCAGCCGATAGTCCGCGCTAAAGTCAATTACTTTCAGCCCCGCCTCCAGCAGCCTGGGGACGAATCCCATTGAGACTTTGTGCGGCAAACAGCAAAGAGCCGCATCGGCCACGCCGGCAAGCTTTTCAATATCCAACGGCTCGATCTGCAAACTGCATCGGCCCCTGAGCTGCGGAAATACGTCCCCCACGGCCCCACATTCTTCCGGCAGGGCGGTCAGGTAAGTAAGCTCGGCCTTACCGTGCCGCAAAAGAATCTTTATCGATTCGGCCCCTGTATATCCACTGGCTCCGATTATTGCAACCCGTACCATTCGATACTCCCTTTCTCTAATTGTGATATTCGCAACATACTACTGTTTCGGAGACATAAACACCACCACAAATGCGCACCTGGCGCGCAGGTTCGCTTTGCCGGTCAGGCATTCCGGTTCTTGTGGGCGAGAACCACCGTGCAAGAGCCTACAACCAACGCCGAACCTAACACGCAGGGCCAGGCCAAAGTCTCGCCGAACATCGCGACCCCTGCCATATAGCACAGGATCGGTTCGAGCATTAGCAACAACGAACCGGTCTTGGCCGGCACATACTTGAAGCCCTCGGTCATCAACAACTGCCCGATAGTAACACTGGCGCCGAGAGCAAGCAGGATTGAAACGCCTTTCAAGCCGATATCGACCGGGGTACTGAAGGCCGGCGCCATGACAAGCCACATTCCTACCGCGCACTGTGCGAAGTAAATGGCCAATGAGTTGTCCGTATCGTGGAGCTTGCGTATCATCGTTACTGTTACCCCGGCAATCACCGCCCCGAGCACCGCCAGGAGTTCATATCCACCGAGGACAAGCAACGAAAAGCCCTGCTGTCGCTCATAAGCGAGAAAGTAGATGCCTAAAATAGCCGTCAGAATGGCGCCGATATCCAACAGTCGCAGTCGTTCTTTCAGGAATACGGCGCCGGTCAGGGCGGCAAAGATCGGGTACGAGCATATCAGCACCATGCCCTTGCCCAGTCCGAGTTTGGTGATGGACAGAAGCGCAATACAGACTGCTGTCCCACCCGTGAGACCTCGCAGGAACAGCAGCTTCTTGTTGACAAATGCAAGTTTGACTCGCATCGAGATGGCTACGGCTGCGATCAGGCCGAGCCCTATGACAAACCGAAAGAAAGCCAGCTTATAGGCGCCCATGTACGAGCCACACTTGACCAGGCAGGCGGCAATGCAGAAAAATCCACTTGCCAGTACCATCAGGACGGCCCCTCTTTTTATATGTTCTACCCTTGGCATAAGAATTCACATCGTTCAAAAAAAAAGCCACCGGATATTCCAGTGGCTGATAAAGCAATCCTAAAATGATTTGCAGACTAACGCTTCGAGAACTGGAATCTTCTCCTTGCACCTCTCTGGCCGGGCTTCTTTCGCTCGACCATCCTCGGGTCGCGGGTAAGGTGCCCGCCGTCGCGCAGCACGTGGAGATAACTCTCGTCATACTTCTTCAAGGCCCGGGCAATCCCCAGCAACGATGCACCCGACTGTCCGGTGGTTCCGCCGCCCTTGACATTGATAAAGATGTCGAATATCTTTTCCGCATCGACAGTCTTCAGGGGAGCCAGAACAGCCTTTCTGTCCTGCGCCCTTTTGAAGTAATCGTCGAGCTCTTTTTTGTTGACCACCAATTTGCCGCTGCCGGGCTTGATTCGCACACGGGCCACCGAGCTTTTTCTTCTGCCGGTTCCCCACCAGTAACCGCCCTTGGACTCACTGGTCGGATCCGGTGCAACCTTGGGCTTGGTTTCCGCCGGCTTTTCGGCTACTTCGACATCAGGATTTTCAACTTTGGTCTCTGTCTCTGCCATAATTTGCAATCTTCAATCTAAAACAGTTCAATCTTTGCCGGTCTCTGGGCCTGTTGTTCATGCTCCGAGCCGCGGTAAACCTTCAACTTCTTGAGCATTTTTCTGCCGAGCCTGTTCTTGGGCAACATTCGCCTGACGGCCAACTGAATTACCTTCTCAGGCTTCCTGGCCATCATATCGGCAAAACTTACGTACTTATGCCCGCCGGGGTAGTGCGTGTAGTAGTCGTACTCCTTCGCCTGGGCCTTTTTGCCGGTGACCTTTACCTTCCCGGCATTTACCACAATCACATAATCGCCCGTATCGACGTGCGGCGTGTACGTCGGCTTGGTTTTTCCCATCAGGATAGGAGCAATTTTCGCCGCCATTCGACCCAGGATCGCCCCTTCGGCGTCCACAAGCAGCCACTTCTGCTCAACCTGATCCTTTTTTGCCATAAAGCTTTTCATAGACATACTCTCATCTTACTGCCAAAAAACAGCTATTTTAGCAAGTCCGCCCGCGCTGTCAAACTATTTTTTACATGAAAAATCCAATAACGTGAGCTTTTTCCGGTCAATGAGTACTCGCCCCCTTTGAATTAACCGCCTTCGGCGGAACTTTCTCTCCCTGGGGGACGCCTTACGGCGAGACACCGATTTACACGGTTTTTGTAGGGGCAACCCTATGTGGTTGCCCAGGGCAACACCGTAAGGCGTTCCCAAGGGAGAACGCAGGCCTGCCCCTACGATTCTTTAATCCGTGTTCATCGGTGTTAATCAGTGTCTAATACAAATTCCTATACTATTGAATTGGGGCCTGGTTCGATCCCGGGCGGCAGCCTCCGACAGGGTGTATTTGTCATAATCATTTGTTCTAAAGGAGTTTACATTCATTTGACCCTTGCATGTCCGTAACGCCATGCAATACAAACACTTATGAATACACGACGGCAGGGACTCAAAAATAACCACATTATTTTAGATAAATTTATTGACTTTTATGACCTAATTCACTATAATATTAATTCGTAAAAGGTAAATTCTTGGGGGGTACGTGTGCCGTCTATCTGTTGGAGGATACGGTATGAGAGCAGGACGACTGAAGGATCCGGGGAATAATTCATTCTGAAGAACGAGCGGTGCCGCGAAAAAGCATATTTTCTTAACATATCTCGGACAAACGTTCGATAATATAGTTTAGGACCAGTTTTAGTTTGAAGTGAATTGAAAATGTCCAAATAGAAAGGGGGCATGATTATGAAAAGACGATTATTCTGTAAGATACTGTTGGTTGTTGTTGCCGTTTTCAGTCTTTTAGCTCTTTCCGGCGTCCTATTCGCCCAGGGCCGCAGTGAAGATGCCTTTGAACGAGTCATAGAAATCCAGGAAAAGAACAGCCACCGCCTTATGGCAATCGAGGGGGTCGAGGGCACGGGCACTGGACTCGGCCAGAGTGGCCGGCCGGCAATTAAAGTATTTACAGCGGAGCCGGGAGTTGCTGGCATCCCTCAAGAGCTTGATGGGGTTCCAGTCCAAACCGTGGTAACCGGTAAATTCTACGCATTAAAGAAACCCCCGTGGGCAGGTGGGCCCGGGGGTGGAGAAGAAGAGGAACCGACCGATCCAACTGATAGGTTTCCGCGACCAGTTCCGATCGGAGTCTCGACCGGCAACGAAGGCGAGTGTTCTGCCGGAACGATAGGGTGTAGAGTAACTGACGGGGCAGACGTTTACGCACTCAGTAACAACCATGTTTTCGCTCTGGAAGACACAGCCTCCATTCCCAGCTTGGTGCTACAGCCGGGAAGGTTTGACGTAGTACCCCAGTGTGTGATCGATCCGCTGGATTCTATTGGCACGCTGTTCGATTACGAACCGATAGCGTTCGACGGATCGCCTAACACTATCGATGCGGCAATTGCTCTCAGTGATGAAAGCTGGCTTGATAAAGCCACACCGTCTGATGGTTACGGGACGCCTAAATCGACCATAGCTACGGCTTATGTGAACCAGCGTGTGCAAAAATATGGCCGAACGACCAGACTGACCAAAGGACAGGTATGGGCCACTAACGTTGAAATGGATGTCATATACAGTTCTGGCACTGCACACTTCGTCGATCAGATAATGGTTGTAGATATGAGCGGAGGTTTTATCCTATCTGGAGACTCTGGCTCGCTGCTGGTCTCTGATGGGAGGGGAAAATCTAAAGGTCAACCAGTTGGTTTGTTATTTGCTGGAGACGAGGCAGGAATATTTGGGCTTGCTAATAGGATCGACTTGGTACTTGATCGCTTTAACGTTACCATTGACGGCAAGTAGCGGTTGACTAAAGACTCTAACCTGAGGCAGTATCCGTCCGGCATAAACGCCGGCGAATATCGAGAACATGGATTGCGGCGCGCCGGTAGTGTGTGAAGTTGTCCATCTGTTTTCCTGAAGGCGTGAGAAGCTTGAAGTCCATCGATGAACACGCAAATCACAATTATTGTCCTGACTATTGGCGCTATCAGTGTGGCTGGCACTCTTGTTGGCTGTTCGCAGCGCGGTGCCGGCGAGTTTGAGAAAGGAGGTTCCGTGCCGGAGCGAACTATCGAGCAGGTCCAGGAAGACCATACGGACGAGTGGATGGCGATTCCCGGGGTCGAAGGCACGGGAATCGGGCTTTGCGACGATAAGCCCTGCATCAAGATTTTTTCGTCGATAAAACCAGAGCAACTGCGAGCTAAGATTCCATCAAACGTCGAAGGCTACGCGGTAATCATCGAAGAAACGGGAGCATTTCGCGCGCTGGACGAATAGCAGTATAGTGCTCCGTCACAGCTCAAATAATGGATGTCATTCCTGCGCAAGCAGGAATCCAGTTATCTTCTACACAATTATTGACAAATCGCTTGATCCTTACGGTCGAATCTGATAAGTTGGGTAAGGTCAGATCAGAGGCCGGGAGTACATAGTTTGTTCTCGTGGAGGATACCGCGTGGAAGCAAGACGCACCATCATCAGCAAAACTGTCCCGTCTAATTGTAGCGAGAAGTAACCTTTATAAATCCAGGACAAGGAGAAGTATTATGAAAGCGAAAATAGTGATAACAATTTTAGTCGGCTTGCTGGTGCTTTTGGCTGTAGCGCCGGCAATACCGGCCGGCGGCAAGGCCGCCGAGAAGGCTCAGGGTGCAGCAGACAAGGATGCGAAGGGGCCGCCGGAAATAGAAACAGTTACGTTCGTCAACATTCCTTACTGGTCATCCCCGCCCTGGTATCCTGATGAATGCGATGAAAACGCCGATACTTACCGCCTGGTTATGGGAGGCATCCGCTGGGCCGACGATAATCCTCAAGTGGCGTGTGTTGTTTATACGTTGGGGGCGCCTACCGGTGCATTCGCAGCAGTCACGCCTGCCTTCGTGACATGGGATGGCGCAACAACCGCCGGCATCTACGGCAGCATTTCTGAGAATGCAGTGAACCCGCCGCCTGGTATAGCGGCAGATGAAACCAACACTATCTCCTGGGGCACTATAGATGGTCCCGGAGGTACTATAGCCATGACCAGCTTTTCGTTTTGGCCGCACACTAAGGAACTAGTGGAGTTCGATCTAATCTTTGACAAGGATGAGGATTGGACCACCACGGGATTTGATATTCAGGGTGTGGCGACTCACGAGTTGGGCCATACTCTCGTCCTGGACGACCTGCGTTCGCCGCGTGACGGCGCGCTCACGATGCACGCCTACACCTGGCCGGGTGACACATGGAAGCAGACCTTAGGCTCAGGCGACATTCGTGGTATCCGGGCAATATACGGCGAATAGCCATCCCGGACGGAAAAACTCAAAAACAGTAAACACCAAAATCCCCTGATTCCTGGTGTCGGGGGATTTCGTTTTTGCGCTGCGTAATGTTCCTGACTTGACTATCGCAGCGTGCCATAGTAGATAATTCCGAGTGAGAACTATGGAAGTGCATTTTAGAAATTAAGTGACAGTATGAAAAGACGGCCGACGCCGAGATTGAGGCCTGCTACCAACAAAGATTGCGAGAAAGTTGCCGGCCTGGTTTACGGCGTTCTAAAGGAATACAACCTCAAGCCCGACCCACAGGCCACCGACGCCGATCTCGAAGATATCGAGCAATCCTACTTCGCCCGAGGCGGCACGTTTCTTGTGCTGGAGGAAGAAAATGGTTCGATAATCGGAGCTTACGGGCTTTATCCGCTTGAGAACCAGACGTGCGAACTTCGCAAGATGTATCTAAGCAGCTCACACAGAGGCAAAGGATTGGGCAAGTTGCTGCTGGACGACGCACTATTGAGAGCAAGACGGCTGGGATTCAGGAAAATGGTGCTGGAGACCGCTTCGGTCCTGAAAGAAGCGATTGCCTTGTACAAGAGCTATGGCTTTGCCGAATACGAGGCAGACCACCTGTCAAGCAGATGCGATCAGGCGTTCTTGCTTGAATTGAAGTAGGCTCTGTAAAGCTGGGACAATGAACATCATTGCGAGCACCTGACCTGATCCTCAGGATGTATAGAGAAGAAAGCAACCCACTCCTGTCATTGCGAAGGAGCGTAGCGACTGCGGCAATCTCAATCCCCACGCTGCAAAGAGAAGTCTATTTTCTTAGGAGTGAAACAAGCCTTCAGCCCTGAGCGGAGTCGAAGAGGAAGCAATCTCAATGTGTGGCATTGCAGATGGTAATGTGAGATTGCCGCGTCGCTTCGCTCCTCGCAATGACAACAATACCCGGCCTCATGTCAGGTTGTTTAGAACTTGAACTGGTCTTTGAATGCGGTCTTGAAATCGTAAACATTATTGAAGTCATCTACCGAATCATTAGGCTGTGCGCTCATCCATTCGTGCCTGATCATAAGATAGACTATATCTCCGAAATCGCTCGTGGTCTTGATGCCCCACGTGTTCAGGACCAGCAGCGCCAACCTGCCCCATTTTTCGAGGGCTAATTCTTTCAAACCCTCGCAGAGCGTCTGGCCGCTGACGTGCTTGGGTTCGGAAGCGACATTTTTCGCCGTATAACCAAGCCCCTCATAAACAAACTTGATCGCCGCGGCACAAAATCGGCCGTCTTCTTTAGCTACCTGCTCAAGATTCTTCTTCATTGTCAAAAATCAAATGATCTCCATCCTTTAAAAGTCCTACCCACATCAGCTTCCATGTATTTTAAGCATTCCAAGGCTCGGCGTCAAGTTAATACGGCCGGACCAAAGAAGCTCTTGACGCGCTCCGGCTCGTAGTGGAGAATTCCAGAGTTGGCGACAAATGCTGTCAAAGAAGTGCTTATCGAGAACGCGCGCGAAAGGTGATGTCCGATGGTAAGAAGAATCCTCTATTTAGTCTTGCTGCTGGCCGGCCAGGTTGTGTCGGCTCAAACCGGCGATTATTTGAACTCATCCTACGGCGAGCTGCTCGCCGGCTCGACCGGCAAGGTCGGCTTGTGGTGGGCTTCGTCCGGATGGAAAATAGGCACAGACAAACCTCTGCCCACGGCAGAGAGCAGGGCCATCACGATACGTACCGCACGTAACGAAGCCGAAGCGGCACAGTTAGTGGTCAGGCCGGTGTCCGCCCTGACCGGACTTACAGTCCGTGCCGGAGAATTGACCGGCCCCGGCGGAGCGACGATTCCCGCCGGAAACGTGGAAGTTCTCTTGGTAAGATATGTCAACGTTGAGAGGCCGACGGACAAGAGTTCGACGCCGGGCCTGTGGCCGGACCCGCTGCCGCCTTTGAAAAGCCCTATCGACCTGGACGCGGACAAGAATCAGCCGTTCTGGATCCGTGTGAAGGCGCCGCGCGACGTTCCGGCAGGAATCTACAAAGGCAGTATCAGACTTCGAGGGCAAAACTACAGCGCCGATGTCGCGCTGCACGTGGAAGTCTATGACTTCATTTTGCCGGACCGCATGACTTGCACGACGGCTTTTGGCTTCTCGCCGGGCAACGTGTTCCGCTACCATAAGCTGAACGATCCCGGGCAGAGACGCCAGGTGCTCGATAAATACTGGGCCAGCTTCGGCGCCCACCACATATCACCCTACGACCCGGCGCCGCTGGACGATCT
Organism: Planctomycetes bacterium B3_Pla; assembly: GCA_005223045.1. GTDB lineage: Bacteria > Planctomycetota > Phycisphaerae > Sedimentisphaerales > Anaerobacaceae > SG8-4. The sequence goes on along the minus strand of NJBM01000009.1, from coordinate 154,567 downwards.
CAAAGTCACGTGGCCCGAAGTGACTACATCGACCACGCCCGATCAGCTCAAGCCGGTCTTCGACTGGACGGCCTGGGATACCGGGATGGGGCGAGGCATAGATCACTACCATTTCAACTCCTTTCGCCTGCGCATCCCCGGCCTGGGCGGCGGCACTTTCCATTCCCGCCGGGAGCCTGAGCTGTTGGGCTACAGCGAGGATACGCCCCATTACAAAGCGGCTTTCAACGCCTACTGCCGGCAAGTCCAGGAGCACCTTCGCGAAAAAGGCTGGCTCGACGAGGCCTTTGTCTATTGGTTCGATGAGCCCGCCCCCAAGGACTATGAGTTTGTTATGAACGGTTTCGAGAAGCTCAAAGCTGCCGCTCCGGATATTACCCGTATGCTGACCGAGCAGGTCGAGCCGAACCTCGTCGGCGGGCCTGACATCTGGTGCGCCATTTCCAATCAGTACAAACCAGAGCGATCCGAAGAGCGGCGCAAGCACGGCGAGAAATTCTGGTGGTACGTCTGCACCGGGCCAAAGGCGCCGTATTGCACATTATTCATCGATCATCCCGGCACCGAACTGCGGGTTTGGCTCTGGCAGACGTGGCAGCGTAATATCGAGGGGATCCTCGTCTGGCAGACGAACTACTGGACAAGCCCCACCGCGTTTCCCGACCCGGAGCATCCGCAGAATCCCTACGAAGACCCTATGGGCTGGCGCACGGGCTACAGCACGCCCAAGGGCGAGAAGAGGCCCTGGGGCAACGGCGACGGTCGATTCATCTATCCGCCCATAGCCGCCGCGGACGCACATCCATCCGGGCCTGTGCTCGATGGGCCCGTTGACAGCATCCGCTGGGAAATGCTGCGGGACGGCATCGAAGACTACGAATACCTGGCCACCCTGAAAAGACTGCTCGAATCCAAAAAGAACGAGATCAACGCCGGACTGCGAGAAGAATACACCGCCCTGCTCGAAGTGCCCGGCGATATTACAAGCGATATGACCACGTTCACTAAGGACCCGGCTCCCATCGAAGCACAGCGCGACCGAATAGCCCGGGCGATAGCCAGGCTAAACAGGTTATGAGTTTATATTTCTGCGGCGTTGTTGTACGGTCTGTCAGTTGATGGCATGATCTTGTTACTTCGGCAGCGGTTTATTCATCGCCCAGAATGCTGCGTTGATCAGAAAAGTGCGAAAGTCCTCGTTCTTGAAGTCGTCCGGATGACCGAGTGACGTGTAGAAGACGCGAGACTTGCCGTACTTGTTGGTCCAGGCCACCGGCTCGGACGCCTTGCCGGGGATTGTGCCGATCAGTAGTTGCTTTGTCGATTTTCCCAGCGGGCGCACTTCGTACAGCGAGCCGATGCTCGCGAACGGAACCTGCACTCCAGCCAGTATTGGATGAGCTTCGGCGCCGTCGGCTGTTGTGACAGTACACTTAGGCCCGCTGCCGTGATGACCGTGGTATCTTCCGCCCAATACAGTGGGATCAAGATCAGGCCACTCGGCGTAGCCCTGCGGCGCTTTGCCGCGCGTGTCGAACGCATGGCTGGCCGTTCTCAATCCAATTAACGGCTTGCCGCTCTCCATGTACTCGCGGAAGTATGCCATATCCGCAGCCGGAAGCGCTCTTCGCCGCACGAACAGCACAGCCAGATCGGCATCGGCCAGCGCCTCCATGCCGGGAATGTAGTTGCGGTCTTTGCCGCTCTTGGCGGTGCTGCCCTGAAGTATCTCGCAGCATAAGCCGTACTTCGTTTCCAGCTCGTGCGCGAAACCGGGCAGGCTCTCGGCGGCTCCGTACTCGCTCTCAGCCGAGATGAAAACCACGCGCGAACGTTTATCATTCCGGAAACGGAACCGCGGCTTGCCGGTCAAAGCGGCCGAGGTTATTGTGGGGCAGACGAACTTCTCCACGTGCTCGACCACCAAATCTGTGCCGGTAAAATGGTTGACGACCGGGTGCATGTGCGAGTTGTACATCGTATCGGTCAGGTCGCGCATGAGCACCACGTTCTTGCCGAATCGCGCCATGTTGCGCAGGCCGAACGGTCTGCCGAGCACACACATGTTCGTATGTACGCCCATGATGATGACGTTGTCGATGCCGCGATGTTCGAGCAGGTTCCAAATCTCGACGCCCGAATCGCTGACGGCATCTTTGTCACTGATCTCGATCGTGCCGATCTGCCCGCGCCATGGGCTGCCCTGTTTGCATTGGGGTGTGCAGTCGCAGCCGCCGTCGGAATGGTCGATTGGATAGCCGACGGCTTCTTCCTCGGCATTGATCCATCTGCACCATTGGGCGATGTCCTCGGGCAGGTTGGCCGCCTTCGGTGCGCTGCGGGCGATCTTGCGCCCGGAGTGGTTCTTGTACGAATCCATCGTGCCGCTTGGAGCGTGAATTATCAGCGCGCCCATTTCGCGCGCTTTACGTGCGACATCGTTGATTCGCGGCGCAAGCTCGGCTCCGCGCAGGGTCGCTCCTTTGCACCAATGCCGGTCCCAGACGTCACAGATGATTATGGCGGTCTCGGCAGGAGCCCAGGTGAGCCTCTCGCTGACAACTCTGTACTGACCGGATGCGCCTGGTATCTGCTGTCGGCTGCGAGCGTCGAACTCCAGTTCTCCGGCCTGGGCCGGCACTGAGGCGAATACCAATAGAAACACTATGCCTGAGACTGTGGATTTGCCGATGCTCATGTGAACTTACCTCCGAACTGATGCAATCTGAATTATCACAGCAGTGCGAGCCAGCCGCCGTCAACGTATATGATCTGGCCCGTGATGAAATCGCCCGCCTTCGAGGCAAGCAGGACCGCCGTGCCTGCGAGGTCCTCGGGCCGGCCCCACCTGCCGAGCGGGGTCTTCGAATGGACCCACCGGTTGAATTCGTCATCCGTCCACAGCGGTTCGGTGAGTTCCGTGGCGATATAGCCCGGGCCGATTGCGTTTACGTTGATATTGTACTTGGCCCATTCGACGGCCAGTGTCTTGGTTAGCATGAGCAAGCCGCCCTTGCTGCTGGCGTACGCCGCCGTGGTGGGCCGGGCGCCGTGGCAGGTCAATGAGCCGATATTGATTATCTTGCCGGCTTTGCCCTGCTTCTTTCGATGGCGGCAAAACGCCTGCGACAATACAAATGCGGAAGTCAGGTTAATCTCTATGACCTGATTCCAGGTCTTTAGATCAACCTCTTCGGCCGCTCCGCGAATGGTCGCGCCGGCACAGTTTACAAGAATATCAATGCCGCCCGTCTCAGCAATCAGGCTCTCGAAAAGGCCTTCTAACAACTCCACCTTTGCAAGGTCGAATTGAAAAATCCACACTTTTCTGCCGGTCTCGGTTTCTATCTGTCGGGCGGCTTCTTCAAGCTGTTCTTTGGTTCGGGCAACAATCGCCACGTCGGCTCCGTGTTCGGCCAGACCTCGTGCAATCGCAAGACCGATGCCCCGGCCTCCACCGGTAACCAATGCCGTTCTTCCCGATAGGTTAAAGAGTCTGCTTTCCATACGCACCTAATAGAACAGAAAAGCCCCGCTCAAGACGGGGCCAAATTATTAAAGAAGAACGGTCCTGCACAACCGTCTATTCTTGTGACAACCTCAGAGTTATTGAGACCATAGGATAATGCCCTCGCTTTACCAGCAGTCGGGCGCGTCCCCTTTTCTTCGCCTTTTTTATCGCTTCGTTGAATTCTTTCGTATTCTTGACCTGGCGCAAATTGACTTCCTTGATCAGCGCTCTGAGCACGATGCCCGCTCGCGCAGCTTGTGAGCCGGGCACAACCTCGCTGACGATGACTCCGGTCTGGTTTTCATAGCCGTAACGCTGGGCCAGCTCATCAGTCAGGGTGCGAACGGCGAAACCCAACTCTTCCACCGTATCTTCAGGCAGGGCGCCGTCAAGTTCCGCCCGCGAAGGACGCTTTCCGAGTTTGACAGTGAGGGTCTTTCGTTTTCCATCGCGCCACACAAGTAACTCGACGGTAGAGCCGGGTTTGTGCCTGGCTACTCGGTTCCTGAAAGTATCGGCTGACTCCACCGGCTCGCCGTTAAGCTCAAGAATGACGTCATTGTATTTTACCCCCCCTTTGTCGGCCGGGGAATCCGGGGTAACCTCCGTAATCTCGACGCCTCTGGTACCTTCTTCCAGGTCAAAAATCGGGGCGTCATCCGGACTCATAGTCTCGGGCATAACGCCGAGAAAGCCATACTCGACGGTTCCACCTTCGAGGAACTGGTCGTAAGCGTGCTTGGCCATGTTTATCGGTATTGCAAAACCGATCCCAATATTGCCGGATGCACCCACAATAGCGGAGTTCATCCCCACGACTTTTCCGTCAAGATTGATTAGAGGACCGCCCGAATTGCCGAAATTTATCGCGGCATCGGTTTGAATGAAGTTTTCAAGAGTGGCCAGACCAAGACTGCTTCTTCCCGTGGCGCTGACGATGCCGGCGGTGACGGTGTGGCTGAAGGTCAGTGGATTGCCAATGGCAAGGACCCATTCGCCGACCTCGATGGCGTCGGAGTCAGCAAATTCGAGGTAAGGCAGTTCCTTGGCGTCGATTTTAACAACGGCGACATCTGTGTCCTCGTCTGCTCCGATAATTTTGGCGTCAAATTTTCGGCCGTCTCCAAGCTCGACCTCGACTTTCTCAGCTCCGCCGACCAGGTGATTGTTTGTGAAGATGTAGCCGTCAGCCGAAACGAGAAAGCCCGAACCCTGGGCCACCGCCGGCCCCCGCTGCTGGGGCGAGCGCTGGCGAGGAGAGCGCCGGCGGAAAAACTCGAAAGGATCGTTTTCAAACGGGTCTCCAAAAGGCCATTCGCGCGGTGCTGAGTATCTCCGGGTGGCGGTTCTCTCTGCCGTAATCGCGACAACGGCGGGCGAGGCATTTTCGGCGATAGAAGTAAAGGCTTTGCCCATCTGCCGCAAGGCGACAATGCTCTCCTGCTCCTCGGCAAAGACGGAGGCCGGCAAAGCAAGAAACACCAGTAACACAAAGGTAGCAACCACACGACCACGCAACAAATGTTTATTAAGTTTGAAACTGTCAATCTGCATTTCATACTCCTTTTTCGTTCTTATTCTGGCAAGATGGCTACAAATGCCAACAATTCGAAATTTGCAAACAAGCAATTCTAATACGATTCTATCGTAAGAAGGTTCGGGTCGTCAAAGCCTTTTTTCAAGCGGGGCTTTCCAATACAATCTTACGGCTTGCACGGAAATGCAGGAAGATCGGCCCATGCGGATTGTGAAATGCCGGAATTAGCGGCATTGCCTTCGATCCAATCAAAAACATTTGTCCCGGCTCAGTTTGAAAAACTGTCGCACCGAGAAGACAAGGCCGCTACCAGGCAATCTTCGACGAAAGAGTGGAATATGTGGGGTACAAAGTAACCGAACCGATTGATACCCGTCGTCATTGAGTGATGACTTGAATTATCCATCCGTACCTCTTATCATCCTATCGGTTCAGGATTTGCAGATGATATGTTGTGAGGTTTACCTAAGTTAATGAAATTGCCCTTAATTGTACAACTCAGGAGAAAACTAAGTGCTCGGCGGCAGAGTGATTTGTTTGATCGTCACCCCGGTCTTATCTTTTTAGTAGCTTTTGCCGGGCCATTGTCGGCTATGATAGGTTTCAGCACCTACCGTAGTATGCAACAATATATTGCAAAAGGTTTGCCTATCGTTCCTCTATTGCTCCTAATGTTTGCAACGTGGGTTGGGATTGGACTAAGCAAACAAGTACGATTGAATCGAGATCGCAAATGGAACAATTTTGTGAGTTATATGCCGATTAGACCAATGCACTTGTTAGCCGTACATGCTTATGTTGGGATTCCAGTCGGAATAATTGGGATTATATTATTAATCTGCGGCCTTTGTGGAGCAGGAACTGAACTTTGGACAATAAGGGCGACTGTCAAATGGTTGCTAATAGGTGCAACTTTTGTTTGGGTGCTCTCGCTTCAGGCGTTTTTGGGATTGGTTACCTCGCGTTTTGCCTGGGGACAGCGATTCTTGGTATCGGCGCCGGCTCTTTGGGGGATTTTGTTTTTGGGTAGATTTGCCTGGAGCCTAAAAAGTGGAAATCTGTATACCGGTTGTATAACGGATATTTGCCTTACCGATCCTGTGTTGGTGGCCAGCGGCATCATTTCGTTGGCGTGTACTCTGATTCCACAACATACAGCATTTTCAGTTACAGGATTTTGGGCGGTTTTACATGTTGCGTTGGTTTCAACAATATTGACGGCGTTATCATGGAAGTTGGTTAGGCGGCCACCATTGAGTATTCCTGCACGACCTAAAGACCTGTTTCTTACAGTTCCTTTTCGGAAGTTCATCTCTCGCATTTTGCCGAATTCGTATGGTGGTCAGATTTGCATCGAGTTGCTCCGCATGTTTAGAGGGCCACACATGAGATTGCTGTTCTATGTGACAGTGAGTGTGATTGTTGCATTAGGACTTCAGATCAAATATCCTGACGGCAACAATCATATCTTCATATTGGTCGTTTTTGCGGTGTTTGCAGTTAACGAACGAGCCGATCTTTTACAGATTAGACAAGCTGACTTTCTTTACTACATGTACGGCGTGGATGCTAAGGATTATCTACGTGGTCTTACAACTTCCGTGGGCCTTCTGATTTCCGTGCTTTGCATTGTGCAAATCCCGATATTCCGGGATTGCGATATCCAAATATGTGGCAAAATTGTTTGTGTGTGTATCGCTATAGCTTTTTCCTCAATAGGAATGAGTGTAGCGTTTGACCATTATTCCCGTAATACTAAGTTTTTCAAGTATCTCATTACGGTCATGCTATTTTTTGCGGTTATATCAAAAGCATGGAGTATGATTCCACTAATAGTTCTATTGAGTTTCAACGTGATTCGTATGCCATGTTTTATATATAGCTTGATACTCTTTTGTCTTTCTTTTGGCGTGAGCTGGTTTCTTTCGTTTCTTCCCTTGTTAATCGCCGGGGTTGTCTTTGCGTCTGAAATCACCCGAACCGGCCCTGATACTGTGAAGAAATGGTATTGGAGAATTGCAGAATGATACAATTGGAAAATATTAAGAAACAATATGAACGATGTGTCGCCCTTGATCAAATCAGCCTTAATTTGGAATACGGAAGAGCTTATGGATTATGGGGAAGAAACGGTGCAGGCAAGACAACGTTAATACGAATTGTTTTGGGAGTATTGTCCCCCGATCATGGGACAGTACGTGTTTTTGGCAATGATCCGAAAAGGGAATGGTCGGTAAGGAGAGAAATTGGTATTGTCAGCGATGCGGATGAATATTTTCCAGAACTTACAGTTGAAGAGTTTCTCTGGTGGGTAGGCAAATTGCGGTCAATTAGGGATAGTTTATATGAAGAGCAGATAGAAAGATACACACAGGCTTTTTACATTGATGAGCATAGGAACCATTTAATAAGCTCATTGTCGCATGGTACACGAAGAAAGGTATCTGTTATTAGTGCATTCATAGGTGAACCTAAACTGATTGTTATGGACGAACCAGTAAATGGACTGGACATTGATTCAATCGAAGCTTTATGTAGCTTATTGAGAAAACACCGGGAAAAAGGCGGGGCCGCCCTCATCGCATGTCACGACGCCACATTTATGAAAGAAGTGTGTACGGATATTATAGAAATAGATAAAGGAAAAATAGTCCGGTACGGACCTGTAGGGTCAGTGGATATACGATTTTCTGCTCTGTAGAAGAGTTTTTTGTCAGAACCGAGGTCATGTAGGTAAATAGGCGGATCCTGGGGCGACAATCGCCACCTTTCCCTGGACAGCAGGCACTTCGGTCCTGTTCCATTAGCGACGGTCAAAGGTCGAGCTGAATACCTCTATTGGCCGGTCGAAGGCTGGTCGCGATTCGGGAGCTTGAGACACTAAAGGGCTTTGCGGCAAGCTCAGCTCGCTTCTCAAACGGTAACAGCCGGCGCACTGCGAACACGTGATAAGAAGCTGCAGTGCCCGTATAGCTTGTCTCACGGCCAAGGCAGCATCTTCCGCGCCTCGCTCACAATCATGGCAAATCAGGCCAAAGAATAATAATATGGCTGTTGATAATGGTCCGCAGACAGGCTATAATCGGGTGCATAATGTTATAATAAGTAATCTGCGGCATCATTTGGGAGATTCATAACTATGAAGCTACTTTGGATTTTCAGGGCCATCTTTCTGGTTGTTATCGTTGCAGTTGCGTTCGTGAACATAAGTTCACCTATCATGCAGATGGATGAAAAGAACGAAGTCGACAAAGACACGTATGAGGCGAACTTAAGCGCGATCATCTATAGTAGTGCAGGATTGGCGATTTTCGTCCTTCTGGTGGACATTCTGACGCCCAAGAAGAAGTTCAGCGCCCTTGCCGGCGTGTTTTTCGGGCTGTTTGTCGGATTGCTTGTTCTCTGGATACTGGGTCCTGTGGTGGACATGATGTTTGGTATATTTAGCGTCAATGTGACCGAGTCGGGAATAATGGCAGTCAGATGGATTCTGGGGATATGTATATGCTATCTTACCATCAGTATTGTGATGCGGACCAAGGACGATGTGCGCTTCGTGATTCCTTACGTGGAATTCGCCAAGCAGACCAAGGGCGCCCGGCCTCTGGTTCTGGATACTTCGGCAATCATTGACGGACGGATAGTTGACCTGTGCCAGAGCAAGCTGTTCGATGCCCCGCTGGTGGTTCCGCGTTTTGTGCTCAATGAGCTGCAGCTCGTCGCCGATTCCGCCGACAAGCTCAAACGCAACCGCGGCAGGCGGGGACTTGACATACTAAACAAAATGCAGACGGATCCTGTTATCGACGTCGAGATCGACGACACTGTGCTTGCCGAGGTCGAGGAGGTCAGGGGCGTCGATCAGAAATTGTTGATATATTCCAAGGCCTATAACGGGCGACTGGCAACGACGGACTACAACCTCAGCAAGGTAGCGCAGGTGCGCGAGGTTGACGTGATAAACATAAACGATTTGGCCAATTCGCTGAAGGTGGTTGCTTTGCCCGGCGAGACGATGCAGGTTAAAATCATAAAGCCGGGCGAGGAGGCCGAGCAGGGCATCGGCTATCTGGATGACGGGACAATGATTGTTGTCGAAGGCGCCCGCAACAAGCTCGGGCGGGATTTGATCATTAGCATAACCAGCTCGCTCCAGACATCCGCCGGCAAAATGATTTTCGGCAAGTTCGAGGGATTTGTCCAGGAAACGGGCGGAGATAATCGACGAAGATCGCATAGAAAGCCGGCAAGAACGAATCCATCGGGCGGCAATAGAAACAAAAAGTGAAAACGCGCAATCGCCGCGGCACAGGAATGCACTGCAAGAAACTCCCCCTGTCGTTCTTATTTGGACTTCAGAGAACATTTCACGAACGTTGCAGCACAGAGAAGGTAACCGGCTGCGAACAGCGAACGATAGAAGTGTGACGCAAAATCCTGCTCGGTGGCGTGCACGCCGGCAATACAAAAAGATACAATCATAATCAGGCCTGAAACAAGAAAGCCAAGCCAGTCCGGCAAAGTCGCCTTGACAGGCCTCGCGCAGCCGGAGCGGTAGAGTATCACTACGGCAAATGCAAGCCATAAGATTGAGATAAGGACCGGATAGAGTACCGGCGATGCCCAGGTGACCGGTATCAGAAACAGTATGTCCCAGTCCATAATTGAAGCGGGCCAGTTGATGAGGACTTTTAGCCAGACGTAGTAGAAGATGTCCCAAACGGCGAAGATGACCAGAAAATAGGCGACCCGCTGCTGACGATTCCGCCCGGACAGCCAGGCGCCCGTGAGAATCAAGACCATTGTCGCGGCTTCTCTGCCAATTTCAGTCAGCAGAAGTCGCCTCCAGAGCGGGCCGCTGCCGAATGTGGTTAACGGGAAGTCGAATCCGTCCGGATGGAAGATTTCCCGCAGGTACACGACGACGGTGGCTTCGATGTTGGCAAAGGCGATGCTGAAAGCAACAACTACACAAAACCTCGTAAACGTTGTTCTCAGCGGTTCGGCATATATATCAGGCAGTTTCTCGTGCGCGCACATGGTGTCACATCTTCTGCAATTCTTTGAGCATTGCCGGAATGATCTCATTCTCGGGCACCACGGAGATCTTTCGCCCGTGGCGGTATATGTATCCCTTGTTCTTTGCGGCACAGATTGCCAGGTCGGCATCGGCGGCTTCACCGGGGCCGTTGACAACGCAGCCCATCACAGCGATTCGCAACGGCTTGTCAATCCTGCGGACGGCTTTCTCCACCCGGCGCGCCAGTTTGATGACATCGATTCCGGTCCGGGCACAGGTCGGGCACACTATTAGCTCCACGCTCGAACGCTCGTAAAGCCCCAGTGCGGTCAATATCTGCTTTGCAATTTCAGCCTCTTCGACAGGATTGCCCGCAGCACTGACTCTGATCGTATCACCAATACCTTCGGCCAGCAGTGTCCCCATCGCTATGGCCGAGGGCATCCGTGCGTCCTCGGGCAGCCCGGCGTGAGTCAGGCCAAGATGGATGGGATAGTCGAAAGTATCGGCTATGCCGCGGTTAATTTCGATTGTTCTCACTACTTCGCTGCTTTTTGCGCTGAGAACAAGGGAAGTGAAATCGCGACTTTCAAAAAGCCGAACGTATCTTTTCATCTCCCTTAACATCAGAGCAGTACGCTTTCGGAGCGGCACAGGTTCTTTCTTCAGGTCCCTGATGCTTGCCTCGTTGACCCCGATGCGGATAGCCGTCTTGTGCATCCTGGCGGCATCTATTATTCGAATGATGTCCTTTCGATTCTTGATGTTGCCCGGATTAAGCCGCACTTTGGCGGCGCCGGCCTCTATCGCTTCAACAGCACGATCGGGACTGAAATGAACATCGGCAATCAGAGGAACATCTACTTTCCTAACGATTTTCGCAAAAGCCGTGGTGTCGGCACGTCTGGGGACAGCGACCCTGACCAGCCGGCAGCCGGCCCGGACAAGCTGTTTTATCTGCCTGACGCAGCGCGCAACATCTACCGTAGGCACTTTCGTCATCGACTGTATGACAACGGGGGCCGAAGAGCCGATCTTAACAGAGCCGACCTTGACGACTCTCGTTTTTCTTCTCTTAATCACGTCGAGATTGTAGCTTGTCTAACAGGTTTGGGCAAAAGAAAATGAGATTTAGCGGATAGCGTTTAGCGTAGAGCGTGATTCGTCGTGCGTCGTGCGTATTGCGAAAAATAGCAACGACAATACGCAATACGAGATACGCAAGTCACTTCTTCACCCACTTGAGCCTGGCGATTTGAATGCCTTTCAGGCTCGGCATCAGGGAGGCGATATAATACCGTCCGTCGTGCAGAATAATCTCCGGCGCCGCTACGGGCAGCGTTGTAACTTCGAGACGATTGTCATTGATGCCGAAATCGAGCGGGTCGGCGGAACGAAAAACAGTCGCATGTTGGCGACGTCCGTACCTTTGCGTATTGAACAGGTAGTAGTGCTTCGATTCGGGTAGATAGACGACGTGGGGACACTCGGCACAGTACGGCCCCTTGCCATAGACGCTTCCCTCCGCGACTATTCTTGACGGACCCCAGTTCTGCAAATCGGTAGAGATTCGGCAGTAATTCACCCCGCGATGATTCGAGGCCGGAGACCGCATCGAGTGTGCCGTGTAGTAGCAATGGTACTTATCGCCGACTTTCAGGATCATCGCGTCGCGGGCGTGCTCTCCGTCGCCTTCGTTGAACATTCCGGTCTTGCCGTTCTCCCGGATCACGCGCGTGAATTTCTTGCCGTCCTTGCTGACAGCGCGGCAGATGTTGACCCAGTCGCCGTAGAACATGTGATAGGTCTTGCCGATCTTGATGACATGGGGAGCTTGCAGTCCGCCGGGCGCCTCGCCTACAGAAGGGTCGGCATCCATTGCGATACCCATCGGCTTCCAGTTAGTGTCGGTCAGGTTCTTTCCTTCCCAGCCGTAGAAGAATCGAGTATTGCCGCCCTTGCCGCCGGCGGTTGTCTTGCGAATACAGGACCATAGCTGCCACGTCCCGTCCGCCGCCTGCCAGACGGCGAAGTCCACCGGCTCCTGCCTTTGGGTGGCGTATTTGTGGTCCATCGGGCTGCCCGCCACCTGCCACCACTCGCCATCGATTTGCGGAATCAAAACATGGCCGGATGCCTCGCCCCCACATGCGACGGCACCCAACGCACAGGTCAAAACCAGCAATGCTAACATGTATTTGCAGAGTTTTCGGTCTGTCATTGTATTCTTATCGAACCGTTGTGGGTCTCAAGATGCAGCCTGCCCTGACCCGATCCGATCGTCCCGGCCAACTGTCTCTTGCTCACCTTTCCGCTTACCGTTATCGGCAGGTCGGTGTTTATTGAGCCGTTGTGCGTCGAGGCATCGATCCGGGCCGACAATCCGGGCGGAGCCGTAAACGCTATGCCGCCGTTATAGGTAATGATCGAAATGTCATTTGCAGATGCGGCAGCTTCGGAGTAATACGCCTCGACGCTTCCGTTGTGCGTTTTCAGTCTCGCATTGCCCGACAACTCCGTGCAAGTGACAGCGCCGTTGTGAGTCTCAAGCACGACAGCGCCTGAAATCCTCTCGGTTGCCACCTTGCCGTTGTGCGTTGTCGCATTGACGTGGCCTGTGATGTCCGCGACTCTCACGGCTCCATTGTGCGTTCTAAGCTCCAGGTCCGTCCGATTCGGGACTGCGGCATCCAGGCTGACACTCACGGATTTGTTGACCAGGTGAGTCGGCTTCTTGATTCTGGCCGTGAGCCTGTTGTCCGATGGTTCGAGTGTTATTTCGATCTTCTCGGCAAGCTCCCTGGCATCTTCTTCGGTTGCCGCTCGGGCGACGATAGTAGCCGTTAGATCGCAGTCGGCAACATCGGCGCCATTTGTCGTGATTGAGCCATTATGCGTCTCTGCTGCGAAGGTCGAGCCGGGCGACAGAGGGGCCGACAACCGGACCGTTCTTTCGTACTTGGCCTGCATGGCCCAACTTCCCAAATTGATGGTGCAGCCGGCCAGAAACATTGCCAGGCACAGCAAACATCCCAACGATACTCTCCTAAAATTACAGTTCCTCATTTTTCGCTCCTTTCAATCTGAACCGATTGTGCTCGGTTACCTTGTTATCAATGAGCTATCATGCGTCCAGGCCGACTTTCCACGGCAGTGCGCGTCTATTCTACAGCCGGCCACGGGATTCGACAGCTTCTTTCCTGGGATTTTCGGGCCCTTTTATGGATTAGTCGTTGGCTGGGTGTAATTGGTTTCAAGAAATCCCTGTTTTTTGTCTAATTTTGATGCTTCACCTGCAGACTTTCAACTTTTCCTTGACACCGAGGCGGCTGATTTGGTATAAAATAGAGTAGGTGAAGCCCGTGGTTGTTGTCTCTCACCAATAAGTGGGGGAGACTTCGACAGCTTTAGCAGGGTGTCCTGGACAGACACATTATCAGCCGTAGTGAATGGTAAGGGTTATTATCAATCTTTTCCATTTTTCACTCTTCAATGCAGGAGGATTACTATGTCTAAGAAATCGATTTTGCTGACTTCTTTGGTACTGCTGCCGGGGCTCATCGGCAGCGCCTCCGCCCAGGAGGTCAAGGGCGAAATCCTGGTCGAATGGTGGCTGAACTCGAGCGGCAACGCCGTTGCCAACATACGCAGCCACCCCGGCTTTCCGGACGACCCGGACGGCAGTGCGAGGCTGGACACCTTTGAGGTGCCGCGTTCGAAGCCGCCCGAAATGTCGGTGCTCAACGACAACTATGGAGCACGAGTCATCGGCTTCCTTTATCCGCCGGAAGATGGCGTCTATACCTTCTGGATCACCGGCGACAACGGCAGCGAATTCCTGCTGAGCACCGATGACGACCCGGCCAATGCGACCGCGATTTGCCAGGTGCCCGGCACCGAGTGGACAGGGGATCGCGAATGGGACAAATTTCCAACCGACCAGAAATCCAATCCGGTCACGCTGATCGGGGGCAAGAAGTATTACGTCGAGGCGATATACCAGGAAGGCGGCGGCGGCGACGGTGTGGCAATCGGATGGGGAGGTCCGACTATCGGCGCCGGTCCGATGATTATTGACGGTCAATATCTGTCGCCTATGATCAGGCCCTCGGATTTCTTAGCTGACGATCCCGTGCCTGCCGATGCCGCCGTGGTTGGCGATACGTGGGTCAACATGGAGTGGTCGGCAGGATACAAAGCGGCCTCGCACGATGTATATTTCGGCGACAACTTTGACGACGTGTACGCCGGCACCGGCGAGACATTCCAGGGCAACCAGGCGACAGCATTCTTTGTTGTCGGCTTTCCAGGATTCCCTTATCCGGAAGGCCTGGTTGTCGGCACGACATACTACTGGCGGGTTGACGAAAAGGAAGCCGACGGCACAACGCATAAGGGCGACGTCTGGAGCTTCTTGGTCCCGCCTGTGAAAGCCTACAATCCCAGCCCGTCGGACGACGCCAGGTTTGTCCAGACGGATGTGGCTCTTGGCTGGGAGGCCGGTTTTGGCGCGAAGCTGCATACCGTCTATTTCGGCGATAATTTCGACGATGTGAGCAACGCCGCCGCCGGCGCGCCAGTGGGGACTACGACATTTGATCCGGGTCCACTCGAGTTCAACAAAACCTACTACTGGCGGATCGATGAGCTTGATCCTCCGTTCACGCACACAGGTAATGTCTGGGCCTTTACGACCACGCTGCCCGGTTTGGGCACAGCCGTAATGGATAGATGGGAGAATATGGGTGACACTGACATAAACGTCCTCAAGGACAGCCCGAAGTACCCGAACGATCCCGACGTGACCGAAACGGTCACGAGCTTTCTGTGGGACGGACCTGACCTCAGCGATTACGGCGCCCGGATTGAAGCCTGGGTCTATGCCCCGGCCACGGGTGACTACACGTTCTGGCTCGCCTGCGACGACCAGGGCGAGTTGTGGCTGAGCACCGATGATGATCCGAGCAATGCCGAAATGATTGCTTATGTGAAGGACCCGCCACCTGCGATTGGCGGCTGGACAGATCTCAATCAGTGGACCAAGTACGACTCGCAGAAGTCAGAGCCTGTCTCCCTGGTAGCCGGTGAAAAATACTACATCATGGCGATATGGAAAGAAGGCAGCGGCGGTGACCATTGCCATGTAGCCTGGGAAGGCACCGGCATCCCGACACGCACGACGATTCCGGGCAACAATCTGTCGCCGTTCGAGCCTTTGAATGCCATAGGCGCCAAGCCTGCCAATCGTGCAACCGGCGTGACGCAGACACCTACTTTGCGATGGAAAGCGGGCCTTCAGGCCGAGTCGCACGAGGTGTACTTCGGCACCGATGAAGCCGCTGTAGCCAACGCCACCAAGGCCTCACCCGAGTACAAGGGCGACAAGGCGCTCGGCGACGAGAGCTTCGATCCCGGCAAACTCCCGTGGGAGAGCACTTTCTTCTGGCGCGTCGATGAAGTCAATAACCTCAATCCCGACAGTCCGTGGATAGGCGCCGTCTGGAGCTTTACGACAGCCGATTTCCTGATCGTGGATGATTTTGAGGAATATACCGACAACGACGCGGCCGGCGAAGCCATTTGGCAGCATTGGATCGACGGCTTCGGCGTCAATACTAACGGTTCGCAGGTCGGCTATGTACTGCCGCCGTACGCCGAGCAGACGGTTGTTCACGGCGGCCGTCAGTCAATGCCCCTGTCCTACAACAACACAGCAGACATCACGAACTCAGAGGCCGAGAAGGCTCTGACTGCCACACGTGACTGGACCGAGGAAGGTGTCGGAGAGCTGTCAATCTGGTTCCAGGGTCAGCCCGGATCCGTGGGAAGTTTTGTCGAAGGACCCGTTGGAACCTACACGATGACCGGCTCCGGCGCCGACATCTGGAATGTCAACGGCGTGGAGGCCGACGAGTTCCACTTCGCCTACAAGATGCTCACTGGCCCCGGGACAATCATCGCCAGAGTAGAGAGCGTTGACAACACCAATTCCTGGGCCAAGGCCGGTGTCATGATCCGCAACACGCTCGATCCCGACTCGGCGCATGCCTTTGCATGTGTTACGCCCGAGAACGGAGTCGCTTCACAGGGCCGCCCCGATGTCGGCGGCGTCAGTTTCAACACCGCCCAGGGCGGAATCACTGCTCCACACTGGGTAAAGCTGGAGCGTGATTTGTCGGGCAACTTTAC
Source organism: Planctomycetes bacterium B3_Pla (assembly GCA_005223045.1). GTDB lineage: Bacteria > Planctomycetota > Phycisphaerae > Sedimentisphaerales > Anaerobacaceae > SG8-4. The sequence continues at coordinate 138,310 of NJBM01000009.1, read as the reverse complement.
TGTTTCCCACTCGGCCAACGGCTCGGCCTGGGAGCCTGTACAGGGCGCTATGCCCGTGAATATCCAGATGAATTCTACCGTCTATGCAGGTTTGGCCGTGACGGCACATGATGCGGCTCTGACGTGTGAGGCGGTATTCTCCAATGTCACGATAACCGGTAACGCCGCTGGGCAGTGGACGAATCAGGACATCGGGATAGCCGGCAATGCTGCCGAGCCGCTGTATGTGACGGTCTCGAATGCGACCGGCGCGCCTGTAGTAGTGCCACACGATGACCCGGCTGCGGCACAGATTGACACCTGGACGGAATGGACTATCGACTTGAGCACATTCAGCGATCAGGGCATAAACCTCAGCGATGTTGACAAGATCGCTATCGGTCTGGGCTCCAAAGGCGGAGCAGCGGCCGGCGGCTCAGGTGTAGTGTTCGTTGACGACATCAGGCTACTGCGACCTGCTCCGCAACCGTAAGGAAAAGTCCAATATCAAAATGAACGTAGAGCGGATAGCATAGAGCGCATAGGTTCGTAGCTGCTATCCGCTCTCCGTAAGGAGTCCCCAGGACTACGCTATACGCTATACCCGCGACAAGCCGCGATGCGAGGGGGGGAAATTACCGTCCGGCAGATTAACCCGCACGCCTATTTAACCGATACCTTATATGGATTTGTTTCCGGTACGGAGGCAATCGTCCCATAAAAAAAGGAGGTGCGGTTAGAACCCTATTTGCCCTTACGGCTGGAACCGAGAGGCTTGCCGGCTGGGCGGGAGTGAGCTATGGCATTTGACATCACCATAAAAGAATATCTCAAAGAGATTGACGAAGCATCCCTGCTGACAAAGGAACAAGAGCAGGAATTGGGCAAGCTGGTCCTCGAAGAAAACGACCAATTGGCAAGAGAACGATTGGTGCGAAGCAATCTCAGGCTGGTCGTCAACATAGCAAAGAAATACGGCGACCGCGGCATGAGCCTCGGCGATCTGATAGAAGAGGGCAATCTCGGTCTGATAAGAGCAGTCGATTACTTCGATCCCTACCGGGGCGTTCGCTTCAGCACCTACGCTGCATGGTGGATAAAGCAAAGCATCAAACGTGCGCTGCTGGAAAACGTTCAGCCCGTGCACATTCCCACCTACATGGTGGCGTTGATAAATCAGTGGCGGCACACCATCTCGGAGCTGGAGAGCACGCTCGGCAGAACGCCGGACGTTGAAGAGATGGCTGAGATTATGCAGTTGCCGGTCAAGAAGGCAAAAGCCATACATCGTGTCGTTGAGATTCTCAGCTCCGTGGGAGAACCCTTCGGCGGCGAGGATGTTGACGAAGATCAGATGCTCGAGGCAATCTTAGAGGACCGAAACACCGGCAAGCCGGAAGATGCGTTGGTTGCCACCGAAGAAAAAGCGAAGGCATTGGGTTTGCTCGACGAGATCGAACCGAGAGAAGCGGATATCCTGAGGTCACATTACGGCCTTGGCGGCCAAAAGCCCATGTCACTCAAAGAAATCGCCCAGAAAATGGGGCTCACACGAGAGAGGATCCGGCAGCTTCGGCGCGATGCGCTCGCAAAGCTCTGTGAGTGCATGAACGAAGAATAATACTTGCATTTCGTCCGCAATATACCGACAATAGGCGGCGGCAGGCCTACTGCCGGCTCGTTTGAGCGATGTAATACCGACAGATGCTATGGAAGGCACACGAATGACAAGCAAAGGAATCGACCTGCAACAATACATTCGCGACATACCCGACTGGCCCAAGGAGGGAATCCTGTTTCGCGACATCACACCACTATTAGCTGACCCCGAGGCGTTTGCGGCGGCGGTGGATGCATTGTCAGCCGGCTTTACGGGGACGGGCGTCGAATATGTCGCCGCCGTGGAGGCCAGAGGCTTTATCTTCGGTGCGGCGGTCGCAGAAAAGCTCGGAGCCGGATTTGTGCCCATACGCAAGAAGGGTAAGCTGCCCTGGCAAACCGAGAGTGTGACCTACGATCTTGAGTACGGCACAGACACATTGGAAGTCCATTGCGACGCCGTTAAGAGCGGAGCGAAGGTTCTGATGGTGGACGATCTGTTAGCGACCGCTGGAACAATGGCGGCAGCCTGCGAGCTCGTCGAAAAAATAGGAGGACAGGTTACAGGCATCGTCTTTCTTATAGAGCTTGCGGATCTCGGCGGAAGGCAGAAGATTGCCGGTTACGAGGTAACGTCAATTATCTCATACGAGTAGGCCCACACCCAAATACCTGTGGATACCGATAAGGAGACTCGATAGTGGCAACGAGCGGAGACGGCGGAGAAAGGATCATTCGCCGGGGACCTTACCCGGAACTAACACTGACCGCGGTCCTCGTGGGCTACGGATTGGGAATTCTCATCGCACTTAGCATCGGCTACGCCAGCCTGGTGCTGGGCTTTGTCATCGAGGGCTCCGAGGTGGCCGCAATCCTGGGTTTCGGCATCCTTCGCGGCATTATGCGGCGCAGCAGCATCGTCGAGAACAACATCAACCAGACCATCGCGAGTTCGGTCAACGGCGCCTCGGCTGGCATGATGTTTACGGTACCGGCACTGTTCATTCTGGGTGAAACCCAATTCAACGCCGTTCTGATGGTCTTCTCGTGCATCGCAGGCGGTGTCCTCGGTATTGCATTTATCATCCCGCTCCGCAAGCAGATGATCGACTACGAGCGGCTGGCCTACCCGGGCGGCGTCGCCGTGGCGACGATTCTAAAATCGCCCGGCGCCGGGGTCCACAAAGCCCTGCTGCTGCTCTGTGGCTTGACATTGAGCGGTACCGTTTACTTCTTCAGCCAATACATGGCGCAGATAAAAGAAATCTCAGCTTTCGAGAACTGGAACCTGGGCGCGCTTGTAGGGATGCCTGACTACATGAACGGTATCTGGTTTGTCTCCCTGATGACTGTCGGCGTCGGCTTCATTTCAGGCAGAGGTGGATTCTCCTTTGTCATCGGAGGCTTCGTCTGCTACTGGATTCTGGCTCCCTGTCTGGCCGGGATGAATCTCTTGCCTTCGGCTGAGGCCCTTGGGGAACTTGAGATGAGCATGCCCGACTATTTGCGATTGAACCTGTTCAGACCTGTCGGCATCGGTATGCTCATAGGCGGCGCGCTGGCGGGCATCGTTTTGGCGCTGCCGCTGATCGTCAGCGCCGTTCGCAGCATGCAAAGCGCTGCGAAGATGAAGACAGCCGCATCGAAGGATGAGATGCCGATTCGCCTGCTCTATATCGGGATCGCCGGGGCCACCGTTCTGCTATTCGCGGTTGCTGTCATGTCCGTCGAGAACATGGGGCTCCTCCGCGGCGCATTGATGGCCCTGCTCGGCACCGTTTGGATATGGGTCGCCGGCGTAATTCTCTCCGAATGTATCGGCCGGACCAACTGGTCGCCGCTAAGTGGAATGACGCTCATCGCGGTGACTATCCTGGTTGTCATTTGCAGCGGACTGCCGGCATCTGCAGCCACGGTCGCTGCGGTCATGGTCGGGGCGGCTGCGTGTGTCGCTATGGCGCAGGCGACCGACCTTATGCTCGACCTCAAGACCGGCTATTTAGTGGGCGCCTCGCCAAGAAAGCAGCAGATGGGGCAATTCCTCGCCACCTGGTTGGGGCCTGTCGTAATCATAGCCCTCATCTTCGTTTTGCACAAGGCCTATGGATTAGGCGGCGACCGGCTTCCGGCGCCTCAGGGCCAGGCGCTCGCCAGCACGATTGACGGAATCCTGGGCGGAGACGTACCGCTGAAAAAATACATTGCCGGCGCCGGTCTCGGCGCCTTGCTCAGCGCAAGCGGCATCGGCGGGCTTGGCATCCTGGTCGGTCTCGGGTTTTATCTGCCGTTCAGCATTGTACTGACGTACAGCATCGGAATGGCAATCCGGATGCTCATGGATCGGATAAAGGGGCCCGCGTTCAGCGAAGAGGTCGGGATTCCCGTGGCGGCCGGCCTGATCGTCGGAGAAGCCCTCGTAGGCGTCGGCTTCGCTCTGTACTTTATTATCGCAGGCGCCATGAGCGGATAGGAAGAGATCGTTATGAAGAAACTCGGATACTTGATGATAACCCTTAGCTTCTTAGCCGGTTCTCTCGCGGCGGTTGTGGACAAAGAGCAGGTTCGCTGGAATTACTTCGCTCTTGCTCTTGTCGTAGGCATAGCAGGTGTTGCGTTTGTACGCAGCAGCGGCCTGCGAGAGAGCCGCTCGGAAGGCAAACTCGCATCAAACATGCAGTCTATCGAGGCGAGCCTTGGCCGAATTGCCAGGAACATGGCCGAACTCAACGCCGAGAAGCTCTCCATCAATACCTATGACGTCCGCCACCGGATCGACGAACTCTTCACCGACGATCTAAATACGTTCGTCGAGGCGCGGGAGAGTATCGTACACACATATAGCCTGACCGCGTATGCCGACGTGATGAGTTCGTTTGCTGCCGGGGAACGGTATTTGAACCGCGTCTGGTCGGCCTCGGCCGATGGATACATCGATGAGGTCAACGCCTATCTCGATAAAGCCCAAGCCCAATTCGTCGAGAGCCACGACAAAGTCCGCCGATTGAAAACGATGACCTGAGCGGCGTTCGAGTCTGTGCTTACCGCCTTACCCGTGCATTGCCCTGCCAGATGCTCCAGACCTGATCCTCGTCCGCAGGCTGGGCGTAGTCTGTCAACATCGTCGTGGCCAATGCACCCGTGGCCCACCCGAACTGGACCCACTTGGACGGCTCCCAGCCCTTTAAGATGCCGTAGAGCAGGCCCCCAACGAAGGCGTCGCCGCCACCGATCCGGTCGAGCACCGTGATCTCTCGCGGCTCGACTACGTGCCAGTTGTCGCCCTCGGACATGATGGCGCCCCAGATGTGACAGTTGGCGCTGACGACCTGGCGCAGCGTAGTGGCAAACACCGAGGCGTTGGGGTATGCCTTCTTCACATTGTTGATCATGCCCTTGAAGCTCTCGATCTTGTCCGCGAGGCCCCCGCCGCCCGCCTCCGGGCCCTCGATCCCCAGGCAAAGCTGGAAGTCCTCTTCGTTGCCGACGAGTATGTCCGAAATACCGGCTATCTGCGCAAAGATGTCGTGCAGCTCGGCCTCGCGGCCCTTCCAGAACGAGGCGCGATGGTTCAGATCGAATGATATCCGCGTCCCGTGCTTCTTGGCGGCCTTGGCTAATTCAAGGCAGAACGTACCGGTCTCGGGCGAAAGGGCACCGATAAGACCTGAGACGTGAACGATTTGCACGCCTTCTTTGCTGAAGATTCTATCCAGGTCGAAGTCGTTGACGTTCAGGGTGCGCCCCACCTCGCCGGCGCGGTCATTATGCACCCGCGGCCCGCGCGAGCCCGAGCCGCTGCCGGCGATATTGAACTGGTGGCGATAGCCCCACGGCCCGCCCTGATCCACATCCTTGCCCTCGTAGTCAATGTGACGGCCGGCAAGATCGTCCTTTATGAACCGGGCGATCGGACTGTCCTTAACGAATGTCGTCAGCACCTTGCAAGGCAGACCCAGATAGCTGGATACACTGGCCACGTTGGACTCGGCGCTGGTGGCCTGCATAATGAACGTCTTACTGCAGTAAACAGGCTGGCCATTAACCGGCGTAATCCGGCATCCCATACTCGTAGGCACAAGAAGGCAATAGCGATAATCCTGGCGAAATTCGATACTCATAAGCAAACATCCTTATTGTCAATAACGCTGCTAACCGGCTAAATGTCTAAAAATGGAATCATCGCAGTTAAAGCGGTCGCTGTCAACAATGCCGTAAACAGAAAAGGAATTAGCCTCTAAGTGGTCTGTAACAGGGCCGAAGGAGCAGGGACAATAGTCAATAGTAAATCGTAAATAGTCAATAACAAGGGCCTCAATGAAAGGGAGAAATAAGTAAGGCGTCCCCGGATTTCCCACCAGTGACGTAGGTTTATTAGCGTATCGAGAGATTGATAATGTGTTTGGATTAATGGATATGGTTGCTTGCGAACTGAGAGATAATCGAACAGGGAGAATCGAAGTGCTTGGTCCCTTTAATTCTGACTTGATGAATCTTTCACTGATTGCTTGTTGTCATCACTCTCAGTCTTCGCTTTGTATATAGGCATAATCTCTTTTATCTTCTGTAGATTTCCCAAAGCCTCTTCAATATTCTTTAAAACTTCTTGGGAATCATCTAAATCAATTTGCCCTAATTCTGCAAGTGGTTTTCCTTTTTCAAGCAACTCAACGAAGATTTCTGATAAATTTTTAAAAAGTGAGCTAAAATCTTCCCAATCAAATCTTGTACTTAGCAGAATTTTCCTTTTTCTGTTTTTAAAAACTATGCTAACTGCTGGCGTAAGTTCTGGTGGATCATGCTCCCACATGAAATGATATCCAACCCCTCGAATAACTTCATCAAACAGAGATTCACTACCAGCCTGTTGCCTCTCTGTCATTTTATTTAACATTGATTTGGCATTTTCATTCTGAAATAAATTGCCAAAATGTTTCTCAATAAGCGATTTTGCCTCTTGAACTAAATCAATAGCGCCTTCGTTAACATCCTCTAAAAGAATTCCAAATTGAGGGCCAGCTAAAAGAAGCGAAAGTTTTATCAAAGCTTCAGGGACTATTTCTGAAAATTCTTCACTTGAGATATCCTTATTAGCAATAGCTTGTTTAATAGCATCAAGCTTTTTCTTGACCTCACATATGGCAAACAACTCCCGCAAGTCCTCGTCTAAATCTTTTATGCCTGTCTTTAATTCATCCAACTTTTGAGGCATGCTCAATCTCCTCATGTATTTTGGGGTAATGTTCTAACTTCACTTTTGTTGCGTACCTTGAATCATCTACGATTCTTTTCAAACTACCAAATTTATATATATCTGATATATCAATATGCATTGTCCCTTTGAAATAGAATTTGTCAAAATTAATACCAATGCTCTCTATGTCTTGAAGTACCATTTCTAAATCATGGTGGCTTCTAGTCTTACCTATAGTTCCACTATCTTGTTTCTTTTTGTAAACTCTTTGATGTTTTGGTGGTTCAAACTCCGGCAATTTTGCTAACCATTGTTGACTCCAAGATTGCTTTAGTTCTTTTTCAATTTTTTTCCACAAAGAATAATCCTTGTTTTTCAATCTCAGAAGCACCCTGTATATTAAAGCTGTTTCATTTCTCACTCTGGCCGCTCGGCGCAGAAGAAATGCTGTATTTACAGCCCAATTCTCTTCCACCTGTAAACGCCACAATTCACAAAGATGTTCTTCAATTTTAGGCTTATCTTTAGTAGCAATGTCAGGATTTTGAACATCAATATCAAGTAACGCATTGAAACCATAGGCCGCAATATCTTTATTTGTCAGAATTTCATCCTCCCAGAACTGGATGCTTTTCTCATCCTGCGCATATGCCATATATGCCCTGACAGCGGCTCCAAGTATTTCATCAGAACAAGAACTTTCTTCAAGTAAACGAACTATGAAAGGCTTTGCGTGTTTCTTTAATTCTGGCGGTTGTGCCATATCCACAACTCTGCATAGATTCAAGACTACATCTTTCCATCTATCAATGTTCTGAATCCAATCGGATTCATCTAGCCATATCCATATTTCCCTATATACATCTATGCATCCTCTTATAACTGCTTTACGCTTTTCTGTGTCAAGTTCGGGATTTCTAAGCAGTTGGATTACAGCGTCTTCGCTGGGCTCGGTTGAGTGTCCACTTCCAAAGGATGCTATATCTGTACCTAAAATTCGGTTACGAACAAATTCACGTACCTCTTCTACGCTTTTTCCACGGATAGAATTCAATGCTCGTTCGACAGAAATCATACTATTGATTCCACTGTAAATATTTCCGGCTTTACCCTACACCCTCTATGCACAACCTCTGGCAAACCTTGTTCACGTGGCAAACTTAACGGGACCGTCTTTCCAGCATCCGCGTTACAATCCTCAACCACTTCGAATGGGCCTTGATCTATTCCATCAAAAGAACGAGGTAAATGCAAGTTTTTTTTCGCTTTTTCACGCTTATAGACAATTTTAAGACAACGCTCAGCCTCTGCCAGAGGAGTTAATCCCAACCGATCAACTAACTCACCTGAACCAATTTGGCCGGATTCTTCAGCATCGGTAACCCATACGATATCAAGTAAATTACCTAATTTTACTTCTTTAAAATCGTGTATAAGATCATTTATTTCATCATCAGAAAGTTGCTTGCGGTCGAATGTCTTTTGGTCCTTTATGCCAATTTTTTTTCGATTAATAGGGATTAATCTTCCTAAATTTGTGACTTGTTCTAATCTAAAAAGCGTATTAAACGAATCACTGGGAATTCTTCCCCCTTGGCATACAAATCTATCAGGATCATCCGTAACTATACCAATAGCTGTGTTTTTGGCATCTTCGGGGCTACATGGATCTCCTTTGGCTTCCAAGCGTTTAAAAAATTCTTCACTAATTTCGGATTTTATGCAATTATCCCTACGAAGATTTTCTAAAATCTTCTGAGCTTGCTCATTTCCACATTTAATCTTCTCAAGCCAGGATTTGCATCTATCGGGTATTTCCATTTGTATCCTCAGCTTCTCATGGTCTGCCTTTTAATCTTTGAAGGAATCGAAGGTGTCCGGTACATTTTCTTCACAAAACGCATTTGCCGTCTTAAAACTCGCATCTTTACTTCCGCCTTCTGCCACTCACTCACGTTTGCTGTTCCATATTATACCCATTTTCCCAGCCCGCATTTTCCCAGCCCGGAACAACGACATTCGTGCTAATTGACCCAAATAGCCATTAGCAGGCATATCCGGCCCCTCTACTTAATAGGGCGTATCTCACGGAGTCAATGTTGATAAGAAAATCGCGAATTCTTCAAAAAAAGTGAAAAAAGTTGACGGGATCACAGGATCATCCGGTTTATCCTGTCTGAAAAAAGTCGCAGAAAACGTGGTTTTTTGCGCCTGTGGATGGTCTCTACGTCGAGTAAATTTCGTTCAAAAGTGCGGGCGAAGTAATTGACTATCCATTCGACTCCGCTCAGGACAAGTTTTCTATTGATTATTGACTATTGATCTTCTGCGTGCCTAATCCAAATCCGTGCCAATCAGTGAAATCTGTGGCCCCTACAATTGATTATTGATTATTGATTATTGACTATTGATTATTGTTCTGCCATCTCTGGCTCTCTGTGGCCCCAAAAATCGAGCAGTTTTCGTTCAAAACATGCGGGTACCTCGGGACAAAAATAAGAGAGTTTGAAAATTTCTTTATCTACTCCAGCATAAGGACTTACGGCATAAAGATGGGTCACATTTTTGTAGAATTTCGTTCAATTCGTGCATGTTGCTCCAATTATAGAGGCGCGCCTTTTGCGCGCGAGCAAAAAGATACAGAAAACAGGATACAGGATACAGGAGAGTATAGCGTATAGCGTATTGCGTATTGCGTATTGCGTATTGTGTGTATCGAGAATCCAGCATCGAACCCAATCTCTGCGTTCTCTGCGGTCTCGGCGGTTAATAGAAGTTGAAAAAACAAAGCCAATTTTGTGTTTCGTATATCGTATTGCGTATTGCGTATGTCGCATGTTGTATGGCGCGGAGCGCGCTTGACGGCGTGCGATTGTGAAAAAACAAAGCCAATTTGCAAAGGCCAAATAGAATGTAACTATCTATCGTATAAAGACATACATAAATATAGCTCACCAGGGGCTTCGGAAAAACAAAGCCAATCAAACTTGTCCTGAGCAGTGTCGAACGGAGCCAATTTCAGCCCTCCGACACCCAGAGGAGCGGCAAGAGGGCTGCGAGAAAAGCCAGTTCAGTACTCAGCTTTTGGCTTGCGTGCCGTTTCCGCGGGCTGTGCGGTACAACCAGTACGCGACGCCGATGAGCAGCGCTGCGCCGAGCCAGCCGCCAAAGGGGACGGTCTTGCCCCATAAGTGCTTGATGATCGGCAGGCCGACGTCGAATCGCTTGAGGAGAACTATTGGGACCGCTATGAGGATACCCATCAGGGCTTCGCCGGTGATAAGGCCGGAAGCGAACAGCAGGCCGCTGCGATTGGACTGCTCGATCTGCGCCGAATCGGTCTTGCGCCGCTTGTGGAAACCCTTGACCGCCCAGTGGATGATGCCGCCCCCGAAGATCGGCACCGACAGTTGCAGCGGCAGATAGAAACCGATCGCTACCGCAAGCACGGGTGTGCGGAACGAGCTTTTCCGGGCTTCCAGAAAAAGATCCAGTACGATGATCCCCACGGCGACACCCATCCCGATAAAGGCGAATGTCCAGGGCATGTTGCCCTTGAAGACACCCTGTGCCACCGAGGCCATAAGATTTGCCTGAATAGCGGACAAGGCGTCGGCCGTTTCCTCCGGCGACAGACCCGGCTGGCCGCTGAAACCATACGCCTCATGCAAGAGCATGAGGACCGGCGCAATTACGATTGCCCCGGAGAGTGTGCCGACGATCTGCATGACCTGCTGCTTCCAGGGTGTTGCGCCGACAATCCTGCCGGCCTTGAGGTCCTGCATGTTGTCGCCGGCAATGGCCGCGGCGCAGCAAACGACGCTGCCTATTATGATCGCCGCAGCCGGGCCGTTTTCGGCGCCCTTGCCCATGAGCACAAGCAATAGGAGCGAGGCCACGACTATCGTGGCAATTGTTATGCCGGAGATGGGATTGTTGGACGAGCCGACCAGGCCCGCCATGTAGCCGGCTACGGCAGAGAACAGAAATCCTGCGATGAGCATCACGACCGCCATCGGAAGCGAGATAGAGACATCCCCAACGAAGGTCTGGTAAACGAGAAACAGCGGGACTATCGAAGCGACAATCAGCACGAGCACCCATTTCATGGGCATGTCTTTCTCGGTTCGCTCGATTTGGACCTGGTCCTGGCCTATCGCTCGATAGGCTTTGAGACCGCTCTTGACCCCGCTCAGGAGCGAGCCTCGCATCTTGAAGATTGTCCACAGGCCGCCGACGAGCATTGCCCCGACGCCGATATATCGCGTCTGGGCGGACCAGATGCCGTAAGCCCTGTCAACGGCGTCAACATCGGCAGCGCTCTCGGAGAAGGCCGCACAGATTGGAATGGCTAAGTACCAGTTGGCGACGCCGCCTAAGAAGATCAACACGGCTATATTCAGACCGACGATGTAGCCTACCGACAGCAGTGCCGGGCTGAGGTTCGAACCGCCGTAAACGAGTGTCCTGCCGATCCCCCTGGCGCCTTCGATGGCTTCGGGCCACAGGCCGACACCTTTCGCTAAGACTTTGAACAGCCCGCCCACAATTGACGCCTGTGCGATGGTCCAGAGGCCCCTGCCGCCCTCCTGGCCCGTCTCAAGGACCTCGGCAGTCGCGATACCTTCGGGGAACTGCAAGTCGCCCTCGACGATGAGCGAACGTCGAAGCGGAATGGTGAACAGCACGCCCAGCAGGCCGCCGAATGCGGCAATGACTGTGATCCACCAGAAGTTCTTGCCGCCGAAGCCGTCCCAATAACCCATGATGACCAGGGCCGGCAGTGTGAATATGACACCGGCAGCTAATGACTCGCCCGCCGAGGCCGCCGTCTGTACGATGTTGTTCTCAAGAATGTTGCTCTTGCGAAACAGCCTCAGCAGCCCCATCGAGACGACGGCGGCCGGGATTGATGCCGAAACCGTCATACCGGCGAACAAGCCCAGATAGGCGTTTGCCGCCGCCAGCACCATCGAGAGCACTACGCCTAAAACAAATGCCTTGACAGTGATTTCCGGTAACGAGCGTTCTTCCAAATCCATAGTTCACCTGTTCCCAATTAAGAGAGAATCACCGATTGTCCTGCAATCATTTTACAAACTGGTTGACAAAGTATTCCGGCCTCAACGGTTCGCCGGTCGCGCGTTCGATCATATCGTTCCAGTGGTAAACCGCTCCGGCTTCGAAGACTTCTTTTGTTAGAAAATCTCCGACACTTCTCTCGGCCACGTAACTGACGTCTCTGTCCGATTCGAGCTTCAGGACGTTGTGGACAAGATGGTTGTGCAGTTGAGAAGCCAGCAATTCACCCAACAAATAGTTGTGGTAGTAACAGGGAGCAATTGCAAAATGGATTTTGGCGGCCCAGTCGGGCTCGTTGCGCCCCGAAGGCTTTTTCACGAGCTGGTACTTCTCAACCGTCTGCCACCACAGCGAGTTGAGGTCCTGCTCGGGATTCGCATAAAGCTGCTTTTCAAAATCATACATCACCATAGCCCATCGTGCGAAAATCAGTTGCTTTAGCTGCGCGTACTTGCCGCTCACTTCTTCGATTTCCGCTCGCTGCTCGTCCGAGAGTTCCAACACCTGCTGCATCCATGCGGCGTTCCGGCTGAGCCGGCCGAAGAACATCGCCATAGCTTCGGTCGTGAAAATGTGTGCCGGCTTTCTGAGCAGAATCGGCACCTGCGGATCGTGATATTTGTTATAAACGGCATGACCCAGCTCGTGCAAAATTGTCTCCATCCAGGACTCGTTATTCTTGAGATTGCACAGGATACGGACGTCGCCTTCCCGATCTATGTCCGTACAAAAAGCGTGTGGATTCTTGCCTTCCCGCTCGTACAAATCGCTGTTGGCAAGTATGGATTCAACCGGCAAATCTATGCCGGTGAAGAAAACCATCGCCAGCTCCTTGACGTCTTTGTCTTCGTAGTAGCCGTCCAGATCCAGGTCATAGACCATAGGCGTTTCCTGAAAGAACGGATCATGATAGTGCCAGGGCATAAGCTCAGCGGCAGCTACGCCGTACTTGGCCGCCAATATGCGGTCCAAATCGGTCTTCAATTCGGCAAAAGGCCCATTGGTCAGTTTGTAGAGTTCGTCGAAAATCCGGTCCAGCTCTTTGACATCCTGCTCGGCTGTAATCAGTGAAAGAGTGTGGAAATTGTCAAAGCCCAGCTTCTGCGCCGCCTGGTTTCGCAGTTTGACCAACCGGATGATATCGTCTGCAACAGCCACTCCGACCTGCTTGCCGGCCAGCCATGCTTGTTTTCTTTTGGTCGAGTCGGTTTCGGTCTTTAGAATTTCCTTGATCTCGTTGTCGGTGACTTTTTCCCCCTCGATGGTGCCGCGAAAGGTGCTGAAGTTCTTCTCAATTTCCGTGCCGAGGTCAACGAGTTGCTTCAGCAGCTCGGGTTCTATCTGGTTGCCTAAATAAGTGTTGTACAACATATCCAACTGCCGGGCCAATACGGGCTTCTTTGCCTGCCCGGATTCTCTCAACTCCCTGAGAAAGACAAAATCCTCCGGATCGCTGTAAACCTGGCGAATCTTCAGCGTCAGCTCACTGACTCTCTCATAATCCTCGGCCTTGCCGCTGGTAGCCGCGTCCCAATAGGCAAGATTCGTCTCTTTGTTCATCGGCTTGACTTTTTCCACGTGCGTAGTGATGAATTTCTGCAACTGTTTCTCCTTTTGATTAGGCCCGCATCCAACAAGAGCAGCGCTTATTGTCAGCGTCACAACCAGAGTCGATAAGTTTTTCATGGTTTCATACTCCCCTTCAAATATTCTGTTTCCATTTTGTTATCCGGGCTTTTTTTTACCCGAAGGATATTATCACCTGCAATCGCTGAAATCAAGCAGGTTTTATAACGCTTAGGTGCCGTGCCTGATTATTTCTCGCACCGGCTGATTTCTTCTTTGAATTAGGCCGGCAACGAACGTACTATATGGCCTTATGGCTAAGAGTAAATATCTAACCGCACCGATCCCATCGAAGAAAATGCCCGCAGGTGTCCCCTACATTCTCACAAATGAAGCCTCCGAGCGCTTCGCCTTCTACGGGACACGATGCATTCTTGTGTTCTTCATGACGCATCTGCTCGTCAATAGGAGCGGTCAACTTGATCTGATGACCGCCGAGCAGAGCAAGGCGTGGTTCCATCTGTTCGTTTCGGCTGTCTATTTCATGCCTCTGGTCGGCGCTCTAATATCCGACATCTGGCTTGGCAAATACAGGACTATCCTGTATTTTTCGATACTCTACTGTTTCGGCACACTTGCCCTTGCGACGGATAGCACTCGTCTTGGATTGGGGGCCGGACTGATTCTGATTGCCGTCGGCTCCGGAGTCATAAAACCCTGTGTCAGCGCAAATGTCGGCGATCAATTCGGAAAAACCAACAAGCACCTGATAGCAAGAGTGTACAACTGGTTCTATTTCTCAGTCAATCTGGGCGCTTTTATCTCCAATCTGTTGATACCTGAATTGCTTGATAGATACGGGCCTGCCGTCGCGTTCGGTGTCCCCGGCGCCTTCATGGTGCTGGCCACGATAGCGTTTTGGCTCGGACGCAGGAAGTTTGTGCACATACCGCGCGGCGGAACCGAATTTGTCAGGGAGTGCTTTAGCGGCGAAGGCATAAGAGCGATCGGCAAGCTCTGCATTGTCTATATCTTCGTGGCGCCGTTTTGGGCGCTGTTCGACCAGATGGACTCGGCGTGGATGCTACAGGCCGAAAAAATGAACCGCAACTGGCTGGGCCATGAGTGGCTGCCCACCCAGATCGTTGCCGTCAATCCCCTGATGATATTGGTTTTTATCCCGCTTTTCTCATACGTTATATATCCGGTGATAAACAAGGTATTTCCATTGACGGCGCTGCGCAAAATAGGCATGGGCCTATTCCTGGCAGCCTCGCCTTTCGTCGTATCGGCCCTGATTGAAAGCGGAATTGTCGCCGGCGGCACACCCAGCATCGGATGGATGATTCTTGGGTACGCGCTGCTTACTTCTGCGGAAATAATGGTCTCGATCACCTGCCTGGAGTTCTCATATACTCAGGCTCCGAAGAAAATGAAGTCATTCATTATGGCAGTCTTTCTTCTGTCGATTTCGCTCGGAAACGCCTTCACTGCGGCAGTCAATGTTTTCATTCAAAATGAAGACGGCACAAGCAAGCTGCCGGGAGCCAGCTACTATTGGTTCTTTACAATCGTGATGCTGGCTACAGCGGTATTGTTCGTTCCCATTGCCAGACGCTATCCAGTAAAGAACTATATCCAGGACGAAGCCGGAGCGGAATCTTCCGTCTGATCGGCTAAAGCGGTCGCAGCGTCAATTCTCGTACGACAATCTTCATCGGTCCGAATTGCGCCCCGGGGTGGATTTGGAAGCCTATCTTGCCCGAGTCGGTAGTGTCGTCGTGTACGTCTGCTGTTTTGCGGCCGTTAAGCCATACCTGGAGATGGTCGCCTTTGGCGCGGACTATTATCGTATTCCAGTCATCCCGATTCACGATTGTCTTGTCCTCATTAATCGCAAGGAACATCTTGCCGGGACAGTAAAGCGTGCCGGACCACGCTACAGGCTTTTTGTATTCGAGCACGTCGGCCTGGTATGCCTGCTTCGGCGACTGATAGCGGAACCACAGGCCGCTGTTACAGGGCCACTCGGTCCGGTAGGTGAGGGTCGCCACGAAATCTTTGTACGTTTCTTTCGTGAACAGATCGCCCGGAGCATTGTCCTGGCCCTGCGTTCCTACCAGAAAACCATTCTCGACGCCCCATTTTGCGTCGCCGCTGGTCTCCCAGCCGGTCAGGTCCTTGCCGTTGAAGAGTTTTACGACGCCCGACTTCTCTGGCCAGATATTTACCGTTCGAAGCGTGACATCAGGCATTTCCGGCAGCGCAGCGCTTGGTACAGGCTCATACCAGAACGTCGCGCACGACCAGTCGTCCTGCGTCTCGGCCAGGCCGTTCTTCCAGGCGATCTGCTGGATTGTGATTCGACATTCCTTTCGCCACAGAATCGGATCGGGAAGATGCCAGCGATACATCGAGACGAAGCTGTTCTCGTTCAGGCTGCAACCGTTGTACAGGTAAGGCGTCTGCTGCATGCCGTAGGACAGGCCCACGTAGTCCTCGCTCCCCGTGCCGCAGATTGTCGGGAATTCCTTGTCGCCGTCCATAAAAATTTTGATCTCACCTTCACCCCACCATTGCCTGGGCGTCAGGTTGCGGATGCCGATAAGGGCGCCCATGAAGCGGCCCTTGCTCTTTCGCTGCGGCAGCATAACAAGGTCCTTCTTGATTGTCGTCGGGTTCTCCCTGCGAAACAGCACGTGCAGCCGGCCGACGTCCTTCGGATGCTTGTCGGCAATCGTGTAGTCGATCTGATAGTACAACGGCACGTCCTTCTCGCCTTCGTTGGTCAGTGTGACCTTTGCGCGTTTCGTGAACGGCATTGGCAGCCAGATGTTCATGCCGGCATTTTGGCCCAACGAGTGCACCGCCGAGTGATACGGCATCACTTTGCCGTGCGCGAATCCCATAAAGTCGCCTATCGGAGATTCGATGCTCGGATGTTCCTGTCCATCCCACCAGGCTCGCAGCACCAGGCTCCTGAGGTTCAGCGGGTCTCTTCTGGTGGTCATCCAGATGTGTCTGATAGTCCCCGGCCCATCAATGTCGCACAGTTGCACTTCCTGGCCGGCCTTCAGGCTCATCGACGGAGCGCCTTTGCGCGTGGCCCCGAGACGGCTGGCCGCTTTGCCGCCCTCGCCAGGGGCGCCGGTGGGGTTCTCGAACGAAATCGAACGCGAGATCAGCCCGGTATCCAGCAGATAAGGCTCGGCAACAACGTCCACCGCCCCCAGCGAAAGCCCGCATCCTAACATGACAGCAGAGACCGAGAGACAGAGCATTCTTCTTGAGACAATCCAGTTAACCATAGTTTCTCCTTTCAGAACCAAGAGTTGACATTTCCAAACAGCACTTCCTGAATCAGGAATGAAGTGTACCGCTATCTCACACATGCGTCAAGTCAGTCAGGAGTCTTTCGAAATGGAGAAACGGATTGCGTTCCAATCATTTATTTCGTAGTGTGTGACAATGCACAGAATTGTCTCAGTATCGCGCAGGACAGATATACCGGCGTTTTATGGCGACTGGTTCATGCGCAGGCTAAATGAAGGCTTTGCCGGCGTGGTCAATCCGTTTGGAGGGCGGAAATACATCGTGCCGCTAAAGCCAGAGGATGTTTCCTGCTTCGTGTTCTGGTCAAAGAATTTTGCCCCTTTCCTTGAGAACCTGAGAATCATTGACAGCTTAGGCTACAAATTCTATTTCAACTATACCGTTACCGCCCTGCCGGAGGTCTTTGAAAGCGATGTCGAGAGACGAGCGGCGACCGAAGCTCTCAAGCAGCTTAGCAAAGCTTATTCGCCCCGGCATATCAACTGGCGCTTCGATCCGATCATCATCTCCAGCAATTGCAGCCGGGACTTCTACGTTAGAACCTTCGAAGAGCTTGCATCCGAATTCGCCGGGCTCGTCGAAAGATGCTATTTCAGCTTCGTGACGAACTACAGCAAAGTCGAACGCAACTTTGAAGAGCTTGAAGCGACAACAGGCGTGAGAGTCATCAATTGCAACGAAGATTTCAAGATTGAACTGGCGAACGAATTAGCGGCTATTGCCGAGCAGTACGGCATTCAGATGTTTTCATGCTGCGGTGAATACCTGGTGAACAAACGTATCGAAAAAGCACACTGTATCGACGGAAACATTATCGAGAGCTTGTTCTTTCCCGGCGGTTTTCAATTCAGGGAGAAGCCAACAAGGGAAGAATGCGGCTGCACTGAAAGCTCCGACATCGGCGCCTACGACACCTGCCCGCACGGCTGCGTTTACTGCTATGCAAATATGAACAAACGCAGGGCCTGCAAAGCCTTCAACAATCACGACAAAGACTCCGCCTTCTTAGGCCACAGCAAATCCAAATCGGACGCATGGCTTGATGAAATGAAACATTCGAGAGCCGGGCACGAAACTCTATTCTAATCGGTAGCCATCTGCAATACTAACTGTTCCATTGCAACTGTTGCTTTCGCTCGGCCGGTTTTTATTGCGTAGTCGGTTTCGGCTAATTGTTGGTGATATTCGCCTATTTGTTTCAGGCTCATTGGGCGAAGTTGTGCGAAGAAACCGTCCGTGTTGCCCCATATTCGCAGTCTGTTTTCGATTTCTCTGCGTTGAACGCCCTTTTTAAGCAGGACTTTGGCGTTGAACATCCTGCGGAAGTGAAACGCGAACGCACCGACAACGGTATATTCGGTTGACTTGTCCTTCGCGAACATTCCCCTCAAGCGTTCCACTGCCTGACCGGGATTGCCCGCGACAACGGCCTCGATTACTGCAAAGGCGTTGAACAAGCGGTTATGACCGATTAGCGATTCTACATGCCTCTGCGTTATGACCTTCTCGGCATCAGCGAACAGAGCCAGCTTATCAATTTCACTGTAAAGTCGAGTCAGTTCATCGCCGGTCAATTCGATCAAAAGTGTTGCCGTGGGCAGGCCGAGCTTCTTGTCATACGCATCTTTCGCGTACGCTATCAACCGTTGCGGCAGCTCCCTGCGCGAGGGCTGCGCGACCTTGACCAGCTTGCCTACCTTGGGGAGCTTTTTGGCTAATTTTGTGCGGGCGTCCCAGGTCCTCGTGACCAATATCAGTCGTCCCGTTGGGCAGGGCTTGTCGAAGTAGTTCTCCAGCAGCGGACGGTTCTTGGATACGAAATCGTCGGCATTTCTGACGAGCACAACCCGCTTGTCAGTCAGAAACGGCGCCGTCCGCAACTCATCCAGCACGTCGGAGGCCGAGAGAGAACCAGCCTCAGCATCGAGAAGCCCCGTAGTTCTCTGCGACGGTTCCAGTAGTTTATCGACAAGGCCCTGACACTTAGCACCGACAAGCGATTCATCCTTGCCGGCGATTACATAAATCAACTCGTTCGAGCGGCCATTCACGATTTGCTTGCCTTGTCGTTGGCTTTCGGTTTGCCCCCGCCGTTGGATTTGACCTTCGGGTCGTCCGCGCTTTCGGAGACTATCTTCTCGGCGGCAACGAGCTTATCGCCCGGCTTGAGCTTTATCAGGCGCACACCCTGGGTGTTTCTGCCTATCGAGCGAATCTGGTCGAGTCCCGTGCGAATTATTATTCCGTTGGCGGTTATCATCATCAGGTCGTCTTTGCCGTGGACCGCTTTGAGCGCGACTACTTTGCCGTTGCGCTCGGTGGTTTTTATGTTCCTCAGGCCCAGGCCGCCCCGGGATTGCGGGCGGTAGCTCTCAAGACTGGTTCGCTTGCCGTAACCGTTTTCGCAGACCGTGAACAGAGCGGCCTTTTCCTCGACTATCACCATATCGACCACGGCGTCGCCGGAGCGCAGCTTGATGCCTATGACGCCTCTCGATGCACGGCCCATCGAGCGGGCCTGGCTCTCCTCGAAGCGGATCGTCATGCCGTCACGAGTGCCGAGCATGATATCGTCTTTGCCGGTTGTCAGTGCAACACCGATCAAATCATCGTTAGGATCAAGATTAATGGCAATGACGCCGTTTGCTCTGGGGTTTCCGTAAGACGACAGTTTCGTCTTCTTGAGAATCCCGTTCCGGGTAGCCATAACCAACTGCCGCTGCGGGGCTCGGCCCTCACCTTCGTCATTGAAACTGCTGACATTAATGATTGATGCAACTTGCTGGTTGCCCAGCTTCAGCAGGTTGACGATATTTCTGCCCTTGCTCTGCCTTGACAAGCTCGGCACGTCATACACCTTCAGCCAGTAGCACTTGCCGCGATTGGTAAAGATCAGCAGGTAGTCGTGCGTCGAGGCGACAAAGAGATGCTCGATGAAATCGCCCTCTTTGGTGTCTGAGCCGATGATTCCTCTGCCGCCTCTCGCCTGCTTACGATACGTATCTATCGGCATTCGCTTGACGTAGCCGGTGTGGCTTACCGTAACGATGACCTCTTCTTCGGCAATCAAATCCTCGTCGGCAAACTGCTCGGCCGCAGCGGCTATTTTTGTCCGCCTGGCGTCACCGTATTTTTCTTTTATTTCACAGATGTCTTCGCGAATGATGTCCAGCAGAATTTGCTCGCTGGCCAGTATCGCCTCGTAGCCCTCAATCTGCTCGATCAGATCGGCATACTCTTTGGCGAGCTTTTCGATCTCCAGGCCGGTCAGTCTCTGCAACTGCATTGTCAAAATCGCATCGGCCTGCGGCCCGGTAAGAAAATGCTCGCCTTTGCTCTTTTCCTTAATGAAATCCTCGGGCAGGATTTTCTTGAGCGTAGCCACCTCAGCCAATCGAAGAGGTTTTTTCATCAGGTTCAGCTTCGCTGTAGGCGCATCGGGCGATTTCTTTATCAGATCGATGATATCGTCAATATCACTGACGGCCAATATGAGGCCCTCAAGAATGTGGGCCCTGTTCCTGCACCTCTTCAGCAGAAATCTGCTTCGCCTGCGTATGACTGTCTTGCGATGCTCAATGAAGCAATCGAGGATCTCCCGGATATTGAGAGTTTCGGGCCTGCTGTTGACCAGCGCGATATTCGCAATAGCAAAAGTGGTCTGCAAAAGAGTGTAACGATAGAGCTTGTTGAGCACGATTTCGGCATCGGCGTCTCTCTTGAGGTCCACGACGATCCGCAGGCCGTGGCGGTCCGACTCATCCCTGACGTCGGCTACTTCCGGAAGCGTGTTGTTGTGAACGCAATCGGCGATCTTCGAGACTATCGTGGTTTTGACAACCATATACGGTATTTCGGTTATGACGATCTTCTCTCTGCCCCTTTTGGTCGTCTCTACACCTACTTTCCCCCGAACGGTCAAATGGCCCCGGCCGGTCGTGTAGGCTTCCATAATCCCTTTCTTGCCGCAGATGATTCCGCCCGTGGGGAAATCCGGGCCGGGCAGACGCTCGATAATATCCTTGAATCCGCAATCAGGGTCTCCAATAACCAGCAGCAAAGCGTCACACACCTCGGCGATGTTGTGAGGCGGGATGTTGGTAGCCATCCCGACTGCGATCCCGGTAGAGCCGTTGACCAGCAAATTCGGAAACTTCGACGGCAGTACGGTCGGCTCGGTCCGCGTCTCGTCGTAGTTCGGCACAAAATCGACGGTGTCGTGCTTGATATCTT
Source organism: Planctomycetes bacterium B3_Pla (assembly GCA_005223045.1). Lineage (GTDB taxonomy): Bacteria > Planctomycetota > Phycisphaerae > Sedimentisphaerales > Anaerobacaceae > SG8-4. Next base: position 117,327 of record NJBM01000009.1, on the reverse strand, counting down.
CGAGCATTTCCGTAGCCGGGGCGGCCATTCTCGCCTCGGTATATCTCATCGCCGCCGGCGGGTCGGAATCGATGCTGCCGAAGTTGCCCTGGGGATCGATCAGGGTGTAGCGCATATTCCAGTCCTGGCCAAGTCGAACCAGGGTCCCGTAGGTCGCCTGGTCGCCGTGGGGGTGGTAGTTGCCGCCCGTATCACCGACGATTTTCGCGCACTTACGGTGCTTGCTCCGGGGACCGAGGTTCAAATCGTTCATAGCGACTAATATTCGCCTCTGCGAGGGCTTTAGACCATCGCGAACGTCCGGCAGCGCACGCGAGACAATCACGCTCATCGCGTAGTTGAGGTATGAATTCTTAAGCTCATCAAGGATACGCATATCCTCGAATTGCTCCTGTGGTTTCTCTGTTTCCTTCATAACTGCTCTTGCATCCTTAATATTAAGATTCTGCGCCGATAGAGTACCTGCAACAGGGCAAAAAGTCAAGAAACACAACAGATTTTGGATTTGCGATTGCCAATTGCCGATTTTCTTAGCAACAAATCGCAAATCGGCAATTGGCAATCCCAAATATATCGACGAACATTAGCAGCTTTCTCACGTATAGTCCGTATCGCATCATGGTCTAAAATCATCTAGTGAGGAAACAATGAAAGCAGAGAAGATTAAGACGTTTGTTCACAAGTTCTGGAAAGAATGGCGAATCACCTTTCTTTTCATAGTTTTTGTGGTAATACCGGTAAAATCGTCCCTGGCGGACTGGAATTGGGTTCCGACCGGCTCGATGAATCCTACCATACTCGAAGGTGATTTGATCTACGTGAACAAAATCGCATACGACCTCAGATTCCCTCTTACCATGCACAGGCTTGCAAAATGGTCGGACCCCGAAAGAGGAGACATAGTAATCTGTTTTTCTCCCGATGATGGAACTCGATTGGTCAAAAGAGTGATAGGCCGGCCCGGCGACACGATTGAGATGAAGAACAACATCCTTCTGCTGAACGGAGAACGGGTCGGATATACGAGAATAGACCCGGAGTGTGCAGACGTTTTACCCCACAAAGTAAGAGGAAAATGCGTATTGGCAATGGAAGATCTGGACGGATCGCCTCACGCGGTCATGAATATACCTTCGGCCATCGCCGTGCGGGACTTCGGGCTCATTACGGTGCCGGAAGATAGCTACTTCGTTATGGGCGATAACCGGGACAGCAGCAGGGATTCAAGATTCTTCGGATTTATTGAGAGAGAATCAATAGTCGGAAAAGCAAAGGGCGTGATCGGTTCATTTGACATTACCGACAAGTACCAGCCCAGGCTAAAGAGGTTCTTGTCATCCTTGAAGTAACCAGTCCGATCATTTGTCTTTCTTCTTCAAGATCGCCTCGATTTCGTCCATTGTGCGATTCATTGCCGCCATTGTTTTATTGAATGGCTCGGCGCCCGTCATATCCACTCCCGCCTTCTTCAACAGGTCGATAGGATACTCGGACCCTCCTGATGAAAGGAAGTTAATGTATCCCTCAACCGCGCCTTCTTCTTCGCCCAACACCTTTTCCGCCAGGGCCGTGGACGCCGTGAAAGACGTCGAATACTGGTACACGTAGAAGTCATAATAGAAGTGCGGGATATAGGCCCATTCGACGGTGTAAAGGTCGTCTATGTGACAGATTCCCTGGTCGTGACCATAATATCTTTTCAAAATGTTGCCGTACAGCTCGGTGAGGGCGTCCCCCGTCAAAGGTTCGCCGCGTTCGGCCTTTTCGTGCATGCGCAGTTCAAATTCTGCAAATTGGGTCTGTCGAAAAACCGTTCCCTTGATTCCGTCCAGATAGCTCATCAGCAAAGACAGGCGAGTATCGTCATCTTTGATTTCCTCGAGCATTTTGTGAATCAGCAAGGCCTCGTTGAAAGTTGAAGCCACCTCGGCGACAAAGATCGAATAGTCGGCAGTCGGGTAAGGCTGTTTCTTGTTGGAATAGTAGCTGTGCATTGTATGACCCAGCTCGTGAGTCAAGGTGCTCACGTCCTCATATTGGTCCGAATAATTCATGAGAATGTAGGGATGGACATCGTAGGCGCCGCCGTTGGAGTATGCCCCCGCCCGTTTACCCGGCGACGGATAAACGTCTATCCATCGCTTCTCGAACGCTTCGGCAACAACACGGCAGTAATCGGCTCCCAACGGTTTCAGCGAGTCGAGCACAAGCTCTTTTGCCTGGTCAAAGGTATATTTCAGATCGACGCCTTTGACAACCGGTGCATAAACATCCGAATACTTCAAAGTTTCCACGCCGAGCATCCGTTTTTTCAATTTCATGTAGCGGTGAAATGAATCGAGATTCCCAGTCACATTTTCAATAAGAGCTAAATACACTTCCGTCGGAATGTTGTTGTCGTCCAGGGCACTGTGAAGCGACGATTCATAATCGCGTGTGCGGGCATAGAACATGTTCTTTTTCACATTCGCGTAAAGCTGCGTGCCGAAAGTGGCTTTGAACTTGTCGAACGCGCTCCAGAACGCCTCGAACACGGCTTCCCGATCACTGCGGTTCGGCACGGCTCGAAAGCGAGTGTAGCCTGCCTTAGTGAGCTTGGCGATGGTGCCGTCACTTAATTCGATCTCAGGATAAGGCAGTTCGGCATTGCTGAAGACCGAGTAAATCGAGGACGGGCCGCCGGCCATCAGGCCCGCCTCGGCAAGAATTTTCTCCTCCTTCTCTGATAATGTGTGGGCCTTCTTGCGCAATATATCATGGATGGCCATCTTGAAGATTCTCAAACCCGGCTGTTGCTTCATAAACGCATCAACCCGATCTTCGTCCAATGTGGCGATTTCCGCCATGATAAATGCCGCTTTGGAGTTGTAATCCGTGCCGAGCTGCTGCATTTCCTGCTTCAATGCCAGATACTTCGAATCCCGCGTATCTTCATCGGATTTCATCGAGGCGTAGCTATACAAGCGCCCGAATTCCCTTGAAATTCGGCTGTCAAATTCCATACAAGCCAACAAGTCGGATGCCGAGCTTGTCAGCTTGCCCTTGTACTTCGTGACTTGATCGAACTGAGCCGCCAGTTCTTCTTTGGCCTGGTTCCATGCCTGATCCGAAGGATATAGGTCTTCCAGCTTCCATTTGTACTCCGGCAGAATCTGCGATCTTTCCCGAGTTTGAGACAGAACCAGAGTCTGAGAGAATACAAAGACCAGACTCAGCATTACAAGGATAGCACTCGATGTCTTTTTCATACTTATTCCCTTCTGCATAGACTTACTCATGAATTCATACCCGCATATTCTAAGGCCTGCCGCCGGTCATTGTCAATTGTACGACCACCGCAGGTTGCGGCGACGAACCGCGAATCAAGCCTCAAGCGGCGTTCTTCAAATGCTGCTGTGCCCAGATAGCAAGGGCCGAGCCGAGCAGCAGAACTACGCCGAAGAGTAATTGGAAAATATTCAGCGACTCGCCGAAGACGACGTGAGAAATTGCGAGGATAATGAACGGCTGCACCAGCACAATCAGCGCCGGGATTGTGGCTCCGATTCGCCTCATCGCTGTGTAGTAGAGCACATGGGCAAATGCTATGCTCATAATCCCCGAAACAACAACAAGCGCCCACTGCGTGGCTCCCATTTGCGTGCAGCGACCCAAATCGCCAAACTGAAGTGCGAGAGCAGAAAGTCCCACAACAGTGTAGATGGTTATCACCGAAAAACCCTGGCGAGAGTCGATGTCCTTAAAGGCGACCTTTGCCGAAAGCGTATATACCGCCCACATGAAGGCCATCGCAAGGGTAATCGCTATACCCGTCAAAGTCCTGGTCGCCACGAAATCTTCCTTGAAGCACAGCACACCGACTACCCCCATCGCTGAGAGTGCCAGGCCCGTCCAGAAACGTTTACTCTTTATGAGCGATCTTTCCTCGGGGAAGAATATCAGCGAGAAGCTTGCGATCCAGATCAGAGACGACTTTCCCAGCAGGACCATAAAGGCCGGGCCTATATAGTAGAAAGCGCATGCAAACAGGCTCTGCATGATGACGTTCGCCAAAGCCGGAACGATGGCTTTGCGCCAGACTCTTGTATCGAGCCGTTTTGTCTTGACCGAATAGATAAGAAACGGCAGCCAGAACAGGCAAGCGACGGAGTAGCGCAGGAAATTCTGAGTCCAGAAATCCAGATATTCAGACAGATACTTTATGACGATCGGCCCGAACGACCAGCAGCACAGCGCACCAATGGCCGCAAGGGTTGCTGAGAGATCGACTTTTGAATTTTGAATGCTCAATTTTCAATTCTTCATTCTTCATTCTCAATCCTTCGACTTCGCTCAGGATGGTGAGCCTGTCGAACCATTCTCAATTCCGACACAGCTATCTTCGCTACCTCTTCGCAGGCCTTCTTTTTTGCCAATGGCTCGGTCAACGCGGTCAGCTCGCTGCTGATTCGGCCCAGTCTCTCCTTGTCCTGCAGAAGCTTCTCGATGCTTGCCACAATTGGCTCAATCGAGCTGAAGTTGGGCATAAATTCCGGCACTAATTCTCTGTCGGCCAGGATGTTGACCAGAGAAAGGTATTTCGTTTTCATCATCCAGCCGAGCAGATACCAGAGAACCCTGCTGGACTGGTACATTATCACCATCGGACAGCCCGCCGCGGCAATTTCCAGAGTCGCGCTGCCGCTGGCGACGATTGAAAAATCGACGGCGCCGGCGGTACTGTTGACCGAGTCAACGCTGTATTGGCACTCGAAGCCGGGGATTTGCGCTTCTTTCAAAATCTGCTGCCGTTTGGTGTCCACGGCTACGGTGACAAATGTCGCCGCGGAGTATTTCTGCTTCAGGCGCAGTGCTATCTGCTGCATCGGGCGCCAAAGTGAATCAATTTCCGCATTTCGCGAGCCGGGCATCAGGGCAAATCTGGCCTTTTCCGGCTCAAAATCCCTGTATTTCTCATGGCAGGTTGGATCGATCTGGAGTTTATCCAGGAGCGGATTGCCCACAAAAGCCACGTCCATACCCCTTCGGCTAAACCAATCCTGCTCGAACGGCAGTATGCAGCAGAGTTTGTCGCAACGTTCGCGGAGCTTGCCGATTCGCCAGCCCCCCCAGGCCCAAAGCTGAGGAGCAACGTAGAAAAGCGTCTTAATCCCCATCTTTTTTGCGGCTTTGGCAACGTGGAAATTGAAGGCGGGAGAATCGCATACGATAACCAGGTCCACCTTATTGTCTGTTAGATAACGCCTTATGCGCTTTATCAGCTTGTAGAAGCGGGCGACATGGCTGAAAGCCTTGTAAATCATCGCTGCTTTGCCGGCGGTATTTTCCAGCAGCTCGCAGCCGGCCTCAGCCATCTTCGGCCCTCCAACGCCGACAAAATCAATGTCGTAGCCGCTGCTCTGTAAAGCGGTCATCAGACCTGCACAGTGAGCATCGCCGCTCGGCTCGGCAGCACTTATAAAAACACGGAATCTGTCCTTTTCATTCGGCATAGGCGTACTTGATTAACAATATTTCCGGAAAACAGCAACCAGATAATGCAGGAATTGCCATAATGGGAAGGAATCTGTTTTGGAAAAAAATACGAATAAACCTAAGTTTTGGCCTGTAAACCGTGCTCATCCAGGCAGAAATCGTCGAGATAATGCCGTAAAACGCTCGCTCGAAGCTATCAAATGTAACGGAGAGGGGGGGATTCGAACCCCCGGTAGGGCAAGCCCTACACAGCCTTTCCAAGGCTGCCCCTTAAGCCACTCGGACACCTCTCCAAATCAGTTCTGAGTTTTGAGTTTTGAGTTTTGAGTTCTTAGTTGCTTTGCGACCTTTTTTGCTTGAAAAAACTCTGTAATTGTTCGCTGCATTGCTCGGCAAGGACGCCTGCGGTCACTTGCAATCTGTGATTCAACCTTTCATCTTCAACGATATTGTACAGACTGCCGCAGGCGCCGCTCTTGGGATCGTCGCAGCCAAACACCAATCTATCCAACCGAGCCAGAACCAACGCCCCGGCACACATCGGACACGGCTCCAAGGTAACGTAGATCGTACAGCCGTGCAACCTCCAGCTTTCGAGAAATGCCGCCGCCTGCGTCAAGGCGACTATCTCGGCGTGGGCCGTCGGGTCGGCAAGCTGCTCTCTCTGGTTATACGCCCGCGCGATTATCCGGTTTTCATAAACGATGACCGCCCCGATCGGAACATCGCCGTTTTCCTCGGCAATCTCGGCAGCGCCGATGGCCGCTTCCATAAACCGCCGGTCTTGTTTGCCATTGCTCATCGCTAAACAATCAACTGGCTATAATCAATAAAAAATACCCCCAAGGGGAGTCGAACCCCTGTCTCCAGGATGAGAACCTGATATCCTAGGCCACTAGACGATGGGGGCATTTCAATCGTCGTTCGTCGCTCGTATATCGTCTTTTGCGAGATACGCTTGACGAGATACACGTCAATAGCGGCGGTTGGATTCGAACCAACGACCCTGGGCTTATGAATCCCATGCTCTAACCAACTGAGCTACGCCGCCAAAATTCCTAACTTGCGGCAATATAACAGCTTCCTTCGTACGCCGTCAAGCCTTTTTCGAGTTCAAGAGGCTGTCGACCCAAACAACCTCGTCCACGTTAAAGGCTCAACTGCAAATCATAAACTTTACCAATCTTGGTCTCACGTGTATCAGATAAACGCCGGCAAGGCAAGACAAAATCACAACGAGTTTCAGAAGCTCATATACGCCCTGAGTGAGAATGCCACGGCATCATCCAGGGCAGGATCCATTCCAGGGTTCTTTATGAACTGAAGACCCGGCTGCAAGGTCATCCATGGGTAGGGGCTAAACTTGTAAGTACATTCGAGCGCCATCTCGTAGCCATCCGCACCAGGGTTGAAATCCCTGTACTCATTGCTACTCTCGGCACGCGCCAAACCAATGCCGAAGATGTCGTTTTCGGTCAAGAGGGCGGAATACACCAGGCCCGCACCGGAGTAGAAGCCGATCTGGTTGCGGTTCTTGTCGGCATTACCTAATTGAAAGAATCCGGCCCAGTGATCGGTGAGGTTAGTCTCGCCGATGAGATAGACGCCTGAGTTGTGGGAGTAGGTTCTGCCACTGAATTCAGCTTCGAAATCAGTCGTACGGTGCCAGCCGCCGCCGGCGAGTTTGGTCATTGTCTCCTCGTTTTGGATGCCTGCTTCGAGCGCATAGAAAACGCCGTCGTCACTATCAAGGATGATCTGCGTTCCTTTTTCGTCGCCAGGATCGCCTGGGACACCGTCATATGCACCTATATACAGGTAATCCCCGTCTTCTGAGAAGAGCGATAGGACAAACGCCAAGGAGGTTGTCGGGAAGATGGATGGAGGCAGTTGGGAAATATCGGGCGAGATACCAAAGGAGCTGTTTGTGAAGTGACCGGCCGTATCCAATGCGTCGAAAAGCGCATTATAGTCGTGCAGACCGATCAGCCAGGCAATTTTGTCTTCGGCATGGCGTTGCCGCCACCATGCCTCGTAAAGCTTAAAAGTGCCGGGGGCTTCGATATTACTGGTCGCCTGGACATCACCGATCATTTCCGTGGGCGCACCGCCGGAATCGCCCAACAGATAAAGATGCAAATCCCCATCTTCGGAGAGTCCGAGGGCCTTGCCCCACGCATCCATGATCAAGTCAAGATTTGCCAATCCTCGGCTGCTGCGGGCAACTCCCCCAGCTACATTCTGAACGCCCTCGACGGTAAGGACAAATTCGAATTCGAAACCTTCTTCCGCCAGAGCCTGGCGTTTGCCATTCCAGTCGCCCAAGAGCCATTGTTGATCTTGTGCACGGGAGGCAGTCGCCATGAGCACCGTTACTATAGCCAAAAGTAGTATTCGGTCAGTCAATAGTCCTTGAGTTTTGTGACAAGTCATGTGTTCAAGTCCTTTCTCCAAATGCACTGACAAGTAAGAGTGTTCTTGTTAGCGGTTCGTCGGCCGTACTTGGTTCTTCATTCCTTTTATGCGCGCACCTTCGGTGCCGTGCTTAATCATTCTCAAATTAGATCGGGAACATTAAGCCAGTGTGACTCCACGTCTTAATAGTTAACTGCTTTAAATGGGACCGGCTGATTACTCATTCCAACGGACATAAATTACTTCAGCCAAAGGACGGTCAACGGCAAACTGGCTGTAGCCAACCTGAAAAACATATGAAGGAAATTGGCGAATCACCTTTATATTAGCTCCCGGCAAAATGCCCATCGCGAGCAGTTTCTGAACCTGACGGTTGTCCTTTGTAGCCAAATAAGCGACTGTGCCTTCCGATTCAGGCCTGGCGTCACAAAGCGGTCTAACTTCCTTTATCAAATCAACCTGTGCTTTTCGGCAACACTGTGCCTGTGGAATAGATTTTCCATGTGGACAATGCGTAGGGTGTCCAAGCAGAATACAAACCTTCTGGTCCACTTCGTCCTGCAGGACATGTTCGAATCGGCAGGCATCTTCTTCGATGTGGCTGGGACCTACGGCTAAGACATCCTGCAGAAGTCTTTCGGCTAAGCGGTGTCGGCGTACAACGCTTTTGCCCGCCTCTTTTCCCGCTTCTGTCAGCTTGTATTTTTCTTCATGAAGCTTTATTAGCTTAAGTGAGGTTGCACCATCAGCACCGTTTTCTGTTATATTTTCCGGCGGATATCGGCCGTCCTCAATTTCATACTGGTATAAACTTTCCAACAATTCCTCAACTTCAGGATTAATCATTTTTTTGTCCTTGTTATATTTAGCCATTTTAATGATTTTGGTTTCCGCGGACTTTGATAACCGCAATACGGACATTCAACTTTCTTACACGCTGAAAAGAGATTGCATTGTCTGCATTGTTTTTCTGCTGATTCTTCATCAAAATCTTTTCCGCAGAATGGACAGTTCATAACACTATTCCAAATACGTTAAAAAATGTATTTGCAATAAAGCCCACCGCAAAAGCTATAACACAAATGCATAGTGAAGTAATAACGGCTATTTTCGTGCCGCATTCTTTCTTGAAAATCAAGAACTGTGCGATACACGGTAAAAAGAGCGTGAGAGTAATAGCTGCTACAGCCAATTGGTTTCCTGTCATCAGGCCATCCCCCTGAAGATCGTAAAGACCGGCAGCGCCGTAGTCCCTGCGGAAAAAGCCGAAAAGAAAAGCTACCGATGCCTTGTCCGGCAAACCGATCGCATTAACTACCGGCTCTAAGCTTTTAACCAGAAACTGGAAAACACCTGTAATCTGACCAAGCCATATCAGTAAACTTGCCAGAATGAATAATGGTAATATTTCCTTGAAATACCAGACCATCCTTGAATAGGTTTTTACAATTACATTACCCGGTCTCGGCAGTCTCAGCGGCGGTAATTCCATATAGAAACTCGGTTTTGGTCCCGGGAAAAGTCTGGCCATAAGTGTTCCAGACAACAGGAACACAACTCCTACAAATCCTACCCATGCAAGAAGGGCATAAGGATGGCCGGCGAGTAGTCCAAGAATTACGCCAAGTTGTGCCGAACATGGAATCGCAAGAGCCAGCAAGATAGACGCTATGATCTTTTCGCGTCTTGTCTCTAAGGTTCTGGTCACCATAGTGGCCATCGTATCGCAGCCAAAGCCAAGCACGATCGGTATCACTGCCCGCCCGTTTAGCCCTATTTTCTTTAATACACGGTCGATTAACATTGCCAAACGCGGCAGATAGCCACTGTCTTCCAGGATTGAGAACGCTATAAAAAATGTTCCGACAATAGGCAAAACAATCGCAATAGCATATCTTACTCCCAGTGTTATTACGCCATATTCACCGGCTACCAGATCTAATATCAGCTTCCAGGGCAGTATCTTTGTGCAGAACCCTATGACATACGGATTAATGTATGTCTCGAAAATCGTTGATTCGAGGAAGTCAACTAATGTTCCTGCGCCGAAACCGCCTACAAATTTATAAATGCCAAAATAAAGAACCGCAAATAAAAGAGGAATCCCAGCTACCGGGTGCATACAAAATCGACTCAAACTCTCACGAAAGGTTCTTAAATGTTTATTTGGGAATTCTACTGTTTTACTGAGTATTTTTTTTACCTCCTCCTGAACGGCAATAGTTATATGATAATTCACAGAGTGCTCCAGTTGACCTCTGCACTTACGAGAGATTTCTCTAAGGTTCTCTGCATCAATAGCGGACTGTTTATTACCCGATGAATCTGAAAATGCGGCATTATCGACAAGTAGTTGTAGTGCTTTTGTCCGTTTTGAAATTTGTGTATCCATATCTGAGCGTTCGCCAATAGCTGAAATCGCCTTTTCAATTACAGTGCAATAGTTAAGCCGCCTCGGTTTTTCCACAGGGCCGGCATGGCCGATTCTGTCAATAAGTTGCTTTACTCCTTCACCGGTTGTAGCAACTGTTTCGAGTACGTCAATACCCAGAACATTTCGGAGTTTATCAAGATTTATTTTTATCCCCAGCCCTCGAGCCTCGTCTGCCATATTCAGCACCAGAATAACTGCAAGCCCCGCTTCTATGAGTTGTAGTGTCAAACCAAGTGACCGTTCGATATTTTTTGAGTCTATGACATGAATAACAGCACCAGCTTTTTCGTTTAAAACCATATCCGCGGCGACTTTTTCTTCGGCGGTTATGGTTGACAGCGAATACATTCCGGGCGTATCGATAATTTCATATTTGCGGCCGGAAACCTCGCAGTGACCGAGAGAAACTTCAATGGTTGTGCCTGGATAGTTCGAAACCGTGACATATCGGCCTGTCAACCTGTTGAACAGCATGCTTTTTCCAACGTTGGGACTGCCCACAAGCAGTACTTTCTGTGTTAATGTTTCTTTTTTGAACTCGGCTTTTCTTAAAGGCGCACATGTAACACGAGTTGGCGATGTTGTTTTTACAGGCATAAAATGGCCTCCCTTTCTTTCTTTAAGTATGTTATTATTGATAACCATTATCAGTCTCCTTTCACAAATATTTTACCCGTAAACAGAATTGGCACGCACATGAAAATGATAATAATTCTCAATCTCAATTTAGTATAATATATCAGGCTCGAACGGTTGTCAATCGCTTTTTTTGAGATTTTATAAAAATTTTTTGACAAGGCTGCAATATATTATAGAATTTACGGAAATCAGTGAGAACGATAATCAATTATCAAGTAAGGCAAACGTCAATGAAACCGGCAAAGACCGTATTCAATCAATACCTCAGAGAAAACGGGAAGCTGTACAGCAAACAGCGAGAGCAAATCCTGGACATATTCCTCAAGACCGAGCAACACCCCACGATCAATGACCTTCACGATCTGGTTAAAAAAAGAGACCCCAAAATCGGCCTCGCCACCGTCTATCGTACGATGGAGGTAATATGCAATGCTGGATTGGCGAGAAAGGTCGATTTCGGGGGCAGCACCAAACGCTACGAGCACAAACACAAACATCAACACCACGATCATTTAGTCTGCCTGAAATGCGGCAGAATTATCGAGGTAATGAGTCCCGGGATTGAAAAGCTGCAGGAAAGACTGGCAAAAAAGCATAAGTTCTCCGCTGTCAGACACAGGATGGAAATATTTGGTATTTGCAGGAGCTGCAATCGCAAAAAGACATAGGTTTGAGGCAGTCGGTGATATACAACCGGCCCGCTGCCCACTAATCGGATCCGTCACTGCAACTGTATATGTTGGAATTGAGGAATGATTGGCCGGTCAGGCGATTATTTGATTTGTGCCGGATTTACCGGTCAGCACGGCACTTTCCTTTTGTAACTGGCTTTAGAGGTGGTTTTTCGACAACAACCGCATCGACAACTTTCGACTTTTGAGCACCGACAATTTGGCCGAACAAAGTTACCAATAAGACCTTTTCCTGGTCAGCCAGTTTCTCGGCCCCTTCAATTGAATTCATCTCTTCCCACAACTGGTTTTCGCTGACCGGGCCACGGGCGCTCATAACGTTAATTTTTTCATAAAAGGGCCCGGCAACCTCATCTATTACTTCCAATCGCTTTGAAAGCTTGTCCATCATAAACTCAGCTTGTTTGTATAGCGTGCGGGTCAGCTTCTCGATCATAGCATTTCGAATCTTATCGGGCAAATTTGTCGAGTCTTTCAGCTTCTTCCGGGCAGACAATAATACATTACGGCTTTTGCCTGCAAAGAAGCCTATGTGATTGGCAAGGCTGTTACAAGTATCTGCAAAACTCATTATGATTCCTTCTTATACCGAACAAAGGACTAAACAGAACACCAAGGCAACTGTAACCATGAGCTTGATGAGTATATTCATAGCCGGGCCCGAAACATCCCTGAACGGGTCGCCCACCATATCTCCGACCACTGCTGCCTTATAAGCGACTTCCATATCATCTCTGTTTTCGCGATGACTTTCAATCCCTTTTTTTTGCGTTGTCCCACGCACCTCCTCCGAGCTGTTACCCGCCTGGATTTGGCGCTTTATAACGACGGCAGAGATGCTTATAATGCCGTCATGCTGGAAAAAGGACTCGTACAGATTTATACCGGCCACGGCAAGGGAAAGACGACCGCTGCGTTTGGCTTGGCGCTGCGCGCCGCAGGCCAGGGGAACAAGGTCCTGATCTATCAATTCTTGAAGCCGCCGACGCTCGATGTAGGTGAGCGTCTCGCGCTGGCATCCGGGACCGCCGCAATCACAGTTGAAACGGTCGATATACCCTGGGATATGTCGAGGTCTCTGGAGGACGAGAATGCCATAGCCGCGGTGAAGACGGCGATCAGCGAAATCCTTGAGAGGGTCGCTGAAATGGCGCAGGATAGACTTTACGACGTGCTGATACTCGATGAAATCGTGTTCTGTCTCTCAAAAGGTCTGGCTAAACTGGAAGATTTGAAGAATCTCATAGACCGAAGAGATCCGGCCGTCGAAATTGTTCTAACCGGCCGGGGCGCCGCCGCCGAACTGATAGAATTGGCGGACCTGGTGACGGAAATGAAAAACGTCAAGCATCCGTTCGACAAAGGCGCACCTGCAAGACGGGGCATCGAGTATTAATCGCGGATGTGTGAGATAAGCAAGGACAAGAGCATAGAACAGGAGCTTTTGCTATGAGCCAGAATGTTGCGGCAATTATTTGTGCCGCGGGAGCCAGCAGCCGATTCGGCGGCAAGAGAAAGAAGGCGTTCGTTGACGTTGCCGGCAGAGCAGTTTTTCTGCGGAGCGTCGAGCTTTTTTCCAATCGCGAGGACGTAAAGCAGCTTCTGTTGGGCATCGCCCCCGAGGACGAGGAGCTCGTAAATGTCAAATGGGGCCCCAACCTGAAGTTTTTCGATGTGAAGATATTCCTCGGCGCCGCCGAGCGTTTCGACACGGTCAAGAAAGGCCTTGAGCTTATCAGGGACGATATCGACCTTGTCGCTGTCCACGATGCCTGCCGGTGTTGCGTGACGGAAAAAATGATTGAATCGAGTATCATCGCCGCTGCACAGAGCGGCGCTGCGATATTAGCTTGTCCGGTTACGGCAACAATAAAGAAAGTCGAGAACGGTACGATAGCGGACACGGTTGACAGGACAGGTCTTTACGAAGCTCAGACGCCGCAGGTCTTCGCCGCCGAACTGCTGAGAAAGGCGTACGAGAACCTTGAGAATCTCGAAAAAGACAAAATAAGCGATGATTCGCAATTGGTCGAAGCGTTAGGCCGCAAAGTAACAATTGTCGAGGCGGATTCGTCCAATATCAAGATTACCCGTGGAAGCGATACGGCAATTGCCGAAGCCATCCTGAAATCCCGGGCGAAGCTCGCACTTAAAGGCCCCATAGGCCCCTACATTGAAGCCCAGTGGTGAGAGAATTGTGCCAATTATTGACGAATGACGATTGGACAAATGCCGGCGCAAAAAAAAAAGAAAACACCGAGAAGCGTTAAGCTGCCCGATGTTTTCCGGAGGGGAGAAAAACTCTTTTAATAATATCATTCCTGCTATCGGCAGTACCCCAGGCACACTTTAGTCAATAATCGCTCACCGACAAGTCACGGGCGAAACAGCTTTCGCCTGCAATTGTAAGTCTTTACGCTACAAGGAAATAAAGGTTCGGCATTTTCCCTCTCAGCTCGAACATTTCGTTGCCGTGTTCGGCCGAATCGAGGGCTTTGAGTCCGGTAGAAGCGTTATCGGCCGATATGTGCCTGCCCGGATCTGGGGCCATCAGGCATCCCGAGCGGACCCCCGGATGCTCGTGCACGTTTGGCCGGCCTGCTTTTGCGATCCCTGCCGTATTGCTGCTTGCCAAAGAGCGGCCCAAAAGAGTAAACTTAACGTGGCGGGGCCTTATTGCCCGGAAACTATGCGGGCTTGGTCTTTTCTTGGCCGAAGGAGCTTCTCCGTGGAATCTGATCAGGAACTGATTGAATTGGCGAACGGGGGCGACCCGGACGCATTCGAGGCTCTCTACCACCGGTATCGGGATTGGGTTTACCGCTTAGCCTGGCGCTTCACGGGCAACGGGCAGGATGCGTTGGATGTCCTCCAGGAGACCTTCACCTACCTGTTGGGCAAATTCCCCGGATTTGAGCTTACCGCCGCCATGACGACTTTTCTGTACCCGGTCGTCAAGCATCTTTCGGCCGCGATTCGGAGCAAGAACCGCCGATTTGAATCCGATGAAGAGATATTGACTGAACTGGCCTCACCGCCGGAGCAGGAAACCGAACGCTCCCGCTCGGAACTGGCTGCCGTGCTGACAATCCTGCCGGACGCACAGCGTGAAGTGCTGCTGATGAGATTCATCGACGCCATGAGCCTGCGGGAAATCGCCGAAGCTCTTGATATCCCCCTGGGCACCGTCAAGTCCAGATTGCACAATGCTTTACAGACACTGCGCAATGACCGCCGCACACAAGACTATTTCCTCGGCTGAGCAGAAAAGCTGCCCTCGTGCGAAAAAAATCTGAAAAACTCTGAACCTTTTAGCCCCTTTGCCCTCTTAACATAATGGAGCTGCGATTATGACTGAAAAAATGGAACATTTCGACCATGACCCGGACCTGAGAGTTTCTTCAAAGCTCTCAGCGGACCTGGACGCCCTTTTCAAACCGCAGCTTGCGGTGCCGCCCGAGGTGGACCGGGCCGTTTTGGACAGGGCAGACCGGCATTTCGCCGGCCTGGAACCGGCCAAACGCCCAGGATTCCGTTTGGTCGGCCTATGGCGAGTCGCCGCGGCTGCCGCCGTTGTTATTCTTGCATTTAGTCTGAATCTGAAAGAGAAACCTGCGCCTACCACACATCGCTTCGAACTTGCCAAAACCCCGGCGGTAGATATTGACCAAAACGGCCGGGTGGATATTCTCGACGCCTTCAAGCTGGCCCGGCAAATCGAATTGGCCGGTAGCACCGAGGCCATCCTGGACATTAACGGCGACGGTCTGGTCAATCGTGACGATGTCGATATGGTCGCTTTGGCGGCAGTCAGCCTTGACAAAGGAGTCTGATAATGAAAACGATCACGGCAATGATTCTCACCAGCGTTTGTGTGATGGTGCCTGTCCTGGCGCAGCAGTCCGAGCATGGCGATCCAGCCAGTGTGCGTTTCGCGCCGCTGCATATTTATCTCGATTCGGGCAGTCGGTCTCTTGCAGCCTTCCAGTTCGAGCTTAAAGCCACTGCCGGACAAATCGAGATCGTCGGCGTCGAAGGCGGCCAACACAAAGCATTTGCCGAAGCGCCTTACTACGATCCGGCCGCCCTTGCTAACGACCGGATCATCATCGCCTCGTTCAACACAGGTCAAGACCTGCCGAATGGCCGCACGCGAATCGCTACCGTACATCTGCAAATCACGGGCGACGCCGAGCCTGAATATGAGTTGGACCTCATCGTCGCAGCCAGCGCGGATGGGGAAGAATTCCCCGCCGAACTCACATTCGAAAAAGGAGAATAAAAGTGAAAAAGAAAGCACTGATTACATCGATTCTTCTGAGCATAACCGCAACAGCGATAATCGGCTACTTCGTCGGATGCAGCACACTTTCGCATCCGGGGGCCAAGCGAGCCGGCCGGTCTGAATCACCCGACGAAAGCAGACTGCGTACCTCCGTACCGCAAACCGTGGCAGTCGATGCCGGGCAGCCTGAGGCACAGAAAGACCCAACGGACCACCAGCGCATCTCAAACGAACGACAGCTCGTTGAAATGATGAACAGCGAAGGATACGATGTTCGTCTTAGAGAACCTGACACGTCCCAAACCCTCACCGAGAGAGAAGTCACTGATCCTGCGAGTTGGCGCGAAATTAACGCGGATGTCAAAACTAAAAGCGAAGAAAGCCGGAGACTTAATGTCATAACAGGCTCTGCGCCGGCCGACACATCTGTGCGAGGGCGAGCAGATAATTCGGGCGGCGGCTACGGCGGCATGGGCGGCGGTATGTACGGCGACGGTATGGGTGGTATGGGCGGCTTTGGCGAGTATAGCAAAAAAGACAGTTACGGCTGGAACAGCACTGTTTCGCCAACAGCCCCTCACCCGCAATTCCAACGTCAACCTGCGCCCTCGTCTTCGCTCAAATCGAAAGGTGTAGTATGGGGAGAGATTGCCAAAAAATCAAGCAGTGCATCGGCCAGACGAACACCTGTGGATCTGATTAACATCTCTGCCGACGAGGTCTGGGTGATTGCCAGGCCTGAGGTGCAGGCCGTCCCGACCGGTGAGGAAGGTCCCGGTTGCGGTGCGATGTTGGCCGAGTTGCCCAAAGAAGATAAGAAGATTCCTCTGCCTCTCAAGCACACCGATGTGAAAGGACAGATCAGCGGCTACATCGCTACCGTCAACGTTACTCAACAGTTCCACAATCCCTACGATCAGAAGATCGAAGCGGTTTATGTCTTTCCGCTACCTCAAAACGCGGCGATTAACGAATTCATTATGACAATCGGCAAACGCCGAATCCGCGGCATCATTCGCGAGCGAAAAGAGGCCGAGAGGATTTATCAAGAGGCCCGAAGGCAGGGCCACGTCGCCTCGCTTCTAATCCAGGAAAGGCCCAACATTTTCACGCAGAAGGTGGCCAACATCGAGCCGAGCAAGCAGATCGACGTCAATATAAAGTATTTCAACACCTTAGCCTACGTGGACGGCTGGTATGAGTTCGTCTTCCCGATGGTCGTCGGGCCGCGATTCAACCCTCCCGGCTTCACCGACGGTGTCGGCGCAGTCGCCCGCGGCAAAGCAGGCATATCAGGCCAGAAAACCGAGGTCCAGTACCTCAAACCCGGCGAGCGCAGCGGGCACGATATTTCGCTGGCAGTTGATATCGACGCCGGCGTGGCAATCGAACAGGTCGCGTGTACGAGCCATGTAATCAGCAACAGTTCCGCCACATCCGAAAAACGCACAGTCAAGCTCAGCAGCCTCGACAGCATTCCCAATAAAGACTTCGTCCTCCGCTACAAGGTCGCGGGCAAGACCGTAAAATCGGCCCTTGTAACCCATCGCGACAAGCGGGGCGGATTCTTTACGTTGATGCTGTACCCTCCTGAGAATCTGTCGTACCTGAAGCGCGCCCCGATGGAGATGATTTTCGTGCTGGACTGCTCCGGCAGCATGAGCGGCAAACCCATCGCCAAGGCCAAACAGGCCATTACGCGTGCTCTAAGGAAACTCCAGCCGAACGATACCTTCCAGGTCATTCGTTTTTCAAACAATGCCTCGCAGCTCGGACCGAACCCGGTGCCTGCAACGCCCGCCAATATCCGCAAAGGCCTTCGATACGTTGAATCCCTCCGTGGGAGCGGCGGCACCATGATGATCGAGGGTATCAAGGCGGCGCTCGACTTCGACCACGATCCGCGCAGATTTCGCATGGTCTCGTTCATGACCGACGGCTATATCGGCAACGAAGCCGAAATCCTCGCCGAAGTACACCGCCGGCTGGGCGAGAGCCGAATCTTCAGCTTCGGCGTCGGCTCCTCGGTCAACCGCTACCTGCTCGACCGGATGGCCAAGCTCGGAAAAGGCGCTGTAGCGTATGTCGGCCTCGACGACAGCACCGCAGAGGTCGTGGATAAGTTCTACGAGCGCATCAGCCACCCGGCCCTTACCGATGTGACAATCGACTGGGGCGGTATGCAGGTTACAGATATGCACCCCAACCGCATACCCGATCTTTTCGTCGGTCGGCCCATAATTGTCACCGGCAGATTCAAGGGCCGGCGCAACACCGCCATTCGCGTCACGGGCAAAGTAGGAGACCTGACTCAGGACATTGACATCCCCGTCAATCTCAGCGATTCGGCCGCCGCGCACCCGGGGATCGCCTGCGTGTGGGCCCGCAAGAAGATCGAGACCTTAGGCAATCAGGCCACGTACAATACGAATCCAGACCTGCCGGGCGAGATCAGGCAGGTAGCGCTCGAGTACGGCCTGATGTCGTCATACACAGCCTTTATCGCCGTAGATTCTTCTCGCAAGACTACCGGCGACCACGGCATTACCGTAGCCGTACCGGTCCCCGTCCCCGACGGAGTCCGCTACGAAACCACCGTCCAGAACTAAGCGCGAGTACACAAAAGACTATCTCACCATACAAAGCCGGCTGCCGCAATCCAGTAGCAGCCGGCTTTGCTACGCGCACAGTGTCGCGATAGACTATCATTCCTGCGAAGTACGTGTTTAGCCGGAGTCAGCCATCCCCATCCCGATAAACGACAATCAGGATGAGGCTGCCACCCAATCGTCATCTCGACTGGAGCCGAAGGCGGAATGGAGAGATCTATTGAGAATCGATTTCTCCACGTAGCCTGCCCCGTTCGACAAGCTCAGGGCAAGCTCTGAGCGAGGTCGAATGGGTGTGAAATGACAAGGGCAGGATACAAAATAAATTCTAATTTCCGAGAAAAAGGCTGTGATATTCTTGTCTGTCGCGCGTTATTACTATAGTAGCCGTACAATAAAGAATGTCGGTCAATTTAGAAAGGAGCGATCATGTTCAATTCCAAAATCCTCAAAAATGCAGTTGTTGTAGCTACGGTGGCTATGTTGGCTGCCGGTGGTGTGTGGGCGAGTGAGGCGGCGAAGAAACGCAAGGGCGCTGCCGGACTGATGTGGGCGATTCCCGCTAAGAGCCTGTTTTGCGTGCGGATCAACAAGTTTGACGCCACTTTAGGATCGGCCGGCGAGTTCTTGAAGGGCGTAGCGCCCGAATCGTTCGACGCCAGATCGGCGGTAACTTCCAAACTGGGTAAGCTGCTCGGCGATGAAAGGCTAAGAGGTGTCAACAAGAAGGGCAATATTGCGATTTTCGGCCTGAACGTTCAGGGTGAATCGCCGGATCGCGGTCCGATGGCAAATCTGTTCATGGGCGCTTTGATACCTATCACAAAGTACGAGAACTTCATTTCCCGCAATCCCAACTGCGGCCAGGCCGACGAGCAGGGAATCTCGACGATAACGGTTGACGGCAAGCCCAAGGCCCTGGTGACGAATTTCCGCCGGTTCGCCCTGCTCTGCCGGCCGGACGCCCGCGACAAGCTAATCAAGGTCAGGAAACTGCTTACCCAGCGAAAGCGGAGCCTGGGCAGGAGCCTCGACCCCGACGACAGGAAGCAGGCGGCAGGCTCGCCGATATGGCTTTACCTGAACGTCAAGCAAGGCTCACAATTGATCCAGCCGCTGGTTTTCGGCTGGCTCGAACAAATCAAGGCCGAACTGAAAAAGGCGAAAAAGAGCGGCGAGGGTCCGCCGATGCCGATGGATCCATCCGGCATCATCAGCTTCTATTCGGGTATGCTAAAGATAGTGCTCGAGGGAACTGACTACATGACTGTAACGGCTGCGCCTACCGCCCAAGTGTGCAATGTGACTCTCGGCGCCAAACCTGTGCCCAATACCACGATGGCGGCGATGGTCGGCGAAGCGATAGAAGGCGATTTCGGCAATGAGCTGGGCTATCTCGAAGACGGCGCCTTGCTGAACATCGGCTCAAAGATCGATCCCGAGGGTATGAAGACAGCTTATGCAAAGCTCTTTGAGTTGATAGGCAAGATGATGCCCGAGGTGCTGGGCGAAGCAGATGTCGAACAGTTGAAAGTGCTTATGACCAAAGGGATGGGCGCAATCGGTGATTCGATGGTAATATCGATTGGGATAGGCGGCGAAGACTCTTCACTCTTCTCGGCAAAATACGTCATCGAAGTGGAGGACGCCGAGGCATTCGGACAAATGCTCGAACAGGAATTGAGGATGGTAGAGGCCGGAGGACCGCTTGCCAGGCTATACAAGAGCATTGGCATGGAAGTGGATGTAGAGGTCGAGCGGGATGCCGAGACGTACAAAGGCATCGGGATAGACGCCGCTAAGGTACAATTCAAGATGGGCGATGAAAAGGCGCCGGAGAGCCAGATGCTGAGGAAAATGTTCGGTGACGGCCTGGATTACCGCTGGGCTTTTGTCGGCGGAAATTGCGTATATACTATTGGCCGCGAAGCGGACAAGAATTTACGCGGGCTAATAGACCAGCTCAAGGCCGGCGGTCCCACAGAGACCGGTTCTGAAATGAAAGCTGCTCTGGAGGCGATTGCCAACAGCGGCCAAGCCGACGTGGTCGGCACCTTAAATGTTGTCCGTTATCTGCGTATGGCCTCAGACTTTATAGCCGCTGCCTGCGATGTAAAGTTCCCGCCGCTCAACGTAGCGACCGAGAGCAATGTTGCCTTTGCCGGCCGCACTACCGCCGACGGCAAAGTGGCATTCCAGTTGGCGATGCCCAAGCAGCATCTGCTGGAAATCAAATCTGCAGGCGAGATATTTGACCGGCAGATGAAAGAGATGAAGAAACTGCAAAAGCAAAAACAAAAAGCCCAATCAGAGCAAAAGTAGCCTGCGTCAGGGCGGCCACACAGGGCCGCCCCTACGTTTTGCAGAAGCGTTATTTCGGCATTGCGGCTCGCCATCCTTGAGCTAACATCCGGGCCAGCCGTTGGACATCTTGCTTGTATTGCGGCTCAGCGGCAGCGTTGACGTTTTCCTGGGGGTCCTTCGCGTGATCGTACAACTCGCGGGCCATAACCTTGTTCGTTCTTGTGTCCTGCCATTCGGTATAGCGGAAGCGCTTGGTGCGCATGCTGTAGCCCATTACCTTGCCGCGAGGATACTGGCTGAAAGCCGCCTTTTTCCACGAACGGTCCGGATCATCAAGGAGCGGCATCATGCTGCAACCTTCAAGGTGCGCGGGCAGCTCAAGACCACACGCTTCGGACAGGGTCGGATAGATATCGACGTATTCGGTCAGGGCCTTCGTGCGCTTGCCAGCGGTTCTCATACCCGGCACGCTGAGGATCATCGGGACATGCGTGTCAAGCTCGAAGTTCGTGTGCTTGCACCAGCCGGCGTGCTCGCCCAGTTTCCAGCCGTGGTCGCCCCACAGGATTATCGCGGTGTTGTCGCTGAGTTTGAGCCGGTCAAGCTCGTCGAGTAAGCGCCCGATCATGGCGTCGATATACGTAATGCAGGCATAATAGCCGTGAATCAGTTGCCGGGCCAACTCATCGGAGCATGGTCCTTTCTTCGGAATGCCGTAGTAATTGCGCAGCTCGCCCCAATTAGTCATGGCATAACTCGGGGCGTCCTTCGGCACAAAAGGATTGTCGGCGAGCTTGATGTCTTCGGGTTTGTACTTGTCCCAGTACTTCTTCGGCGCGTTGAAAGGCAGGTGCGGCTTATACAGTCCCATAGCCATGAAAAAGGGCTTGTCTTTGAGACGGTTGAGTTCCTTGATAGCATGGTCGGTGTTGGCGCCATCGGGATAGGCACTATACGCGACGTCCGCGGCCTCGAATGCCGGGCCTCTGCCCTGCATCTTGGGATTAGCCTTGTTGTATTTTTCCATCTGAGCGACGGCCTCTTCGGTCAGATAGCCCCGGCCTTTCCAGGCCCCTTCCGGAAAAGTGCCCGCTCGATAAGGCTTCGCGCTCCAGCCCTGGCGGTCATCGTCCGGATGATGGTAAATCTTGCCGATCGAGAGCGTCTCGTAGCCGTTGTTCTTGAAATGCTCCGGCAGAGTCGTAATGTGGGGTATTGCTTTGCGAACAGGAGTGTTGTTGTTGTGGATCTTGCTGCTGTCCGGCCGCAGGCCGCTAAGCAGGCTGGCGCGAGTTGGGCCGCACACGGACTGCTGGCAATACGTCCGCTCGAAGAGAAGTCCCCGCGCGGCCAGGCGATCTATGTTGGGCGAGATGATCTCTTTGACACCATAGCAGCCCAACTGCGGGCGAAGGTCATCCACGGCAATAAACAGAACATTCTTTTTGCGCCGGGCGCCTGAACGCTCCCCGCCAAAAGAAACTGCCGGATGCAGAGCAGACAACGCAACTCCTCCGGCCATCGTAAACAGAAAACTCCGGCGATTTATATGTTCGTCCATAAAGAAATCTCCTTCGACTTTCACCTGCCGGAGCAGGCAGTTTTTCACATTAGGCCAACGACTGTCAAGTATATCAGACTAAACGGCAATAACAAGAACTCCGATGAGCACGCAAGAATTCCGGCAGCAGGTTGCATGAAAAGCGATATGAGAAAAGCAGGCCGAGCGGAGGAGTAGGAGGTTTAACCCGGCCTGCGTCGGATCCATCCAGGCTTATTATACGGACGAAACAGCTTTGGGTTCGGAAAAAATAGTGGTCCCGGTAAAAACTCCTCACGAGAGTTGCCATTATTACTCGGGACCGTCGATTCCACCGACTCCGGGGGTAAGAAAGAGCCGGGATCAGCAGCAGCCCCGATGTGTAAAGAGAGGATTTTCCTTGACGCGCAAGTGGCTAATCTGGTATAAGTGAATACGGTGGAGTGGTGGCTTTCCACTCTTCCGGCAGGTGGAATTTCTGTGATTTGCTGCGGATTTTCACCGTATCAGCTAACGTTTCATACTGGGTCTTTGGACGGAAGGACGGTAATCTCAAGTCGTCGGACAATGTCATGAACGATATGCAATGTCGTCACAGTGGCGATTTTCGTCGGTCATTTTAATCTAACCTTATTGAAGGAGGTATGTTATGTTTAGAAAACTATTCTTTGTCCTAGTGCTTAGCCTGACGCTTACGAGCGCAGCAAATGCTGAACTTGTCGGCTGGTGGAAGTTCGATGAGACCTCCGGCGAAACGGCCTTTGATGCCAGCGGCAACGGCAACGACGGCACTCTTAACGACAGCGCTCAGTGGGAGCCGGCCGGCAAGCTGGGCGGGGCGCTGAAACTCGACGGAACACCCGGCTACCTTCAGATTCCTCACAGCGACGAGCTGAAACTTATTAACCAGGGCGATTTCACTATCACCATGTGGTTCAGGCAGGACGTCGTCACAGGAATCGCAAACCTGCTCCAGCAGACAGATGCAAATGGGACGGGCAGGACCTTGCTTTTAGCCGATTCCGCCAACGGAATCAGGGCCTATCTCGGTGGCACCAGCACCTTGTCGGAGGTCATTGAAGAAGCTGGGATATGGTATCACGTCGCTATGGTTGTTACCGAAGAGGGGGCCACCGATACCATTCATTTTTATATCAACGGCGAAGCAAGCGGCACACCAGCGGCAGTCGGCTCGGAAGACTGTGAGGGCGATTACCTTATCGGCACTAACAAGGGATTAGACGGTAGGTGGATGGATGGCCTGGTTGACGATTTCCGGCTTTATAATCATGCTCTGTCGGAGGTCGAGGTTCTGGCTGCGATGGAAGGCTCTGGTGGAGGATATCCCTATGCTTCGGCCCCCGACCCGGCCGATGGTGTTCTCCTTGAAGCCACATGGGCAAACGTTAGCTGGCGCGCGGGAGATTCCGCGGTCTCGCACGATGTGTATCTGAGCGACAATTACGATGACGTGAACGACGGCGTCGGTGATTCCTTCCAGGGCAACCAGGCCGGGACATCTCTCGTTGTCGGTTTTCCGGGATTCCCTCTTCCCGGCGGGCTAATTCCCGGAACGAGTTACTACTGGCGGATCGACGAGGTCAATGACGCCGATCCGAACAGTCCGTGGAAAGGCGATGTCTGGAGCTTCACGGTTCCTCCGAAAGAAACTTATGACCCCAGCCCGGCCGATGGCATTACAAATGTGCTGCAGGATGTGACGCTCAACTGGACGGCGGGATTCGGCGCTAAATTGCACGGTGTATATTTCGGCGACAATCTTGACGACGTAAACAATGCCGCCGGTGCTCTGCCTCAGATGGATGCGACTTTTACGCCCACCACACTGGAATTGGAGAAGACCTATTATTGGCGGGTCGATGAGTTTGACGGGGCCGAAACACACAAAGGTGATGTCTGGAGCTTCACAACGGTGCCCGACGTTGCGGTCACAAACCCGAATCTCACTCTGTGGTGGACGCTTGACGAAGGCGAGGGCATAACTGCGGTGGATTGGTCCGGCCACGGCAATCACGGCGCCATTGCGGGCGCAGCTCAGTGGGCGGATGGATATCAAGGTACTGCGCTGACCTTCGGTGAAGACGTTTATGTGGAAGCCGCCGGATACGACGGCGTTACCGGCACGGCAGCGCGAACCTGTTGTGCCTGGATAAGGACGACGACGGCCAACCGCAACATCATGTCCTGGGGCCAGAATGTGGCCGGTCAGAAGTGGAGAATGCGCGCCGACGGTACAGGCGGCCTGCGCGCCGAGGTCAACGGCGGCTACCACTATGGTGTGACGAACATTGCCGACGGGCGATGGCACCACGTGGCGGTAACGTTTGAAGATGACGGCTCGCCCGATGTGCTGGACACGCTCTTATATGTGGACGGCCGGCTCGACGCCACCTCTGCCTCGCTGGATGAGCCAATCGATACGGCGGCCGGCCCGGTCCGGATCGGTGAATCTCCCTGGCACAATGCACCGTTCTTAGACCAGATCGATGATGCTCGCATCTACGATAAGGTACTGACGCCCGAAGAGATCCAGCAGGTGATGTTAGGCAATACGAAGCTGGCCGGCAGCCCCGTGCCTGATCGCACGGCTCTTGTTGACATTCGTGATATAAGCTCGCTGAGCTGGTCGGCGGGCGATGCAGCCGTTTCGCATGATGTGTACTTCGGCACAGATCGGGACGCTGTCGCCGGCGCCGACAATAGCTCGCCGGAATTCCAGGGCAATCAGGCCGGAACCAGCTTGTCTTTAGCTGCTCTGGTCGAATATGGTGGCGGCGACTACTACTGGCGCATCGATGAGATCGAGGCCGATGGGACGGTCATTGCCGGGACTATCTGGCAGTTCACGGTGCCGGACTATCTGATTGTGGAAGACTTCGAGTCTTACAACGATATTGAAGAAGATCAGCCTGGCAGCAACAGGATCTATCTGACGTGGATAGACGGCTATGGAACTACTACCAACGGCTCGCAGGCCGGCAATCTGGATGTACCTTTTATGTCGCAGGGCCACAGCGGTGCCCAGGCGATGCCGCTTCTCTACAACAACGCCGGCAAGATCTCTGAGGCGACCAGGACGTTGACATCCAAGAAGGACTGGACCGAGCAAGGCGTAACAAAGCTGGTGATCTGGTTCAGCGGTGCATCAGACAATGTCGCCGACCGGATGTTCGTAGCTCTGGGCAATGCCATAGTGTACCATCCCGACGATGCCGCGACTCAGGACGGTGGATGGAACGAGTGGGTCATCGACCTGCAGGAATTCGCCAGTCAGGGAACGGACCTGACAAATGTCGGCAGCATCACCCTTGGCTTTGGCACCAGAGGTGCTCCCGTTCCCACTGGCGGCACAGGAACGGTGCACTTCGACGACATTGTGCTGGTCAGGCCAATTCAAGAGGAACCGTCGGCCAACTAAAGCGGCTATATTATACTTGCAAGAGTTCGGGGCCTATGCCGATTGATTCGGTATAGGTCCCGATTGTTTATTTGAAAGCAGACGGCCGGTCTGCAGGATTTGATGGACCGGCCCCGGCAATAAAGACAGGGCTGCAAGTGTCTAAACTCGCAGCCCTGTCGAATCTTTGATTGCTATTTCTTTGCGTTACTTACAGCGTTTTGCTTCTCCTGAGCCAACCGACTAAACCTGCTCCAATACTACCCAGCAGAATAGCACCCGGAGCCGGGATAGTACTGACAGGGCCGGTGCCGGCGGCGGTATTAAAGGTCAAATTATCAATTGCAAACCGTCTGGCAACCTGCTCGTTGAAACTAATCACCGCTCGACTGATCGGCGTGCCGCTGTACGTGAACTGGTCTTCCGACCAAAGGATCAGAGGGTTCGTGTCCCCGAAGTAAGTGCCGACGGAGACGAGCGATTCGTCGAAGAGGCTGACTGCATACCCGGGTGTGGTGGCACTGTAGGTATTCAACGCAATACCAAATTCAAGCTGATCGATTGGCGAAATGAAGTCAAGGGTAAGTACCCCTTGTGTGTTGCCTTCCAGCGCTGAATCCTGGACATAGATGAGCGAGCCGGGTCCGATGCCGTTGTAGTAAGCATCCGTTGACGAAATCCCGTCTATGGTGTAACCGAAGGTCACCCCCTTGTAGCTCAAACCATCAACCGGCTGCGTTGACAGCTCATCGAACGTCAACGTTACAGCGGCTTCGGCGGTTCCCGCCGAGATCAAGCCCACTAACGTGCAAATTAATGCTAACTTTTTCATTTCCGCCCCCTTGTTCTAAAATCGATCTCAATCCGCATCCAGACTTAAACGGTCCGGTCAGATGTTTGAGCCGTGGTCAAACGAAGCATATCGCCCCCCTGCCTGATGGGAATTGCAAACACGGTAAAACATGGCAATTAAGACTGTCAGGAACAACATTGATTAAAAGCCCCCGCTCTGCCGAAATTACTTCCCCCGCATCCTGCTGCTAAGCCTCCGCTCCGACTCCTGTACCTCACCCTAATAA
Organism: Planctomycetes bacterium B3_Pla; assembly: GCA_005223045.1. GTDB lineage: Bacteria > Planctomycetota > Phycisphaerae > Sedimentisphaerales > Anaerobacaceae > SG8-4. Next base: position 90,437 of record NJBM01000009.1, on the reverse strand, counting down.
TTTACATTATTATACCAAATTTTCTGTGCTCTTGTCAAGAGAAATGTGCCTCGGCCCGGACGGCGTTGAACATCGCACCGGCCGAATCAGGGGGGGTACATGACCAGGAATTGTTATCGGAAGCCGGGTACCGGACGAACATTAGCCGACCGCCGATAAAAGATGTTCCGTCCGCGCAAAAAGCAATTGTTTTGCCTCCACAGATTCATTATCCTATTGACCATTACTATTTATGCATTGTAAGGAACGTCATGGTAGCACTTGGAGTTTTATTGCACGCATTAGGGGGATTTGCCGCGGGGAGTTTCTACATCCCCTTCAAGAAAGTTCGCAATTGGGCCTGGGAAAGTTACTGGCTTGTGGGCGGCGTTTTCTCCTGGATTGTCATGCCCTGGGTAATAGCCATCGCGACCGTCCCTGAGTTGATGTCGCTCTTGAGCAAAGCGCCGATCGGCAGCATATTTTGGAGCTACCTGTTCGGCCTGCTGTGGGGTATCGGCGGGCTGACATTCGGGCTGTCGGTGCGATATCTGGGGATGTCGCTTGGCTACGCGATTGCCTTGGGATTCTGTGCGGTCTTCGGAACAATCATCCCCCCCATATACAAAGGCATCTTTGGCGATCTTGTCACCAGCGCATCGGGCCTGACCACGCTCGGCGGCGTGCTGGTCTGCATCGCCGGGATTGCTGTTTGCGGCTGGGCGGGAATCTCAAAAGAGAAAGAACTCTCGGACGAGAAAAAGAAAGAGATGATTGCCGAGTTCAACTTCAACAAAGGGCTTTGGATCGCAATGTTCGCCGGCGTGATGAGCGCGTGTATGGCGTTTGCCATCGCGGCCGGAGAGCCGATCACCGTGCTTGCAGAAGAATTCGGAACGGCCACCCTCTGGAGTAACTCCCCCCTTTTCATTTTCATACTCGCGGGCGGATTCACCACGAACTTCGTCTGGTGCGTGTTCTTGAATCTTAAGAACCGAACGCTGAAAGACTATCGCGGCGCCGGTGACGCCTCACTCATTGGCAATTATGTATTCTCGGCTTTGGCTGGGATTACGTGGTATCTTCAATTCATGTTCTATGGAATGGGCACTACCAAGATGGGAAAATACGATTTTTCCAGTTGGACCGTTCACATGGCCTTCATTATCGTTTTTAGCAATATATGGGGTTTGATCTTTCGTGAATGGAAAGGTTCGAGCCGAAGGACGCACCGGCTCGTTTTCCTGGGTATAATCATCCTCATAGCGTCGACATTTGTTGTTGGACTGGGAACCTATCTTGAGTCAAAGGGTCGATAAATGGCAAACGAAGAGACAATGACCTCACGACAGCGCGTTCAAAAAGCTCTTAATCACGAGATTCCCGACAGGGTTCCTATTGACCTTGGCGGATTTCAAACAGGAATACACAAGAGAGCGTACGTCGAGCTGCTGACACATTTGGGCATTGAAGATGACATCTCCATCCTGGATCCGGTGCAGCAGCTCGCAAAACCGTGTGAAGAGCTTCTTGAACGTTTTCACGTCGATATCCGTTATGTTTGCGCTCACGGTCCCGACAGCTTCAGGGGCGGCATCGAACAGAATGTACGCGACGGCAAGCTCTGGCACGATCTCAAAGATGAGTTCGGCGTCGTCTGGTCTATGCCGGATGACCAGCAGCTTTACATGGACATTTCGCATCATCCGCTGGCCGAGGCTTCCATAAAGGACCTGGCCGACTATCCTTTTCCGGCAGGTAATGATCCGACCCGATTTACCGGGATACGGCAACAAGCTTTGGAACTGCGCCGCCAGAGGCCCTACGCGATTTCAACCGGCATCGGCGGAGTAGTCTATGAGATATGCTGGTACATGCGAGGGCTGGAGCGTTGGTTCACGGACATGATGGACAATCCGGCTTTTTGTGAGGCGCTGCTGGATAAGACTCTTGCTTTTTGGATCGACTATTACAAAGGTTTCATGGCTGAAATAGGCGATCTTGTGGACGTTATCATGATCGGCGACGACGTCGGCGGTCAGTCGGGACCGTTGTTTTCCCCGGAGTTCTACCGGAAGATCGTAAAGCCCCGGCAGAAAAAACTCGTGCAACATATCAAGTCCCTTACCTCGGCAAAAATCTGGTACCATACGTGCGGTTCGGTCGTCGAATACATCCCCGAACTGCTTGACAACGGGATCGACATTCTCAATCCGGTGCAGATCAGTGCCGAAGGGATGGACCCTGCGGAACTCAAAAGTAAATACGGCAATGAACTCGTACTCTGGGGTGGCGCCATAGATACTCAACACGTCCTGCCTTTTGCTACACCGGACGAGGTTAGAGCACATGTCAAACAGAATGTTGAGATTCTTAAGCCGCGAGGCGGCTACGTTTTCAACAACGTTCACAACATCCAGGTAGGCGTTCCTGCCGAGAATATAGTCGCGTTGTTCGATGCCGCGTATGAGTTCGGATTCTATTGATTCAAGAAGGAGAAAAGAAATGTCCGGAAAATCCGCATCTTTATTACTCGCAGTCTCGATGCTTTCGTTGACAGCAGGGAATTCGTCCAGCCTTCTTGCGGTTGAAAAGAAACAGCCCGTCGATTGGGTGGATCCGATGCTCGGGACCGTGAGTTCGAGGTGGATGCTGTATCCGGGTCCGAGTATGCCCTTTGGAATGGTAAAGCTAAGCCCTGACAACACAGAGAAATCCGGCCTGGATGCAGGGTATGAATACACAATCGAGAGCATTGCGGGTTTTGGGTGTGTCCATTCATGGGGAATGGGCAGCTTTCTCACAATGCCGACTACCGGGCGACTCAAGGTTGTCCCCGGTTCTGAAAACGAGCCGGACAAGGGATACAGGTCGAGGTTCAGCCATGATAAGGAGACTGCGTCCCCGGGATATTATGGTGTCACTCTCGAAGATTATGACATCAGGGCGGAACTGACCGCTACAACGCGGGTCGGCTTCCAGCGGTACACATTTCCGGAAGCGGACAAAGCACGTATTCTCTTTGACTTTAGGATACCGGAAGGACACCGTATTAAAGTCGTAAAGGCCCGTATTAACAAGGTAAGTGATACCGAGATTGAAGGATATGCACAGCGCAGCTCCCGGTGGAATGAATATACTCTTTACTTCGTTGCCAGGCTCGATAAGCCCTTTAAATCCTTCGGCGGCTGGGCAGGCGAAAAAATTTACCGGGACATAGATGAAATCTCCGGCCAGGACGATATTGATATCGGTGCGTTCGTCAGCTATTCGACCGACGAAGATGAAGTCATCAAGATTCAAACAGGTATTTCGCTCGTCAGTGTTGAGCAGGCGCGCTTGAATCTTGAAACTGAAATGTCGGAATTCGGCTGGGACTTCGAGGCGGTGCGAGATGATGCCCGAAATACATGGAACGAGCTGTTAGGTAAGATCGAAGTCGAGGGGGGTACCGAAGAGCAGAAGATAAAGTTCTATACGAACCTCTACCGCTCTTATTGTGCGCGGACGATTTGGAGTGACGTGAATGGAAAATACATGGATATGTGCGAGAAAACACGGCAGCTTAAAGACCCGGATTCGCCCGTTTACGGCTGCGACGCCTTCTGGAATACGTTCTGGAACTTAAATCAGCTCTGGGCGCTGATCACGCCGGACATAGCGAATAAATGGGTAAAGTCGCTGCTGGAGATAAATGACCGCGGCGGATGGCTGCCGAAAGGCCCCGGCGGCATCGAATATTCGAGCATAATGGTGGCTTCCCACGAAATTTCGCTGATTGTAAGCGCGTATCAGAAGGGTATTCGAGATTTTGATATCGAGAAGGCATACGAGGCGATCAAACACATGCAGACCGAGCCGGGCAGGTCTCACGAGTGCGGAGGCTGGGTGGGCAACCATCAGTTGAAATCCTATAAAGAAATTGGATACGTCCCGGCCGAACGAGGGCCTGTCTCCAATACTCTGGAGTATGCATACGATGATTGGTGCGTTGCTCAGATGGCAGGGGCTTTAGGCAAGGATAATGATTATGAGTATTTTATGAAAAGAGCTGAGAGCTACAAGAACGTATTCGATCCGGAGGTAGGGTATGCGCGGCCAAAACATACCGATGGCTCGTGGGTACAAGGTTTCGATCCGTTGGTCAAAGCGGTAGGCAAGGAAGATGATTTCCAGACAAAAGATTTTGTTGAGGGAAATTCCTGGCAGTACACCTGGTTTGCTCCCCATGATGTAAGAGGGCTGATCAACCTGATCGGCAGAGAAGAATTCAACAGAAGGCTAACGAAAGGTTTTGAGAAGGCTCGTCCAAATTTTGTGAGTCATTACGTCAACCACAGCAATCAGCCCAATATGCAGGCCGCATATCTTTTCAATTTTTCATCCGCTCCCTGGCTGACCCAGAAATGGGTAAGGGAGATAATGGAAAACTATTACGGCACAGGCCCTGTTCACGGCTATCCGGGTGATGAAGACCAGGGCCAGATGGGTGCCTGGTACGTCATGAGCGCGATAGGGCTGTTCGAGATGGACGGAGGCGCGGCAACCGAACCTACTTACGAGATAGGCAGCCCGATATTTGACAAGGTCACCATTCACCTCGACAACAGGTACTACAAGGGCGGCAAGTTTGTAATCGAAGCTAAGAACAACTCAAAAGAGAATGTTTACATCCAATCGGCGACGCTTGACGGCAAGACTTTGAACAAACCGTGGTTTTACCATCGCCAGCTTGCCGATGGTGGCAAGCTAATTCTGCAAATGGGCCAGGAGCCAAACAAGAAATGGGGCAGCGCCCCCGGAGCGGCTCCACCGTCGATGACAAAGTAGAGTCAGTAAATATAATTTGGAAGGAGAGAGAAATGTCTGGAAGATATGCGTCTTTATTGTTTGTCGTATTGATGCTTTCGTTGACAGCAGGGAATTCGTCCAGCCTTCTCGCGGCTGAAAAGAAACAGCCTGTCGATTGGGTGGATACGTTGCTTGGGACAGCCAGCTCACGGTGGATGTTATATCCCGGCCCGAGCACACCCTTTAGTATGGTAAAGCTCAGCCCCGATAATCAAAAGCAAAGCTGGAAAGCCGGGTATGAATATACGATTGAAAACATCGCCGGCTTTAGCCATCTTCACTCGTGGACGATGGCCGGCCTTTTGACCATGCCTGTTACGGGCAAACTCAAGACAATCCCGGGAGCGGAAAACGATCCGGACGGAGGCTACAGATCGAGATTCAGCCACGATACGGAAGTTGCATCGCCGGGATATTACGCTGTGACTCTCGCTGATTACGGTATCCGCGCCGAACTGACTTCGACGACCAGAGCAGGCTTCCAGCGATATACGTTTCCCAAAGCAGACGAAGCCTATATCCTCTTAGACCTCAAATTCCCCACAGAGTATGGCTTCGAAGTTCACGATGCTCGCATCGACAAGATAAGTGACACTGAAATTGTGGGCTACTCCAAACAGCAGGCCGGCAGGTACGCAAAATGGAATGAGTACACCATCCACTTCGTAGTAAAGTTCAGCAAGCCTTTTGAGTCGTTCGGAGGTTGGACGGGCGAGACGATCCACCGGGACGTAGATAAGATTTCCGGGCAGGGAGATATCGGCGCTTTTGTGGGTTATTCCACAGCAAAAGACGAACTTATCAAGATAAAGGCCGGCATTTCGCTGGTGAGTATCGAACAGGCCCGGCTGAATCTGCAAACCGAGATGTCCCGATTCGGGTGGGACTTCGACGCGGTCAGGAATCAGGCCCGCAGCACGTGGAACGATCTGTTGAGCAAGATAAGAATCGAAGGAGGCACCGAAGCCGACAGAGTAAAGTTCTACACGAATCTGTACCGTTCTTATTGTGCGCGGACGATCCTGAGCGACGTAAACGGAAAGTACGTGGACATGTATGAAAACGTGCAGCAACTGGAAGATCCGGATTCGCCTGTTTACGGCTGTGACGCTTTCTGGAACACCTTCTGGAACCTCAATCAGTTGTGGACATTGGTCACGCCTGACATCGCCAACAAATGGGTCGAGTCCCTGCTGGAGATATATGATCGGGGCGGATGGCTGGCGAAAGGTCCCGCCGGCATCGAATACTCCAGCATCATGGTTGCATCGCACGAGATTGCTCTGATTGTAAGCGCTTATCAAAAGGGCATCCGCAATTTCGACGTCGAGAAAGCTTACAAGGCAATACGGCACATTCAAACCACGCCCGGCAGACCTCACGAAGGCGGCGGTTACGTTGGTAATCGCCAGTTGAAATCTTATATGGAGCTTGGATATGTGCCCGTGGAGAAAGGCCCCGTATCCAATACGTTGGAATATGCATACGATGACTGGTGCGTAGCTCAGATGGCGAAAGCCTTAGGCAAGCAAGACGACGCCGAGCATTTTATGAGGAGAGCGGCCAACTACCAGAATGTGTTCGATCCTTCGGTAGGATATATGCGCCAGAGGCACCGGGATGGCTCGTGGGTCAAGGACTTTTCTCCGTTCTCCGGTAAAGGCTTTGTGGAGGGCAATTCGTGGCAGTTCACATGGTTTGCCCCCCACGATGTAAAGGGTCTTGTGGATTTGCTCGGGCGCGATGAATTCAACAGAAGATTGAGGGATGGCCTGGAGAAATCTCGAGGAAGCAACTTCAATGCAACTAACGATCGTTTTGCGGATTTTCCAATCAACCACGGGAATCAGCCGAACATGCAGTCGGCTTGGCTTTTCAACTTCTCGGACGCTCCCTGGCTGACCCAGAAGTGGGTCCGCCAGATAGCGGAAAACTACTACGGGACCGGTCCGATTGACGGCTACCCGGGCGACGAGGACCAGGGCCAGATGGGAGCCTGGTATGTGATGAGCGCCATGGGGCTGTTCGAGATGGACGGTGGCGCAGCGACCGAGCCAACTTACGAGGTCTCCGGCCCTATATTCGACAAGATAACTATTTACCTGGACGGCAGATACTACAAGGGCGAGCAGTTTGTAATCGAAGCTAAGAACAACTCAAAGAACAATGTATTCATCCAGTCGGCGACGCTTGACGGCAAGGCTTTGAACAAGCCGTGGTTTTACCATCGCCAGCTTGCCGATGGCGGCAGATTAGTTCTGCAAATGGGCCCAAATCCAAACAAACAGTGGGGCAGCACACCCAGGGCGGCCCCGCTGTCAATGACGAAGCAGGGCAAATGAACGTTACGGCACGAGGCAAATTCAGTTGATTTTTGCCGGACGGTAGTCTATTATGGGGTGGTTATATTAAAATGATGAGAAAGCTATCCGGGGTCAAGGGGACATGGGAGCAGAAACAAGAAAAACGGCAATAGGCGCTGTGGGTAACGTTCCCTGGGGCACACACTTCTGTCAGTTCTACAGGACCAAAGAGGACCTTATCGACGTTCTGGTTCCTTATTTCAAGGCGGGATTGGAGAATAATGAATTATGTATATGGGTTGCTTCGGAGCCGCTCGGCGCTGAGGATGCCCATGTTGCCTTAAAAAAGAAGGTAAGAGACTTAGACGATTACGTTAAGAAAGGCCAGATAGAAATAATTGGTCACGATCAGTGGTACATGAAGTCAGGACGTCTTGATTGTGACAGGGTGTTGCAGGCGTGGATTGACAAAGAGAGGCACGCCCTGGAAAGAGGATTTGACGGACTTCGCTTTACGGGAAACGCCTTTTGGCTCGAGAATAAAGATTGGGAGAAGTTCGCTCATTATGAATCAGTTGCAAACAATGGCGTGGGCAAATATAGAATGTTGGGCATTTGTACCTATTCTCTCGATAAATGCACCACTTCAGAAATCATAGATGTGGTGAGCAATCATCAGTTCGCCCTTATCAAGAAGAACGGTGAGTGGAAAGTCATCGAGAGCTCCGATCGAGAGAAGGCGGATAAGGTGCTGAAGATCCATGAGATGAGACTGCAAGCCTTGCTGGATCTCAACAAAATGGCGGAAGCCTCTCAGCGGAAGATTCTGGACTTTGTGCGGGAACAGGTAATTAAGATTACCCGAAGTCGCTTTGCGTTCGTCGGCTTTATGAACGACGACGAATCGATAATGAGTGTGGACAACTGGTCGGTCGAGACGATGGAGCAATGCGCTATTGCCGAACAGCCAATGCGGTTTCCCATAGCTGAGGCGGGCCTGTGGGGAGAGCCCGTTCGGCAGAGAAAACCTGTCATTGTCAACGACTATGATGCCCCTCATCCTGCGAAAAGAGGTTTTCCGCAAGGGCACATTCCGATCGAGCGATTCTTAGGTGTTCCTGTTTTTGATGGGGATCTTATCGTTGCCGTAGTAGGGATCGCGAACAAGGTGAGCGATTACGACGAATCGGACGTCCGCGCGGTTACATCAATGATGAGTGATACGTGGCGGTTGCTCGGGCGCAAACGCGCCGAGGAGGCCCTTCAGAAATCCGAAGCCAACTATAGGGCCATCTTCAACAGTGCAAACGATGCTATACTCGTTCATGATGTCGAGACTCTGAGAATACTCAGCGTCAACCGTAAAGCATGTCAAATGTTTGGCTACACTCAGCAGGAGTTCGAGAAAATTACGGTGCCGGATCTCACCGCAGATGTACCGGCACCCACACAGGAAAGCGCGCTGCAACGTGTAAAAGAGGTAGTCGCCGAAGAGCCACAGCTTTTCGAGACGCTCAGTAAACGTAAGACAGGCAGCAAATTCTGGACGGAAATCAATCTCAGGCTGGCGGTCATCGAGGGCCGCAAGTGCCTGCTGGCCATAGTTCGTGACATCAGCGAACGCAAAGAAATAGAAACACACCAGCAATTAGCCGGGCAAATCCTCGAGTGTCTCAACCGTGAAAGTGAAGAAGTTGATTTGGTCCGTGATGTTCTCAGGCTTATTAAGGAGTCCACCGATCTTGACGCCGTTGGGATTCGCCATCGCCAGGGCGATGATTTTCCATATCTTGCGGTGGACGGTTTTTCGGACGATTTTATCAAAGCCGAGAATTACCTCTGTTGCCGCGACGAAGCCGGCGAGCTGACTTACGATTCGTCGGGGCGCCCGGTCATTGAGTGTGTGTGCGGCAACGTTTTGACCGGTCGCGCCGACGCGACTTTGCCGTTTTTCACAGAAGGTGGAAGTTTTTGGACCAACAACACTACAGAATTGGTGGCCTGCGACCCACAAGAAGCTATCCAGGGTTCCATACGAAACCAGTGTAACCGGGCCGGATATGAATCGGTAGCCTTGATCGCGCTGCGTTCGGGCGAGGAGATTGTGGGATTGTTACAGCTCAATGACACTCGACCGGGACGTTTTACGCCCGAGATGGTACGGTCTTTTGAGGAAATCGGCGCCAGCATCGGCATAGGCATGGCAAGGATCCGGGCCGAGCGTGAGGTAGAGAACATAGCAAAGTTTCCTTCTGAGAATCCGCACCCAGTCCTGCGCATTACCAAAGACGGTACGGTGCTTTATGCGAACACCGCCGGTTCCGAACTCTTGGAAAACTGGGGCTGCAAAGTCGGCGGACCGGCGCCCGAACATTGGCGCCGATACGTTTTGTCGATATTTGAATCGGGCCTGAGCAAAACCCTTGAAGCCCCGTGCAAAGACAGAATCTTTTCTCTGATAATGGCACATATTGTCGGCGCCGAATATATCAATGTCTATGGCATGGATATTACCGACCGCAAGCATGCCGAAGAAGATCTCCGGGAATATCGAAGTCACCTCGAAGAGCTGGTTCAGACGCGAACAGCAGAATTGACCCAGGCAAACGAGAGGCTGCTGCAGCAAATCGAACAGCGAAAGCGCCTGGAGAAGGAGATCCTGAATATCAGTGAGCGGGAGCAGCGCCGAATAGGGCGGGAGCTGCACGACAGCATCGGCCAGCAGTTTACCGGCATCGCCTTTATGACGAAGGCCCTGGAGCAGAAGCTCGCCGGCAAGTTGCCGGGTGAAGCGACCGATGCCACGGAAATCAAGAATCTTGTCAACGAGGCGATGGACCAGACACGAGGTCTTGCGAAGGGACTTCATCCTATAGACCTGGATGCCGGCAGCTTAACGGTTGCATTGCAGGAGCTTGCCGCAACTACAAAGAAGCTGTTCGGAATCGATTGTGTTTTCAAATGTGACGGGCCCGTTCCAATAGATGATACCGAAGTGGCAACGCATCTTTATCGCATCACCCAGGAAGCCATCACCAACGCGATCAAACACGGCAAGACAAATAGCATCGCGGTAGAATTGGCTCGTCGAAAAGATGATCTTGTCCTCACAGTCCAAAATGACGGACTGGATTTTCCGGCGGAATTAGAGGCCAGAGGCACGGGTATGGGGCTGCAGATCATGGATCACCGTGCCGACATAATCGGCGCTTCGCTCGATGTTCACAAAAGAGTTGAGGGCGGCACAATGGTGATCTGTTCGTTTCCGGACAAGAGATGCTAACTACAACGCAAAGGCAAATTATGGCTCAAAAAAAACAGTCAGACAAGACAACTGAGAATAGAGCTAAGATCCTCATTGTGGATGACCATCCTATCGTTAGGCAGGGCCTTGCAGAGCTTGTCAATCACGAGAGCGACCTTGAAGTCTGTGGACAAGCAGAGGATGCCCATCAGGCAATGAAAGCGATCAAGGAAATGAAGCCCAACATGGCTGTTGTTGACATTTCCCTCAAAGAGACAAGCGGCCTGGAACTGATAAAAGATATCAATTCGCAGCACCCCAACCTGCCGGTTCTGGCGCTCTCTATGCACGATGAGTCGTTGTATGCCGAGCGTGCTCTCCGCGCCGGGGCCATGGGGTATATCATGAAACAGGAAGCCACAGAAAATGTTATCGTGGCAATGCGCAGGATCCTGGGCGGCGAGATATACGTCAGCGATAGAATGGCTACGAGAATGGTGCGCAAATTGGTCACAGGCCAAACAGAGACAACGGCCTCTCCGGTTGAGCGCCTGAGCGACCGTGAATTGGAAGTGTTTCATTTAATCGGCAGGGGCTACGGGACTCGCCAGATTTCCGAGCGCCTGCACCTGAGTGTAAAAACGATCGAGACCTACAGGGCGCATATCAAGGACAAGTTGGATCTGACGGACGCTGCCGAGCTGCTTCAGCACGCCATCCAATGGGCAAGCAGTTCCGGCAACAGCGGATAGTCATAAAGTAAAAAGCCAAAAGCTTTTACCTTTTTCCTTTTGCCTTGAATTTGTGCCTCTGTTTAGAGTTTCAGGAGCAGACAGCCGCCTTTGAAGACTTTTTTCCCAATTTAACATCTCAAAAAAACTTGCCTGTGCATCGGATCGCGTTATGATTGACACTGCCACCTCGTAAAGTTGTAGTTCGGAGAAAGGGAGATGATAAAAAAAAGGCAGGAGTCAATGTTTGCAGCCACGGCGACGAAACTAAGTGTGTCGCTAACGAGCAGTGTCAGCGGCGGTTTCTTCTACGACGACGGCACGGTCCCGGATCGTTCGGAATGGCTCTTGTGTAGGTGGCGGAGGTTATCTTAAAGAGTTTGAACTTTTCAAAGAAGGGTAGCGTATGCCTTGAATAGCTTTGGGTAATGCTTTTTTAGCATTGAAATCTAACAGCAATTATACTCGATGGTTGATAAGGAGATTCGGTAGCAGCTTTTGCTCTGGTCCGGCAGGGGTACGCAGCAGAGATTTCAGAGTGCTGAGAACCAAAAATCAAACTGAAAGGAGAGACAAAATGAAAGTCCATGTTGATCCTGAACTTTGTTGCGGGTGCGGTCCTTGTGTTGACGTTTGCCCGGAGGCTTTCGAGTTAAATGAAGAGGGGATAGCTGTGGTAAGAATGGACGATGTTCCCGAAGAGCTGTACGAAGCCTGCATGGAAGCAGCGGAGGATTGCCCTACGGCGGCAATCGCAATTGAAGAATGAGTTGAATCACATCGGCGGGGGTTGTTACTTTTTGGGGTATGTGTAATGAAAGCAGCGTTTATTCGAGAACATGGTGGGCTGGATCGGCTCAAAGTCGAGCACGTCCCTGAACCTGAGCCGTCCGAAGACGAAGTTGTTTTGGACGTTCGTTCGGCCGGACTCAACCATCTGGATATATGGGTGAGAAAAGGCCGGAGTGGGCTCAAACTGTCTGAGCCGCATATTCTCGGCTCCGACGCCGCAGGGATAGTAGCGGCCGCCGGTGCGAAGGTCAGTGCCGTAACTGTCGGCGACGAAGTGATTTTAAATCCGGGTCTCAGTTGCGGCCGCTGTGAATATTGCAATCGCGGCGAGCAGAGCGAGTGCACGTCATTCGGGATTGTAGGGCTGAGCAGCCAGGGGACGTTTGCAGAGCAGGTGGCTGTGCCGGCCCGCAACGTGTTTCCGAAACCTTCTCACATGAGCTTCAACGAAGCCGGAGCGTTTGTATTGGCATACCTCACCGCCTGGCGAATGCTAATGATGCGAGCCCGGCTTAGGCCGGGACAGACGGTTTTGATACACGGCATAGGCGGCGGCGTCGCTCTTTGCGCCCTGCAGTTGGCTAAGCTTGCAGGCGCAGAGGTTATAGTGACCTCGTCATCGGATGAAAAACTGGATCGGGCCGACAAAATAGGCGCCGACCACAAGATCAATTACCGAACTGTGGACGATGTAGCGCAATGCGTGAAGGATATCACATCCGGCGCAGGCGTCGATATTGCCGTCGATACCGTCGGAGCGGCCACCTGGCCTATCGACTTTTCAGCGGTGCGCCGCGGCGGCAAGGTAGTAATATGCGGCGTAACTTCCGACGCAGAAGCCGTCACGAACTTGCGGGCACTCTACTGGAACCAGTTGACGATCATGGGCTCGACGATGGGCTCGAATGAGGACTTCCGCCAGATGGTCAAGGCAGTCACAACGGCAAAGCTTCGGCCCATCTTAGACTCAGTCTCGCCGTTGGAAAACGTAACCGACGCCATGGGCAAAATGGAAGCGGCAGAACAATTCGGAAAGATCGCTCTGCAAGTTTCCACGTAAATATGTCAGTGGCTGATTGACAGATAAGGAGTTTCTTATGGTTGTTACAGCATCAAAAATGCTTCCTCTTGGAACATCGGCGCCCGAATTTAACCTGCCCGATACGACGGGCAACACTGTGTCTCTGGGCGACTTTGCCGAAGCACCGGCTTTGTTGGTTATTTTTATGTGTAACCATTGTCCGTTCGTAAAACATATTCTGAATCCTCTCGTCGAGTTGGCTGGAGAGTATCAGGCAAAAGGAGTAGCAATCATCGGGATTAATTCAAATGACGTTGCAAATTTTCCGGACGACAGCCCCGAGCTGATGGCTGAGACGGCAAGAGAATTTGGGTTTACTTTTCCCTATCTCTATGACGAGACGCAGGAAGTTGCCAGGTCATACAGCGCCGCCTGCACTCCGGATTTCTTTCTGTTCGACAGCGAAGGAACGCTTGTCTATCGGGGCCAGTTGGACGACAGCCGGCCCGGCAACGGCCTGCCTGTCACCGGAGCGGACCTTTCCGCGGCGATTGATGCCGTTCTGGAAGGAAAGCCGGTCTCCGAAGAGCAAAAGCCGAGCATAGGCTGCAACATAAAGTGGAAACCGGGAAAATGATATATGTATATGAGAGGCAATGAAAATGGAAGTGACAACAGAAAAACTGATTGATTTGCTGAATATGGATTTGGAGCTTGAGTACTCTGCCGCGATACAGTACATAAATCACGGGGCGGTAATGACCGGGGCGGCTTACGGAGACATCATAAAGGAGCTTAAGATCCACGCGAACGAGGAAATTCAGCACGCCATGGTTCTGGCGGACCAGATAGATTATCTCCGAGGCTCACCCACCGTTGTAGTCGGCAAGATCAGGACATCGGAGGAAAACGATGAAATGCTGCGGCAGGATCTGGACGGCGAAGAGGATGCAATAAAGAGATACAAAATAAGAATAGAACAGGCTGAGCAGCTCAAGGAGTTCGCGCTGGCGCAGCAGCTCAGAAACATCCTTGCCACCGAGCAGGAGCATGCCATGGATCTGAGACAGGCCCTTGGCAAATAGCGCCAGTGAAGTTCAGAAAGGAAGAAAGCCATGAGCAAACTTCTATATATTCAGGCTTCCCCGAGAATTCAAAGATCACACTCGATTGCCGTTGCCGATGCGTTCGTCGGAGAGTACCAACGAGCGCATCCGGACGATGAGATTGTGGCTTTGAACTTGTTCGATGCGCCGCTCCCAAATTTTGATGGTCTCGCCGTGCAGGCCAAATATACGATCTTGCACGGGCAGGCGCATACGCAGGAGGAACAGCAGGCATGGAAGAATGTTGAGCGGGTGATCGAGCAGTTCACCGCGGCGGATAAGTATGTGTTTGCCGTGCCGATGTGGAATTTCGGCATTCCGTACAGGCTCAAGCAGTACATTGACATTCTGGTTCAGCCCGGCTACACATTCAGCTATAGCGAAGACAAAGGGTATGAGGGCCTTGTCGTTGGAAAACCATTGCTGGCCGTCTGCGCCCGCGGCGGGGAATATCCCGTCGGCGGCGGGGCTGAAGCGTTCGACCTGCAAACCAAATACATCGAGTTGATCTTTGGCTTCATGGGTTTCAAGGACATACGGTCCGTAGTTGTCGAGCCTACTTTGCAGGGTGGCCCGGATGTTGCAAAAGCAAAACGGCAGGAAGCTCTCGACCGGGCGAAGGAAATAGCCGCTAATTTTTAAGGATTGCCCTTGTCGTGGATATGTTTGTTTATGCGATACAGAATGAGCAATGGTAATTTGACAACCTGTGACACAAATAGGCGGAGGGAATCAAGCCAATGCTACTTTTCAATAATAGTCCCTGTTCTGGATGAGGCAGATCGGATCAACTCGCTTATCGATAATCTGCGCAATCAGGACCTTAAATCGTTTTGCGAAGTTATTGTTGTTGACGGCGATCCACAGGGCGGCACGGTCGGGGTTCTACGAGACAAGGATGTGATCGCCATTACGGCGAGCAAGGGCCGAGGCAGGCAGATGAACGCCGGCGCCGCAGCGGCGAGTGGAGAAATACTGATTTTCCTGCACGCCGACACGACGTTGCCGCACGGCGCTCCGGAGAAAATCCACCGGGTCATGGAAGACTCCGATTATGTCGGAGGGGCTTTTGATCTTAAAATAGATTCGGACAGGTTCTTTTTGAGATATATCTCGGTCCGCGCCAGTATTCGTTCCCGGTGGAATAGAATCCCATACGGAGACCAGGCGATTTTCTTGAGGAAGAAATACTTCGATCAGATCGGCGGATTCAAAGATATTCCGCTGATGGAAGATGTGGAGCTGATGCGCCGTATAAAAAAAGATGGAAGAAAGATTTGCATACTGCCGGACAAAGTAGTGACTTCGGCACGAAGATGGGAACGCGATGGAGCTATCTGCACTACGTTGAGGAATCAGGTGCTGGTGGCCCTGTTCCGTCTCGGTGTCAGTCCGGGTTGGCTCGCAAAACATTATTGGAGGCAATCGCAATAACTATGAATAGTGACGTACTACAATCCGACCACAGTTATGATTCTGTGAAAGAGTATTACGGGAAGGTGGTGCAAAAAACTTCTGATTTGAAGACAGAGGCATGCTGCAGCACCCAGAAAATCCCCCATCACCTGGCAGAGGTCCTGCCTCTCATAAACGCGGAAATTAAAGACAAGTATTACGGTTGCGGCTCACCGATTCCGATGTGTCTGGAGAACCTCAAGGTGCTCGATCTCGGCTGTGGGACAGGAAGAGACTGCTACGTGATGTCAAAGCTGGTCGGCGAAAGGGGATTCGTCCACGGCATAGATATGACGGAGAATCAAATATCCGTCGCTAAAAAGCACGTTGAGGCACAGGCCAAAGTGTTTGGCTACAGCGTGCCAAATGTCAAATTCATCTTCGACTATATCGAGAATATCCCGGAATATTTCGAGAGAGAATCACTGGACGTGGTCACGTCTAATTGTGTGATCAATCTTACCGAAGACAAGGAGGCCATCCTGAGGAGCGTTTATCAAATACTGAAGTTTGGAGGAGAGATGTATTTTTCGGATGTCTATACCGACAGAAGAGTGCCGAAAGAGATGTCCGAAGATCCGGTTTTGCGCGGTGAATGTCTCGGCGGCGCTTTGTACCAGCGAGACTTTGAGAGAATAGCCGGGAAGGTCGGTTTCTCAGACCCTCGCATTGTCTCAAAACGGACAATTGACGTAAGCAATAAGGAGATTCAAAACCTCGTAGGGAACATAAAGTTCTATTCCATTACCTACCGCCTGTGGAAACTCGAAGATTTGGAAGACGGCTGTGAAGATTACGGTCACATCGCTGTTTACAACGGACAGATTCCCGGGTCCCCGCTCAGATTCGAGCTTGATGCCGGGCACGTATTCGATAAGAATAAGTCGGAAAATGTATGTGGTAATACGGCCATTATGCTTTGTCAAACCAGATTCAAGAAGCACTTTGAGGTATCGGGCAGTTTCAAAGAGCATTTAGGAAAATTCGAGGCCCACACAAACATTGAACGCCATAGTCAAAGTGAGCTTGGTAATCCTCCCTGTTGTTAATGCACCGGCTAAGAAAGCAGAGAGAAAATGATTATAGACTTTAGTAAAGAGCTTGAGAATATTGACCCCCGGCTGTTGCGCCTCGATCAGCTTGAGACATTGCAGGTCAACTTAGGCGACAGATGCAACCAGAGTTGCGCACACTGCCACGTGCAGGCCGGCCCGAACGGCAAGAAGGTAATGCCGAAAGAGGTGATGGAGAGGGTTATTGATTTTTTGAGAAGGCGTCCCGGACTTACCGTAGATATTACAGGCGGCTGTCCCGAGCTAAATCCTGATTTCAAGTTCTTTGTTGACGGCGTTTGTGAACTGGCCCGGCGTCTTATGGTGCGAACTAATGTAACCGTCTTTTTCGAGCCGGACCTGAGCTGGGCGCCTAACTGGTACAGCGAAAAGAAGGTGGTGCTGATGGTTTCCCTGCCCTGCTATACAGCGGAAAATGTCGATGGACAACGCGGTGCCGGTGCGTTCACCAAGAGCATCGCAGCGCTAAGGATGCTCAATGATCTGGGCTACGGCGTCAACGGACGACTGGAGATGAATCTGGTTTACAATCCGGGTGGAGATTTCCTGCCCGGGCGGCAGGACCAGCTTGAAGTTGACTATAAGAGGGAACTCTACGAAAAATACAACGTGCGGTTCAACAAGCTCCTTACGATTACCAACGCACCCATAGGCAGATTCAAACGCCACTTAGAGACAAACGGGCAGCTTGAACGATACCGGAAGCTGCTGGTGGACAATTTCAATCCCAAGGCTGCCGACAATATCATGTGCCGAACGTTAATCAGCATCGGTTACGACGGAGCAGCGTACAACTGTGATTTTAATCAGGCCCTCGGCCTGCCCATAATCGATTCCAGCGGGCGGGTTGTCTCAATCGAGCGACTGGAACAATCTCTCAGCGAGGGCATTGAACTGATTACGGGCGAGCACTGTTTCTGCTGCACTGCCGGGGCCGGTTCCAGTTGTACCGGCACACTCGTCGAATAGGATTTTCACAGCATACTCAAAGGATGCCGGCGGTTCTTGAGCGGCAGCCTTGCAGGCGCACCGAGCCGGTGCGATTCATACACGGCCAATATCATCTCCAGAGCGGCCCGACCGTCGTAAGCGCTGCCCTTGGGCTGTGTGTTCGTCTCAATGGCCCGGATCAGGTCGAGCGCTATCAGACGATTGCCGAGAGCGTGGCCCCGATCAGCAAGCGTTTCAGGCTTGTCGATTCCGGCGCTGGTTACCCGCTTCCATTGGGCCTTGCTGCGCCCGGGCTGCCAGGAGGGATCTTCGACGAACCAAATCTCCGGCAGCACACCGGTCGTCATGGTGAGTATTCCCTTCGTTCCAAGAACCTGAAGCCCGAAGCGTTTCGCCGCTCCATACCGGGCGCGATGTGTCGAGAAATAGCCCATTTTCGTACCGCCAAAAGCATACGTCGCATGAATCTCATCCCCGGCAAGCGGGCCGATGCCTTCGGCTCCGTCGCGCACCTCATTGCTCGTAACAGGATTTCCGCCATCGTTCACACTTGCAAAGCACCATTGTGGATCGCCCGCGAACAGACGCATCAGGTCCATAACGTGCGTGCCGAGCACCATCAAGTCCTCACCGCCGCCCCGACGATCTTCTTTGCCTCTGCCCCGTAATTCGACTATGTCCCCTAATACTCCATCGGCGATGATTCGCTGCGCATGCCTCAGCGACGGACTGTAACGAGTCTGGTGGGCGATAGCGAGCTTCAGGTTCCGCTTCTCAAGAGCGGCGATCATCTCGTCGGCCTGATCGAGTGTCTGGCACATAGGCTTTTCAAGAAATACGTGACAGTCAAACTCAGCGCAGGCCAGCACCATATCGCGATGACAATCCAACCAGCGGGGGGCGACACTGACGATCTGCGGATGCTCCTCTTTAAGCATCCGGCGATAATCCGCATAAGCTTTCGGCGCTTTGAGCCTTTTGGCCGCTCCGGCACGGCCTTTAGAATCTTCATCCGCAACGGCTACGACTTCGGCCTGCTCTACATCGTTCCAGACTACATCCAGCCCGTGACCGTAATTACCTTTGCCGGTCCTGCCGATAACCGCAACTCTATATTTCGAGCCCTTCGCCCCGGCACTCTTCGGTCGGGTCGAGCCAAACGCCGCCAGTCCAGCCGCAGTGTTCTTAATAAATTCCCGCCGTCTCATGAATCTGCTCCCTCTTTGCAATTATTTATCACCTTGCATTACCCACGCTTCGTTGAATTGCGCGTACTTGATGGTCTTGTGCGGACCGCCCTCTCGGTCCCTGTGATGATAGCTGTAAACAACGTGCAACGTTTTGTCACGACCCTGGATAATAGACGGATAGGCGCTGCTGGTTGCAACCGCCCTGTCGCGTGTGTCCAGTTCGAGATGGCGGGTATGTTCCCAGCTCTTTCCCTCATCGGTTGAAATCGACACAGCCAGGCTGTGTCTGCCGTCTTCAGTGTCGTTGTAAGCCAGCACCCAGTGGCCGTTTCTCAGGGTGACAAGATCGGCCCCCGATCCCGGATTGGGCAATTCGGAATCATTTACCGTGCTCCACGTCATACCTTTGTCTTTGGAAGTGCTCACGTGAAGACGCTGGGGCGGAGGCCCGTTGTCCCGCATGTAGGCAACGAGCATCCCATCGCGTTTTTTTGCAATACTTGCCTGGATATTTCCGGGTGCCACGAGCGGTTCGCTGAACTGCCAGGTTTTGCCGCCGTTGTCAGTTATCGCCATCAGCGAAAAGCTGAATCCATCCGAGTAAAGCGGCACGATGATTCGGTTTTTGTCAACGATCACGGCTTTGTTCTTGGTCTGCCAGCCCACCCGGCGAAAATACGCATAACCTAATTGCTTCTCAGTGGATCGGCCTTCGGCATCGTAAAGCCGGCCTTTCCGGATCATGTTCTGCCCCCGAGCTTTGGCAAGCAGGTCCTCTTTCCATCGCTCGATCCTGCTTAGCATAACCTGCTCCGGCATCCTGCTGTTCTTAGAAATGTACTCTGCATACTCGCTGATTTGTCTCTCGACAGATTTGACGAAGCGGTCGCCGGGCTGTATGCCGCGTTCGGCCGGGTCGCCCGGTTTTACGTGCAAAACATCCTGCCATGACCATTCCGGCGGACCGTCCGGCGTCATATAGTTTTCGCTGATCCGGTATTTGGGCAGTGATGTCTCCCATTGGTTGGCGATCACCGTGTACCACATAAGCCAGAGTCGATCCTGTGGGTCAAGGAACAGAATTGGATTGACGTCAGGAAACCCGGGGACGTCCGCCATTACAAACGGCTTGGTCCACTTTTCTTTGCCGGCCCGGAGCCTCGCCCCCATGATCGCCACGTCGTCGGCCCATCGCTCGCCGGAACCCTGGAACCACGCCGCCAGCAAGTCGCCGTTCGGCAGCTCAACGATTGTCGAGCCGTGCACATGCTGACTAACAAGAGGAAATATCTCGATTTCCCTGTAAACTACCTTCTTGTCGCCCCCGCGGCTGCCAACCTGTGCCAAAGCAGCCGTGCCGCCCGCTGCAAACAACAGGCAGAAGGACAAGGCCCAAACTCTCTCATTTCTCTTCATTTTAGCCTACACTCATAAGGATCCCCGGACTTCCACAAACACAAATCCTGTACGATAGTAACTGTTGCAAAGGAGTAATGCAAGAGACTTGCACGGACCATGTCCGCCGGGTACTATACGTTCTCGATACGGTTTCAAAACAGGAAAGGACTTACACAAATGATAAATACGGTTCACGTAGGAATTGGTCCGCTCGGACAGAAGATCGTCAGGTACGCAGTAGAGCGAGGGTGTTTCAACATCGTCGGAGCTGTCGACACCGATCCCGACAAGGCGGGCAAAGATCTCGGTGAATTGTGCGGCATCGATCCGCTCGGAGTCACCGTTTGCGATAACCCTGGCGAGGCAACAGCGGGAAAGCCCGTTGAGGCTGCGCTGCTTACTACCGTCAGCAGCATTGTCTCCCTCGAGAGCCAGGTCCGGGAGCTTGCCGAGGCCAAGCTCAATATTGTCTCCACGTGCGAAGAACTCTCTTACCCGTGGAGTACGAATCCGGAAGTCGCCGGGCGAATAGACGAGATATGCCGTGCTAACGGCATCGTCTGCCTTGGCACAGGTGTCAATCCGGGATACCTGATGGACTTTCTTCCGACAGTTCTGACCGGTCTGTGCCAGAACGTCGAGAAAGTAGAAGTTTGGCGAGTTCAGGATGCTTCTGTCCGCCGAATTCCATTCCAGCAGAAAATAGGCGCCGGCCTGACGCTGGAAGAATTCGAGGCCAGGAAGAATGACGGCTCACTGAGACACGTAGGTCTGCCAGAATCGGTGAGTTTTGTCGCCGACAGGCTCGGCTGGAAGCTCGATCGCAACGAGGAGACCCTCGAACCGGTAATTGCCGAGACGCAAATCGACAGCGGATACAAGCCGATTTCCAAAGGTATGGCGCGTGGAGTACATCAGGTCGGCAGGGGCTATGTGGGCGATAGAGAAGTCATCACGTTGAATTTCAGGGCCGCGGTGGGCGAGCCCGAATCATACGACCAGGTCCATATCGACGGCGAGCCTGCAATTAAATCGAGAATCGCAGGAGGTGTCAATGGCGACATCGCCACATGCGCCATCACTCTTAATGCAGTAAGGTCTGTCCTGCAGGCCACCCCCGGGCTGAAAACTATGGGGGACGTTCCTCCGATTGCATTCTTCACCGAGACGGCGGTTCGATAATGTTGGATTCGGCGATAATCATCCTTTACCTAAGCGTGATCCTCTGTGTGGGATTGTGGAGCGGTAGGGGCATGAAAAGCCTGCGGGACTTCTCTGTCTCCCATAGATCGTACGGCTCGTTAGTGATTTTCGCCACTCTTTCGGCATCGTTCATCGGCGGAGGATTCTCAATAGGCAATGCAGAAAAAGTCTTCCGTTTCGGCATCGTAAACATCGTTGCTCTTTGGGGATTCAGCCTCAAAGAGATCCTCGTCGCCAAATATATAGCGCCAAGGATGGACAATTTCGCGGGCCTTATCTCAGTGGGTGACATCATCGAGCGGGGCTACGGAAAGGCGGCAAGAATTATCTCCGGGTTCTTTTCGGTCTTCCTTTGTTCGGCGATTGTTGGCGCCCAGGTTAAAGCAATGGGAGTCATCTTCAACGTATTTCTCGGCATCGAACCGATCTGGGGCATCCTTATCGGCTGCGGCATCGTTATCGCCTATTCAACAGTAGGCGGCATGAGAGCGGTGGTGCTGACAGACGTCATCCAATTCTGCGTGCTTGCCGTCGGGCTGCCGGCAGCGCTTGTCTTTGGCTTAATTAAGCTGGGCGGCTTCTCCGCTATAAAGGCGGCCGTGCCCCCGGCTCATTTCTCAATCCCAGGCGAGGCGATGACAATCGGCGCTTTCGTATCGCTGTTCCTGACGTTTCTGTTGGGCGAAACACTCGTGCCCCCCTATGTGCAACGCCTGTTCATCGGCAAGGACGCCGGACATACGGCCCGCGGCACGATGCTCAGCGGTTTCTTTTCGATCCCGTTCTTTGCGATTACGGGCGCTATCGGACTGGTGGCTCTGACGCTTGATCCGAAGTTAGATCCCAACCTGTCTATGCCCTATGTCATCCGTACGGTGCTGCCTGCCGGGATTCGGGGCGTCGTCATCGCCGGAGTAATCTCGGTCGTAATGTCTTCGGCCGACTCCTTTCTAAACGCGGCAGCCACCTGCGGCATTAACGACCTGGTCAAACCTTTACGGAGGAATCCTCTGCCCGAGCAACAAGAGTTGTTGTTGGCCAAACTCACAAATTGTTTTGTAGGAATTCTCGCCGTCGTTTTCGCTATCAAGATTGACTCTGTCCTCGACATTTTATTTTACGCCTACGACTTTTGGGCGCCGGTCATAGTCGTTCCGCTGGCGGCAGTGCTCCTGGGATTCGGTGTCACCAGAGCAGGATTCATGGCCGGAACAATAGCCGGCGCAATTGGAGCACTGGTTTGGAACCACCTCTTGAAAGCGCCGGCAGGTATCGAAGGCCTGGCAATCGGCGTATTCTGCAATCTCATCGCCTTTGTGGTCGCCAACAAGCGGAGCATCAGGGCCGCCCGGCAAAAAAACGGCAGAGCCCCCGGTTAGAGATCGACAGCCAGCTCATGGATTGACCAGTGCCAACTATCGGATGAGCCTGTCTGGAGGATTTTGATGAATCTGGTTTTCACGGGTTTGTCGAATTTTATCTTTGTGATTGGCTCGGCGCCCTTGCCGGTAACAATGGATTTGCCCCAACTGCCGCCGTCAAAAGAGACATAAACTTCGTAGCCGCGAGGGTAGTCATTTGACGAATTCCTGGTATCGAGAGTCAAGCCTTTGACCGTGCTTTCGATGCCGAGATCCAGGACGAACCAATCCCCCGGCTTCATCACCCTGCCGGTATCCCAACGGCTTGCCTGGTTGCCGTCCAGGGCTTGGTGTGCGGCGTTGCTGTTGCGTGAAGCTGTGGCTTTGAGGCTCTTGCTCAGCAGCGCCTCTTTGATCTGCTTTGAGGCCAGTTCCGCTTCGGCCAAAAGGGCGCTATCCTTTTTCGACCGCTCGGCGATCTCCAATCCCTGTTCACAGGGATACCCGGACAAGGCTGCAAGCACGGCCTTTTTCTCGTCGGCTCGTCTTGCGGTATCCATCGCACCGGTCAACAATTCGACGGTCTCGGCCGCGCTGCGATTAGCCGGCATACCCAGCAGTTTGATGTAACCGCGAAGCGCCAGAACATGCTCGGTCGAATCCTTGCTCGTTTTGGCTATCTTCATCAGGTCCGCCAGTGGCTCGGCGCTGGGCCAATCGGCCAGTGCACGGATGGCGGCTTTTCTGACATCAGCATTGTCGACGAGTAGTTGGCCGCGAGCAGCATCAAGAGCCTCCCGGCCCCCGACGCGCGAGAGTATGGCCAATAGATGAGGCTTGACGGCGTCACCCGCCTTGCCCAGGCCAAAAATGACGTCAGAGGCGTCCGGTTCTTCGAGCCGTGTAACAGTCGCGATCATCGCCCGTTCGATGCCGGAACGGTCCTCGCCGCTTTCGACTGTGAGGAGTATTGATGTCATTTTCGCAAGCTCATCCTGGCCGGATAATGCTCCCAAGGCCTTGTAAGCAGCCTGACGGATGTCTTTGTTGTCGTCTTTTGCGACGTCGAACAATACTGGCAGCGCTTCGGTGTCGCCGCGACTAACAAGTGTCTCAATCACATTAACCCGGACCGGCGCTTCGGCGCTACTTCGCGCAGCGACAGCCGCCAACGCATCGGCAACACCCGGGCCGGAGAGCCGGCTTAAACTGTCCATCGCGGCCTTGCCCGTTTCGTCGTCCGCGGCAGACGCCGTAGCGAGCAATTCGACGTTGGAAGCATCACCGAGAACCGCAAGCGCTTTTATCGCGGCAGGGCGAACGGGCACGTTACCTCTTGTGACAGCTTCTGCAACGTACTGCGCAGCAGTTTTATCGCCGCGCGCCTCAAGGGCACTGAGCAGCACAATCTGGGCGTCGGCACTGAGGTTTCCGAATTGCTCGGCGAGAGCTTTGGTGACGGCCGTGCCCGGCATTTCGGTTATGAACTTACCCGCGGCGCGCTGCAGGTCGAGGTCTTTATCTTTGAGAAGGGCCAGGACAACAGGCACTGCCTGGTCTTTGCCGGCCTGGACGAAGCCTCTGTACGCCGCGATCCGAATCCATGTGCTGTTGGCCGGCGAGGCCATTTCGCCATAGATCGCCACGGCCTCGCTTTTCTGTCCCTCGGCCAGCATTGAGTCGGCACACATCAGGTAGGCATTGTCACGCGCCGCCTTCAGCCCTGCCGGCACTTTGATCTCTGCGAGTACATCGGCCGTCTGAGAGCCGCCGATTCTCCCCAAAGCGTCAATTGCAACACGGGCGATACGGGCATTGCTGCCGGTCGCAAGTTCTGCGAGTGCCGGCACTGTCTGGTGGTCGCCCCGTTGGCCGATAGATCCAATCACGCCGATTTGAAGATCGCCCTTGACCTTTGACAATGCCGCACGCAGAGCTACTCCGGCTTGCGGCGCCGGCATGTGCTGGAGCGCGAACCGCGCCATGTGGGAAAGCTTCTTATCGCCGAGTAACTGCGACAGAGCGGGCACAGACTTGGCCGAGCCGACGCGACGCAGCATCCGGCAGACGAATTGTTTGCCGGCGAAGGTTGTTTTGGGAGATTCCAGGGCCTTGAGTAATTTCTCTTCTACATGCGGAAACGACGAGGGCGGGACATTTCGAATTTCTTCTTCGATGGCAGCCAGACCCCGGCGGGATTTACCAAAGTCGTAGCTTTCGATAGCATCGTAGTCGGCCGAGAGACCCGTGTGCAGGCTGACCTTGTCGGCGGTCGGGAAATCCTCGGGAACGTCCTTTTGGGTTACTCGTCCCATGGCGGCCCACTCGGCGCCGCGCTGGAAGGTGACGATGAATCCGATGCAGCGCAACTGCTCGGGGCCGTGCCCAAGGACGGTATGAAAGATCCTTCCTTTGCCGTAGCGCACGGTGAACAGTATTGGCTCGTGCTCGCCGGTGCCTTTCTTTGCCGGGTCGGCGTAGGCGGTTGCAAGAATCTTCATGTTCTTAGCCGGGCCTCGCAGCTCGCTGTAGAGTTCGTCCTTTGCATGCATCCATTTTTCAGGCAGACCCGCGGTGATACCATGATGACGGTCCCTGGTGACAATCTGAAACTCGTGCTGTGGACCGTGGCTTCCGCCCCGGCCGGGAGAGGGGTCGAGCACGACTTTGCCGTCGCGGTAGCGGACCTTCGGGCCGGATTTCTCGTTTCTGCCGCCCCACCCACCGACGGCGATCATCTCGTTCCATTCCTTCCACTTGGGGAACGCGTTGTCCGCCGCGTGGAAGACAACCAGCCCGCCGCCGTTTTCCATATACTCGACCAGTGCATCCTGCGTTTCTTTGGGCCACTCATCGCCGGTGTAGTTGGCTACGATTACGTTGTACTTTGCGAAATTCGGCTTGAATGAATCCATCGGCTGTTTCTTAGCGGGCGAGGTCGCCACGTCCACCGTGAACAGGCCTGTCTCCTCCAGCAGACTCTTGAGAACAGGCGTGGTGCCCTTCCAGTTGTGGTTGTTCTGTCCGTCAACGATCAGGGCCTTCAGCGGTTCCTTTTTCTCTTTGCCGGTGAGGTCCTGGATTCGGATGTTGCGCCACTTGATTTTCTTGCCGGCGTTCTTGGAGCCGTGAACCTGAAGGGCAATGAAACCTGTCGAGGTCATGTCGTCTTTCAAATCGGCTGCGGGTATGCCGTTGATCCATGTCCCTATTCTGTCGCCGACAGCTTCGATGCGATAATGGTTCCACTGCTTCTCCGTAGGGAGTCCCAAGGACTGCTTGAAAGCTGCCCGGGCTGCCGGTTTCTCGGTCAGGTTGTTGAGCCAACCTCGACGGGCTTCGTCATAGATACCGCCAGACCAGGATCGCGGGGCCGTTTCCGGGGCGGGCCGGCCGTCGGCCAGCAGGTTCTTGGGGCTTTTCTTGTACGGCCCTGTGCCCGGATCGATTTCGACCTGGTAGCCGTGGACGCGGTAGTCCTTGTAGTGCTTGAAGCTGTTGCTGCGGACCTGAATACCTGAATTCATGTCCGGCTCCACGAGAAACTCCAACTCCAGGATGAAGTCGGTGTACATCTTCTCTGTGCAGAGAAAACTGTTCGGCGTATTGAGAACTGTGGTCCCGACGATCATTCCGTCTTCAACTTCGTACTTTGCCTTTCCGTTGCGCTGGACCCAGCCCTTGAGCGTTTTACCGTCAAAGAGATTCTGCCAGTTTTCATCGGCGCCAAAGGCTTCACCTGAGAGCGAAATACAAGCCATGCCGGACACGAGTAACAGCGTTATGAACCTTTTCATTATGGTGCTCCTTGTATTCGGATTTGTTTGCTCGGTATCGCTCACAGGACCCAAGGCTCCCGATAGGAGCGCCCAAGCAGTGCGCTTGCCTCGGCGTCGCCCGCGATTTGTTCTGTTTCAGGGTCCCATTTGATCTTGCGTCCGGTGAGCATGGCAATCTCGCCGAGCAGAGCCACGCTGATAGAGCGATGACCCACCTCAACGGGACAGATCGTAAGCTTGCGGCTCTTGACACAATCGAGGAAGTTTTGCTTGTGGTCCCTGCTCTCGTAGAGCCTTGTTTCGTTGGGGCCGATTTCCTCTCTCAGAATCTTCTCATCCGACGCCCGCAGCCCGCCGCGGTTGACGTGTATCCATCCGGTCTCGCCGTACCATTTGGCGCCCTGCGTGAGCTGTTGGTTGTTGGCAACCGTCATTACCCTGCCGTCGGCGTACT
The DNA here is from genome assembly GCA_005223045.1 of Planctomycetes bacterium B3_Pla. Lineage (GTDB taxonomy): Bacteria > Planctomycetota > Phycisphaerae > Sedimentisphaerales > Anaerobacaceae > SG8-4. The sequence continues at coordinate 63,546 of NJBM01000009.1, read as the reverse complement.
TGCATGTAAATTTGTACTCGGTGGCGACGTTATAGAGTCCCTCGCTTGGGTAGTTACCTTTGCCCTCGATTTCCACCGGGCCCGTGCGGTCCCAGCCCATACCCCAGTGGGCGATGTCAATATGGTGCCCGGCCCAGTCTGTGAGCTGGCCGCCGGAGTAGTCCATGATCCAGCGCCAGTTCCAGTGGACGACGCCCCTGTATGGAACGTAAGGGGCGGGGCCGAGCCAGAGGTCCCAATCGAGACCGTCGGGAATTTCAACGATGGGTTTGACGTCTGTGCCGCCGCCAGTCGGCAGGCCCACTTCTATCTTGAGGATTTTGCCGATGCGGCCGTTTCGCACCAGCTCACACGCCCGCCGGAACTTGAAGTCCGAACGCTGCTGGCTTCCGGTCTGCCAGACTCTGCCGTAACGATGGACGGCGTCGCATATTGCGCGTCCTTCGCGGATGGAGCGGGCGAGCGGTTTTTGCCCGTGGATGTCCAGGCCTGCCCGGGCCGCTTCTATAGAGGGGATTGCGTGCCACTGATCGGGCAGCGCCAATTGCACGGCGTCGAGGTCCCCGCGACCGATCAACTCACGAAAGTCGAGGTAGGCCTTGCAGTCGGTGTTGCCGTACTTCTGGTCCACTATCTTTTTGGCGCTGTCGCGATGTTTCTTGTCCACGTCGCAGACGGCCACCATCTGCACTTCCGACTTGCTCAGGAAACCCCGCATGTCGCCGGTCCCCTGTGAGCCGACGCCGATGGCCCCCATGACGATTCGATTGCTCGGCGCGCCTGCGCCAAAGACAGACGCAGGGACAATTGCCGGCAGAGCTACCGTCGCGCTCGCAACGGTCGCGGTTCCTTTCAAGAACTGCCTTCGCGTTATTGAGTCTTTTGTTCTCATAATGATCTCCTGATTAAGATTAACCGCAGCAACAGACGGCAAATCATATAGCCCGAAACCCAACCTCGTTGCATTATGTTATCAGGATTCGCGTCGCTTGCAAGGCTTTATCGGGATTTGCAGACTTTCCCTTGATTTTCAGCCCCAAACGATGTATGCTCAGATGTAGGTTCGCAACTGTGCCGGTAGAGAGATTGGGTCGCCATAATGAGTAAACGGAGCGGCTTTACCTTGATAGAGCTTCTGGTAGTGATCGCCATTATCGCTTTGCTGATGGCGATCTTGATGCCGGCGCTACAGCGGGTCAAAGAGCAGGCCAGGACTATCGGCTGTCAGGCCAACTTAAAGCAGTGGACCCTCATTTTCTCGATTTACGCCGCCGACAACGACGAAAAGTTCCCCGGCTGGCTCGATTCGCCCGAACCCTGGCCGGAGCAGCTCCAAAATCTCTGGCCCCACCACCGCGATACCAATGACCTGTTCATGTGCCCTACGGCGAAAAAACCCGCCGTCGAGTTCCTCGACTCGAGCAATTGGCATCTCGGCAGCACTTATGCCGCCTGGTCCCTGCGCAGCACGGCCAGCCGCGTGCGGGTCGATTGCAGCTACGGCGTGAATATATGGGCCCAATCCGTGCCGGGGCCCGATGCCGATGCCAGGTACTGGCAGACCGTTCCCGGCAAAGGTGCGGGCAACATCCCCATGCTGACCGACAGCGTCTATTGGTGGGCGTGCCGGGCGAATATGGGCAGTCCCCCCGAATTCGAGGATGTCTGGACGAACAGCACCCTGCCCTGCTGCATGAACCGCCACCATGGTTTCGTGACCGGCGTTTTCATGGACTGGTCCAGCCGGCCAATCGGCGTCAAAGAGCTATGGACCCTGAAATGGCACCGCGAGTTCGACACAACAGGCCCCTGGACAAAAGCCGGCGGCATACAACCACAGGACTGGCCGGGATGGATGAGAAGCTATAAAGATTATTAGCGCAAATCCCTGATGCTTAGCCGGTTGAGCGAGGTTGTCACCAGTTGAGCGAGGTTGTCACCCCTTACGGAGTCGAGGAATGACTATCTGTCAAATCGCACGCACAGAGCAGTGGGCCAGCCTGTGTCATTGCGAGCGAAGCGAAGCAATCTCAAACACTGCGATGGATTGTTCTGCACGCGACGCAGGAGATTACCGTGGACCTTTGGGCCTCCTAAGAAAATAGACTTCTCTTTGCGGCGTGGGGATTGAGATTGCCGCAGTCGCTACGCTCCTTCGCAATGACAGGAGTGGGCTGTTTTCTTCTCTATACATCCTGAGAATCAGGCCAGGTGCTCGCAATGACATTTGGTGGAGTTTCTCAACAGAACGTGCCGACTATTGACGGCTTGGGCTACAGCGGTCAGAATGGCCCGCGACAATACCCAATGTGGTTCTTGCTATGAAGATTTACGTAAAACTGCTTTTGACAACGATGTTCTGGGGCGTCACTTTCGTTGCGGGAAAGCTCGCGGCGCAAAACGTCGGGCCTTTTTCAATCGGGTTCCTTCGTTTCGCGATTGCCTCAACGCTTCTGCTGGCGCTGACCTGGAAAACAGAAGGCAAGCTTCCCACTCTGAAAAAGCCTCAAATCATCCCTATAATCCTGCTCGGAATGATCGGCATTTTTGCCTACAACGTTATGTTCTACAAAGGGCTCAAGATTATCGAAGCATCTCGGGCGGCGATTATAATCGCGACCTGCCCCATATTCATCACGATCTTCTCGGCGTTGTTCCTGAAAGAAAAGATCACTCCGATAAAGGCCCTCGGAATTGCCGTCTCGGTGTGCGGAGCGATAGTAGTCGTCTCGAAAGGGGACATAAACTATATATTTGAAGGAGCGGTGGGGAAGGGGGAACTCTACATTTTCTGCTGCGTCCTGAGCTGGGCGACCTATTCGCTGATAGGAAAATCCGTGATGAAAAGCCTTTCGCCGCTTGTGGCTGTATCATATTCCGCTGTGGTGGGCGCTATAGCCTTATTTGTGCCGGCCTGTCTTGAAGGATTGCTCCAGAACGTAGCCCATCAGTCTGCCCGGGACTGGTTATGTATTTCTTATCTGGGGATATTTGGGACCGTCATCGGATTTGTGTGGTATTACCAGGGCGTCGAGCGCCTCGGGCCGACCAAAGCCGGCTTGTTCATAAATTTCGTCCCCATATTCGGGATATTGAGCGCCCGGCTGATCCTGCACGAGCAAATCACCTTCTCGCTCGCAGTCGGCGCCGCCCTGGTTATCTCAGGCGTTTACCTGACGAACAGGACCCCGAAAGTGGGTGCAACATAACGCGCGTCAATTCTCTGTCGGCCCGGCGGCGGTCGGGGAGCCGGATGCCTCCGCTTCCGAGAGTACCGTCTCTTCGATCAGCGGCAGGGCGGTCGGGTTTGGATTGTTCCATAGCCGGATGTCGGTGATTTCGATCTCTGTCTTCAAGTCGGACGTAGAGAAAACTGGAAGCCCCTTGTGAGAGGAGGAAAAATACCGGCGGGAGCCGCCCATGAGCGGGCCGCGCCATTCCTCGTCGGCAGCGATGGGGCTCGCGGCATACTCATTCGATGCGACGATGATTTCATTGTGCGCCGTCAATACGACCACTCGCAGCGAAAGCAGAGAAACAACCTCAGTGCCGTTATTGACGACCTCGACCGTTGTGCGAACCATCCCGTTCTCGTCCGGCAGCAGAATCGTATTGGCTGTAATATTAAGCTGACTCGCATAATCAGGCTGACGACGATCGTCGAGCACATCGGCCAGAACCGGCGGCAGCGACTTGTGCATTTCATCCGGCAAGTCCCGGACAACCTGCTCGGCCCATGAAAGAAACTTTTGAGACTGGTCGCCGGCAAAATGCATGCCGTAGATTATCACCACCGTACAACTGATGATAAACGTGATCGTAAGGGCGCTTAGCCCCATGACCAGAGCGGACAAAAAGCTGTGCTTTCTATAATTGATCTGTGGATAATCGGCCATAATTAGTCTCCCAAATTTGCAATCATTCAAGCTATGTTGTTAGTCGGCTCCCGCGCTCGATAATTTTAGATTCTCTTGTTCTTGTCGGAATTTAGCTATTTTCCACAAATTCGCCGGCAACGCAAGAGAAAAGTTTGTATCGAGAAAGGAATTGTCAAGGCCAAAAAGGCTTTGTCTTATTCCCGGCTTTCTGGTATAGTCTGTAGTTGTGTTAAGGTTGTGTGTTTATGCAGGGTTGTCGGTCGATCCGGCACACGGCGGTTTTTTAGCGAAAGAAGGAGACAATTGTGAAAACGAGAATTGGCATTATGACGTTGGTATTGGGCTGTTTGCTTGTGATGTCGGTGTATGCGGCCCAGGAAAGCGCAAAAGAAGGGGTGGCGGCTGTAAAACCCGCCGGTGAAGCGACTGCCGAGAAAGCGGTTTCCCTCGCAACAGAAATGGACAAAGTCAGCTACATAATAGGAACACAAATCGCGGGGAATCTGAAAAAGGCCGAGATTGAGGTCAATGTTGAATCGCTTGCGCAGGGGCTAAAAGACGCCTTGGTGGGTACGAACATGGCGATGAGTCAGGCTGAGATGACGAAGATTTACACGGGCTGGCAGCAGCGCATGAGGGCCAAACAGGCCGCCAAGCAGAAAAAAGAGGCTTCTGAAAACCTTGCCAAAGGCACGGCCTTTCTTGAAGCAAACAAGACTAAGGAAGGCGTCAAAGTGCTGCCGAGCGGTCTGCAATACAAGGTGATAACAGAAGGAACCGGCAGTACTCCCACGGCGAGCGACAAAGTAAAAACCAACTACCGCGGCACCTTAATCGACGGCAAAGAGTTTGACAGCTCCTATAAGCGTGGTAAGCCCGCAGAGTTTCCTGTTACAGGTGTAATCAAGGGTTGGACCGAAGCATTGCAGCTCATGAAGGAAGGCGGCAAATGGCAGTTGTATATACCCGCCAACCTGGCTTACGACACCAGGCCAAGACCAGGCATTCCGGCAAATTCCGCACTGATCTTTGAGATTGAGCTGATTGAGATCGTTAAGCCGGCCGAGCCGGCCGAGGTGGTTAAATAGGGAATGTAGGATTTAGTCCTGCAGGGTGGGGCCTGTGCCCCGCATCATAACAAATTTTAACTCGGTTCGGTGGGGCATCTCAGGGCAGATCCCACCCTGCCAACTGCTCGTTTATGCTCGATTTGAAAGAGAAAATTCTTGAGGCGTATGCGGGAACCGAGAAGTTGCGCCCCGATTTGCTCGATAACGCAACGGACGAATATTTCGCGGCTTTGGATGCCGGCAGTTCTCCTACGCAGATCGAGCTTGGGATTGCCCTCACGGCAGCTCGATCGCTGCTGAAAAAAGAGTTGCTCAGTCCCGCCTGGGTATCTGTCGTTAGCGGCGGAACCGTCAGTGACAAGCGTTCCGCGGCTGCCGTGGCATTGACGTTCGATGTGATTGCCAGGCCCCTGCAAATACCCGAACCGGCCGGACGTGCCGAGCCAAAGGCGTTCCGGCTTGCTCTGAGTGCTATGGCGGGCGCAATCGTCGGGACGATCGTTCTGACCCCCCTGTTTCGATTAGCATTCGATATGCGCGACGTGGGACTGGCTCTGGGCGGGCCTCTCGGTGCGCTATGTGCGGTTCTGATGGTTCATCGAATCTCGCGCAGCAGAATTCTGCTCAAGTTGCTGTACCGCGTCTCGGGAATGGCTCCGCGACTGCCGGGTTATGACCGCTCAAGCCACGAGCATGTCGTGCGCACGTCGATTGAGCAGTGGCTATATCCGGCAACTGGTTTGCTAGCGGCATTATGCGCATCTCGATCATGGTCGGAGGAAACCCCCGCCGACAAGGAATCCGTATTCCGGCGCATCGGGGGGCTTATCTACGCTCTGCATCGTACAGCGCCCGAGTCGCTATCGGTAGCGGCCGACGAGCTGATCCAGGAGGCGCGCAACTGCGGCTTCGAAGGCCTGGACGGATCACCCGTGTTCTTATCCGTCGATGCGGGCCGGAAGAGCGTGATCGCATGGACGAGCGACTTGGCGATCAAATACGAGGCCTTTGGCCACGTCGCCGAGGGAGACCAGGTCAGAATTGAACGTAAGCCTGTTGTCTTCGACGGCAAGGTTATGGAACGCGGATTGGTCAGGAAGCTTCGGGACAAGCAGTGAATATGAGTGATTCGAGCATCTTAGCGATAGATTTCGGGACCACCAACTCTTACTTCTGTAAGTGCCCGGCAGACCAGATATCGCCGGTCGGTGTGGATTTCGGTTCGGGCAGGGACGGTATCCCCACTGCGATTCTATACCGACAGAACAAAAAACCGCTGGTCGGCAATCCGGCACTGCATGAATACGGAGAGTCATCAAACGAAGAACGCAAAGACTATCGCTTGTGCACGCAATTCAAGCCCGATATTACCACGAGCGAAGATGCGGCAAAGAATGCCGAGGACTTCCTGCGCACAGTCGTGGAACAATCGCAACGGCAGCATATCGTCCTTGAACCGGCCCGGAGTGAGGTGATTATTGGAGTCCCGAGCGAAGCCGAGAAGAGCTTTCGAGCCAAACTGACAGAAATCGCCGAAGCCGCGGGATACGGCCGGGTCAAGCTGCTGGACGAACCCAAAGGGGCGTTGCTTTCTCATTTGTGGCATAAAGACTTTTCGCCGGACGAAGCCCTGAGGGGGGTCTTGATCGTCGATTTCGGAGGAGGCACGTGTGACTTCGCATTTTTGCGCAGCCTGGAAGAATGTCTCTCCTGGGGCGATATGGAACTGGGAGGGCGCCTGTTCGACGATCTCTTTTTTCAATGGCTCCTGGAGCAAAACGCCGGCGCCATGAAAAAAATCGAGAAGGCGGGAGATACCTATTACGTACATTCCTACCTTTGCCGGGAGGTAAAGGAATTCTTCTCGCTGACAATGGTCCGAGATCGCTCTGAAAGCGTCAATAAATCCGTCGGGCAGTACGGCAGTGTTCGCGATATGAGCTGGACCACATTTATACAGAAGGCCCGGGCTTACAATCCCAGCCGCGTTTTTGCCGGCTATTTGCAGGGGGTCGGCCTCGAGTCTGACAGACTTCTTGGCAAAAACGATCCGATAGACCTGATCGAATGGTTCCGGACGTCGTTAACTCAGGGACTGGCGGACAAAAACATCGACACCGGCGACATCAGCCGGGTAATTCTTGCCGGCGGCAGCAGCCAGTGGCCATTTGTTTCCGACGTAATATCCGAATCGCTGGGCCTCGATGCGTCGAAGCTGATGCGCAGCGACAGGCCGTACGCCGTCATTTCCGAAGGGCTTGCAATCTTCTCACCCCTTCAAAAGAAATTTGAAAAGACCCGGAGCAGACTCAGGACGGAACTGCCGGAGTTCTGCCGGGCAAAGGTCAGGTCGCTCGTTCACAGAACAACCGACGCATACGTGGTGGATGTCGCAACCGACATTATTCTGGAATTGTTCGATAAGAGAATCAGGCCTGTCCTGCTGGAATACAAAACCACCGGCGGTTCGCTTGCCGAGCTCAAGAAGAGTGTTTCTTCCAAAGCGAAATCCTTTGAGCCGGAGCTGAAGAAGATTGTTGAAAGTAGAATGGAAACCCTGAGTATGGGATTGTCCGAACAGGTGAGGGACGTGCTCACCAGGTGGATTGAGTCTCACGGCTTGAGCATTGGAGATGCACAAATCAATCAAGGCAGGAGAATCTCGATAGGCGGTGACGCGATCGGATCGGAGCTGCCCGATCTATACGGCGGAATAATGGACGCGGTCGGGTGGTTCGTGGTCGGGACCGCAACCAGCATCGGGGCGATCCTGTGCGGAGGGGCCGGCACGGCGATTCTGATATCGGGTCCCATCGGTTTAATCGGCGGGGCCGTGCTCGCTTTGGTCATTGCCTACTTGACGGTCCGGCAGGGAAAAGAGAAGGCCGCCAAACTGGCCGAGAACTGGGACGCCCCGGCGTGGGTCATTAAAAGGGCTTTAACAAACTCCAAAATCCACAAGGCCCGCCAGGTCTTCAGATCGCAGCTCGAAGAGAGGTTGCGGCAGGAAACGTTAATATTGCAGGACGAATTCGAGGCCAGAATTCGCAAAATAACCGAACTACAAATCGAAGGCCTCTCCGAAATAACCCAGCTTTAGACGACCCACCGTCCCAGAGAAATTCTCTCAAGAGTGCAAAAGAAACCGTAACATTCTGCCCGGATCCGCGTCTATACTTGAGTGATGAAGATGATGCCCGGCAGGCGGAGTCATCCGGACCGCGGGTAATGGGGTGAATGCAGCAGTCGCTTCTTGCGTATGGTCAGCTTGCCGTCGGAGACAAACTGCTCGCCTCGCTCGGAGAGATGGTCCACTATATGTTGCCGCCATTTGAGCAGTGTGCTCTTGTGTGCCTGCTTCGGTGCGAGGTTGTGCAACTCGTCCGGATCTCTGGACAGATCGAAGAGTTCTTCTCTGCCGTCAAAGGCGTAGTAGATGTACTTGACTTTGCCGTCGGTCAGTGCGTTCCAGTGATCTTTGTTGTAGCACATCGAATGTTCCAGGTCGATGAAGGGCCGCCAGTTCTCCGTGCGTCCGCGGACCGGATCGAGCATGCTTTTTCCGTCAAGATTGTCCGGGATCGAAGCCCCTGCTGCATCGAGGCACGTCGGCAGCACATCCCGCAGCTCCACCGGCTGCGGCAACGTTTTGCCCCGCTGACTATTCATCCCCATGCTCTTGGGCCAGCGCAGCAGCATAGGAATGCGGGCGGAACCTTCGTAGGCGTAGGTCTTTCTCCACAGGTGATGATCCCCGAGCATGTCGCCGTGATCTGCGAAAAACATAATCATGGTATTGTCGTACATGCCGCGTTCTTTAAGAGCGGCGAGAATTCGGCCGATTTGCTCGTCAATGAAGGTAACCGAGCCGTAATAGGCGAGCCGGGACTCTTTGGCCTGCCTGACGCCGAGGTCGCCGTGCCAGAGGCTCGGCTTCGGCGGGTCATCATGCAGCGCGTATTGCGCGGCCCAGTCACCAACGACAGGGGCGGGCATGTCGTCCGCATCATACATCTCGGCGAATCTTTTCGGCGGATCGTAAGGGCTGTGCGGCCGGGCGAATGAAACCTTGAGCATGAAAGGCTCCGTCCGGTCGTATTTCTCGATGAAATCAACCGCCGTATCGGCCGTCCACATCGTCGGATGCAGACGTTCCGGCAGCACATAAGTTTTGCCCCGGTAGTCGTTCCAGCCGATGCCCGTCGCGTCCGGGTCCAGATCCGGCGCCTGCTCCTTGAACCACCGGCGATAATCACTGATGAATCCTTTCGCCTGAGCACGACCGGACTCATCGAGCAGTATCTTGTGATAGCCGCGAAGTTTTCTCTGCGGATACCAGTGCATTTTGCCGATGCCAAACAGGTAATAGCCCGCGTTGCGAAGCGCGTCCGGCAACTCGAAAGGGTACTTGCCCGCTACGCGCCCGTAGCCGATCATGCCGTGGCGCCAGGGCGATAGTCCGGTCAGAATCGCGCTGCGGGCCGGCGTGCAGCTCGGCGTCGAAGAATAAGCGCTGGAAAAAACGACGCCATCGGCCGCGATGGAATCCAGGTGCGGCGTCTTGATGACCTTGTTGCCGGCACAACCCAGGCAGTCGCCCCGATGCTGGTCAGTCATCAAATAGAGGATGTTGGGTTTTGGCCTTGCTCGGCGGTCCGGGCGTGCCGTATCGGCGCCAAATGCAACTCCTGTCGATATTAGGGCCGTTCTTCTGAGGAACATCCGGCGAGTTATTCTTGACCGACTATGATAGTTCATATCAGACTCCTGATTGCAGGCGTTTTCTGCCCTGAGCCAAAAGAATACCAGGTTCGCCTGATAAATGCAAGGCCCGCCCGCAATACGGAACAACCGTGGATTTGCCCGCTGCATACTTTCCGGTTAGGCGCTGGAAGGTTTCAAAGTTGCTCTGGAATTATTCGGGAATATTGGGTAATATGCTGTTGTGTCGGCATGGAAAGAAAAATTGGCAGACGAGTGCTGTAAGGAGTTGATCATGGAACCGGCCCAGCCGAGAATAGAGATTGAGCACGGAATGGACGTTACCTTTGTGACGTTCGTGGAAGAGAAGATCCTCGAAGAAGAGCAGATAAAGGACATTCGGGAGTCTCTCGAACAGGTCATTGAAGAGAATGGAGGCAAGAAATTGATTCTGAACTTTGCCAATGTAAAGTTCATGACATCGGCCGTTTTGGGTCTTCTGGTCAGGGTCCATAAAAGGGTGGTCGAACTGGATGGCAAGCTGCAACTGTCCAATCTGGACTCGAATCTCCGCAGGGTATTCGAGATCACCCAACTGACGAAGGTCTTTGACATATCGTAACGGATAAAAGGGCCGGCGTTGGATTTGCGGTCTGTAACGCCGAACAAGCAACCGGCCCAGGTTTTCCCATCGGAAGGCCTGGGCCGTGAGTTTAATCTCTTTTATGGCAAATGACACACCTAATGACACTGAACTGATGACCCGTCTGGCAGCAGGAGATATGGCTGCTCTTGGTGATCTTGCGAGGAGGCATCAGGACAAGATTTTGTCGCTCTCTTACCGTGTCCTCGGCAATTGGCACAGGGCTGAAGATGTTGCCCAGGAAACCTTCCTGCGTGTGCACAGGGCGGCGAAACGTTACAAACCTCAGGCAAAGTTCACGACCTGGCTCTATCGTATCGTCGTGAACCTCTGCTTCGATGAACAGCGCAAGCAGGCGAAGGCCGCAGCGCCGCTGGAAGATGCGGACCCGGCAGCGCCGGCTGAACCGGAAAGTAATGCTGCTGAAAGAAAGGAAGTTGTGGAATTGGTAAAAGCGGCCGTTGGCGAGCTGCCGGAACGGCAGCGGATGGCGGTGATACTGCACCGGTACGATGGTCTCAGTCACGGCGAAATCAGCGAAGTAACAGGCTGGAGTAAGTCGGCAGTCGAATCGCTGCTGGTCAGAGGATATGCAAATCTACGAGAAAAGTTGGGCAAAATGAAAGATTTTATCAAATAGTTCGCAGTTTTTAGACTTCGAGGCCGTTTAAGGTATAGGTGAGTATAATGAAACATGTAAATGACATCGAATTGATGGAGTATGTGGCCGGCAATCTGACAGAGTCGAGAAACGGCGAGATCAGAGCGCACCTGGCGGCGTGCGAGGAGTGTTCGGCTCGCCGACGGGAAGCTGCCGAGATGTGGAACACACTCGGGCAATGGAATGTCGATACAACCGAGCACGATGTTGCCGCCGGAATCACTGCCCTGGCCCAGAGCGGCGGGCGGAAACAGGGACGAGGCGAAAAAACTCGTGTTCTGCGACCTGGATTTCTGCCGGTGGTCCTGCGTGTGGCGGCATCGATCATCATTGCCGTCAGCGTCGGGCACAGGCTGGGCAAGTACAGTGTAACGGGAAAGATGGAAACGGCCGCGGTCTCGCAAAACAGGCCGGAATACCTTGCCGCATTAGGGCTGGAATGGTCGAGCGAGCTGGCGTGGTTGATCTTAGAGGACGAGCCGTCGAATGGGGGGACTGAGCGATGAATCGAAGACGAACAGCAATGCTTGCGGCAGTTGCTTTTGTATGCGCGGCGATATCGTTCTTCAATGCTCGCTTGACGGCGCTGAGCAATCAGGACGCGGGGCAAGGACCGTCACGACGGTGGCTCAGTGAAGCATCCGGTTCTGTGGTCGCTCTGGAAAACAGATTTGCGGAGGAATTGGATGGACTGCTAACGAACCTTACATCAGAGCAGAAGTCTCTTGCGCTGGCGCTCGAAGATCCGTGTACTCCGAATGAGGTCGTCCTGGAGCATACCGAGAATGTCATCAGTGCGCATGAGCATCTGATCAGACGGATCGGTGAACATGTGGTTGAGCTTCGCGGACAATTGCCCGCAAGTGACCAAGATTACCTGATGGGCCTTTGTGCCGAGACCGTTAGAGGCCCGATCAGCAGGCTTGGCGGTCGTCTCGGTGGGGGCGGCGGACACGGACTGGGCGGACGGGGCCCCGGATACGGTCGTGGCGGCGGCGCCGGACGCCGAGGCGGAGGCGGTTACGGCATGCGCCCGAACGCCAGAAGCAGGTTGGCGCATAGGCTGAGACTGGATGAAGAGCAACTGAGAGTCCTGCAGGAAAAGGACTCAGGCTTCGAGGCGGATTCCGAGCGTCTTCGCAACGTCCTGCTGTCCGAAAGAGCAAAGCTGCTTGCCGTGTTCGAGAATCGTCAGAGCACCGGCGAGGAGCTGCTCCGGCAGATAGACAGGTTGATATCGGCCCACAGTCAAATCGAACGGCGCATCGCCAGGCATGTGTTGGTGCTAAGGCCTTACCTGACAGTTGAGCAGCAGAAGTGGCTGATCGGTCTATGCCGGCGAAGTCAGGGCGGTTCCTGAGACCGCCAGAGCGATCACTGTTGTTCGGGTAACAAAACCGTGCGGAGTTCACGCGGATGGACGCCGGCCCCGTCGGCTATTTCTCGCATCGTCATCGTATCTCTGGCAGTAAAGCCTTCATTTTGCAACCGTGACAATGCCCACGAAAGCTCAACTCCCCCATCGCTGCAGAACTGTCTGAGAGTCTGACGACCCATCCCGCCTCGGCCTGCACCCGGACCGTGGGCCTGTGTCTGGCCCTCCTCGCAAGAATGAACCTGCTGTTGGGCTTGTACGGAATGACTTTGTTGGTCATTGCCGCCGTGCAAATCCTGAGCCCCGATTGCGAGATTGCCCTCAACAGTGCCTGTGTGGCTGTCAAGCTGGGGTCCACCCGCTCTGCCTCCGCGCCAGCCCTGACCCTGCCCTTCGCCGGCGGCGCCGTGCTTGAAGGTCTCCTTCCAGACCATCAGCGATGAGAATGGCGCAACTTCGCCAACGGTCCCGGCGTAGAGGATGCCGCATATAACCAGAGCGGATATCCATTCGGCCCGAAATGCAAAGCCACGCTTTAGTTTCGTCTTGAAGTAGTTGGTCAGAGCGGCCCAGTTGAGGTAAAGGTGGAACACCGACGCAACAACAAAAGCTATACTGAACCACACGTGTACGCCGGTCCATTGGTCCTTGTTGTGCCCCCAGACGATCCATGAGGTGTCGCGGGCGATTCGGCAGGAAGGGGCAAAGAACAAAACCAGCCCGGTAAGGGCCATCACCACGAATGAGAATCCCGTCAAGACCGAAACAAACGCCCTGTTACTAAACTTTTTCTCATTTCCATTGCTCATGTGTTTTTCTCCGTTGCAGTAATAACTCCTCTGATAATGCTACGTCCGATGTTGCGGCCGCTAAACTACCTATTAAACGATGGAATGAGACGCTGCCTGCGGAAATTCTTTACCAGTTTTCTCGAACTGTCGGACAACAGCAGAAATGGCTGTACTTATTGGACCGGTTTGATATTCTATTGACGATGGCATCTAAGCCCTGCGCTATTGATGGCAGATGTGAAGCCTAACCTGGCAGATTATCAAATATGGATGCAGTGTCACTCGAAAGTGTTTGCAAGTCTTTTGGCGAAGTTCGTGCCGTCAGCGGTCTGAACGTGACGGTCCCGTCCGGCAGCATTTACGGCTTCCTTGGTCCCAACGGCGCCGGCAAGACCACTACTATCCGCATGATTATGGATATTCTTCGCCCCGATAGCGGACAGATTGCGCTGCTGGGAGGTCGTGCAGTCGCACAGGCCAAGAGCCGGATCGGCTACATGCCTGAGGAGCGGGGATTGTATCGGAAAATGACGGTTCGCAAGGTGCTTGCATACTTCGGCGCAATTAAGAACGTCGCTGCCGCGGAGCTTACCCGCCGAGTGCCCGAGTGGCTGGAGCGTTTGGACTTAGCTGACTGGGCGGACAAGAAAGTCGAAGAGCTTTCGCGGGGAATGCATCAGAAACTGCAATTCGCCGTAACTGCGATCAACGAGCCGGAGCTGTTGATACTCGATGAGCCGTTTTCCGGGCTGGACCCGTTGAATACCGATTTGCTCAAGAGTATAATTGTGGACATGCGGAAAGCAGGCAAAACCGTCATTTTCTCCACGCACGTGATGCACGAGGCCGAGAAGCTTTGCGACTTCATTCTCTTGATAAACAAGGGAAAAGTCATCCTGGACGACAAGCTGGCTGCGGTCCGATCGCAGCAGAGTTCTCACGCTGTCTGCGTCGAGCTTGAGGGTGACACAAGTTTCGTCAAGGATCTTCCCGTTGTTACAGGAGTGGAATCCGAGGGGAATCGGCTGGAAATCATCCTTGCCGAGAGTGCCGATTCTCAAGAATTGCTCAGGTCGTTGATGGACCGCACGCGTGTCCGGGCCTTTGAGGTGAAAGTGCCTTCACTGCACGAAATCTTTGTTAATCTGGTTGGAAAAAGCGATGCAGAAGATTCTTAAAGTTGCCCAGCGAGAATATATCGAGACCACCAGGACCAAGACGTTTATTTTCTCAATCTTGATGCTGCCGGTCATGATTGTGGCAATCGTATACTTTGCTCGTAAACTTGATCGCCGCAAGGCTGTCGATCGCCCGCCCATGAAAGTAGCAGTGACCGACCTGTCGGGCCAACTCTCAGCCAAAATAGAAACTGCCTTTGACGAGCACAATGACCGCAATCCGAGCAGGCAGGTTGAGCTGCAGGAACTTCAGGCAGGCGAAAACGCAGACGCCGAAAAAGAAGGCAAAGCCAGGTTGCGCAGCGGTGAGTTGGATGTATACGTTGTGCTCGACAACGACGTTCTCCAAGTCCAGGGGACAGGCAAGCTCCATCTCTATGCTCACAACCAGAAAGCGGGGGATGCCGATCCGTTCTGGCCCGTCAAGAATCCTATTTATGCCGCTATCTTCAATCGGCGATGCGAGCTGCGCAATCTTAATCTTTCGCAGGACGAGTTGAAAGACCTTCGCGATGTACAGACCGAAGAGGTGGATGTGGGCTCTGCCGACGATGAAGAACGGGTTCAAAACAAAACCGATACGATCGTCAGAATGATAGCTCCCTTCTTCTTCATGTACCTGTTGTTCCTGGGGATTATCACTATGGGCCAGCAGATGCTCAGCAGCATCATCGAGGAGAAGAATTCCCGGGTGATAGAGGTGCTGCTCTCAGCGGTCAGCCCGTTCGAGCTTATGGCCGGCAAGATACTGGGGCTGGTCGGTGTCGGTCTGACGGTGGTGACCTTGTGGGGTTTTGCAGCATACGGCGCCGCTCGGTGGCAGGGCCTCAACGTCGGGGTCGGTTCTGAAATTCTGCCGTACTTTTTTATCTATTATGTACTTGGCTTCTTTCTGTTCGGCTCGGTCATGGTGGGGATCGGCTCGATCTGCAACACCATCAAGGAAACCCAAAGCCTGATGACACCTGTGATGCTCTGTTGCGTTGTGCCACTATTAGCCTGGCGAGAGATTATTCGTGCCCCGAGCGGGACGTTGGCAAGAGTGCTGTCGTTCTTGCCGCCGACCACGCCGATGGTCATGATACTGCGACTGTCCTCCGGCACTGAAATCTGGATAGTCGAAACACTTCTCTCGATAGTCCTGTTGGCGGCCTCGGTGCTTGGCGGCGTGTGGATCGCCGCCAGGATTTTCCGGACCGGCATACTAATGTACGGAAAACGGCCGGGCCTGCGAGAGGTTGGCAGATGGTTGAGGCAGGCCTGACAAAATAATTTTGAACGGCGGCGGCGGTGATATTACGGGGACGAAGAGTCGCTAAACAATGACAAATGCTGTTACAAGAGGCGCTGTGGCGCTGGTTATCTTCGGTTCTTTGTGTACACTGGCTGTCTTATTTGCCCCGCCAAGCGGAGAAGACCCGCAGGCGGCAATGTGGTACAGCGTCATACCTCCGGTGCTGGCAATCGTGCTGGCCTTTCTGACACGCCACGTCCTGCTGAGTCTGGGAATTGCCATCTTGACGGGCGGATTGCTGACCGCGATTCCGCAGGCCCCGGTGGATGTAGCCGCCTGGTTTGAAGGATTCAAAACCGCGGGCATCTACATGACCGACACCGTCACAAACAAGACGAACCTGCAGATCCTTGCGTTTATCCCGCCCATCTTCGTTATGATAGAGGTGCTCATCGCCTCCGGAGGTTTCAGGGGGATAATCGTCTGGCTCCTGAAGTGGGTCAAGGGCAGGAAATCCGCCCAGGCCGCCACGGCGCTCATGGGGATTCTGTGCTTTATCGATGACTACACTAATGCCATAGTCGTCGGCTCGATGATGCAGCCGATCACCGACCGGTTTCGCGTCAGCCGGGAGAAACTTGCTTTTCTTGTGGACGCCACCAGTGCGCCTATCGCCGGCCTTGCAGTGGTCAGCACGTGGATTGCTTACGAGGTGGGCCTCCTTCGTCAGATCGGTGAAAAACTCGACATCGGCAAGAGCGGCTATTCAATGTTCTTTGACGCCCTGAGTTTCCGTTTCTATTGCCTGCTGATGATTGTCTTTGTTTTCGTGCATATTCTGATGGGTCGCGACTTCGGCCCCATGAAAGAGGCCGAGGAACGAGCAGGGACGAGGGAGCCGCCTGAAGAAGACGGTATTCAGAATACGCAAGCCTGCCCTGAGCGAAGTCAAAGGGACACAAGGCAGAATTCAAAACATGCGTCCGGCCGAGCGCTAAACGCCCTGGTGCCCTTAGCCGGGCTTCTGCTGTTTCACGGCACAGGCCTTTGGTTCGACGGGACCTCCAAACTCAAAGACGATATGATCCGTTGGCAGACGCAGAGCCTCACCACTATCGCAGAGAACATGCCGCCGAAACCCGTCGATCTTGAAACTCTTTCCCCGGGAAGCTGGATTTACTGGCGAGAAGTCATCGGCCACGCCGAGAACAGCCCGCTGGTTCTCGCCTGCGCCGCACTGTTCGGCTTGACGTTGGCCCTGCTGTTCTCGCAAATGTTCGGCTCGCTTCGCTTGCGCGTCATTTTCGGTTGTTTCAAGCGGGGAGTCAGGCGCGCTATGATTCCTTTTGTGATATTGATTTTCGCCTGGTCGCTCAAGAACTGCTGTGACGATCTGAGGACCGGAGAGTTCCTTACGACAATTCTTGCCGGCAGAGTCCCACCTTATCTGTTCCCGCCGATTCTATTCCTCGTTGCTTCGCTGACCTCGTTTGCCACCGGCACCAGTTACGGAACGATGGCGATTCTGATCCCGACGGCCATACCGATTGCCTTTGCCATCGACGACGGCTATGGACTGACCACGATGATAAGCCTGGGGGCGGTTCTGGACGGCGCGATCTTCGGCGATCATTGTTCGCCTATCTCCGACACAACGATCATGAGTTCGATCGCCAGTTCCTGTGACCTCATCGAGCACGTTCGTACGCAGTTGCCCTACAGTCTGTTTGTTGCCGGGCTTGCTCTGCTTTGCGCCTACGTCCCCAGCGCTCTGGGCCTTGCGCCGAGATACAGCCTGCTGCTGGCAACAGCAGTCATGCTGTGCTTTTTCGTTGCGATGTCACGGCTCAAAAAGGCGTAATCATGCTCACCACGGCAGCGGCTGAGACGCGCCCATGCCGGGGCCTAACAGTACGGCATTGAGGAATAGTCGCTGCACTCCCGGCAGCCACATCCGGTACGTCGGATCGGTCGCAAACAAGATAATCTGACCGCGCCCCACGGATTCGACCGTAGCGTACGCGGTCTCGGCAATGCGCTGCCTGGATTCGGGCCACAGCAGGCCGCTGAGGCGCAACCCTTCGGCATCTGCAAGACGTACCGGGGTCCGCACCGGATGCTTTGACATGAACGCATTACTGCCGCGGAACATGACCGGCAGCTTCTCCTGTAAGCCGAATCCGAGCCAATGTTCCGTGTTGACCATGCCGGTAAGGAACGTGCCCGTCGGGCTGAAAATGCGGCGCCATTCGTCGGTGCGCTTTAGTTTTTCGACATCCGCCTTGGCCTTGGATTCATCGGGCTTTTTCGCCTCATCCTTTTTGCTTTTCGGCTCTGCCGTCTTTTCCTGCGATGTCTTGGTTCCCCATATTTGTCCGGGGTCAAACTCTATGTGTCTGGCTTTCTTTTCCCGTTCCACCGCCTCCTGGTATTCCACCAGCTTGTCGAGCACGTCGCGTTTGAGCCGCACTGACGAAAGCCCACGGTCTTTGCCGGCCGCAAATGCCGCCGAGCTGCCGACCGCAATCAGGGTCCCGCCGCCCTCGACCCATCGCTTTATCTTTTCGATGCCCTTCTTGCCGAGCACCGGGGCGAGGTCGCCGCTGTGGGGAAGTATCAGAACGTTGTACTTTCGCAGGTCGATGCCGCCGATACCCTGGATATTGACGGCAGAGCAGCGAAGCCGGAGTCGATGGTCAAGCAAATACCAGATCGATCCGAATGAAGTCGAACTCACGGGCCATTGTGAGGCTATCGCAACCCTGGGTCCCGACAGAAGGTCAAATTTTCGACTTCCAAGATCCGGCCCTTCTTCCACCAAGGCACTGTTTACGCCATGAACACCAATGCCGAAATCCGAGGCGATCTCCTGCAAAATCTCCAACAGATTGTCGGGATTCTCATGGGCCCGAAGCAGAACCGCCCCCTCCACGTATTCGCGACCTTCCACCGTAAACGGCTTGGTCGAGATCCGCGGATGACATTCTTTCTCATAGAGACGAACCAGAGCAAGATACACGTCGGAATCTCGAAAATCAATCAGGTAGCCGTAACCGCTTTTGTTGCCGAGCTTCGGCAGGTCCCCGGCCGGCTCCGGCTCCGAGCCAGGCTCAATATCCGGCATGTTCTCGGCCCAAAAAGACTCGATGCCGAACGCCATCGGCAGGTTCCACGCCGTGACGTCATAGAGCAGAGTTCTCCTGCGGTTTTCGAGTTCCTTGCGTTCCTTCGACAAAAAGCCATCGGTCAGATGCGGATCGAAATTGCACAAAGTCTCAAGCATGCGCCGGCGCGGCTGTCTGGAGCGAACCACGAGCGTGCCCTTCGGAAACTTCCGGCTCGTTAATGTCTTTGCCCAGACATCCGTTACGTTTTCGGCCTCGAAAGCCTGTTTGGCAAACTCTACTTCAAGCCCCTGGCGCTTAATCAATTCAACCAGTTGTTGCCGTCTTGATTCGTCCCCGCCGGGCGGCAGCAGAAACACACGGTCGTGCGAATCTTCCCTGCTGACGGCCCATCGCCTGTCGGCAAGGAAATCGCCTAAAATCTCCCGCCGGTTGGCGCGTAATGTTTCGAGATTGGTTAAGGTGCTGACAATGTGATGATGCACGGCTTCGTGGTAGCCGGTCTCCTCGCCGGTCGCCTGTTTTACGGACGCCGCATCGACGCGGGCCTGTTCATAGAGCAGCCCGATGGCTCCCTGCATACTGGCCCAGGCGTTTGTATAAACGGGACTCCACTCAGAGTACCAGTCCTTGGTGTAGTAGCTCCATCCGTAGCGGTTGAAAGCCTCCGCCTGGTCCTGGCTGAAGCGCTTGCGCCAATCCATGACTTTGGGCGAAAGATTTAAATTGATCGGATCGCGCGGCGGATCGAACAGATAAGTATCGAGAGCGTTCTGCTCGTGCGAATCTACTAACAGGTGCGGATTCCAGGACAAAACTGCTTCTGCTAAGGCACGCACTTCCGGCTGAAGATGCACGAGCCAGTCGCGGTTCAGATCGAACAGGTAATGGTTCCCTCGCCCTCTCGACCAGAGAGCCTGGTGCTGCATCGACTGAAGGTCGGGACTCGATACTATGCCCGTGAGCTGTTCGAGATGGCTCAAATACCGCTCCCTGCCGTCAGGGTTCACCAGAGGATTTAGATGAACTACAACCTCGTCCAAAATCTTCCGGTTCGCCGGGTCTCTTGCCGCAGCCAGATGATACGCAACGTACAGAGCCGCTTCGGTGCTGGAGAGTTCGTCGCCGTGGATACTGTAGTTCAACCATGCGACTGCCGGCAGATTATCGACGAGCCGGTCTGCCTGCCCGGCGCCGTCGAGCTTGCGCGGGTCTGAGAGTTTCCCATTGTCGGCTTTAATCTGTTCCAGCCGTTTGTGATTGGCCTGGCTGGTGATGGTAAGATAGTAAAGCGCCCGGCCCTCGTGCGACTGGCCATAGGACGTGAGCGTCACCAGTTCGGAGGCCTCAGCCAAAGCCCGCAAATAGCGCTCGAGCGCGGCATAGCGGACAGCCTTATCGGCTACGGCATGACCTATCACCGATTCCGGCGACGGCACAGCCTGATCGAAATCGGCCTGTTCGACGAATCCGCCGGTCTTGCCGGACGCCTGCGCGCTCGCCGCACAACTACCCAGGAGCAGGCACATCCCCATAGCCGCCGCTACCGGAAAGTAGGTGTAGATGCGGGGATGACTGATTCGGCACCCGTTCTGCTCGATCCTGCGAAATGAATTCACTTGCATTCTCCTTAATAAACGCGAATCCGCAAAGTCAAATCAAAGCGTACTAATTATCACCGCAGGCGGGCAATTGCAACTGAATTTATCGTGATCTTGCGGATGTATGCCCTGCGCTTCAGTGGCCGATTGAGACTCCTGACACAAAATGCTATACTGACAAGCAAAGTCCGGATTCCGGCAATGATAGGACGGCGACCATGAAAATATGCTGCCTGCACAGCAAAGCGGAAATAGAAGCATTCCTGCGAAAGAACGTCTATCTCCACATTTACAGCATTGGGGACCTTGACGATTTCTTCTGGCACGACACCGTATGGTATGCCGCCAAAGACGGCGATGACATTCAGGCTATCGTGTTGCTCTACACTGTGCCGCCGGTGCCGACCCTTCACGCGATGAGCGAAGAACGAGGCCCAATGGCCGAACTGCTCCGGTCGATATTGCATTTGCTGCCGGGCCGGTTCCACGCCCATTTAAGCTCCGGACTGGCGGAAGTTTTCGACGAGCAATACGAATTTGAATATTTCCAGAAGCACTACAAGATGGCGCTGAGCGACAAATCGCGTTTCCGTGATGTCGATTGCTCGCAAGTAATCCGCTTAACGGCCAATGATCTGGACCAACTACTCCGGCTATACGAAGAAGCTTACCCCGGCAACTGGTTCAACCCAAGAATGCTGGAAACAGGGCAGTATTTCGGCATAAGACAAGAAGACAGACTAATCACCGTAGCCGGTGTCCATGTCTATTCACAAAAGTACAAAGTCGCATCCTTAGGCAATATCGTAACCCACCCGGACTATCGCGGCAATGGCCTGGCCAAATCCGCCACGGCAAGATTATGCCAGTCCTTAACTGAAAGCACCAACCATGTCGGCCTGAATGTAAAAGCCGACAATGAGGCTGCAATGGCCCTATACGAAAAATTAGGCTTCGAGAAAGTCAATCCCTATTACGAATGCATGATATCCATGCGAAAGCACGGACAATAGCCAATAGTCAATAGTAAATAGTAAATAGTAAATAGTCAATGACAAGGGCCACATCGGCCTAAACGTAAAAGCCGACAACACACCCGCCCTGTCCCTATACAAAAACTTAGGCTTCGAAAAAGTCAGCCCCTACCACGAATGCATGATATCCATGCACCATTGATTTCCACCAGTGCGCAACAAACAGAATCGCAGTTATCAATTGGCGGGCTAAGCGGCCACAGAGGACTTGGCGCGGCGGGACTCTCACCCGCTGGATGGCAACCTTGTCGGCTGCTCCGCTGTCCCTAGTTTTCGTTTTCAGTTTTCCCTCTAGATTTCCGCCGGGAATAGCAAGCTCACCCACAAGGGGACCGTGCACACGACAATGTAGCAAATTGTGACTACGACAACACTCAACAACATCACTTCTGTCGGTTCCGAATTGGGAGTCTCTGTTGCTTCACAACTCACATTTGACGCAGACGAGACAATCCAGAGCAGTAGGAGCCCCACAACAACATTGGTAAGCCCCCGACCTTGGAATGGGGCGCTCACGCCAATACTAGGAATCAGAGTAAGATTGCTTAGGATATGCAGTACCAAGATGATTACATAGAAACACATCACAGCGATGCCCAAGCTCCTTCCCCACGCATCTGCTCTGTTGAGCACGAACCATATGCACGCCACAATGACCGCATGGCACACAATAAGGAGACCTCCTGTAAATGTCCCTCCCCAAATCATGAATTTCATAAGAGACATGTCATCTGCGACACCTGGTAAATGCCTGCGTATTGCTGGTGAAGTGCCTATATAGCACAAGTCGCGCATGCACAGCCGAGCTTGCGTTACCTGATAAGGCCGCCTATCACCGCCAACAACATAGTCAGTGAGGCGAATTATCCTGTTCTGAGAAAGCGCCAAAGGAGAGATCAAGCACACGACTGTAATAGCGAGTGCGAGGGCGCATTCTCCCCACTGCAATTTCATGGCAAGCAAAAGCAAACACACTACGGATGTAACCGCCGCAAACGTAAACGACCCTGACTTAATGAGGCATGCCAGCCCAATTGCCAGAGAGAGGAATCGGAGGAAGTTGGAGCGTGTAGATGCAAACCAGAGTACGGTCGCTGCAGCAAGCACGTGTGCTGTGTTGAAAGACAATCCTGAAATGTGTATCCAACGATGTGTGCCGTGCAATGGAGGCTGACATATTGCCATTATCGAACTGAACAACGCGCCTGTGAAAAGGAACGCCAAGAAAGCTCTTGGCACGATCATCCAGCAAATGACTCCCATTCCAATCACCAGCGACCAGAAGAGCACATCAAAACCACTCACCACATAGACTATGGTGAAAACAATCGCTGAACCCAAAAGAAGGCCAGCCAATCGTTCCCAATCTGCGCCGTCTCTTCTGATAATTCTCGGAACACCCACACATGCGGCTGGAACCGACAAGATGAACAACGGCACTACGGGAATATCACCAATAACGGTGGACAGAGCTAAAAGAGTACTTACAGCCCAAAAAAGAGCAAGACGGACAACCAACCATTCTGTTATTCTGTGCATGCTCAAAAACGTGTTCTTCTCCGAATTCTGTCCATCAAGGTTGGATAATCCTCTTCTAAACTTGCCCACATTAGCTTGAGGTTCCTCAGTTCTCACGGCTGGACTGACTCCTTCCTGGATTCAATCATCTGCCAAATAAATGCTCACTTCGTCCGGTCTGTATAACTGGTGAGGCTTGCGGTGACCAGCTTTCACCATTCCGATCTTGTACCGAATTATCGCCTCCGCCCGTAAGGAATTTCGTCCCAAATGTCCAGTTGGATACCGGTCGTGAAGCTCGCGATATACGGCTGCAGCTTGTTCATATAGCACAACGTACAATCCCGCATCCCCGAGATTCGCGTTGGCCTCACAACAGCACGACCAAGCAATCCAATTCAGTGCATTGTTTGCAGCAGAATCCTGTGGATATGCGTTGACGAAACTCCTAAAGCATTCTCTGGCAGTCTGCAGGTCCCACGGATTGTCCAAGAAGATCATTGCCCGGCGAAGCATGGCATCTCGTCTTACTGGCGGGTCGCTGCTTTTCGTGGCAAGCAGCGCATATGCATGATTGCAGTCCTCCCGAGTCTTCCGCCTGTCCTCCGAGTAAACTGGATAGCTCTTGTAGAGTAGCTCCAGTAACTTCGCGCGAATGGAGAGTAGTCGGTCATCATCCTTTGGAAGTGCTTCGAGAGCTGCAAGATACAGATTGTTTATCTCGTAGTAGAAATCTTCCACTGCCAAGAATACTTCCATCGGGTAATCCCGATATAGAGCTGCCTTCCACTCTCCGGCGTGGGCCAGGACGTTTTCGGCAAAGGCGCGGGCATCTGAGTCTCGGCTGCCAAGGAGTGTGGCAGTATTCTCAAGAGCCCCAATATCTACTGGTGGTACAGCTGATACGGGCATCAGGTGCGCCTTCAGCTGATCCTTAGCATGCATCCAAGCCCCTTCGTAATCTCCCTTTGCCGCCAGGCGCTGGATATTCACGAAGCTGTCGATTGCGGGGTAACTCGCCAGAAGCCGGCCTCCGAGTTCGGTCCTACGCCAACTTTCCCACTCGGCATCCTTCAGCAGTAGGACTGCAACGCCCAAGAACAGGCTCATAGCCTCGGACTCGATGTGACCCGACAACTCCGCTGTTGAGGTTAGCCAATCGGCGAGTTCATTAAGAGCACCGCCATATAGCCCCAGACGCACCATGATGCGTCCTCTGAAAGATCTGACAGTCTCTAAGGAATCCGAATCTAAGTGGCCATCTGCGAGGGCGAAATCGATTTCGCCCAGTAGCATCTGCAGAGACTCCGGCTTGTTCTCATCTACATCAATTTCCGAATATTTCGCCTCCAACATAGCGGAAAAACCTACCCTCGCAAGGTAGGAACCACGATATTGCTGTAAAAGTTGCCTGTGTTCACCCATAAGGAAAAGTGCAAGAGGTGCACTGCGGTTTGAGGGTAGATGTCTGAGAAAGTGCCGAATTCTGTCTTGCACAGCAACCGCCTCCTCATTGTAAATGCTATATACCCAAGGGAGATCTTCTGGATCTTTGGACGCTGCATCTATGGGTAGGCCCAAGAACTGCAAAAATCCTAATTCGAGATTAGGATAGCGAAGCGTCAAATCTTTCACCAATTCAACACAAGCCTCGTCCGAGTGAGTACTGCCAAACTTGCCCATGCTCATGTCGAGCGTGGTTCTGATATTGTCCGATATATTTGACTTCGGGTACATGGAAAGGTAAAGGACACACTCGGCGATAGCCTTATCATAGTGCCCTTGCCAATAATGAGAACCGGCAATTCGCCCCAAGGCATTGTCTGCTACCCGTGATTCAGGGGCGAAGGCAAGAATTCGCTCAAATTGTGAAATTGCCGCGTCGAACTGTTTCTTGTCAAAAAGTGTGACGCCACGATTGAACGCAGAGTATTCTACTGCAAATGTGCATGCGGTTATGAGGCGGAAACCGAAGACGGTTATGCCAACAGACAGAATAGAACCTGACAGAAGAAAGCAAGCGACAGTTCTCCGGACGCGTCGCCGGATCAGCATAACAGAAATTAGAAGCAGTTGGCTAGCAGCACTCAACGAGGCGAGCACAACACACACATTTCGAACAAGATGTGAAGGGGGGATCAACTGTCTTGCCCTGAACATCTACGGACAGAGAATGTGCTGTCACTGCGTAGTAGTACACCAATGCCCCGCTAACAAGGACCAGAGGAATCAACGACAGGGCTAGAGCCAGGCCAACCTTAGGATGTTGGTCTTCCACATGAGCCGGGATGACTAGCCGGGGTCGCTTGGCTTGCCGGTCATGATGAATTTGTCGAAACCTATCATAGATATTCAGAAAGTCAGCTAACCAACTCATCATCGCGACTCCTAAATCCCCGTATTCTGCTGTCTCGGCACCTCTTATCGCTCGCTCAAAGTTGCTGTTTCATATCATACCCGTGTTCCCAACCGGGAACAAGCACATTCGCCCACAATCCTGTCCAAGTCGCCATATCGCACAGATTAGTGCCCTTCTACTAATAAAGGCGTTTCTCAGAGGGCAAATGTAGACGACAAAATCTCAAAAAATGCAAAAAAGTGAAAAAACAGAATTCAGAAGACAGGAGTAAAAAGGGAAATCCGTGCTTTGGCGGGAATCTGGGGGTGTTTGAAAAGGGTTTTGGACGGGATTACAGGATTTACGAAGATATTGTTAACCACGAATTCACACGAATTTACACGAACGTTCAAAAGCTCTTTGGACAGGACCTTGTAATTGATTATTGATTATTTACTATTGATTATTGTTTTCTTCGTGGTTCATCTTGCCCTCAGCGAAATCCGTGGAATCTGTGGCCCCTGCAATTTACTATTTACTATTGACTATTGATTATTGCTCTGTGTTCTCGGTGCTCTCTGTGGCGCAAGAATCCGTGTTAATCTGCGTAATCTGTGGCCTTAGAAATTGATTATTGATTGTTTCTCTGTGTTCTCGGTGCTCTCTGTGGCTATTTTGCCTTTCCAGTGCCGGCCTGTCGGATTTATCGCTTTGAGGTAACGGCGTTCTGCTGTATTCTATGCCGTGACTATGCAGGCGGCAGGTGACTTATGAGAAAACAAAGATTGTCACGACGCGATTTTATTCGCAGCTCTTCTTTGGCGGCGGCCGGCACGCTCATGGGCGGACGGGTGCGGGCTGAAGATGATTCGATTCGTGCCGTCATTCAGCGAGCCGGCAACGCCGACAGCGACCAGGTGCGTCTGGACTACCTAAAAGAACTCCGGAAGCGCCCGGGGCTGGATGCGTCGCTCAGGGAGGACCTTGTCAGACTCATCAAGCAGATCGAGCGCTGGCTGGGCGAAAAACGGCTGGATTATTTCGGTCGAGGGGTAAGCCGCAAGAAGGACTTTGACTTCAATATCTCTGAAAATTCCGCAGTTTATCCGCTGACGTGGCTGTATCGCGGCAGGATGGTCATCTGGTACACGATGGAGTCCGGCGGAGTTTGGAGCATCCCCGAAAGACGGCGTGAATTCTTTGCTGTAGCGCGCGGGTTCTTCGAGAAGTACGCCGGAGCCTTTCCCGAAAATAAAATCGCCCGGATGTATCTCGGCCGGCCCACGGGGCCATACAAGCGTTATGAGACGGTGCCGGGTGCGCCGGAGTGGGCGGTCTATCAACGCGAAGGTCTCGAACGTCTGGCCGATATTATCGAGTGGTGGATCGACAACCGTATGCAGCAGGACGGTCAGTACGGCGGCGGCTGGGGCGACGACTGCGAGATGTGGCGATGGTGGGTGCCGGTCCTGATCGGATTCGACAGCCCAAAGATCACGCAGGCACAGGCCCGCTTTTCAAAAGCGCTAATGAACCAGGAGCACATGCAAAAGGGCTACACGACCCGCATGTCGGACGTCGAGCACACCGCCGAGGATTCTGCCGACGCCGTGACGCCGATGATGCACGTCGATCCGGACAATGCTCTTTGGCGAGAGTATGCCCTTCGCCCAGTCGAGTTCATGGAGAAACTCTGGACCGGTCGAAACCAGAGAGGATTTCTTCAGTTCAAAAGCACATACTTTACCGCCGATAGGATCGAGACGAATCCACAGCGTGCGTGCGACACGGTGTATCATCCGAGGGTAGTCCAGCCGGCGTTGCTCTACTGGCAGCGGACGGGGGATGAGCGATTGACGAGGCTCTTTGCGGCATGGATGGATACGTGGGTCGATGCGGCGGCACGAACCGAACGCGGCAAGCCGGCCGGCATAATCCCGACGGCAATCCACTGGCCGGATGGGAAGATCGGCGGTCTCGGAGACAACTGGTGGGACCCTCGCAACCACGGCGAGTACACGTTGTACCTGTATCCCAGCGCGATGGACCTGATGACGCACACCCTGCTGCTAACCTGCCACATGACCGGCAAGGCGAAATACCTGGCGCCGATCCGCTCGATGGCCGGCATTCGCCTCAAGTACCTCAACTCTCGGCCGCAAACGCAGCCGGACCCAGGCACCGAAGCCTGGTGCGCATCGAGACTGGGCGGGCTTTCGAGCGTCATCACAAAGTACAGGTTCCTGACGGGCAACACAGAATTCGATGATTTTCTCGGCAAGGAAATGTCGCCGTATATGCGCTTTCGTCTGCACGGCGACCGTGGCCCGCTGGTCTCGGCTGTGCGGCAGAATGCCGAAGCCCTTCGCATCAACTTCGAGGGTTACACCAGCGAAGTGCGCTATACCGACCGGGTGCTGCGTTTCCCTTCGCTGTTCTCTGGCGGCGACAGATTGGCTGAGCCGGCAGGGACAATCCACACGCCCAATCCGTCGCTGCTCTATTCAATGGCGACAGGCGACCCGGGCGCCGCCGGATACTTCCCGCTCAATGCAGTTCGCTGGCTGACGCCGCCTCGTGACATTGCCGTGCTGGTCACCGAATCGACAAGCACGCAGTTTGCAGCCGAGCTGTTTAACTTCGATGCGAAACAACGCCCAATGTCGGCTGAGTTCTACCTGCTCGATCCGGGCAAATACACACTCACTGTCACAACCATAGGCGGGCAGGAAAAGACGCTCGCTCAGACGTCTGAATTCTCAGTGGAAGATCGCAGGACGCGCATCTCATTCAAGTTGCCGCCGCGCAAGCTCTGCGCCTTAAAGATTCGACCGGCGCGGATTGGATAACGGTGAAAATGAAAGGACAAAAAAGGCCCCTGTGCAGGCAAGAGCAAGTGTATTCCTTTAATTCCATCTGGTTTTTGTAATTTCTGAAATACTCGTCTTCTGCCTCACAGGGGCAACGTCGGTTTTTTCATTTCATTGCATAACGGTCATCGGCAGATTGCGCCGCCGACCTTGAGACATTCTTTTCGGCTGCGGGACCGACAACAAATGGCGATTGAACGCAGGCAAGGACAGTGCCAATCCGGAGACTTCTCACTCTCTTTCCACCGCCCAAAGCTCCAGATTAACAGCTTGAATATCTTCTCTCATTTGCAATGAGTTCCCCTGCTTAACCCCGATAACGAGAAATGTTTGCGCGAAAAATTTTCTTGAGAAAATCTCAAAAAATTCAAGAATTCCTTTCGAGAAGACTGCCCGTTGTCCTCAGCGCCGGGCTTTCCAGCGATCAACGGCTCTGTTGCCGGATGGGCGCGGTTTGAAGAAGTCAGCCTCCTTCAGCCCGCATTCGCGAATTGCCCTCTTGCTGTATTCGAGAGTTCCGAGGTTTTTGCCGCCGTTGTTGGTGCCGCAGGAGAACTTCGCCCCGGCTTTCTTTGCCAGCTTGATGAATCTGATGCTTGGCAGTTTGTACCGGGCGTTGATTTCTATCGCCACGTCGTTCTCTACTGCGGCGGCAATGACTTTCGCCATCCTCTCTTTGGTCCATAACTCATCGTACTTGTCGGCGATTACTCTGGGCAAAAACGTTGGATTGACGTAGATATCAATAGGCTCACTGCTCAGGATGCCGACCGTTTTTCGCACCAGCATGTCCATGAACTGCTGCTCGTCGTCCACGTGCACCTCATTGGGCATCCACAGCCGCATGCGTCTGCCCTTGTCGTCGGTCCATGTCATCGAATCGGTGAAGATGTAATCGAATTTCGCCATCCACTCGGGCGAGAACATCGTCAGCCATTCCCGGCCCTCGGCCTGCATCGCCGAGTAAACAGGCTTGCCTTCGAGAAGCTCCAAATACTCGCGCAAGCCCTCGTCGTCCCGGCAGGGGAAGTTTAGGCCGCAGTTCTGAGCGATGCCGAACTTCACACCTCGCTTCTTCGAATTCTCAATCGCCTGGGCCAGTGTCAACCCGCCCTTGAGATGCACGTGCAGGTCGGCCAATGGAAAATCAATCACCGGCAGCGGCTTGACCCGGATATTCTTATAATAGACCGTGCTGCCGGGATCGTGGGCCTGCAATGCGAACGTCC
Organism: Planctomycetes bacterium B3_Pla; assembly: GCA_005223045.1. Classification (GTDB taxonomy): domain Bacteria; phylum Planctomycetota; class Phycisphaerae; order Sedimentisphaerales; family Anaerobacaceae; genus SG8-4. Next base: position 34,300 of record NJBM01000009.1, on the reverse strand, counting down.
CGCTTGAGATAATCCTGCCCGGGTGGGCTTTGGGCGCTGCCGGCGTATCAGGCTCAGTCCAATCGACCACAGTTTTGCCGTCGATCTTTACGATGATGCGCTTGCCTTCGACGATGATATGCTCTGTGAACCACACGTTGTCGGCGGCCGACTTGACGACAACATTCTGCATTTGAAACAAGCTGCCGGTCCGGTTCTTGTTCTTGTGCGTATTGTTCACCTGCGCCTCGAATCCCTTGAGAGGCCAGCCCTTTTTCTGGAATTCAGTATGGAAATAGATTCCCCCGTTCGAGCCGGGTTTTGTCATAACATCCACCTTCAGCTCGAAGTCCGTGAAGATAGCGTTCTCCACCGGCCCGGCGTAAAATAGATGGCTTCGCGCCTTTTCGGCAACGATTGCGCCGTCGCGAACGCTGAAGCTCCCTTTATTTTCGCTTGCTTTCCAGCCATTCAGCGTCGCACCGTCAAACAGCGAGACCCAACCATCATCCCTCGTCTCGGCAGCAAGCGGACGGCTCGCAGCAAACAACACAAATGCCCCCAACAGACTGCCAATAATCGTTTTTGTCATAATACGTTCTCCTTTTTTCAGCATACTACTCAATCCGCTCGGACAATTCAAGGCTCCGGGCCGCTTGTTCACCTGGCTGCGCCATGTTGAGAATGGCCGGGCGGTTTTGATCGTGTGTTTTCGTCCGCGCAGCCGTCATTTGCCGGGAATACGGTCCATTGAGGGCATCTGGGCCTTTTTTTTGCAAATTACTTGTAATATAACCGGATATTCATACGTCTATATTAAATACAGGGAAGTCCCAAATCGTAAATCAGACATAAACAAGAAGTTGATCGGTGGGCTAAAGCCCACCCTACGGTTCGATAGAATACGTTACCTTTTTCCGAGCAAACGCCTTATGTAGATGAGTGCCGACAGGTTAGCTCAAAACGCTGATAATTTTTCACGGAGGATCTGAAGATGAAGAAGATCAGTGTCGAAGACAAGACCCAGATAAAACAACTACTCTATGCCGGCAATGTTTTCGGGATAAAGGGCGACCGATTTAAGTCCTTTGGCGGCTTCCAGCTTTGGTGGTACGACAGGCACCTCGATGTATGCAGCTATTGCGAGTCTCACTGGTCTGACGGCAGAAAAAGGATCCATCAGTGCAGCCTAAACAGAGCGGCAAGGACCTTGTGGCACAACCGCAACTCACTGTTCCTTCGCCACAAACATCTGGATGAGGACAAGAGGCTGATGTCTGCAGGCCATCTTGCACACGCGGGGCAATGAAAAAAACGCAACTCGAAGTTTGCAGCTCAAAATCAAACTTACACATAATACTTGACGCTATCGTCCGGCGCTATTGTGTTGCAAAGGGGGGCAAACCGCGGTAGAATCAGGCAAAAAAGACGGGAACAATGATCATATACCAACTCAATATCTATATGATGCTACTATGAATGTCGTTCTGTATCTTTCTGATTCACAAAGGCATAACTGTTGATTAGTGTCATTACTCGCTTACTAATGTTCGCCAGCATTCTGCTTATAGAGCCACCGAGTTCTTCAAGCCTTTGCTCTTGTAGGTATGGATCACTGCCAGAGATATCGCAGATAATTTCAGATATCTCAAATATTCCTCTTATAAACTCAATCTCATTTTCCTTGCCTCGTTGCTCGCTTGTATTTTCTAGGAATGTGCACAAATGGCTCTTGCCAAGACCTTTTAATGAATAATCAAGCTTTTCGGCACAAAACTCCTTTGCTACAAGGTAAAGCATTCTCTCAATCTTTGTTCGTCTTCGATAGTCAAATCCAATAGGACCAAGATGCTTGGTGGTCAGAGTGCTAACTTCTATTTCAAGATCCTTTAACAAATCTTTCATATGCATTTTGTCTCGGCAAATTCCAATAGACTCTGTATTTGACCAATAATAACGCGATGTGAGCAGTTATCGACTTCGTCCCGGTTGGTGTCAATCGCACGTTCGTAAAGTAGCTTCTGTGAGCAGAGGAATGGATAAATCCAGTCATCCAGAGGGAACACATCTTTGTACACTGACTGAACATATAAATAGGCATTTGAACGACCAAACTTGGGATTGCCAAGGGAATGACAAAGTAAAATGCAGATATTGCGGGCTATCGTGAACAAAACAGACATGTCGAATTCGCTTAGTGTGAACCGCTTATCATAACTATCAACAACATCAGTCAGAAGTTCCCTGTAATAAAGAAGGTCTGTGTTATATTTGCTATATGGCTTGAGCCTATCTAATATATCTTCGAATATGTGATGCTTGGAGAAGACTATCCTACCTTGAAGTTTTAGATGCCACATGAATAAAGAACCTGTATTGGCCATAGCTTCGGCATCGACCCTTCGATAGCAACATAATCCTATGGAGGAACCTGCATATACTTTGCCATAATGCTTCTTGATCTTCACGAGCTCCACAATGTCAGCGCAACTGCACAATACAAAAATATCTTTGTCCGAATAGTCATCAGAATCATTTCTAGCCTGAGAACCAAAAAGGACAACCGCAATTATGCTGGGATTATTCTCAAGAAGGGAAAAGTTCACCTAGATAGTTTCCTGTACAGTGCCGCCACGAGAAAGCCCAGATATACAACGCCCAGAATACTCTCAAAGGCACACAATATGTATGTAAATGTTGTGTTAGGAGAATAGGCTGGATGGCCTAGTGTTGTGAATGTTACGGTACTTAAATAGAGAGACATTGGGAAATTGTTTTGCACAATCTCATTTGCCTTAGTGAATGTGCCGAAGAATTGATACAATGAAGCAAACAACACTATTAAAAGCACTGCACTTATGAAAAGCCTCATTATTCGTAAGCCGTGGCCCCAGAATAAGCCCGAAATTCGCAGCCTGACAAGTTTCAAAAGACTGAGTAATCGGTCAACACCTTTATAATGTTCTTTGTAGTATTCTGTTGGTCCCCATATTTGTTTTCGGAGATCTTGTTGTTCTATGTCTATCTGGCGAGACAAGAGCCTATCGGCAATATCTTTGTTGCCCATCTCAATAGCATTGCATCTTAATGATTTTAGAAGGCCAATTGCTAGGTTAGGCTCTGTGGGGAGTGAGTGAAGGATTTCATCATAATTAAGTAAGCATTTAGAAAAGCGGGCATATCTAAAACCACATGAGTCCATTCTTGTACGCTCTAAATTGCATTCTTTAAACGTAGAACCTGTAAAATCCACATTCTGAAATTTGACTCCACGTAAATAGCAGTCTTCAAATACACAACGGTGGAATATCAGCTTGACTAATGTGGCATTCTTCAAACCTACACGAACGAACATGCACCGCTTAAACGTAATATCCTTCGCCGTGTGATTGGGATGGTTAGAATCAACAAAGAGTCTATTTTCAGCAGAAGCGGTGACCTCAGGGAGACTGTGTTGTTTTTTCTTGGGCATTCTGTTCTGTCCGTATCCGATTCTGAAGGATCATGCATTTGGAGGCTGCTAACGATTCTCTCTATGTGCGGTCTTCAGGGTGTATATCTGGACTCCGTCTCTGTCACCATCATGGTCAGACCGATTCCGCCTACCAATAGTTTCGCAGCGTCGAAGAACTCAAAATCTCTCCGCACGCCAACAAGATATGTACTCCGCCGGGGGAATATTGTCAAGGGAAAAATTATGTCAGATACTCACTTTGTCGGCAATGACTTGGAATTGGACTTCTCGCTGTTGGCGATCCCGACGTTGGGGCCAAGCGGCGTGGTGGAAGTGAACCCTGTGTCCAGAGTCGGCGTAGTAAGACAGAAGACAGGATTGACAACCGCAAGTTGAAAGGAACGATGACATGAAAATCTCGATTGAAAGCCCGACAAGGATCAAAATGATCCCGGAAAGCGAACACGAAAAAGAGAGCCTCGATTCTCTGTGGAAAACTATTGTACGCTGCAATCAGGACAGTAAGGTGCTGTGCCCGATAGGAGCTTACATTCCTGCGACCGATGACGGGGCCAGCTTTGCCATTCAGGACCAGTGATTCTATTTGCGTGGCGGCATCTCGCGTCCGGCCGAGGATCTTCATTCACGCTCAGGACTCTATTTTCTGAACGCGGATTTCCTTATCGGTAATCCTTGAAGCTTCTCGTCCATTCAATAATACCCGGGAATGCAAGTCTATTCTGATAAGAAAACCGCAGTCAGAACCGGTTAAAGTTACGCCAAATCCGAGCGCACGTCCTCAATCTTGACGCCCAGATTCGCAAGGACCTGGCTTGCTACCCCCTCGGTCTGGCGCAACAGGCCCAGCAGGATATGTTCGGTCCCTATATGATCGTGGTTGAGCGCCCGGGCCTCCTCGATAGCATGCTCAATAACCTTCACGGCGTGCGGCGTGCCCGGGATATTGCCCTCTGAGGCCGGCTGAGGCTCACCCTTGAGCTTTAGGATTTGCTCGACCTCAGTCAACATCGCCTTTATATCAACGCCGCGATTCTTCAGGATCGTTGCACCCGTTCCGGTGCCCTCGGTGAGAAGGCCCAGCAGGATATACTCGGTCCCTATCAGCTTATGGCCAAACCGCCGGGCCTGTTCGTTGGCCAGCGACATAACCTTGCGTCCGCGATCTGTAAAACGCTCAAACATCACTCATCCTAAACAATCGTTACTGCTATTTTCGGACAAATACAGCTCCACGCTTGAAAAAGAGGCCTTTTTTTCTTGGCTTACACCTTCAAATGTGTTATAAAGTGATTGGAATCTCAGGAACTGAGTATTTGAGTTGAGTCTATGGTTCAATACGTTTAGAGGGTTCGCGAACGGTTATCGCCAAATCAAGCGTTGATTCGGTCAACAAGATATGAACTTTGTAGGAAGGAATTCCCGATGTACAGGAAAAAGGCCTTTACGTTAATCGAACTTTTGGTAGTAATCGCTATTATCGCGTTGCTGCTGGCGATCCTGATGCCGGCTTTGCAGAGAGTAAAGGAGCAGGCGCGCGAACAAGTTTGCCGGGGCAACCTCAAGAGCGTGGGCCTGGCCATTGTGATGTATCTGGACGATAACGAACAGACGATGCCCGACTTCCACACGCATTCGGGCCCCTGTAACGGGCATCTCTGGTACAACTCCAGCGGAAGATTGCTCACGGCACGCGACGATCGCTCATACTGGGGCGTCATTTACCATGACTATGTAAAGGAGCCGAAGCTGTTCGGGTGTCCGAGCTTCAAGAACTTCTCTCAGATGGTGGCACAGGAAATGCTGTATACCAGCGGCGAAGTGGACAACGCGGCGTTTTCCATGAACGGCTGGCTCACCAAGGAAAGAGCCACCTCAATCCTGCGGCATTCGGAAGTTGTCGTCGCTCACGACCACATGGAGCCGAGAATCGAGAATGGAAACGACATGCTCTATGCCAACTCGAGCGGCAGGAATTTCGATCACTACAGGACCGGCGGCCGCACGAACTGGTATCGCGGCATCTTCAGACATGCCATAAAGAACAACTCCGACACTGAGACAGGCGGAAAACTCAATTGTCTCTGGCTGGACGGACACGTCACAACCATCAACGAGACGTTGGGAACGGAAATACCTAAGCGCTATTACGACCCGCTCGGTAAGAATTGAGAATTGAGAATTGAGAATTCTAAATTCAAAATTCTCAATTCAAAACGCTGCCCAGAATTGAATTGAACAGCAGGCGGAAGGTTCCGTGCGGCTGGCCGCGATGTTGGACTGCGAATCCTAACAAGATGATTTTTCCCTTGCCGTACTGCACTTCGACAATCGCCGGCTTGTCGGCGATGAGTTCCGCCCCTTTGATCCACCCGCTCTCCAGCAGCACCGTATCCGAGTATCGCGCGACGACACGGGCGGGGAAACGAACATCAGGGCTCCGCCGGTCCTTATCATCCTTTTTCGACTCTTCGATCAATTCGAATGCCTGGGATCTGGTGAAGTATCCGGATATCCATTCGGGACAGCCGTAGCCGACAGGATGTTCTTGATCGACCCAAACGCGCAGGATGGAGCCTGGGCAGAAGAAGTCCTTTGACGATTTGCCGGCCAGAACGTTGCGAACGGGGATATTGAAATTACCTATCGGAAGATTGCACGAGCGGTCTATGCAGACCAATGCCCCCCCGTCCTGCACAAAGTCTTGCAGCGTGACGATTCCCTCCGAGCCGATACCGCCCACATACTGAGGTTCAGTAGTATCAACAGCCCGGCCTTTGATAATCGAACTGGAGCTGACAGACGGCAGAACAAGGCAGTCGTACCGTTCTCTCAGGTTCCCGGCACGAATTTCGGCGTTGTGCACGGAAGTATAAGCAAACTCGAAATTATCCAATACCAGCCGGGTCCAGCCCTCGTCTTTGCTCGCCGTCCAGGGCTGGTAAAGTCCCAAACGCGGCGGCGACACATCCCGAAACGCAGCCGTCTTTTCCGGATATCCCTGCCCTACGCCGATCAGTTCCGTGGAAATTCCCACAAGAAGTTTCGGAGCTGCTCCGTTTGCATCAGGTATGAAAAGAGAACCGCGGGGCATTTCGTTGCCGGGTGTGCCTTTCCATCGGCTCGGCGAAGAAATCATCTGAAACCGGATGCCCGCCTTAAACAATCGGTTGGCTAAGCGATAGTTGTCATTGGCGCCGGCCCGCACCACATAACCCCGGATATCATCCGACGCCTCTGCCACCTTGCCTGCCGGCAGTGCCACTGTCTCCAGCTCTCTCGCCCGGCATTCAAACGGCTGATTTACGCTGACGCTGCGCACGCCCATCTGCAAGGGCAGCGTCCAACCTGCCGTATCGTACGGGGCCTCGGGCGGCCCGCCGGGGTAGCTCGACCGATTCGGGTACACCTGCCGTTCCATCATGTCGTTCAGATGGGCACGGTAAGGCTGCGCGCAGTAGAGGATATAAGTACCGGCAGGGTACGGGACGCCGTCGGCGGTGAATTCCTCCTGCGCCCGATGGACCTCGATGCCCGTAGCGTGCAGAATCGAGAGCATCTCCGTCGCCGTCTGCGCATCGACCTGATCGGGAGGGACCAACCACGCGAAAGGCGGCTCGCTCCCGCCCCGCTGGATTGCATCGCGAGCCTGCTTGATCGTGTTGCTCTTGACAAGATCGTGATACCGCGCCGTCAGTGTAAACAGGCTCATACAGGCGATCTTTTCGTATTCAACGATATCGCGCAGCCGCCACCACCCGCCGGGCCAGGGATCGGGGAAGTTCGTCGCGATGGCGTAATTGGGCATGCCCCGCCTGCTCCCGGTCAATTCGCTCTTGCGCTGGAAAATGGGCGAGGCGATGAGCACGCTCGCCGCTTCGGTGAGCAATCCCGTTATATTGTGCCGGTACGCTGTCGTGCGAAATCCGCCCTGCCACCAGTTGTCGTACATCGCACTGTTGAGAATGCCCTTCTTGCCCGCCCGGCTCAGCGCCGCTCCCATGTGTCCGCCGATGATCATCATCATGTGATCGTTGAGCGGATGAACGTTCGGATTCTTCGGATCGAAGAAGGGCGGCACAAAAAGCCTTGCCCCCGAATTGCCCATCTGGTGAATATCATAGAGGATGTTGGGCAGCCATTGCTTGTAGATCACCCGCGTAACAAGCCTGGTCTCGGTCAGGTTGAGCATGAACCAGTCCCGGTTATTGTCGTGGCCGGCATATTTTTGATAGAGCCACGGCATCCCCGTACCCTCCCAGGGCTTTCCCAACGAGCGTTCGTACCAGTCGATGACCTTGTCAAGCCCATCCGGATTGGCGCTCGGTATCAGCACGATCACGGTGCGCTTGAGTATTTCCTCGATTTCGGGTGATGTTCCGGTCGCTAAGTCATAAAGCAGCTCCATTGCCATCTGGCTGGAGGCGATCTCCGTAGAATGCAGATTGCAGTTCACCAGCACGACAACCTTGGCGTTTGCAATGAGCTCCTGTTCATGCCGGTCGTCCTTAATCAATCGCGGGTCGGCAATCTGCTTTTGGCTCGTCATCGCCTTCTCGATTAGTGCCGGCGAGGCATCATCCGTAATCTCGGCTATGAACATATCCCGCCCTTCGGTCGTCACGCCAATCTCGCGCACATTCACCCGGCGGGAATTGTCCGCAACATGTTGAAAATACTCCCGAATTTTTTCATAGCGAGCAAGCTTATAATCGGCCCCGACCTGGTGCCCGATCAGCGCTTCCGGCTCCTGTACCTGTGCGGCAATAGAACAGCCGGGGCTCATCAATAGAAATACGATGTGCAAGACAAATGAGAAATAAAACAGGTTCTTTCGCTTCATGCTAAGTCCCCAAATACGATTATATCAAATATTAAACATCAAAAATACGGTCCTTGGGACTCCTTACGGAGAATCCCGGCGAGCCGGGATGACTTCTTTAATTTTGCGCTTTGCATTTTGATCTTTGATCTTTGCTCCCAGACAGAATATCAAATCCCCCTGTCGGATACGACTAATTTTGTACAATTTCTTGCCAGCCAGGGATTAGTCTGATAACATATCTGGCCGAGGCCGCTCAGGATAGTTTGTATGCTGTGTGAATTGTTAATCTCAGCCTAACAGAATTTTGGAGGCTCTGGTCATGCGAGGTGTTACGATTGTCTCAGAATCCGCTGACACCACACGAGACCCGTCAATATTCACGGAACATGGGGAAGAAAGGGAAAGTAAAATGAAGAGTGTCAAACGTTGCTGTTTCGGAATGTTAGTTGTTGGAATTCTTGTTACCTCGAGTTGGGCGGGTGATTGGCCCCATTACTTAGGGCCTAATTTCGACCTCAAGCCCGACGCCGAGAAGTTCACCGCGAAATCGGTGACTAAGACATGGGACGTAAGTGTCAAGACGGGCATGTGCTCGGTCACAATAGCTGACGGCCTGCTCTACACGATGGGCAATGACGGAACGAAAGAGAACAAGGACAAGGCCAGGGACTTTGTTTACTGCCTCGATGCCGGGACGGGCGAAGAAAAGTGGACATTTGACTATCCCTGCGCTCTCGATCCGCGCCTGCATCCGGGCGGTCCCAGTTCCACGCCGACCATTCACGAAGGGAAGGTTTACACCATCAGCAAGCTCGGCCACATCTTCTGTCTCGATGCCAAAACCGGCAAGAAGCTCTGGGACGCCTCGGCAGTGCACTATAAACCCAAGAAATCCTGGTGGGGTTTCGCGGCTTCGCCCACTGTCGTCGGCGATGTCGTCATTTACAACGTAGGCGACAGGGGACTGGCTTTGAACAAGGACACGGGCGAAGTCGTCTGGAAGAGCGAGAAGAACGTTGTTGGTTACGCGACACCCAAGCCTCTGCCTGCTCGTATGTTCGATCGTCCGGCCGTGGCGTTGTTTACAAACGAGGATTTCCTCGTCGTCGATCCGGCGACCGGCAAATCCGTCGCCACTTATGCCAGGACATGGTCTGAGAAATCGAATTGCAATGCCGTAACCCCTTACATCCACAAGGGCCGTATCTACCTCGTTCATAGCAAGCACGGCACGGCCCGCCTGTCACTGGACGGCGATAAGTTCACACAGGACTGGCTCTCGGAAGACGGCAAGTACGCAAACGAGTGGCAAGCCTTCAATACCCATGTAATCCACGGCGGCAACATCTACTTTCTAACCAAGGGCCGCGGGTCGAGTGGAACAGGGCTCAACTGCGTCGATGCCGAGACGGGCAAGCGCAAATTCTTTGATGAAAAGTACGACTTCGGCAATTCCCTCCTCGTCGGCGACACAATGATCATGCTCAGCGAAAAGGGCGAGCTGATCTGGGGCGGGCTGGGCGATGCGTCGTTCAAAGAAACGTATAGGCAGAAGATATTGGACGGTCTCTGCTGGTCGAAACCCGTTCTGTTAGGCGATCTGCTCTACGCACGCAACGCCGAGGGGACGGTGATCTGCCTTAAACTCGGATAGATTTGCTGAAGTGATCTGGCTAAGCCGTATCGGCAAGCGCTGTAATAGTGCTGATATGCCGGAAAAATAATTTTGATAGGTCCCAGAAAACCGCGAGTGATCCGGAAATAGCGTGAATAACACGCCAAAAACAATGAAAGCTGGATTATTTCCTTGGATTTCATGTTTATTTTTGGTATCATAGGTATCAGGTTGAGGAAGGGGTCTTTTTACATACATTTGAGTCAGGAATAGATTTAATAGTCATGAAAGGTCGGTAAGATGAATATATTAAGGAAAATGTGGGTCGTTCTTATCTACACGGGTTTGGTGGTCTGTGTGCCCCAGGCTGCGGAAATGAATCTGTCCGAAGATACAAGCGCGCTGCTGGTGGCGAAGGAATTGCGGATCAGCGGCAACACCCTGATATCGACCGAGCATTTGCTCGAATTCATGCCGGACATCTACAACGCTTCCGATCAGCGCCTGTCCGAGGCTGCCCCCGAGCATTTGTATGACCTGAGGGTCATTCGCCAGATAATAGCCGAACCGGGCATGCCGCGGCAGGTTTCGATCAGGACGATCCAGGGGCTTACGCAATATATACTGTCAGTATATAAGGACGCGGATTATTCCGGGATATACGTGTACGTGCCGGAAGGGGCGATCAGGAACAACATTACACTGGTGAATCAGGTCCTGCCAATAAACATTCTCGAAGCTCCTGTGAGTGAAGTCAGAATCAAGTATTACGACGCCAAGCGAAACGAAATCGAGGAAGGCTATCTCAAGCGTTCCGCTCTTGAGAAATGGTCGCCCGTGAAGCGTGATAAGGTGGCCGGCCAGAGATCGATGGACTATTTGGTCAATCTTCTCAATCTCAATCCTGACAGACATGTCTCCGCCATCGTATCCAGAGGTGAGGAGCCCAATTCGTTAGCGATACAATACGATGTTTACGAAACAAGACCATGGCATTTCTTTGCCCAGGTGGACAATTCCGGCACGAATGACAGGGAATGGGCACCGAAGTTCGGCGTGATCAACACCAACCTGACAGGTACAGACGACAGGTTCACCGCCCTTTACCAGTTTAGTGCCGATTCGAATTTCGACGACAACTATTCGGTTTTCGGAAGCTATGATTTTCCGGTAACGGGTCCTCGACTCCGCCTCAATGTTTTCGGCGGATACAGCGAGTTCGACATCGATCCCGAGGGCGGCCCGATTGATTTCATCGGCAACGGCTCGTTTTACGGAGCCGTGCTGCGTTACAACATTCTCCAGCAAAGAGGATGGTTCCTCGACGCCACCGGGTCGCTAAGCCATGAAGAGAGTAAAATCACTCCCTCGTTGTTCCCTCAGTTCTTTGCAAGCGACGTCAAGATGAATTTGTGGGGAGTGGGGGCCAACCTCCATCGCAGAGATGATACGTCCAGCACTGCGATGACATTAAACTACAGCGAGAACTTCGGCGGATCGGACCAGGATGAGTTCTGGGATTCTGCCACGTTTACCGGCGCCCGAACGAACGCCGAGCGAGACTTTTCTATCATTAGCCTGACGGGTAACCACAGTCAGTACCTGGATCGAGAGAAAGTCCAGCAGTTACGAGGTACCGCCAAGTGGATAGAGCCAACCGAAAGACTGGTCCCCGCGAAAATGACTTCCTTCGGAGGCATGTACTCTATCAGGGGATATGACGAGTATGAAATTGTTGCCGATGGCGGGATATTGGCCTCGGTTCAATACGAGTTCGACCTTATCAGACACGGCCAGGCGACTGAGACCGAGGTTATAGCAAATGAAGATATTAGAAAACTTGCCCCGCTGGCCTTTCTCGATTTCGGCCGGACCAAGATAAAAGACCCCGTCGCGGGTGAGGATAAAAACACGACGCTCTGCTCGATTGGCGTAGGTACGGTCTTTGAGATCGGGAACAATTTTAGCGGAGCGATTTATTACGGCTATCCACTTAAGAAAACCAGATCCACACGACGAGGAAAAGGTCGATTGAGCGCAAGCGCCATGCTGCGGTGGTAAGTGTTAGGAGTTTACGGTTGCCGTCAGGCTTCACTATACGGCAGCCTTTTTTCGGGTATGCAGCACTTTCATTCGATAGCCTTTGCGATCGGAGCGTAGGCGACTCGTTTACTGACACGAATTTCCTCAACGCGCTGCTCCAATCGTGCCGCCTCTGCCATGTCTCCGCTCTGACGGTGCAGCTTGACCAGCGTCTCCAGCACACCCGCTATGCTCGGGTGATTCCGGTCAAAAACGCTCTCGAGCATCTCTAATGCTTTGCGGCACAGGCTTTGTGCTTTGGCGTATTTGCGCTGGTTCATATAGACTTTCGCCAGGCTGCCCAGAGCTATCGCCGTGCGGTCACTCCCGGCATTCTGTGAGCTTTCCAAAACCTTCAACGCTCTTTGCAAAACGTCCTCGGCCCGGGAGTATTTCCTGCCGGAGATATGTAGTTCTCCCAATCGGCACAAAACGTCAGCTTCAAGCAGAAATTCCGAATCGCCGCGTTTTTTAGCCGCATCCAAAGATTCTTCGAGCAGCGCCTTTGCATCGGCCAGGTCTCCTTTAGCCTGGTATATCCGTGACATCACCAGCCGGGCCGGTACGAGAAAATGATGATTCGAGCCATAGACTCCCTCCTGTATGGGAATCGCCCGGGACATCAATTCTTCGGCCTGAGCATATCGCCCCTGCAGCACATATAGCTTCGCCATACTGGTGAGCACTTTCGTCGTATAAAGGTGGTCAGGTCCGTAGCTTTTTTCAATTACGGCCATCGCACTTGCAAAATAAGACTCGGCCCGCGCAAAGTCACCCTGTATGACGAGCAGGCGAGCCATATCAACCTTGAAAGGGGCGACCTCCCGGCTCTCTTCGCTACCGGCGCCGCGCATAATAGTCAACGCTCGATCAAGAGAACTTACGGCCTCTCGATATCGGGCCTGCCCCCGGTATATCTGGCTCAAAATCCTCAGCGTATATGCTACATAGGGATGGTTTGGGCTGTGCACTTTCTCCTGCAGTTCCAGACCCAGCAAGCACATTTTCAGGGCCTCGGCCAGCTTGCCCCGGTTCTTGTGGAGGTACGCCAGATCGAGAACACAGGCACACATTTCCGAATCAGGAGCGTCTGTCCGTTTGGCCAGATCAATCGCGCTTTCCAAAAAGGGCTGCGCCTTATCGAAGCCGCCGGAAGCCATGTAAACTCTTGCTATCGACCGCAGTGAACTGCAGGAGCGAGCCCCGGCTTTTGCCGGGATCGGCGTGGCCGGCGCAGCATCCGTCCTTGCCGAAAGTAGAAATAAACTACAGAACCAGAGCAAGAGAATGCTCGGTGCATTCGATCTGGTTGTGAGCCGCCTTTGGCCTCCTGCCATTACAAAAACCGCCGTGTAGGCCCTAAGAACTCGAAATATTAATAAATGTCGCAAAAAATGCTCGTATAATCTTGACTGCAATTTAAGCCGGCGTTCGACCATTCTCCCAAAAGACGTGCAACCCAAAAATATGACTGCCTGGCGCCGTTTCACATCGCCGACATTGTGCCGAAACGCAACAATGTTGGCGGCACATACCTCTTATCGGTTTTTTGGCCGGACAGGTTCCGCAAAAAATGGGACTTTCGGCAAGAACCTGTCCATTCACGGGAAGTCTGATCTTAAGCTGACTGGCAATCCCGGTCCCGGCATTTTGCCGGGATCGGGACCAAGAGCGCATAAAGTGCGGCGGATTCTGAGAAGAAAAATGCTGGCAATTCTTCTCGGAGATGTGTATATTTGAGCAAGACGGAGCGTGAAACGAACGTTGTTGGCTGCCTGGAGGCGTTCTCCGAACGCGGCTGTAGCATAGTGGTAATGCACTGGCTTCCCAAGCCAGCTATGAGGGTTCGATTCCCTTCAGCCGCTTTGTCCTCTCTGTCCGCACCTGATCCCTGTATCTTCCTTACAGCTTCCCCTTGCTGTGGGCAGAATCAGACTAAGGTAGGATGCTTTTTGAGCCGATAAAAGGAATATCAGTGCTGAGAACGGAGGAATCTGCAGCGGGATTTTGGAACAAAGGCGAGATACATACTATGAAAAGGCAAAGGCTCCGGATTTTGGTCGCTCTTCTCATGGTCGCTTGTGGCATTGGGGCGGTTCTGATGCGAACTGATTTGATGCCGAATCAAAAGGCAATGGTTGACCGGTTTATTAGAGACCTCCTGCCAGGAAGCTCAGAGAGACTCGTACGCGGTATAGTCTCCAGCGGAGACAGCTTCACTGCCCTTATCGGCACTCAAGCAGTCCGCGAGGGAGATAGTATTGACGGCGTCACAATTGTCAAGATACATCACGACATGGTCGAATTTGAGAAGAACGGCAAGCGGTGGACCCAGGGACTGAACGAGACTCCCGGCCCGGAGTGGCGAGCGGAAACGGAAGCCGAAGCCAGAGCTAAAGCGGAGGCTAAAGCCAGAGCCCAAGCGAAAGCAGAAGCTAAGGCCAAAGCAGAGGCCAAAGCAGAGGCCAAAGCCAGGGCCATAGCGGAAGTAGAAGCTAAGGCTAAAGCAGAATCGGAAGTGAAGGCTAAAGCCGAGGCTGAAACCAAGGCCAGAGCGGAAGCCGAGGCCAAAGCCGTAGCGGAAGCCGAAGCTAAGACTCAAGCAGAGGCCCAAGCCAGAGCTATAGTGGAAGCCGAAGCCAGGGCTAAGGCAGAAGCCAGGGCGAGAACGGAAGCCGAAGCCAGGGCTAAGGCAGAAGCAGAGGCCCAAGCTAAAGCCAAAGCAGAGGCCCAAGCCAAGGCGAGAACTGAAGCCGAAGCCAAGGCTAAGACAGAAGCAGAAACCCAAGCTAAAGCCAAAGCAGAGGCCGAAGCCAAGGCCAAAGCGGAAGCCGAAGCCAAGGCTAAAGCGGAAGCTGAGGCTAAGGCCAAAGCAGAAGCGGAAACCAAGGCTCAAGCGGAAGCTGAAGCTAAGGCCAAAGCGGAAGCCGAGGCCAAGGCTAAAGCGGAAGCCGAGGCCAAGGCTAAAGCGGAAGCCGAGGCCAAGGCTAAAGCGGAAGCTGAGGCTAAGGCCAAAGCGGAAGCCGAAGCCAAGGCTAAAGCGGAAGCCGAGGCTCAGGCCAGAGCTGAAGCGGAAGCCAGAGCCAGATCGGAAGCCGAAGCTAAGGCCAAAGCGGAGGCCGAAGCCAAGGCAACAACTAAGTCGGCGACAATAGATCAAGCTATGCAAAAGGAGTTGGAGGAACTGACAGGACAGCTTGGGGACGACGATGGGCAGAAGGACATAGGCGAATTGATAAGGCAGCTTGGAGACAAGGAGCCTTCGCTTCGCAATTGCGCCGTCGAGGCATTGGAGCAGATAGGTCAACCCGCGGTTTGTCCCCTGATAAAGGCGATGGAAAATGAATATTGGGTAATCAGGCAGCGGGCCGCAGAAGCCTTGGGCCGAATCGGCGACTCGCAGGCGGTCGGACCGCTCATAAACGCCCTTGGAGATAAGAACGAATGGGTCCGCCGACGCGCAACCGAATCGCTGGGCCTGATCGGCGACCTGCAGGCGCTCGGACCTCTAATGAGTGCGTTGGCAGACAAGGACGAACAGGTTCGCCGGCGCGCAGCCGAAGCATTGGGCCTGCTCGGCGACAAGCAGGCCATCGAGCCTCTCACTAAGGCTCTGGAAGACGAAAGCCTAAATGTCCGCACAGTTGCAGCCAAGGTATTAGAGTCAATGGGAAGCAGTATGCCCGCAGAAAAGCAGGCTGCAATAACAGAAGAGAAACAATCCAACAGAATCGTAGCAAGACTCCTTGAACTCAAGATATACATCGGTGCGGGAATAGGTGCGTTCCTACTATTAGGTGGACTTACAATAGCTTTCGTTAGAGGCTGATAGAGTACTTTATCAAGCCTAAAGCTTCACACACACCGCCCCTCAATCCTCATTTCAAGGCCCTTCAGAGATTCCAGAATGGACAACCTCTGCCCTTGCCCCCCTTTCTCCAGGACCCTTTTGCAGCTTGGCGCCTAAAACAGATGCGAAATGGCCCTTGCAAACGTGGGCCTGGTGGTTTATTCTTAACCCGCGTAATCTGAGAAAAAGGATTTTTGGGAACGACCGTAAGGGAATGACACAATGAGAATACGGATCAGGCCTCACCACAGCATTTTCGCGTTCTTAGTTGTAACATGCCTGGCCAATCTGCCGGGATGCATGCAGCACGGCAATACACAGGCGCTGTTCACAAAACCAGAGCTTATTAGCCGCAGACGCTTTGCTGTGCTCGGTCTGACTCCCGAACAGGAACAAATACTCATGGCCCGCTATACCAAGGCCTTTCCCGGACAAGTCATCACGTTCGTCGAGAGGAGCCGATTACACGAGATCATGAGCGAGCAGGATTTGCTGCAAGGCAGATTGGACGAGAGAACCCGGGCCAGGATAAAAAAGATTTTCGGTGTCGAAGCCCTCTTCATTTGCGAGTATTATGACTCAACGACACGTAGCGGCGGCAAAAAGCTGCGCATTCGCATTGTTGACAGCGCAACAGGGGTCATTATCGGCTCGGTAATGACCCAAGCGCCCGATAATTTCCACAACCATTGCGCTACCGCTGTAAAAGCACTCAAAACCGATCTTATGGGTGCGAACCATCTCGAACGTTCAGCACGGTAAAGAGCATCCGGCATTTTGCATTCCTTACGGCGTTTTCTATAGTTTAAGAGGGGGTTTTATCTGCAATGAATCGATCTGAGCTAATCATCATACTCACGGCCCTGGCAGTAGGAGTATATCATACTGTTGATCCTGCTGGAGAAACTGTAAGGGCGCGCTCACCACACGAAGTCAACTATTGACAGAAGATACTCAGATCACGCAAGCAGACTGTTACCTCGCGGTCAAGTGCGCCAGATCCCTGCCATTGAAACCAGGCAGCGGGCCGGCAGAAAAGTAGATGTGATTGTGTTCTCCAAGGCTTACACTTGGACTTGATCCAAAATGAACATTGTCTGGTTTATCATTGCGGCAGGCATCTTTGCGATTGTGTACTGCTATTTCTTGTGCCGTTTCTTATTCGCCGTGGGTCTTGCGGCCGCCAGGAGGCTCAAGGAAAAAGCAGCGGACAACACAAAGCACTGGTACTTTAACTGGCCTGCAATTGTTGCCGGGTTGCTGACGGTTCAGTTTGCCGTCCAGTGCTGTTTGGCCAGGCTGCCCGAGACTCCGAGCACCTCTGAGCTTTACGACTGGGCTTTACTATCGTATATGATACTTGTTGCGCTCGTGGCAGTCGGCAAGCTCGAGCGTGACAGCCGCTGCAAATCGCTGCAGCGCGATTGCCGGGGGCAGAGAAACAAGAGCCCCTGGAACACATCGACGAATCCGACGGGACCATGAACAAACTGACGGTTCAACTGAACCGGCGAAAAGAGTCTGAAGGACAAAGGGTCCGAGATTCTCGCAAAGCATATCACTTTCCGTGCCGGTTGTGCAATTGGGCTTGGCTTAATGGTCCGTGCGCCAAGTGAGCTTAAGGGGCCGGTATATCTATCGCCTTTTCTCCCAGGGCGAATTGAAAAAGCACCCGGCCCTTTTCCAGTTTACCTGGCGCTACAACCGGCACAGTCCCCACCACCGACAATCTCTTTCCGGAATCGATTTGTGTTACCGCTTTTGGTTCCGTATAGTTTATACAGGAGGGTAAGACATGGCTATTCTCGCCGACATCGGTTTTTGGGGTCTTCTGGCTTATGCCGCAATAACGTCCTGCTATCTCAGCAAACGATACAAGGATCTGAGAAACTACACCTTCTGGGTCGAGCAATCACTTCTGCAACACCGGCCCGAGACGTATATTCCGGTGTGGAGAAAGCAGCAACGCGAAAAAGACATCTGCAAGAAGAGCCGTCCGTGCCGAAATAATATACAAACTGTGGCTACCGCTGGAAACAGAACCACGTGATTCGTTGTACGTATTGCGTATTACGCACGACACATCACACACGACACATCACGCTAAAATCGCTCGTAACGGTCACATTGGACATATTTACCCTCACTCTGGCACCTCGCCGATGCAGATATACGTAGTACTACGTATTTTTTGATCGAGAAAGCAATTTTCGGTAATATTTCCTTTGCTGATAGTCGATGTGATAGACGTCTGGGTAGAACAAAAGGGCTACCACGAAAGTCCTCGCCAAGCTAAGCTCACGACAGACGTAGACTTCTGAATCGGATCTAACGCGTGGCTTGGACCGGATTTCGTTGACATAATCATAGGAAAGCGCTATGGCTGAAAACACTCTTCGATCAATTCGCAGTGAACTAGCCGAATGCCAGGTCAGAAACGGCCATCCCTGTGCTATGACGGCTACCTCCCGAACCTGGCTAACCGCAGGGGATATAATGAGTGAAGACGTGGCCACTGTCAATCCGAGAGACAGTGTGGTTTCGGCCGCCGAGATTATGTCCACTAACAACATATCCTGTGTAATTGTCTCAGAAGATGGGAACTTGTCAGGAATTGTCACAGAGACGGATATGCTCAAAAAAGCCGCTGCCGGCCCCGGCGATTTGTGTGGGATGAAAGTAGAACAAATCATGTCGTCTCCTGTCCGGAGCGTTCCCCGCGATCTTTCGGTTATGGAGATCGGCGAGATGATGGAGGCCGAGAATATCCGGCGGCTCGTCGTTTTGGATGATGGACGATCGGTTGGTGTCATAACACAAACCGACATAGTTCAAGTTCTGGCATCATACACGCTGTCAAAGAAAGTATCGGAGATAATGACAAGTGATGTGGCTGTCATGCCCAGTTCGGCGAGTGTCAAAGAGGCAGCGGAACTCATGGCTTTCCAGGACATATCCTGCCTGATCGCCATGGATAACGATGACGTCGCGGGGATATTTACTGAACGAGATTATCTCAAGAGAGTCATTGCGGCAAAACGGGATCCGGATCAGACGAGTTTGAAGGATGTAATGACTTCGCCGGTCGTAACCATACCGTCCAACTACTCCGTACTGAGCGCGCAAAGACAGCTCGAAAAGACGGGGATTCGCCGACTCATTGTTACCGACTTTGAAACTTTGTGTGGGGTTGTAACCCAGACAGATATCCTAAAGGCCATCAAGGCCAATCTACGGGAAGAGGAAGTTACCTACTTTAGACTACTAAGTGAGTCCAGCAACTGCATATATACTATTGACCTGGATTTCAATACAATATACGTCAATCCTGCGCTGATGAAATTGCTGGATGTGACCGATCCCGCCGAACTCATTAACCAGCCGTTCTTGCCCGAACGGTTCTGGGACGACCCCCGCGAGCGAGACCGGCTTTTGGATTATCTGGGCAGAACAGGCATTGAGGTCAAAGAGCTGACCCTGAGAACCGCCAGGGGCAGGAAACTATTCGTCACTCTTTTTTCAACCTGCGTCAAGAACATCAAAGGCGAAATCAGTGGAAGTCAAGGTGTGCTTTATGATGTTACCGCTGAGAAGGAGCTGGTGGCCCTCAGAGAAGCGCAACAGCAACTTCGCGAAAGTGAGGACCTGTTGATAGGAACTCTTGAATCCACCGCCGACGGCATTCTTGTCGTCGATGAGACGGGTCAAGTAACCCATACGAACAGGCGATTTGCAAAGATGTGGGGCATACCTGGTGAGCCGGCTCGGCAGCCGGATACCGGGAGCCTGCTTGGACACATTGGCTCCAGGTTGAACGACGGGGCGGCGTTTCTTGCAAGACTGCAAGCCCCGCATCTTGTTGAAGAGGAGAGTTCAGACACTTTAATCCTGAAAGAAGGGACAGTTCTGGAAGTACATTCCCTGCCGTTGATTCGCAAAGCAGCCGCCACAGGACGGGTCTGGAGCTTTCGGGATATCACCGAACATAAGCAGACATCCGAGGCACTGCGCAAGGCTCATAATGAGTTAGAGGTGCGGGTCGAACAACGCACGGCTGAGCTGTCGCAGGCCAACGAAATGCTGGAGGCCGAGATCGCCGAGCGAAAGCGAGTGGAGCATGAACTCGAAAAACTGAATATGGATTTGGAATCAAGCGTGCGAAAACTCAATCGCTCAAACAAGGAACTCCAGGAGTTCGCCCACATAACTGCTCATGACCTGAAGACACCATTACGTGGAATTGGAATATTGGCTGATTGGCTGGTGACGGATTATGCCGATAAGTTTGACGAAAAAGGCAAAGAACAGGTCAGGCTGCTCGCTGCCAGAGCAACGCAAATGAGCGCTCTTATCGATAGCATTCTGGAATATTCCATGATCGGGCGGGAGGACATTAAGAAGCAACAAATCGACTTGAATACAGTTGTACCGGAGTTGATTGCCAGAGTCGATCCGCCCGCCGATGTTGAGATAACCATAGAAAATGAATTACCTGCGCTGGTGTGCGAAAGAACACACATTGTACAAGTTTTCCAGAACCTGTTGAACAACGCCATAAAATATATGGACAAACCGAAGGGACAAGTCAAAGTCGGCTGCGTCGGGCAGGGCGACTTCTGGAAATTCAGCGTTGCTGATAACGGACCGGGAATTGACAGCAAGTATTTTGATAAGATATTCAGGATGTTCCAGACGCTTTCGCCACGCAATGAAGTCGAAAGCACGGGCATAGGACTGTCGGTCGTGAAAAAGATCGCCGAGCTAAACGGCGGCAAAGTCTGGGTCGAATCCGAAGTCGGCAAGGGGAGCACATTCTTTTTTACGCTGCCGGAGAAAATTTCTGATGGCGCTGCTATTGTCGCCGATACGCACAATCAGGAAACAAGCTCCCTTGGGGCAAGCGTGAACTAAAACGGGGCCTGCACCGATTCGGTCGGCACGGACCCCGGATTGATACAAATCTGCGGCATCGCCTACGACTATCTCTTGCGCTTGCCTTTTCCTTTTGCCACCTTGCCGTTGCCGGTGCCCTTGGCCTTGACCTGCTTGGCATGCAGGCCCTTAGGCAGCGATCTTCCGGAGACACGCGCCCAGCCGGTTTTGAATTTCATGCTCATTTCCCACACGCCGCCGCTGAGACGGTAGAAGTAGCCGTCATGGTAGTAACAGTTGGGATGCCCGGCGACGAGATAGACCCCCCGGCCCGAATCGAAAGTCAACTTGACGCCCGAGACCCGCTTGTGGCGGTACCCGTGAGCCGGTGCATGTGAGGGCGGTCCGTGCCTGGCAGTTCTCGAACAGGAAGTGGTTAGCAGCAGACAGACAAATGTGACCGCAAATACGATTGTAGTTTTGAATCTCATGTTTTCTCCTTACTATTTGAACCGCGATTTGATGAGTCTCATCCAAAATTTAACAAACATTCCAGCCGAGGCCAAATGAAGGCCCATTTTTAAGCCGATTTGCCGCTTTCGGCAAAAAAACCTTTTTCGTGGGGCTTTTTCATTGACAAGCCTCGCTTAAAGTGCTGATATACCGTATATGTCAAGGAGAAGTGGTGAGAAGGCCTCTTTACGTTTCGCGTCCGGCTTTCTTCCACATGAAATACGTGCTCGAAAAACAAACGGCAGCAAGAGGATAACCGGCAAGAAACGGTTTGAACCGGAGGCCATGATTTTATTGCGAAGGAACGCTAAATGAGAATAACAACTCTTCGTTCCTCATCTCACAATAACGTGGCGATAAGTGTGCGCAGTGCGGTCACAAGGATTGGTGTGTTATGGAAAGAACTGGTAATGCAAATGGATTGGCGATTCGCCTGAGATTGGGAGGTAAGAAAGAATGACGGTAGAGAGCCTGATAGACAGTTTTACACAGTACGTTTCGTGGCTATACAGCGAGCGACAATGGGAGCGATGGGAATTGCTGGCCGTAGCTGCGACAGTTTTGTTCGTGCTGTTGTTGATTCTCGTACGACGACGAAGAGGCAAAGTCACAGGGGCGACGGTACAACAAGCCGAAGAAAACTCTCCTATTGTCGGGATCAGGCTGCGTGAAGGCAGAGGTTCGGCCAGGGGATTTGGAGATTTCAAGAGCCGGCGTTTAAATGCCGTCTCAAAAGGCGATGGAAAACTGAAGCAATGGAAGGACACCGCTAAAAAGTGGCAGAACTTCCAGAAGCTCGTCGAAGAACTCCAGCAGGAAGTCCGCAAATATAAACAAGCAGAGAAAAACCTCGAGCAACAGTTCACGAAGCTCAAGGGTGTCAACGAACGACTCCTGCACGAAATCAATGAGAACAAGCGGACCATTCGCGGTTCGGCGCCGGGTGGTACTCGAACCGTCGGTGGCTTCACCTCCCGGGACCGGATAATCGATGCCTCTCACGTTGTCATTGAGGATAGCTGATAAGCCTGTGTAAACAGATGTTCGCTAAACTTCCTCGGACACAGGACACACAAACTGTTTTCTGTATTCACGGCGTAGGAGCTTATTGGCCGCGGCAGTGTTGGTGAACACTTCTTTCTCAGGATCGAATTCGAGCAGCGGCCCCGTAGAAGATTACGCCGATCCTTTTGCCTATAGCAGCGTTCTTGCACAACTCGCCGGCCTTAATTTCGCCCGCAGAATGGCGGAAAAATCGTTACACTTGACACCAACAGCGGCACTTAGGTATACTTACTTTGCTGATAAACCGGTAAAGGTGGTCTGTTGACGGTGAAAAACCATCGCCACTTGAGTTGAGGGTGACAAGATGAGAGTGTTGAAATTTGCATGGAAATGCTGGTGCCGACTATGGCACTCAAGCGACAAGCACCAACGAAGGCATTCAATCGGAATCGATTCACACAGGTGGGAAACCAAAATCGAGACTCATAGACATCTATCGAGCAGACCTCGCTGAATTTTGCCGTCCCCGGCAGATTGAAGTACGCCAGGTCCGACTGTCCGCCTTAGATGAGTATTGCCCGAAGGTCTAATCCACACCTGTTGTATTCTGCCCAACTTCTATCAACAATTTGCACCACAGCCTCGCATCTGTTATAACATACCAGACAGAATGAGCGGCGCAGCAGTAGGATGGGCTTTAGCCCATGCGGACTGAGGAAGCTGGAGGCTGAGACCTGATAACAGGCCACCAGAGTGACTCTATGACGAATTACAGGCGAGCCAATTTCGAGGGTGGCTGTTACTTCTTCACTGTGGTGACGCACCGTCGTAGTGGATTTCTGACGGATGAGCGTGCACGATCCTGTTTGCGGACCGCATGGGAAGAAACAAGCGGTAGGATGGGCTTTAGCCCATGCGGACTGAGGAAGCTGGAGACTGAGGCCTGATAACAGGCCGCCAGAGTGACTCTATGACGAATTACAGGCGAGCCAATTTCGAGGGCGGCTGTTACTTCTTCACCGTGGTGACGCACCGTCGCGGCGGATTTCTGACGGATGAGCGTGCACGATCCTGTTTGCGGGCCGCATGGGAAGAAACAAGGCAGCGCAGCCATTTTGACGTCGTCGCGTTGTGTCTTTTGCCAGACCATTTGCATTGTATATGGGAACTCCCCGAGGGCGACCGTGATTTTCCACTGCGATGGTCACGTATTAAGGCCGGTTTCACCCGGCGATACCTTTGTGCCGGCGGTGCCGAATCTCGGCAGAGTCCTTCTCGCGACCGTAAGCGCGAGCGCGGTATATGGCAGCGCCGGTTTTGGGAGCATCAGATTCGCGATGAGAAAGATTTGCAGCGCCATATCAATTATATCCATTATAATCCTGTCAAGCATGGGCTTGTCGAGCGAGCCGAAGATTGGGCGTGGTCAACGTATCGTCGGTATGTCAGAGAGGGCATCTATGGATCCGGCCATTGGGATGATATTCAAGCCGAGATTGACAAAATGTTCGTCGGCGAATGACACATGTATTCCCAAAGGACCGCATGGGCTAAAGCCCATCCTACCTGCTTGGTATGGGGCGCACCCTGGCTACAGCGCCTTGCCGAAACATTTAATTATTGACGGTCTAAGGAGAAAGCTATGAAAGCAATTCGACAGATCGGTTCGTTGGCGTTTGTATTGGGGCTTTTTGTCACTATATTTGCCGGGGTGCCGTGGCATGTGGTGACTACTGATGATCCGCCCGTGCCCCCGTGGTTGCAGATAGCGGTCTTCTGCCTTCTGGGTGGTATCCTTGTGGTCCTGGTGACGCTGGCGCTCGAACAAAAGATAAGCAAGATGCCGGCAGAAGCGCTGGTGTCCGCTGAGCCTGACGGCAGGGTCTTGCTGTTGAATTCTGCGGAAGTGCCCGGACGACAGGCAAGTGAGGTTCTCGGCGTGGTCCAGGGCCATACGGTGTTCGCCATCTGGCTCGGCAAAGATCTGTCCGCCATCGTCAGATTGATCCTCGGCGGGGAATTGACCGAGTACACAGAGATGATGGGCCGGGCACGGACCGCTGCGACAAACAGGATGATCGCCCAGGCGGTAGAGCTGGGAGCGGACGCGATTATCAATGTTCGCTATATGACCACCAGCGTTGTGGGCAGTGCGGCCGAACTCTTAGCTTACGGCACAGCCGTCAAGCTCAGCGAATAGGTCGCCTTGCAGAACGTGTAGCGTCAATAATGACCAAGCGAATCTTGATTACGGGAGCGACCGGCTTTATCGGCAGGCCGCTGAGCATCGAGCTGGCGAAGGCAGGCTATGAGGTAGTGGCTCTGAGCCGTCGGCGCGCCGAGGCTCAGAGCATGTTTGGCGGGCGCGTGAAGGTCGTCGAATGGGATGCCGCAACCGCTGGAGAATGGTCCGAACTTATCGATGGCGCGTTGGGGATCGTAAACCTGGTCGGCGAGAACATCGGAACCGGGCGATGGACCCAAAAGAAAAAGCAGTTGATCCTGGACAGCAGATTGAACGCCGGCAGTCTCCTCACAGAAGCTATTCGCAACGTCGAGCACAAGCCGCAGGTCCTGATCCAGGCCTCCGGTGTCGGCTACTATGGCGACCGCGGCGATGAACTGCTCGACGAGAATTCCTCGATCGGGTCCGGATTTCTGGCCGACGTCGCCCGGCAGTGGGAGGCCTCCGTCCGGGACGTCGAGGCCCTGGGAGTCAGGCTCGCTATAATCAGACTCGGCGTGGTGCTCGGACCGCACGGCGGCGTTATGAGCCGGCTTATCCCGCCTTTCCGTTTCTTCCTGGGCGGTCATCCCGGCTCAGGCAGACAATGGCTCCCCTGGGTCCACATCGAGGACGTCATCGGCGCCGTTCGATTGTTTCTGGACAATGCCGATTGCAAAGGACCGTTCAACGTGACGGCCCCCGATCCAACGCTCTCGAACGATTTCTACAACCTGCTCGGCAAAGCAATGCACCGCCCGGCGATATTCCCGATGCCTGCTTTTGCACTCAAGTTGGCTCTTGGCGAGGTGGCGACCGAGCTGTTGCTTCCCAGCACAAGGGTCGTTCCCACAAAGCTGCTCGAAGCCGGCTATAAATTCAAATTCTCCGATCCGCTCGCCGCGTTCAAAGACATACTCAAGCAAGCAAGGTAATCTCAGTAACCAGCCGGGTTTATCTGTGCTAGTGAAGGAGAAGAGAGATTGTTCTTGACCGTTAGGCCGCACCTTTGATTTGATCCTTCGAATCGACAACGGTCTCTTCACATCGGGAACGATGGGATTGTGGGAAGGATAGCATTTGTTTGTTGCGAGTCTTGTGCTAAAATGACCAGAAAGTAATGAGGCGTGAAGGAGTTTATTATGTACAATGCAGAAAGCAAATGCGAAATACCCGATAATCTGAAAACAAAGCCACAAGAATGTACACCTGAACAGATAAGAGAATGTCATGGTGATGTCGAGGAACATCCTTGTACTGAAGAGAACAACACCGAGTAAGGCTGGACAGCAGGGCGTGGGCCAAAGAACTCGCGTTTTCACTGTCCGGCCTTGATTTAGTGCTGATGAGAAGAAAAATCTTATTCGCTTACTTTGTCGTATTGAGGTTTACTCCATGCTTGACGCATCCAAAAAAAGATACAGATTGAGAATTGTGATTCCTGCCTATCCAGCATTCAATATTTATTCTCGAATCGCCAAGGAGACCACTGCTCTGGGACCTGTGTGCGTGGCCACTGCTGTTAATGAAATGGAGCGTTGGGATGTCGAAGTTATTGATGAGAATAACCTTCGCAGATGCGGTCCCAGGAGCGACTCAGGTGGGGCCGACCACGAGTTCTTACAACAGCAGAGACCCGCGGATGTTGTTGGATTCTATGGCGGGTTGACCAGCACTATACCCAGACTATATCAAATAGCCCGTTATTATAAAGACGGTGGGGCTGTAACCATAGCTGGCGGACAGCATTTTGTGCAAGATAACATAAACGAAGCGCTATCTTCGGGCATCGATTATGTAGCTACAGGCGAGGGAGAGGAGACAATTAAAGATCTTCTGCAAGCCATAGAAGGGAAATTAGATGTGAGCGAGGTCAAAGGGATTGCCTATCTGGACAGTGGAAAGGTCGTTCTTACTCCCAAGAGAGAGTTCTTAATAGATTTTGACAAGCTGCCTTTACCGGATTTCTCTTTAGTGCGTTATGCTAAGATCAGGATTTATCCAGTTGAAAGGATACGAGGCTGCGGCATGAATTGTGAGTTCTGCACTGTAAAGGGCAAGCCAAGACGTTCTTGCCCCGAACGACTGCTCGAGAGTATCAGCTTTCTTGTAGAGACAAGGGGCGCTAAGCATTTCTTTGTCGTTGATGATCTCTTTGGACAACAACGGGACGAAACAATCAGATTCTGCAAAATGCTCAAGGATTATCAGAGAAGCATAGGCAGAAGACTGGTTACAACCGTTCAGATAAGATTGGATAAAGCTAGAGATCCTGAGTTGCTCTCTGCCATGCGCCAGGCGGGCATAAGCGCAGTAGCCATTGGCTTTGAATCGCCTATAGAAGAAGAATTAAAGGCCATGAACAAGCATGTGAGATCTGAAGATATGTTGTCCCTCACAAAGGTATTTCACAAATTCGGATTTTGGGTACACGGCATGTTTATCTTTGGCTATCCACTGGAAGAGAAGATGGATTTCAAAATGCCGATGCGGGAACGGGTAAAGCGTTATAGGAAATTTATCAGGAAAACGAAAATTGATACTGTGCAAGTCCTGCTGCCTGTTCCTCTACCGGGAACAAGATTGAGGCGGAGACTTGAAAGGCAGAACAGGATCTATCCAACTCATGATGTTGGTTGGGAGTATTATGACGGCAATTTCCCTGTATTTGAACCCGATGAATCGGTGAGTGTTGAAGAGATGCAAGGCGCCGTTAGGAAGATCATGGGCAAGTTCTATCGGTTTAAGTATATGTTCTTGGTAGCGGTGAGTATATTCACTTTCCCCGCCCTGATTTTCTTTTTGCATGACATTGGACTCGGATGGAGCAGGTGGTATCGCCGTTGGCGCAATCGCCTTATTCGCTTTGGCGGTTGGATTACAATGAGAAAGTGGGCCTCGGAGTTTAGGAGGGATGGCTTTGCGCAAAAATTGCAGAAGGCAAAAGAACGTCTGAAGAAGACACCGGGGCTGGCGCGGCCGACCGCAACAAGTTAGGACATCTGTGGTAGAGACAAGCCGTTCTCCAAAAAAAGATGATGCCTTTGGAAAAAATCCGGCTTCCTCGCGTCGCCCGTCGTTGTTGGGAAGATTCGCCAACTTTCTCCGGACTGATCCCTCCAGCCAAACATGAGCACAATGAGCCAATTCCGTGACGGATAATCAAGGCACCGCTGATACTACTGCGAGCTATCGTCCGGATGCCAAGGCTGCCTGCAACATGGCCTTTGTATACGCTACGTTGTACACGATGCCGGCATACCCACCACCACCAGGATAGCCCTTGCGAAAGCCAGGCTGCCGCCGGTCGTAGTCCAGCGCCCGCGGGTGTTCAGGGTAGATCGTCCCGGTGTACTTCTGCCGCACCAACTCCTTCATGACGCCAAACATATCGACCTCGCCCTCATCCGGGAACACCTCAGCGTACTTCTCGTAAGGCTTTTCCACACGCACATTGCGGAAGTGCGCGTGGTTAATCCGTTTCCTGCCGGCGAAGTAGCGGCAGACCTCCACTGGGTCTTCACCCATTTCTTTTGTCACTCCGCAGTCGAATGTGATCCCGTTCGCCGGACTCGGGACGATCTCGATGAGGCGCCTCCAACCAGCTACCGTTCCCATGATCTGTCCGGATCCTCGGCTAATCGGCGCCGGGGGATCGTTTGGATGCAAAGCCAGCCGGACCCCCGACTCCTCGGCCACCGGCACCACCGCCTCAAGGAAATAGGTAATGTTTTTCCACATCTCTTCCAAACTGTGAGCGCCTTCTTGTGGAAGGGGCGGCAGGTCTTTCATGCGGTCGTAGTCGAATGCTGTGTATCCCGCGCCGGCTCTTCCGATCTGCTCGTAATAACCCTCCATGGCCCGGTGTGCATAGAAGTTGTACTCGATCACCGGCAGGCCGGCTTTTCCGGCTGCGCGTATGGATTGAATGACCTTCTCGATCTCCTCGTCGCGACCGGGCCTGCCGTAAATGGTATTCCGAAAACCGCCGATCATCAGGTTGTACAAGGTCAGGCCCTCTGCTCTCAAACGCTCAATACGGGCGCGCAGATCGGCCTCCTGCCAGGGAATGCGGGGTCCTCCACCCAACACGTAGTCCACACCGAGTTGCTTGATCCGCCGGATACCATCGTCTTCCTTGCCCCCTGGGGTTCGCCCTCCATCCCCCAAGCTCAGGCAGAGCCTCGGCGTGTCCGAACTTTCGACAATCGGCCACCGCTTGACAGCCGGTTCGGCCGTTACTGCGGAAGGGGCCAGCGCAATTGCCCCCGCTGCCTGCATCATTTTTCTTCTGGACAATTTCACGGTCATGCGATGTACCTCCTTCAGTTTTGTTACCATTTCCAACGCTCTGAAGATTTCAAATCAGCCGGAATCTACAGCCAGATTCAGAGCTGGCAATTCAGTTGTTCCCGACGCATCATGGGGTCCATTTACCCATGTGGGCATACCCGGGTTGAACCCGGTTTACTAAATCCATCCTATCCTATCTTCTGAGCCTCTTATGTTCAAGGACTGTTAGCAGACATCTTCAGTCGTATCCCTGACGTGTAGTAGGTAAAATTGGCTCGAAATTTGGGTGTCGCGCAAGAAACCAGTTGCACAAGCCGCAAACGTGCGATACGATCCGGTTTCTGTGGGCGACTTGAACGGTTCAACACAAGAGCCGCGTGCGATGCAGTTGCGTGACATGTTGATTGACGAAAGGAGTATCCTATGAACCACACAAGGATTCGCTGGTTAATTACTTTGTCGTTTATCCTGGCGAGCTTCAGCTTCGCCGGAGAGCGGCAGAAGGACGAGTGGGTGTCTCTATTCGATGGCAAGACCCTGAATGGCTGGTCCGTCCATAGCGGTTCTGCAAAGTACCGCGTGGAGGACGGCGCCATTGTCGGCACGACGGTCAAAGGCAGTCCCAACAGCTTCCTCTGTACCGACCGCCAGTACGGCGATTTTGTGCTGGAATTTGAGGTTAGTTTGGACCCAAAACTGAATTCGGGCGTGCAAATACGAAGTACAATCGCCGAGGCCGAGAAGATATTCGTCTTTACCGGGCGTGACGGCGCACCTCGGCAACGGAAGATACCACCGGACCGAGTCTATGGTTATCAGGTCGAGATAGCGACCGAGAAGTCAGGCTCGTCCGGCAGCATTTACGACGAGGCTCGCCGGGCTTTTATGCTCGCAAGCACGAAGTCCGATCCGGAAGCCGGCAAGGCGTTCAAGGACGGTCAATGGAACAAGTTTCGTATAGAGTGCAAAGGCGACAGGATCAGAACATGGATCAACGATGTCCCCTGCGTCGATTTGAGGGACGGGATGACCAGTCGCGGTGTCATCGGCCTGCAGGTCCACGGCATAGGACGGGATGCCGGGCCGTATCAAGTGCGTTGGCGCAATATACGCATCCAGGCAGATGATGAAGGCGTTGAACCGCCTGTGATTTCCTGCCGGACTCGCACGCTGCAATGCACCTCGGGCTGGACCGGCCCGCGAATGGAGGATGGTCGGCCTTATGTCCCCGACGATATTCTACAGAGGATGAAGAAAGTATCGGTCACGCAGGCTTGGAGTATCGTCAAGGGAGCCGGCTATCCCAATTGCTACGAAAACGCCGCCGGTTGGATCACGATGTATCCGGAAGAGGCGATTGTCGGCCGGGTGCTGACTGCTCAGTACATGCCGTCACACCCCGACTATAACCGTTTGATCATGCGCCAAGGGCACAACGAAGGTCGGATCGGCAGTTCGAATTCGTGGCCGATTGACATGCTGAAGAAGGGTGATGTGTACGTCGCAGACTGCTTTGGCAAGGTCCCCGACGGAACTCTCATCGGCGACAATCTCGGAAACGCCATCTACGCCAACTCCGGCAATGGCGTGATCTTCGATGCAGGCGTTCGCGACCTCGAAGGCCTCGAGGGAATCAAAGGATTCAACGCCTGGTACAGAGGCGCCGATCCGAGCTTTCTTCGCGAGGTCATGCTGACCGCGATCAACGTTCCGATCCGCGTCGGCAAAACTCTGGCCTGTCCCGGCGATGTCGTGCTGGCCAAACGCGAGGGCATCGTTTTCATCCCCGCCCATCTGGCCGAGCAAGTCGTCGTCAAATCCGAGGCGATCATGCTGCGGGACATGTTCGGACACCAGCGCCTGCGGGAAGGCAAATACACGCCGGGACAGATCGACGGCCGGTGGTCGCCGGAGATTCAAAACGATTTTCGAGGCTGGTTGAAAAAGAACATGGATAAACTGCCCGTGCCGCGGGACGTGATCGAAGGCATCCTGAATCCCAAGACGCGAAACTGGTGAGCATGAGACTCCTTGTCGATGAGCGTCTGTCAGGACTGAAGCGTATTTCAGATACGGAGAGAGACTATGCAGAACGAACACAAGGACCTGCGGCAAAGACCTGCGCGTTCCAGACGTTCCATACTCAAAGGCTTCGGTGCAAGCGTAGCGGGCCTGAGCCTGGCGAACATGATCGGGGGCCCCATTGAAGAACAGGTCGCCTTCGCCACGCAGAACGTCAGACGCAGTTCCAGCCCGTCACAACTGAGAATCACCGATCTGCGCGTTGCGGTCGTATCGAGAGCGCCGATGCGCTGCCCGTTGATTCGGATTGACACGAACCAGGACATCTGCGGCTACGGCGAGGTCCGCGACGGTGCCAGCGAGCGCTACGCCCTAATGCTCAAGAGCCGGTTGCTCGGCCATAATCCGTGCAACGTGGAACGAATATTCAAACGGATCAAGCAGTTCGGTCATCACGGCCGGCAAGGAGGCGGCGTATCTGGCGTGGAGATGGCCCTGTGGGACCTGGCCGGCAAAGCGTACGGGGTTCCGGTCTATCAGATGTTGGGCGGCCGATACCGCGACCGCATCCGATTGTATGCCGACACACCCGACGGTGAAACGATCGGCTTGAAGAAGAGAATCGACCAGGGATTCACGTTCTTAAAATACGATTGCGGCATCCGGAATATCCGAGACGTTCCCGGGGCGCTGAGCTATCCGACGAAGGACACCGATTGGAACGGCAAGCACCCGTTTACGGGTATTCAACTATCTGACAAAGGCGCGGCCCTGCTGGCCGAGCGTTTCGCCGAAGTTCGCGAGGTAGTAGGCTGGGAGATCCCTATTGCCTCAGATCATTTTGGCCATATCAGCGTCAATAGCTGCATCAAATTGGGAAAAGCCCTCCAGCCCTACCAGCTCGCATGGTTGGAAGACATGGTTCCGTGGGAATACACCGACATGCTCAAAGAGATCAAGAACGCCGTTGATGTACCGCTGCTGACGGGCGAGGACATCTACCTGCTCGACGGTTTCAAGCCGCTGATCGATCAGCATGCCGTGGATATGGTTCATCCCGATCTGGCCACGGCCGGCGGCATCTTGGAGACCAAGAAGATCGGCGATTATGCCGAGCAGGCGGGAATCGCAATGGCCATGCACTTTGCCGGGACCCCCGTATCCTTTATGGCAAACATACACTGCGCCGCAGCCACGGAGAATGTAATGGCACTGGAACACCACTCGGTTGACATCGACTGGTGGGAGGACCTCGTGACCGGCATTGACAAGCCGCTCCACGTGGATGGCTTCGCTCGCGTGCCGGAAGGGCCCGGCCTTGGAATCGACCTGAATCTCGACGTTGTCAAAGAGCACCTCTCGCGCGGTCAGGAACTCTTCGCCCCGACCGAAGAATGGAACAGGGATCGCTCGAATGACCGGCTGTGGAGTTGAGGCATTGTCTTATGAGGACTTTTGTATGGGAAAGCTATGAAAGCTAAACGCTCTTTTCTGGAACACTTCAAGTTCGTATTCGTTATGTGCCTGGCGACATTGATCGTCATGCTCGCCATCGGCCGTAGGACCTGGGCGGGTCCAATGCTCATCGTCATGTTCGGCTCATTGGCTCTGTATTTCATGAGTCATTCATTCCTGAAAAGCTTCGCCTTCACGGTCTGGGTCTTTGCTTTTGTGAGCGCCTCGATGGTCTATCCCGGGGCCTTCATGACATGGCTCGGAGTCGATTTGAAGATTCTCATTGTCCCTCTGATCCAGATTATCATGTTCGGCATGGGGACGACCTTGAGCGTAGCCGACTTCGGCCGGGTCTTCAAGATGCCCTGGCCGGTCCTCGTTGGATTTGTTCTGCAGTTTTCAGTGATGCCTCTGACCGGCCTTGTTTTGGCCAGAGCGTTCGGCTTTGAAGCGGAAATCGCCGCCGGCGTTGTCCTGATAGGTTCCTGTCCCGGCGGTGTGGCATCCAACTTGATGACGTATCTGGCCGGGGGGAATGTGGCCTTGTCTGTGACAATGACTTCCTGTTCCACGTTGGTCTCACCGCTGATGACCCCTTTTTTGATGGACAAGCTGGCCGGTCAGTTCATCGAGATTGAATTCCTGAAGATGATGTTCGGCATCATCAACATGATCATCGTCCCGATAGTCGCAGGCTTGATCGCCAATCGCATCCTTTACAGCCGGCACAAGGCCTTCAGTCAGGGCCGGGTATTGGCCCTCATCGGAGTGGCCAGCATTCTGCTTGCCGCAGGCGTAGGTCTATTCGCGCCCGCGGCTGTTTTCACCTATGGCGATGCATCCTTGCAGAAAGACGGTTTTGTTGTTGGGTTGTCGCTGATCGGCGTGGTTGCCCTGGCCAAGCTTGTGATCGGCGTGTGGCTGAAGGGACCTGAGCACTGGATGGACAAGGCTCTGCCGATTGTATCGATGACGGGGATCTGCTACATCATTGCCATCATCACGGCCCGTTCCAGAGACGATCTGATGACGGTCGGGGTCTATCTGATCGCCGCGGCGATTATACACAACTTCGTGGGCTATATATTAGGCTACTGGTTTGCCCGGGCCGCACGTTTGGATGAAAGCTCATGCCGAACCGTGGCATTTGAGGTCGGTATGCAGAACGGTGGAATGGCCTCAGGCCTTGCCATGAATGTGCTCAAAAGCGCACCGGCAGCCTTGGCGCCCGCCATCTTCGGTCCCTGGATGAATGTTTCCGGATCGGTCATGGCAACCTGGTGGCATCGCAAACTGGCAGGCCACCCTGATGCGAAGGGCAAGTCGAGTGCGAAGAGACAGTGAGAGAATCTATTACCGTCAGGTATTCGTTGTACTTGTCAAGCGCGTGGGGTGTAAATATTCATCCCTGCATAAACTCTTGAGCCAAAGAGGGATGTATTTCGTTTCATCATGGACGTTTCGCTGCATTTGAGCCCGCTCGCAGATGCAGTGACACTAAAAAGAGACTC
This sequence comes from Planctomycetes bacterium B3_Pla, assembly GCA_005223045.1. Classification (GTDB taxonomy): domain Bacteria; phylum Planctomycetota; class Phycisphaerae; order Sedimentisphaerales; family Anaerobacaceae; genus SG8-4. The sequence goes on along the minus strand of NJBM01000009.1, from coordinate 582 downwards.
TTCCTTGCATAAAATGTGTGCACCTTCCGCTACGAGTTCAATTGCCGGAGTCGCAGCCCACCTGCTCAAACAGCCAATCTATGATACGACTTCAACAATCCGACCAGGCGTTCGATGCAGACAATCTCAGCCGTGTCATCAAGCAGGTGTCTAAGCTCAATCATTCGGCCTGTGGGTAACTACAAATATGGAGCGGTCCTCCAGGCCAAGTTCAGCAAAACACGATCAGGGGCTAAAATCCCTTCTCACGTCCAGCCATACCGATTTTTCTCGACACAACCGGCACACCCAGGCAAGCCTAAACCGAAAATCGAGAGGTCTGCACAGCAGAAAAGCCAGTCGTAAGTGACTGGCTTTGCTGGATTTAACGAAATAGCGGGGGCATCATATCAAGACCTTGAGACATTGCTCAATACCTGTAGAAATGGTCTTAGTGAATGTCGGAGTTGTCGGTTGACAAGAGGGTCATATTTCCATAACTCTTTATACAGAAAAGACTTAGAGCTTGTCGGTCGCACTGACCCCGACACATAGATTTGCGACTGCTGGCGCCGGCCTTCGTGAGCCAATTCTCTTCCGGTG
>NJBM01000047.1 GCA_005223045.1 Planctomycetes bacterium B3_Pla | reverse complement strand
CTGCCTCCAGAGCTCTGTTCCTGAGATCTCAGGTAAACTAATTTAGATGAGCTCTGATTGGCTGGCTGGAAATGTGCGTGGGTGTGAGGGTGACCAGTTCTCATTCGTGGAGGGCTGGTCAGCCCCAGCTCAGGCACACCCCAGCCTTGATTTCAATTAAGTGTGTGGGCGTTAGAAATGCCCAGCCCTGATTAGCCGGCTGGGAATGTGCGTGGGTGTGAGGGGTGTCCAGCCCTCATTGATAGAGGGCTGGCTAGCCCTCAGGCCAGGCTGCTTCCCAGCTTGGGCTTTAATTATACTGATTAAATTTAAATACTAATTAGCTTGAGCACTGTCCTAGGTGTGGCCTTGACACCATAATGGTGGAAATGTATGCTAAAAGTGAAAAGAAATAGCTATGAAGGTATATGCGTAAATTACTCTGTAATTTGTAATTTTTGGCCCCTATTAACCTAACATACACCTCCTCTCTAAAGAATTTGAACTTCCACTGTTCAAAGATATTAAGTTTTGAAAAAGAGATAACCTAGGATGAAGTGCTCTCACTTAGAATTTGTCTTAGAATTTGGAATGACGAGCCATATAATAAAATATACATGAAAATGATGAAAACTTCGATGTCTCAGTAGTATCGAAACATCTATTACTTTCAGTGCGATCATGAGGAGACCTTGCTTTTTATTTCTGCAAGGCTCCCCTTTAATGTACATGTTATATACAGCCTTAAATGTAGTCTTAATGTACATACAGACTATACACAGTATAGTCTGGTAATTCTAAAGCAGCAATACTTAATAATCAACTCTCTATACTCTAATATTGTGGCACACCATTTATAATTCTACCTTAATTATAGTTCAACGTGACCTATAAGTTGAAGATAATCGAAATTCTTGTTAATTTCGACCTGAACGCACTGAGTACATCGCGAGAAATTAATATCTACACATATAGAACGGCTACACGTTCCCAGGGTTCTGGAACTTTCCAGAACGTTCGAATTTCGCTGTGAAAGTGACTTGAAAATGACCTATACCTTTGAAATACCTCTGCGCATGCGCAACTGTCCCAGCATTTACAATTTGAATCACCTGTCCAATTTGAATCAAATGGCTCTCCCCGAGGGGAGGGCTGCAAAATTTTCGAAAAATCCCTATTGGTATACACTGGCGACAGCAAATTAACGCTTGCTTTGTGTCAAAATGGTTCCCCTGCTTACATTCTTAAGCGCGAACTCAAGAACGACGTTTTGGGACTTTCAACACCGCTATTACATACACATAGGCGCTAGGCACGTCTGCTTGTATGTACCCTTAAGAAGAAGTTGTTTTTTCGACATGCTATTAATTTAGATGCGTGTGCAGCGGTTGTCCTTGGAGAAGTTCCGGGCGGTCATGGCGAAGGTGAGGCTTTTGAATCCGGTGCGATAGATCAGCCCGAAGTCATAGGCAATGGTGCTGCCAACCGTCGCATCATAGACTTCCGCGCCGGTGGTATCGTAATCGACGATGGCACGGCCCAAGTCTTCCTTCACGAACTTGGCGCCGACGCCAATAGCGAAACGGTCGGAAAGCGCCTTGGCATAGCCGATGCCGGCCACCATAGCGGTGGGATTGAACATCTCGGTGTCCTCGTAACCTAACTTAGTGTCGGCCCGGATAGTGCCTTGCAGTTCACCATAGTCAACCGACATGAAGGTCAAACCGAAAACCCCGAGCGCTCCACCGGCCGGCCGGAAGGCAACGCTGCCCATATTGTAATTAATATCCGCAATCCACTTAGTTTGCCCCAGGTCCATGCTCAGGTTCTTGTCCAACCGTGCCATACTGGAGGGGTTATAAAACATTGAGACCGCAGAACCGTTATCTTCGCCAGTGATAGCATCAGACATGGCGGCAGAACGGGCGTCAACCGAAAAGCTCAGGAATTTCATACCGGTCTGAGCGATTTTAACCCCGCTAAACACATCCGTCTCTTCCTCGGCGTCTTGGCCAAAGACCTGGGAGGCCGCAAGCCCAACGACGAGAAAGAGCAACATCAATGTGGTGCTGAATTTCTTCATAAGATCACCTTTTGGTTAATTCATTACTCGGTAAACTGCGACTGCTGGACGATGGCAGCATTCCCCCCGTAAGACGGAAGAGGTCAATATTGGAGGAATGCTGCATATCATACATCCTTTAGCCGGGTTACCGGATAATGACGAATTTCCTAATAGCTTTTTCGTTAGTAACGTTGTCTTGGATCACCGCGATATACAGGCCGCTGACAACCAACTGCCGGGATGAGGTGGTATGATCCCAATACTCATCACCGGTACCGTCGGTATGCTCGATCACGTTTACGAGCTCACCGAGCTGGGTGTAGATTCTGATGGTGCATTTACCCGGTATATCGACGAAGCCGAGTTTATCCTGCCGGTCCGGCCAGCGGATATCCTGGTCGGCCCCCAAGTGGAACGGGTTCGGCACAATGCGAATATCGGCCAGAGTCGACCCGGCCAACCGACCGGGCGATACCGGGAAGTAGGTCTGGGTGTAATACCGGCCGCTCTTCAGCGGCACGTCTGTGGGCGTAAGGCCCGTGGCATCCGTATTCACCGGACCCACCGCCTGGAGGTAATAGAAGTGCTCGATACCCGAGATCGGCGGGTTGGGATCGTCCACTTTATCGTCGTAGCTCCGGGCCGTGCCGGGCAGGGTTTTGACGAGTTCGTATTTGGTTGCGAATTCGAACAGCGGGTCGGCGCGCCAGACTTCCCACGCCACCGGGTCCGGCTCACCGGCGTAGGTTTCCCAGGTCAGGGCCACCTTCTCGCCGCTGGAAGTGACGTTGAATATCTGCGGCGGCTTGGGCGGCTGCGGGATGTCCATGCCGGAGGCATAGTTGGCCCGGGCCCGCTCGAACATCTGGAACAGGGAGTCCTTGGATGAGAGCACCCACTGGTTCTTGGTCAGGCTGGCCTTGGGGTTGTCCGCGGGCCAGTCAATCAGCAGATCGTCATCGGCGCCGGACTTCTTATAAGCCCTACCGATTACCACCTTGGCCGTATCGCTCAGGCCGGCGGCCCCTTCGGCCACTACCAGATTGACGCTCGCACCAATGGCCATGGTATAGGGACCATAGCCCTCGATAAACGCCCAGCCCCCTTCGTCAGAGACACCTAGCACAGTGGAGGGGTCGTTGGTGGGGAAATCGAACTTGCCTTCGGGCTCCACCAGGTCGGCGTGGTGGGGGTACATCCGCCCCGCCGTGATCCAGTCGTTGTACTGGCGGCCCATGAGGTCATGGTTGTACTCGTCATCCGCCAAGTCCTTGTGGTCGCTGTTCATGTAACCCATGGTGTAAGGCTGCCCCACGTCATCGGCGGAGTCGGTGGTCGATTTATCGGCGTGGATATAGGTCCGGCCCATCATGTGGCCAACCGCCAGACGGCCCAGGGTGTCGCCCTGGGTAGCCAAGCCGGCCAGCCAACCGGTGAGCTCTTCCCACATGGACTGGCCCAGAGTGTTGAATTTAGTCTGGTCGGGATAGTACCCGGCCCAGGCATACTGGGAGCGGAAGTCAAGGGGATATGCATCATTACCGTCACCCACGGCGTCGTTCATGCAGAACTTGCCCCAGGGAGCGCCGTTGCCGGTGATCCAGGCCGAACCGGAGTGAAAACCGTAACGCTTGATGAAGAAGAAGTAAACCCCTTCCAGCGTGGCATCCAGCTCGATCTCAGGGTCACCATCCACATTCCCGCTGTTGGTGAAGGTGTATTCGATGATATGGTAGTTGTCGTGGTACTCGTTGGCAAAGGCGTGTACGTTCACCTCCATATCGATACCCACCCGGTTGTTGTTCTTCAGGTAGAGCATCCGGTCGGCCTTGATGGTCTCGTCAACCTCGTCCACAATCGACCAGCGGCGGAAGGAACGGGCGCCGTTCACATAGACCTCCGGTTGCGGAAAGCGGGCCACCTGTATCAGCTCCTGGTCAAAAAACTGGAGTGCCCCTATGGTACGGGGACCGTGGTGGGCGATCTTCACCGGGAAAAGGTCGCCGTTTTCATCGGTGAAGTCGGTGGCGGCGATCCAGAGGGAAGCCGCGCGCTGGTTGCCGGAGTTATGCTCGATCGATGGGAACGAATATGCCTGGTCTCCATAGCCTTGGGGCTCTTCCTCCCTGGTAATTCCTCCCTGGGAATAGGCATGGGCCAGCCGGCCGATATTCATCCACTTGAAGACGAACTGGGCTTGCAGTTCGCTGAAACTGCCCAGTACGACCAAGGTGAGGAGAAAAGCGAGGATGCCTTTCATCTTGAAATGATTGCCTCGTTCTGCTTTCATAGGTTTTCTCCGCTCAGTTGATATTTAGAAAAACTTCGGCTATACATGTTAATTGAATACCTCATTGTTTAGAACCAGACCCGCACACCGAAGTTGATGCTCCGGGGATTCAGGAAGGTGCGGTAGGTCTCGTTGGGCATGTCGATGTAGGCCTTGTCTTCCAGCACCTGGTCGACGAAGGCGCTACCGGCCTCTTCCCACACGCCGCTGTCATTCATCTCGAAGTACTTTTCGGTTTTCTCCACATAGTAGAGCAACCGGCGGTCGGCTTCCAGATAGCCCAAATCATCCTTGGTGGGCAGGGGCTTATCATCAGTAACCTCAGCCACCGTCTCGATGGGGACGAAAGCCACCTCTTCCTTGCGGTAGTCGCCGGGCAGGTCGGTGCCGGGCATGTTGATGTAGGAAGCCTTATATGCCTCGAAGGTCTCTGACGGCAGATGCAGGGAGGTCATGTACTGGTTGTAGTCATCTTCAGTTGGACTCTCAAAGGGACCGTTGTTGAAGAGGTACTTGAGGTTGAGCACGTTGTCGATATCGGCAAAGACCTGCGCCCGGCCCAGGCCGGTGTCGAAGTTCTTGCTCAGCCGGATGTCCAGCATGGTGAAGTTTTTCCGCCGGAGATTGTTGTCCAAACCGGAAATGGTGGCACCGGGACCGGTCCAGGTCAGGGTCTGACCGGCACGCCACTGGCCCAGCAGGTCGAGGCGGATATCCATGGGCAGGAAGAACTCCAGGTTCATCCGGGCGAAGGGATTGGCCACCGGCTTATCCTGGTAGTGATCCTGGGTGCTGCGCAGGT
>NJBM01000008.1 GCA_005223045.1 Planctomycetes bacterium B3_Pla | reverse complement strand
GACGGCGTGCCCATCTATTTACAGATCGTCAACCAGATCAAGTATCTGGTCGCGTCGGGTCGCCTGGTATCCGGCGAACAATTACCGCCTGTTCGCAAGCTGGCCGAGCAGTTACTTGTGAATCCCAACACAGTAGCCCGCGCGTACCGCGAACTCGAATCGGCCAGAGTTCTAAGTACCCGGCGAGGAGCAGGTGTTTATGTCTGCGATGCCGGATCGCCGCTCAATCGCCGGGAGAGGAACAAAATCCTCAACGAGCGAATCGACATCCTTTTGGCCGAATCGAGACAGATGAACATCGATACAGAGGATGTTATCAAACTTTTGCGTCAGAGGAGCCGTTTCATCAAATGAACGGAAGGAGAATCGTTACTATGAACGATAACACAATTGAAATCAGTCAAGTGAGTCGCCGGTTCGGAAAGACTGTGGCTTTGGATGATGTTAGCTTGAACGTGCCGCAGGGAATTGTCATGGGACTGATAGGAGAAAACGGTGCGGGCAAGACTACATTGATAAAGCACGTGCTTGGCCTGTTGAGAGCCAAAACAGGCGGCGTTCGAGTCTTCGGCCTCGACCCTGTTCGTGATCCGGTGGGAGTGCTTGGTCGCATTGGATATCTGTCAGAAATGCGCGATCTGCCGGAATGGATGCGCATCGGCGAATTGATGCGATACAGCCGGCCCTTTTTCCCAAGCTGGGATCAGGCGTATGCCGAGGAGTTGCGCGAAACATTCGAGCTTGATTCGCTTCAGAAGATCAAGACTCTCTCCAAGGGCCAGCGCGCCCGCACCGCTCTGTTGATGGCCCTCGCGCACCGTCCCGACCTGCTGCTGCTCGACGAGCCATCCACCAGCCTCGATCCTATCGTACGTCGTGACATCCTCAGTGCGATCATCCGCACGGTAGCCGATGAAGGCCGCACCGTGCTGCTGTCATCTCACCTGGTGGATGAGGTCGAGCGCGTTGCCGACAGCGTGGCGATAATCCATCACGGACAAATGGTTTTGACTGACTCGGTGAACAAGATTAAAGAAACCCATCATCGTCTGACCCTCCGCTTTGACGAGCCCCAGGCGGGCACCCCGCAACTACCGGGTGCTCTGTCGTGTGTCGGTGGGCCGCTGGAATGGACTCTACTCTGCAACGGACAAATCGATCAGTTGAAAGACGCGGCAAGAACGCTTGATGCTCACATTGTTGAACAGAGCACGCCAACGCTGGAAGATATCTTCATCGCACAGGTCAAGAACAAGGCTTTCTAAGGAGAACTTAAAGATGCGTTCGATTGCAGTTGCTTTTACGTGGGAATTCTGGCGTCGGAGTCGGTGGTGGATTCTCTCCGAGATAATAGTGATGGTCTGCATTACTGCGGTACTGTATGGGAGAATACCGTCGCTTGATGCTAAGACTCACGCGAAGATTCATTATACGACTCTCTTTTATGAATTCATTTGCTTCGCTTATTTCATACTCTCTACCCAGTTTCATAGAAAAAGCACGCGCTTGGGTTTTCCTTCTCACTTGTACGTCAAACCCACCCGGACCTGGGTGCTGGTGGGATGGCAGATGCTTTTGCCCGCCGTGACCATCGTGGTATTGTACCTGGTTTCAGTTGGGTGCGCCCGTATATTGTTGGGCATTGTCTGGCCATTGCTTGGCCCCATGTTGCTATTGGCTACCGCTGTGGCCTGCACTCAAGCTATCATCTGGTCAATGGTTGGTTTCCAGGTCTTGCGATTTGGAATATGTTTACTGGTTCTTCAAGCACTTCATGTTTGGCAGTTTTCACTATACGGGCCAGTACAGGGATATCCCAACACCAGCAGCCTAAACGGAATGTGGACTGGACTTACACCCGGTGAATTGCTGACAATGGTTTCATGCCTGGCCGCCGCGTATATCGTTGCCGTTATTGGCGTATCACGTGATAGACGGGGCGATTGCGTGGGCTGGCCGGAATTCTGGGCCCCCCTTTTTCGCGTGAGGGACCTGCTGCCGGGAAGACAAAAACCATTCAACTCTCCCGCGGCTGCGCAGTTTTGGCGCGAATGGAACGAGGTTGACTGGATTATGCCGGCCGGCAGTGGAATCCTTGTGGCGGGTATCATCCTGCTGGACGCTCTAGGCGTCAGTGACACCAAGAATACTATCAAGGGCTTCGTCTGCTTACTTGTGATCGGCCTGGGTGTTCCTTTTTTTGCCGGACTCATTTTTGGCCAGTGTGGTCGAAAGTGTAAGATCGACGATTTCAAGGCGACACTCCCGGTGAGCAATTCGAGACTGTCAGCAATGATTCTCAGGCCGGGAGCGGTAAGCCTTCTGTCTGCATTGGCGATATACATCGCAGGGCTGTTCTTAATGATCGGGTGGTTCTTTGTGATCGGTGAAGGCAAAACGGTGATACAGGGGTGGCATGGCGTCATGAATGCGGCTGGCGAATTCGGCTACGGGGGCACCCTTCTACTCGCTACCGTGGGAATCATCATTGCCTAGGGCCTGGTCGGCCTGGGCGCCTCAATGACGTTTATGGGACGACCATGGTTGCTATGGGGAATGTGGTTCGTTGTCTGTTCTGTCGGCCCAATCTTTATGGTGCTTGGCATACTTGACGCGTACAATCTTATTCCATCTGGCATCGTTTTCGCCTTGTGGAGCAGTGCTCCATGGGCCATTGGGATTGGCTCCTTGCTCGGGACGGCATTGGCATTCTTCGCGGCCCGCCGCCGATATCTCATCGCTTCGAGAACTCTCTGCCTCGGCTTGGGGCTCTGGCTCATACTCTGCATTTTGGTTGGATTCGTGTGGCTTTCAAGAACGAAGCCCGAAGTATCCTCCATTGTACTGGCGATGGGACTGCTCGCGCTGCCGGTGGCGCCTCTGGCTACCGCTCCATTGGCGCTGGCATGGAATCGGCACAGGTGAGGCGACATATCGCCTCTCTGCTTCAGGCGAAGCCCGTCCGCTACAAGAGCCAGGGGCGAATTCGCGTCGGATGCGGCTGTGCCTTTTCATAGACTTTTTCCTTGTGTCGCCCCCGGTGTCGCAGTATCTTTCTACTCACTTGTCTTGGGAATGGCACAAACGGGCCCCGACTATGGACGATACATCATCTACGGCTGTCACCGGCAAGGATTGCTACGTCGCACTGCCTCGCCGTCCTTTGGACTGGCTGAAGGTCTTCGGCCCCGGAGCAATTATCGCATCGCTAACGATAGGGACCGGCGAGCTGATTTTTTCGAGCCGGGGCGGCGCCATCTTCGGATATCGCATCCTGTTTCTATTCATCGTCATATCGCTGCTCAAGTGGGGCCTGGTCGTGGCGTCGTCGCGTCATATAGTGCTGACGGGTGTTCATCCCTACCGGCGGATGCTCGATCTGCCCGGGCCTCGCGGCTGGCTGACGCTGGCGCTGTTTCTTATCGCAGCCGTTTGCCTGCCTATCTGGATCAGTTTCCACAGCGGCGTGCTGGGCAACCTGACGGCCTGGATGACCGGAACGAGCAAAATGTTGGGAGGCGGCACCGATTACCTCTGGGGCGCAGTCATATTAGCTGTCGTGGTGGCGATAACCGCCGTGCGCGGTTACTCGACGCTGGAGCGCATTCAACTTATTATTGTGGCCGCGATGGTCTTCAGCGCAGGCGTGACGCTGATCCTCTACAATCCGGACTGGCTGGCTCTCTTGAAAGGTGCTGTCATTCCACAACCCTATGTGTACCCTCAATGGCTCAGCGCCGAGTATCCGGACATCGCCGCCGATCCGGTCTGGATTGAGACGACGCGTTACGTCGGCGTTATCGGGGGCTCAGGCTTCGATTATCTGGCATACACATCCTTCATGCGCGACAAGGCGTGGGGACAAGCCGGCGCCGGCCCGGCCTCTGCCGAGCAGCTCGCCAAGATCGCCGCCGATCCGGCACATCCGGTTCGCCGATGGGTCCGAGCCCCGTTGATAGATTGCTCGATCAGCTTCCTCGTGATTGTCGCCTTCAGCGCGGTTTTCGTAGCTTCCGGAACGTTGATCCTCGGGCCGAATCACAAAATCCCCGACGAAAACAACCTGCTCAACCTGCAGTCGGCGTTCGTGACGGGCATACATCCCTGGTTGCTGCCGTTGTATGTAGCGGGAGCTTTCCTGACCATGTTCGGAACGCTCTACGGCACAATGGAAGTCGCGTGCAGCATTGTCAGCGAAATGACGCACGCCGTCAGTCGCGAGTTTGCCGTCCGACACGCCCGCCGCATCAGGCGCATAACGGTGATGTGGTGCGCCGCCGGCGCCTGCGCAATTCTGTTGTGGCTGTTCGCCTATCAATCCAGAGGCGCTGCGGGCAAGCCGCGCCTACTGCTGGCGATCCTGACTCCCGCCAACCTGTTTACCGGTGTACTGGGTTGTGGATTGTTTTGTTTGATGAATCTGTGGATGGACCGGAGATTTCTGCCCAAAGCATTGCGACTGCCGGTGTGGCTATGGTTGTTGAATCTGGTCGCCGGCTTTGTTTTTCTCGGCCTGGGGATCAAGGGTTACTGGGACCACAAGAGCCGCTGGTATGCGATCTGCAGCCTATGCGCAATGTTTGCCCTGGCGGCGGTAGGCGCACATCTAATCGCCAAACAGGAAAAGAAAAACGCAAAGATCAAAGATTAATTTTGCATTTTGCACTTTGATATTTTCTTTGTCGGTTAGAGTTCAAGAGTTAGCTTCAGAGAGCCTTTAGCCCGTGCGGCGTACATCTCGAAGGCCTCCGGGGCCCTGTCCCAGGGCATTCTCGGCATGACCATCTCGGCCAGGATCGACGCCCGATCGTCGAGAACCATGTCCGCCGCCGTCTGGAAAAACTCGCCGCACTCGCGGCCGACGCAGGTGTTGATCTGAATCTCTTCGCGAAAAACGTGATACCAGGGGAATTGCTGCAATTCATAGTGCGGCACGCCGAAGACAAGGAGTCTGCCGCCGTGTCTTGGCAGATGCGCGGCGGTTTCAAGCGTATCTACGTAGCCGACCGCCTCGACAGCGAAATCAACCATTTGGCCGTCGGTCAGCTCCTCGACGACTTTGACGACGTCTTCCTGCGAAGCGTCGATGATGTGGTCGGCTCCATAGCGTTTGGACCATTCCAGGCGCCAGTCGAGCAGATCGGTCGCGATGACCACGCTCGCTCCCATCAGTCGCAATATATATGTGAATATCAAGCCCATCGGACCTTGGCCGATCACGGCACAGGATTGGTTAATCACACCACCCGTTCGCTCAAGCGCCCGAAGCACCGTAGCCAGCGGCTGGGCAATAACCAGAGCCGCCGGGTCCGGCGCATCCTGGGGCAGACGCGCGATGCCCGGAGGTTGACAGACCAGGTACTCGGCGAACCCGTACGGGCCTTCGGGATTGGCCAGCACCAGCTCACCTTCCTGCCAATCATCGCAGTGGGATTTGACTATCGTGCCGATGTTTTCGTGCCCGGAGAAGCCCACAGGGTTGGGAAACTCAACATCGGCCCAGCGACCCTCGCCTATGTACTGGCTTATGTTACTCCCGCAAAGCCCCACGTGGCTGCACCGCACCAGCACCTGGCCTTCAGCCGGCTCGGGCCTCGGGGCGTCGTCCAGCATCGCAATTTTTCTCGGCTCCACTATCTGGATTGCTCTCATCGATGTCCTTTCCCAGAACCTTCATAACTGCAAAATCACACTTGCACTAAAACCGGTCAAGAGTAACAATATTATAGTGAACTCGGTTCACCCGATAAACAGTAAAACTAACTTTACGAGAGCCATTGCTGACTGGAGGAATATATGTGGAACAAACCACAGAGAATACTTCTGATAAGTTGTGCGGCAATCCTGCTGCCTACAAATAGAAGCCTCGCGGAGAAAGAACAAGGACGTGCCAGGGCTGCACCCGTTTTTGAAGTACAGGACCTGTTTACGTCCGTGCGCATCCCCAACATCGTTGTGGCAACCGACGGAACGGTGCTGGCCTTTGCACAATCCGGCCGCATACTCCGTCGAAGCGAGGATCGCGGCAAGAGTTGGGGGCCTGTCCGGGAGGTGGGCCCTGACGCCGGGGGCAGCGCCATCGTTGACGACAACAGCGCCGATGTGATGATGGTTAACTCCAAAGCCGGCTACCTCTGGCGAAGCCGAGATCAAGGCAAGACCTGGCAAAAAGAGCAGATCATCGTCAAACCCAACGCAGTCGGTCACGGCACACCCGACGGGATTGGCGTGCAAACAACCTGCTCGGAATCGGGAATCACGCTGCGTTATGGCAAGCACAAGGGCAGGCTGCTGATGCCTGCCCGGATCCAACCCCCAAAGGGCAATAATGACCAGGAGTGGTGGCCGTACAACCACAACACGGCTATTTACAGCGACGATGGCGGCAGGACCTGGCAGACGAGCGGGCCTGTCCAGAGCGGGACAGGAGAGGGTACGTTGGCCGAGCTGTCCGACGGTCGCATATACTACAACTCCCGCTGTCACATGGCGGTAGATCATCGCAGGCGAATCGCCTGGAGCTACGACGGCGGGCATATATGGACGGATTGGCAGGTCTGCGAACATCTCCGCGAAGTCGGCGAGCCATTCTACTTCAAGTACGGAACCAAGCCCAGCTACGGATGCAACGCGGGGCTGGTGCGTATGCCCCTGGAGGCAACCGGCGGCAAGGACGTGCTGTTGTTCAGCACGCCGGACAACCCTGGCTCTACGCGCGTGCGGATGACCGTATGGGCGAGCTTCGACGGCGCGCAAACCTGGCCGGTAAAGCGGCTGGTATATGCAGGCCCCAGTGCCTATTCATCGCTGGCCGCCGGACGGGACGGCAACATTTATCTGCTTTTCGAGCGGGGCAAAAAGAAGCTTTATGAGAGCGTGGCCGTAGCCCGTTTCAATCTGGAGTGGCTTACCCAAGGGAAGGACTGGCACGCTCTGTTCAAGGATTAGCCTGACTCATCTATCTTTTTCCAAGACAAGCTGAATACATCGCCTCAACGATGCTGAGAGCATCAACTGAACACGGGCCGGCTCTTCAGCTTCGCCGAATCTCGACCCTTTCAGAAAACGTTCGCTGAGAGACCCACGTCGAGATAGACTCATGCTCAGTTTTGCATTTTGATTTTTCGGCATTGCATCGATTGTGCCTGCGGTGTCGAGTGTTTCAGAATTGAGATATGTGTAGTTCTATTCTTTGGGAGGAGTTTGGTCGGACCTCTCATCAAGCAGTCTTCGCAACTGGGTGTTCTCCCTGCGAGTAGCCTCTAAGTCGAATATCCTATACTTGGCGATGAGCCTGAGATTATCCAGGGAGTTCTGGAGACGATCCAGATTTTCTTTGAGTAGGTTGTGGTTCTTCCTGATTGTCTCCGCCAACGCGGCAAGTTCATTTTGCTGGCGGCGTGAAGTTGAATCGACCGCGTCTGCTGCTTTGCCTCGCTGTTTCTCAAAGATAGAATCACTCATTGTTGTCCTCTGTGTACGTTGTTGTAAAAACACCATGAAAGGCGGATTGGAAAGCACCCTCCTCCTTCCGACTGTTGATAATATTGTACCAGAAAAGCAGCTTCAAATCAATCAAATAGTGGCCAAATGCGTGTGAAAGGCTTGTTTGCTGAGTTCTCCGGCGCACACGCCGTGTGTTATCGGGCCACCGTGAAAAATAATTGCCGCCGAACAGCAACATCGAGAGTAAAATCAAAGATCAAATATTAAAATAGCGGTCATAGGGACTCCTTACGGAGAGTTGCCGCGTTGCGGCAACGACTTCCTTAATTTTGCGTTTTGCATTTTGATTTTTGATTTGTTGATCGAGTCACTACTTCTTCACGCCCCCGGCATCTCGTATCTTCGAGGCGCCGTCCACTGCAAGGGCCTTGCGGACAGCGAAGTAATCCTCGCGCGAAATTGTCTTGCCCATCGCCCCTGCCGCCTCATCGATTTGGGCACGGTTCTTAATCCCGACGACCGCCACATCAATGCCCGGATGCATCAGTGTGGCTGAGAGGACTAACTGATAAATCGAAAGGTCATACTTTTTCGCCAGCGGCGCCAGGCTTTGGACTGCCGTTGCGATTGCCTGGAAACGTTCGCCCTGAAAATCGGGCAGATGCCTGCGAAAATCGCCGAAAGTCTCACTGCCGGTGTACTTGCCCGTGAGCAGCCCCTTGTGCATGGGCGAATAGACCATCACTCCGATATTTTCCGCCTGGCAATAGGGCAACAAATCACTCTCGATCTTCGTATCGACCAGGCTGTAACACGGCTGAACCGCGTCGTAAGCGCCGAAATAGCGCTGCGCGCGAAGCTGTTCGACCGTGTTATTACTGACTCCGTAGCTGCGTATCTTGCCCTGCTTCTTCAATGAATCCATAGTCTCGGCCACGTCCGCCAAAGGCGTTAACGGATCGAACAGGTGGAGCAGATACAGGTCAATTGTCTCGATGCCCAAACGCTGCAGTTGCAGATCGCAGCGATGTCGAATATGGTCCGGCGAAAGGTCGGGATAGCGCGAAGCATCCGGGTTGAAGTGATTGAATACTTTCGTGCAGATGACTAAATTCTCGCGTGGTTTGCCGGCAAGGAACTCTCCGAGAACCGTTTCAGCGTAGCCGTCTCCATAGGCGTCCGCGGTATCGAAGAAGTTTATCCCGGCGTCGAACGCCGCGCCCATGGCGGCCAACACGTCAACCTTGGATTGTTCGCCCCAGAAACGCGGGCTAAGCTGCCACGTGCCGAAACATATCGGCGAGACTTCCAGCCCTGTTGCGCCAAAAACTATGCGATCGCTCATTCGATACTCCTCATTTATTGTGGTTACGTAACTTTCTATACTATTGTCTGACACCGGAGCCTCGCTTTGGATTCGGCGCCGGCATCTGAGCATTCATGTCTTTGCGCCAGGCGCCAAGATGCTGTCGGAGTTCGGCGGCCTTCTCAGGCATTGCTTTGGCGAGGTTGTTTTGCTCACCGATGTCCTTGTTGAGATCATACAGCTCGACGCGCTCGTCCTCAAGATATTCGAGCAGCTTCCAGTGGCCCAGGCGAATCGAGCTGACCGGACTCGTCGTGGGGTAATAGTGAGGGTAGTGCCAATAAAGTGTATCGCGTTTCAGCCCGGCAGTTGGATCTCGCAAAAGAGGAACGAGGCTGAGCCCGTCCACGTTGGCGTTATGTTCGGAGTCGCCTGCCAGCCCCGCCATGCCGAGGATGGTCGGATAGAAATCAATCGAGCTGACCGCCCGGCTGCAGACGCCGCCGGCCCTGGTCACGCCGGGCCATCGAACAATCAACGGCACGCGCGTGCCGCCCTCGTACAGCGAACCTTTTCCGGAGCGCAGCGGGTAGTTGTCGGTCACCTCAGTTCCTTCGTACTTGTTGATGTAACCGCCGTTGTCGGAGAAGAAAACGACGACCGTGCGGCCGGCAACGCCGAGTTCGTCGATTTTGTCCAGGATTCGGCCGACGTTTTCGTCGAGACTGTGGACCATCGCAGCGTACTCGTAGTTCTGATGGTGCATGTCGGGTTTGACCTTCTTCCTGTAATGCTCGACAAGCTTAGGCTTGCCCTCGATTGGCGTATGAACGGTGTGGTAGCAAAGATTGAGGAAGAACGGCTTGTCTTTTGCTTTTTCCATGACCTGAAGCGCCTCGTCGGTCAGACGGTCGGTCAGATACTCGCCTTCGTGGCCAAATTCAAGGTGCGGCACATATCGAAACTCCCCGCCCCACCTGCTTGGGCCGCCGTAAGGATAGAAGAACGTAGTCGGCGCCCCCCAGAAAGTTCCGCCGATGTTGACGTCGAAACCATGTGTCTGGGGATAATGCGCGGCGTCGCCGAGATGCCACTTGCCCACGTGGGCCGTGAAGTAGCCGGCATCCTTTAATACCTCGGCTATGGTCACTTGCTCGTGGGGCATATTGCCCTGTGTGATCGGGGGAATAAGTTTTCGGCCCTGCGGCGGACTCGCCGAGCTTTCGTACCAGATCGTTATATGCAACCGGGCGGGGTATTTGCCTGTCATTATCGACGCCCGCGTCGGCGAGCAAACCGGCGCCGCGGCATAGGCATCGGTGAACCGCACGCCCTGCCGGGCCAGTCGATCTATGTTGGGTGTTTCGTGCAAATCGCTGCCGTAACATCCGACATCGGCCCAGCCGAGATCGTCGACGAGGATAAAGACAAGATTGGGGCGCATAGATGATGCTTCGGTCGCTCCGCGCGCACAGACCGACAAACCGGCGCCCGCGGCGAGTTGTGCCGCGTACCTCAAAAAATCCCGTCTGGTCGATTTATCTGACATGCCCGGTCCCTTTTGATCTATTCTCAAAACATTCCATATACAACGACCCGCAACTCAAGTGAGCCTCACGACTTCCACATATTACTGAATCTGCCGTAAAGTTCCATGTGTTTTTCAGTCCCGGCTATTTCGATTGACTTGACCGCCTTATTTTTGTTAAAATAGTAAAAGATCTGGCGCCAAATGTTGAGGATGCATCTCGTCGATGACTGCGACTTAGAGGTTTGGAGGTTTATGAACAAGAAACTGCAGTTACCTGTCTATGACACCGGCAAAACATGGAGGCACAAAACAGCCACATCTGCGGGGATTTCGCTTCTGTCATTAGCGATGATCGTGTCTCCGGTCGGTTTGGCTCTTGCCCCGGCAGCTTCCAACACGGACGGTACTTCCGAGGTTGTTGTCAGCGAGCTTATGTACCATCCGTACTCGGCGCTAAACGTACCCGAGAATATCCGGCAGGAATATATCGAGCTGTTTAATCGAGGGACAGCGGCGGTCAACCTCTCAGGATGGCGTTTCAGTAATGCAGTGAATTTCGTCTTTCCGGATGTGACACTCGGGGCAGGCCGGTACCTTGTCGTGGCGGCGGATGTGGACACATTCAAAGCTGCGCACCCGGGCGTCAGCAACGTTGTCGGGGGCTGGGACGGCAAATTGAGCAACAGCGGAGAAAGGATCGAGCTTGTTGACAGCATGGACGTCAGGATCGACTCGCTACGCTACGCCGACCAGGGTGATTGGGGCGTGCGTGAGCTGGGGCCGAGAGACCGCGGCCATCGAGGCTGGCTCTGGGCCTCCGAGCATGATGGCGCCGGCAAGTCTATGGAGCTGATTAATCCGGCGCTGCCAAACGAGTACGGGCAGAACTGGACAGCAAGCAACCTCGATGACGGTACTCCCGGTGCGATCAATTCGGCGACCGGTGACGATATTGCGCCGCTGATTGTCGATGTGACGCATCTGCCGATAATCCCCGGGGCCGACGAGCCTGTAACAGTTTCGGCTCGTATCATCGACGAGCGGACTTCAGATATCGCTGTGACATTGCATTATCGTGTTGATGTTTCATCGTATCAGGATGAGGACATCTATCCCTACCACGTGTCCGCCGACTACCAGTATGTTACGATGCTCGACGATGGCGCGCACGGTGACGGCAAGGCAGGCGATAGGATATACGGCGCAGGGATACCGACTCAACCGGACGGGGCCATAGTCGAGTTCTATCTCGAGGCAAGTGATGCCGGGGCCAATCGGCGGACCTGGCCCTCGCCGAGCATCATGGACGGAACGCCCGAGCAGGTCACCAATGCCTTGTACCAGGTGAACGATTCGTTCGCCGCCGGCAACTTCTGGACGCCGGGCAGGCAGCCGGTCTATTACCTGATTATGACCGAGGCGGACAAGGGCAGACTGCTCGACATCGGCGACCGGGAAGGCGGTGAGCATAACAGCGATGCCCAGGTGAACGCAACGTTTGTCACCGTAGATGGGGTCGATGTGAAAGTGCGTCATAATCTCGGAATGCGCAACCGTGGGCACGGCTCGCGGAACGATCCGCCGAACAACTATCGAGTGAATTTTCCGCATGACCGGCCGTGGAAAGGCGTCACTGCCGTCAACCTGAACACGAAATACACATACTACCAATTGGCCGGCAACGCGCTCTTTCGCATGTCGGGCCTGCCGCAGCCCAACGTGACCGCCGTGCAGGTGAGATTAAACGGCGAAAACCTCGCCGAGTCCGGGCGCGAGATGTACGGCTCGTATGCTCACGCCGAGGTGGTCGATAGTGACTTTACAGACAGGCATTTCCCGGATGACGGCGCCGGCAACGCCTACAAGTGCATGCGCGACTTAGGCCCCGCCGACCTGCGGTATCGAGGGGAGAATCCCGATTCCTACCGCAACAGCTATCTCAAAAGGACCAATACGGCAGAAGACGATTTCTCCGGTATCATCGACCTTTGCTTTGCCTTCTCCGACAACACGCCGGACAGCATCTATGTCAGAGAGGTCAATCGAGTGATCGACGTGGACCAGTGGCTGCGTTACTTCGCCATCAACGCCCTGCTGGACAACAGCGAAACATCTCTACCCAACGGTTTCGGCGACGATTACTACCTCTACCGGGGTGTTGAAGACCCACGATTTGTGCTCATTCAGCACGATCTTGACACTATCTTCGGCAGAAGCGGCAGCACTACAGCCGGCATCTTCCGCGCCGCGGCACTGCCGGCAGTGAATCGTTTTCTCAGATATCCTGAGTTTCTCCCCCGATATTACTTCCATTTGAGGGATCTGATTGAAACGACGTTTTCGGCCGAGAGACTCGGGCCTTTCCTGGACGATTTGCTCGGCGATTTCGTGCCGGGCAGCACTATCGAACAGATGAAGCGTTTTGTCGAGCAACGCAATTCATACGTCCTTTCGTTAATCCCCTCTGAGTTGACTGTTGAGGGCAATCTACTCCAGTTGGACGATTACTACCAAAGCGGCTCAGAGACCTTCTCACTTTTCGGGACCGCCGACGCGGTCGAAACTCGTTCCGTAAAGGTCAATGGTCTGTGGGCGGAGTGGTCGCAGGAAAACGGCACGTGGGATTTTGGCGGCGCAGCGGGCGTTGCCAATACACTCATCGGCGCCGGCGCAGTCTGGAAATATCTCGACGACGGCTCCAGCCGGGACGCACCTTCCGATAGCGGGAACTGGTTTGCTCATCCCGCTTACGATGATTCGCTTTGGCTCGAAGGACCCGCTGAGCTGGGCTATGGAGACGCATATCAAGGCCGGCCCGAAGCCACCATCGTCAACAGCGGGCCCGACGGCAATCACTTTATCACCACTTACTTCCGCCACTCGTTCTCCGTGGGCCGTGCGTCGCAGTATATCAGCCTGCATCTGCGATTGCTCCGCGACGACGGCGCGATAGTGTATCTAAACGGAGTAGAGGTCGCTCGCAGCAACATGCCCGGCGGACCGGTCGATTACCTCACGCGCGCCGGCACCAACATAAGCGGCTCGGACGAGTCAACTTTTTACGACTTCGCGGTGGACGCAGGTCTGCTCTCCAGCCGGACTAACGTCCTGGCGGTCGAACTCCACCAGTTCTCCGGTACAAGTGCCGACATCAGCTTCGACCTTCAGCTCGACGGCATAATTCCTACTCCTGGTGCAGGAGCGCTGCGACCGGGCATAAATCGCGTTCTCGTCCAGACGTTTGACGGCCCCGGTGGAGTGGGCAACAAACTCGAGAGCGACTACATCGACATCCTGTACGATGACGGCGACGTCGCAGAAATCTCCGGCACACTCGCATCCGATACGATTCTGGACGCCGCCTCCGGCCCGTGGTATGTGACGAACGACCTGACCGTACCTGTCGGAGTCACTCTGACGATCGGACCCGGCACGACGGTGTTCTTCGACGAGGACACCCGGCTGACAATCAACGGACGGCTCGTCGCGGAAGGCACGGAGTATGAACGCATTCGATTGACCCGTCAACCGGGTTCGTCATCGACCTGGGACGGCCTGCATTTCAACAGCGCCGAGGACAATCGCCTTGCCTATCTGGACATGGAATACTCCTCACGTGACGGCGAATCAATTCTTCTGAACGATTCCAGAGTCCTGATCGACAACGTGACCTGGGCCGGGACCGACAGGACGATCATCCGGATCGGCAACTCTTCGCTGATTGTGCGAGGCAGCGTCTTTCCCGAGACGACTATGCAGACTATCTCCGGGCATCGTGCGTTTTCATCCGACCCCTACATTATTTTCGAGAACAATATCTTCGGCATCTGCAGCGGCGACAAACAGGACGTGGTCGATTTCTCCACGAGCGGGCCAAGCCCAAGCCCGCAGTTTATCAACAATGTCTTTCTCGGCGGTGGAGACGATGGGCTGGACCTCGACGGCACAAACGCCTACATCGAGGGCAACGTGTTTGTGAACTTCCACAGGAACTTCAGCCCCGAAGAAGGAGAATCTTACGCGATAAGTACGGGCTACGACGGCGACAACAGCTCCAATCACGTTATCGTGCGTAATCTTTTTATTGACTGTGACAACGCGGTCCTGGTCAAAGACCGGTCCTGGATCACTTTCGAGAACAACACCGTTGTCGGCTGCATCGGCGCAGGAATCAACTTCGATGAGCCGTTGGAAAACGATGTGGAACCGGGAGACGGCGCTTATCTGGACGGCAACATCTTCCGGGACGTCAACGCGATTTTTGGCGAGTTGACCGCTTCCACAGACTTGACGGTCAATCACTCCCTGCTGCCGAGCGAGTGGCACTACCTCGGCATTGGCAATGTCGATGCCGACCCGCTTTTTGTCGATGACGACGGTGATTTTGCTCTGCAAGCCGACTCACCTGCCATCGGCGCAGGACCCTGCGGCCTCGATATGGGAGCTTTCGTGCCGAGCGATGCGGCAATCTGGGGCGAGCCTGCCGAGGTCACCTATCGAACCGATGCGGCGCTGACAGTTGGCGGACCGGGCATCACGCATTATAAGTATCGGCTCGGCGACGATTCCTGGAGTGAGGAACTGCTCGTGGATGTCCCCATCACGATGGCGAACCTGCTCGATGGAGGCTCTTATGCCGTTCAGGTAATAGGCGGGAATTCGGCGGGCCTCTGGCAGAGCGAGGACAATGCGACCACATCCCGAACCTGGACCGTCGATGTGTCGTCTTCGAGGCCGGTTATCAACGAAGTGCTGGCGAGAAACAGCTCGGCTGTCAAACACGAAGGGACCTTCCCCGATCTGGTGGAACTCTACTTTGACGGGCCTGCCGCGATGAGCCTTTCCGGAATGAGCATAACCGACAATCCGGACGACCCGACGAAATTTGTTTTTCCTGCAGGAACCGGCATCGAGCCCGGCGAGTACCTGGTGCTCTACGCAGACTCCGAGGCGAGTGCATCAGGGATCCACCTGGGATTTGCTCTGGCTGGTGAGGGTGAAGAGCTTTACCTCTACGACGGCAGCGGCGTGCTGCTCGATTCGGTTGAATTCGGCCTGCAATTGCCCGACCTTTCAATCGGCAGGATAGGACATGACGGTCAATGGCGCCTGACCGTGCCGACCCCGGGCCTGGCAAATATTGCCCGGCCGCTCGGTGACCCGACAACGCTCAGGATCAACGAGTGGCTCAGCAACGGCGAGGTACTGTTCGAGGATGACTTCATCGAGCTGTTCAATCCCCACAACTCTCCGGTTGATCTGAGCAGCTTGTATCTTACCGACAACCCCGTCACACAGCCCGACAAACATCAGCTCGGCCCGCTGAGCTTTGTTGCCGGCGAGGGCTTTGCGGTCTTCAGCGTTGACGGCCGGGATCAGCCCGGCCACGCGGATTTCAGACTTTCAGCCGACGGCGAGATGATTGGCCTGTTCGATGCCGAATTGAATGAAATCGACAAGGTCATTTACGGACCGCAGACAACGGATGTCTCGCAGGGTCGTGCACCCGATGGCGCAGAGAGCTTCGAGTTCTTTGAGCTGCCCACGCCCGGCGTCGCTAATCCGTCAATCGAAGCCGGCTCTGTCAGCGTGACCACGCTCGTGCCCGAAAGCGCCGAAAAGCGCGCGATGGTTCCGACACAGCGTCTCGGCCAGACATGGAGAAGCGATGTCGGTTTCAACGACTCAGACTGGATTTTCGGCATGGGCAGCCCCGGCGGTGTGGGCTTCGAGAGCCGTTCGGGCTATGAAGCTCTTATCAGCATCGATCTTGAAGCACAGATGTACAGTCGCAATACCTCTTGTTATATCCGCATCCCATTTACCATTGAAGCCGTCGAACTGGCCAGGCTCACGGAACTGGCGCTGAAGGTAAAGTATGACGACGGCTTTATCGCCTACCTCAACGGCGCCGAGCTGGCTAAGCGCAACTTTTCCGGCACGCCCGTGTGGAATTCCAACGCAAGCGCCAGCCACTCGGACTCGGCGTCCGTGGTATTCGAGGATATCGACATCACCCAGTTTATCGGCAACCTGAAGCCGGGCGACAACCTGCTGGCTATTCACGGCTTGAACACATCCCTGACCAGTTCCGACATGCTCATCAGCGTCGAGCTTGACGCATCCGTAACGAAAGCAGGCGATCAGTTCCCGTTCATCGCCACTATGGAGCTGCTGGACGGACTGCGCGTTACCGAGCTTATGTACCACGCCGCCGGCGGCAGCAACCTGGACTACATCGAGCTGCACAACATCAGCGAGACAATACTTGATCTTAACGGCGTCCGCCTTGGCGAAGGCATTGACTTTACTTTCCCCGACATGACACTCGATCCCGGCCGGCACGTTGTGGTTGTCGATAACCTGGCTGCGTTTCGCTCAGCATACGGAAAGGGTATCAATATTGCTGGCGAGTATTCCGGCAACCTGAGCAATGGCGGCGAAGAGATCGTTCTAAAGCTGCCCCGGCCTCTGGAAGCGGCGGTACTGAGGTTCGAGTACAGCGACAGATGGCATCCCACCACCGACGGCGGCGGCAGCTCGCTTGTGATCGACGATCCGCTCGTACATCCGGCCACCTGGAGCGAATCTGAGAGCTGGCGCGCCGCAATCCCCACCCCCGGCAGACAGTAAGAATACGTTCTGTCCATTGATTTGGCATAAACGTCAACATTGCAGTTGATTCGGTGGCGGCAGTTGCTATAATCCTCGTTGTGTCTGTAGTCTTTAGCATGGATGGCAGGAGTCGCAAGGATGGCGGTTTTAGTGGGAATCGATGAAGCCGGGTTTGGCCCTATCTTAGGGCCGTTGACTGTTTCGTCCAGTGCTTTTTCGATTCCAAATCATTTCCTGAAGTCCGACCTGTGGGAGATTTTGCGAAAAAGCCTGAGCAACAGGCGAAAGCGGCTTGCAGGCAGATTGCTCATTGCCGACAGCAAGAAGGCCTACAGCAAATCGCTGGGAATAAAGCATCTGGAACGGACGGTCCTGACGGCCCTGAAATGCCTCGGCCAGGAGCCCGCCACACTGATTGAACTGATGGAACTGCTGTGTCCGAACTGTCTTGACCGATTAAGTGCTTATCCCTGGTACAAAGATGCCGGAGGTTATCCTCTCTCGCTCGATGCCGCTGATAAGGAGATTGCCTCAGCGGTGCTGGCCGACGACCTGGCCTCAAACGGCATGGAATTGCTGGAATTGAAAAGCTGCTGCCTGGATGTGGCCTACTACAACCAAATGGTGACTGCCGTGAAGAACAAAGCCAATGTGCTTTTCACAGCCACTTCGCGTCTCATAAAGAGAGCTTACGACAATTTTGCAGGCGAAGATTTGCATATCGTAGTTGACAGACAGGGCGGGCGTGTGCACTATCGCAAGAACCTGCAGCGGATGTTCGGTGAGATGGAATTGAGAATTCTCCGTGAGAGTCCGGCGGCCAGCAGCTATGAATTGACAGTTGACGGCAAAGGGATGCGTCTGCATTTCGTAGTCGGCGCCGACGAGCGGTTCCTGCCGGTCTCATTGGCGTCAATGACCAGCAAATATCTCAGGGAGCTTCTGATTGGCAACATAAACCGCTATTTCACCGGCTTCGGCGCCGATTTGAGGCCCACCGCAGGCTACTGGAAGGACGGATTGCGTTTCATCGAGGACATAAAAACGAATCTCCCTCACGTCCAATACAACAGCGATCAGTTGATTCGTTCTCGGTGATTGGAGTTTGACCCTGCCATCCGGCAAGGGAATGCTGATAGTGTTCCCCAAAGAAGCTACAATAAATTCTCCAAAAGCCATTTTCTTGTATACACTTTCAGTCAATCAATCGTATGTATATCTGAACGATGAATCGACAAGACCCTGTTTCAGATGAAGCCTTGATTGAGGCGATTCAAAAAGGCGACAGAAATGCCGCGGCCTGGTTGTATAACCGGCATGTCGACAGGATTCATCGCATCTGTTACCGCATAGTTCTGGATCCTTCGCAGGTGCAGGATTGCGTGCAGGAAGTATGGTTGAAAGTGTTCCGGAAGCTTGGTCGGTTCCGTTGCGACAAGTCGTTCGCCGCCTGGTTGAATACCGTCACGGCCAATACGGCGATAGATTACTACCGCAAATTGGTCAGGCACAGGAACCATATCAATGGCGGTGGGATTCATCCAGGCACGGTGGCAACGAATGAGAACCCGGGAAATCGGCAACTGGATAGTGCACTTATCCAAGAACGTATTCGTGATGCTCTGGAAACAATCAGCGTCAACCAGCGGACGGCATTTGTCCTTCGATACTATGAGGAAATGCCGATCTCCGAAATCGCCCAGACACTCGGTTGCGCCGAAGGTGCCGTGCGGACGCATATTCGTCGAGCATTGCTCGCGTTGCGGGCCAAACTGGCTGGAAAGATAGATGTTTAGAGGTCAATAACTATGAAGAACCGGCGTTTATCATTAGAAGAATTCAAAGCGTTTTTTCACGATAGCGTAGAATCGCAGGAGGAATTGCTAAGCGAATATGATTCCTTTCTCTCGACATTCGAGCGACTGGATCGGGCAGCCGTGCCGGAGTTGTCTTCCGGACAAAAAGCCGAAATCTTCAGACAAGCCTGGCAGGGCCGGCCGCAAGAGTCCCCGTGGATTTTGACACTGCTCAATTTCTTCAGGCAGCCTGCCTTGACATTTGCACTCGGCATTGTGATCGGATGCATTTTGATGTCGATTGTTATGAACGATCCCATTGATCTTGCCACAACGGCTTCCGCGGAGGAGCTGTTGGAAGTTGAGCATACGAGATATTCACGGACGTATAAGGGGAAGATCATCGATGATTTTTACTCGGAATTCGAGAACCCGAAGATCGTGCTCGAAAAAGCAGGAGAGGCCGCGCCGCCGCAACGGACTCTTCACGGAACGTTGGATAATGGTGAAATCTATGTAGTTTGGAACCTATAGCTGAAAGGAGATTGAACGATGAAGATCAGAACCTTAATTATTTCCATTTTAGGAGTCTTGGTTGTCTCAGGCGTATCGCCGGCACAGAATATGGATGCGCCGCAACTGGGGTTGGCCGAGCCGATATTTAAGGAGTCGGATGCGCCGGAACCGAAATCGGAGCCCTCATTCGTAGCACAAGCGACACCGGCACGCGGGCCACAAGCACCAAGGTCGCGGCGGCTAACTGCTACACCGGTGGCCCGAACACCCGGAGTGCGCTCAACGCCTGCTGATGCAAATAGCCCAACGGAAGTGAGAATCATTGAACTGAAGTATGCTCGAGCCGACCGACTGTCAAATATGATATCAAGACTCTTCAGGATAGAAGTACATATAGACGATCGCTTGAATCGCCTCATTGTTAATGCGACGGAAGAACAGATGGAAAGCGTTGAGAGTTTGATCAAAGCAATGGATGTTCCCGATTCTGAAGCATCGACGCCCCGGGAGATTCAAAACCTCGTGTATCGCGTCTATATGTTTGAGATTCCTTCCGGGGATCAGGGTATGAAGTCGTTTTCAATGATTTTGCGGACATCAACGCACGTGTCTTCACAAGAATTGTTGGATGCCGCTGCAGATAAGGATCTGCAAATAAGCGAGTTTCTTCAAAGTAATGACTTCGACGTGCCACAGGTCGATATCCTGATTCTGGGCAAAGCCGCCTCAAATGAATCTCTTAAGCGTATGATTGACAAGTTTCCGGAATCCAATATCATGGAGTTGAAATGGGATGATGATGAAACATTCACAAGCAATATAGCAGCCGCACAATATACCCAATTGCCGGAACAGATGCAGAAACACATCGGAAAGTTCCTGGGCGATGACATACGGACGGTAGGCTATTGGTTCGGCAACTTATCAGTCCCAGGCGGGGTCGAGGCTCCGATTGGCCCCTGGACACTGAATCTGAGACTTGATATCGAGTCGGATCGTATGTTGGAGCTTGACGTTGACGTGGAGGCTCCCGGCGAAACGCACCGCTTCGACAGACGACTTGGGCGTCAGCGAAACGATGAGATATTGTCAAATACGATCAGGGCGAAAATCGGCAAACCAATCATTATCGGTTACAACCGCGAATCGTACGGCACGCGAAAAATGGGCGCCATGGTGATTGTCCCGGAAGAAGAAGATGCGGTTCAATTGAAAACTTTCTGAGACGAACTCTCCTTAAAGTCCTTTTCTGCGTTGTGTAGGAGTACTGTGCTGCATTCTTCCTTAGAAAATGTGCGCAAATACGGGTTTTCGCCAAGCGAACAGTTGATTCGGTGTTGCTGATTGCTTCGTCACTTCTGCTCCAGCTCTTCGGTGAGAAGGCGGATGTGACGTTTTTCTTCCTTGATGATCGTGTCGATTGTATCTTCGCTGGCGGGGTCTCGGGCGAAATCCTTCAACCCCTGATAGAAAACGATTGCCTCTTTCGCCCTTCTAATGGCATCCTTGAATATTTCCTGCCTGTTCTCCAGGCTAAGCGGCCCTTTAAGCGAGCCTGGTTTGGTAGCAAACACTGCAAGATCCGCCATCACGTCAGGATTTGACAGGACATAATTGTCAGGGTCGAAAGTCCCGAATTCACCGGTCTGTTCGGCAAAGCGCTTTCTTCTCAGTGCAAGAACCTTCTCGTGCCTGGCTTTCCAGGAAGCCAGCTTGTAGCATATATCACGGACTTCCGGGTCGTCGAGCAGCTCAGCCGTTTTGAGGTAGAACTTGGCGCCGTTATGCTCGACTCTCTCGGCTATTTGGAGAATTTCAAAGACGTTAAATCTCGTCTCCATAACTGGAGCCTTCCCCAGAGAATATTACCCTTTTTTCTGTAGGGGCAGGCCTGCGTGCCCGCCCAGGGCAACCACACAGGATTGCCCCTACGTCGCCCGGACGTCACATCACGAGCGGCTTGGCCAAAGCACGGCAGAACCGTTTCTATAACTTAGTATATCACATCGGCCCTGTCGATTCAATGACCTCAAATCGTTTTTTCCGACATAATCTTATTAACACAAAATGCAGCTTCTTATCATTACACCTTCAGGACGGCAGCCGCGCGGAGTTTGGAGTTCTTAATCGAATAGAGTACTTCGTTAGCCTGGTCTAATGGGAATTCCTCGATTGTGGGTATTACGGGTATCCGGGCCGCCAAAGGCAAAAATTCTTCTGCATCCTGACGCGTAACATTGGCAACAGACTTGATTTCCTTTTCGAGCCAGAGATATTTGGCATAATCAAGCGGTGGAACGGGTGTTTCTTTGCGAATGGCGTTTATCACCAGCCGGCCACCTCTATCGAGAACGCCGAGTGCATCCCGGATACACTCTCCAACCGGTGTGAAATCCATAATCTTGTTCAACTTCTCCGGTGGCTGGTCACCGGAGAAACCGGCCCAGACAGCGCCGAGCGTTTTGGCTAACTCGGCATGTTGGGCTGTTTTGGTAAAGACAAAGACGGAACTGTTAGGGAACTTATACTTGATGATCTGAATTACAATATGGGCCGATGCTCCAAAACCGAACA
Organism: Planctomycetes bacterium B3_Pla; assembly: GCA_005223045.1. Taxonomy (GTDB): domain Bacteria; phylum Planctomycetota; class Phycisphaerae; order Sedimentisphaerales; family Anaerobacaceae; genus SG8-4. The sequence goes on along the minus strand of NJBM01000008.1, from coordinate 236,890 downwards.
GGCCAATCTTTTGGCCGTCCGTTATATCTGCAAGTCTAAGTGTACGATACCCGATAACACCGGCACACAAAAGCGGAGCGGCCTGCGAGTCCGAAAACCGCTCAGGGATCGGATAAGCGAAGTCCTCACCAATAACGGTAAATTCCGCATAGCCGCCATCGGCGTCTTTGCCGGTCCATTTAGCCTGTCCGCAGAGGTTCTCGCTTCCTGCGCGACAAAACTCGCATTCGCCACAACTGGAAAAAAGCCAGGTAATTCCGACTCGGTCGCCGATATTGAACTTAGTGACGGCTTTGCCCTTATCCATCACCTTTCCTACCACCTGATGGCCGGGAACGATTGGGGATTTTGTCGGCTTCAGCCGGCCTTCGACTTCATCGAGGTCCGTATGGCAGGCGCCGCAAACCGAGACCTTAACGAGTATCTGGTTGTCGTCCGGCGTGGGAGTCGGCAGATCGGCAAGTCTTAGAGGCTTTGCTTCAATCGGCGACTGACCTTTTAATATCATCGCCCTCATTCTGAGGTTTCCCGCTCAAGCCGATCCGCAAAAACTTCGTAACTGTCGTGTCCGAACAAACAAAAGACAACCTTTTCCAGGCCGGTTTCGCTCTTGAGATGTTCGATGGTCGTCTTGAGCATTATCTCGGCACACCGCTTGATGGGAAAACCGAAAATACCCGTGCTGATCGCCGGGAAAGAAATGCTTTTTAGGTTATTCTCGTCGGCCAATTTGAGCGAGTTAAGCGTTGCGTTTTTCAGTTTCTCGTCTTCGTTTCCTTCGCCCATGCGAGGCCCGACGGCGTGAATTACATGTTTCGCTTTCAGGTTGCCGGCAGTTGTTATTGCCGCCCCGCCTACAGATGCCCCCCCGATCTTGTTGCATTCGGCTTGGATTGTCGGCCCGCCTTTTCTTCTGATCGCCCCGGCGACACCACCGCCCAGAACCAATTGGGCATTGGCCGCATTGACGATGGCGTCGGTGTCCATTTCGGTAATATCACCATCACGAAGTTCCAGAACGTGATTTCCCACGCTTGCCTTCATTGCCGCAACTCCCCGGCCGGCACTTGTATGTGCCACTCTTGCAATTGAGCCGACATTTCTCTCTTGAGAACAATCTGTTAGTGTATCTTGCTTCTGTCCGTAATGAAGCCGTCCACTTTCTCGACCAGGCCGCCTTTTCGCGACTTTTGTCTCTTGCTTTTGGCGGTTTCCTTGCCTTCAGACTGGACCTTTGTCTTGAATTCCGCATCCGCCTTAGCGAGCGTATCGGCAGTCTCAGCTTTGAGCCTGGCTATTTCCCGGGCGGCTTCAGCTTTGACTTTGGCTACTTTCTCTTCATAGAACTTGGATTTTTCTTGCGATTCTGCTTCGGTTTTTGCCCTTTTTTTTGCCTCGATTTTTGCCTTTTTGTCCGCCTTTGCCCTCAGCATGGCCTGGCTTTTCGCCTTCGCTTCGGCCTGGGCCCTTGCCTGAGCTTCGCCCCTGGCCTTTTCTTCGGCCTTGACTCTCGCCTTAGTGTGGGCCTTTATCTTCTGTTCGGCTTTTGCCGTCGCTTTGGCTTCGGTTCTGTGTTCTGTTTTGATTTCAGCCTTCTGCTTTTCCTCGGCTTCCGCTTTGACTTTGGTGACCGACCGGGCCTTGTTCCGAAGTCTCCGCTGCGCTTCGGATTCAGTGATGTTCTGCTCGCCCGGCTTGAAAAAGAGCGGTTCGGTAAATTGGATGGCAACACGATTCACCTTGCTGCTGAGGCGGTCGACCCGGCAGACCCGGCCTATGCAATTGAAGAACACCGTCTCGAAAGAACCATGCGAGTCAAAACATGGAACGCCGAAGTTGGCCGTTATCGACTGACCCGGACGCGGACAGTCTTTGTTGGCGTGAAAAAGAAGTGCCATCCCGTTGCTGGAAATGTCGAACATCTGGCCTGAGAGAGGCTTTTCCCCGGTGCTGCCGGCGAACCGGACACCCCAGCGGTAATGTAGTCGTTGCTCTGCTCTTCGCTCGTTGGCCTTTTCCATCCTTAGCGCCACCAAATCATCTTCCCCTGCCGGGCAACAGGGATTTCAACATCACTCCCTTAACGCCGAGATAAGGTATAGGCGGCGGCCGGATTCGAACCGGCGAATAACGGTTTTGCAAACCGTCGCCTTAGGCCTCTTGGCTACGCCGCCAGTCCTGGGTTGGCTCAGAGTTTATACGCGATTGATGCGTTTTGCAACAAAATTTGGCCGTTTTGACCGGGCACTTGCAGATTTTTTGGCAATATTCGCGCACGGTAAGACGTCTTAACTGGCGTGCAGGAAGAATGTCCGGCAATTGTGGCTCGCCGGGTACGTCCAGGTGCTTGCCGGTAAAGCCTGCAACAAGAGGCCGGTTTTTGGCTTTGCTTTTAGACCGTTTTATTATACAATAATTGGGGCCTTGAAAAATGGAGATCGGGTAGAATTGACTTTGGGCAAGTCGGACCTCGGCAGACTCGGCCGGGACGTTTCCGGCCCTCTCAATCGATCTGCCTAAGTGGTTTTTTGTCGGGCGGTTACAGCAAAGCAGTCGCCCCTTTGACAGCAGGGCTGATTTTTTCTTAGCGAGTCCGGTGTTGACAGGAAGATGAACAAAGATGGTGTTATGCAAGTGAGAACAATGTCGTTGGAGGAATTCATGTTTCGCAAGTATCGGGGTGAAACGTTGTTATGCTGGGTGCTTGGCGCCGCCGTTATCTTAGGTATCTGCGGTGCGTGCAGTCCGGATCAGTACAAAGCCAAGGCCGACAAGGAGGTCTATGAGATCATCGACAGCAAATGGCAGGATGATTTCGGCAACAAAGCCAATTATGCGATCGACGACAGCAACGTTCCCGCTCCCACCGATGACATTCGAGTCGAGAAAACCGTGCCTGAATCGGGCGTTCTCAGTCTTACGCAAGCTGTCGCCATAGCTACGGCGCATAACAGGAACTATCTGAGGCAGAAAGAACAACTTTACCTGATAGCACTTGATTTGACGCTGGCCCGGCATCAGTTTGCCCGAAAATGGTTCGGGACAATCGACGCCGGTTACATGAGAAACAGTGCCGACGAAAGCGTAAATTCCAATTCGAGAGTGGGTTTCAACCAATTGCTGGCCGACGGTGCTCAGATCAGCACGAGCATCGCGATTGACTGGGCTCGCTTTCTGACCGGCGACCCGGATACTTCATTAGCCTCGGTGCTAAGCGCCAGCGTGGCCCAGCCGTTGTTGCGAGGCAGAGGTCGCAAAATCGTTCAGGAGAATCTGACACAGGCCGAGCGAAATGCCCTGTACCAGATACGTTCCTTTAGCCGGTTTCGTAAAACATTCGTGGTTTCGGTGGTTAGCGAATACTACCGTGTCTTGCAGCAAGAGACTACTGTGGTCAATGCCGAAAGCAGTTATCACAGGCTCCTTGAATCGCAGAAGCGTCTGGAGCTTGAGGCCGAAGCGGGCCTGGCAAAGCCGTCTGATTTCGATGAGGCCAAGCAGCGAGCCCTGAATGCGGAGAATTCGTGGGTGCAGGCCCAACAGCAGTACGAGAGTAGGCTCGACGATTTCAAGGTGACGCTGACTCTGCCCACCGATGCCGAGATAGAGTTGGATCCGAATGAACTGCAGAGTCTGGAAAAACTTGGGATAACGCCGGTTGATTATACGCCGGGCACAGCAATTGAAACTGCGCTGCATTGGCGTCTGGATCTTGCCAACGGTGCAGACAGGGTGGACGATGCCGAGCGGAAAGTTATCCTCGCCGCCGACAACCTTGGCGCGGAGTTAAATCTTGTAGGCAGCGCCGGCGTAAACTCAACCGATAGCACCAAAGTTGACAGATTGCGATTCCATGAAGGCACTTACACACTTGGTCTCGAAGCCGATCTGCCGCTCGACCGCAAGGCCGAACGCAATGCTTATCGCGAATCGCTGATATCGTTGGAACAGGCGCAGCGAAACTTCGAGAACGACCGGGACAATATCGAATTGGAGGTGCGCGAGGCCCTTCGCGGACTGAGAACCGAGGCCGAAGGCTACCGCATCCAAAAACTGGCCCTGGAACTGGCCCAAAGGCGGCTGGAGACTCAGAAATTGTTGTTGGAGATCGGACAGACTAATGTGCGACTTTTGCTCGAGTCGGAGGGGGATTTGTTGCAGGCTCAGAATGACGTCATACGCGCCCTGGTGGACCATGCAATTTCAAAGATGAGCTTTTTTAGAGACATTGGCGTTTTACAAGTTAAACCGGATGGAATGTGGGAGGAACAGAAACAATGACCCACCATAAAGACAAAAGCAATCGGAAAGTAGTGCAGAATCGACATAGGCGGTGCCTGGGGGCTGTTTTCGCCGGCAAAACGCTATGGGTGATTCTGGTCCTGGGCGCGATAGGCGTCACAGCACTGGTCTTGTTTGGCTCGATGAAGACGAAGGGCTCAACAGATCTGGCCCTGAGTTTGAGCACATTTACCGCGCGCCTGGACGATTTGACTATCACCGTTACCGAAAGCGGCAGTATCAATGCGCGCAATACGATAGATATCAAATGTGAGGTAGAAGCCGGCCGTATGGGCGGCGGAGGCGGAGGCGGGGTAACGATACTCAGCATCGTCCCTGAAGGCACTTACATAACACCGGAAGACGTCAATAACGGCAAATTGCTGGTGGAGCTGGACTCCTCGGTGATGGAAGAGCAAATCGAGCAATACAAGATCGATGTTGCAACCGCCGAGGCATCCTTTATCGAGGCGGATGAATCACATCGTATTCAGATCAAGCAAAACGAAAGCGACATTAAGGCCGCTGAACTGGCTGTGAAGTTTGCCAAAATGGACTTTCAAAAATATCTCGGGGAAGAACTTGCAGAGGAGGTGGCGCAGAAACTGCAGGACGATCCGAATTCCGGTATCGATGTCGCGTTGATCACCGAGGTCAACCCCGGCGACCCGAACGATCCGAACAATGCGGGCGACCAGGGAGGCGAGGCTTCCCAGATGCTGAAGGAATTCAAGGATGCTATTCTTCTCGCCGACGGGCAGCGCCAAAAGTATACAGACGTGCTGGAGGGAACACAGAAGCTCTACGACGCGAACTATGCATCGGCCCTCGATTTACAGAGCGCCGAGCTTGACGTGCAGCGTTTTAAGGTTCAGACCGAGAGTGCCAATGAGGCCCTGAGATTGTATAAGCTGTATGATTTCCCGAAAGAAGCCGAAAGATTCTTCAGCGATTACGAAGAGGCCAATCGGGAACTGGACCGGACCAAAGCACGCGCCCGAGCAACGCTGGCGCAGACCAAGGCAAGGTTGTTAAGCAGCAAGTCCAAATTCGAATTGCAAGACCAACGTATGAAAAAGGCGGAAAGACAAATTGATGCCTGTATGATAAAGGCGCCGGCGCCGGGTCTGGTGATCTACGCCTCAAGCTCGGATGTTTTCATGCGGCGAGGCGGAGGCGGCTCCAGAAACATCGACGAAGGAGAGACGGTTTACGAGCGTCAGAAAATAATATCGTTGCCCGATACGGCGGAGATGATCGCCGAAATTGCCGTGCACGAGGCTGAGGTGGACAAGGTGCGCCCCGGTCAAAGGGCGGTAATTACCGTGGATCCATTCCCTGATGAGACTTTTACGGGCCAGGTGCTCAAGGTTGCGCACTTGCCTGATTCGCGGCGCGGGTTCCTCAACCCCGACCTCAAGGTTTATATAACCCAGGTTCTCATTGAGGGAACACATGATTACCTCAAGCCGGGAATGTCAGCCAAGGTAGAAATACTCGTTGAGCGGCTGGAGGATGTTATAATAGTACCCGTTCAGGTCGTGGCAAACCGCGGAGGAAAAAAAGTCTGCTTTGTCTCCACACCCGGAGGTACTGAGGAGCGGATCGTGCAAACAGGCGCTTTTGACGATACGTTCGTGCAAATTGTCGATGGCCTGGAAGAGGGTGAAGAAGTGTTGCTGAATCCCCCGCGAGTAACCAGACCCGGCGGTGAGTTCGGTGCGAGTCGGGACGCAGACCGCTTCGAGGGTGCGGGAGGCCAGCCCGGCCAGACTGAATCCCCGCAAGGCGGACCACCGCGGCAGGGTCCGGCAGCGCCGGGCGGCCGAGGCCCCGCCGGCGGAAGGCGACCGCAGGGCGCAGCAGGCCCGGGAGGTGGAGGATCGCCGCAGGGCAGGCAGTTTGAACTCACCGATGAAAGGATTGACCGCATAATGGGCGTGTTGGCAGAGAGGGACCCGGAGAAAGCCAAAAAGTTGAAGCAGCTACGCCAGAGTGACCCGGAGAAGTTTAAAGCAGAGCTTATGAAAACCATGCAGGGAATGTCCGGCCGAACGAGACAAGGTGGAAACCGGGGGGGACGAGGCGAAAATGCAGAACGTGGACAAAACCGTTAAAACCGATGGGCAAACTTTGGTAATGGACAAGTTGTGTAAGAGTTACCAGCTCGGCACGATGGAGTTGAAGGTTCTGCGCGATATTGTCCTGACAATCAAGAGCGGCGAATACGTAGCGATAATGGGCCCGAGCGGCTCGGGCAAATCCACACTGCTCAACATGATCGGCTGCCTCGACCGCCCCACCAGTGGTGACTACTGGCTCGGCGGAGAGAATGTCGCCCTGCTCGAGGATGACGATCTGTCCTTGATACGCGGCGCCAGGATCGGTTTCATATTTCAATCGTTCAATCTGATTAGCCAGCTCAATGTCATAGAGAATATCGAGGTCCCGATGTATTACCAGGGCTGCTCGGAACACGAAAGTGCCGAGCGCGCCAGGGAGCTGGCCTCGATGGTGGGTCTCGCTGACAGGCTCGGGCATCGACCTTCGGAGTTGAGCGGCGGTCAGCAGCAGCGGGTGGCAATTGCCAGGTCGCTGGCGAACAATCCACTTATTGTTTTGGCCGACGAGCCAACCGGCAACCTCGATTCGGAAAGCGGCGGCGAGATTTTGAAAATTCTCGACCGCCTGCACAAAGAGGGCAAGACTCTCATCGTTGTCACGCACGACCAGGGCATTGCCAAGACCGCTGAGAGGGTCGTGGAATTGTTCGACGGCCGGATAAAAAGGGACAGTCGCAAAGGATAAACAAACGGTAACAATATGTTCTTGTTTCGCTTAAAACGCACAGCTAAGTTAGGTATAAAAAGTCTCTGGATGCACAAATTGCGTTCCAGCCTGACGGCGTTAGGCATTATCTTCGGCGTATCGTCGGTTATCGCTATGCTGGCCATTGGCGAAGGAGCGAGCCGGGAGGCACAGGAACAGATCGCCAGGCTCGGCAGCCGCAACATTATTATCAAGACCGTGAAGCCCCCTGAAGACCAGGAAATCAGCGGCCAGTCCCAAACCATGCGCGAGTACGGCCTGACTTACACCGATGCCGAGCGTTTCCGTAACAGCATCCCGAATGTCGAAGTCATAGTGCCAAGCCGCCTTATCGCTCAGCAAGCCAGGTATCGCAATCGTAAAGTCGCTATCGAGGTGATCGGCACGGTGCCGTGGTACCCTGAGATATCGCCGGCCCAGATACAAATGGGGCGATTTCTCAGCAGCATAGACCTCCACCACAAGCAGAGTGTCTGTGTTGTTGACGATCAAATAGTCAAAGAGCTGTTCGTCTTTGATGACCCGTTAGGTCAGGATATAAAACTGTCAAGTGATTACTACCGTGTGGTGGGGGTGGTCAATTCCAAGAACCGCGGCCAGGCGGCCAAGGCCCTCACTGGCGAAACCGTAGACGCGAAAAGCCAGGGCGGCGCCAACGTGGGCAACGTTTATATCCCCCTGACCACGGTCAAGAATCGCTTCGGCGAGATAACGTTGCAGTTTAGCGGCAGCACCGGCCGCAGCATAGAGAGAGTCGAGCTGCAGGAGATCACCGTAAAAGTAGGCTCGACCGACGAAGTTCTGCCGACGCGAGATACACTGGAGACATTGCTTGCCCGATTCCACAAGAAGAATGACTACCAGGTAACCGTCCCGCTGGAGCTGCTCAAGCAGGCCAAGGCGACTCAGCGGATTTTCAGCATTGTTCTCGGCTCGATCGCTGCAATCTCACTGCTGGTCGGCGGCATAGGAATCATGAATATTATGTTAGCCACCGTCAGCGAGCGAACACGCGAGATCGGCATCCGCCGCGCCCTCGGCGCAAAGAAACGCGACATCATCCTCCAATTCCTCTCAGAAACTCTAATACTGACCCTTCTCGGAGGCATCCTGGGGATTAGCCTGGGTTCCTTCATCCCGTTTATGGTGACCCGTTTCGGCAACATGCGCACGGACATTACGGGCAGCTCACTTGTGTTGGCCTTTGGCATCAGCGGTGCCGTAGGCATAATCTTCGGCTTGTATCCGGCCTATCGCGCCGCCAATATGGACCCAATCGAATCGCTGCGGCACGAATAGCCGCCGTTTGCCCCCACGGCTCAACAGGAAACTTCCATCAGGAATACGTCCGTTTCTGTGCCGGATTTCCTTCCGAGAACAGAGAATCGGCCGTTTGAAGCAGAAGAGACCGATAGCTCCAGTTCATCTCCCTCGAAGACCTCCGACAAATATGTGGCTTGCATCGAACGGATGCCGCCTGTGAACTCAAACACCCTGCGCAGCGCATCAATGCCCCATCGTACGTATTCCGTATTATTAACGTGCCCGTTCAGGTCGATTGAACTATACGGCACGCGAATGCGGTCAACCTCACGATAGTCGCCGTGCGGCTCCAATCGGCTCAGTTTCCCCGGCAAGGCTTTTTGTCCGGTCCTGGGCAAACCTAAATCCAAACGGAACAAGTTCTTCAGCCGATTAGTTTGCTTGTTCAATATCATCCATTCGCTGCCGGCCCTGAACAGTTCGCCGCCGCTTTGATCTTTGCCGACAAACTCTCGTGTAGCCACCGTCCGGGTATATCCACTCGGCCACGTTCTGATAGTGACCTCATCGTTGCGATTCGCAAGTCGGCTGATTTCCATTCTAAGGTTCGACAGCACCCAGTAGCCGTTCAGTTCACTGAGTCTGTCAAATCCGAAGCCAAGCTCTTCCGCATGCGCCGCCGCGACTCCCTGCAAATGCTGCATCAGCGAGAACATCTTAATGTTCCTGTCAACCTGGCACTCAAAGGTCCTGACTCTAAATTTCTCTTCTCTTGCTTCCACGGCCATACCCCGAAGATACCAGATTTACACAGCGAACACAACGGCTTCGCCCACTGCCGGCCGAAGTCCAAAGAACAAGCAGATTTGTAGGGTGGGGCTTGCCCCACCATTACTGTTGATCGGTGGGCCAAGGCCCACCCTACAAGACTTCGAGAGTTGCTGCCGGAGTTGTCTCGTGCCAAACAGCCAAACCTCGGGCCGGGTCAGGAGCTACGACGACCGCTGCCGCCCGATCCGACAAGCGTCTATATCGGCAAGCGCTGCTGATAAAACTCGATGACCTCGGTGAGCGCTTTGTTCGGCATTTCTCCGTGGATACCGGGGAATGAAGTTTTGGGAATTCCGAGCAGGACCGAAGCAATTTCGCCCGGACTGGTGATTTCATTTTGCGACGCGATGAGCAGGGTGTCCTCATCGAGTAAGTGACGAATATTGTCGATTTCCAGCCGGTTGGACAATGTCGGATCAATCAGTACAAGCCCCGCCACACGCTCGATGAGTTCGGGGCGCTTCTGAAGGAAATCAACCAGAATCCTGCCTCCCATAGAAAAGCCGATGAAGCCTATTTTCTTGCCCTCGGCGATGTCGGCTACGACTCTCTCAATCTGATAATTGAACGAGTCCCCTTCGATGTCCGGAGCAAGAAAATTGGGGTTGATGGCAACCAGCCCGAAATCGTGCTCTCCGAATTCGCGAAAATATGATTCCATGCTGGATTCATCGATCCGTGACTGACGCAGCAGAGTGTACGACCAGACTCCCGCCTGTTCCGGGTAGCCGAGAACTGCAACTACGATCAGCTTCTTGTCAAATGCGTCGGGCGTAGCGAGATTCCAGTACTCTTTGCCCGCGCGTTCGTCGGTGTAGAACTTCTTCTCGGCCACGTCCGCGGCGAGCATGTTCGCCACGATTTCATCCACAGTTTTCTTCAATTCTGCTTCATCGTCAAGCATGAGTTGTTCCGTAAGAGATCAATTCCAAATGTCGGCCCACAACCGCCCATTTCGAGAGACGTGGTTATCATACGCTACTTCATCCCGAGTTTCTTACCTTTTTCCAATAAAGCTACGGATTCATCTATTCGTCGCTTTTTGGTCTCCGGCCTTTTTGCCGCTGCGATCCAGCCGATATAATGCTTGCGATATGAAGCCGCAAGTTTGTCGAAGTTCTCTTTTGCCTTTTTGTTACGGGCCAGCGCCTTGGCGAATTCCGGGGGAACATCAAACGATATTTGAGGCCTGCCGTCCTGGTCCCACAGCCCTGTCTTTTTGGCCGCTTGTATCTTCGCGAGCCCTATATCGGTCATTTTTCCTTCTATTATCATCTTAGCGGCTCGCTTCTTGTTAAGCTCGGACCAGTTGCTGCTGTCTTTTCTGGGGGTGAATTTGCGGACGTATTTGACGGCATCAATACGCTTGATTATGCTGTCTATCCATCCAAAGCACAATGCCTCTTCAACCGCATCTTCGTATTGAATAGTCGGTTTCGATGTTCCTTTTTTGTAGAAGATCAGCCATATTCCCGTTTCTGCGGCGTGATGTAGAGAGAGCCAGTCGCGCCACTGGCTTCTGTTGGTAGCGTATAATTGTCTCATTCTATCTCAGACTTAACAAGCTGGCGTCGGACTTTGCCAAGAATCGAAAGCCCCGCACCGCACGAAGGCGCTGCCAGGCATGCGTTAATGTCACAAGAGTCATCTTTAAAACTCCGGCCGATTGAGATAGTGCCTAACCTACCTTACCGTCTCCGTCGATGTCGAGTCCGTGGATTTCCTCGATCTTTTTGACCAGCTCACGCAATGTGCTCTGCGTCGATTCGAGTTGATCTTCAAGATATTGGACCCGATCCTCGACCGAATCGGACTTTCGCTTCTGGCCGTACATCATGCCGGTTTGCAGCACTTCCCAAAGTATGCCCATTTTTCTCCTTAATTCATTGCTGTCGCATCAAGTATTTATAGCTTCTAACGACACACATATACGCTGATTATTTCACTCTTGCTTGTTTGTGATTGACCGGCATATTTCCACAAACCTGTCCGGATCGTCCGGCGTGATGCAGATGTGTCTGATCCAGCCGGACTTGCGATGAACCGCAACGTGGCGAAAGAAATCCGCCAGGTCCAGCTTGAGCGGCAGACTTCGCGCAAAGCCCTTACCTCTCAATAGGTCTCCAATCACCACTGGAGGGCGGACCTCCACATCCAAAACATCATCCAAAGGGAGAATCTTCTTCCCGACACAGGATCTCAGTTCGATCCGGTCGGCATAGATCCGATACTGCTGCCACAGGTTCCTGAACAATCGCCTGGATACATACAGCGGCTGCTCGCACATTTCCATGCCTCTTTCTCGATACGAAACTAAGGTTCAGCAGCCAACTTAACATCAAAGCGGCGAAACCGTACGACCAAATTTTAACTTTCGAAATAGACGCCGCCTTTTACGAGGGCCGCTCGCAGGTCGCTGTAGCGCAGTTCGCGCGTCCCGCAGTTCTTCTCGGCGCAGAGGGCTGCGGCGGTGCCGGTTGCCTGGCCCTGTCCCATGCAGCTTACCGTGTTTCGAGTGGACATGTGGGCCCTGTAGTCGGAGGTTATCAACATGCCGGCGGCAAGAAGATTCTCTATGCCTGCGACACGCAGCGCCCGGAATGGGATGCCGTACGTGCCGCCGTTCTTGACCTGGTACCGCGGCGCGCTATCGTGGAAGCCATACGCCATTACGTCATCGTCGAAGTGCCTGGCTTCGATTACATCCTCGTGCGAGATATCGTAATCGCAGGTGAGCAGCCTGCCTCGGCGGATGTTGAGCGTCGGGCTTGTCCTGGCCATAAAGGCCTTTTTACAGCCGGGGACGTATTTCCTGAACAGTTCCACCGCTTTTGTCTGGCGCTTTCTTACTTCCAGCTCGGCTTTCGCCATGTCGTCGCGGCTGATAACACTGCCGGGGACTTTGAAATTGCATTTGACGAACATCAGGTAATTGTCGTGAACGGTGGTAATCATCGAGGACATGCCGATTTTCCTCGCCTCCTTTTGGAACTCGCCTCCCAGGCCGCCATTGAAACGAACAACCTTGCCGGGCTCGCCGCTGCGCATACCGTAGGCAAGCTGATTGGACCCGCCGTGGGCTTCGAGATGCGCGACATATCCATCCAGGTCAACGTTCGCCAGGCCGATGCTGTTGCAGCAAGCGTAATCGTTGGGGACTCTGTAATCGGCGCCGGCAAATGCAGCAAGGTCGCCGTACGCCGAACAGTCCACGAATGCCCTGGCGTAGATTGCCTCTCTGCCGGACCGGCTGTCCACTATCGCACCTCTTATGCGGCTGTCGTCCATAATGGCGCCGGTGAGCAGAGTGTTGACGGCTATGAATACACCGGCTTCATCGAGCATCTGCATAGTGACAAGCTTGTAAAGCTCGGTATCGATGGCCGTACACACGGAATCGTAATCATATCCTCTAACCATCTCGGCATGGCCCGAGCAACCGCCGACCGCCATGAGGCGGTCGATGATCTGCTGAGGGATCCCGCGAACCACCTGACGTTTTTTCACGCCGGGAAAGGCCTTCCACAGGTTATAGAAGCTGTGAAGAGCCGTGCCGCCTTCGGTGACTGTTCCGCCGGTATAGCCTTTCCTTTCGATCAACATCGTCTTTGCGCCCTGTTTGGCCGCTGCGAGAGCCGCTACAACGCCTCCCGTGCCCGCTCCTACGACAACGACGTCGAATTTCCTTACCGGCAATTTCTTAGCCGGTTCCTCATAGTAATCCCCTGATTGGCTTCGGGCTTGTGCCTGGCTGCCCTTCGGAAAGCCGGCCAGGGCACCAACTCCCAGTAGTACGCTGTTTTTCGAGAATTCTCGACGATTCATTCCTGTCTCCTTTCTTAACGTCACTGCCGCGCTCAACAAAAAGCCCACCGAATGCGGCATCTTTACCTTATCCGACCCGGCGAAACCATTTATTATAATAACACTACACCCAAGGTTACTCTACAACATAATCATCCTGTTCCGCCGCCGGGACACAATGAATTGTTGAGAGCCGGCAACAGAACTGCCCAAGATATCCCTCCCATTAGAATCCCTCGGCAGATGCTTCTTCAATGCCGGAAATCCTACAGAAACTTAACTTTGACGGCTTAGATGGCTCAAGTTGCCTTATCGGCCATGTCCCGCTGGATTGGGGTTTTAACTTTTGCGTCGTTTGCGGCGGCCGCGATAAGACTTTTTGGCTCCGGGGATGCGCGTGCTTCCTGGCAGTTCCTTGCGCCGCGAGGGTTTGGAGCTTTTAGCGGTCTTCGGCTCGGGCGGCGGGGACTTGACGTATGAGAAGCCCTTGCACTTCTGCGCCGTGAGTTTGCGTCCTATGAACTTGCCGACCTCGCGCAGGTACTTTTCCTCTTCGCTCGAAACCAACGTGATCGCGTCGCCGGTGGCCTCCGCCCGGCCTGTCCGGCCTATCCGATGGACGTAATCCTCGGCATGAGTGGGCACATCGTAATTGATGACGTGTGATATCCCCTCGACGTCGATGCCGCGGGCGGCGATATCGGTGGCGACCATGACCTGATACTTGCCGCTGCGAAACCCGTCGAGGGCCGCCTGCCGCTGGTTCTGGGTGCGGCCCGAATGTATCGAGACCGCGACGACGCCGGCGCGTTTGAGCCGTCGGCTGATCTTGTCTGCCCCGTATTTGGTCCGCGAGAATACCAGCACGCTGAACATCCGCCAGTCCTCGATCATGTGCAGCAAAAGGTCCATCTTCAGCGCCTTCTCGACTGCGTATATATGCTGCGTGATTGTGTCGATCGGGTTGCGGGGCCGGCCTATCTGTATCACCTTCGGCGATTTGAGCATGTCGGCCGCCAGGGTCCGAATCTCCGGCGATATCGTCGCCGAAAACAGCAATGTCTGGCGTTTCTTAGGAAGCCCACCCACGATCCGCCGCACGTCGTGGACGAACCCCATATCGAGCATCCGGTCGGCCTCGTCCAGCACGAGCACCTCGATGCCGTTCAGTTCAATCGTCTTACGCTGGATATGGTCGATCAGCCGTCCGGGCGTGGCGACCACGATATCGACGCCGCGGCGCAGCGATTGGATCTGGTTGTTGATACTGACGCCGCCGTAAACCGCCAGGGCCTTGAGGTCCGTGAACCGCCCGTAGCCGAGTATCGATCTTTCGATCTGCACGGCCAGCTCGCGCGTGGGAGTGAGGATCAATGACCTGACGGTCCGCTTGCGCCCGGCGCGCTCGTGGCTGAGACGATCCAGTATCGGCAGCACAAACGCTGCCGTCTTGCCTGTGCCCGTCTGGGCGCAGCCGATGATATCGCTGCCGGCAATTGCCGCCGGTATTGCCTGTGACTGTATTTCCGTGGGGGCAGTATAACCTGTCGCTAATATCCCCTGAACCAGCGGGTCTGAAAGACCAAATGTCTTAAATGGCATTAAATAATCCTAAAAAGAGAAACTCGTGAAAGTACAAACATGCAGATCGATCGGAAAGCACAATGTACTGCGATATCGACAACCCGTCAACACCTTTTTCAATTTTCTTTACATCAAACCCTTCCTGTACGCCCGATCCGCCAAAGATGTTCGTAATACCCCCAGAAAGCAACATCGCTCGCTACAGCAGCAACATGCCGTCATTTCGACCGAAGCGGAGAAATCTATCCAAGGCCTGCAAATATTCCACGCGTCTTGATTATTCTCTGACGAATTTCGCAGAGGCTCCGGCAGCGGCATAGATTTCAGCCACTTTGTCCAGCAGGTCGGCGCGCTTCCCGTACATGGTCAACTCACGCGGCGCGAGCATCCCCAACACATCTGGAACGTCGCACACTCTCAGGACATTGAGAAACTGAGGCGATTCGTCGTCCATGTGAGACAACGGCGGCTCGTTCAACATCACACCCGAAATATCCGGTTCCCACAAGGCGGCGTATGCTGCCAGGACGCCGGCAGCACCTTCGCCAAGCACGTGGACGGGGACATCCTCACCGTACTTGCCGCGCAGATAACGGGCTGCCGCGATGATGTCCCATACACGGCCCGTATCGACGGTTCGGCCCAGCAGCACGTGAGAACGCTCGACATAGTTGGGTGGGTCCTTGCGGGTCCATCGTGTCTGATTGACGCCTCGCGGCGA
This sequence comes from Planctomycetes bacterium B3_Pla, assembly GCA_005223045.1. Classification (GTDB taxonomy): domain Bacteria; phylum Planctomycetota; class Phycisphaerae; order Sedimentisphaerales; family Anaerobacaceae; genus SG8-4. The sequence continues at coordinate 221,577 of NJBM01000008.1, read as the reverse complement.
GCAAACATATACGTGATCACCCGATTCGGACACCCGGCGCAGCCAATCGGAACTGCGCCCGGTCGAATCAGCGTTTCGCACGACCATCAGAACACGTCTGGGATTCACATTTGAATTGGATTCGTCGGAGCGTTGCAGACGAATTTCGATGCCCGGCTCGGACTCAAGCCTCGCATCATCCGGCCTGACCTGTTCGAGTAACTTTGCCGGTGGGATTCGCTTGGGAAAACACTGAAACGTCACGCGGCGCAGTTCCGCCAGAAGCGCCACTTTCCAGCTTTCGTACTCGCCTTTCTGCGGTGGATTTACTTCCGCGACAGGCACGAAATGCCGGTCAATCGTGGTGTTCAATTCATCTTTTGGAATATCTGAATCCTCTGGAAACACGCGCAGCCTCTCGATATCTATCGGGTGCTGCCGATTGTTGCCGGTGCCCGTGACAAGATCCACCTCGCTGTCCGCAACAACGCTCGGATCGTTCTTGAGGTGCATGTTTATGAAGCGGTACGCCGCTTTGCGGATGTCCTGCCGATATGCGTGACCGCCGATGCTGACGACGCTGTCAACAAGGTCGCTTTTGCCGAACAGGCTGTAAACCCGTTCCAGCTTGTTGATCACACGCTGGTTGGCGTCCATCGGGAAGATGCGGTCCGCGTCGCTGTTGGTGAACAACATCGGCCGAGGCGCCACCAAAGCAGCGATGCGCGTCCAGGGCCATTGGAACGTATTGTACAGAAACATGCAGTCACAATGTCCGTTGATTACCCGATTTGTGACATAAGAGGGCAGATCGGCCATCCCGCTCACAGGTACGGCAACGCTCGCGCGCTCGTCGGCTGCCGCTATCCAAAACGTTGCCGCCCCCCCACCGCTGATGCCGGTCACTGCAATCCGCTCCGGATCAACATCGGGCCGGCTGATGAGATAGTCGATGCCGCGGATTCCGTTGAGGCACTCGACACCGGCCGACGTATATCCTCGCGAGTGCCACCACCAGCGACCTTCGCGGTACGTGCCGTGATGAATAGCTGCGATTTCACCCAATTGTAGCGAATCCAGCATCAGGCATATATATCCATGCCGGGCGAACCACATCCCGTGCGACTGGTACGCAGTTTTGTTGCCGTTTCGCTTCCGGAAAGAGTGCCCGCAGACGTACAGCACAGCCGGCAAACGCCGATTCTTATCGACGTTCGTCGGCCGATAGAGATTCGCAGTCACATATAACCTTGGCCTGCTCTGGTAGTGGAGCATGTCAACTGCATACCCATCCCCTTCGAGCGTGCCGGTGACGGTTGCTTTGAGCGGCGTCTTTTCCGGCATGGGCCAAAGCCCTAACATATATAGATACTCCTGCTTATATCTGGGGCGGACCTTCTCCCAGTCCTCGGCAGACTCGACGTCCTGCAGAAAGTTGCCGTGAATCTTCTCGGTCTCTTGAGCCAGATATTTCTGAATCATTTCATCGCCGGGCTGATCCCGGTCGGCCGGGCCGTACACCTGGCCTCCGGCTATGGACGCCACTGCCGCTACAATAAATGTCAAGTGCCAAAATCGCATGGTCAGACCCCTTTCAAGTTTCCTCGGAACCGTTGTCTTACGCACGGTTATTATAAAGCGACACGGATAGATTGCAATGAATTGCTCCGATGGTGGTTAATCCGGCAACAGGCAGATTCGCCGCTGCAAAAGTTACTTTACAGAGACCATTGCCCTTTCCAAGACTTGACGATAGAGGATTTTGCATTTGCTTAATCTTTAAAAGTCCTTAACATGTATCTCATGAGCAAACGTTGAATAGACGGTGGATGGCTTTATGGAATGCGATAAGTGCAATGCGGCGATTCCCGACAGCGCCAAATTTTGTCCGGAGTGCGGCTCCAATCTGGCTGATGTCGAGGATCTTCGAGAACGCTGCGTTAGAGATACAAAAGAGTGTGAAGAATCCGTTAGCAGTGGCGAGGGAAGCAGGCCATTCATCCGCAAGAATGTTTTCAATCGGCTGTCGGAATGGAGACAGGCGGCCGAGCTTGGAGTGCGCGAGGCACAGTGGCTGCTCGGACGCTGCTACGATGAAGGCCTTGGCGTCGAGATTAGCGACATTCATGCCATCGGCTGGCACCTGAAGGCCGCCGAGCAGGGCTATCCTCCGGCACAGAATCATATCGGCTCTTGTTATCAAAACGGCAATGGAGTGCCCCGGGACGAGGCCGAAGCAGTCGAATGGTATCGCAAATCGGCCGAGCAGGGATATGCGATAGCACAGGCCAATCTTGGCTGGTGTTATGACGCCGGCTGCGGCGTCGCTTCCGATGAAGCCGCAGCTTTGAAGTGGCATCGCAAGGCAGCCCTCCAGGACGATGAAACCGGCCAGTACAATCTTGGTGTGCATTACGAATGGGGCAGCGCCGTGCCGGAGGACAAAGAAGAAGCAGCCCAGTGGTATCGAAGAGCGGCCGCAAAGGGATATGAAAGGGCCGGCGAAGCATTGAAACGACTGGAGGATGAACTCGCCGAGGCCGAGAGTGACGGCCCTGTAGAGGCCGCAGAAGCCGAGCAACAATTCCGCACGGCATGTAAAGACGCCCTGGCAGACGGCAAAGTGACTATTGATGAGAAGCGAGAGCTCAATACGTTAGCTGAATCGTTGAAAATGTCTCAGGAAACGGTGAAAAGACTATTTGACGAGGAGAAAGAGACTTTCCAGCGAGACATGAAGATACAGCGGGCCAGAGATGCCGAGCTAAAGTTCCGGATTGCATGTAAGAACGCGCTGGCCGGCGGCAAAGTCACCGTCGATGAGAAACAAGAGCTCACGACACTGGGCAAATCGTTAAAGATGCCCGGGGAAATCGCGAAACGAATATTCGAGGATGAGAAAAAAACTTTTCAGGCCGGTCTGAACGTGGCCCCGACTCGCAACGTCGAGTTGCAATTTCGCAGGGCCTGCAAAAAAGCCCTGGCCGACGGAAGAGTGACAATGGCCGAGGAGCGTCAGTTGAAGAACCTGGCCAAATACTTCAAGATATCCAACCGGGCTATGAAAGAGATACTCAAGGACGAGGTGAAGATTTTCCAGCAAAACCGAAAGGCCGGGCCGACTAAAGCTGTCGAATTACAGTTCCGCCAGGCCTGCAAGAAGGCTCTGGCCGATGGAAAAGTCACTCCCAATGAGGAGCGCGAGCTAAAGAGCCTGGCTAAATTCTTCAACATGTCCACGGTGATTATGAAACAGATACTCGCCGATGAAGTGAAGATTTTTCGCAAGAGCCGTCCAAAAGTACGAGGTGGTTGAGAAACGCTATTGGTCGAAAGGAAGACTCATGGAAAGCAAGACAGATCAAAAGACAAACGGGATTTCCCGCAGGGATTTCATCAAGACTTCGGGTGTGGCGGGAGCGGCGACGCTGCTGTCCGGCACGAATCGAATGTTTGCCGCCGGGTCGAATAAGATCCGCCTGGGGCTGATCGGATGCGGCGGACGCGGCACCTATGACACGACAAACTGCTTAAGCGCAGCGCCGAACGTCGAGCTTGTCGCGATGGGCGACCTTTTCAAAGACCGCGTGGATAATTCCCGCAGGCGGCTCAATGAAAAACTCCCCGGCAAGGTAAAGGTAACCGACGACACTTGTTTTGTCGGGTGGGACGCCCACAAGAAGGTCCTGGCATCCGACGTGGACTTGGTGATTCTGACCGAACCGCCCTACTTTCGCCCCGACCACCTGCGCGCCGCCGTGGAGGCGGGCAAGCACGTGTTTATGGAAAAGCCGGCCGCTGTGGATCCCGTAGGTGTTCGCTCGGTGCTTGAGTCGGCCCGGATAGCGGACGAAAAGGACCTGACGATTGTCGCCGGCACGCAGAGTCGCCGGGTCGCGCACTTAGTCGAGGGCATGAAGAGGATTCACAACGGCGACATCGGCGAAATCGTTGGCGGCCAGTGCCTCAGGATCGGCGGCGGAATGCTCAATTGGTCGGAAGCAACCAAACAACGCCGGCCGGGATGGTCCGACATGGAATGGCACCTCCGGCGCTGGCTGTTTCTGACCTGGCTCAGCGGCGACTTCATCGTTGAGATGCACATCCACAACTTAGACAGAATGAACTGGGCTCTGGATGCGCATCCGGTGCAGTGCATCGCTCTCGGCGGCAGGCAGGTGCGGACCGGCCCCGAATACGGCAACATTTACGACCATATCTCTGTCGAATACGAGTATCCCGGCGGAGTACGAGTTTCGTACATGGGTTCGCAGATCGACGGACTGAGCTACCGCCAGGACGCACGCGTGATCGGAACAAAGGGCCGGGCATACACGCACGAAGGCGATTTCATTATTGACGGCGAAAAACCGTTCAAGTACGACGGCCCGAATCCAAGCCCGACGGTCAAGCAACATGCCGACCAGATCGCCGCGATTCGTTCAGGCACGCACCTGAATGAGGGCAAACGCATCGCCGAAAGCACCCTGACGTGCATAATGGGACGCATGAGCGCATATACCGGCCGGGCATTGAAATGGGACTGGGCATTGAAAGCCTCGAAGCTGGACCTGAGCCCGCCAAAACACGAATTTACCGATCTGCCGATGAGGCCGGTCGCCATCCCCGGCAAAACACCGCTGGTATAGTACGAATCAGGAAAAACTCAAAGGCGACCGGCGTTTTGTCATCCTGAGCCGAAGGCGAAGGATATGCTGACCAGTTACTTCGAGAGCCACTTCGGCAGTTCTCCGTCGCCTGTCTTCTCTCCGTTGAGCAACCAACTGAGATTGAATCTCGCCACTTTTGATCCGCTGCTCTCGAAATGGAGATAGATCCAGCCTTCACTCTTTGTTGCCGGCCGTCCTGCGCTCAGAGAGGAATAAGCAAAACTGCCTTTGTGGGCTAGTCGCTTTAAAGGCCAGGTCTTCCCGCCATCGAAGCTGGCCCACACCGTCCCGAGCTTACGGCCGTCGGGGCTGTCGCAATTGCTGTAGATCAGGATATCTTTACCTTGAATCGGCAGGCGCACCAGGCCTCCCATACATCCGTAGTTCGTGTTCTGCGGCCCATCCGGCAGGATCTCGACGATCTGCCAGTCAATCCAGGTCTCGCCGCCGCCGGCGCTGAAGGCGCAGCGTCGTCGCAGTGGCGGCTTGTTCCTGTTCCAATGAGCACGGGAATTGTAGTACAGACGGCCGTCAGACAACTCGGCAACAGCCGCTTCACCTGTTCCCATCTGAGCAAAGGGTTTGCTGGTACTCCAGGTTTTGCCGCCGTCGTCACTGTAGATGGCGGTGGTGTAATGCTCGGGCCATTTATCGCGATGGTTGCGGCCGGCGTAATGCCTCGCCGCACGAATGATCCGCCCGGCATGACTGCCGTGCCGCAGCGTAATGCCTGCTTCATTCATGTGCATGGAAGGCACGTTGCCATTAGTATCCGGCTTGATTACAGCCTCCATCGAAGACCAGGTCTTGCCGTGATCTTTGCTGCGGTAAACGGTCAGCGCAGCCGGTGGGTGGTTTTCCTCAACAAAGGCCAGAATCTCTCCATTGGTTTCGTTTACGATGGCGCCGCCGCCCATAAATCCCTCTGCGACCATGATCTTGGCCCCCCAGGTCCGGCCGCCGTCTTCGCTTCGCCGCACCTTGACGCCTCCCCAGAGAGCCAGCACCGTGCCGTCAACAGCAACGACAATATTGGGGAACCTGCCCCCCTTGTGTACCCGTTGAATATCAAGCTTCGGCTCGCCCAGAAACGATTCGAGCTTGCCTTCGGCCGGATGGCCGGCGGCAGTGCGCCCCCCATTTTTGCCCGAGGCCCCGGTGACAACCAGTACCACAGAGAATACAACAGCCACGAAAACCGCAAAGCTGCGTTTTATACTCGCGCCGAAAAACGCCTTACATGTTCCTGTCGGCATGTCCATCATTATCTCGTCCTTCTGGTCCGCCCACGACCGTTGTGGAAGCAGCAGGCAAAAGCAACATCTCTTATGTAAACGACATTTCCTATTTGGGCCAAGCCTGAAGACGATCCAGACTCGCACGGCGCCTATTGTAACATCACGCACACCTGTGTCCAGCACGTTAGGTTTGTTCGAAATTCTCTCGTCTGCGGGCCCGAATTCCGGCGGCAAAACTAAGCTCATTTAAGTATAATATACAAGTGATGGATGAAAAGACCGGGCTAAGATGGTGGAAGACACAGATGGGTCCACTCGCCGGCTTTCTGAGCGGCACGTTGCTGATGGCAACCGGGATATTTCCAGTTCTGGCCCCCGTTCAGGTGCTTGCCCTTGTACCTCTGCTGGTGGCGCTGCGACGGATGCGCCGGTGGCGCGAGTGTTTCGGTACGGGACTCCTCATGGGCCTGGGTTTTGTCGCTCCGCAAATATTGTGGTTGCGGCTTCCACCGGCGATAAGCTTGATCCTGGTGGCATATTTTATCGTCTTACTCATGGTCCTGGTCGCAGTCTCCTGGTCGCTGGTTCGCCCGGCAGGCATCATGGGCTGTTTCGCCTTCGGCGCGCTGCTGGCCGTATTCGACTGGGTTGTCATAACGGCGATGCCCATGTGGGGTACGGCTCAGTCGTTTGCTCGTTGTTGGTCGTGGTATCCGGGTGTGATTGCATTCACCTGCGCCACCGGCACACCCGGATTGATGTTCGTCCTCGGTGCAACGCAGGCCCTTGCGGTGAATTCATTTCTGAACCGGAGACGGCGACTTGCATCGATCCTGGCCTTAGCCGGTGTGGTCGGCGTTGTAGCCGTCGTCGATGCGACGGCTTTATCTTACAAGCCTATCGGATACTTGAAGGTAGCCACAATCGGATGGGCACTCTCGCAGCAAGAAGGCGGTATGGGAACGTCCGGAAGCTTTGACAGGCTTTACGCCAAGCCCGTAGCGGCAGCGGCCCGTCAGGGCGCCAGGCTCGTCGTCTCGCCGGAGACCGCGTTTGCAGAATATGATGATCCGAATCGAGCCCCTTTCTCCAGGTTCGTGGAGCTATCCCGCCGGCACCGTATCTATCTTGCTGTGGGCTACTTTGACACGAAAAGCCAGGAGAACCGCATGGCCTTCATCGACCCTACCGGGGATGTCCTGGGCCGGTACACTAAGACCCACTTAACACCATTCGAGAATAACCCAACAGGGACTGGCAGGCCCGTCCTTATCACTATCGACGGAGTCTCAGTGGGAGCGATGATCTGTCACGACGACAACTACACCGATATCTCCCGTCGATATGGCGCTAAGTCTGCGGGCATTGTGGTCGTTCCGACCAATGACTGGGCCCAGGTGCGCAAGGCCCATTTTCAAAACTCAATCCACAGGGCCATCGAATCACGTTTTGCTGTCGTCCGAGCTGCCTCCAACGGCATCAGCGCGATCATTTCTCCGACCGGCAAGAGGCTGGCCGTAAGTGACCACTTCAAGGAGGACCCGGGCCTGCTTGTGGCCGACGTTTCGGTCTGTGATACGCAGACGATCTTCAGCCGATTCGGCTATTGGTTTGTCGTAGTCGGCGGCCTGCTCGTTGCAGTTTATCTTGTTCTTGAAAGACGCTGCTCTGCGCCCGTCATTTCGAGCCCTGCCGAGGAATCTATTTAGACAAACCGCGGATTGCACAGATGCACGATCAACAAATCTCATTACCTTCAAAACACAGAGATAAAGTCAAAAGATGTGCTGTGCCGCTCTAATTCCCTCTATGCGAGATACGAGAGAACCTAAATAGAAAGCTGAAACAAGTAAAGAGTCCCCGGATTTATCGGACAAATGCTAAAAGCTCTTGACTTTAAGGCGCTGATATGGTAAAATACTTTTACCGCTGGGGGATCAAAATAGTAATCGAGATCGGCGGCAGTTTCCTGTGTTCGATGATTAAGGTCCGTTGCTGATTTGACGGTTTAGCACTTTCGCAACACACCTTTTCAAAGAACTACGCGGGGGGTAAAGAAGATGAAAAAGCTCTTATTGATCTATGCCGTAGCCGCAATATGTATTGGGCTATGTTCCACCGTAATGGCGAATCCCACCTTATCAGCGGCAGAATCGTCTCAAACCGAATCACCCGGTACTTTGATGGCCAAAGACGTTTCGAAAGACCCAGACTTCTTCCTCACGGAGTGGTTGTATTGGCTCTTTGACGATGTCTTTGGCTGGGACCAGTATGGTCACCGCGTGCGCTATTACTATGTCGATAGCGGCTCAGGCACTGATCCTGATCCTGACCCTGACCCTGACTCCGGCGGTGACGGCCTGATCTATGAGTCCGGCGACAACTGGGGCTGGAGTTCCGGCGACGGCAGTTGGATCTATGACTCCGGCGACGGCGGCTGGGGTACAGACTCCGGTGACGGTGGCTGGGACTCAGGCGACGGTGGTTGGGGCACAGATTCCGGTAACGGCGGTTGGGGCTGGGACTGGAACTCCGTCGAAAGCGGCTGGGTCTGGAACACCGGCGATGCCGGCTGGGGCGATACGAATACCGGCCCGGCTCAAACCATTCCCGCTCCCGGCGCCATTATACTCGGCGGTATCGGTGCGGCCCTCGTCAGTTGGCTGCGCAGACGCAGAACACTGTAGCAGACTCCACTGCGCTTGTCATTCCGAGTGCAACCGAGGAATCTATTTGAATAAACCTTGGATTTCACGGACGCCGTCCCTTCAACTATGTTCAGGGCAGGCTCTGAGCCATGTCGAAGGATTACGCAGAGGCACGATTAACAAAGCTCATCCCCCTCAGACACAGAGATAAACTCAGGAAATGTACCGTACCCCTTCAATTCTCCCCAATAAAATCCCTACAAATTTGCGCCTAAGAAAATCGGGTGGCTGTCACTAGCATTGCCAGTAGTGACTACGTGCTGGGTTGTCAGTTTGCTCGTACAAAGAGGACTTTGCCCTGATTCCCGGAATTGAGCACAGTGGATTCCTTGTGCAAATTCTTTGGAGTAAACCATTTTAGTATTTAAATCATTATCTACTAAGAATGATACTAACCTTTCCTCCCATACAGTTTTCTGGTCGTATCCAATAACAAAGAAATCTGGCTTGAATTGCAACAACGATTTGAGGCCCAGATTATAAGAGTCGTAGTGGATATGGCTCGCTAAGCCCAACTTTTGTAGATTTGTCCTCCGGGTGCTCCAATCTGCCGGGATGTAGTTTTTGTTCCTGAAGACTTCAATCTCTGGTATCAATATGATATGGATTTCATCGCAAATTGATTTAATACTTTGCAAGAATTCCTTGTGCCCATCATGAATTAGGCTGAAAGTTCCCCAAGTAAATGCTTTAGTCATCCGTGACACCCTAACGTTAGTGTGTTAAAGCTGTGAGGTATTTAACACACTTCTTTTTCATTTTCGAAAAATAATCCTCATGTTTTTCAAAAAAGCCCGAGTCTGATTCAGTGACCTTCAATATTTTGCTGAAAAAACCTTTTACCAGAGGTTCTAATTTGTTTTTGTACAAATCGTCAATACCATTTTCCAAATCCGCATCGACCTTAGTACGGAGTTTTTCGATATCTCCTTCGATCTTGTCATAGGGAAAACACACGATTATATCTGAAACTGACTCATTAAAACGCTCTGCCTTGCTGTACCCCTGATCATAATGATCATCTCCGTAAATCATATCTAAATGGGGAGCAAGGTCAAATAGGTTCTTTGGAATTCCTTCAATTTCATCAAAAAATATTTCTTCCGTGAAATCGGCTCTTTTCACAGCGGGTATGATTTCGATGTCGTAGAATACGCTGTCTTTGTCCATTCCTGCGTTCTTAGCGATTTCATCCTCAAGTCCTTTTAGAACAAGCCATTCTCCTTCCTTCTCTCTATATTTCTGTAAAGTTGCCTTATGATCTTTTATGAACAAATGTGGACACAAATGAATGTTTTCATATAGAACTCTAAATTTCACTCTATTACTTATGTCGGATGGCAATCCCGGTGTCTCGGAAAACTGAGTTAAGATTTCATTATCAGTTAGGAAACATATCTTTTCAGGTTCACATTGCAAGGCACCAAGTCCTCTTATAATCAATTCTTGAGCACTTCTATGTACACTGTTATGGTATAATCTTCGGTAAACTAAATTCCTGGCTTGCAACAAGGTTTCAAGTGCAGGCATACCTTCGATTTTCAGGAACAACTTATACTTATTATCATACTCTTTAAGGATCAAATTGCTGATTATTTCCCCTATATCGATGTTTCCTGTATTAACTCCAGAAAAATAGGCATCTCTTTTTAAATAATCTAAACGGTCCAAGCCATAAGAAGATGCAATAATGTCTTTAAGGAAATAGTATTTGTTGTTTAACGCTGGCGAGTCTAGATCGGGAGGATTACCAGAGGCAATATTATATATGTTCATGGGCTTCAAAAGTGCTATATTCTCACGATCAGGCTCTGATTCACTAAACCTGATTCTTATTTTTTCCAAAACAGTCTTAATCTGTACGAAACTTGGTTTGTCGATATCATTTCCAGTCTCATCTTGGCCAGTTATTAATTTCTTTGCCATCTTTTCATGGGTCCAGTCCTTGAACTTTCTTTCTCTTCTACAGAACATCTCAAATATATGACCAAACGGGCCATGGCCAACATCATGGAAGAGTGCTGCTAAACTTATTGAAGCTTCAAGAATTGAATTTATCTTGGGAGCATCTGTGTCTGATTTGTCAACGAATTCTCTTAGTCTATTGAACAATATTGATGCCAAATATGCAGTCCCAACACAATGATCGAATCGAGTATGTACTGCACCACGAAATGTAAGATAAACTGTCGATAATTGCTGTATCCCTTGAAGACGCTGAAAAACGTCTAAATCCATCGCTTCTCTCAAATAGTCGGGAAGTGGTACATATCCGTAGAGGGGATCATAATAAAGTCCCGTACCTTTTCTCGGTACTTTCTTTGCAAACTTAGAAATATCTGAAAATTTCATTTTGTGCCCCTTCTGTAAGTGTAATGAATTGTGGGCGTTCTATATTTGTCAATCTTGAAGCTATTCTCGATCCTCAAAACGAAGCTATTTAGGTGCTTTACCAGCAGCTTGACATCGCGGACAAATATGAACATCAACATAACCTTCCACATGCCAACCTTCTAGCCCAGAAGGTGATGCGTGGTCGTCTCTCTTTTCGGTTTCTGCACCACATACTTCACAACGATACCACCATTCTTTGCGCTCGACATCTTGCAAGAACATGCCAAACCTCCATTCTAATTGTGGCATTCATATATATTGTGAACTTAACACAAGTTATGAATCATACTATTGACCTGCTACGGTCGCTCGCTCAAGGTTGCTCTTTCATATTATACCCGTTGTTCCAAACCGGAGCAAACACATCCGGCCAAAACCCGGCCTTTGTTATTGATTATTGATTATTGACTAATGATTCCCGAAGGGTCGGGATCTTCGATATTTCTCTGAGTTCTCGGTGCCCTCCTTCGACTGGGCTCAGGACAGCGTCTGTGGCCACAAAAATCCGTGTTCATCAGTGTTAATCCTGTCTAATTTGTTGATTATTGCTCTGTTTTCTCTGTGGCTATTATGCCTTTTGACTTTGCCTTTCTACTAATAAAGGCGTTTCTCAGATGCCAAATGTTGACGTCAAAATTGAAAAAAAAATGCGAAAAATGCAAAAAAATCTTTTTGGACAGGATATACGGGATTTACAGAGATATTGTTAACCGCGAATTCACACGGCCTGCCCCTACGATTCGGAAATTCGTGTCAATTTGGGTTAATCCTTCGACTTCGCTCAGGACAGCGTCTTTGTCTAATTCCTGTATCTTTGAGATTTCACTTGAAAATCAACGTCTGATATGGTATAATACATAGTTAACAAATGGCGTATAGCGGAAAGTCAATCAGGAAGGCATCCTGTTATCCTGTCAGACCGTAATTAGTGGAAAATAGTCCATTTGAAAAAACAAACCCAATTATCTCGTATTGCGTACTCCGTAAGGAGTCCCTAGGACTGCGTGCTGCGAAAAGGAATTTGAAAAACAAACCCAATTTGAAAACGGCTAAAAGAGCATAAGTCCTTAGTGTGCAAGAGCTTACGGAGATATATAGCCCCAGCGGGTCCGGGAAACAAACCCAATCAAAGCCAATAGACGGCCCTTGGCCTGGAGTTCGGAATTCGAGGCTGGAAATCCTGGATTCCGCATCAAGCCTGTCCTGAGCGAAGCCGAATGGATGCGGAATGACAGACCGGCTGGGCCGGCCCACCAACGGGTCAAGTGAGTATCGAGACGATGAGTGCCGGGCTACTGACCGACTGCCACCTCGAAGCAGCCGGTGGCGTTCGTGAGGGTCTTGCCGGACCCTGGTTTGTCGAGTGTGGCTGTGCCTACGGTGACGAAGCCCTTCTGTTTGATCTCGTCGGTGATTGAGACCATCTCTTGGGGGCGGTTGGTGCCGACCTGCCAGAGTTTTTCGCCGCTGTTGACGATTTCGATTTCCTTGAGTTCCAGCTTGATTTGGTCGCCGGAGATGGTGCCGACGAGGTAGTTGACCTTCGGGTTGTAGCCGAACAGGCCGCCGTGTGCGATTTGCAGGACGTCGTCGGCGTGCGTGCAGGTGATGGCGTGAACCTCACCGCACAGGTACAGATCGACGCCGTGCTTGCTCATGGCCTGCCAGAAAGGCGATTCTCTGCCGCCTTCGAGCATCAGGCCGCTCGAACTTTCCTTTTTGACAGGACCCAGGATGGGGGTGTGGGCCATGACGACGATGTGCTCGACGCCGGGATTGTCGGCAATGACCTGCTTGAACCATTTGAGCTGGTCTCCCGTGACTTTGGGGATGATGCCGCCCTTGGGGCCGTTGCCTTTCTCGAAGACATCGGCTGCGATGAACAGCGTGTTTTCGTGAATGAAGTAGAACGCCGTTCCTCTCATACGAAGCGGCCCGTTGAGGGGCATCTGGAGATATTTTTGAAACTGCCGCTTGAAATACGAGACCAGCTTGGCCTTTTCGCCATGCCAGGGATTGTCGCCTATTTCATGGTCGCCGAGAGCGGTATAGTATTTCAGGCCGTGGTCCTGCATCCGCTTGATCCACGCAGGGTAATAAATGGCGGCATACTTCTTGATGCTATCCTTGTCTGGCCAGCGTCCCATTACCAAATCGCCGGCCACGAGGACAAATTCGGGGTCCTCCGCCTTGACGGCCTTGAGCACGTAATCGAGAGTATCCTCCCAGCCCGGCTGCGGGTAGGCCAGGTCCACGTTCACAAAATCCGGGATGCTCACGAATCGCCAGGTCTTGGCCGACGCCACACCACCTGCCGGGACTTCGGCCCCCGCGGTCCAGAGGATGGCGTTGAGGACCAGCTTGCGAAAAGGCTCTATATGCCAGTTGCTGTGATAGTGGCCGCCGGTGAATCCGAATCCCCTGCCGCCGTCGTTGCGTTCAAAAGCCCAGGCAAGGACCTTGTCTTCAGGATTGCGTGGGGGCAGTTTCCCCGTCATGATGGGGACCGCGTGAGGCTTGTCTCGACGAAATCGGATGTCGAAGTACCACTCATCCACTGCGACGTAGCCGGCGCAGCCGCGAGAAACAGGGTGGTCGTTGTCGACGAGTGAGACCGGCGGCGACGTGTCTGGGGTGTTTAGCGAATAGCCGGATTCGTAGCAGCCGCCGGTCCATTCCAGGAATTTGGGGGCCGCCCCTTCGGGCGGGTGGATCGCCCAATGGACAAACATGAGGCCTTTGCCCTTTTTGGCCAGTTTGTCGATCCTGGCGATCCTTCCTGGCTCCTTCAGTGGGTGCTCTCCGGCACCATCTGTCAAAAACACAATTGTGTCGGCACTGTCCAAGTCGCGGGGATTCTTCGGCCAGCCGTCGTTGTGAATCTCTATCGTCAGATCCTCGACATTCGGCGCCTCTTGAAGGCATTGCTTGATAAACAGTGCATCCTGGTCCCAGTCGTGGTGGCCTTCGCCGTGACTCGGCGCCGCGGCAATAAGGGCTATCTTCTTAGGCGCATCGGCGGCGGCTTCATCTCGCCCGCACCCAACCAGGACAATGCACGCCAAGGCTACAGTTGCTGCTGCATAAAACCAGAAAGTACCCTTATTCATAGTATCCTCACCAAAAAGGGACAATATTTTGGCGTCCATTATTACGCGTGGCGGCGGATTTTTCAAGCGAGACCATTTTTTTGAAATAAAGGCAATTAGACTGCGACAATCCTTATGTGGCCCTTCGGGGGCCAAAACCAGTAAATCAAGTAAATTGGGTCGTGTTAAGGAGCAATGTCATGGTTACGAAATGGTTGAAAAGAAGTGTGATTGTTGTGGCGGGGCTTTCTGTTGCCGGCAGTTTGCTCTTCGGAAAGGACGTGGTCAGCTACGTTCGCAGTTCCGCTAAATCGGTGCGGACCGTGGTAAAAGACTCGGTTCCGATCGAGTTCGAGCTGAGACGCGCCCGCGACCTCGTGGAGGATATCATCCCCGAGATGCATGCCAATGTAAGGCTGATAGCCCAGGAAGAGGTCGAAGTTGCGGCACTGAACGTCGATATCGCAAAGAGTGGGAAATCGATTGACGAAGAGAAAGCGCGGATAGCAAAGCTGCGAACCGCTCTGGCCGAGCCACGGGCTCGTTACTGCTTCGGCGGGCAGGAATATCCTCACAGTTACGTCAAGGAAGACCTGGCCCACAGGTTCGAGCGGTTCAAAGAGAGTGAGCTGGTGCTGGCCGGCAAGAGGCGGCTGCTGATGAGCCGTGAGAAATCTTTGCAGGCGGCGATGCAACTGCTGGAGCGGACCCGCGGTCGCAAGAGGATGCTGGAAGATAAGATCGAATCTCTGGCAAGCCAGCACAGACTTGTCAGGGCAGCAGCGGTCGGATCGCGGATTAACGTGGACAACAGCAAGCTGGCCCAGACGGAAAAGCTGATCGCTCAGATCAAGAAGCGGCTTGACGTTGCCGAGCGCGTGCTGGCCCACGAGAGCCAGTTCGTTCAGGCAATTCCTGTCGATGCGGTGGCTGAAGAGGATTTGTTGGCGCAAGTGGATGAGTATTTCGAGAACAGGCAGCGGCGGACAGAGCTGGCAAGTGCTGCGCCCAAAGCGCAACAACCAGAGCAACTGCTGGAAAACTGAGTCCGAATGTGGTAGAATAAAGTATTAGAATATCCACCGTGGCGTTAGCGAATGCCGGGAGTAGAACAGTGCTGATCCTTCGATTAAAACAAGCCGAGAGTGCGATTGCCGACGGCCGATTGGACGAAGCTTTTGACATTGCCCAATCAGACAGCATCAGGCAGCATCGCCGCGGCCAAAAGATAATAGGCCGGCTGGCTCGTGCTTTGGCCGAACGTGGCCGGGAGAATCTCGACGCAGAGCGGATACAACCGGCCTTGTTGGACTGCAACAAGGCGGAGAAGCTGGCCGGCAATACCGACGAGGTGGCAAAGCTGCGTTCGGCCATTTGCAGCGAGATGGAGCAGAGACGGCTCAGACATCGGCACCGTTCATTAAAGCTCGCCCAGGCAAGGCAGCAAATAGATGACGGCTGGTTATCTGCGGGCGAACAGATTTTGGATGACACCGACGACAAAGACGGCCAGGCGGGTATAGTCTTGCAGCAGGCGAATGTTGCAAGGCTCCAAATCAGCGAAGCGGTCACAAAGGCTGAGAAGGCTTTGATGCGCAACGACCTGGAAGGTGCGATAGACATCGTTCTGAGGGCTGGAGCCACCGGCAATCAGAACGAAAGGATTGTAGAATTAGTGGCAAAGCTCAAATCGCTTGGCGCTATCCGCATTAAAGAGAATTTGGACAACGGACGGATCAATCTCGCCTACTCCCTGTGGCAGAAAATTTCGCCGCTGGCCAATGGCTGCACTGAAATGTCCGAGCTGGGATTGGCGCTGGACCGGTGCCGACAGGCTGCCGACTACGTGACCGCAGGTAAACCGCGTGCGGCAGTTCCTCTGCTTCGCCAGGTCAAGCTGACCTGCCCGGCGGCAAAGTGGTTGAGCACGGCCACAGATCAAACAAGACAGGCAGCCGAGTTACTCGACGAACTGGCGGCAAGTCCCCTTGGATTGGACGTCGCCGGGAACACGGCGCCAAATATGGACAGAACGGACAATACGCAAAACGGAATCCCGAGCATGAGCGAAGGGCTGCCGTGTGTAAACCGGGACAACGCGGCATCGAACACTCGAGTGGATTCGTCACTGCCGTCCAAACTTTTGCTGCAAATGGACGGAATCGGCAGCTTTATCGTTCTGAGGGACAGACGTGTCACAGTAGGCCCTGTGAGTTCTTCGCAGCGCCCGATGATAGGATTGATGGCCGACCCCCACCTCCCGGTTGCAAGGATTGAGCGAGCCGAAGATGACTATTTCATTCGGTCATCCAATCCCATCGGCGTCAATGACACAACGACGACCCAGAAACTGCTTGTCGATGGGGACCGCATTTCGCTGTCGCCGAGGTGCGGCATGAAGTTCAACATCCCCAACCCGGCAAGCACGACCGCTACTTTGACCCTTTCAAGTGCGCGGTTAGGCCGGGCGGACGTTCGCCGAATCATCCTGATGGACCGCGACATTCTGGTCGGACCCGGCATAGGCAACCACATCATCGCAGATTTTCTTGATGAGACGGTTGCGTTGTTCATTCAAAATGGGCGGTTGCTCTGCAAAGCCAAAGACAGAATACTCGTCGAGGACAAGCCGGTCAGTCCAAGAGCCGGCCTACCGATAGACAAGCAGATCAGAATAGGCCAGATTTCACTGGTCCTGACAGAGCTAAAAGAGTAAATGAAACTTTCGGAAAATGGAGCGCATAGTACCGCAGTAGGAAGATGCAAAGGTATCGATACCAACACGGCGACCAACCCTTAGAGGGATACACAATTCAGCGGGCTGCCGGGCGCGGCGGATTCGGCGAAGTGTACTATGCCGTCAGCGACAGCGGCCGAGAGGTAGCCCTAAAGGCTGTTCAGAATTACGAGCAAATAGAACTCAGGGGCATCGGCGAGTGCATGAACATCAAGAGTCCGCATCTGGTCACAATCTTTGACGTCAAATACAACGACCGGAACGAGCCTTTTGTTCTCATGGAGTTCGTCTCGGGGCCTTCACTGTACGATCTGCTCGCCGAAGCGCCCGGCGGACTCGGGGCCCAGAAAGCGGCTTTTTTCCTGCGCGAAATCGCCAAGGGCTTGTCTTACCTCCATGAATGCGGCATCGTCCATCGCGACCTCAAACCAGGCAACGTCTTCTACGAAAACGGTTACGTCAAAATCGGCGACTATGGACTTGCCAAAGCAATAAGTGCCAGTCGTCACAGCGGCCATACGATTACGGTCGGAACCGTTCATTACATGGCGCCGGAGATCGGAGCGGGCAACTACAACTGCAGTATCGACATCTACGCACTGGGCGTGCTGCTGCATGAGATGCTGACGGGAGATGTCCCCTTCGGCGGCTCGAGCCCTGCCGAAATCCTTATGAAACACATGACGGTCGCACCGGAACTGGCCAATATCGAAGAGCCGTTTGCACATGTCATCAAGAAAGCCTTAGCCAAGGACCCCGCCGACCGCTACGGGAGTGTTCAGGAGATGGTCGAGGACCTCTTTGGCTCAGAGAACATTCAAAATAGTGTCTCGCACTTTTCGCCTGAGGAGCTGTCAGTTGTCGCCGAGAAAGTCGCGGCCAAAGCCAACATCGCCGACCAGCCCCGAAACGGCAAAGCCAAAGTCGTTACAGCCGATGAGCCCACCCGGGAAATGGGCGGGCAGGCAGATGTAGGTCGGCAATTATCCGAAACTGCACAGCGCTTCGCGCGGCAGGCTGACGCCCTGGGCAAGCAGGTTGCCGCCAAAGTGGACGCCAGGGTAAACCTACCGGCGGGAATCGTTGACCCTGTCGATCCGAGCCAGCGGCGCACACTCGCGGTCTTGACTATGGCTCTGGTTGCAGTCGGAGCGGCTATACTGCACGGCGGCGACATTTTCCCGACTGCGATAACAGTCTTCGTGATGACTGCCATCTGTTCCAAAGTAATCCTTTATTCCCGCCAACGCTGGTTCACCAGCCTGGAGCCAGAATCACAGTGGGTACCCAGGATCATTATGTGTTGTGTCGCTGCGCTGCTGGCGTCGATTGCGGCGGGAATTGTAGGCTCTTTCCCCAGATCGGGAGTCGTATTTCGTGGATTTCCATTTGGCCTACCGGGGCGGTCTCCCTTCGGCTTCCTGTTCGGTGGAAGCTCAATGTGGCTGGCGCTGGCGATGCCCATGTTCCTTGTGAACTGGTGCCGGATCAGTTCTCCGCAACGGCCTAAGCGTCTATCGCTCGGCTCGGCCATCTGGATCGGATTGCTGGGTCTGGTCAGTGGCGCGATATTCCGGCAGACCGGCGTGGTTGTAGCCGCGGTCTTAGCGGGAACATCCCTGGTAGTCCAGGCGTTCAGTCCTTTGGGCCATGCCGTGCAACCTGCCGCAAAATTCAAGAAGGCCCGACAAAAGAAGAAAGACGCTAAGGCAACTGCGGCCGGCAGTCTCGTACCAGGATATTTCCGCGCATGTTGGCGGATTGGCTCCTTTGTGATGCTCGGTCTCGGTCTGTTTCTTCTGATTATGGCGGGGACCGAATTGCGCGGCGATGAATTCGCAATTGGCGTTGCCGCCGGAGTAGATAGCCTGATATTGTCGTTGTTCTGCTTTGTCAGGAGTTTCCGCAAAAGATTCACCGGCTGGTATCCCTATCTCATCAAACCGCTCATACTCGCTGGCTGCTTGATGACTGTGGTAACTTCATCCATTTGCATGGGCAACATGAGTTTACGTAACGACGAATTCCTCGTGGCTCTGTTTTTGATAATCTTCCCAGCCGTGGCATTTCTTGCAGTTGCCGTCATTCCGGGTCGTTGGTTTGGCAGCAGCGAAAAGAAACCTGCGCCGGAGCCTGCTCCAAAGCCCGTCGCACCGACTGTAAAGCCTCCCGCCGGAGTCTCATCTTTCAAACGAATGTGGGCGCTGCTGCTCTCGGGCGGAGGCCTCTTCGGATTCTTTGGTCTGCAACGATTCTACGTCGGCAAGATTGGCACCGGCATTGCATGGTTCCTCACCGGCGGAATGTTTCTGATCGGACAAATCATCGACTTGATAATGATTTGTACAGGTGAGTTCAAGGACTGTTATGGTCGGCCACTCGTGATCTGGCAGGACAAAGCGGAATTGAGCGTCAAGACACGTGATGCCAAAGTCACCGAACAGGCCCCGGCCAGCCCGTATGATGTTGCCGCATTCAAAGACCAACCGGCAGAAGCAATGCAGCCCGCGTCAGAAGAGGATGCTCCAACGCCGTCTGCCGCCCCTGCGCCAACCACGGTGGTAGTGTCTGAACCGTGGCACCCGCTTGCTTTTCTGTTTTCGGGCATCGGCTTCATATTGACCTTTGCGGCAGTTGTGGTGGGTGTGGCTGTGGGATTGCACCTTCCACATTTCGTGGCGGCCGGCTTTCCCGATCCCGGTCTGGCGCAAGAATTGGAGCAATTCTTCGGTTATTCAAGTTGGCCCGAACTTGTAATGCGTATGGGGACGATTATTGTCTTCATCTTACTGTTGCTCGCCGCCATAAGCACCATCATAGGCCGTCGTCATCTGGGAGCACTTCACGTGATCCGGACTGTGTTGGGGCTGGCAGGTTTCGTTTCGGCGTTTCTTGTGTTCTCAGATGCAATGTCGGGTTACCACTTCCAGGAAGTTGTCGATTTGCTCAATGCTCAGCAAATCGGACCTGCATTCGAGAGACTACTCGGATCAACTGATGGAGAAGCTATCTTTGCGGGAGTTCTGTTCCTGCTATCGGTCGTAATACTTGCGTGGCCCGCTCGCCGCAGACAGGCGATACTAACCCCAGCACTCAATCAAGGAATAAGCTGATGAACGTCATAATGCTCCCTATACTGATATTACTGCTTTTTGCCGTAATTGCCGTGATGATTCTCTTTATCAAGCTCTGCTCCAAACGGCCCTGGATTGCAGTGATAGTGCCTCTGGTGGTGCTGCCGTTATTCGCGTGGTTCTTTTTGAGCGTCTCACACCGGCAGGTCGTACCTGTTTACGAACACTTACACCGCGGGCCTGACTCAACTGGATCCGAACCGACCACCGCGGCTATCTGGATGCCGGGCGTCGAGGATGAGTTCAAGGCGAGTGTATATCCGTCCAGACCCTCGGCCGTACGTTCCCTCGGCCTGCGAATCAGCGGACCGATCAGGCAGGTTTTCGGTGACCAGGCATCGCCGAACCGCATGATCCTGTTCGAGGGCGCTCACGACCACGAGCTGGTCGAGGAATTCGGACAAGCAATCACACGCGAGCTTCCTGACATTAAATGGTCTATAGAGCCCGAAACCGTCGCAGTGGCTGAGGACGAAGTCGGCATACGCCTGGACCTTATGAAGATGCAAATGCATTCCGCACCCTGGCTCGGTGAATCGCAGGCAAAGATGACCAGCGGCACAATCCAGGCAACTGTTCTGGCCTCAGACAAACGAGCAAGCATAAAGGCCGACTTTGTTGACAAACCCTGGATCGAAAATTTCTATGGCTTCTGGAACAGCCGGCCGAACACACGAGTCGTGATCGCCAAGTCTGCAGGTAGCTGCCTGACTCAGACCCAGGCCAACAGCCAGGCTGTCGAGGACGCGTGCGCCCAGCTCACCGAATTGCTCGGACAGACCCAGCGAGCGCAAACCACACCCGGCCTTACTCGAAAGATAACTTCCACCGACGTTCTCGAAGGAGATTTCATTCTTGACCGCTTTGTGCAGAATTTCGATGGCAGGGCCGGCAAGATATGGCGACAAGCGCTGCTGATAGACGCCTCGACTGGAAAGATCGAGCAGTTGGCTCTCCGCAAAGCCGTCGTAGCGCGGGCAATGAAAAGGACCTGGGCGAGAATGTTCGCTTCCGTCGTCGGGCTGATCGTACTGATAACCGTGGTCTATGCCTTTCTCAATGCCGCAACGAAAGGCTACTACACATGCTCCTTGCGGATCGCAGGAGCGGTTCTTGCCTTTGTAGTAATAATTCTCTTTCTGGCATAGCAAAGGTTGTCTATAATATGCCTTGGCATGAAGACACCCACAAAGAGAGTTACAGAGGCAGAGCAGTACCTTTTGGACAGAATCCGCCGGGGCAACGAACAAGCATGGTTGGAGTTTGTCGACCGCTACCGGGGACGCTTGTTGAGTTTCGCCCGGGCCAAGCTCCTTCAATCCGCCGACGCTGAGGATGCCGTCCAGGAGACGTTCATCGCTTTTATCAAGAGTCTGCCAAACTATCGGGGCGAGTGCGGCCTGGAGACATATCTCTTCGTGCTGCTCAGGCGCAAGATCATCGACACTTACCGCAGCCGGCAGGCGAGACATGCCTGTCTGATTCAGGATACTTACGGCACTCAGGGCGACGATCAGCCGTCGGATCCATTTGCAGGCGTGGCCGGCACGGACCATACGGCAAGCTGGTACGTCAGGGCCGACGAAAAATGCGAATTGCAGAGACTGGCCCTCGATGACGCCTTGTCCAGGTTGGTTGACGGCTTTAAAAGCTCGCTCAACTTCCGCGATCTGCAGATTACGGAGCTGTTGTTCTATTGTCAACTTTCCAACAAGGATGTCGCCAAAGTAATGAATCTGAAGGAAAACGCCGTCGGTCTTATCAAACACCGAAGCCTGAAGCAGATTCGCAAGCACGTCGCAACATCCAAGATTCCCGTCGGGCCGTCATCCGCTGAGTTCGAACACATCCTGACGGACATTTGGGAATTCCAGAGGCCCAGTTGCCCCAAACGAAGCACTATCGGGGCATATCTGCTTGAGACTCTTGACGAAGAATGGCATAAGTACGTCGATTTTCACGTCAATACGCTCGGCTGCAAGTTCTGCCGGGCCAACCTCGAAGACCTCAAAGCCCAGAACACCAAGAACCAGAGCACGAAACTTCGCGCTCGGATTATGCAATCCACCGCCGGTTTCCTAAACAAAAATCCGTGACGGTCACAGAAAAGAACAAACGAAACACAGGTTGGATCGGGGAACACAGAACATGAGAACAGATGAGAACGCCAATGCGCAATCGCGAGGTCTGTTGCACGCCCTTCTCGTAATAACGCTGCTGTTTGCCACTCATCTTCAAGCAAGCAAATATGCGTTCACGGTTCGCGGCAACAAGACATATCTTAACGGGCAGAACATTCTCGTCAAGGGACTTCGATGCTCAAATGCTCTGGTGAGCGACCGATCAGCAGCAGAACTGATTAGCAATCTGGACACGTTTGCGTCATACGGGATCAACACCTTCAGCGTCTTCTTCATGGGCTCGCGATTCGGCGACGTGAAGGGATACAATGAAGACGGCAGTCTGAATCCCGTCTATGCCGCTCGTATGGGCCGAATCATCGAGGCGGCGGATGACCGAGGAATGATTGTTCTCGTAGGTTGCCTGTATTGGGGCAACTCGAAGGCCAAGTGGGAGAACTGGACTCAAACACAGGCCAATGCGGCTGTGGCCAATACAGTACGTTGGTTGAAAGAGCACAATTACCGCAATGTGTTCGTGGATGTTGACAACGAAGGAATGGCCAAACGGGCGAAGGGCTTTGACAACCGGCAGATGGTCATAGACGGCAAGAAGGCTGATCCTGCTTGCGTCATCGCCACCAATTTCAAGGGAGACCCGCCCCCCGAAGCAGATCTCGGCATACATTTTAGCAGCAAGGTACCGGGCAAGCCTTACATCGAGAGTGAAGGCACCCCCACTAATGCGCCCGGCGGGTACTGGGGCAGCTATAGTAAGAAAAAGGGCTACTACAACTATATTAACATAGGCCTTTACAGCGAAGAAATGAAGGCCAGGCAGAAAGCCCTAACCGCCGAGCACCTGGACAACGGACACGGGTATATGTGTGCGTCAACGTGGCTTCAATGCCCGCCACCCTCGGGTCCGAACAATTGCCCCGGAGGCGACGGCTCAAAGCAATCACCGGGTATCCGATGGTGGCTCGAATTCATCCGCGACAGGTACGGGCCTTACATCCCCCCTGCTGCCGCATCCGCAACAAAACCATAACTGACGAGATACTCGCCTCGAAGCTTAATCTATATGTTCCAGCCCTCACGGTATTGCGGCTTGACATATTTGTTGGCATCGGGAACGTTTGTGACCTTCATGTTCTTCCAGTCGAAATCCAGTTTCTTGCCGGCACGGAGAGCGGCGTTGCCCATGAGAGTGAATTCGGTCAGAGGGCCGGAATAGCCGAAATGGTTGCTCGCCCGCCCTTTACCTCTGCATGCATTGAGCCAGTCACGGTGATGTCCCTTGACCCGGGGCAGGG
This sequence comes from Planctomycetes bacterium B3_Pla, assembly GCA_005223045.1. GTDB lineage: Bacteria > Planctomycetota > Phycisphaerae > Sedimentisphaerales > Anaerobacaceae > SG8-4. Next base: position 198,192 of record NJBM01000008.1, on the reverse strand, counting down.
TCTTGGGGGGCTTGCGATAGGCCCGCATTTTGGACTCGGGGATGATGCGCGGCGATCTCGACCAGCCCTCGCCAAAGATGACGCCCTTGGTGCCGACGAAGAGGATGCCATTGTCTCCGAGGCTTCTGCCTTCTTCGAGCTGTGCTGGGCGCGGGGGCATGAGTCCGCCTTCATACCAGGTTATGCGTACGGGCCCCATGCCTGCACGGGCGGGGAAATTGAAGTAGATAAGCGATGCGGCCGGGCAGGTCTCATCCGTCGTTCCGTAGGAGCTGGCCTCGACACTAAATGAGGTGCTTTGGTCCAGTTTCAGCGCCCAGAAGGCCGGGTCGAGATGGTGGCAGGCAAAGTCGCCAATCGTCCCGGAGCCAAACTGCCACCACGCGCGCCAGCGGACCGGGGCGTAGTCGGGATGATACGGGCGCGCCGGCACAGGTTCGAGCCAGCGTTGCCAATCGAAGCCGGCAGGCACCGGAGGCGTCTCTTTCGGCCGGTCGGTCAGACTGGTCCAGCGGCGAGCCCCCGTGTTGGTCCAGGCGTGCACGTCGTGGACGTCGCCGATCGCGCCGTCCCAGATCCATTCGCAGGCAAGGCGGATGTCCTCGCTGGAGTGTCCGAAGTTACCCAGTTGGGTGGCAACGCCGGCCTTACGGGCCGCTTCGGTGACAACGCGTGTCTCGTAAACCGTACGGCACAGGGGCTTTTCGCAGTAAACATGTTTACCCTTGGCTATCGCAGCCAGCGCGATCACAGCATGAGAATGATCCGGAGTAGCGATCAGGACGGCATCGATGTCTTCGCTGTCGAGCATCTTGTTATAGTCGCGATAGGTGGGACAGGCCTGGCCCTGCTGCTTTCGGACCAGTTCAACAGCGGGCTTCAGACCGGCTGTGCCGCCGTAGTAGAACATGCTGTAGTCGCTCAACTCGTTGATGTCGCAGAGTGCTGCGATTCGGGCATCAGGTTCATTGAATAGCTGCTTCATGTTGACGATGCCCTGGCCGCCTGTGCCGATGATAGCAACGTTGACCTTTTCGCTGGGTGCTGTGTTGCCGGCGCCGCCCAGCACGTGCCGGGGCACAATGGTGAAGGCGGCGGCAGCCGCAGCGCCGCCCAGCAAATCCCTTCGGGTGATTCTCTTCTTTGCATCAACGCAATCGCTCTTTCGACCTCTCATAGGTGCTCTCTCCTTTTCGTGTCAATCTGCATTTCCACGCCCGTCGGGCATCATCTCCACCACCAACTCAAATGCAACTGCGAATTGGCTGAACCGATGCCGGCCGGACCGTCGGTTCTTCTGAGTCTTATTATAACGAGGGTAGCCAGCCAGGTATAGTCTTCCTACGCTATCATCCAAACTCACCGCAGGCGAGTAGGCTAATGCTGTAGAATCGCCATTTCATGTTCGGCGCAGACGGACCTCACTCGATGGTCCACATCGCCAACGATTCCTGGTCCTGCACAAATACGCTGTTCCCCGAGATTACCGGATGCGCATAAGTTGCCACCTCGGACACCTTGTAGCGGGCGATCTCGGCGTACTGCCTGCCATCCGGCTTGAAGACGATCAGCTCGGAGGTGCTGGGCAAAGCCAACAGGGCGGTACCGGCGTCAACAATGGCCCCAAAACCGCGACCGTGTTGGGCTGTGTCGGCCCAGGCTGTCTTGCCGGTTTCAGCGTTGATGCAGAAGAGGTTGCCGCGGTCGGAGAGCCCGTAGAGCAGGCCATCCTTGAGCACCGGCGTATTGAACTGCACGGCGAGTTCCGCGTTACTCCAAAGCTCTTTGACCGCAAACCCGGCCCCCTGCTTCTCGATTTTGAGGGCCTTGGTGCCCCGGCCCTTCCCGGAGTAAATCACCGTTTGGCCATTGACTATCGGGGTGGCGGCGTTGTACGCCATCCTCTGGGGCGCGAACGGAAACTGCCATAGAACTTTGCCATCGGCTACCCCAATCCCCACAACGCCTTTCTCGGTCGGTGTGACGACCTGCCTGGTACCCTCTATTGTCAACAGGGCGGGCGAACCATAATCAGGGCCCTCTTGTCCCCAGCGCCACTTCTCGTTGCCGGTGGCCAGGTCATACGCGATGATCGCCCCATTGCCCTTTCCGCCGAGATGTGCGATGACCATCCCGTTAACGATGATCGGCGAGAAGGATGCGAAGAACTTGGGGACGATCTTGGGAAACGGGTCCTTGCGCCACACAAGTTTGCCGGTCGCGGCGTCCAGACAAGAGAGGACCCCACCGACGCCCAGCGTGACAACTTTTCCATCCGCCACCGCGGGCGAACTCCTAGGCCCGGGATGCCGCCGGGCCGGCCCGGTCACCTCCTGCGCCGCGTACTTGTCCTTCCATAACTCCTTTGCGTTGGCTGCATTCAAGCACAGTGTGACTTCCTCGGCGCCCTGCCGCACGAAGACATAGAGCTTGTCGCCCACAAGTGCGGGCGTAGCATCGGCCGAGCCAACTGCCACTTTCCACTTCTGTGTCAACTCTGCCGGCCATTTCCGGGGCGCGGTGAACCCGCTTGCCTTCCCATCCCGATCAGGCCCCCGCCACTGCGGCCAATCCTGCGCGAACAGGCAGCCGGCGCCGATCAGAATCACACAGCCCACCAACACGGCCCTCGATAGATTTGTGTTTCTCATGATGACCTCCATTTGCTTTTCCACCTCTTGGCCCGCACCGCGCTGCACCCACGGCAACTGATTTCGGCTGCGGGCTTGTCTTGTGTACTCTAATCCCCTCAGACTAATGTGTCAATATTGTTTATCCGGAAACTCACGGAGAACTTCCACCTGACTTATGGCCGAAGCAGGAATAGAGTTGACAGATACTGTGAAAACCTGTTAAATTTTGGGTGCTTATGGATTTTTGCGCCCGTAGCTCAATTGGATAGAGTCGCGGACTTCGAATCCGAAGGTTGCAGGTTCGAGTCCTGCCGGGCGCGTTTTGTTCTCTGGCTCTGCTCCAATATGAAACACGTAAACATAAAAGGAGTTTACAATGAATAAGCCAAACCCTGACGTTTCAGCCGGCGCGAAATCACGCCGGGAGTTCTTAAGACTATCGGGACATCTGGCCGCTGCTTCCGCGCTGGCCGGTGTAGCAGCGCACCGATGCTACGCGGCGGAGAATTCGACAATCAAACTGGCTCTTGTAGGCTGTGGAGGCCGCGGCACAGGCGCCGTCGCCGACGCTCTCTCGACCACCTGTGGACCGGTGAAGCTCCACGCCATGGCCGACCTGTTCGAGAATCGGCTCCAGAGCAGCTTGAAAAATCTCACAAAAGGTTTTGAGGACAAAATCGACGTGCCGCCGGAACGCCGGTTCGTAGGCTTCGACGGCTACAAGAAAGCGATAGACTCTCTGGGGCGCGGTGACGTTGTGTTACTGACCACCCATGCGGCTTTTCGCCCGCTCCACTTCGAGTATGCCGTCAAGAAAGGCGTGAATGTGTTCGCGGAGAAATCGTTTGCGACAGATGCGCCCGCCGTTCGCCGATGGCTCAGAGCCGCCGAGGTCTCCGAGAAGAAGAACCTCAAGGTCGGCGTCGGCTTTATGTGGCGTCACTCCGAGGCACGGAAAGAAGTTATCAAACGGATTCACGACGGTGTCATCGGGGATGTGCACACCCTGCGGATCTACCGGGTGCACGGGCCGGTCCACTGCCCCTCCTTCCTAGGAGACACCAACGAACTGGCTTTCCAGCTCAAGCATCCAAACAGTTTCACCTGGGTCTCATCCGGATTTTTCATCGACTGGCACTGCCACAACATTGACGTGGCCTGCTGGACCAAGGGCGCCTGGCCGGTCTCAGCCCAGGGATTCGGCGGCCGCTGCTTTGAACAGGCGGGCAACCAGTTCGACCACTATACGGTGGAATACACCTTCGCCGACGGCACAAAACTGTTTGCCTTCTCAAGGCATATCAAAGGCTGCTGGGAGACCTACTCCGATTATGCCCACGGCTCCAAAGGCTCGGCCGTCATCATGGCCAGCCTGGGTGCTCCCAAACCCAAGATTTACAGAAGCCACAACATGGTTCCCGACGAATTGGTCTGGCAGTACCCCCAGCGCGATCCGAATCCCTACCATGCAGAATGGCAGTTGCTGCTGGATGCAATCCGGCAGGACAAACCGCACAACGAGGCCAGGCGGGCCGGCGAAGCGGAAGTAGCGGCGCTAATGGGACGCATGGCGACCCACACCGGCCAGTACGTCACCTGGGAGCAGGTGTTGGAATCCGACTACCAATTCGTACGGGACATCGACAGCATGACCTTTGAGACTGACGCACCAATTCATGCAGGACCCGGCGGCATCTACCCGGCGCCACAACCGGGGATCACGAAGGAAGTCTAAGGCGGAAAAGATAAACGTGTGTGACTTATGCGCACTGATTCTTTATGCTTATACTATCCACGGACGTTTCCGATTTTTCGAATCGGCGATGGTTTTTAGGGTAAGGTTCACATCCTGTTTCACCTGAAAGTCGAACATACCCAGACATACGAAATCGGCGCCGTTTGCAAATGCGAACTTCAATCCTTCCTCCGCGGGTATCGCTCCAGCGGCCAGGACCTTGAAGGCTATCCAGGGTACTTTCACATCCCGCATAAACTCAATAGTTTGCTCACAATCGTAGCAGAACATATTGTCGTGGTATTCAGCGTGATTTGGGGACTCTTTCTCGTACATCTCCATGAAGCGCCTGTTGGCTTTCGGGTGTGCGGACCAATACCGGTCGTGGTGAAGGGTTTTCATATAGAAGTCAGGCTTGAGTCCCTCTTTTTCACAAAACGCGATAGGCCCCAGCCGGTGTGCGCAGATGCCTACGGGAATATCGTATTTCTTCATAATCTCGAAAGCCCTGATGATATGGTCCTGCTTCTTCTGGTAGTACCATATGTCACTGGCCCCGCCCCATAAGTATGCTCCCGATGCACCCAACTCCAGATGTTCCACCAGCAGTTTTTCATAATTGTCGATGTCGGTAGTAATCACGTCGGCAAGCCATTTCATTCTGCCGCCCCAATCGTCCCAGTAATTTGACAATCTGAAATGCTTGAAATTATGATTCTTCAGAACGATGCTGTTGATGCCGTATTCCTCGCACAGTTTTAGTGTCATGAAAATCCGTTCTTCGGTGTTGTAATGCCTTGCGAGAGCGCTTACGTAATCCAAATCCCTCGCGTGCATATTCATGCTGATTAGGTTGCTCCCACAAATAAGACGGCCAAGGGAAAGACTGGCAATCTTTCCAACGGGCATTTTCTTTTGTTTGGCCGCCACCTCCGGATCATTCAAGTCCAGAGACTTGAGCCTGGTATAATTCAGCTTATCTGACCTGGAGATGAAAGTTGGGCCTGTTACGGCATCTATTTTGTCCTGTGATTTTGCTTTTACAGATGAGGCCACACCAAGAAAAGGCAAGGCGCCCAAACTTCCGAGCATTTCTCTTCGGTTTGTATGTTTCATCGGATTTCCTCAACTGTATATTATCAAATACGCCACGGCGAGCGCATCGCGCGTGAAAGCAGGCGATTTGCCGCTTCGTCGCCCAGGAACGTCTCGGCGGCAGGGTCCCACTTCAAAGACCGTTGCAAAGTGTGGGCTATTATTGTCAGGTGACCCAGCGACGCCGAGCGATGACCGATTTCCTCGCTGCAACTCGGCCTGCGCCGCGTCCGAATGCAATCGAACCAGTTTGCGTGATGGTTATTTTCCCCGGGGTTTACCTGCCGCGTCTTGAGTTTCATTTCCTCGAAGATTTCTTCGGGGCCTGCCTCGATTGGCCCGCCGGTTGTCATCGACGTAACCCAGCCCCGTTCTCCAACGAATATACCTCCGAAATTCCCTGCCAGCCGGGCCGTTGAAGGAACCGCCTTATAGACGTTCTTGACCATAGCCCAGTTATCGACCAAGTGAAGGAGTGTCCCGTTGGCGTACCTGCAAGTGAGAGTTGGGTATTCTCCGTCGCTCGGATGGATGAACTCTACCGGCCCGCCGTTCTCGACGCCGAGGGCGTACTGAATCACATCGGCGCTGTGCGAATGGTGCCAGGTTACCGAGGCGGCGCCGAAATCCTCGCAGAAGGACCACGGTACGACGCCGGGCGAAGGGTTCAGGTGGTACGCAGGATTGTAGGGTCGCCACAGGGCCGGTCCGACCCAGAGGTCCCAGTCCAGACCTTTCGGCACAGGTTCGGCCGGGAGAGTAATATCCAGAGGCGCGTATGACTTGCCGGAATGCTCGACGTCCATCAGATGGCGATAAGGCTTGAAGCGTGGCGCTCCGAAAAATCCGCCCAGCCTTGTCCACAGAGTAAAGACTTGTTTGACCTTTCCGAGTCCGCCTTCGCGGACAAAGTTGCAGACCTGTCGTATCGTTGGAATGGAGCGATATTGAGTCCCGGTCTGGAAGATTCGACCGTATCGGCGCACCTCCTCGACCAACCGGCGTCCCTGTCGAACGGTTATCGAAATCGGCTTTTCGCAATAAACGTCCTTACCCGCCTTGACGGCGTCAATCGCCTGCAACGTGTGCCAATGGTCCGGGGTAACAATCACTACGGCATCGATGTCCGTCCGAGCCAGGAGTTCGCGATAGTCGTTGTACGCTGCGCAGCCGCGGTAACTGCCGGCGGAACGCCGAGCGGCGTAGGTTTCCTCGACAAGCCGCTTGCCGTCCTCTCGCCGAACACGATCCACGTCGCAAACCGCCAACACCTGGACATCTTTGTCGCCGGCCAACCGGTGCAGATGGCCGCTGCCCATAATCCCTTTGCCAATCAAGCCTACCGCGATTCTCTCGCTCGGCGCAACATTTCCATCCGCCCCCAGCGCGAGGGACCGAACCGACCACGGCACGGCGACCATCCCAGAAATCGCGGCTGTACGGCGCAATAAGTCGCGCCGCGTGATTCGGCAAGTTTCAGCTCCCGTCATTTCACACCTCGCTCGGCAAGTTGCATACTTACTTTGTTGAAGAACTCAACGCATCGCTCCACGTCAGGCATCGACTCGTGCCAGTTGTACGAATATTCGAGGCCGAACATAGTGGGTCTGATTCCCAGTCGATGCACTTCCTCGATGAACTGTTTGGTTTTGCCGACGCCTTTCCCCCAGGGGACATCGTGACCTTCAGGACTCAACTCGTGCAGATCATGCATTTGTACGGTAATCAACCGATCTTTGAGCATGTTCACCGCCTTGATCGGGTCAATGCCGGATCGCATCCAATAGCCGAGATCGCCGCAGGCGCCGATACGTTTGCTTCGACCCCGGCACAGTTTCAATATCCCTTCAGGATGCCAATAAACCGGCGACGCTTTCTGAGCGTGGTTGTGAATCGCCACATTGATGTCATATTCGTCGCAGAACTTTTCAATCGTATCGAGCGCCTCGCCGGACGGCTCCGACATGAAGGTTTCAATGCCGATCTTTCGCCCGAACTCGAAGACCTTGCGGCAGCCGGCCGCGTCACCCGGAATGTCGTGATAGTAATACGTCAGGAGGCGAATTCCTGCCGCGTCCAGTTTGAGCCGGACTTGTTTTAGCTCGTCGTCGGTCAGTTGCGGATCGAAGTTCCTGGGAATCTCCTTGCTGACCTTCTGGAAGCTCAAGCCGCCCATGTACGGCAGGCCGAGCCGGGCGGTTCGGTCGATGGCCTCGAAGAGCGTGTATTTGTGAAAGGTATATGCTTCGATGCCGAGACGCCAGTCCAGCTTCTCCTGCGCTCGAATCGCGGGCGTCAATATACTGCTGGCAGTTGTCGGCCCCGGCAGATCGCCGAGCGCGAACTGAGTAGCCGCCAGATAAAACTCCAACATCTTAGGGTCCCAGAAGACGTAAGGGTTGTGCGCGATTGTGCAATAGAACACCCGTCCCCTGCCGTACTGTCGGACCCACGCCAGTGCATAGTCGTCGTCCTCGCGGATGCAGGTGCCGCGTGCCGGGCCTTGATTCAGGTCGGTTTTTTCGGTGTCGATACTCATGAGCACGCGGACTCTATCTCTCGAATAAGGGCCGTGAACACGAAAGAACTCGTCCCTGTAATCGAACCCCTTGCCGGCGAAAGACTGATTGACGGGGTGGTTGGGATCATCGAGCTTAATAAAAACGTGTTCATCGTTTTCGCGGTGGCTGGCGCCGCGGGCGCCGATCATTATGCCAAACTCGGGCCAGTCCTCGTGAGCTCCGGGCCATTTGGTGAAGGCCACAGTTGTGCCGTGGACGCCGAGGAGTCCGCCGCCGCCGTAAACGAACTCGAGCAGGCTCTTCCTCAACGCCGGGTCCGTGAAAAGATTGCCCACGGTATTGTTCAAAAAGACGGCATCGAATCGCTTTAGATTCTCGGGCTTGAAGACGGCCGGATCTTTGCTGATGACTGTCTCAAAAGCGCCGGTTCTTTCCCCCATCAGTGTGAAGGCAAGATTGGCTGTCGGGATGGAGCCGTGTCCGCCGTATCCGACATTGAGGTCGAAAATCAGGAGCCTCCGCCGCCTGAGAGGCGAAACAAAGGCTTTGGCCGGAATCGCCCTCTCAATCCGCTGCCGTTGATCTTCCGTCACGCCACTCTGTGCCGCAGCGGCAAGTTTGAGCCACGGAACTGTAAGCATCCCGGCAGTCGCTGCGGCGCCGCCCAGAAACTCACGCCGCGTTCTGTCCACATATTGTGTTTGCATTGTAAAATCCTAACATATCTGCCTGGCGCTGCGGTTCACTGCATGCATACGACTTTTCCGTTCTCTAAGGCCACTACAATTCGTCCTTTATTATCGACGGCGACTCCACCTTTTACAACAGGTGCAGGCAGTTCTTTGTGCCAGAGCGATGTCCCGTCCTTTATGCGAATCGCCGCCAGAGAAGACGTCACGTTATCTCCGGCGCCCCTGACGCCAGCGGCAAGAAGAACATCGTCGGTCATGACAAATCCCTTGAAACGAGACCCGCTTTTGTCCTGCCAAATAGTTTTTCGCTGGGGCTGCCTTCTTCTCCCGTCCGTGGGACGATCCGTGCGACGCGCAGGAGCTTGGGCATTTTTCAGGACCGGCCCCATAAGCGCCAGATTGGTGTGCTGGCTGCCCTCATAGCTGGCGTTATAGCGAAGAAGCTTGCCGTCGGGATAGCCGCGCGAAACCGACTCATACTGCGCGTACTCTGGAAAATACGCATAGAAGGCGGTATGGAACCGAGAATTCAGCTCCTCATGGGGAGTGTTGAGGCATTTGCCGGTTTCCAGATCATAATGCGCCATCTGGTAAACTCCGCCGCCCTCGAAGCAAAGCTCGTTGTTGCGTATCGAGAGGCTGCCCTGCAGGCTGACGCCGCTGTTAACCTTCTCCGACAGCGTCCCCGATTGGTCGTTGTACCATTTGACCTTCCCGGTAACTGCATCCAGAGCAACTACGTATGTGCCGTCGTAATGAGCGATCCCCGCCGCGGCGTAAACGACGCCTTTGTGAATGAGAACACCGCCTGCAACGGGCCACGTGGAAATGAGCTTACCGTAAACAGGAATCCTCCTGCCGGCAGGTCCGACGCGGAAGCGCCACAGACGTCTTCCGGTAGCGGCCTCGAAGGCATATACCCAGCCGTCTGCCGAGCCGGCATAAACTCGTCCGCGCGCCACGGCAGGCGGAAAGTAAACCGCCCCGCCGGTGTAGGCTTTCCATTTCTGTTGCCCTTCGGAATCGATAGCCTGGACCGCCCCCGTGCGGTCGCCGATGAAGACCACGTCGCCGGCAACCACCGGCGCGGTGGGCATTGCCGTCGTCGCATCGACTGTCCACCTGGTTTCGACCTCCTCCGGTATGCTCACGTTCGTCTGAGGTATTCGGCCGTTGTTGCCCATGTACGTGGGCCAGTCACCCCGGTGGATTTTGAAATTCGCCACCGATGTTATGTCACCGTCACTCTTTTCCAATCTTGAATCGTCGAGGGCCGGCCTGAAATCAAAATCACCGGCCGGCGCTAAAGAAATGTGTCCGTACAAGGACAACTGGCAGCCGCACATCCACGGGCCCCAGTAAAGTTGCCCATTGGAAATGATTACGCCGTCCTGGCACGGCGGACGCATGGGGGCAATGTGCTGGGCGGTATTTGATGCCGTGTCAACTCGAACGGTTCCACCGGGAGTTCTGAAGAAGATGCTGTCGATGCTTCCTGTCGCTCTGGTGCATGCTCTGCGATTGGGCAGCCTGGCCAGCACTTCACCGTTCTTATAGGCGTACTTTGCCCCGGCAGCAGCGGGACCTGCGGCGTAAAATCCCTCCTCCTGCAATACGAGCTGGAGGTTCCCGCCTTCTTTCTGCCAGAGGAGTTTTCCATCTTCGGCGCTGGCGACAACAAGGCGGCTTCGCTGCGGCCCGGCAAAAAGAATGTGTTTGTCATTGCATTTGATGAATGTCGTAGTCGAATACCCGGTGACATAGTGCTGTGCTCGGCCGTCCGGGCCTATCGCTTCAAGCAGATCTTTTGCCGAAGCCTTCCATGCGATCTCTTGCGTTTTCGTGTCGAGACATGCGAGGTATTTCTCGGGACTGTAGAGGTAAAGCCGCCCGTTTTTCATGCACACGCCCCGGCTGTCGAGATAGTCCTCTTCATTGTGGCACCACAGAACCTTTTTTGATTTCGGATCGACTGCAACAATTGTACGTCCAAAACCGAAGTTCGTTTTTGAGTCCTTGTAATCATGACCTTCCCACATCCCCCAGGGCCAATGGCCCAATCCAGGCGTCTTCGAAGGTCGTGTATGGATCTCCGCCTCGGGCCCTCCTATCAAGGCGTAAAGAACGCCGTCCTGCATGGCCATCCATTTCCATACCGGACCGTCGGCGATATCTTCGGGGATGACAATTTCATCCTTGATCTCGCCGGTTTGCGTATCTATCAATTTGCATGATTCATCATCCGCCATGTACAAAATCTCAGGAGTTGCAACCATTGTATTGCGATGGATCATGAATCCTTCTTTCAGGGGCCGCTTCCAGAGAATCATCCCGTTGTACGCGTTCACGCATATCAACGTGTTCAACATCTCGTTCTGATTGGCCTTGTGCGCTATGTGTCCGAACGCCCTGAAGACCTTTCCTCCGGCCGCAACAGAGATTTCCGGCATAGGACAGAATTTCGGATCGGCAAGAAACTGCGTCAAATAAGGCGCACGCGCCCGCTGGTCGGTGGACTGCGGGTTGTTGTCCGGGCCATGATAAGGGTGGCTCCAACTGTCGGTATCAGTGGCGCTCGGCTTTATGATTTCCTTGCCGCCGACCAGGATGGTTCCCCCGGGGTGCACTACACGAAGAAGCTCTTTTTCACTTACACTGTTCTTTGCAGAGTCTGAAACAAAAACCATTCCGGCAAGATTGTCGGCCAGATGAATGGAGTCCCAGCCCCCTTCTTCAACAAAGATACGGCTTCCCAGAAGTCCTCGCTCATCCGCCACTCTGCGCATAGTAGCCAGTTCATCCGGATCTGGCGACTGGAAATAGGCCACCATCGCCCTTTCGGCAACAAACTCGGACAAGAGAGGGCGAATCTGCACGTCAGGCATGCCGAGGACAACACAGATGTCGTTCCTTGTCTCAATTCGACTAAGAGCACTCCTTATTTGCTCAGGAAAACCATCCGCCCCGTGCACTGAGCCAACAAGAATCAATAACGCGCAGCCAATGCCAACCTGTAATCTCTTTTTGATAATCATTTGCCGTCCCCTTCAATCTTTAATATATCGTTCAGCGTTTAGCGTATAGGTTATTACACGCTATCCGCTATACGCTCATCCGACAATGTTGCCGCATCTGCCGGATCGAGTCAAACGTTCTTCGGCATCACGAAAGGTTCGCGGTAAGAGCATGTAACATACTTGTTGGCCTTCTCGGCGTTTGGCCCGACAAATCGCTCCTTCTTGCGGTCGTAGGTCAGTGCCGGTCCGAGGACGAACTTGTTCTTAGCAGGATCGACGCCGTTGCCGTCCAACTGTTCCAGCATGTCATTGAGGGTGTTCAGGGCGTCCTCATGTTTCTTGACGCTGTCGCGAACCTCATCAAGTGAGGCCTCCGCCCCGGCACGCCAGGCGATATTGGCCTGGTGACACACCGCTGTGCCGAGGTGGCCTACTTCGATATCCGCCGCAAGGTCCTCACAGCGACCGCTGCGCATCGCATCGACAAAGTTCTGGGCATGTGCCGATCCGCCATTTCCCTTATATTGATGGATGCGCTCGCCGTCGTTGTCGTAGGACCAGCCGCCGCCGCGCGAAATCTTAATCGCAGCATTCTCGCACTGGATATGATTGCCGCCCGTGCGACCGAGATACGTTGCACCCTTGCTGCCGCCACGTTGCCTGGGGTGTGGCAGGTTTCGGATGTCGACAACCACAGGCAGACCGTCATAATCGAAGAGTGCAAAGTGCATGTTGGGAGTCTCGCCGTTATCGTCCCAGAGAAAACGATTGCCGGCCGCGATGACTTTGGTGGGCACATCATCCCAACCCATTATATGACGAAAATCATCAATATAGTGAATTCCCCAGTTGGCCATCTCGCCGTCGCCCCAGTTCCACTGCCAATGCCAGTCGTAGTGGAACTGTTTTCGCATCACGGGAGTCATCGGAGCCGGGCCGGCCCATAGATTGTAGTCGATGTTGCTCGGAACCGGCTGAGGCGTCGTGACTTTGCCGATTGTGTCTCGGGCGCCGAGTTTGGAGCAGTGTATCCAAAGAACTTTGCCGTACCTGCCCGCCTTGATGTCGGCGGCGGCTTCCTTTACTGCGGGGCATGAGCGATGCTGCGTGCCGGCCTGTACGACGCGGTTATACTTGCGGGCAGCCTCGACCATCTTGCGGCCTTCCGCAATCGAGTGACTGACCGGCTTCTCCACGTAAACGTGCTTGCCCGCCTGGCAGGCATAGACCGTCATCAGCGAATGCCAGTGATTGGGCGTAGCGATTATCAAAGCGTCAATGTCCTTGCGATCCAGAAGCTCTCTGACATCGGCGTAGCCCGATACGGAAGTGCCGTACTTGTCTTTGAACTGCCTGACCCAATCGCCCAGAACTTTGCTGTCGGGATCACAGAGGGCCACGACCTTCACGCCGCTTAGGCCCTGGAAATGCTTGATATGACCGCCACCTCGGCCGCGAATGCCTGCTACGGCGACGCGGATTTCATCATTGGCCCCACGGACGCCCGTCACAAAGCCCCGGTATGAAGATAACGCTAAACAGGACCCCGCCGTGGCGGAGATGCCTCTTTTTAGGAATTTTCGACGGCTGATCTTATTCATTATCTGATCCTTTGCTCAAACATAACGCACAATCATAAGGTTCCTGCGCAATGGAGCTTGTTGCTTGCCACTGCCGGCAACAAATCCCAAACGCCCAACTTCACCATCTTAACGAACATCCCATCAGGGTCAAATCATTTTCACCTGACCGATCAGGGCAATCAACCGATATTGCTTGTTTTTTGGCCGATTTTCTGGTATTATCTACTGTGCAGGTACAAAACTCAGGAGGAACCTTTGTTCGTCGATGGCCGCAGGCTAAGAGCGTACGATATGGGACGACAGGGCTGTTGCCGAGGAGAAGCAGGAATGACGATGAATCCGAGAATTGTGCTGTTGTTGGCCGGCGTTATTTTGATTGTGTCCAATCCCTGCGCTTTGGCCCATACCGATGTTACAGCAGAGCAGGCGCGAAACCTCATTGATTCTACGACCGACCTGATTGTGATCGATGTCAGGGAGCGGTATGAATACTGTGACGCGAAAGGACACATTCCGGGAGCACTGAACTACCCCTGGAGTTCAGGAGTGCTCAAAATCAGATATGAAGAACTATCTACAGACGGTCCGGTTTTAGTGGTCTGCCGCAGCGGCGGTCGAAGCAACGCCGCGGCTAACTTCCTGGATTCGAAGGGCTTTTTGATGATCTATGACATGCTGGGAGGCATGAGCGCCTGGCAATGGGAAACCGCACCCTGCAAATACAGCGGCGGCAGCGGCACGCCCGACGACCCGTACCAGATCGCCACAGCCTCCGACCTGATCGCCCTCGGCGAAACTCCCGAAGATTACGACAAACACTTCATCCTAACCGCCGACATCGACCTGGACCCAAATCTCCCCGGTCGCAAGGTCTTCGACAAGGCCGTGATTGCTACCGATATGAACGACGCGAATTGGGAATTTGACGGAACTTCTTTCACAGGTGTTTTTGACGGCAACGGACAGGTGATCTCGCGCCTCACGATCATGGGTGACAGCTACCTGGGGCTGTTTGGCTCGTTGGGAGAGTGGACGACAGGGGCCGAGGTCAGAGACCTGGGTGTAGTGGATGTCAACATAATTGGCGGGGATGATGTCGGCGGCCTTGCGGGGAGAAGCCGTCATGCTACTGTGGCACAATGCTATAGTACTGGCTCCGTCAGCGGAGACGGGCACGTTGGCGGCCTCACCGGGAGTAACTATCTAGGTACCATCACGGCGAGCCACAGCACCGCAACGGTCGCGGGAGGTGGCGACCCTTTCAGCAGCTATGTCGGCGGCCTCACGGGCGAAAACAGCGGCAAAATCAGCAGGAGTTACAGTGCCGGTACTGTTAGTGGAGGAGATTACGATGTCGGCGGATTAGTGGGGCACAACGGCGGTGCGGTGATCGACTGTAACAGCACTTGTTCCGTCATCGGTGAGTACATGGTCGGCGGGTTGGTGGGGGCCAACAATGGTGCCGTGTTCAACTGTTACAGTGCTTGTTCGGTCACTGGCTCAGACTATGCAGGCGGGCTGGTGGGGGTAAATGTGGGCAACATGATCAACTGCTACAGTACCGGTGCGGTTGTGGGCAATGAAGCTATCGGAGGGCTGGTCGGAAGAAATGGTTATTGTCTTGGAGCTATGGCTCATCCTGGTTACATCGACAAAAGTTACTCGCTTGCCAGTGCAAAAGGGGAAATCTTTGTGGGCGGTCTCGTGGGAGACAACTGGGCCGGTGGTGATGTGATGCAGTGCTACAGCAAAGGAGCGGTCAGTGGCGCTTCTTATGTCGGCGGACTGGCGGGGGACAACCTCGGTTATGTGACTCAGTGTTACAGCACCGGTGCCGTCAGTGGTGGCGGCGACAATGTCGGCGGGCTGGTTGGAGATGGATGGTGGTTGGATATCAGCGCGGGCTTCTGGGACACCGAGACCTCAGGCCAGGTTACGAGTGCCGAGGGCACCGGCCTGACCACGGCCGACATGCAAACCGCCGGTACATTTCTTGATGCCGGCTGGGACTTCATCGACGAGACTGCAAACGGCACCGATGATATCTGGTGGATTCTCGAAGGCCAGGGCTACCCCCGTCTGTACTGGGAGTTGATCGAGGATGATCAGGGGCAAACACAACCCGTGTTCGGCAAGGCTTCGGATCCATATCCTGCCGACGGCGCCGTCGAGGTCGAAGAACCTTCCGGCACAGAACCTTTCAAATTGGTCTGGACTGCCGGTCTCGGCGCGGTTGCGCACAATGTTTACTTCGGAACTGATCTTGATGCGGTAAGCCAGTCGGATGTTGATGGCATACATGGCGCGTTGATCTTCCAGAATCTAGTTGCTACTGAACTTCGCCTTTGGCCTCTCGAACGAGACAAGACTTATTACTGGCGTATCGATGAAGTTGGTAGCGATGGTACGATACTAACCGGCGATGTCTGGTCGTTCACTACGGCTTTGCAACCCAGTTGGTGGAAGGGGAGGACTTGTTTTACAAGTGATACGCCTGTTTGGATCGATGGGAATCTCATTCCAATATCGAACGCTGTCCCCGGGCAAGTTGTTCGATGGGGGGACGATCAGAACAAAGTTGAAGAACTTCAAGTGCACGACGGTATGTTCACATGTTACGACATTGTGCTTGAGACTGGTAATTGTATCACCGTCGCCGAGTGTCATTACTTCATGACAGATTCCGGACAATGGATTGCACTATACGATCTCAAAACAGGCACAAGATTGAAGACATCGAAGGGCGACGTGAGCGTCACGACTATTACCAAGAGGCCAAAACCCTATGCAGGAAAAGTCTTCAATCTCAGAGTGAAAGGTTCTGACCGATACCTGGTTGGCAAGGATGCGATTGTGGTGCGTGATTATTGAGCGAGATTCCCGCATTTCTGGCAAACTCCCAACATCTTTCTCAAAGTCGGATGGGGCCTCGCAAGCCGAGTAGAGCAAACCACTGAAGATATTTGGACGATTCTCGAAGGGCAGGACTATCCGAGGCTTTGGTGGAAACCGGCAATTGATTATTGACTATTGATTATTATCTGTGTCAATCTGTGTAAATCCTGTCTAAAAACGAATTCACCGGGCAGCAGCTAAGTAGGTGCTTAAGGTTCTGACATTGCTGATAAAGGTTCTACTGTCGATCACGCGGCGTGCGGAATCGTCCTCGGCATCGTTTCTCAGTTGGCCGTCTTCTATCCAGCGGCCCTGCTCGTCCAGGTTGTTAATGACTGCTCTGGTGCGAGCCGTCAGATCTTCGGTCAGACGCGGACGCGGAATCTTCTTTGGCTGTTTTAGCTCGGCTGGATCCATGGCCCGAAGGCTCTCGTATTCGCGGGCGATGGCCTCGATTCCATAAGCGGACTTGAAGGAGTAGTGCGTGGGCATGTCGGCATCGCTGTAGGTGACCCGGTAGTCGCCCCTGGTGAGGTAGAGCGGCTTGTTGGTCTTTAGTTCGTAGAACCGGGCCAGGCGGCCGTCGGGCAGCCGGGATCGGCGCAGGTATGCGATGGCCCGAGGCAGCGGTTCGAGATATTTCTGCTTACCGGTCGCGCGGTAGAGCGTCAGCAGGGTCCTCATGACCCCTTGCGACTCGCCGCCTGTGACGGCGGGCGGCTCGAACTTCCGGGCCCAGGACGGGTGCATGTCCGCGTTGTACTGTTGTGCCCATGCCGGCTGGGGTTCGGGCATCTGCGCCAGTATGATAAAATCGCCCGCCTTCTCCGCCGCAGCGCGGTATCTCGTGTCGCCGTAAATGTCGAACGCCTCCAGCATAGTGGTGATTGTGTCGGCGATTGTGTCGTCGTTGAAGGTGTAGAAACTCTTGTAGTCGCGCTCTGGGAAAGTCCATGACCAGGAGTGCGGATAGCAGGCTTTTTTGACCGGGAACTTCGCCGGATCGGGCGGGGCGCTGAATCGCTGGGGCCAGGCGCCATTGGGGTACTGGACTTTCAGCAAAACCGAAAGTGCAAATTCCACCGCTTCATGTATCCTGGGGTCTTTGAAATCCAGCGCCTGATCGACGTGCATCAACAGCCGAATCGCCGACTGGGTATTGTCATCGTCCATAGTGCTGACGTTTCGGGCTCCTTCCTTGTGCGAATCGACTCGATAGGCGTAACGCTGCCGCCGTTTAGGATCGAACTCGATGCGATAATCCCAGCCGCCGGAGCGCAGTTGACCCTTGACTAGGGCGTAGGCGGCATCGCGGGCGGCGTCGAGATAGTAGGACTCGCCTGTGGCCTCGTAGGCGGCCAGATAGGCCATGCCGACCGAGGGTGTTCCCGGGGGTTGGACCCAGATTATGGTATTGTTCGCTTTGCCTTCGCCTTCCCGGAGCGTCAGGTCCTCGCTGTAGCGCCACAGGTAGCCGCCCTCGGTGGAGACCTCGTTGCGGAAAAAGTCGGTTGCCCGGCGCAACGCCTGCGTTGCCTGCTCTTTCATCGCGGCCTGGCCTGCGGGCGCCGTGCGAGGCAGCAGACTCATACCCGCTACAGCTACGGCGATAATCATACGGTGCATCATGGTGGTTTTTCCTTTCATAAATCGAGATTTCCCAACTTGGGGCCCTATACTACCAAATTCATGAGAAGATAACACGTCTCAAACTCTTCTAAGAGTACCATGTTGCTTTAGAGCGCGACGACCTCCCGGAAGTCCACGCAAGCCCTGCAATTCTCTTGACTTGCAGAGTCCATATATGCTATAATTGTTCGTTGTGGGTGATACGACATAAGCAATACTCGTTATGACAAGCAAAAAAAAGCAAATCGAGCGAGAGATAGCCAGGGCCCAGGACCCCGTAATACGGATGCAACTGCGCGCGCTGCTAAACAAAAAGGGACGGCCAAAAGAAAAGACGATCAGGAAGGTGGAAAACGCTCTGGACTCACTACTGCGCCAAAGCATCAGCGGGCTACCGGACCGGGCACTGCTCGTTTTGATATTCATCCTCGTTACGATCATCATGCTCATCATATTTGTTATCTTAGAGGGCAGAGCATGATTCGTCGTGCGTTGTGCGTATTGCGTCGTGCGTCTGTTTAATCTCGCATGACTCATCAGCTCTTGAGCCTCGGCTCGAAGCTGCATTGACAAGATCAGCCTCCAGCTCGGATGAATCGCCACCGGATGAGTGTTCGAGACATGCAAAAAAATGGGCTGTGAGCGAGAGAGCACCCACAGCCCGAATTAGATGTTTAACCTACCCTGGGCAACCACGCAGGGTTGTCCCTACAGACAATTCGCCAGCCACTCGGCTGTGAAAGCCGCCAGATCATCCATGTCAATTACTCCGTCGCCGTTCACGTCTTGACACAGCGGACAGTCTGTGCCGGGTTTTGTGTCCGGAACAAAGTGGTAATCTTCCGTCTCTCCGATCTGGTATTTTGCCAGGGGGCCGGAACCGCCGTTACCTTTCTCGCCGGGGTTGCTGCCGCCCTTCCAGGGCTTTTCGGAAAGAGTAATTCTCATCCAGATATCCTCCGGCCCGTTCTCCGGATGCCAGGAAAGAAATGCCGGTGTAGTGATCTGGTTCAGCCCCAGAGGCAAATTGAAAAGAAACTGGTTCTGTACCGCCCACTCTGGCGCCGGACCGCCGGGGCAAACAGGAGTATCATCCCAGTCGCCATCGCGATTCCAGTCGCACCAGACATTGACCCAGAGATCGGCGCCGGGGTTGATGACAGTGACAGCATAGTTAATTGTGGCCCAGTCACAGTCAGGCAGATTGAGCGGCACAACAACACCATCGTCGCCCTGGTCATTGTCGGGCGAGTCGATCTGGGGCTTGATGTTGTTGATTCCATCTTCATCCCAGCCGCTGTCAGCTTCTGTTTCGCGAGTGATCTTTTTGCCCAGATATGCCGCCGCCGGCGAGTTCAGGTGAACCGGTCCGTAAGGCCCAACACCGGTGCCATCGTTGAAAACGGTTGGATAATTGGCCTTTACCGTAGCCGGCGAAGAATATGCAGTCATGGCCATGCCGTAATTGTTAGTGCTGTCCGGGGCGTCGCCAAGGTCCGGCTTCTGCGGAGCTTCGCAATCGGTATTGATGCTCAACACACCCTTACCGGTCTCGGAGGCGTAGCCGCCGATTTCGATCAGATAATCCTCACCGGCAACCACGTCGATGGTGAGTTCGGATTGAAAATCGCAGGCGTCGTCATTGCACGCAATCAGGTCGTCCTGCTTCGGGTAACACACACATCCTTCGTAAACCGCCAGTATGGTGTCGAAGCTGCTGCCGCACAGGCTGATGGTGGCTTCGCCCGTACAGGGAGCGGTGTAGCAATACCAGATGTTCGGACTGCTCATGCAGTGGCCCGAGCCGTCGAACGTCGCATCAGTTGTATCGAAGGGCAAGTCGTCCACATTGCCGATAGGCCACGCATTCTGGCAATCGTCGTTGGACGACGCAGGCGGCGCATCGCTAATGATAGTCATCCGACCCGGACCGGCTTCCTCATCGATGCGGCTGCCAACCTCGATCAGGTAGTCGTTGCCGGCGGTCGCTTTGAAGGTTATCTGAGAATCGAAACTTCCACCGAAGTCGTCGTTGCACTCGATCAGGGCATCGAACGTCGGGTAACAATCAATGCCGTCGTAGATGGCGAGCATCGTGTCAACGACGGCATGACGCCGCGTAAGGCTGACAGTAACGTCTCCGGTTACCGCGGCAGTATAGCGATACCAGAGGTTTGGGGTGTCAAAACAGTGACCGGGGCCGTCGAATGTGGCATCATTGGTGTCATACGGCAGGTCTTTCACGTCACCGACCGGCCTGGCGTTTTGACAGAAGTCGTAGGGTATCGCCCCGGCAGCCGTAGCCGTGAACATGACACCTATTACCAAAACAAAAGAAACTGAGTGAATCGATTTAGTACCCATGATGCTCCTCCCAAAAAAAACAATACCAAATATCAAAACGACAAGTGTATCAGGATACCAGGTTATCAGGATGTAGGAAATCAGGCTCTCAGGGCATCAGGCAAGACAATCCCGATAAACGCGCATCGGGACACCGGGACGCACCTGATATTCTGATAACCTGATAACCACTACCTGATTTCCTGATGTACTGATAACCTGACACTCAAAACTAACGACTAATAACTGTAATATTATAACATGATCGGAACTTTCGGTCAAGCTCGAAACGCCTAAAAATCAGCGCTTTTAGCGTTACATTCAGCACCCAAGGTGGCACTTAACTGCGGTTTTACGACAATTGAATACGCCAGATGCTACTGGCTGTGCCCCTGTTTCGGGAAAATCCTGCAAGCAGGGGCTTTTTTTCATGAAACAATTTGTTACCCTTTGGCCTCGGGGATGCCTTTTGGGGATAGGAAAGACTTACCAGTTGGCTATGAGCCGTAATCCTGGGCAACCACACAGGATTGCTCCTACAGTCTTTTGGGCCCCTGCAATCTTCCCTCCTCCTTCAAGCGTTCATGCAGGGGCTCCTTTTCATTTTCGATTTTCGATTGACGATTGCCCAATGTCTCTAATACAATCGCAAATCGGCAATCTTAAATCTGCTCCGGCATCAAGTTTGTTGCCACGTGACCGCTCGAACGTCCTCGATCCTGGATTCGTCCAGTTCGATCCCAAATCCGGGTCGATCCGGCAGCTCCAGCATCCCACCGGTTGGTTTAGGCTGGTACTTCTCAAAGTCGTAGTAGGTGTCCATCTTTCGGATCAGATACTCAACGAGAGGACAGACCTCCACCGGCTGGCTCGCCACCACGTGCATGGCGGCGTGGATACTGTGGCCGTGTGGAATCACGTTGACCCCGTGAACCGACGCCAGCGTGCACATCTTGAGAAGCTCGCTAACTCCGCCGCACCATTCCGGATCGGCCTGAACGACCATGATCGCATCGGCCTTGAGGAATTTATGAACGTCCCACCGGCCGTAGAAATGCTCTCCAGTAGCCACCGGGATCGAGGTCTCGCGGCTCAACTCAATGAATGCATCCAGGTTGGCCGTCTGAAAAGGCTCTTCTATCCAACGCGGGCGATATTGCTCCACCCGCCTGGTCCAGGCCAGCGCGTAATTAAGGTCCCATTTCCAGAACGCATCAAACATAAGATCCACGTCGTCGCCCACCGCTTCGCGCAGCAGGCGCACGACCTTCGCATCCTCTTCGACACCCTCAGGACCATGGCTGGGGCCGCGGTCCCGCACGAACCACTTCTGGTGCCTGTAGCCTTCTTTCTTCAACTCTCGCGCCTTTGCCTGCAAAGCCGACGGCTCCTGCGAAAATCCCAAACAACTGGCGTAAGCCCGCACTTTTTTGCGTGAACCGCCGAGAAGGCGATAAACAGGCAGGCCAAAGAAGCGGCCCTTCATATCCCAAAGGGCATTGTCCACGGCGCTGAGCGCCATGATGTAGTGGCTGCCGCGCGAGTGGCGACTCGCCCTAAACATCTTGTCCCAATATGCTTCGGTCGCTAATGGATCCTGTCCGATCAGGCTTCGTCTGAAAAATCGATCGACGAATATCGCCGCCTCACTGTCAATCGGGCCATAAAGCCCCGCCAGGTCCCGGCCGGCATGAAGTTTCAAATAGAGGACTTCTCGCTTGTTTCTGCCCGTTACCTGGAGGATTTCAACTTTCGTTATCTTCAACTGCGCTTGCCTGGTCCGGCTCGCCGACCCGACCGAACTTGCAGCAGGGACAACCTGCGAACGAGCCGGCAAGTGAGGGGCCACGCCTAAAGCTGCAATGCTCGTGAGAAAACTGCGTCGCTTCATGCGGTCAACCATCTGAATCTCCTTCTGCGAAAAATTGCTTTACAATATTTTCATAAGTATATGCCAAAGCAAAAGTACTTGCCACACTTGATTCACACCGGTAGAAATGTTAATATTGCTCCGACGATCCGGCAAAAAGAAAGGAGTGTGTCTTATGCGTTCGATTTTTAGCAGTTTTGTATTGGTAGTATCGTTCTTGATTGCACTTTGTTCCGGTTATGCGCAACCGCCCTCAAATCAACAGGCCGACACAACCTCACAATGCGTCGTTGACGCGACCTGGCCTAAAAAACCGGAAAGATTTGAGTGGGCCCAAATGCCCGGCATTACTTTGGACGACCGAGACCAGGTTTACATCTTTACGCGCAGCCGGCCGACGGTACAGGTTTACAAGACCGACGGCACGTTTGTGCGCGCCTGGGACTCGGGAGATTTCAGCGGCGCTCATTACATCAGGATTGGCCCGAAGGGAAACATCTGGACTGCTAATATTGCAGATCATGTGGTGCGCAAGCACAGTCCCGAAGGCAAGCTGCTGTTGACAATTGGCCAGGTGGGTGTTGCCGGCGCCGACCACGAGCATTTTGACAAGCCGACCGACATGGCTGTACTACCATCCGGCGATATTTTTGTCTCGGACGGATATGGCAACAGGCGAGTCGTTCACTTCGATGCGAAAGGCAGGTATGTAAACGAATGGGGGCAAGAGGGAAACCAGCCGGGCCAATTCGCCCTGCCCCACGCGATTGTGGCCGATTCGAAGGGAAGGCTCTATGTCGCCGACCGCGAAAACGCCCGCGTCCAGGTCTTCGATGCGAAGGGTAAACTGCTCGCAGTCTGGGAAAACATCGTTACACCCTGGGGTCTCTGGATGACGAAGAATCAGGAACTTTGGGTTTGCGGTTCTTCCTGCTTTAAGAAAGAAGGGACAGATGAGCATATTGTTCTACCGCCGCAGGATCAGGTGCTTATGAAACTGAGTCTTAAGGGCAAGGTTTTACAGCGTATTCCACTGCCGAAGACGGCGGTTCCACCGGGCAAGCCGGGCGAACTCGACTGGATCCACACCGTCGCTTTCGATTCGCAGGGCAATCTTTACCTCGGTGATATTCAGGGAAAACGAGCGCAGAAGTTTCGCTTAAAACTGAAACCACGAATGAACACAAACAACCACCAAAATGAATAATTTAGACTATTACTCCGAATAAACCTATTCAAGCAAATAGGTGCGGAAAGACAATAAGGCGATTCGAGGAAGTTTTGCGCTTTGTGGTGTATAAGGTATAGAGGGGGCCTATTCCGTTTTCGTTTTTCGATTGACGATTGTCCATTCCCTGTGCGACATACGACATACTATATACAATTCTCGAAATCTTTAAAAAACACTAAAGTTCCAGAGTCATTCGTCCGATAACTACACTGACGTTAGTACAAGAACAACGGTTAGTGGAATTAAGATTACCGATTGACCAACGAGTCGAACACATTCGAAAATCGGCAATCGAAAATGGAAAATCAGTTCGATGAGGAAGGTAAAATACCGCTGTCCAGCCTGTAAGACGGTGCAATGGGTTGAGTATTTACCCATTCTGTCCTGGTCTTTGCAGTGTCGGAAGTGCCAAGCCAGGTTCAATGCAGCATATTCAAAGCCGAACGGTGCGGCCAGCGACAAGAAACGTGCCGTAGGGGTCCCGGCGCACGTGCGACCCTCGTCTCTCGTCCCTCGACTCTCGTCCCTCGTCTCTTATCCGCCATCCACTCTACGCTATCCGCTCTTATTGCTGATCGCAGCTATTTTAATACTCGTTGGCTCCGGATTTGTGCACGTGATAACCGGCTCAAATCTTTCTGCTCCGCATCCCGATGAACGTCTATCGGGAAAAGTCTCCTGTTGGCTGCAGAGTTCTCCAGGAAACCGGACATATTGAATCAGATCCCGATCAACGTTCATCGGGATTTGAGCGCAGGATCAAAAGGGAATTTGCCCAGGTACACCGCTGAGTGTTTAGTTCATTGTTTGTAGTTCATTGTTCGTAGTCTGTGAACCATGAACTCATAACTACGAACTCATTTGGATGAATCACATGCTTGCTGTCGATCCTATTTTGCTTGAGATAGACAGGTTAATCACAACATCCCGCCTTCAGGAGATAGCGTTTATAGTCAATACCGACATTACAGAGCGAATCTCCCAGATGGATTCGGTCTTGAGCCAGTTGAAGCCCGGCGCGTATTTGCTGGGGACGGGCCCTTCCACCGTGGGCATAATTCCGCTTACTGTCGATGAGGTGGCATTGGGCCGCATGGCCACCACTCTTGAAGAGCCGGCCGACGCGATCATAGATTACGCAGCCGCCGACACATTGTATTTTGTGCCGCGAGAAGTCTCCAGGTCGCACGCAAAGATTATGCGACGCACAATTGGCCCGGACACAAGATACGTCATCGCAGACATAAGGAGCACGTGCGGAACATTTGTCAACGGTGTTCGCGTCGATCCCGATGGCCGGGGCGTTGTACTATCACACGGGGATGTCTTGTCTCTCGGACCGTCACAGATGAGCACGTACATGTTCTATACGGTCAGCGCGATATGAGCGGCGGCGTGCGTTCGGACCGGGCAACTTCCTCTCGTCCTCGACGAAGCGTTCGGATCGCCCTTGAAATCAGCGGCTAATCCTCGAAGCTCCACATCTCCGCGGTCATCTCTTCGGCGGTCACCCACTCGACATGCCAGTCGAGCAGCAGAGAATTGCAGCCGTTTCTATGTCGCGCCCTCGCGACCCGCCTGCCGTCGGTTGTCCCCTGACTCTCGGACATCGGCAGATGGCTCTGGCGGAAAACGTCACATCGAGTCACATCCCGGTCGGTTGCTTTCTTGATAATGGTGCGCCACGGCCCGTCCTCGTTGTCGGCAAGATAGATGGTGGATGCAGGATTGCGACAGTCAGCCAGTTTGGTCGCCACTCTTTGCATGCTCCCGCCATTATTGCTTTGGCCGCGCCAGCCGTTGACGACATAGCAAACGGTCTGCTCTTTGTCGGGATAGCTGGGGCAGCGAAATATGTCCACGCTGCGGTAATCGTCACGGATAGCTTTTTGCGCCAGGAATGGCATGAAGAGTTGGAACCAGGGCTTGATATCCCCTCCCCATTCGGCCGAACGCGGGATGTACAAATCATAGTGATCGGCATAGAAATTGGCTGCCAGGCCGATCTGACGCATATTGTTCTGGCACACAACGTCCTTGCCCTGCTCCCGCGCTTTTCGCAGGACAGGCACCAAAATCCCCATCAACAGTGCGATGATAGCTATCACCACCAAAAGTTCTATCAACGTGAATCCCCGCCGTTCGCGCATGCCTACTACCCTTCCGGCAAGCTGCTCTATGCGCGACCCCAATTCCTGTTGCTCCCTTACTTTCATAACATTACTATACCAAAATCTCTCACTTATTGGCTGGAATTACGGCAGAATTTTGATATTATTCCGGAGTCGTAGGAGCAGACCTATGTGCCTGCTCTTGGCAACCACATAGAGTTGTCCCTACAACTAAATGGCATTAAATGTGGAGAAGGCGATGAGAAGCTTGACTTCGTTAATTATGGCTATTGGGATGTTTACTTCGGCATCAGGTACGTATGCAAGTGCGTACATACCCTGGGACGAACTGTCCGAGGCGTCATGGATCGATTTTGGCGACGCAACCACCTGGGCCGGTATGTACCCGGTCAATGGAGGCAGGCCCGGCGTGGCCGAATCGTATCAGGTAGCCTTTTCGCCCGCCGGCGGTGGTAATAAGGCCAAGGGAATGAACGCGATCAAGTTCCGCCACGCAGGGCAAACTACGGGCCATATTGTTTCGTCCGACCTGGCCGGCGCCTTCGAGATAGTCAACACGGGCAAGGACAATGTTTTTACGGATGTGCTTTTGCTGGTTGCAATCAATGCCGGATCGGAATCGTTTGAGGACGGATTCGAGATGACGCTGCATCCCGAAGGCGCCGAGGCATTCGCTTTTGATCCCAATCACTTCGGCTTCTATGACAATCCGTTCGGCAGACCAAGCGGATACTACTTCAGCACCGATCCGGCCGACCCGCACAGCACCGAGCCATCGGGCGAACCGATAGCCTATGCGTTCGACAAGGCAATGGTCACGGTTTATGGCGTGGAAGGAGTCACTTCGATGCCGCAGGGCCAATCCGTCAAGATTGACTACCGCTTTAGCAATCTGCCGGGGCCGGTTGTGTTCAGCGCTTATGGTTATATCGGGACCGATCCGCTGCCCAGCATATACCACACGAACCGCGCTTTCGTCGACGCCAACGACGATAAGAGAAAACCGGTCTCGACCTTTGCCGTCACAGTTCCGGGCGATATAAACAAAGATCTTCGCGTGGACCTCGCCGACTTAGCTGAACTGGCTGAAAACTGGATGATCGGGACAGAATAAGATGGGCAATCCTGCAAAAGCACGACATAACAGCGAGACATCAACTTGGCATTTCCAGCCAGGCCGGCTGGCATTCAGCCTGGTCGAGGTGCTAGTGGTTGTAGCGCTTGTCACACTCGTGATTTCGATTGTGATTCCCGCCCTCGGACGTGCGCGTGATCAGGCGAATATCGTGGCCTGTCGGGCGAATCTCAGATCGCTCGCCCTGGGTTGCCTGACGTACGCCGGCGACCACGATTCGGTCCTGCCGACAGATGCCACGGTGGACAATCCCCACACTTCTCTGATAAAGATGCTCGCCGGCGGACAATACGTTGATGCGAAGGAAATTTACTATTGCCCGAGTGAGAACCGGCAGGAATTCCGTTGTTCCGAACAGAACTTCAAAGCGGGCAATATCGGCTACTTCTATTACAGTTTCACCGAACGGCCCACCAGCCGCCACTTGAGCAATTTCCTGCGCAAAACGATTCAATGGCCCCGCATACTCAAGGACACAATGCCGCCGGATATGTGGATATCGAGCGACAGTTGGTTCAGCAATGTCTCCACCGCCCATCGATACTACAAGAAAGGCGTCAACTACGTTACGCTCGGCGGTACCGCCGAAATGGTAAAGGAAAGCCCAAGAGGAGAATTCAGATAAGCAACGCAATGAAAACTTTCCTAATCGGCATAGACGATACGGACAACGACACAAGCCCCGGGACCGGCAGACTGGCCCGAATGCTTTCGGATGAATGCGCCCGGCGGGGTCTCGCACCTCTCGGCGTGACAAGGCACCAGTTCCTCGTTGACCCGGCGATTCCGTACACCTCACATAACAGCGGCGCCTGCATTGCGGTCGAATGCGAGAACGGCCTGAAAAATCGAGACTTTATCTACGATTTCATCGCCGGGATCTGCGCAAAGGGTTCCGATCCGGGCGTCTGTGTCGCAAGTGTGTCAGATGTACCCGGTTCTGTGATTGAATTCGCAGATCGCACTACCCGAGAGGTCGTGACAATGCCCGAGGCCTTTGGTCGGGCGAAGGGGACCTCTGTTGCACTTCACGGCCTGGGCGGCACATGCCAGGGTATCATAGGGGCGCTCGGGTCCGTAGGCCTGCGGGCTTCGGGAGAAAACGGCCGTTTTATAGATTTACCCGGACTTCGCGAACTTTCCGGTTGCGTCGATGCCGCTGCCTTTGATAGAATCGGCATCGCTTTAGAGCATTGCGATTGTGAACGGGTGCCCGGTGTGGACGACCACTATGAGACGCTTGACTGGGTGCGTCCGAGACTGATCGGCGGCAAAACAGTTTTGCCGGTTCAGTGGAGCCAGGATAAGAATGCGTGGATACCTGTCGATAGGAAGAAGAACGCCATTAGCTGAAATGGTTCTGGGCCCTGACGGAACACGAGGTCTGGCCATCTCCGTAAGCGCCGGCATCATTGCGGGCTGTCTGGCGGCATTCCTGAAGCTTCACCTTGGCCTGCCGGGCCATAAGGCTATTATATGGATGACTCCTGTCATCGCGGCCCGTCTTTTGGGGCGGTGCAGAATAGGAACGACCGCCGGGGCATTTACGGCGGCCTTCGTCTCGTTGGGCGCAGGCGGCAATCTGGCGGGCGGTCTGCTGGGTTTGCCCCTTGTCGGCGCCGCGGGGGCTTTGGTCGATGCCTGTATCCTGCAGTTGGAAAAACGCAAACCATCGGCGCTTACAAGTATAATTCTCATTGCCTTGGCCGCGATGCTGGCAAATCTCATCTGTTATGCGAAAAGGCTGCTCGCCCCAGCCGGCGTCGCCCCCCACGACATCTTTGGCGGAGCGAGCATCTTTTTGCGCTCGCTGTCTTATGGGCTTTTCGGCTTCCTGGCAGGGCTAATCGCCGCTGCTTCCGCACACCTCATCCAACGCCGCAGAAAGCACGGTCAGTTTTGAGTTATGAGTTCATTATTTGTTGTACTATGAACTAAGCACTCAAAGCTCAGCTTGAGGAAGGAGGTAGCTCGGATCCTCGGGCTTGTCCCAGGCGTCGTGGATAGGCTTCTTTTCGATTTTCCGAAGCGGGGAGTTTCCCGTCTCCGAAAGACAGAAGACATGCCCATCCACAGTGGAGACGTAAAGACTGTCATCTGCGGCAGCCATACCGTCGAAAACGGGGATGGTGTTTAGAGCATAGCGACTGACTACATTACCGTTGGCTTTGTCCATCACCCATAGCTGGCCGCCCGCCCGGCCCTCATAAGCTTCGGCCTGGCGCATCAGCCTGGCTTGCACATCAGGATCATCGGGATTGTGGAAAGCCTGCCGTTCATCGACAAGATCGGGAGGGCCGGATACAAAGAGCTTATCTCCGGCCACCGCCATCGCACGGGCAATAATTGACGGCTGATCCAGCTTCCATTGGAAATTCGCAGCAGTCAGGTCCCTGGTCGGGAAGAAGTACCGCAGCTTCCAGTCGGAGGAGCTGGCGTTCCTGTAGTTAGAGCGTTTGTTCATCGCCCGCTCGGCTTTGCCCACGTGATCGATGGCCTGCTTTGTTACCACCTTGTCGGCGGCAAAAAGCTGGTGCTCCAGCACGGACGAGTTGACCATATATTCGGGTTTGCGTCCGAAGCCATAGACACGCCCTTCGTCGAAACAGAGGATGCGGCCCGAAGGCACGAGGCGACCGGCCTTGGGCCATCCGCCGTAGCCGCCGGTGACGCGACGCCCGTACGTCCAGTATGAGCGGAAGAAGTACGAATCGTCCAGGAATCCGTTCTGGCAGAAAATATGGAAATCCTCGGGCTCCTGTTGTGTCACTGGTTTGAGGGCGATCTCAAGCCGCTCGCCGTCGCAAGTAATCTTCTGCGAGCGCATCCAGATGTTCCGGCCGTCATACGACAGGATGTCGGAATGCGCTACGGGCATGTTGTTGCCCTGAGTCTTCTTGAGGTAGGCTAAGTGCATATCCTCACCCGTTTCCGGATCCTTGTCGTTCATGACCGTCTCGCCGAGGAGCTTGCCGGTAAGCGGATCCAAGCGAAGGAAACGGAGTCCGCCGTCGATGTACATGTTTCGACCGGCTGTGCAGTAGAGTACGCCGTCGTTGACCAGGACGCTGCCGTGTACGCGCCAGGCCGATTCGAGCTGTTCCCAGGCCATCATTCTGCGGTCAAGAGGCGCGGCGCGGAAGCGCCAGGCAAGAACGCCGTCATCTGCACGCAGAGCATAGACATATCCGTCTGCCGATCCGAACAGGGCAAGTCCTTTGTAATAGGTGGGCGGCGAGTCGATACGTCCGCCGGTGGTATAGGACCAGATCAGACGCCCCGTCTTGGCGTCCAGAGTGTGCAGTGTATGCGTATCAACTGAGGCTACGAAGAGTTTGCCGGCAGCAATGGTCGGCGCGCTTAGACGGCCTCCCAATTTCCTCTGCCAGGCTTGCTTCGGACTTGCGGAAACGGCGGCAGACGAAGCACCACTGCGACTTGCATCGTGGCGGTATGTAGGCCAGTCCGCGGAACCGGCGGACGGGCCATCGGCTTTGCCGTAGGCGGGCCCCTGCTCCAGGCGGGCTTCACTTGAAAGACTGGCTTTAGATATTTTCGGTATGCCTCCGGAAGCCAGGGCCTTGAAACCCGAAATCTTGGCCTCCAACTGGCAGCCGCAGGAGTCCATGGGTGCATAAGTCATGCCATTGCAGGGCATCACGCCATAAATACAGCCGCCGCGAACCCAGTGGTGAGGCTTCCAGTGCTCGGTCGTCAGGTCGATGTATTCGGTGCCGTTGCGCCCTGTCAGCAGGTATTTGTCCGCCGCTTTAGCGGGATAGCAGCGGTGGTGGAACCAGTGTACCTTTACGTCGGCAGGGAACTCTCTGACCAGTCTTCCGTTAATAGGATCGTAGCCGGTGAAGGTGCCGCTGTCGGAGCTGTTCGCAATGGCGCCGGTCCACGCCAGGCCATCGACCACGAACAGGTCTTTGAGCGACTGATGCCCGCTGGGTTTCTTCTTCTGTTCCCAAAGTTTCTTTCCATCTTTGGCCGACCAGCCGGACATTTTGCCGTCGTTGGCGCCCAACAGCACAACGTCTTTGTAGAGCAGCACGCGAGGCCCGGTCTTGGTTTCAACAGGCAGAGCGGTCGGTGCGAACTCGCCTTCCCAGAGCCTGTCGCCGGTCCGGCGGTCAATACAAACAAGTTTTTGCCCGTCGTGGAAGACGATTCGTTTGGCGTCTGCCGCTAATGAGCACGGAGCAACGGGCGCTTCGGCCTTCCACAGGGAATCTCCCGATTCGGCTTCGTATGCGAGTATTTGACGTGACTTGCCGTTCCAGCCCCAGTCCGGATTCGCCCGGCGGGAGTTGGCCCAGACGTAGGTGTCCTTACGCCGCCAGTCAGGTAGCAGGGACCGTGAAGTGTCGGCCACGAAGAAAGCGACACCGTCGGAGACCACAATCTCTCTGGTGTATTCGCTGCCTTTGTACGTCAGCAAAGTCTTGCCGCTTGCAGCATCGAGTGCCATAACCGGAGCGTCGATACCGAGAGTCACGTAAACGCGGTCGCCTACCGCCACGAGTCGGCGCAGAAGATGTGCCGGGCCGCTCTTGAGCGGGTATTGCTGCGTGTTCCACTTTGCGATCTTACGCTTCCACAGAATGACGCCGTTAAATGCGTCGCGGGCGATGAGCCGCCATTGAGACGGGAGCTGGACCGACGCGGTGGGCCCTTCGTCAAGAATGTAGAAAAGTCGCCCCGATGCCGAAACCAGGGCACTCATACTCGCCATGTGATCGTGGTGACGCGACCAGCGGGGACTGCCGATCCACTGGAGTCTCTCGGGAGGCCCGACGATCGAATCCCGGGCGACGGGATTGCCGTCTGCGCCGTGCAGGTAATGCGTCCACTCGTCCATCTGAGCGGGCCAGGGCTTGCTCACCTTCTCCCAATTGCCCTGCTTGCGAACCAGAGCGATCCCTCCGGGGGCCAGCGCCCGCAGCATTTCGTCTTCGGACAGTTCCGCGGGTTCCTCGGCAACAATAAGGTTGACCAGATTGTCGGCGTAAGGCAGGTTCCGACCATCCCATTTATCGACGCTCACGGGGCCGTAGATGCCCCGCTCAATAATGTGCTCCCGGGCGGCGGCGATTTGGTCGGCGTCCGTGTCCAGACCGTGCACGAAGTATTGGTCGCCGGCGCGCAGCCGGGCCGTGAGCTTTCCTTCTCCGCATCCCAAGTGCACTATCAGGCCACCTTCGGTCTCGGACAACACGAGCAGCTCGGCAGCGCTCTCGGCCGACACTGAAACAGCCGACAGCAAGATGCACAGGAGTCCACCCGCCAGGACGACAAGGGATCGCCTTGAGAATCGATGAGTAAGATGTCGTTGTCCTTGGGACTCCTTCCGGAGAGTCTGCTTGTTCATGAGATACTGCTCCTTTCCACTGGAAGCTACAAGTTCGTCGTGCGTAATACGCAATACGACATAGGAGAGACGAAAACAGAGGGACGTCCATCATCCATCGTCAATCGTCTATCGGACTGTACACTATAGGAACACGTTTTTCAAGCCAAAACCAATCTCTTATGGCATTGGGTCTGGAGTCCGGATACAATAGAACCAAATATGTGGGTTGTTTAGTGATTTTGTGAAGGAACGTTCCATGAACACAAAGCAATGTAGGGGCAGGCCTATGTGCTCCCGAGAGGGACGCCTTACGGTGCTGCCTTGGGCAACCACACAGGGTTGCCCCTACGTCTTTTTAATGATTGTCACATTGTGCTTTTTTCTGGCCGGCCAGGCCTGTGCGGAATTTCGTGCCGCTATTGCAGTGAGGGATGTTACTCCCGATCCGCTTCTGCCTGTATCGGGCGGAGTAGGTCCGACCAATCCTGCCAACAGGAAAATCGGCAGGCTAACGGTGCGCGCTTTGACCCTTGAAAACAACGGGACACGCATCTCTATATGCAGCACGGATTTCCTCGGATTCCCCGGCGTGCTTTGCGAGAAGGTTCGCAAACTTGTGCCGGACATCCCCCCGGAGAACATTCTCATCGGCGCCACGCACAACCACAGCGCACCCGACTGCTACGGCTTTCCCGATCAAACGGGCAAGACCACCGCTGATATCAAATACCTCAACAGTGTGTGCGCTAAATTAGCCGATGCTATCAACGAAACCGTCACTGACCTGAAACCTTCGTTCGCCAGGATTGCTACCGGCAGAGCACAGGGAAAGATAGCTTACAATTACTACGCCGAGCAGTTGTATGACCCTCGGTGCGATGTCATCCAGATTCTTGACAGGCAGCGCAGGCCGTTCGCTACTCTTGTCAATTATGCCTGTCATCCCGAGGTGATCGGACCGGATCAGGGAATCCTGTGCTCCGACTTTGTCGGTCCGCTGTATGACCGCATCCGGCAGCAAACCGGCGGCGCCGGCATCTTTATGAACGGAGCGCTGGGAGGTATGGTGACAGCCGACTGCCGGGGGCCCGACGGCGAAGACATCCAGACGTGGGAAGAATGCGTTCGCATCGGCAGCCTGCTGGCCGACGAAGCGCTTCGCATCGCAGCCGACGCGCAAATTCAGGAAAATCCAAAGCTAATCTGTAAACACACAACGATTAAATTCCCCGTAGAGAATGATGCCCTGCGTACCATAGTGGAGCTTTCACCGTTGGATTTTGAATTGGGCGAGGACGGAAGCTTAAGTACACAAGTCAACGTGGTAAATCTCGGCAGCGCCCAGATCCTCACGATCCCGGGCGAGGCCCTGCCGAATATGGGCTACTATCTCAAGCGCAAGATGCACGGCGAGCACAACCTGCTCTTCGGCCTGACCAACGACGCCTTCGGCTACATTATGGTCAAAGAGGACTTCAACAGCTTCGAGCGATACGGCTATATAACCAGAACCTGCTTAGGCGAAATGACCGGGGAGATTTTCATCGAAAAAGCACTCAAGTTCGTCGATGCCTGCCCCCGTCCTGAGAAGACTGCCGCCCGCTGACGTATATACCTGTCCCAAAGGGATTTTCGAGTTCTGATTTTCGATTTTCAAACGGCGCGCCCACAATCGGAAATCAACTGCTCCCCTACTCTATCGGCTCGACGGTAGTGACGGTCTCCATCGATACCGGCATTGTCATTGCCTGTTGCATTTGCTCGTTGGGGCTCATTTTCATCTGGCCCGAACAGCGCATCGTTGCTTTCTTGTGAATCATCCAGCCGGTTTTCGAGTCTATCTGTAAAGATCCTTCGTAAGAACCTGTCAGGCTCGCCTTTGTCGGCCCCAAAGGGCTATCCGGGTTCGAAGCAGGTTCATCGACTAAATCTATCTTCGAGTTTATGTCTATCAGCGCCACACCCTGCTTTTTCTCCTTCAGCGTGTACGTCAAATCTATATCGACAGGCGCCGCAGCGGGCAGCACCGCCCCACCTTGCCACGAATCGCCTGTCTCGACAGGCCCGCCGGGAAAAGACATTATCACGTTGCCTACCGTTCCTCTGATTTTCTCGGCCGCGAAGAAGGGATTTTTCTTTATCAAGTCACTTACCGCTTCTTCTCTCTTCTTTCTGGAACCGTATTTTTGATTCAACATCTCTATGTATCGTTCGGCCCTTTTCTCGGCTCCTTCGGCCGCTCTCTCAATCGCCCTTTTTCTGATAGACTCATCTTCGTCCTCCACGATTTTCTCGGCCATTCGCAGATACATTTCATCGATCCCCTGCAGCTCGAGCATTTTTCCGTAGGGCGTGACTTTCATCACAAAGCTCTTGCCCATCATAGCCGAATATGTCGGTGCGAAAGGATTGGCCGCACCCGTATCAGGCTTTGTTGAATCGTACTCCATCTGCCCGGCAGCACTTCCTCCTTTTTCTCGAAGCGCCAGATAGGTGACTCTTATCCTGGCAACACCGTTGGCGTCAACTTGCTCAACATCGAACTCTAAATCCACAGTCGATATATTGTGAATATCCTGCCGCTGTCCCATCGTTGTAAGCGAAACCTTATCTTCTCTGATTATCCGCAGCCTATGTTTCCGCCCGGGTTGCAGCCGAAGTTTCAGATCAGAACTACGTGCGGCATCACTCACCGCAGCCAAAGAATGTGCCGGCTCTTTAAGAGCAATGTCTTCTTTCGGTGGTTGCAGCGTAAAACTCTCTGTCGGTTGGGTATCGGAAGCAACCGGATTGGACTGTGAATCCACATCCGCCACTTCTTGTCGCGGTGACACGTCCGGTTCTTCGACCGGCCCCGATCCTGAAGATAGAATAACGGTGACAAGAATAATAAGCCCCACAACTACAACCGCGGCTACGCCAGAGATAGCAAGTATGAGGCGGCGATCCACGCCAGCACCTTCCTCCGGCAAATCAGACTCATCTTCATACGAGCCATCATCGGCGCCCGCTGGGATTGAAAGACCGGGCTCAGCCAACCGGGCCTTGACACTCCCGGATGGTGCTTCCATGTAGCTGCTGCATCCGGGACATTCTATGAATTGCTCCTTCGAACCTTCCGGAGCTTGCATGGTCTCGTTGCACATCGGACATACGATAGTGACAGTCTCGGAACCATCGACCATCCCTGCCTTGAGTGAGGGAACGACAACTATGTTTTTGCATTTCGGGCATCTTCCTTTCTTGCCGGTGTGAACCTGGGGGACACGAATCGACTGGCCGCAGCTCTCGCAGTGAAACTTTATTTGGGGCGACTTGTTAGGTACGACGCAGATGCCGCTACACTTGGGGCACTTAATTCGCTTGCCTGAGAGTTGGTCCTGAACACTGATCTTCTCACCACATAATGTGCAGCAAAACCTGATCATAATCAGGGCCTCCGATTCAGTAGGGGCAGGCCTATGTGCCTGCCCTGGGCAACCACGCAGGGTTGCCCCTACTATACCAAATCCGCCGTGAGATTACCAGTGTTCGGCGTCTTTTTTCGCAGGTGCGGCCGCCATGGCCGGCTCTCCCGATGCGCGTCTATCGGGATTGCCGCCCCGAAGCCTCTCGAAGTTTTTCCAGAAAATCTGCCGGCAATTGCACCCCCAGGCTTTGAGCCTTGTTCACATCCTCCCAGGCCTTGTCATATTCGGCCCTGCTGAAGTGGACCACCGCACGATTGATGTACGCTTCGGCAACGGACGGGTTTATCTCGATGGCTTTGTTCCAGTCCGAAAGAGCCTGATCATATTGCCCCCTCCTGCCGTAAGCGACTCCCCGGTTGCAGTAGGCGCCGGTATGGTTTTGGTCTATTTCGATCGCCTTGGTGTAGTCTGAGATCGCCTCGTCGTATTGGCTTTTGCGCTCATAGGTGACTCCGCGGTTATAGTAGGCATTGGCAAAGGCGGGGCTTATTTCTACGGCCTTGCTGAAGTCCGCGATGGCCTTGTCAAGTTCGCCTTTGTTGGCGTAAGCATAGCCTCGATTGTCGTAGGCCTCGGCATATCGTGCGTTCATCTTGATCGCCTCGCTGTAGTCCGAGATGGCCCGGTCGTATTCGCCCTTATGATAGTAGGCAAGCCCTCGATTTGAGTAAACTATCTCTGTCGCCGGGCCTTTCTCAAGGGCCTTGGTGAACTCCAGGATGGCTTTGTCATACTCACCTTTGCCGGCGTAGTCAAATCCCTGGCCGGCGTGGTCCACAGGTTCGGCCTTCTTGCACCCCGCGAGCAGCAGGCAAGCAATCAGCCCCAATGCCACCGGCACACTCTTCGATGTTTCTTTGTTCCGAATACACATCATAACTGACCTAATCTTTGTCCTTGTTCTCGTGGAGGGTCCGGTGCATGAGGCTGCCGGCGATGATGATGACGATCAGCAGGACCATCAGGACCATTGCGGCTTGTGAGCTGTAGGCCGCCACGCTGTCGCGGAACCGACGCAGAAAAAAGGCCCAGGCAAGGATCGCTAGGTAGGTACCGGACAGAACAACGGTTATAGTAAGCCATGAGCGCAGACCCAGCAGGAATCCGATCACACAGCCGACTACGGGCCCGGTCATCCAGAATGGAAACCAGACGAAAGCGAACAGCCCGATGAGGCCATACTTCTGGATTTTGTCCTTGCGGGCCTCGGCCGACTTGCGGATGCGATCGAAGATATTCTTGAGCCCTTTGATGACCAACAAGTGCCGCCAGCTAAACACGAACAACGGATAAACGATAAGAACCAGAATTGTCTCGACTGTCATGCAGATCGGGATTACCTTCGCGTGCCCCAGATACAAAGAGTATCCGAAGGCCATAGCGGCAGCCCGGCCAAACATGATATTCATAGCGGTCATTCCCGTGAGAACCTGAAATTCATCCGGAGATAACAGCAGCTTGACTCCGAGCCAGAAAATGTATGCAAACGCCAGGGTTGCCCCGATCATCAGGATACGACCCTCGGAGCTGGCCAGAAGAGTTACCCTCAGCCGCTCCGGCTGCTGCGAACTCGATTTGAGTTCTGGGTTCATAGTTCGTAGTTCGTAGTTTTGGGTTGTAGGTGCAGGCCTATGTGCCTGCCCTGGGCAACCACACAGGGTTGCCCCTACTCATAGATGCCAAGGGCCGCGCATTGTACGTGCGAGCATTCGATTGGCCTTCTCGTCATTGACAAATCGCTCCTCTTGAGGGTCCCAGCGCAGTTTGCGCTTGAGCGTCATGGCGATGTTGCCAAGGTGACAGACCGATACGGACCGGTGGCCGACCTCGACCGGTGCAGCCGTTTCCCGCCGCTCCCTGACACAATCGACGAAGTTGCGATGATGGTCGTCGCTCTGGTAAAGGTGAATCTCGTTCGGCCCGATCACAGAAGTTTTCAGCGACTCAGGATAGCATGTCAATTGATTCTTGTGGATTTGAATCCAGCCTTCGGTACCCTCAAAATGCAGAGGTCCGCCGTCCTGAGTTTCGCAGGTCAGCTCAACGCCGTTGGCGTACCAGGCCCGGAAATGCACTTTAGTAGCCGTGGTGAACAAGCCGTCCTCGGGATACTCGCCGCCCAGGTCCTCGACTTCAACCGGCCCGGTACCGTCTGCATCGTTGGCCCACTGCGCAATGTCGATAGCGTGCGCTCCCAGGTTGGTCGTCTGACCTCCGGAATAATCCAGGCCGAACCGGAAAGTATAAAGGCAGCGGTCCTTGTGATAAGGGACCCACGGGGCCGGGCCAAGCCACATATCGTAGTCCAGCCATTCCGGCACGGGCATAGGCTGCCAATCTTTTGGTGGGGCTTCTTTGTTGTTCAGCCCTATGGTCGTGATTATCTTCTTGAGTTGGCCGATTCGCCCGTTGCGGATAAGCTCGCAGATGAAACGGAATTGCTGATCTGATCGGCGCTGGGTTCCCGTCTGGAAGATTACGCCGTGCCGCCGAACGGCTTTGACCATGGCCTGACCTTCGGCAATCGTCAGACTCATCGGTTTCTCACAGTAGATGTGTCTGCCGGTAGCCGCAGCCGTTATCACCGGGATCGCGTGCCAGTGGTCGGGGGTGGTTATGCAGACGGCGTCAATATCATCCCGCGCGAGCAGCTCGCGAAAATCAACGTACGCGCCACAACCTTTGTACCGGCCGGATTGGCTCTTCTGGGCGTAATGATCCTCGACTATCTTCCGGGCCGGTTCCCGTCCGAACCACGCCCCCTGCCAGCCTTTCTTATACCAGTGACCGTATTCATTGCTGGCTGTTGTAACATCACAGACGGCGACAACCTGCACATCAGGCTGCGTCAGGAACGCCCTCATGTTGTTCGTACCCATGCCGCCGACACCAATTGATCCCATATTTATCCGGCTGCTTGGCGGCACATTGCCCGCCCTGCCCAAAGCCGACGACGGGACAACAAGAGGAAAGCCTGCCGTCCCAACAGCACTTGCAATTGTACTCTTCAAGAACCTGCGGCGGTTGATCTTCGCATCGTTCATTATAAAGCCTCCATTCTGAGTTTCGATTTTCGATTGCCGGTTGCCGAAATCGAAAATCGGAAATCGACATAAATCTCCGATTCCCCGGATAAACGATTGAAAAAGAAACATGATCTAATAGTATAGGCAGAACTAAAGCAATTTGCAACGCTTATCCGTGCTAAGTTGGCACGATCCAACATACAACCAGAAAAGGAGAACTGCCGCCATGAGCAGAACATTAAGTCTAATGAGAGCCGGACGGCTTTTGATTTGCCTTCTGATATTGACGGGATCTCTGTCGTCCGTGAAGGCCGAAGACGTCCTGACGGAAGTAATGGTAGCTAAAATTCGTTCCGTCGGCAGCGCTAAGATCTCTCCCGACGGCAAACTGATAGCCTACACTCTCTCGGTGCCGCGGGCGATCTATACGGACGATGACGGGTCGGCCTGGAGTGAGCTGCACGTTGTCGATCAGGCGGGTCGATCCCGCCCGTTCATCACGGGAAAGATCGGCATTTCATCAATCAAATGGACGCCGGACGGCAAGGGAATATCCTTCCTGGCCAAACGAGGCGATGACGAGCACAAAGCCCTCTATGTAATCGCCGTTGACGGCGGCGAGGCCCGCAAGGTCTTAGAGCATGAAACGGACATCGGCGGTTATTCCTGGAGTCCCGACGGTCGAGAAATTGCGTTTACCGCAAAGCCGAAGCGGGACAAGGAGATCAAGAAAGACGAAGATCACGGCTTCAATGCCGAGATTTATGAGGAGGATTACCTGCTGACAAAAGTCTGGATAGCTGCTGGGGATTACGACAAGCCCGGCCCCGACCGCGACGAGCAGGATAAACCCCGCATGCTGCCGCTGGAAGGCTCGGCTTCGACATTGGCATGGAGTCCCGACGGCAAACACCTGGCGGTCGCTTTAGCGCCTACGCCGTTGGTGGATGACAGTTACATGATGCGAAGAATACATGTCGTGGATGTCGGCAGCGGCAAGTCACTCATGCAACTCGATACAGAAGGCAAGCTGGGCCAGATCGAATGGAGCCCGGACGGAAGACACCTTGCCCTGGTCGCAGGTGTGGACAAGCACGATCCTCGTGAAGGGCATCTGATGGTTGCCGCCATTGATAATCCCGAAACTTCCGATTTGCTGCCGAACTATCCGGGACACATCTGGTCCATTGCCTGGCGGGATAACAACACTATCGCGTACCTGGGCTATCAGGGCGTATGGACAACTTTTGCCAGTATTGATATAGACGGCGGCAGGCAGGAAACAATCCTGCCGGTCGGCAAGTACACACTATCCGGACTGTCGCTTTCCTCGGATGGGTCGAGCGCAGCCTTTGCCGGTGATAGTCCCGGACACCCACGAGAAGTTTTTGCGCTCAGGCAGGCCGGGGGAAGAGCCAAAAGGCTGACTCACAGCAATCCGGCTCTCGAAAAGGTCCGCTTAGCCAAACAGGAAGTTATCACCTTCAAAGCCCGTGACGGTCTGGAGCTGGAAGGAATTCTCGTCCATCCTCTCAATGAGAAAAAGAGCGTGCGCTATCCGCTGATTATGATGGTTCACGGCGGCCCGGAAGCACATCATCTTAACGGCTGGCTCACACGCTATTCGCTGCCGTCCCAGGTTGCCGCCGCCCAGGGCTTTGCCTGCTTCTTCACCAACTATCGCGGCAGCACCGGGCGCGGAGTGGCCTTCTCCAAGTTCAGCCAGGCCGACCCGGCGGGCAAAGAGTTCGACGACCTGGTGGACGCAGTCGATCACCTGGTGGACATCGGGCTGGTCGATAAGGACCGGATCGGCATCACAGGCGGCTCTTACGGCGGATACGCCTCTGCCTGGGGGGCCACATATTACAGCCATCGCTACGCCGCCTCGGTTATGTTTGTCGGCATCAGCGATCAGTTTCTCAGCTTCGCCCTCGGCGACATCCCCGAGGAGCATCGACTGGTCCATCACATGAAATACCCCTGGGAGGACATGGAACTGATGCGGCAGCGCAGCCCCATAACGCACTTTCAGAAATGCCGCACCCCCCTGCTGATTCTGCACGGCCAAAGCGATACCCGCGTTCACCCGGCACAATCACTGGCGCTCTACCGCGCGGTCAAAACGTACGGCAAAACACCCGTGCGCCTGGTCCGCTATCCGGGCGAACCGCACGGCAACCGCCGCACCGGTTCCCGACTGGATTTCTCCCTGCGATTGATGCGATGGATGAACCATTATCTAAAAGGCCCCGGCGGAGATCCACCACCGTATGAACTTGACCTGTCCGGGATCAAACCCGACAAGAAAGAAGAGGAGACAGAATAGTCCGGCCCCGGATCGCTGATCCAGGCCGAGGCTGTCAATGAAGCCCAAATTATTGAAAGGATCTATCTCATGTATCGAACTTTCATGGTTATTCTGATCGCAAGTCTTCTGGCCCCCAATGCCTTTGCCGAGGCCAACTGGCCGCAATTTCGCGGCCCTTCGGCCGGTGTCGCCGAAGACAGCATTCTGCCCGATACCTGGAGTACGACCGAAAACGTTGCCTGGACGGTCGATATCCCGGGCCGGGGCTGGTCCTCACCCATCGTATGGGGAAATCGTGTATTCGTTACCTCGGCGATAGGCGCCGACGACTCGGAAACACCCAAAAAGGGGCTCTACTTCGGAGGCAACCGGGACAAGCCCTCCGACAAGACCCACCTGTGGATGGTTTATTGCATCGACTTCAATAACGGCAAGATCCTTTGGGAGAGACTCGCCCACCAAGCGGTGCCCAAGCATTCTCTGCACATCAAAAATACTTATGCATCCGAGACCCCCGTCACCGACGGAGAACGTGTGTATGCTTATTTCGGCAACATCGGCCTGTTCTGCTACGACATGGACGGCAAGGAGCTATGGTCGAAGCAATTCGGGAGTTTTAAGACTCGCTATAACTGGGGCACAGCCGCATCGCCCGTACTATACAAAGACTGGCTATTTATCGTAAACGACAACGACGAGCAGTCTTTCGCCGTGGCGTTGGGCAAGATAACGGCCAACCAGATGTGGCGCGTTGACCGCGACGAAAAAAGCAACTGGGCGACGCCGTACATCTGGGAGAACCAGAAGCGCACGGAACTGATAACATGTGGAACGGGCAAGATCAGGTCGTACGATCTCAACGGCAAACTGCTGTGGGAGCTGGGTGGCATGTCAAACATCGCTATCCCCACCCCGTTCGCAAAGCACGGGCTGCTCTACATCAGCTCGGGCTATATCGGCGACAAGAAGCGGCCGATATTCGCGATTCGACCGGGCGCTCAAGGCGACATCACCCTTAATGAGGACCAGAGCAGCAACGAATACATTGCGTGGAGCCATAAGCAAGGCGGCCCGTACAATCCCTCACCTATTGGGTATGGCGACTACCTTTATGTTCTCTACGACAGAGGCATGGTGAGCTGTTACAACGCGCGAACGGGCAGTGAGATATACAGCAAGCAGCAAATCGCCGACGACGCCAAGGCGTTCACATCGTCACCCTGGGCCAACAACGGCAGGATATTCTGTCTCAGCGAGGACGGCGACACGTTCGTCATCCAGGCAGGCCCCGAATTCAAGCTGCTCGGTAGAAACAAGCTCGACGAAATGTGCATGGCAACCCCCGCAGCCCTCCGCGGAAGCCTGATAATCCGCACAATGTCGAAGCTATATCGTATCAGCAACTAAGCGTTTTGCCGGCCGGCACCGCTTTAATTACTTGACCTTACCGGTGGCCGCCCATTCTACGCCGCGGGCGATTAGCTTCTGTACGTTGGGGGTCATCAGGGCCTTGCGGTCGTGGCCGTAGGCGTTGTGGACAACGCGGCCGTTGCCGTACTTCGACGTGAATACCAGAGGCTCGGTTTTCTTGCTCCAGTCGGAATTGGCTGAGACCAGAACGTTTATTTTGCCGGTACCCTGTAATTTGGCGTATAGCTCGTCGTCGGTATCGAAGTCGCTTAGTCCTTTGGTAATTGGATGTTCTTTGTTGACGATGTTGGACTTGAAGACGGAACGCGGGCCGTGACCCGAGGTGCCCATGACCCATTTGCGGCCGCAGAGCTTTCCGAACTCATCCCACTTGGCAAACGAAGCGCTGGCCAGATGCTGGACGTAGAAGCCCTTTCCACCCTTGACGTAGTTCAGCAGGTTCTCCATGCCCTGTGCCGGAATTGTCGGTTTGGTATAGATCGTAAAGACAATCACATCATATCTCTTCAGTGCCGTTTCCGACTCGAGGATATGCGGGTCTTCGCACACCTTAACATCGAACCTGCCCGTCTTGACCAGTATTTCCCTCGTGGTCTCGGACATCTCCCGCCAGGGATGTACGCCAACATCGGCGCCGGTAATCAACAACGCCTTAATCAGGGCAGGTTTTTCAGCCCCCTCGGCCCTAACACAAAAAACCGGCGCCACAATACATACTAAAACCAAAGCAAAAACTAAACGCCTCATCTTATTTCTCCTTTCTTCTCAAAACTCGTTGTGCGTCGTGAGTATTGCGTCGTGCGTGATACGCAATATGCGATACGCAAATCGCTATTGTATCAAACGCACATCCTTATGCAAGAAGTAAAAAGAGCGGATAGCGTTTAGCGTAGAGCGTGTAGGCTCTTATACGCTATCCGCTATTCTGTTCTCTGCAAGGAGTCCCCAGGACTAAAGACATTGAAAGCCGGGTCGTACTGGAGCAGGTAATACAGCGAGTAAGATCGCTTGAATACAAGAACAGGCAGCAAGACTACAGTTCCAATATACGGAATCATGAAGAGGCAGCAGGCACAGCCGCAAGTGACACAGGATGCAACCAATACAATGACGCCTATGACGATCCCTATCACTATCTGGAACAGCAGGTACACGAAAAAACGAGCTTTGTTGACCGAAAGCACCGTCAGAAACCGGCGCCAAGCAGCGGTGCAACTGGCCGTTTGAAGAAACATGATCGGCTCCACAAAGTCCGACGTGAATTTCTTGATGATCAGCAGCGGGATTGAAACGACAAAGACCCCCAGGAACATGATGACCAGAGTCAGGATCGCCCTTCCTGCATCACTGTCGTTCGCTGCGGCGATTAGAGACGAGCCACCCGCCACCAAACCCAAGACTACGATGACAAAACTAATCAGCCCCAGGACAATCCTGAATCCAAACAGGCTGTTGCCGTGCCGGCTGAACTTGTGCCAGGGCACTACCACTTCGGCCTTGTTCTCGGCTACACAATGCAGGAACATAAAGCGTCCCCGACTGCTCAACCACGTAAACAGCAACCAGAAGCCCACCCCAATCGTTATCACCAGGATGGCGAGCGGGATAATCCAGACTAAGTTCGCCTCTACGAACTCTCTTGCAACAGCCAGGCCTTCTCTTGCCTCTTCGACCAGGTCCTCGAAATTAAGATCGCTCCCGGACGGACCTCGACCGCCGCCGCCACCTCCGCCTGGTCCGCCGCCGCCCCCTCCTCCCTGCTGCCCTAATTGGGCCAGCCATGCACAAAATCCGATGACAAACCATTTACCCAGGTTGAAGGGTCTAAAGAGAATCGTCTTGACCCTCTCAATAGCGGGAGTCACGGGGTCAATCACACTGACGTAAGGCCGCTCGCCGTTCATAGAATGAGTCCTCCAAGATAAACGAGCCAGTTAATCAAGAGTCCCCCTGCGATCATCAGGGCCAGGCAAATGCCGGTGAGTCTCAGCTTTTTGTTTTCCGTGTGCGCAATCAACAGGGCATAGATTCTATACGGAATTTGCAGACAGACAAACACAAAAAACGCCGGGCCTAAAGAATGGAATTGTGCCGCCCCTGAAAAGTCGCCTTTCGCAATTGAACAAAACGAACGTGTTAGGCCGCACAGCGCACACTTTACGTCGAAGTTCTGATACAAAGGACAACCTGCCGGCCATCTGATCCCAAACAGATAAAGTCCATCGCCG
Organism: Planctomycetes bacterium B3_Pla; assembly: GCA_005223045.1. GTDB lineage: Bacteria > Planctomycetota > Phycisphaerae > Sedimentisphaerales > Anaerobacaceae > SG8-4. The sequence goes on along the minus strand of NJBM01000008.1, from coordinate 153,858 downwards.
CCGTGCCGCAGCAGCAGTGATCCACTCACGGCAAGTACGCACAAGGCCAGCACAACAATATGGCGCACCTTTGCCTGAACCGGCAACGGCCGTTTTTCGGGCATGCTGTCAGTCGAAACGCTTATGCAATGCTCAGTCATTCTATCGTGTCCGTTAACGCCGGCGTATCAGAGACTGTCCGCCAGCTACGTGCGTAGTTGCTTTAGCTGGCGCAGCTCCCTTCGTACGGGCCAGTCGCCGAAAGCCAGCACAAAAATGATTATTATGTTCGCTATCGGCACGAGCATCAGCAGGCCAAAAGCCCAGGAGTAGCCGGCTTTATAGAAAATCATACAGGCGATCAGAAGCTTTATTGGAACGACTACCAACAAAGCCAACATGATTATCCCTATCACAACTACGGGAATTGCCTCGGCTCCACCCGGCGAAGTATAAACTGAGTCCATATTCATTCCTTTTCAAATGCCCCGGTTTATCGAGCTACATCATTTTGCATCAGACTAACCCACAGCCGCACAAAACGCCAGCCCGCATTTGTCTCACACCAAACCATGTTGAACGCCACTTCTATTAGCGGCTTCAACAATAATGACGCATGACTACCCGAAAAATTGCAACTTTTCTCGCATTCTCGATCCGGGCAACGCTCTCCGGCACCAATTTCTTCTCCCCGCTCCTTTCGGAAGAACCAAAAATCAGAAAAAGATGAATTTGCCACAGACGCTGTCCTGAGCTCAGTCGAAGGAGCGCTCAGAGGACAGGGAGAAAAGATCAATAACCAATCGGATTACTGAATCGAAGGGGCAGGCCCGTGTGCCTGCCCAGGGCAACCACACAGGGTTGCCCCTACAGAAAATCTGAATAAATCCTGTCTAAAAAGAGCTTTTGGACTTTGGGTTCACCACGAAGGACACGAAGAGCCCCAGCGCGGCCTCGGGCTTTGCCCGTCGGCCGCAACCAAAGAATTGAAGGTCGGCTCCCGCGAATCCGGCGAGTTGTTTTTCGCCTTCGCCTTTCTTTTCGCCGCCTCATTTCTTGCGAAGGCGGCGAAAAGCGGACTACGGCGAAAAACAAAAGGCCAAAAGTTCCCCTCAAAAAGAAGTCTCATAACATGCTGAACTTAAACAGTTTAAAGATGATTGTTTCAAAAAACGCGCACAAAAAACAACGTTTTGAAGGATTGTATTACGAAGTAAAGACAATAATAATCAATTCTTATTAAAACTTCGTGTGCCTTCGTGCCTTCGTGGTAAAATAATATAATATGAAACAGCAACTTTGAGCGAGCGACGAGAGGCGCCAAATGAGGACGCCAGTTATTGGACCGACAGATCAGTTTTGTAGAGAAAATGCACCGAACACGTAATGCGTCATTGGCGGGAATTGAGTATGGTGCCCCCGAAACCGTCCCCCGAAACCGCAAACCGCAGACTATCCGTTGTCCTGAGTTGGAATTTCTAATGCTCCAAATACTTGTATTGATTCCTCTATTGCATATATGACATCCTGCAATCTCTTGTTCGCATCCTCAATCAATGATCCTTTCGGAGTATCCCAAGACCCATGGGCTTTGCCTTTGCCTCTTCTTTTTTGTAGCTCGTTAAGAACACCATGAATGGTTTGAATTCGTTCTTCGTTGTTCGAGGCCTGCAGAATGAATTTGATCAATCCAAGTGTTCTAAGTCTTTCATCGTCATTCCCTAAACTGGATGCAATTTTTCTTAATGCCTTAATCTGAAAGCCCTCGTTCGTCACGTTAGCTAAAGCAATTATAAAATCATGCCATTGGTTTGGGTTTTCAGAATTGACATAATGTAGTCCTTTGCTGGCAGAGTCCCAGCTTCCGCCTTTGGGAGACCAGATAACATGTCTTTCTTCACCCACTCTCAAGCCTCCAAGTCTCTCAAGGCACTCCTTCAGTAATTCCAATTTCGATCTCTCATCTGAGAATTTCGCCTCAAAATCCGTCCGAAAAGCTCGCTTGGAAATTCCGCCTTTGGGTTCTTCGTTATACTGCCGCCAGTGGAGTTGTTCCTTGTAAGGAAGGCGTGCAAGATACACGGCATAAGTATGGACTTGGTTGTGCTCGTTAATATCATAAGTTTTCAAATACCAGCCGCCTCTACAAGAAATATTGCGTTCGGACAGAGCATACTTATCAGGATTGTTTTTGTATTTGTCCAGAACTTCAGCCTTAAAAAAAATGGGGCTGATTTCGAACGGCAGATCACTCTCAGTGAAATAATTGGCAAAATTTCGCGGATCAATAGAGTAGTCTTGGAGGAGTTTGTTATTCTTCCGATCTACAACAATGAACTCAGTGTACCTTTCTTCTTCATCTTCCTCTCCGCCCCTGCTCCAAGAGAGCAATTGATCTTTAGGTGTCTGCGGTCTTTCGAACTGAGCGCCTCTAAACTCTATATACTCATCGGCACACGTCCTAATCTCAAACTTGGCTTCATACTCTGTTGGCTCAAACTGTTTGGAAGTGCATGAAGAGAAGGACGGAGAGTCGATCCTAAAACGCTTAAATGCGAAGTATCGAACTAAGACCCATTTCCCAAGATGAAGCAATGTGTCCAATGTCCTTCTCCTGATTAAAATCAAACTGACTTTCTCGTGATCTATTATCTTTATCTTTTCAATTGCATCACCTTGTCCATCGAGGCGGCAATACGAGTTCTTGGTTGCAGACCAGTGTAAATCCAATGGATGAGTAACCAACTGGTTGAACTCGTGATAGTTTTCTTTCCCTTTGCGATACCCGTAGTACTGTCTATAGAAAAACAGGGGTATTTCCGATTTTGTGAAATCTTCGGGGTTTCCCCAACAAGGCTCAAGCCAATGTTCATCACCGCCCATAACATGATAGGCAGCCGATGCCAGATCGATGCTGAAGCTCGGCAATTGTTCCTTCAAAGAGCCAACATTGTTTTCAGGACAAAGCATTGGGTAAATCCAGTATCCACCTGCGTGCTCCAATGTGAAGCAATAGAGAACTACCCAGCCATCAAAATCTGAGAATATGAATTCCCAGTTGCGTGAAAGCATGGCATCTTTGTCTGATGAGTCTTTATGTGAATTCTGTACCTCAAGTATCCTGTCTATGAGGCTTTGGAAGATGGCTTCTAACAATGTTCGCTCCAAATGTATTAAAGGGGGTTCTTTCGTGTCATATTTAGAAATCCAGCGACAGTATTCTCATTTCCTATTTTGGCGTTTTCGTCTTATCTCTGGGCCTTCTGCTTCTTTGAACTTTTTCCCGACATTCCCGTCTCCGCGGCTCGTTCGTCCGAAACCGTCCACAAAGACCATGCTACCAAACGTGAATCTATTTGTCACGAATTATTTGGGGGAGAATTGAAGGGGTATGGTACAGTTCTTGACTTTATCTCTGCGTTCTGGTGTGAATGAGATTTGTTGATCGTGCATCTGCGTAATCCGTGAAATCCGCGGTTTGTTTAAATAGAACCACAGCGTACTTCTCTGGTTATCTCGGTCTCATGTTGATGTGTTTTATGCCGGCTTCCTGGAATTCTTCGCCATAAGGTTCGAAGCCCATTTTTTCGTAGAATCCTACTGCGCTGATCTGTGCCGATAAGTGGAAATCTGTTGGTCCGTTAGATCGTCCGTGCTCCATTATTGCATCGAGCATCTTTGTCCCCACTCCCTGGCCGCGATACTTGGGCATGACGGCCATTCTGCCGATCTTGCCGCTTTTGGTCAGTCGCGCGCTTCCTATGGCGTTGCCTGCTCTGTCACAAGCCAATACGTGGAAGCAGTCGGGGTCTTTGCCGTCTATTTCAATGCTTTCGGGCACTTTCTGCTCTTCGATGAAGACCGCTCGCCTGACATAGATAAGCTCGGCCTGCCTGTCCGACCAGTTCACTACCGATACTGTGATATCGTCCATTTCGAGCTTCGGCCGGCGCATCATTGTTCTTCAAGTGCCTTGAGAATATGCTCTACGACCTGCTCACCTAACACGCGCGAGCCTTCCGGGAAGAAGTGTACGTTGCTTTCTCTTTGAATCTTTTCGAGCCGGGGCATCGCGAATGAATACAGATCGTTGATGGGGACGCCGTGTTTCTTCATGACTCTTTCGGCGGCAACGTTGTAAATCTTCGCATCCCCTCTGACCCGGATTCCTGTCCCGTCGGGCACCGGCGTGGTGGTGGCGAAAATCAACTTTGCGCCGGTCTCTTTGAGTCGGGTTACCAGCTCATCGAGGTTTTTCTCATACTCGTCGATTGGTATCTGCTGCTTGCCTTTTTCGACTTGAACATTCCTGCCCCGCTCGTCCACGTACTTTAGATCGTGCAAGCCGTGATTAAAATGGATTACGTCCCACTCGGTGTCGCCCAGCCATTCGGCGAGTCTTTTGAGTCCATTGGCCGAGTGTGCGGCGTTGCCCGGATTGTGGATGACTACGGCCCTGTCGGCGAGCATCTCCCGGGCCGGCTTGAAATAGCCTATCGAGATCGAATCCCCGATTATCAGCACTTTCGCAGGCTCAGGCGCCTTGTATTCACCCACGAATTGCAAGCCCGTCAGTGCGGCATAGACTTCCTTGGCGATAAGGTATGCCCCCTCGGCATTCGGGTGGACCATATCGGGAAACAAATCCGGCTTGTTGCTGAGCGGCTCATACAAGTCGATGACGGCCACGCCGCTTTTTCGGGCCACCCGGCTGGTCAACGGAATGACCTCATTCTTGATAACCGAACCGCTGATTTCCCATCGCTCGGCATAAGCAGGGACCGGGTAACATATCCGGATGACCGGATCGGCGGGCAAATCCGCAAAGCGGTCGATCATGTCCACGTAGTCACGCACGAACTCGTTCCGGAATTTCCAGTTCTGCGGCTTGGTATCGTTGGTGCCCAGCTTGATTATGACTACATGGGGATTGTAAGCGAGCGCATCGGCAAACGCCTGTTGCTGCCAATAAGGTTTGTCGCCTTTCTTGAGCATGGTGGCGCCGCTGACTCCGAAGTTGCGGATTTGCCACTTCTCGCCCAACATCCGGCCCAACTGAGCGGGGTAGCAGTCTATTGTGCGGTTTTTGATCGACGAGCCGAAAGTAATGCTGTCGCCGATGCACGCCACACGGATTGTCTCCCCATAGCAATCGACACAGATGGGCCTGCCGCTGTCAAGTCTCGTGCAACCAACCACCGACAAACAAAGGACGGCTAAAGCTACTGTGATTTTAAGGATATTTCTTTTCATAATCACTACCGCTCCTTTCTTCGGATTTTCACGCCGATGAGCCTACCCCGACATATTAGACACTTCCTCTACAGAATGCAAGGCTCGAGGAGTTTCGTCGCAGACATCCCGGCTGCTCCTACAGCGTCGGGTGGGGTAAAGCGCTTAGAATAACCGACCGCCCCGAGAGAATGCCGACGTGGGAATCTCTGATCAGGGAATACGACGTGCCGCCAATTGATCCCAACCAACCGGCCGCTCTTGAGGATCAACCAAAAGCTGAGGTCCCCTGAGCTTCTCATTAGGGCTTATCGGTTTAATAGGGACAGCGGGGCTGTTGAAAAAGTCCTACCGTAGCGCTTGAGATTGCCGCGCGATTCTGCGAATCGCTCGCAATGACAGTAAAATGCACATCCTGTCATTGCGAGGAGCGTAGCGACGAAGCAATCTCACGTTCTTCAACTGCCCGTCATCTGCCAAGTTGCCGCTGGTAGTGTAACGGCGACAGCAGTAACGCTATACGGTGAATGAGCGGAATTCCCGGTTCAGTAACTTGGCGTACTTGCCGGGCTTGCCGTCTGCGACGACTTTGTCGTCGAATCTCACCACCGGGACAATGTCCTGGGTGGTTGAGGCGATAAGAAGCTCGTCCGCACGGGCTGCCTGCTCTTTCGTCAACGATTCTTCGACGATCTCCAGTCCGACATTCCTGCCCGCTTTGAGCGTGAATTCGCGCGTAATGGAGGGCAGAATGTTGGCTGTCAGCGGGGCCGTTTGCAGCGTCTGCCCGCGGACCGCAAAGAATGCCGAGCCGGCCCCTTCGGTTATCAGCCCGGCTTCATCGACAAGTATCGCCTCGGCACAACTTTTTTTCGCGGCGGCTGTACTGGCCAGCACGTTGGCCAGCAGATTAAGGGATTTAATGTCGCATCTTTTCCACCGCCAATCCGGATGCGTGGAGACGGCGATGCCATTTGTCCTGTTCTCGCTGTTGTCGGCCACTTTAGAGACGGTCAGGAAGAAATTGGGCTGCATGTCGGCAGTGCAAACGCGGTCCCTCGGGGCCGAACCTCGCGTAACATGAAAATACACCTTGGCGTCGGCAATGCCGGCAGCGTCGAAGGCTCTCAGCAGGCGGCGGCGTACCTGGTCGATATCCACGCCGGCTATTCCAATTGCAGAAAGGCTGTTGGCAAATCTCTGCAGATGCTCTTCAAGGGCAAAAATCCTGCCGTCATAGCTTCTTATCACCTCGTAAACACCGTCGCCGAAGAACGTGCCGCGATCAAGATAGACCGGATCAACATCCTCTGCCGGCACTATTTTGTCTCCTATCATCACTATCTGCACAAAACTGCTCCCTGAAAAATACTGCAAGCCAAGGCTCCAACTTCATTTTCGGCAATAGAATACAAAAATATCCGATAATTTGCTTTACAAAAAATGCCCAACATGTAAAATGCCCTACTTTAACTGATTTTCAAATGAGCATAAACTTGGAGTATTCAAGAATGTACGCAGTAATCGAACAGGGTTCAAAGCAATATAAGATCGCCGAAGGCGATTGTTTGAATATTGATCTGACTGATATTTCGCCCGATGCCGAGACAATCGAATTCGACAAGGTCCTGCTCATAAGCGACGGCGAAGAAGTCAAAATAGGCACGCCTTTCCTGGAGGGTGCGAAGGTTATAGCCTCATTTAAGAGCACGGCTGAAGACGCGGTTGTCAAGGGCAAGAAGCTGTTTCCGACGCACCTGCGCAGGCGCAAGAACAGCAAAAGACGCATAGGCCACCGCCAGAAGTATCTGCAGGTTGTAATCGACAAGATAGAAGCGTAGGGTGGGGCTCGCCCCACCATGATTGATCGGTGGGCCAAGGCCCACCCTACAAGAACTACCTCCCGGGTAGCAATTCAAGCCCGGATTACCTGACGGAATCAACGTCGCTTCTGTCCTTATCTTCCTTGAACCGTGGGCCGCAGCCCGGAGCGGACAGATCGTCGAACTTGCCGATTTCTCACTGTTCGATTTTCCGGAAGAGAAAAAGCAGTAGAGTTCAGACAGCTCAGCCTTTGCGCTTTTGTCATTGCCGTGAGAGCGGCAGGCTATTGATGATTTCGTCGGCGAAGGTTCGCCATTGGGCGGGACCGTTTTCGACAAAATACTCGAACGACTTTTCGTCCACCAATCGTCCCAACAAGGTTTTGCGGTCGGCCGGTTCGGGCACTTCCTGAATAATCTGTTTTCGGATCGTCTCCAGCTCGGCGAGGAACTGGCCGTGCTTTTCGGTGAAGATGCCTTCCAGCCTTTTTCGCAGATGGCCCGCGTAGGCAGGACATTGACCCTCGGTGCCGATAGCTATCTGCAGGTCGCCTCGCTTGACGATGGCCGGCACGAAAAAATCACAAAGCTCCGGCACGTCAACTACATTGCACAGAACCTCCAATTCCTGGCAATCCCTGTATATCTGCTTGTTGAGTTTATTGTTGTTCGTTGCAGCGACAACAAGAACGGCTTCGGCGAGATAGTTCTTGGAATATTTGGATTTGATTATTTCGGCGGTTTTGTCCCGGCAGAGGACCGTCAGCATCTCATCGATGCGTTCGGCCACCACTACCAGCCGGGCGCCGGCAGCCAGCAACACCTGGGCCTTTCGCGCAGCCACAGCCCCACCGCCGATCACAACCACCCGGCGACCGCTCAATTCCAGAAATATAGGATACTTTGCCATAACATTATTGTACCACAACTCGCCAGGCAACAAAATCAAATTCTCAGAGAATTAAACAGCCCGCATCCGAGAGCCGCAGCGAGCGTAAAAAAGCCGGCGCCTCAACTCGTACACTTGATCATAACCAACGTTATATCGTCCGTTTGAGTTGTGCCGGAGCAGAAATCCAACACAGACTCGACAACAGAAGATGCTATTTGCTCAGCAGATTTGTCCTTACGCTCACCGATCAGGTCGATAAGCCGTTTCTTGCCGTACATCTCGTCGGAAGCATTGAACGCCTCCCAGATGCCGTCAGTGCCAATCAAGACAATATCTCCCAGCTGCAAAGTGACCGGTCCGCCCTGGCTGAACTCGGCATCATCCACGATACCGAGAGCCATGCCTGTGTTTTTCAACTCGGCGAATTCGCCGGTTACGGCCTTGTACCAGATAGCCGGGTCGTGACCCGCCGATACCCATGATAGAGTTCTGGCCTGATCGTTGAGCAGACCATAGAAAAGTGTCATGAACTTACCCGATTCAGAGTTTTTTACGAGGTGCCGGTTCAGTTCGGAGATAGCCGCCGAGAGATTGTCGCCGTGCCTTGGGGCGTTATTGCGCAGGACGCTGCCTGCGGAAATCATAAGCATTGCCGCCGGGATGCCGTGGCCTGAAACATCGCCGAGAACGAGACCGACTCTGCCCGTGGCGACCGTCCTTAGATCGAGCAAGTCATAATAATCACCGCCGGTCTCGTCACAATACCTGCAAACGCCGGCGACTTGAAAGTTGTTCAGTTGCAGGGCTTCGGAGGGCAGGAAGTGCTGCTGAATCTGCCCGGCTAATTCCAGAGACTGCTTGATTCTCTGACGTTCCTTCAGTCTGGGGCCGACTTGATTGAAAACATCGCCGAGCTGCCGAAGCTCATCGTTGGTGGCAATATTCACCCTGACGTCAAAATTACCCTGAGCCAACTTACCGGCGGCATCTGCAAGATGAGTAATAGGCACAGTCAGATTTCGGGCACGCATGACCGCGAGAATTACGGCCGCGACGATCACCACGAAGATCAGGATGGTGGCTATTTGTATTGCGCGAACATTATCTATGAAGAGAATTTGCTGGGCGACATCTATCTGCTCAACGATTCGCTGATAAGGTACGACCAGAATGGGAAAACCACCTCTACCTCTGGAAGAGCCGTAAGCCCAGAGGGAGTCAACATTGTCATAAGGCATACGTATCAGACCGGCCTTGCCCCGGCGGGCCTCGTCAATCATTTTTCTGATGTTCTGAGGATCGCATATCTCTATGAGCCTGGAGGATTTGTCTGGGTTTTCCTGGTTCTGCAGGAATGAAGTGCAGCAGATTACTTTAGCGTCATAGGGATTCGGCTGCCTCTCACGCGGCAATCGCACCATGAGTTTCCAGGCCTCTTTCTGCCACTGTTGAGGGATCCTTATTCTCTCCAGCATACCGGAAAGATCTATATCCATCGCTATCACTCCGGCAAAAGAACTATCTTGTTGATACAGCGGGATGGCGACCGTCATGACGGTCTTTCCCGTGAGTGGTTCGATGCGCGGAGTCGGGACGAGCCGCTTGTTTGCTCCGGCGTTCACATACCAGCTCTCATGGCGCAGGTCATATCCCGGTTCATAAGGCCAGAAACCGCAAGAGGGATACAACGCTACGGCTCCGTCTTTGAGAACAGTGTAGATCCACAGCTTTGATTCAGGATTGATTGAATAGATACTCTTGCATGTCCTGGTAAGTTTCGGCAACTGGGACAACAGGGGACTTTCAGATCCGTTCGGCGCGGGAAAGATAAATTGCGAATCAAAATCCATTACCGGTTTATGATCGCCCGGCGCGTTGACGAATTGATATTTTTGAGCCTCTTTCGAGATGTCTTCCGATGAGGCTCGCATGGGATTACGAGACGAAGGCCGTCTTGCCTGGCCGACATTGATAGACCAGATGGCTTGCTGGACCTGGTCGGCGTAGTGGCGCAGGCCGTAACGAACCGCCTGGGAGGAAATCCTCAGTTTCTCTTCGTAATCTTCCACGATCTGAACCAGTGTCTCGCGGGCTCTGCTCTCCACTGCCAGGCGAAGGTTTCTCTCGATTCGGCCTCTTACAATACGTGAGAATGAGATATCGAGGACAAAATACACCGCCAACGGAACGATGGATATGCTGAGCAACACGATCAGCAATCTATTGCGAATAGTCATTTTTTTGCTCCCACTACTGCCCGCGGGGCTCAAGAACCTACCCTTTCCAAAAGCAGCCGTAAATGAAACTATAACATTTTACGCTCCGGGTTCTACACTTTTCCACCCAGTGCTCTTGTCAAAACGGCATTTGCTCTGAAATATGTCTGAGGCGTGGCCAGTTTGAGTTCTGTGGATTATTGACTCTTTTCATCTCGGACTATCGCTGGTATATTGTGCCCGGTGCTGTTGATAATCCACCGAATAAATCGCCGCTGTTGATTACGACCGTGGTACCAACAGAATGTTTGTAAACAAGGAAGAGCAATAGAATGAAGGTAGCCCTGCTTGGCCCGCTTCAGTCGGGCAAGAGCACAATTTTAGCCGGCTTGACCGGAAAGACGATGCCCGCTGCCGGCGCGGCGACAATCGATGAGGCTATCGTACCGGTCCCGGATGACAGATTCGATTGGCTGGCCCCGTATTGTAAGCCCAAGAAAACGACCTACGCAACAATAGACTGCCTGGACCTGCCGGGCTTTGACTTTACTGGCGATCACGGCCGGGCCGCCGCAAGACGGCTGCTCGGCCAGATAAGGACCGTTGAGCTGCTCGTTCTGGTGGTCCGGACGTTCGAGAGCCCGACCGTGCCCCCCTACCGCAACTCAGTCGACCCGGCCAGAGATTTAGCCGAGCTGCAAACCGAACTGCTGCTGGCCGACCTGGAGCTTGTAACCACGCGTATCGAGAAACTCGAAAAGCAGGTCCATAAGCCCACCAAAACCCAGGCGCACGACAAGGCGGAGCTGGCCCTGCAGAAGAAATTGCAGGAGGCAATCGAATCGGAGAAGCCGATAAGCTCGGCAATAGAGACCGAAGCCGAGCGCAGCATGATCAAGTCTCTCGGTTTCCTGACGCTAAGGCCCGTCGTGGTTGCAGTCAACGTCGGCGAAGATCAGTTGGCCGAAAAGTTCGATTTCGGCGACCGCATTGACAGCGCAACTCCTGTGATCACAATTTGCGCCAAGCTGGAGCACGAATTGGCGCAACTGGACGCCGAGAGCAGGACTGAGTTCATGGCGGACCTTGGAATCTCCGAATCGGCGGCGAGCAAATTCGTCACAAGCTGCTATTCGGCGCTGGGGCTGATCAGCTTCCTGACGATCGGCTCCGACGAGCTGCGCGCCTGGCCCATAAAGAAGGGCACCGTCGCACTCGATGCTGCGGGCAAAGTCCACACCGACATCAAGCGAGGTTTCATCAGGGCTGAGACGTTCAGCTTTGATCAGTTGAAAGAGCTGGGCAACGAGAAGGCCCTCAAGGCTGCCGGCAAGATTCGGCTCGAAGGCAAAGATTACATAGTTCAGGACGGCGATATTATCAATTTCAGGTTTAATATTTAGCTCGGCATTACTCTGAGGCGATATTAGTGAACCGATTCTCTAAGCTATCCGTTGCGGGATCTGTAGCGCTGCTGGCGGCGGCTATCGTCATGCTCGCCCTATACGGCGGAAATCCCGATTCCCACGCGGACTGGACTTATGAAATCGTAAATACATTCGCTCACGAGCCAAACGCTTTCACGCAAGGCCTGGTCTTCGAAGACGGGTTTCTGTATGAGGGGACGGGGCTTAACGGAAGCTCGGAATTGCGCAAGGTTGAATTGGAGACGGGTAAAGTTCTGCGAACTCGCAAGCTGCCGGATGAATACTTCGGTGAAGGCATTACCATCTTCGGAGACCGAATCATTCAGTTGACTTTTCAATCGAATGTCGGTTTCTTTTACGACAAGGAGACCTTTGAACTGCTGCAGGAATTCAGCTACCCCACCGAGGGCTGGGGCCTCACACACGACAGCGAGCATCTGATAATGAGCGACGGTACACCCATGTTGTACTTCCTGAACCCTCAAACATTCGAACAAGTCCGCAAAATCATGGTGATCGAGAAGGAAAACGTACTCTGGGGACTTAACGAACTCGAATACATTGAAGGTCAAATCTACGCCAATGTCTGGCCCAGGGATCGCATCGTCAGAATCGATCCTAAGACGGGCCGGGTAAACGGCTGGATAAACTTCAAAGGTCTGCTGGCCCCACGGGACTACAATAAAGACATGGATGTCTTCAATGGTATTGCGTATGACCCGGCCGGCGACCGGCTGTTCGTGACCGGAAAGTGCTGGCCTAAACTCTTCGAGGTTAAGTTGATCCCCACAAAGTAATTCTGGCAAGAAACACTCATTTTTGCTATAAGACTGTGTTTTGCTGCCGTGCAACACTTCAATTAGCTGTGACGGCGGCGCATTTTTCCGGAGAGTTTGTATGAAAGCGGCTGTGCTGACAAGTTTGAGGCGATTGGAGCTGATGGATTTGCCCGATCCGAAGATAGAAAAGGACACTGATGTCCTGCTGAAGATCGAAGCGGTGGGCGTCTGCGGCTCGGACGTGCATTACTACGAGACCGGCAGGATCGGTTCTCAGATCATTGAGTATCCCTTCATCATCGGCCACGAATGCTCAGCGACGGTCGAAGCGGTCGGCAGTTCGGTTAGCCGAGTCAAAGTCGGAGATCCTGTCGTCGTGGACCCGGCAATACCATGCCACGAGTGCGACCAGTGCCGAAAAGGCAGGGAGAACACATGCGATAACGTGCTTTTTCTCGGCTCGCCCGGACTTGGTGGATGCCTGTGCGAGTATCTTGTTATGCCCGAGGAATGCTGCTACCCCACCGAGGGAGCAATTACCTTAGAGCAGGCGGCTTTGTGCGAGCCGTTTTCCATCGGCGCATACACAGTTAAGCGGGCGGACTTTGAGCAAGGGGCCAGAGTCGCGGTCCTCGGCACGGGGCCAATCGGGCTTAGCGTCTTATTGGCTGCGCAAGTCCGGCAAGCAAGCAAGGTTTACGTTACGGACAAGATTGAAGCACGGCTCAAAGCCGCTCAGGGCGCCGGCGCCGACTGGGGGGGCAATCCCGACAAGATCGACATCGTCAATAAAATCCTCGCCGCCGAGCCGCTCGGCCTGGACGTTGTCTTCGAATGCTGCGGCCAACAGGAGGCCCTCGACCAATCGTTTGATCTACTCCAGCCCGGCGGCCTGCTGGTCATTGTGGGAACCGCCCGACAGGACACCGTCGCTTTCAACGTCGATAAGTTCAGGCGAAAGGAGCTTTCCATAAAATATATCCGCCGGCAGAACCACTGCGTCCAGTCGGCGATGGATATTATTGGAAGCGGGCGGACAAATGTGGACTTTATGGTGACGCACCGTTTCGGGCTGGAACAGACCCGGGAGGCTTTCGATCTCGTAGCCGAGTACGGTGATGGCGTTATCAAAGCGATGATTAATATATAATATTTTGTAACCGTGTCATTGCGAGCGAAGCGAAGCAATCTCAACTGTTCGATACCACGAGATTGCCACGGCCTTCTGATAGAAGGCCTCGCAATGACAACCGGACGAATTGTATGTGAGTTTTTTTTTTGGAGATCAAACTTAAATGAGTTGGCTCAACCTGGAAGACAAGGTCGCAATAGTTACCGGAGGGGCCTCCGGAATCGGTAAAGCTGTCTGTGAAGGATTCGCCGAAGTCGGGGCAAAGACCGTCGTCGCCGACGTGAATGAAAAGGGCGCTGAGAAACTCGCCGCGAGTCTGAAAGAGCGATTCGGTAGCGAGCACGTCGCCACAAGAACCGATGTAAGCAGCAAAGCAAGCGTGGACGCAATGATCCGGGCTGCTCTGGACGCTTTCGGCGCCGTTGACATACTCGTAAATAACGCCGGGATAAACATTCCGCGATTACTCATCGATCCTGCGGGAAAAGAGGAACTGACCGAAGAGGTTTGGGACAAGGTCGTCTCGATAAACCAAAAGGGACTCTTTCTATGCGCCCAGGCGGCTGCACGCATCATGATGAAGTCGGACAAAGGCGGCGTAATAATCAACATGGCATCCGAGTCCGGCATGGAAGGCTCCGAAGGCCAAAGCGTGTACGCAGGCACAAAAGCAGCCGTCTACAATCTCACCAGATCGTGGGCCAAGGAATTGGGCAAACACGGCGTCCGAGTCGTCGGCGTTGCGCCGGGAATTCTGGAAGCAACCGCTCTGCGCTCCGAGGAGTACGAACGTGCCCTGGCCTATACGCGGGGAATCACTATCGAGCAACTGCGAGAGAGATACAAGAAAGCCGCCATCCCATTAGGCAGAAGCGGCAAACTAAGCGAAGTGGCCGGCACCGTGTGCTTCCTGGCCTCCGATCGCGGCGGCTACATCCACGGCACCGTAATAAACGTCTCCGGCGGCAAGAGCAGAGCTTAATTCCCGAGCGCAGCGGGCAGGACAAGTGCAATGAAGTATTTCAGTAAGATGAAAGGAGCCACCAGGAGTCCTCCGCCTGTAGGCAGGTCCGAAATCTTGTGGTCATGGATCGGTGCTTTTTTCGGAATTGCGCCCGTAGCATATCTCAACTATAATCTTTTTGCACAGAGCGATCTGGTTTTTATCATCGGGTCTTTTGGCGCTTCGGCGGTCCTCGTTTACGGAGCCATTAGGAGTCCGTTGGCTCAACCGAGGAATCTCATCGGCGGCCATGTCATCTCAGCGATCATCGGTGTTGCCGCGTACAAATTGTTCCCAAACCTTATGTGGCTGGCCTCGCCTCTGGCGGTAGCGACGGCGATTGCCGCAATGCACGCGACAAGGACGCTCCATCCGCCGGGGGGAGCAACGGCACTGATAGCAGTCATTGGCAGCGACAAGATCCACGCGCTCGGATATCTGTATGCAATCGTACCGGTTGGACTCGGCGTTCTTATCATGCTGATCGTTGCGCTATTAGTGAACAATATTCCCAAGAACAGAAGGTATCCTGAATTCTGGTTCTGAGGTGCGTCGTTACCTGGCAGGGCTTATAGCTTCGGCCGAAGGCAACTCGCATAGGAAAAATAGCGGCCACCGCGCAAGCGCCATTGAAGATAGATGCGATTCGAACTAAGCCAAGTGTTACCGTGGGGAAGGTCCTTTGACGAATATGTCAGGATGTTCGATCTTAAAGAAGAGGACCTGGGCATGAAAATCCTCGGATGTGCCGACGGCCCCGCGAGTTTCAACGACGAGATGAATCGGAGAGGCATTCGCGTGGTGTCGTGCGATCCAATCTACCGGTTCAGCAGAAAGCAGTTGAGCACGCGAATCGACCAGGCTTGCGAGGAGATAATCGAGCAAACGCGCAAAAACGCGGGCAATTTTGTCTGGTCCTCAATCGGCTCGATTGAGGACCTTCGCGATACGCGCACGGCTGCAATGGCGCAATTCATGGCCGACTACGACGAGGGAAAAGAGCAAGGCCGGTACGTTAACGCCGAGCTGCCGGTTCTACCTTTTGACGATGGGGCTTTCGACATTGCGTTGTGCTCGCACTTTCTCTTCCTGTATTCCAATCGGTTGAGCCTGGAATTTCACCGCGAATCGGTCCGGCAGCTTTGTCGAATAGCAAAAGACGTGCGGATATTCCCGCTGATCGATCTCGACTTGAGACCATCGCCTTACGTGCAGCCGATGGTTCAGTCGCTGGAAAAGAATGGATTCACCGTGTCTATCGAACGTGTCCCGTATGAATTCCAGCGAGGCGGCAATGAGATGCTGAGAATCATGGGCAAGACACAACAACGGCGACATCACCGATGTTGAGCAAGCTTGTGTTTGTAGTCTGTACACTACAACATTATCAACTGGTGAGAGATGAACATGAGATCGATCCTCAATGGAGGACAGGAAGAGTTGGCGGAAGTTCTAAGCTTGCTGTAGAATAACCGGGTCAGTCAACCGCAGGAGAGTATCGTGCGAGAGAAGGAACAAGAGCCCAAAACCGGCGCCGAGACCGAAGAGACAGAACACCGAAAGCTGCGCAAGCGGAGGTGGATCACAGGATTAGTTCTGCTTGCCATCCTGTTAGCAGCGCCTGCGACTTGGCTCACCTACTTCAGCCAATTCGAGCCTCTGAAGGAGCACCCGGGGTTGCGGAGGGAAACATGGGGTCCTATCTGGTTTCGCAGGTTTGCCGACAAATGGAATTTGCCTGTGCCCAAACGAGCTATCAGTTTCCGCGGGCCTCATGCCATCGACAAAGACATGACGCTTGTGACAAAAGTGCGTTCGTTACGCGTGTTGCTCTTGGACAGATCGTCTTTGACAGATGCTGGCCTAGCGCACCTGCACAAACTGAGGAATCTACAGATTCTCAGTCTCTTCGGCACGAACGTGACAGATGAGGGCCTCGGCAGCCTGTCCGGCCTTGTGAACCTCAGGCATCTTGATCTCAGCGGAACACAGGTGACAGACGAAGGACTGGAGCATCTGAGGTCACTGAAGCAACTCACCACGCTGATCCTTATGGACACGCGCGTTACGCCCGAAGGTGTGGCCCGGCTGAAAGTTGCGATTCCAAGTGCAAAGATCATCGCCAGTCGTTGATTGCCTGGGAAACCCACAATTGGGCTACTCTCATGCCAGAGTACCTTCCCAAACCAAGTATGAAGCTTGAATTACCAGTGCAGACATTGTAATATGTAAACGATATGTTCCGGGTGCGTAGCCGGATAAGGGATGATTTACAGGGGGTAGGTTAACATGCGAATTAGAAGAGGTTTTACGCTTATCGAGCTTTTGGTCGTCATCGCAGTGATCGCATTGTTGATGGCCATCCTGATGCCGGCCCTGCAAAGGGCCAAAGAGCAGGGCAAGCGAATCGTCTGCGTCAACAACATCAAGACAATGGGATTGGCCAATGCCCTCTACGCCGACGATACAGACGGCTGGTATGTCCCAATCATGGACAGAACACAGGGCGACAATCGATATTGGCCCGCCAACAGGCTGTTTAGGGAATTGTGCGGTTATAAACCCAGAGGGGTCGTTTCAAACGACGCCTGGAACGCACCCAAGCAGTATCTTTGTCCCAGCGACACGATTGCCAGGAAGGAAATACGCGACAGCCAGTGGGACTCCTGGATCAGTTACGGCTACAACCTGACGGACTGGTACTTTTCAGACTGGTTCGGCATAGGCTACGCCGGGCACAGGAACACTACCGTTGCCAATCCATCCAATGAACTGATATTCACCGAGAGCCATGACTGGTGGCTCTGGTGGTGGGGGGCAAATTACGTTGACGGCTGGGACGTTCTCGGCCAGGATACGATCACACCTTACAAACAGGTTGGCTGTGACGGCCCGACGCTATACCGCCACAGTGATGGAGCCAGCATCGCCTTTTACGACGGCCACGCCGAGAATATGAAAAAGGAAAAGGTCTTCAGCAAGGAAGCATGGGACTCCGGCAGGCCGGGGATGTGGTCCACCTTCAAGAAATACCCCCCGACAGAGGCCGAGAAGAAGCGATTGCCAAGGCCCTATTAACGGCTTTTTCGAGACCGCACAGAAAATCAAAATGCAAAGTGCAAAATTGAGGAGCCGCTTCGCGGGCTGTTTAAAAAAGCATCGCCAAAGGCGATTCAGCATATTTCATATTTGATATTTGCATTTTTAATGACCGAGCATCGCACAAGAAGATAAACGTCCCAACCCTCCTCGCTCTCGTGTGCCGGGTGTGCTCGGCACACGAGAGAAATAATGAGCAACAGCGAGTCCACAGCTTGAATCATATCCTCGGCGAAGGCATCTACTGACAAGTCGCGAGCCACTCGTTAATAAGATTTATCAGGTCCTGGATGTCAATCACTCCGTTGCCGTCTACGTCTTTGCAAAGCGGGCAGTCCTCGCCGCCAACTCTTTCCGGCACGAAGAGGTAATCTTCCGTTTCCCCGATCTGGTATTTCGACTGGGGTCCGGAACCGGCATTGCCCGGCTCGCCGGGATTGCTGCCGCCGGTCCAGGGCTGCTCTGCAAGAGTGATCCTCATCCAGATTTCCTCGTGCACGCCGTCCGGATGCGCTGCCAGGAATCCCGGCGTGGTGAGCTGATGCAGCCCAGCCGACAAACCATATAGATACTGGTTCTGCACGACCCATTCCGGCGTCGAACCGCCGGGGCAATCCAGAGTGTCGTCCCAGTCACCGTCGCGGTTGAAGTCGAGCCAGACATTGACCCACAGGTCGGCGCCCGGTACGGCGACAGTCACTTCGTAGTCAATCCTGGCCAGGCCGCAATCTGGCAGATTCACCGGGAAGACAACGCCATCGTCGTCGTCGCGGTTCGAGCGGTTGGCGTTGGGCTGGATGTTGTTCTCGCCGTCCTCGTCGTCGCCGGTATCGGCTTCGTTTTCGGCAGTGATTTGTTTGCCCAGATATGCCACCACAGGTTCATCGTTGATATGAAGCGGCCCGTAAGGCCCCACTCCGCTGCCGTCATCGAAGACAGTGGGATAATGGGCCGTTATCGACGGCGGGAACGGATACGCGCTCATCACTTTGCTGAAATTGTTACTACTGTCCGGGGCGTCGCCAAGATCGGGTTTATCCAGAATGACCGTTCCGGCGCAACTGATGCTCAATACGCCCTGGCCGGTCTCGGATGCGTAACCGCCGACCTCAATCAGGTACTGGTTGCCCGCGATCACCGGGAACGTGACCTGTGATTGGAAGCTGCCGCTGAAATCATCGTTGCATGCGATCAAATCACCGGATGTCGGTTCGCAAACGCACCCGTTGTAGGCGGCGAGCATCGTATCGTAACTGCTGCCAAGCAGACTTATGGTGACATCCCCCGTGCACGAGGCGGTATAGCAGAACCATGTATTCGGGCTGGTCATGCAAACACCTGGACCGTCAAAGGTCGTATTCGTGGTGTCGAATGGCAGATTCATCACATCACCGACCGGCAGAGCGTTGGCGCAGTTGTCCTTGGCCGGCGGCTCAGGTGCTCCTTCACAACTGATCGTTAGAAAACCCTTGCCCACTTCCGAGGCGTAGCCCCCGACTTCGATCAGGTACTTCTCGCCCGCAATCGCCGGGAACGTGATCTGTGACTGGAAAGTCGTGCCGAAGTCATCGTTGCACGCGATAAAATCGTTCGATGTCGGGAAACATTCGCACCCTTTATAGACAGCGAGCATGGTATCGTAGCTGCTGCCGGCCAGGCTGACGGTGACGTCGCCGGTACACGGGGCGGTATAGCAAAACCAAATATTCGGACTGACCATACAGAGGCCCCTGCCGCCGAACCTTGCTCCGGTCGTGTCGAACGGCAGCTCTGTTACATCACCGACCGGAATCGCTTCGGTGCAGGTGTCGCCGGGGGGAAATCCACTACCCAAAGCGACATATCCGGTGCCTGGGACCAGGTGCAGGGCCAGCATCACTGCCAGGAACAGTCCGAACCCACGTGACGTATGTTTTGTTTTTGTCTTTCTCATGATTCTACTCCTTTCAATCGGCAAAGTTCCACTTCGCAGCAGATTACTCTTTAGCTTTAGTACGACTCCAGAATACCCATAAATTCATAGAATAGTGCCACCCCATGTCCCAGGCGCAACGGCTTATTCTCGCCCGAAGAAAATTGCTTTGCCCACGCAAATCTGGTATCATGGGATAGTGAACCATGGAGGAATGAATTGAAATCGACGGCAAATGGGATATCTCGGCGAAGCATGTTTGACCCCGCATGAGGTCTCTTGAGGGATGCATGACATGGGATACTAACCTTAGGGCAAGTGGGGGATAAGACCAGAAAGGCAGGAAGGGGCAGACCATGATCAGGTTCGCCTGTTCAAACTGCAGCCGGCTCATCAGCGTTGACGAGAAGCACTCAGGCAAGAAAGGCAAGTGTCCGAAGTGCGGCGGCGTTGTGGTCGTGCCGGAAAGGTCAACCGTCATCGAGTTTGCCTGCGGGAGTTGCGGACATAAAATCAGAGTCCCGGAAAGGCACGGCGGCAAGAAGGGGGCGTGCCCGAAGTGCAAGAACCCGGTTGTCGTTCCAACTCTCGAGGAAATTCCTGCTAAGAGCACAAAGCCGGTAAGGTTTACATGCTCAATGTGTGAGGAGGAAATCCAAGTCCCTGAAAATTCAAGAGGACAAGTCATAGAATGTCCCCACTGCGGCTGTTACGTAGAAGTTCCATCAGAAGAAATTCCAATAGGAAAGGCCAAGGCCACGGTTCAGATGCGCAGAGATAATGAAGTGGCCGATAAGAAGCCCGAAGAACCACAAAGACCGAAAGGCGAGGTAGCAGTGGAGGAAAGCGCGCCTGCCGGCACGCGTAGCCTGCCCTGGCCCATAGATATACTGCTGTATCCGACAAGCATTCCCGGTGTGGGAACCGTCGCAGGTTTTGCCATACTACCAGTAGTATTTTTGGGATTGATGCGGATATGTTGCATGGGAGGTTTAGCAAGTTGGATCATAGGAAAGGTTGTGTGGTTATATGTGCTTTGGTACTTTGGTGAGTGCATCCGTGAGAGCGCTGCCGGTGAATTGCGCGCACCTGAAAGACCAGGCGGTTCCGTGGATTGGGGTGAGGTAGTGTGGTCAGTTCTCAGATTCGTGGCATGTTTCCTTTTTTTCTTTGGGCCGCAATCGCTTTACGTTTACAGGGCATCTTCCAGTGCGGAAGTAAATCCTGTGCTTTCGTGGTCTTTGCTGACCTATGGGGTTTTATTTTACCCAATGGGAATATTAGCGGTTGTTATGTTTGAGTCTGTTAGAGGGCTAAATCCAATATTGATCTTTCGCTCAATAGTCGGTACTTTCTTACCATATTGCGGAGTGGTTGCGCTGTTTTACGGCCTTGGTGTCTTGTTTGTTATAGGTATAATTGGATCGATCCCGGCGGTGAGGGGTGTAGCCGGAGACTCACTGTTATCATTTCTTTTGTTTATTGTCTTGATGCGTGCAGGTTTCCTTTGGCTGTTGCTTGTAGCGGGTCATCTGTTGGGGCGGTTCTACTGGCGCTATGAGGAAAAACTCAACTGGAACGCTTGATTGTTGCCTTTGACCAAAAACAACCCATAGTAATCAGGTACTTTGGCGTCCCGATGCGACAATTGAGTCGCATCGGGCGGATTTTAGACCACGGAACCGAGCTTGTTACATTCTTGAAGGTTGGGCAAGCCCTCCAACTGTCCCAAGGGTCTCACACGAGCAATCGCGTTAGTGAAGTTCCCACGGCGCCCGGTTGTTATTTGTTGCTCTTCGGCCAAAACGTATCGGCGGTCGTCCCAGCTCAAAAGCTCCCAGGTCGGGTGCTTCTCCGGCGTAGTCATCATTGAAGTTTGGAAGTTTCACTCCCGAATCAATAACGGGATTTGGGACCGTCATTACCGGGTCGGTCAAGGTGACCGTTCTGTCTCCCTGCTGGATCGGCACTTTGCCCCATTTGATTTTAGTCGTGGTTGACGAAGGATAAAATTCCAGAGCATACGATTTTATAAACGCAGGGTTGCCTCGAACACCATTTCTTTCCCTGGCGATACCTCGATCCATGCCCGTAAAAAGGTCGTAGTCAAAATCGCAGGGCGTCTCGACCTGGCGTGAAGACGTCAGCCGGCCCGGACAGTCAAAAATGTTATTTCGCGTAACTGTGTTTGGATTGACATGGCCGCTAAAGACATGAAATGCGCCCCTGGGCTGAATAGCCGTGTTGTGAAAAACAAACTTCCTTCCTCCTCCAAACTCATCCCGCTGGCCCACTTTTATCATGCTCCCGCCAAGCGGATCCCGATGAGTACGGCGGCTCTCTCCGAAGACATTCCGGAAGATATACAGAGGCCCTTTCGATGTGCACGCAGTGGCAATATGCTGAAAAGTTTTTTCGATATAGTTGTTCCATATCCGAACGTTCATGTTTGCCCCTTCGCTTTCAATCGCATCGTCCCAGACATTGGCGATGATGTTGCCGTAAATATCCGAGTCGCGATTGGGGCTTCCCTCAAAGCTGAAATTGGACCCTCCGCCGATGGCGTCATTATAGCCGTGATCTTCCGTTGATCGAATCTCATTGTAGCGAATGACGTTTCCACCGTTCGAATTGATGAGGGTAATCGCCTGAGGGCCGGCCGGGTGACCCGTGTCCCAGTCGTTCGATGCGCCTCGCGGATTCTCAATCAAATTGCGTTGAATGGTCAGGTTGCCCGAGCGGCGCCCGGCGTAGATCGCGCTGTCTGTATTGCCCTTGTTCCCGTATGTCCTTGGCCCGCCGATCCTGCCCCAGAATGTGAAACGGCAGTCTTCGACAACGTTATCGTGGCGTCCAGATTTGATCAGGATACCGTGAATCGCGGCGTTCTTGAATTCGACCCCGCGAACGATGACGTAATCGGCATCGATCACGCAGGTGTAATCGTGCGCATTGCGAACGTCAATCGTCGCTCTTGAATCCTTTGCCGGCGTGATCAGGTGATAGCCTTTTGCCGTACCGGATTCGGTTATTACCAACGGTTTCAGGCCGGCGCCGTCATCCAGATAGGTTACCTTGCCAATGGGAAAACGATCGTTCTTCGTTTTGCATGTCAGTTCGTGATCGTTGCCGTCAAGAGTGATTTTGATGCCATAGCCCGTGTCCGGCTTCAAACCTACGATGCTGCCGCGATACTCATTATCTCGCGGATCATGGACGAGGGGATAACCTTCTCGCCACGCTGAGGCACCGTCTTGCCTGAACCGGAGATTACACCGGCCAAGGTCCGGCGATTTGAAATACAAGCCGATACATTCATACGTGGGGACGGCATGGAAATTGTTTTCACCGGCGCTATAAGATTGTGAAATGTTCGTTGTCGCTAACAAAAGAACCACCAGAAACATATTGCCGTTGCGCATAAATGTCTTCATAGAAAGACTCCTAACATGGCCGGATCAAAACAAAATTGCCTTCGTCGCCCGATCATATCAAGCAGGCTACGTCTGTCAAGGGTGGCGGAAGTTGTGGAACAACCGGCTCCGGCAAAAATGGCTTTTTACTTGTTTCGGCTTGCGGGCAAGATTAGAATCCGGCGCTTATGAAGAAGGCAAGTATTGTCAGTGTTGGTAATGAGATTCTTTCCGGGCAGACGGTCGATACTAACGCTGCGCACTTGAGCGCTGAGCTGCTTTCGATTGGTGTGCCGGTTGTCAGTTCTTTTTCTGTCGGGGACGAAATAGAGAAAATCGCACGGGCGTTTGGGCTGGCGAGTGCCGATGCGGACGTGGTGATAGCAACCGGTGGGTTGGGACCTACCGATGATGATTTAACACGCCAGGCGTTAGCAAAATTTCTCGGCGTTGAATTAGAATTGCAGAACGAGCTTTTAGAGAAGATAGAGAAGTTCTTCGCCGGGCGGAATCTGCAGATGGCTCAGAAGAACAAGATTCAGGCCTATATCCCCGCTGGGGCAAAGGCTCTGCCGAGTATAGGAACCGCGCCGGGGATTATGGCTGAATCGGAGGGTAAACTGTTTTTCGCTCTGCCGGGAGTGCCGGCGGAAATGAAGCGGATGTTCGAGGAATCGGTTCTGCCTGAATTGCGGCAATACGCGAGCGGACAAGCAGTGGTGGTAAAGAAAGTCAGATGCTTCGGGGCGGGTGAATCGACAATCGCCCAGCGGCTCGGCACAATAATGCAGCGAGGCAGGAACCCGCTGATCAACTGCACGGTGGAATTCGGCGTGATTATCCTGCACATCGTCGCGACGGCGGAAAACAAAGACAAAGCCGAGCAGATGGCCCTTAAGGACGAAAAACTGCTGCGAAATACGCTTGAGAAGCTGGTTTACGGCAGCGGCGAGCAGAGTTTGGGCGAGGTGGTGGGCGAGAAGTTAGCTAAGCAGGGAAAGACCGTCGCCGTGGCCGAATCCTGCACTGGAGGGCTTTTGGCCAAGCTTATAACCGACATCCCGGGGGCGAGCGAGTATTTCACACACGGCTGGGTAACTTACAGCAACCGGGCCAAGACCGGTGAATTGGGCGTAGCCGCCGATTTGATCGAAGAATACGGGGCCGTCAGCGAGCAGGTCGCCGAGGCTATGGCCCGGGGCGCCAGAAAAGAAGCCGGCACAGATTTTGCGATTGGTATAACCGGCATAGCCGGGCCGGACGGCGGTAGCGAACAAAAACCCACTGGACTTGTATATATCAGCGTGGACTGCAATGAAGGCTGCCAGACCAAACGCTGTCTTTTTTCTCACAACAGACGGTTCGTCAGGCTTCGATCGGCACAAACTGCACTGAACATGCTCCGCCTGAAATTGAACATTTGACTATTTAGCCGGCAAGTGTTATAATAATAGTAACCGGGGCACGCAGAATACCGAGGAGACCATGGCGCAAAAACGCAGGAAATTGGGCGAAATAATATATAAAGCCGGCCTGGTAAAAAAGCAGGCGCTTATCGACGCAATTAAGGCGTCAAAGACCAACAACAAACGGGTCGGTGAAATTCTGCTCGAACAGGGGCTGATAGACGAAGAAAACCTGACTAAGTGCATCGCCAAACAATTTGGATTGGAATACATAAATCCCGCCACGGCCTCCATCTCGCCCGACGCGGCGAAAGCCCTTCCGGAAGAAGTCGTCAAAAAGCACAACGTCATCCCGATGGACATGAGCAACGGCAGGTTGAAGTTGATCATTAGCGATCCGTCGGACCTGGAGATGATGGACGCTATTCGTTTTCGCCTGAACACCGAGCCGGAATGCTTTCTTGCAAGCCCTACGAAGATTCGCGATTACCTGGAGGATTCGTTAGAGGAGGCAGGCAGCGAAGATGAGGACAGGCTCAAGCACAGCATCGACGCAACCGCCGCCGAGCTTGCCGAAGTCGGTGATGAGCTGGCGGCCGAGACACTGCGCGCCCAGGGCGCCGACCCTGATGACGACGCCCCTATTATCAGATTGGTGAACCTGATAATCGACAACGCCTACTACATGCGCGCCAGCGATATACATCTTGAGCCGATGGCCGACAGAGTCAGGGTGAGGTACCGTGTCGACGGTGTCTGTTTGGAAAGAGACAATATCCCCAAGAACATGCAGGCTCCGCTGGTCACGCGATTCAAGATTCTCTCGGGTATGGACATCGCCGAGAAAAGGCTGCCGCAGGACGGCCGTATCAAACGCGAAATCGGAGGCCAGCAGATCGATTTTCGTGTTTCGTCTTTGCCTGGTGTCCACGGTCCGAGTGTCGTGCTGCGAATTCTGCGCCCTGATGCGGTCAATATCGGCATCGAAGCGCTCGGATTCGCGCAGGACAACTACGAGCAATTCCAGCGCATAATCAAAAGGCCGAACGGCATCTTCCTTGTCACGGGCCCCACCGGTAGCGGCAAAACCACAACGTTGTACGCCGCGCTGCAGGAGCTTAATAAGCCTGACAAAAAAATCATTACCGCCGAGGACCCTGTTGAATACAACTTCGCGGGGATGAATCAATGCCAGATCAGAGATGAGATTGATCTGACCTTTGACAAGATTCTCAGATCCATGCTGCGACAGGCCCCGAACATCATCCTGGTCGGCGAAATCCGAGACGGCGTCGTGGCGGACATCGCCATCCAGGCGGCACTTACCGGGCACCTGGTTTTCAGCACCCTGCACACCAACGATGCCCCGAGCGCGATTACACGTCTGATAGATATGGGCGTCAAACCGTTTCTTGTGGCCAGCTCGATACAGGCCATCATGGCACAACGGCTTGTCAGGGTCATCTGTAAGAAATGCAAAGTGGTCGACGAGGATCCCGACCCGCAACTGTTGCAGTCGCTCCAAATTACCCCCGGGGATGTCGCGAAACACCCTCCCCACAAGGGAGCCGGGTGCAGTCAGTGCCAGGGCACCGGCTACAAGGGGCGGATCGCAATATTCGAGATGTTCGAGATGAACAACGAAATAAGAGAACTGGCCTTCCAAAGGGCGCCTACCACCGAATTGAGAAAAGCCGCCAAAGCAAGTGGAATGAAAACCCTGATGGAAGATGGAAGGCTCAAAGTATTCAACGGAACAACCACACCGGAGGAAGTGGTCAGAATTACCCAAACAGAAGGTGCGGTAGTGGATTAGACCAAGTGTAGTTATTGAGGATTTTTGTATGGCAACCGTAAACATGGACAGATTGCTGCACGCCTGTGTCACTCAGGGCGGTTCTGATATACACCTTACCACGAACAGGCCGCCGGTATTGAGAATCGACGGCTCGCTCAGATCTTTGGAGACCAAGGTCCTCGAGCCTGCTGATACCGAGGCCTTGATGAGGAGCATCACGCCGGAGCGGAATCAGCAGGAGATTCAGGAAGAAGGCGGAACCGACTTTGGCTTTGCCTTTGGCGACAAAGGCAGATTTCGTGTCTCTATCTTCCGGCAGAAGGGCAATCTTGCGCTGGTGCTGCGTCTTATTCCGTCGAAAATTCTGACTTTCGAGGAAATAGGCTTGCCACAGATATGCCAGGCGTTGTGCCGCAGGCCAAGAGGGCTGTTCCTGGTTACAGGCCCAACCGGATGTGGCAAAACGACCACCCTGGCTACCATGATAAACTATATTAACACCAATTTCGACCGCCATATCATCACCATCGAAGAACCGATAGAATATTACCACACCCATAAGAAATCACTTATCAACCAGCGGTCGGTCGGCGTCGATGTTCCCAGCTTTTCTGAGGCGTTGAAACGCGTCTTAAGAATGGACCCCGATGTGATTCTGGTGGGTGAATTGCGTGACCTCGAAACGATCGAAGCGGCAGTGCGGGCCGCCGAAACGGGCCACCTTGTCTTTAGCACGGTGCACACCACAAGCGCCGCCGGAACGATTACGCGGCTTATCGACGTGTTTCCCGTGAACCAGCAGGAGCAGATTCGCATCCAGTTGAGCAGTAACTTGATCGCCGTGCTCAGTCAGGCCCTCTGTCCTTTGTCCAAAGGCAGAGGAAGAGTTGCGGCTTACGAGTTTATGGTCGTCACCCCTGCTATCGCCAACCTTATCCGCGAGAACAAGACTTATCGAATCGACTCCAGCATTCAGACCGGCAAGAAGCTGGGAATGCAGCTCCTCGACGAGCATCTCTGGCGGCTATATGACACCGGCACAATCAGCTTAGAGGAAATGCTGGACAAGAGCCGGCAACCCGGTGCGCTGCAGGACAAGGCCACCGCCAAAATAGAGGCCCTCAGAGGAAAACACAAGCACAAGAAGAAAGCCGCACAGAAGGAAATGGAAGACATGGGCCAAATCCTACGGTCCTGATCGCTTCGTGTCAGTTCCCTTTCTCGTTTGACGATTTCTTCGAGTCGGTGCCCCATGTGGAAGTACTTCATCGCCTTGAATTTCTCCCTGGGTCGCTCGCCGTCGCGATAGAGCGGGCTCCTTATCACCGCCAACAGCTCAATAAGCGTGAATCCCGCCTCGTCAGGGTGGTTTTTTCGGACGTACTCCGCTAATTGCTCGCTGTGCCGGCTGGGAGCTTTCGCCCCCACCCGGCAATATCCTCTCGCTCTGCACATCAGAGGTTTTCTTTAATCAAGACAACGATCAATCCGACCAACGTCTTACTCGCACACGATGCACTTTCTCTGCTCATATATAAAGGCGATTCTCACACCGCTAATGTTGATAATAAAATCTAAAAAAATGAAAAAAAGTGAAAAAAGTTGTGAAAAGCGTGGATTTTCCACCGTAAGGCGTCCCCTGGGGAGACTCAGAATGCAGTCCTTGGACCACAGATATTAACACCATTCGGAAAGAATGTTGTTTTCACTTGAACCGCAGCAGGTTCAGACCTGTCTTTTCATCGAGTTCTCTCTCGGCGTTTAGCCCATCGATCTCGATAATAGTAACTTCGAGGATCAAGAACGTTTTCGTCCCATCCCGTGGACAGCCGATCATCACTTCGTCTGCCTTGCCGATTGCGGTATGGATGTGCAGTTTCGGTTCCTCGTTGTCACAGTAAATGGTTCCCACGCCGAGCACTTCGCCCGGACCGGCAAACTTTCTGAATTCACCGACGACCGTGGGCTTTTCCTGTTTCGGCCCGACAACAACATTGGCCTCTCTAAAACCGCCCGTAATAAAGACCGCCGCCGATTTGATGTCTTCGGCAACTGCTATCTTGTGTATGGATTCGTAAAGGTCTTCACCTTCGAATAATCTTGCTGCTATTATCCTGCCTGTTTTGCCCACTGCGTATTCCATTTTGGCCCCGAGAGTTCGTCTATGTTGACAACCTGCTGGTTCATCCTGTCGTCTGTGTCGCCGATTGTAGCATTGCTGCCCGGGCAATACAAGGGAAGCGACTATATATCTCGATCATAAGAAAATCCCCTGCCTGGAGGATGAACGCCAAACCGTCGCCGCACTGCAGAACCTCGAAGATTTCTTGCATTATCCCCGTACAGCCAATAGCATAAGCCCATAAATCGGCAGGCGCAGGGAAAGAGCAATCGTCGATCCTGACTTGCCGAGACTCTTGTGATGTGCCGCGTAACAACGTATATGTTACATCTGTCCTGAATTGTGCAGTCTCGTATGAGGTCGAGCCATGAGTGCAACCAACAAGAATAAATCCGGTCGAGAATGGCGTGAGGTATTGTTTGAGGTGATTTTTGAAGCCGACACGCCGGCGGGTAAATGGTTTGACATAGTGTTGATAATAACCATCTTGCTGAGTGTCATGACAGTCATGCTGGATAGCGTCAGCGGCATCAGGGAGAAACATGGTCAATTGCTGTCTTCCGCTGAGTGGTTTTTTACAATTCTCTTCACAATAGAGTACATCTTGCGGCTGCTTTGTGTCGGAAGGCCTGTTCGTTACGCAGTCAGTTTCTTCGGTATCGTCGATCTGCTGGCGATACTTCCGACCTATATGAGTTTGTTGCTGCCCAGCAGTCGCTATCTGGCGGTGGTCAGAGTCCTGAGAGTGCTCCGCATTTTCAGAGTCCTCAAGCTCGGACACCATACAAAGGAAGCGGCCATGCTCAGGAAAGCCCTGTACGCGAGCCGTCGGAAAATTCTTGTATTTCTCTTCGCCGTACTGACTTTGGTTGTAATCATAGGCTCGCTGATTTACGTGATCGAGGCACAAAAAGGCGATTTTACAAGTATTCCCCGCAGTGTATATTGGGCTGTCGTAACGCTCACCACGGTAGGTTACGGCGACATATCCCCCCAAACCGCTCCGGGGCAGTTTTTGGCAGCGATCGTGATGATTTTGGGATATTCGATAATCGCCGTTCCTACGGGAATTGTGACTGCGGAGCTGTCGGTTGCTCACAAAGGACAATCCAACACGCAGGCGTGTCCTGATTGCAGCGCAGAAGGTCATGACAGTGACGCCCGGTACTGCAAGTTTTGCGGGGCAAAATTGTAGCGTTCAGGTGCCGCCCGCATACCCGGCGACCGGTCGGCTCTCGCAGGGGAAAACAGCAAATGGCTATTGGAATATGTGCAGCAGCGGCAGTCGCAGCGATATTGGCGTTTCTGGTTGCCAAACGCATATCTCGCCGGGCGAAGCGTAAAAGTCTGTTGGCTTTGCCCTTTCCCGCGGAATGGGAGCAGATAGTGCAGAAGAATGTGCCTCTTTATAATCGCCTGCCCGATTCATTGAAAAAGCAGCTTCGCGGCCTCGTGCACGTTTTCATGGCTGAAAAAACCTTCGAGGGTTGCGGCGGCCTGGAAGTTACTGATGAGATTAGAGTTACCATCTCTGCTCAAGCCTGTATGTTGCTGCTGAACCGAAAGACGACTTACTTCCGCAAACTTCGCACCATTTTGGTATATCCTCACACTTACGTAGCCGAAACGTCGTCTTCAAATGGGACAATCAGGATCGACGGGCAAAGCGTTCGCCTGGGAGAATCCTGGCGGAATGGGCCTGTTGTCCTTGCCTGGAACAGCGTGACAGGTGGAACGTTAAATATCACAGACGCCCGGAACGTCGTACTTCACGAATTTGCTCATCAATTGGACCAGGAAGATGGTGCGGCCGATGGAGCCCCGACTTTGGAGGGCCGGTCCAGCTACGTCGCATGGGCTCGTGTCCTGAGCAGGGAATATGAAAATCTGCAAAAAAAGAAGAAAAAGCACAGAAGGTCGGTTATGAACAAATACGGGGCGACGAATCCTGCCGAGTTCTTTGCGGTGGCAAGCGAAACGTTTTTCGAGAAAGCGAGACAGATGAAAAAGAAACACCCGGAACTTTACGATGAACTGAGAGATTACTACAAGCTGGACCCCGCTGAGTGGGTGTAAGCCGACTGTCGGGAGTTGATCGCGGCTCAGCCGCTTTCGGGCCAGTATCTCTCGGTAATGATTTTGTCCTGCGTGAAGAAGTTTACAATCGCTTTGCCCTGCGCCTTGATATCCGCGAACTGAGAGGCTTTCATGCCGCCGAAAGGTAGATACGCCACCGGCGCCGGAATGCCAATATTTATGCCAATCATTCCGCAGTCCGTCTCGATCTTGAATTTGCGGGCGTAGTAGCCATTCTGAGTATATATCGATGCGCCGTTGCCGTACTCCTGGTCATTGATGATCTTTATTGCGGCATCGAGAGAGCCGGCTTTGAGGATTACCACTACCGGGCCGAATATCTCGGTAGTGTGAATCTCCATCCCCGGTTTCACGTCCGTAAACACGGTTGGGCCTACGAAATGGCCGTTCTCGCAGCCGGGCACTTCGAAATCACGTCCGTCAAGAGCCAAAGTAGCGCCTTCTTTGAGACCAGTCTCGATCATGCCGTGAATGAACTGCTTTGACTTGGCCGAAATTACCGGCCCCATGACCATAGGCTCGTCGGCTACCTTCGGATCCAGCGGATCGGCGACCAGAACGTCTTTGGAGGCTTCGACAAACTTCTCGCAAACGGCCCTGTACGTATCGTCTCCGACGGCGACTATCGCCGAAGCCGCCATGCAGCGTTGCCCGGCACAACCATAGCACGAAGTGATCATGTTGCGCAGCATATCGTCTATCTTGGCGTCGGGCATGGCCACAAGGTGGTTCTTGGCCGAGCCCATAGCCTGGCAGCGTTTGTGGTTCTGCGCGCATTGTGCCGAGACCATTTTGCAGGTAGGCGTGGCGCCGACGAGGGAAACACCTTTGACAAGAGGATTTTCAACGAGCGTCCGGCCGACAACCTTATCTCCATTGACAAGATTGAACACGCCCTTGGGTAAGCCGATTTGGTCTATGTATTCTGTTATCAACTGCATTGTCAAAGGCACCTGTTCGGAAGCCTTGAGCACGTAGGTGTTGCCCGTAGCGATAGCGTAAGGCAGGAACCAGAACGGGACCATAGCGGGGAAATTGAACGGCGCTATCATCGCAAAAACGCCGATTGGCAGCCGAATCACTTCGCCGTCAATGTCATAGGACGAACCGATGAGCTTGTCCCCCTGCTGCATCACGGGCATACCGCAGGCAACTTCGATGTTCTCGAAGATGCGCTTCATCTCAGCCCGCGCATCGGGCAGGGACTTTCCCATCTCCTCTACAAGAGTCCGGGCTATTTTCTCTTCGTTTTCGCGGAGCAGGCTATCGAGTTTATATAGAGGCTGAATCCTGCGGGCCACGGGAGTTTGGCTCCAGTCCCTGAACGCCTCGGCGGCGGCGTCTATCGCTCGATTGGTCTCGGCAGCGGTTGACAGCGGTGTTTTGGCAATGATCTGCCCCGTACTCGGATTCTCAACATCCAGGTAACCGTTATTCTCAGGCGTAACCCACTGTCCGTTAACATAGTTCTCTACAATCTTTGCAGTCATCATTCGCTCCGATGCCTTGACCCGTTCTCAAATCTCCGCCACGACCGCCGAGCTCACGGTCTGTCACCCATTTTCAGTCTCTGCTCGATTTCGGCAATGACAGGAGGTACGTCTGAAATGGACTCTACGACATAATGAGCGCCGGTCTTTGCCAGGCCGTCCGCTGCCTGATCCACTTTGCGTTTTACTTGCTCGGCGGGCAGAGCGGCCAACTCCTTCTCATTCAGTCCCACCTCATTGCCGGTTTTGGCCAGGCCGATAGTCCATGTGCCGGCGTTTAGACCTTCGGCAATACCGGGCTTCGTATCATCGATCTTGACAACGGCTTCGGGAGGAAATATCCTCGCCTGCTGCATGTTGCTGATAACCATCCACGGCTCAGGCCGGCCTGCCGGAACATCGCTGGCGCAGGCATTGACATCAGGCACATAACCCTGTTTCCTGGCCTCGCGGAAGTTGATCTCCATAGCCTCGGTGAAGTAGCCGGAAGTGGAACCTATCTTAATCCCACGCCCCCGCAATTCCTCGACGGTTTCAACGGTCCCGGGAATAAGTTCGGTATAGTCGGCAATGCAAGCGACCTGCAGCGGCACAAAATCTTTCTCGAACATATCCTGAACATCCGCTTCGGTACAGGCTTTACCGCACACCTTTTCCCATAGAGCAGCGACCTCGTCCTGCTGGGAGATCGCCCTGATATGATCCACCTTTTTCAGCCCCATAGGGCGGCGGGCCTGCTCCATCGTAATTTCCACTCCACGACGTTTGAAAACCTCGATGAAAACCACCGCCGGAGCGTAACAGCCGTAATCCAGGGTTGTCCCCGCCCAGTCGAAAATAACCAGCTTCACCGGGCCTTTGTAGGTCCTTCGATACACATAATCCATAAAATCTTCCTTTCATGTTTGCCTAAATGACAAAGCTAAACCCAAATCCCATTGCTTGCAACTCTTCTTGACCCGACCGTACGGATCAACATATTCCTGGCAGCGTAAACTTGTCTGTACATCGTAACAATTCTGGTATCTCTTGCCAATAGGGGCATTAAGAGAACTATTCTTTGACCTCCGCAAGACATTCATCCAGGATGTCCAACGCCCTGTCCATTTCCGATTGGCTGATCGTCAACGGAGGTGTCAGGGTTATTATACTGCCCATTGTGACCTTAAAGTTCAACCCTTTACTAAGCGCGCTGTACATTACCCGCTCGGCTTCTTCGGTAGCCGGTTGTTTTGTCCGGCGGTCTTTAACCAGCTCCATCCCCATCAGCAGCCCGAGACCCCTGACCGCTCCGATCATTTCGTGCCGCTGCATCATTTCGCGCATGCGCTTGATAGCGTAGCCACCCATTTTTTCGGCATTTGCCGGCAGATTCTC
Organism: Planctomycetes bacterium B3_Pla; assembly: GCA_005223045.1. GTDB lineage: Bacteria > Planctomycetota > Phycisphaerae > Sedimentisphaerales > Anaerobacaceae > SG8-4. Next base: position 120,661 of record NJBM01000008.1, on the reverse strand, counting down.
TTCTTCCAGATATTCGATTGTCGCCATAGCCGCGGCACAGGCTACGGGATTCTTCTCGTGGGTATAATGGCCCAGGGCGCGATCCGGCGCTACGTCCAGATCTTCACGGGCGATCAGTGCGGCCAGTGGAAAAATGCCGCCGCCCAAACCTTTGCCGATTACCAATATGTCCGGCACAACGTCAAAGTGCTGGCAGGTGAACATCTTTCCTGTGCGGCCCAGGCAATGCGGTATTTCGTCAAGTATCAGCAACGCGCCATGCCTGTCACACGCCTCGCGGACTTTCTGCCAGAAACCGGCCGGAGGAACGACCGATGTGCTTCGTACTGTCTCTGCAATCACGGCTGCGACATCACCTTCCTTGGCTAAGACATACTCGATGTAGTCGGCACATTTGAGAGTGCAGTTGTCCTCACATCCCCAGAGACAGCGATAACAGTCCGGGGGCGGGACATGCTCGGCGCCCGGCAGCAGCGGCCCGGCATCCTTGCGGAAGATAGCCTCCCCGCCGACAGAAATGGCGTCTAACGAGGCGCCGTGAAAAGAGTCCCACATTGAAATTGTCTTGAATCTGCCTGTTGCCATTCGCGCCAGTTTCAGGGCCATTCCGATAGCCGCCGTTCCCGCCGGTGCGAACAAGACTTTGTTCAATTCCCCCGGAGCTAATTGGGCCAGCTTTTCGGCCAGTTTGATTGCAGGAATGTTAGTGTAGCGGCGTGTGCAGAAGGCGAGTTTCTCCATTTGGTCCTTGACGGCATCAATCACACGCTGGTTGGCAAACCCGACCTGATGGACGTTATTGCCGTGAAAGTCCATGAGACTGCGACCCTGAAGATCCTCAAGATTGATGCCGTCACAGTGAGACAGAACGTTCAGACAGGGAGTTGACAGCGACTGATGCAGAAAATACTTAGCGTCCAGATCAAGCCAATGCTGCGTCTCGGCGTCAATGTGTTCTTTAGCCCAGACCTGGCGATGCGGAGAGATGTTCAGGTCGCCTTCCGACTTCAGCTCGTCGTTGCTGTTCTTTTGAGATCGCATTATTTGAGTTTAACACCCATCTCAATGATTGTCTCGCCGATGGCCGCCAGGAGAGCCTCGACATCAGTCTCGAATATCCGACCTATGCTGCCGATCCTAAAGCAGTTAGCGTCACTAACTTTGCCGGGATAGATCACACAATCCTTTTGATTCAGACTTTCATAAAACTTCTCAAAAGAAAATTTAGGGTCATCGGGATAGAGAAACGACGTGATAATGTATCCCTGCTCTTCGGGCCTGAGGTATTCCCGGAATCCCATTCGCCTCATACCGGCCACAAGAGTCTCGTAGTTTTTGCGATAACGATCAGCCCGAGCGGCAACGCCACCCTCGTCCTCCAGTTCTGCAAGTGCCTGGCGAAATGCCGCCAGCGCGTGAGTGGGCGGGGTAAAACGAAACTGGCCGTTCTTATCGAAGCCCTGATACTGATCCAGCAGGTCAAAGCTCACGCTGCGTGCATAGCCGGCGGTTTCTCTGAGCGAGGTGAGATTGCATATCACAAATGAAAAACCAGGCACGCCCTCAATGCACTTATTGGCGGACGAGACAAGATAGTCAATATTACACTCGGCAAGATTGATCGGCACTGCGCCAAAGCTGCTCATAGCATCGACAAAATACTTTGCGCCGGATTCAGCGACAATTCTGCCGATTTGGTCGATGGGATTGACAATTCCAGTCGTGGTTTCGCAGTGCACGACTGAAACGTTGCTGATTTTGCCGTCGCTCTTTATTGTAGCTTCAATTTCTCTGAGGTCCGGCGTTGTGTTCTCAGCGTATTCGAGCGTTATGGTGTCGATCTTGAGCACCGATGCGATCCTGGCAAGGCGCTTTCCGTACGCTCCGTTGATGATTACCAGCAGCTTGCCGGCCGGTGGGACCGTGGATGAAATGACTGCCTCGAGACCAAACGTGCCGCTGCCCTGCATGAGGACGGTCGTGTACTCCTCAAGGTCGCCTTGCCCGAGTTCAACCAGCTTGTGCCTGATATCGCGCACTAATCCAATGAATTCAATATCGCGAGATCCCAAATCTCGCAGCATAGCTTGCTTGACGGTTTCACTGGTTGTCAGTGGCCCAGGCGTAAAGAGGATTTTGTCTTTCCCGCCGGGCGTTTGTCCTTCTGTTTTCATCCGATGGACTCCTCAGTCTCAGCAGCCCGTTTGTGAGCCTCCGGGACCCAATTCCATTTTATAGCGAGCAGACAGCCTGCTATGGCGGCGATAATCACGAAGAAGTAAAACAGGCTGTCCCAGCCTAATACGCTTACTATAAAGGTAACCACGAAAGGGGATATCATCTGTCCGAGGGAGCCGACGCCATTAATTACGCCAGCGGCTAATCCGGCTGCCTTTGGCGAACCTGCGTCGATGGCGGCAGCGCTTGACATCAAGGCGTCAGGGCCATAAGTAAAGAATCCGATTAGAGATATTCCGATTGCGTTACCAAGGTGGCTCCAGGCTGCCAGTCGGGGGTGAAACAAGCAGATGATTGCCAGGCCCCACATTCCCAATGCTCCCACAGGCATACGCCGTGCCTGGAAGACTTTGTCTGAAACATAGCCAGCGGCTACGATGCCGGCGAAGCCTACTGCCTCATAGAGAATCGAGGTGTAACCGGCCTCGGCAAGACTGTAGCCGAGATGTTCGACCATATACAGCGGCAGCCAGAAGAATATTGCATACCGCCCCATCTTCGTGAAGAAATACATAGAGCTGATAAGCCATACCACAGGATTCTTCAAGACAATTGTTAGAATTTCCTTTGAGGACGGCCCTCCCGCAGTTCCTGGATTCTGCGCCGATTCGCTATTGTCGAAATCATCTTCGGCAATCTCCGAGAGTCCAACCTCGGCAGGCTTGTTGCGCGTGAAACCGGTGAAACACATTGCAATGCACACCAGCAAGGCTGCCGGGACCCAGAAACTGCGACACCATTTCAACTTGAATTTCCGGGGGTAGGCTTCCTCCAATAGAGTTCTGTTGGCGTAAATGCAATTGTTGCCTTTCAGTTCTCGCTCTCGCTCCTCGGGGGTCTTGTCAAGCATGTTCTGTATATTCTTACGGGTTCCCTCCGAAAGCTCGACGCCGACAAAGCGTTGCTCGTCGTAAAGCCACGGTCCCTGGATTACGCCGTTCAGTTCTGTCACTAAAACTTCGTGCAACGATTGAGAAACAGGGCCGGTTCCATCGTGCGCCTCGAGCAACCGGCGGCTTTCAGGCGAGAAGTGTTCTGTGAGATACTTTGAAACCGAATTCTCCTCGTTGCTTAATTGGATCGCCAGACCGGAGGGATCTATCAAGTCCCCTGATCGCAGCAGCACCGGGTGCGTTACCACGAATGTCGCGAGCCCGGTAGCCGCAACTGCGCCGACAACGTAGCAGGTGGACCACCAGGACATTACTACACCGCGTTCCTTGCGCCGAAACCAGGGAGCCATGTTCTTGACGGTCCCGGACCAGCCGGTCGATTGCCCGGTTCCGTTGATACACAGCAACAAGGCGAATACGACCAGGGACGCGCCAAAACCCAGGAAGATGTTGGCCAGCACCGATATAAACAGCCCGATGCCGACAATCAGACGAGGACCGAACTTGTCGGACAGGAACCCATTGTAGAACTGACCCATCGCATAGAAGAAACTGTAGCAGAACAAAAGCATCGCGAAATTATCCTTTGTAAAGCCGAGGTCTCGGCTGAGCAAAGGCATGGCAATGCTGAAATTCTTCCGGCACAGGTAGAATCCTGCATAGGCCAGCCACGACAGGGCAAAAACCCGGTAACGCCAAGAACGATGTTTCCTTGTGAGGGTGATTGCCATATTTATTGTCCACCAACAGTTAATTTATCGCCGTTTTCTTACATAAACGGGAGCCAGACTGCTCCTGCAACACGGTGAATTGCATGTCGCCCGGTGTCACACGCGGTAACTGCGGCATCATATCCATTTGACTGTCATTAGGCAACAGCCGATTTCAAAGAAATGAACGGCCCGGCTGCATGGGCTTAGCATGAAGCTCAGGACTGACGGTTGACTCGGCGTGGGAAATGGACTACTTTTGTTGAGATCAGACAGTGGAATACTCCGGGAAATCATGGGTGAGCGATGTGAGAACTTACGTATCCGCGTGACTTTGTTGCGAAAGGGCATTGAAAATGATCGAAAAACTGGCGATTGACGGCGGCCCCAAGGCCGTTACAAACAGTTTGGCCGGCTGGCCGAGTTTCGATGAAAAAGCGATCAAGGCGGTGGAGGAAGTCCTCAGGTCCGGCAAGGTCAACTACTGGACCGGGCCAAAAGGCATGGAGTTCGAGAAGCAATTTGCCGCATGGCAGGGCAGCAAGTATGCCGTCAGTGCATCTACCGGTACCTCGGCTTTGCACATCGCCCTGACCGCATTGGGAATCGGGCCCGGCGACGAAGTCATCGTCCCGAGCTATACGTTCATTGCCAGCAGTTTCTCGGTCGTGCAGTCCGGCGCGATACCGCGCTTTGCCGACGTAAACATAGATGACCATTGTATCAGCGTTGAGTCTGCGCAAAAACTGGTGAACGAGCGGACGAAAGCAATCATGCCGGTGCATCTGTACGGCAATGTCTGCGATATGGACAAAGTGATGGCCTTTGCACAAAAGCACAACCTCTTCGTCGTAGAAGACAACGCCGAGGCTTTTGGCGGCGCTTACAAAGGCAAAAAGACCGGCGCCATCGGCCACGTCGCAGCTTGCAGCTTCTGCCAGAACAAGACGTTCACAACAGGCGGAGAAGGCGGCATGGTGACTACGGACGATGAGGACCTGGCCTGGCAGGCAAGAAGCTTTCGCGACCACGGTTACGATGTTAAGCAGCGGCTGAGTCTTCTGGAGCTGGAACAGAAGCTGCCTTATGTTCACAATATGGTCGGATGGAACTACCGCATGACCGAAATGCAGTCGGCGATCGGCCTTGCAGAGCTTGAACGGATTGACACCTGGAATCTCCCGACGCGCAGACGCAACGCACGGATCATTATCGACGCCGTAAAAGACCTGCCTCAAGTCAAATACGCGCCGGTTGACACCGATGAGCGGCAGAATGGCTGGTACGTTATGGCTTTTTCTCTGGATATTGAGAACATGACTTGCGACATAGATCGGTTTGTGTCCGCGTGCGGCGCCGAAGGCGCTCCGTGCTGGAAGGTGTTTTGGCCTCAGTGCCATACGGAGCGGGCCTTCCAGGAATGTAATTCATTCGGGAAGAGCGGATTTCCGTTCAAATCCAAAGAATATGCCAACCCGGACAGTGTGGACTACAGCAAAGTTGAAGTGCCCAATGCCGTCTGGCACCAAAGCCACACTTTTACATGCTTTGCTTACCCGACATTCACCGAGGAAGACTGCCGGCAGATAGGCAATGCACTGACCAAGGTGATAAAGGCCTATTCAAAGTAGCAGAAAGGATTGCCGCGATGTCTAAAGAAATCAAATGGGGCGTGATCGGCTCGGGCGGGATTGCCCGAAGGAGAACGATTCCGGAAGGTATCCTGAAAGCTAAAAATGCTGAATTATCTTTGGTATTTGACATCAATGAACAGGTCAACGCGGAGGTCGCCAAGGAGTTCGGCGCTATGCAGGCGAACGACATCGAAGCTGTCCTGGATGCCAATATCGACGCAGTTTATATCGCTACGCCCGCCTGCTTCCACCACGATCAGGTCCGGACTTGCGCCAATGCCGGCAAACACATTCTCTGCGAGAAGCCCCTGGGTATGATGGTCGCCGAAACCGAAGAAATGATCGAGACGTGCGAGAAGATGGGCAGTAAGCTTGGCTGTGCGTTTATGATGCGTTTTGTTGCCCAGCACGCCGAAGCGCTCAGGCTCATAAACGACGGCAAGCTCGGCAAACCGGTTTATGCCCGGGCACAGCTTTCCTGCTGGTACCCGCCGATAGAAGGAGCATGGCGGCAGGAGATCGCCACAGGCGGCGGCGGTTCGCTCATAGACATGGGAGGCCACTGCATCGACCTGTTGGAGATGTTCTTCGGAAGGATTTCAAGGGTAAGCTGTTTCATCAACAATACGGTCCACGATTACAAATCAGAAGACAGCGCTGCTGCCCTGCTGTTTTTTGATAATGGCGCGCTGGCAACAGTCGATACCTTTTTCTGCATCCCGGATAAGAGCAGCAGGAACGTGCTCGAGCTTTACGGCTCGCGCGGCTCAATACTGGCAAAAGGAACTATCGGCCAGGGGCCTGCCGGAGAGATGATTGCATTTCTTGAGAGAGAGGACGAAGGTTACGACGCCCGGCAGGCGCGCAGCGAGGATCAAGGCATCGTAGTTGCTCCGGAACCGGTGAATACATACCAGGCCGAGATCGAAGAATTCAGTCAGGCAATTATTGACAACCGCGATCCGATTATCGGCGCAGACCTTGGCTTGCAGAGCCAGAAAGTCTTGGCTGCCTGTTACGAATCGGCAAGGTCAGGCAGGGCAATCGAAGTAGCGTAATCGGCAAGCTGAGCACTCATGGATACCATCGACGCCAACACTTTGCGAGCCATCAGATTTGAGAAACCGGAATACATCCCTATTGTCTTTTGGATCAATCCCGCGTGCTGGCATCATTACAGCAGGGACGTTCTGTTCGAGTTGATGGCCGACCATCGCATGTTGTTTCCCAACTTCGATGCTGAAAGCGAGCCGGAGCCTGAATTAGCTCCTTATGAGCGGGCGGGCGCCCCTTATACCGACGCGTGGGGCTGTGTCTGGCAGACTACCGACAACGGCATCACCGGCGCCGTTACGGGCCATCCCCTGGCGGACTGGGCCGATTTTGAAGGCTTTGTTCCGCCGGACCCGAAATTGACAAATGGCGTGATGAGTATTGACTGGGCCGCGGTGAAAGACCGAATTACTTCAGCCGAAACAGATGGAAACCATTATGCCGGCAGTTTGGAGCACGGCCATGGGTTCCAGCGGCTCAGTTACCTGCGGGGATATGAGAACCTCTTGCTGGACATGGCGGACAACAATCCCAGGATTTGGAGTTTGATCGAGATGCTCGAAACCTTCAGCACGGAGATCATCCGGCGTTACCTCGACCTTGGCGCTGCGATGATGCGCTATCCCGAAGACCTGGGGATGCAGGTTGGCCCGATGCTTTCTCCGGACCACTTTCGCAGTTATATAAAGCCAATGTACGAACGACTGATGAACCAGGCGCACAAGGCCGGCTGTTTGGTGCATACGCACTCCGACGGCGACATTCGCGATCTTGTCGATGACCTTACGATCAGCGGGGTGGACGTTCTAAACCTTCAGGATCTTGTCAACGGCATTGACTGGATCGCTGCAAATCTCAAGGGCCGGGTCTGCATAGATATTGACATAGACCGGCAACAAATTACTCGCTTCGGCGCCCCCGGGCAAATTGACAGCCTGATCAGAGAGGAAGTTGAGAAGCTTGGCAGTCCGGATGGCGGCTTGATGATGATCTACGGGCTGTATCCCGGTGTACCCATTGAGAACGTCAAGGCTGTTATGGACTCATTGGAGCGATACGCAGGATTTTATACATGACGAGTAATCGGAGCACGCGATAACCACTGACGGAAAAGGAATTTGCAAATGAATAAACTTGGCGCAGGTATCATCGGCTGCGGCGCGGTTGCAGAGGAATACATAAAGGCCTTCCAAAAAGACGAGCGCTGCGAAGTTCGTGCCCTGGTCAGCCGAAATCGGGCAAACGCCGAGAGATACCGAGACAAATACGGCATGGAATGCAACGTTGAAACCGATGCAAACGCCATGCTGAAGAAAGACGATATTGACATCGTGGTGGTTTGTACGCCGCACAACACACACACGAAATATGTGGTTGCCGCCGCCGAAGCCGGCAAGCACGTCATAATCGAAAAACCTGTCGCTCTGACGATGGAAGACGTGCGAAAGCAACAGGAAGCGGTGAAGAAAAGCAACGTCAAAACTCTGGTTAGCTTCGTGCTGCACTGGAATCCTCTGCTGATGACGATTGACCGACTAATTGAGCAAGGCGCTCTCGGCAACATCTTTATGGTCGAAGTTGATTACCTGCATCGAATATGGATGACGATGCAGGAGAAATGGTATGCCAGTCGAGAACAAAGCGGGACCGCGATTTTGACCGGCGGATGTCACGCAATAGATGCTCTTCGCTGGTTCGCCCGAAGCGACGCCGAGGAGGTCTGTGCATATCAGGCAAAAACCGAAAACCCGATAGAGTATCCGGGCACGATCACCGTCAACGTGAAATTCGAGAACGGCAGGATCGGGCGAAGTACAACAACCTTTGACGCGCAAATGCCCTACCGTTTCAACATAGGAGTTTACGGAACTGAGGGCACGGTCAGAAACGACCAGTTGTATGCCCCGAAGCTTTTTCCGGGTCAGGACAACTTCATGAAAATCCCCTGTGTTCTGCCGGACAGCGCCGACGTGGCTCATCATCCTTTTCAGGGCGAAATCTCGCATTTTATTGACTGCATTATTGACGACAAGCGACCGTTCCCTGACCTGGACGACGCAGCCAGGACTCATGCTATATGTTTTGCAGCGGATCTCTCAGCGCAATCCGGCAAACCAGTGCCAATCAGCGAAATATAATACGAACGATGTTCTCTTTTGAGTTGCCTGTGTAATGATTACGATTTCCGGCACACTTTCAAAAGCATGGATGGCTAAGGCGTTAGGTGTGGCGTTTGACCGCGACTACTATTTCGAGCCCCAAAGACGCCATGCCATTGACTGCCGATGCAACGAATACGCGGCGGAGCGTTTTGGCGGAATGCGGCTGTTCTATTCGGAATCCAATCTCGGACAGATAGACTATTGGGACAAGAGCCAAATCCTGATCGGTGGCATTCAGCCAAACATGATTCTCGGCATGTTGCTTGGGGCGGACTTCGTAGCCGCCGCCAACCGTGATGCCGACATTTCGCCGTGCTGCCTCGCTCAGAAAAATCCTGCGGACCTGCCGCCTCCCGACAGTTTGCTCGATCATCCGTTGATCACACTCTTTGACGAACAAATTCGCCGGGTGCAGAGCGATTCGCAGGAGCAGCTTAGTCCCGTCCCGCCGTTTTACTGGGACCTGTCCGGCCGGGCAACCATACATGGGGTGTTGACCTCGGCCCAGAAGTTTGTCGGTGAGACCATCTTCATGGACATGATATCCGAGCCGCAACGATGCTCTAAGATCATGGACTGGATCGCGGATGCTTACATCGTTCTTTGCCGGCACTTTTCGCAAATAGCCGATTTGCCCATAACCAGCGTACACGTGGGTGAATGTTCATCGTGCCTGGTCAGCCCGGAACTGCTCGAACGCTTCGTAATCCCGGCTATTTCAAAAATCGGTGCCGAGCTTGGTCCCGTCCGCTTACATTCATGCGGGCCAAGCACCGATTATCTGGGTGCATTTTGCAAAATCAAGAATCTCTGTTCTTTGGACCTTGGCGGCGATACTTCAATCGAGCGGGCGCGAGAAGTATTTGGCAAAGAAATGAAGATAAGTATCGTCCCCCTGCCGCAGGACATGTCCGCTGAGAGTACAGACCCGATTCTAAAATGGGCCAAACGCATCCTAAATGAAAACGACGGCGGCAATCTTGAATACATATATCATCTTGAGTCAGCTTACAATATCGAGACGATCTATGCCTTGACGAATTTTGTAAAGGATTTGCATTAGTCCTGGCAGGCATTTGTGACTGAATACGGCAACGATTCCAATGTGGAGGCAAGAGTAATGAGAGAGCGACGTTTTTTTAAAGCCGTTTTGCTGTTTACCGTTATTGTATTGTCCGGGCGGGCTTTCTGCCCTGTCGGTCAGGCGGCGCTTAAAGGCGGTTGTGCGAGGGTAAATATCACTCCTCCTGTGGGGGTCTGGCTCTCGGGCTACGGCAGCCGGGACAAGCCAAGTGATGATATAGTCGATGAGCTTTACGCAAGAGCATTGGTTCTCGACGATGGAAACAACGCCGTAGCGATAATCTCGGTCGATCTGCTCTGGGTCCCTCTGGAGCTTACAAATAAGGTAAGAGCAATAGTAAAAAAGAAAGTCGGTATCCCCGAACGGAATATCCTGATTAGTGCCACACACACTCATTTTGGGCCGAAGATCTATGCCAAAACAAAGCTCGGACCGAAAGTTGCAGATAATACTGTTGATGACGCCTACGTGAAGACCCTCGTTAAGAAAATGACGGATTCGGTGTTTATCGCGCACAAGAACATGCAGGAGGTAAAGATCGGCGCCGCAAAAGGCCGGCTTCCTGAGATTGTCTATAACCGTCGTACACGGACGCCTGATGGTTCGGTGAAAATGTCATTTAGCTTTCCGCCGGAAGTTATCGCCACGAAAAAGGTGCAGCACGGCTCGGACGGTTCGGTCGCAGTGACATTCTCTCTGCCGCCGGAGCAGCCGGAATTGACCTTCGGCCCTGTCGATCCGCACGCCTGGGTGATCAGAGTCGAAAACGCCGATGGCCAAATCATCGGCTCAATGGTAAATTTCGCCTGCCATGCCGTCAGCGGCAGCGGATATGCCGATTGGTTCTATTCTATCTCGGCGGATTTCCCCGGCGAGACTGTACGGGTCGTCGAACAAGTCGAAGGCGGAATCTGCATTTTCGTCCCCGGAACCTCCGGCAACATAGTCCCCCTTGAGCGAGGGCAAGAAGCTCGTTTCCGGATCGGCAGGGCCATAGCCGGCGAAGCGGTAAGAAAACTTCAGTTTGTTTCCACTTCCGACAAGGTCGGCCTGGACGCAATGAAAGCAGAGGTAAAGTTTCCCTTGAAGAAAAGCCCTTCGTCCGACAGGATCATGGACGCCGACGAGGGAAAAGATCATCTGGTTACGGAGATTCAGGCCCTCAGGCTCGGCGACGTTTATATCTTAGGGCTTCCCGGAGAAGTTCTCGTCGAGGTGGGTCTGGAAATCAAGAAAAAGTCCGGGCTGGAGAACCTTATCATCATAGCACTGAGCAATGATGCCATCGGCTACGTCTGTCACAGCCAGGCCTACGATGAAGGCGGATACGAATCAGGTTCCGGCACCAACCTGGCCAAAGGCGCCGGTGAGATTATGGTAAGCCGTGCCTTAAAGCTTCTCGACCGAATCAAAAGCCGCGACTGATTATACTGCGCTGAGCTTGTCCCTATTCTCATAGACCTTGACCAGGGCGTTGACGACGTCGTCCATATCCTGCCTGGTCCCGAGCAGCGGGCCGGAAGCCCAGATCATGGCCAGCTCCTGACAAACCTTGTCGCAATTCGGACATTTACTCTCTTGCCGATATTTAGTTAATCTCTTCTTGGAGAACATCTTCTTATAGACCGGCCTGCTCAATATGTGCTCGATCCACGGCTCGCGGTGCAATCCCTGTGTAATATACGGGCTGAGACTGACACCTTCGGCAGCCATAGCCTTGAGAAACTTGCTGCGGTCCACATCGTTGAAGTATTCCTTTCGATACGTCATCGCATAAATATAAAAAGAGCCGCACTCGGTGCCTTCGTACAGTTTTTGCGGACGGATGCCGGGCAGGTCTTTAATCCCCGCGGTCAGACGGGCGGCGTTTTCATTCCGGCGCTCGAAGCGCTCCCTGGCCCCGGACAACTGGCCGAGCAATACGGCTGCCTCGAACTCGTTCATCCGGTACTTCGGCCCCGCCACTTCCGTTCGTCCCCGGCGGGACGTGCCGTGATTGTGGACGGTATAGCACTTGTCCATCAGCTCTTCGTCGTCGCCGATTATCCCGCCGCCCTCGCCGCAGGCAATCGTCTTGCTCGACTGGAAGCTGAAGCACCCCAGATCGCCGATGGTCCCCAGCTTCTTGCCTTTATACTCGGCGAAATGTGCCTGGGCGGCATCCTCGATCACTTTCAGATTGTGCTTTTCGGCAATCTCCATGATCCTTCCCATGTCGCAGGGCTGACCCATCATGTGCACGGGCATAATCGCCCTGGTGTTCTCAGTCACTCTCCTCTCGACGTCGTCGGGATCGAGCTGATAGGACTCGCGATCCAGGTCTGCCAAGACCGGCAGCGCCCGGGCAGTCAAAATGGAGGATATCGTCCCAGGATCGGTATAAGGCGATGTGATAACTTCATCCCCCGGCCCGATTCCAAGCGCTTCGACAGAGGTGTGCAGCGCCTGAGTTCCCGATCCCGTGGCAACGCAGAATTTCGCCCCCGCCAGGCTCGCCCACTGCTTCTCGAACGTCGGCACAGTTCCCGACTTAGACTGAATCCGGCACCATATCCTGCTCTTTGTGGTCTTCACCACCGAATCAACGACCTTTTCGTCCCAGTAAGGCCACCTCGGCCAGCTTTTGTTCTTCCTGACAGGCTCGCCGCCCAGTATCGCTAATTTGCCCGCTTTTTTCGTGATGTTTCCATAAGCGGGAATAGCCCGCGAAGCCACTCCGGCTAAAGATCCTGCCGATGCCGCCGCGATGAATTGCCGTCTTGTTAAGTCTTTCCCATCCATTTTCCGACCCCTTTCGTTTTAGTGCTCGTTCCGGCATGAAACGTGCATCAACCGCAATTATAATCTCACGCCGTGCTCGATGTTAGCGGAAAAAACACCGCGGGCAAGTAATTGTACTTAATTCTACACCTTTGATTCTCCTGAATAGATTCATGGCCTTCCTTGGGCAAGGTTGCAGGATAGAGAGCATGAGCTATCATTGAATTACGGACTGTCCTCTTCGTTCTTCGCTCCATCGAATCTGACGATATACACATTTCCTGTACCGTTGTTGACACCAAGCCAGTCTGCATGTGTCTGGCCTCCATGATAGCAGTTATTGGCACTATCAATAGTCACAACTCGGCCACAGGTGCCTCCACTGGAGTTGTACTCACGGAATTCCTTGGTCCAGATCAGCTTGCCTTCCGGAGTATAACGACGACAGTATCCTCGGCATTTGCTCTTTACCGGAATCTGACAGCCACTTATCAGTATGTCACCCGAACCGTCCTGAAACCAGGCCATGTCCCAGGTCCCATCCCAGCCGTCCGTACCGAATTGGCGTGTCCATAACAGCTTTCCTTTTTTCGATATACTGACGAGGCACGAATCCCAGTCCATGCGTTGCGGACTTCTGGAGCCGACATTGCCATTGGTTCTGCATCCCAGGTACAGATGGCCGAGTTCACCTATCTCCATACACCCGATACTGTCCATTGCATTTGTGCCGTACTGGTATAGCCAGAGAGATTTGCCTGTGCGTTCGTATCTTGCCACTACAAAATCCACAAAACCGTTGTTCTGTCTGGCCAGGCTGCCCGATGTGTTGCCGCAGAGGTAGATGTCATTGTTATCACCCACCCGGATATCCGTAGCCCGGTCATCCGTGTCCGTGCCTATCTGGTCCCGCCATAGTAAGTTTCGGTGTTTATCGTATGCGGCTATAAACATGTCAGCCCCACCCTTATTAGGCTTGGCAAAATCCCCATACGTATAGCCTGAGATATACAGATTTTCGTCAGCGTCAAAATCCAGACCAGTGCAGACGTCATGTTCAGGAGTTCCCAGTTGCCATACCCACTGTTGGATACCGGTCTGATCGTACTTGGCAACAAGTGCATCATGCCCACCTTTTGTCTCCCGCTCCGGTGTGCTGCTGACAAATCCGAAGACATAAATGTTCCCTTGATCGTCCGCAGCTAAACCCGTGGCATCCTCAACTCCGGGATCGAGTTGCTTACTCCACAACTGATCGCCCTGTTGGTTATACTTGAGAAGAAACAAACCCTTGGACGTGGTGGCCCCGGAAGCGTCCTTGGTTTGCTTTTTGACAGTGAAGTAAATGCTGTCGTTGCTATCGGCTACTGCACTACGGGCGACATCGTCTGTGGGAGTTACAAGCTGATGCCCCCACCGTACCGCCGGAGCATCCCGGCCCGGTGCCGCACTCGCCAGACAGAGAGATAGTATCACCAAAATAATTCTTTTGTCATTGGCTGTCATAAATTGTTTTCCTTGTATTTAGAACCATATTAATTGCCGCAGTTTGGATCTGGATTCTTATTTACTGATCTTCTATTTGGCGTTTTCTCCAAACATGACATTTAGCTGAAGATTTCATTATAATCCCACGCCCTGCTCGATGTTACAGGAAAAAACGCCACGAGCAAGTAATTGTCCTTGCTCCTACCCCTTTGGGGGTGGGTGGGATTCCGAAATTGGCTTTGTTTTTTCGGCGCCCCAGGCAGCAGTTACTATCATAATCCCTTGTCAGTATTGAATTTACATTTATTTGACCCTTTAATAAATTGGCTTTGTTTTTTCAAAGTTGCCTCCGCCGGTCCGGCAGGCATTCCGCAAGATACATCTTCCTTTCAAAATCTGGTACCGTAATATAAATATTCTCTCTGTGCACTCTGAGCCCTCTGTGGCAGAATAATTGGCTTTGTTTTTTCAAATTAGCCACGAATAAACACGAATGAACACCGATAGTCTCCGGAAAATTGGCTTTGTTTTTTTGGGGCCTTCAACAGGATAATATTTCATAAGAATTTGCAACGAATGTGTTTACGTTTATTTAGGACTTTCGCAAATTGGTTTTGTTTTTTCAAACTCCTTTTCGCAGTACGCATCACGCAGTACGCAATACGAGATAATTGGCTTTGTTTTGCAAAAGCGTGCCCTGCCAAATGTGCCATACCACATACGATATACGAAATTGGGTTTGTTTTTTCAAACGGCTCATAGCCACCAAGCCCGATTCCCTGCTGTCCCGATAACCCACCTCCTGTTATCCTGGTATCCTGATCCTCCGTCTCATCCTGTATTCTGTCTTTTCACAATTCTCCATTTGTTAGTTAGATATTATACCATATTCATGGCCAATTTACAAGTGAAATCTCAAAAACACGGGCATTAACCACGGACGCCGTCCTGAGCGAAGTCGAAGGATTAACACTGATTAACGCGGTTTTAGGTTCACCACGAAGGCACGGAGAACCACGAAGAAAAACAATAATCAATAGTCAATTACAGCGGCCACAAAGGCACCAAGACACGAATTATCACTTCGACATTCGACATTCCTTGCCTGTCCCGATTCCTTCTATCGGGGTTCGATACCTATCCCGAGCAGGGTCGAGGGATTGGATATTCCAACTCCTTTTGCCTTGGCCCTTTTTGCTTTGAACTTTCTACTTTTATCCTGTTTTTGGCCTTTTTTCCTTATTTCCTGTCTTTTTTTCAAATTTTTCCAATTTTGTCGTCAACACTTGCCTGTTGAGAAACGCCTTTATTAGTAGAAGGGTAAAATACGCGCCCTTATGGCTATGTGGACCAGACTGTGGCCGAAAGTGCTTGTTCCCGGCTGTGAAAACGGGTATACTATGAAAGAGCAACCTTGAGCGAGCGACAAAAGGCGCTGAATATGGACACTAGTTATTGGAGCGGTAGATGAGTTCTTTGAAGAAAACGTACTGAACACCTGATGCTTCATTGGTGCCAATTAAGTATGGTGTCCCCCGAAATCTACAAAATATCATCGGTATCGGAAAGGATTGACGATACACAATATTACAAGGCTGTTTGTATCGTCATTGTCCCCTAAGAAAAAGGGAAGAGCACATGCAGAGCAAGAATTCAAAAACAAAGGAAGTCTTAGTGTGCGACACTGCACAAGATTGGATTGACACCCTCGCTCAAATACTTGAGACAATGGGTATTTCGGCTGATTTTATCGGTCCAGACATGCCTGCCTGTATGAAGAAGGTGGAAGAGACCAGTTACGCCATATTCGTCGTGAACGTCCAATCGTTAAAAAAGCCGAAAGAGTTTCTGCGCGAATTCCATTCTCGGCACCCAGAGTTATCTATACTTGTGACAGGTGATCGAGGAGCCACTCGACTGGCAGATTACCTGTGGCCGCCCGACATTATTGCCGAGTACTCGTTCCCAAACAGGACGGGAAGAGGAGCCCCAGATCTGGGTGCTTTGATCAAGAGAGTATTGGATTTCAAGTCTCGGATGCCGGATATTAGCGTTCGCTTCGACCCGGTAGTGGATACTGTGCTCTCACTTAATTCCCAGTCCAGATCAAATCCATCCCAGAAGCGTCAAGACACTTCCTTGATTGAAATAAAGAATGAACTCCGACATATTCTTGGTAAGCTTTTTGCGGGGGACACGAACAGTGAATCCATCGCAAGAGAAATAACTGTTGAACCCTTTGAAGGTGCTGGCAAGTCAAGTTCCGTGCTCCTTCAAATCACCCCAACAATCCTACTCGACAAAGAGAAGAAGATGTCTGCGATTCTGAAGTTTGGCCCGAGAACAGACATTCTGCAGGAAGCCTCAAGATATGACAAGTACGTGCAATGGTTTCTCACGGTTGATCAGACTGTCAGAAAGATTGGCTTTGCAGAAACACAAAGTTATGCTGCCATCCTCTACTCATTTCCTCGTGACAAACCAGACGGCATTGTTTCATTTTCCGAGTACATGAGAGAAAACGATACGGACTCTATTCTCGACATCATTCGCAAAATGTTCAATGTTGACAATCAAAACTGGCTGTCTGTCGATGGTAACAAACTGGTAGATGTTGAGGAAACTTTCTTCCAGCATTACTATTTGGAGAAGGTAATTCAGTCAGACATAGACGAGATGCGGGAAAACCATCTCGGTATCCTAAAGAGCCAAATTAACAAATTAGAGAAGTCTCTGAAGGAAGATATCGTAGAGTTTGCTGGAGAGAATGTTGTCATAAAGCCGCTTAGCCTATCCATTCCTAATCCGGTGACGTTCCTGGAGCGACCGCTCGCTGAGCAGGTTAAGATGACTGTGATTCATGGTGATCTCCACGCTGAAAACATTCTGATCGATGATGATTCGGGGAGGTATTTCTTTATTGATTTCTTCTATACAGGCATCGGAGACATATACCGTGACTTCATTGAATTGGAGATATCCACGCGATATGACTTGTTCAGCTCGCGTCGACTTTCTGATGCAAAACGATTGACAGCAAAAGACTCCCAGACCACAAACATGGAGGGCCTCAAGAAATTGCTTAGGCTTGAGAAGTCACTGATAGATGTCACCATACGAGATAAGGATCTGAAAGATCCGCTAATACTCGACGACCCAGATTTGTGCAAGGCTCACAAGATCATTTCTGAAATACGTAAGCATGCGTTCATGAATTATCCAGACAAGAAATATTTGTATTGCTTAGGTCTGTCATATAGTCTCTTGAGAGGTCTGAAGTACTTCTATCCATTGGATGTCAAACTGTATCGATTGTTTACTTCCGGCCTGTACGTTAGATTGTGTACGGATGGAACACTCGGGTGATAACTGATCACGACAAGAGAATCGCGAGTCAAATTGCCCTGAACATGGTGGATGCTTTGGAAACTAGAACAAATGCGGATTAACACGCGAGAAACCAGGGAGAAACTTGAGCCAGCCACCTGTTAGTGGCTGGGGATAGTAAGCGGAAATCTACGACCCTGCCTAATAAACAGGTTGTATATTGTGAGACCTTTTTATTTGGCGTTGTTATATTCCGCCGCCGTTTTTTTGCCAGAGGTCTCTGTCGACGACCCATATTCCGGGTTGGTAGGGTTGCTGCTGGGCGTGCTCGGGTATCCAGTCTTTGCTTTTGTGCCGGCTTTTCACGTGGCCGTCATAGAAGGCGAGGTTGGCGCCCTCGTAAAAACCAGTGACAGCCCAAAAACACCGCGATTCTTGTCATCTCAACGACATCCTGTTATAATTTCCGCCATGAGAACATCTGTTAAGGTGGTCTCGACGGACGCGTGCTCGGGTTGGCCGAGAGGCGGTCT
Organism: Planctomycetes bacterium B3_Pla; assembly: GCA_005223045.1. GTDB lineage: Bacteria > Planctomycetota > Phycisphaerae > Sedimentisphaerales > Anaerobacaceae > SG8-4. The sequence goes on along the minus strand of NJBM01000008.1, from coordinate 102,779 downwards.
TTCATCAGTTGTTCTGAGGACAAACGGCAATAATTCGCTTTATAGAAAGGAACCTACCTATGAAATCGGACAAAGATACAATGACGCGTCGTCGCTTTTTAGAGACGGGCACTAAGGTCGCCGCTTTGGCTGGATTCTCCGTTGCCGGGCAGGCATTCGGGGCTAACAACGACTGTATTCGCGTGGGTCTTGTGGGCTGCGGCGGCCGCGGCACGGGAGCCGCACGAGATGCATTGCTGGCCGGGGAGAATATCGAACTGGTGGCGATGGGCGACATCTTCAAGGCCAAGGTCGAGAAGAGCCTCGGCAGGCTGATGAAGATCAAGGAAGACGGCCGGGCGCTGAAAGACAGCGTCAAGGTAGAACCCGACCATTGCTTTGCCGGTCTGGATGCATATAAGAAAGTAATCGACTCCGGCATTGACTACGTACTCCTTTGCACGCCACCGGGCTTTCGGCCGGCGCATATAGAATACGCGGTCAAGAAAGGTGTGCATATTTTCGCGGAAAAGCCGTGCGCCACTGACGCTCCGGGTGTCCGCCGCATACTCGCACTCGAGAAGGAAATGAAACGAAAGGGGATCGCCCTGCTGTCCGGTTTCAACAGCCGCCACGTGTTTCACTACGCCGACCTTGTCAAAGCCATTCACGACGGTGAACTTGGCGACGTCATGTCCCTCTACGCTTACTTCAACACGGGCAATATCTGGTATCGCGAACGTGAAGAGGGGATGACGCTTCCCGAATACCATTTCCACAACTGGTTCCACGTCGACTGGCTTTGCGGCGACCACATCGTCGAGCAGCACGTCCACAACCTTGATTTCTGCAACTGGATCATGCAGACCCATCCCGTTAGGGCCTATGGAATGGGCGGGCGACAGTACCACGTAGACCGCGGCGGCAATATCTATGACCACTTCACAGTCGAGTTCGAATATGAAAACGGCATTCGCATGACCAGCATGTGCCGACAGATCAAGGGGACCGATACGAAGATCGGAGAGGAGATCGTCGGAACGAAAGGCCATGCCGCGATTGTCAGCCGCAAGAGCCAGATCACGGGCGAAAATGCCAGGGTATTTCGTGAACACCCGAACCAGCACGAAAGCCACCGCCAGGAGCATATTGATTTTGTCGCGGCGCTGCGGCGAGGCGAGATTCCGAATGACACCCGCTTTTTGTGTGAATCGACCCTGACCGCTATCATGGGACGCGAATCGGCTTACACCGGCAAAAATGTCACGTGGGACGAGATTCTAAATTCCAAGCTCCAACTGACACCGCCAGACATTGCCGCATGGGATGGTTCTATCCGGCCCGTTCCCAGGCCAGGCATGGTGCGTGTGTAAGAAGTGGAAAACTACTATCCCCACCCATTACCGGCTGGGCACAGTAGACAAAAAATCAGCGACTCCGGCCGGCAAAAAGATTGAATATTTTTCGACCTGATTATTCGTCGGTCTTACAGGCCGCCGCCGTTTTTTTGCCAGAGGTCTCTGCTGACCACCCATATTCCGGGTTGGTAGGGTTGCTGCTGGGCGTGCTCGGGTATCCAGACTTTGCTTTTGTGCCGGCTTTCCACGTGGCCGTCGTAGAAGGCGAGATTGGCGGCCTCATTATGGCGATACATCGTAGGCCCGCCGCATCCGACGCCCTTGTACTGATTGACAGTGCCGTCCTGGCCAAGCACGTCCCAGCCGTCGATGTAATTGGCCCCCTTCCACTTGCTCCACCAGTCGTGAGCTTCGTTGAATTGCATTTTCCGGGCCGGCTGCTGGATGTTCGTCATCTTGAATGCCAATATGTCCATGCCCATGGTGGCCGTCCATGAGGGCGAACCTACTGAGGGGTAGAAGTCTTCGATGTTTAGGCCGTAGCTGGTGAGAGTGCCCCCCTCGTTGCCGCTTTCAATGTCGTATGCGTGCAACCAGGCTTTCTGTGAATCGGAGGGGCACTTGTACTTCTTGGGGGTTTGAACGCCGGACATATTGGGGGTGTCTTCGGCCCCCTCGTAGCCGATGTGTTTGCGGAACTCGTTGTTGGTCGTCCATAACGTAGTCCCCTGGGTGGATATGTAGCGACAAGGCACACTCCAGTCGTCATTGTTGTTCGAGTAAAGCTGGTTGGCTAAGGCAATACTGTGCAGGTTACTCGAGCATACCATCTTGCGGCCCTGGTCCCGTGCCAGGTTCAATGCCGGCATTAGAATGGCCATCAGAATAGCAATGACGGCAATCACGACGAGTAACTCAATTAAGGTAAAGGCCTGGCGTTTCATAGTCCGGCTCCTTAAACAACCAAGAAACATGTTTTTCCCGTACTACATCGATAATGTTACACGATTCACCCTGAACTGTCAAGAATTTCCTCTTTCAAACAGGTATGGTGGGGCAAGCCGCCACCCTACAAAGAGGACCTCTCAGGTCTAATTGTCAATGGGCGATTGGGCTGGCATCCGGGCGGGGACTGCGTTAGAATACGGCGATGTAACCAGATACGAGGACCAATCGCCATGAAAAGGAACACAATTGTTAGGTCACTGACATCGGTTGCGGTGAGTTTGTTAGTCCTCCACATCTTCTGCACTGCTTCTCAGGCGGCGCTCAAAGGCGGGTGTGCGAAGGTGAATATCACGCCGCCGTTGGGGATACCGCTTATCGGCTCCTACGGCAAACCGAGCGACAATATCCTTGACGAGCTTTACGCTAAGGCGCTGGTTCTCGATGATGGGACCAATACCGTAGCAATCGTCTCGGCTGATTTGCTGTACAGTCCTTTGGAAGAAATCACCGATCCCGTACGGGAAATTATCAAAGAAAAGCTCGGCATCCCCGAACAAAACATCCTCATCTGCGCGACGCATACGCACTCCGGGCCGGAAGTTTTTACCAAGTCTAAGCTCGCTCCGGAGAAGGTGCTTGGCGACTTCGGCATTGATCGGTCTTATCTTGAAACGCTTATAAAGAAACTCGCAAGCTCGGTCATGATCGCTCAGAAAAACATGCGGCAGATAAGAATAGGTGCGGCGAAAGGCAAAGTCCCTGAAATAGTCTATAATCGACGGCCGAGAAATAACGAAGGCCTCGTGAAGATGGCGTTCACACTCCCGGCGGAAGTCAGATCGACAAGGAAAATCGAGACAGACTCCGAAGGTAACACAAGGGTGACGTTCACTCTTGCCGATGAGCGGAACGAATGGCATTTCGGCCCTGTTGACCCGGAGGTGCGAGTGCTTAGAATCGAAGATATGGACGGCGGAATTGTCGGCTCATTAGTCAATTTCGGCTGCCATCCCGTCTGCATATATCCATCTCGGAGTACGGCGGTATCAGCCGATTATCCTGCACACACGACGCACGTCGTCGAGCAGGCCGAGGGAGGCGTGTGTCTGTTCGCTCTCGGATTAGCCGGCAACACTGTCCCATTCGACCGGGGAGTATCACCCTGTCGGCAGATCGGCAAAGCGATTGGAGGCGAGGCGCTTAGAAAGCTCCAGTTCATCTCGACAACCGACAATGCCACTCTCAAAGCGGTCAAAAAGGTTGTTGAATTTCCTGTGAAAAAAGCATCTGCGTCGGATGAAGCCATTCAGACTGAGATTCAGGTACTACGTCTCGGCGACGTTTATATTTTAGGGCTGCCCGGGGAAGTCCTCGTTGAAGTAGGGCTGGAGATAAAGAAACGAGTCGGGCTGGAGAATCTCTTTATTGTCACGATATGCAACGACGCAATCGGATACGTATGCCACAGCGACGCTTACGATGAGGGCGGATACGAGCCTGGCTCCGGCACGAATCTGGCAAAAGGCGCCGGGGAGATCATGGTAGAGCAAACCCTGGAGCTTCTCGAACGAATCAAATAGAAAAGGTGGTCTCATGTCCAGCCGAAATAAGAGAATTTCTCGTCGCGACTTCTTGAAAATTGTCGGCGCCGGCACCCTAATCTCTACCGAATGTGCATTCGGCCGAAACACGCCGAGTCCGGCTACCGCCGCGGTGTATCTGGAGCGACAACCCACCGGCTCGGAGATATGGCAGGTCACGACGGAGCAGTTCAGGCAATCGAACATTTACTGTGAGCTGCCCTACTGCTCCGGCGATTCTCGCTACTTCATTTATGAGAGATACAACCCCAAACTATCGGGCGGGAACAAGACCGAACTGATGGTAGTGGAGATAGGCACGTGGAAGCAGCACAGGCTGGATACGGCCTGGAGACTTACCGGTTCTGCGATTACCAACGACGGCACTTTTTACTACCTCAAGCGGACCGGCGAGGAAACGCTTAGCCTGATGCGGGCAGACCTCTCGAACGGCACGCCGGAGGAGGTCTATCAAATTGCGGGCGAAAGCAGCTTCCGTAGTCTCGGCACAATCTCGACCGACGGGCGATATTATGTGTGCGGCAAGCGGCTAAGCGACGACTACCAGATGTTCGGCATAATGCTGGTCGATCTCCAAGAAGGTGCCGAGACGATCATTGACCGGGGCCCGTTCATTTTCAATCCTCATCCGCAGTTCGAGCGGGGTACGGGCAGTGACCTGATGATCCAGCACAACCGGGGCGGCAAATATACGCCCGAGGGCAAGCGAATCAGACTGGTCGGCCCGGAAGGAGCCACGCTCTACCTGCTCTCGACGCCAGATGGTGGACGGACCGAACTGCGAGTTGGAACGCCCCACACCACTGCTGTCACAGGTCACGAAACGTGGATCGGCGAAACCAAAGAGATTCTGCTGACAGTCATGGCCGAGGGGGATTACGTGCCGGATAAGGGCAATCTGTTAGCTGTCGGCGCAGGCTCACCCGCCCGGATCGTTGCAAAAGGATACAAATTCAATCACCTCGGCGTCTCCCGCTGCGGGCGGTTCTTTTGCTGCGACGACTGGCAGGGCGCGGCGAAGATAATAGTAGGCTCAATCCGAACCGGAAAGACAGCCGTTGTGTGTGAATCGAAAGCCTCCAGGGGCAGCCCGCAGAACACTCATCCCCACGCTTACCTGACGCCGGATCTGAAATGGATCATCTTCAATTCTGATCGAAGCGGATTCCCTCACATCCACGCAGCGAGCGTTCCCGAAGGAATGATCGAGGGGCTGTTGGAAGTCCGTCAAGTATGAATCTATAAGCTGTTTTCGCACGATTGGGTGGCAGCCTCAAAGCCGAAGGCTTTGGGGATGGTCAGTGCAGGACAAGCCATCCCCAAGCTGCGCTTGAGGCTGCCACCCTCCCGAATCCATCAAAGTTGACAGAGGCTATAGTTTCGAATGCGCCAGTTCCGGGCTGAGCTTCACCGGCGCGCCGACGCCCGAGTTTTGCCGACCAGCTCATGCACCTTATCCACAACCAGTTCCTCAACCGAAGGCGCAAACGGACCGGGCAATTCTGTGTATCGCATCGCCCCGCCGGCCTCATAGCCGCCCTCTTTTAGAATGCGCAGCGAAGGTACGTAGCCGAAAACGTCGTTCGAGTAGGCTGCTATCCAGACCGCCGGCCCGGCTAACTCTGCTTTGAGCCGCAGGGAATAATCAACCACAACCTCGCCGGCCAGCGCCACCATTGTCAAATCGTCGCCGAACCGAACTACCTGAACCAGATACGGGTACGTCGTCTTGATTTTTCCGTTTTCTTCAAGCTGTCTTAGCAGCACTTCGGCATGTCGGCGTTCATATTTGTTGTCGGACTTCGCCTCCTGCTCAAGCTGCTCGCGGCTTGGCGGCTCTGCAAACTCAAGCGTCACCGTATCAATCGCCGCCCGAATCGGTCCGGCGACGGGTCGCGCTCGCGGCGTCAATGCAGATTCGACGCCGTTGGCCAATGCGCGCCCGTGCTGCCTGCAGTATTCGAGCGTATTCGGCCCGCCGCGAGGATATGGATTCTGGTCGCCGCCGCAGCCGGTCATAAATAAGGCGGTCACGCCGGGATGCGCCTGCTCTATGTACTCCTGGGCGAAACCGGCGTAGTCGCCGCAGAACTTGTAGAAGCTAAGGGTCGTGCAGTGGCAGGCGTAGCCGAAGAGCACAGCCCTCAGCTTGCCATCGGGGCCGTCCACTCGAAGAACGGGCACATCGTGATCGACCGGGCCGTCCGGATTCGGACTGATGCGATAGCCGCCTTCGTTCTTCGCCCTGCGGTTCATGGCAAAGCCGGCCCGGGCATGGGAGTAGCCCAGCCTTGCTGGAGAGAGCCTGTTTATCGCCTGACCGATCAGTTCCAGCAGTTTGTCCTGAAGATCGTCCACGTATTTATTGCTTTGCCGAATCTGCTCCGGCGACAGGCCGTACAGAGTGTTGCCGTAGATGGAGTATCTCGTTTCGCGGATCACCGGGCCGGAATGGGTGTGCGATGCGTTTAGCAACAAGGCCTCCGGTTCGAGCTTGTAAGACTTTTTTGCTCGCTCGGTTAGCCAGTCACGTGTCGGGCGCGGAATGCCGATCAGATCGACCGTGACGATGACAAACCGCTCGCCCTGCCCGTCCTCCAGGGCTAGCGCCTTGGCCCGCAAGTCGTGGACTTTCCCTTCTGACGGTTTTGTCCTGGCCGCGTAGCCTGCCATCCACATCGGCTCATCCGGTGTAATGACCACGGAGGCAACGCCGGCTTTCCAGCCCGCTTGTTGTGCCCCGATGCAAGGCAAGGCAATCAGGAACAGCACAAGCCAGTAAGACAGTAACAATCTTAACTTCACATCGCCGATAATATGCCGGTTCATCTCAGGACTCCCCATATTGAAATAACTCATTTACCTGTCACAACCGGCTGCAATAGTACCCTCATCGCCGCTTTAATTCCAGCCATCTTTTTCCAAAGTCTTTTTTTCGCTCTTGCAGACTGCCCTGCGGCTCCCTATAATGTCCACCTCTATAATGATATTTCGGCACATGAACATAGTTTAAGACTCTAAGACACAAATGCTGAATTCTTCATTCTCAACTCGAAATTCTAAATTCCAATGCCGGAGGCGCATACATGTTAGGCCTTGAGCTCATCGACTGGATCGTCATCGCCATCTATCTTCTCGTTATCACCTTTGTCGGCCTCTGGGCCGTAAAAAAAGTCCGCAGTTCCGCCAGCTTCTTCATAGGCGATCGCAAGTTCGGAAAAGTCATGATGGCGTTCTTCATGTTCGGCTCCGGCACACACTCCGACCAGGCCGTGAGCGTCGCGTCTAAAACTTACAGCTCCGGCGCATCGGGAATCTGGTATCAATGGCTCTGGCTTTTCGTCACTCCGTTCTTCTGGCTGATCGCGCCGTTCTTCCGCCGGATGCGGGCGGTGACAACCGGAGACTATTTCGAAGTCCGTTACGGGCGCAGCGTCAGCGGCCTGTACGCAGCGATGGGAATACTGCCGCTAACAGTTGCTCTCGGCGTCATGTTAAAAGGCTCCGGGAGGATGGTCGAGGCCGTCTCCGATGGCACCATAAGCTCCAATCTCGCTATCGTAGCGATGACAGTCATCTTCTTGCTTTACGGCATTGCCGGCGGACTCAGCGCCGCCATCGCGACCAACTTCATACAGGGATTGCTGACGGTTCTTTTGTCGTTCCTGATTCTGCCGTTCGCGTTGGGCAAAGTCGGCGGTATGAGCGGCTTGCGGGAATCTATCTCTGACTCAGACATGCTGTCACTTGTCTCCCCGGGCGAGATTACCCTCTTCTACATCATCATCATTGCTTTCAACGCTCTGGTTGGCTGGGTGACTATGCCTGAGACCATGGCAAACTGTGCGGCGGGCAAAACAGAGATGGAGGGAAGAACAGGTGTTACCGTAGGCATTTTCGGCAAACGAGTATGCACTATTGCCTGGATGCTTACGGGCCTGTGCGCCGTGGTCATGTACGCAGAGCTTGCAGAACCCGACTTGGCTTACGGCAAGATGGCGCGTGACCTCCTGCCTGATATTGCTCCAGGATTGATTGGGCTGTTCATCGCGTGCATGCTCGCCTCCGTTATGAGCACTTGTGATTCACTGATGGTGGTGGCCTCAGCTTTGTTCACCGAAAACCTTTACAAGAAATTCCTCGTGGTCGGCAGGGCGGACAAACATTACACCCTCATCGGACGCATCACATCAGTCCTGGTCGTGATAGCAGGTATCCTCATTGCCTTCAGGCTGGAGAGTGTCGTAGCGGGTCTGGAATTCTACTGGATGCTGTCGGCACTCATGGGAATTGCTTTTTGGGCCGGACTCTTCTGGCGACGCGCCACGGCGACCGGTGCCTGGGCCGCAACTCTGGCAAGTCTGGGCATCTTCATCTTCACCAGCTCAAGACCGCTGGGAATCCCCTGGGATTTCAATGAGCATTTTGCGGACAAGCTGCCGGCCTTTATGCTCTGGGAAGGCAACCTTTCCGTACCCTGGCAGATGATTCTGTATCTCAGCGTCGGCTTTGTCGTTATGGTTGTGGTCAGCCTGTTCACCAAGAGGGCCTCGGCGGAGAACCTGGATCGGTTCTATGCCTGCCTGCGGACGCCTATCGGCCCCGATGAACCGGAAACCGAGCCGTTTACTCTGCCCGCAGGCGTGGAGCCGGCTGAGCGAAAGATGCTGATAGACCACCCTGACTTTGAAATACCCATGCCGACCCTTGTCGGTATTGGAGGATTCCTCGCCGCCTGGGTGGGTGTCGGGCTGCTGATCGGCGCGGTTTACTGGATAATCCAGGGATAGCCCTACAATGACGGCATTCGATTGATAAGGAGCAGTGACATGTTGCGAGTTCTCATTTTGTCAATTCTGAGTTTTTGCCTGGCCATCACGTCCGGTTGTGCCGACAAGGTCAACCTTGTGACCCTAGACCCGGGGCACTATCATGCCTCGCTGGTTCAGAAGAGCATGTACGAGCAGGTCGATCCGCTCGTTTATGTTTACGCTCCCGACGGTCCCGATGTGGCCAATTACTTGAAACAGATTCAAAGATTCAATGAGCGCGAAGAAGACCCGACGAGCTGGCGGCAGAAAGTATATGCCGGTGATGATTTTCTGGAAAAGATGATAGCCGACAAGCCCGGCGACATAGTGGTGCTGTCGGGCAACAACCGGCGAAAAGCCGAGTATATCAAGGCCTCTATCGATGCCGGCCTCAACGTTTTCTGCGATAAGCCAATGTGCATCAACACTCGTGATTTTGAGCTTCTGGAGCAGGCCTTTGCCTCGGCCGAGAGAAACGGCCTGTTGCTTTACGACATTATGACCGAGCGTTTTAATACCACCTGCATCCTGCAGAAACTTCTCGTCCTCGACAAGGACCTGTTTGGCGAAATGGAAACCGGCTCGCCGGAAAATCCCGCCGTCGTCAAGGAGAGTGTCCACCACTTCTTCAAGTACGTCGCAGGGGCGCCTCTAAAGCGACCTGCGTGGTATTTCGATACGACTCAGCAAGGTGAGGGTCTGGTGGATGTGACTACTCACTTGATCGATCTTATGATGTGGACGTGCTTCCCGGAGCAGGCAATCGATTATCGTAAGGACATTGTGATAAACAATGCAAAGCGCCGGCCCACTACGCTTACACGGGAACAATATGAGAAAGTAACGGGCGTGCCGGACTTTCCCGATTATCTCAGAGACGATCTGAACGACGACGGGGTTCTGCCCTGCTATGCCAACGGGGAAGCGACCTTCACGATGAAGGGTATCTGTTTGAAACTGTCTGTGACGTGGAATTTCCAGGCGCCTGAGGGCGGTAAAGACACACATACATCCCTGTTTAGAGGGAGCAAGGCCCATGTGATCATTCGCCAGGGAAAGAAGCAAGACTATCGACCGGAGGTGTATGTCGAATCCGCCCCGGGAGGAGAAGCCGCTGAAGTAGCCGCATCCTTGGAAAAAACTGTCACTGAGTTACAGGGAAAATTCCCCGGCTTGAAGGCTGAAAAGGACGGTGACGGCTGGCATATCGTCATACCCGACAAATGCCGCGTGGGGCACGAAGCCCACTTTAGGAACGTCATGGACGCGTACCTCGGGTACTTAGCGAAAGGCCGACTGCCTAAGTGGGAAGTGCCGAATATGATAGCGAAATACTACATCACTACCAAGGCGCTCGAACTGGCCCGGCAGTGAGATTGCCGAAGGAGAGTCAACCCGGATGAATCAGGAGAAGCTAGCGCTGTTAGGCGGCGAAAAGTCGATGGAGTCGGAGACGGCCGACATCTTTGCCTGGCCAATCGTCACCGACCGGCACGAACAAGCGGTTCTGGATGTGCTGCGGTCGCGGCAGATGTCGGGCGTGGAGATAACGAAGGAGTTTGAGCGGAAGTACGCCCGCATGCTCGGCAGAAAACACGCTCTTGCGTATCCCAACGGCACCGGCGCTATTTTGTCCGCAATGTACGGCCTGGGGATCGGGTCCGGAGATGAGATAATCTGCCCGAGCATAACGTACTGGGCTTCAATCGTGCAGGCTTACCTGCTCGGCGCCACGCCTGTCTTCGCGGACGTCGATCCGGAGACCATCTGCATCGAGCCAGCGGATATCGAGCATCGAATCACGCCGCAAACGAAAGCCATTGTGGTCGTGCATTATGCGAGTATGCCGGCCGAAATGGACGCCATAATGAAAATCGCCGCCGAGCACAACCTGAAAGTTCTGGAAGACTGCTCCCATGCTCACGGGGCATTATATAAGGGTAAAGAGATCGGCACTTTTGGGCAGGCCGCCGCTTTTTCCCTGATGACCGGCAAAGCACTCGCGATAGGCGAAGGCGGAATATTCTTCACCGACGACCGCGAAGTCTATGAACGGGCCGTTCTGTTCGGACACTATATCCGGCACGACCAGATCACGTTGGAAGAACTCAAGCCTTACGCCGGGCTGCCCTGCGGGGGATTCAAGCATCGTATGCACCAGTTAAGCTCGGCTTTCGGCCTGGTGCAGTTGGAGCTGTATCCCGGGCAAATGGCCCAAATCGACAAAGCGATGAACTATTTCTGTGACTTGCTCGAGGACTCTGCCGGGATCAGTCCGATACGACCTGCGAAAGGCACGAACACGACCAAGGGAGGCTGGTACTATCCGCATTTCAAGTATTTAGGCGAGGAATTAGGAGGCCTTTCCCTTTCGAGATTCGGCAAGGCGGTGCAGGCGGAAGGCTCGATCTGCAATCCCGGTTGCAACAAGCCACTGCATCTGCATCCGTTGTTTACAACTATGGACGTTTACGGACACGGCAGGCCCACGCGGATTGCCCACCTCGATAAATCCGTTAAGATTGAGCAATACCTCGAAAAGCTGCCCGTTGCCGAGAGCATCACACAACATGTGTTCGAGGTCCCCTGGTTTAAGCACTATCGTCCGGAGATAATCGAAGAGCACGCAAACGCTTACAAGAAAGTGATAAGGAACTACGAGGCCCTGTTGCCCGGCGATACTGAAAAGGAAACCGACGCCGGCGGATACAGCAGCTTTTTCAACAGCCAAAAGAACACGGGGTGAAAAGGCGCCGAAGCGGCAGGCGCTTCGTCTTTTAGTCGGGCCAAATCAGGAAAGGGCCTGCACCGAATTGCTCAGTGCAGGCCCCGAACTTATGCAAATCCTTGAGTCATTATCTCCAGAGAACGAAAGAGACGATGACCTTCTTATTTGGGAAAGCCGGTAACCTTGATGTTGTCAACCGCCCACCACCAGTCATTGCCGGCGTCGTACATGCCGAACGTCAAAACCACGCTTGTCGCCCATGGCGGATTTTCCAAATCGACAGTTATAGTTTCATTGGTGGATTGGTCGTTCTTAAAGTTCGGACTACCTGGATCGGATTCCCACAGGAGCACCTCGACAGGCTCGGACCCATCGAATGAGGCGGTGATATTCCCCGTCTGGTGATAGTCGCTATCGAATTCCGGACGCCAGCTCGAATCGAACGTGAGCTGAACCGTACCTTCCTGAGCACTGGAGATGTCAATTGGAAGTGTGCTCATGAAGGTTTTGTACCAGCCAGATGCTGCCGAGTCCGGATGCGCCGCATCGTCCCACTCATCACAATCGGATACAGCAACGACGCCCTGCCCTAACTCAAACTCAGCGCGTCTTTGTTGATCGGTGTTGATCCAGAACTGCTTATCCGCGAAGGCCCAGCCGGCCCACTCGGTAACACCGTCAGTGGCCAGGTCGCCGATGCCGGGAACGCCGCTCTCGTCAACGATCCAACCGTCGGGTGGCGTATCCGTCCAGACATCTTGAGTTCCCGCTGACTCCTCTATGCTTGGGCCCAGGACCACGCTCTCGAAATCCTCTTGAAACAATAAGCTTTTTCCGACAGGGGCCGCGCCGGCAGCCAATCGAATATCATCAAAGATCATTTTTCCTGAACCACCGTCCTGCAGGTTGTCTTTATCGCCGAAGCCAATGGAAATCGTATCGACATTAGTAAGGTCCACGCCCTGGTCTGCAAACTCCTTCAGCTCGATGTTCCACGCCGTCCAGATGGATATCTTCAGTGCGTCCGGATTATCATGATAAACCGCTGCGCTGCCGTTGAGAGCAACATACATCTGCTCGGCGGCATTTTGCGAATTACCCATGAAGTAAAGCGTCAGGTTATTAACATCGTTCTCGGTCCAGTCACGCGGAGAAACCAACGTCAGGGTTGCCTCAGAGTACTTGAGATCGTTGTTGTCGTAGAAATACGGCATCGACTGGGCGCCGGTGCGAACAAAAGTCTGCTCGGCGTAAGGAGGCATGTCATTGCCGATCAGAGCCCCGTTCGTAGTGGTTCCGAAACCGTCTATCCACTTGTCGAATATCCTGTTGCTCCCCTCCTCATCGGGATTAAGGTCGTTGTAGGTCTCAAAACCGTCCACGAGAATGAAATCAGCCGTCGTTAAGCCCCAGACAAGGCCTTTCACCGGATTGGCCGGATCAGCATCATAGACAGCATCTACACGCCAGTAGTAATCCGTATCCCAGACTAATTTACCGGGATCCAAAGTCTCGCTGCCAAGTGCTTTGCTGCCCTGGTACTCAGGCGAATCAGTCGTGGCGTTATTCACGGCTTCTGCGTCGGTGCCGAAATATACCTGGTGTGAAGCGGCGCTATCCGCCGGAGTCCAGGTGAGCGTTGCCGTCATCTGCACATCCACGGCACCGTTAGCCGGATCGGGATTGCCGACGGCGCCCGGAGTCGTAAAGCTCCAAACCTCGCCTTTAAACGTAGCGACGACATCAAACTCATCTACCCGCCAGTAGTAAACCTTCTCTAATTCGAGCGTGCCGGGGCTGTAGGTCATAGTCCCCTGGGGCGAACCGCCGGTTGCGTTGTTGACCTCGTCGTAGTTATCGCCGAAATACACAGTATGCAATTTCGCCCCGAAACCCGGCGACCAGCGAAGAGTCACAGTATTCGGATCTACGAACTCGGCGCCGTCGGCGGGATCGGGATCGGTAGCGGTCTTGGAGGGAATCGAAAAGCTCCAGATGCCGCCTGTGTGTGTCGTACCGTCTGTCTGTATCTCATCGATCCGCCAGTAGTAGGTCGTGCCCGGCACAAGACCGTCCGGGAAGGGGAATCCCACAAATCCGACAACAAGAAACGGCGAGGCCTGGTTGCCCCGGAAAGCATCTCCGGCGCCGTCCTTTACATCGTTAAAATTGTCGCCGAAGTACACATCGAACGAAGCGGCGCCACTTCCCGCCGTCCAGCTAAGGTTCGCCCACGTATCCTCGTACGTGGCGCCGTCGGCAGGATTCGGCTTCGTGACACCCGCCCATGCCGCGCCGGTCATGCTCAGCAGCAAAACCGCTGAAAACAAATACATCACTTTCTTATACATAGTAAATCCTCCTTCGATAAAAGTTGAAATCGACACTTGCGCTCTGGTCACACGCCAAAATACGCACGGCTGCCAACAGACAGCTCCGGACATAATTACCGATGAAAATCCCCCGCACTTCGTGCTTAACTGTGCCTGACGGGAACAATCACCATTATGATCTGATAATACCTCCTTCCTTATTTTCCAGGCAAGCCACCCCACGCAAGGCAAAAATCGCACCTCCAAACCATGCCGCCCGTCGCGTCTGTACTCTGTTTCTCCGGGCACTTGGGCAAATTCCCAGGACCAAAAAAACACCACCTTCCGAGAATCCACGATATAATGGATTCTACCTCTTTATTATGTACCAAATTGGCCGCCCTTTCGTCAAGTAAAATCGCCTCAAAATCGCTCAAAAATCTTCTGCGAAAAGGTCTCTCATTCCGACATTTGCCTCAGAATGGCTCTGGGACAAGCGTTTTGTGAGCTTCACAGCAATTTCTCCTCGAACGGATTGTGGGTTCGAGCCGGATTTGGTACATTATTCTATGAAGGACAAGATCATCGACCGCCGGGCATGAGAATTGGTTCCTGCGAATTGAAATCGAACAGACAGACGTACGTAGAATATTGAAAGGGATAAAAAGTGAATACACGATTGAGATATGCCGCTCTGTTACTATCTGTTGCTTGCTGCTTGTCGATCCGGGCGGGCGCCTTGAAAGCCGCCATATCGGGCGATGAGCTGCAAAAGATTCGAGAAGCAATCCCGAAAAGCGCCGCCGCAAAGCCGCTCAAACCGCGCAAGCTGCTGGTCTTCACACGGGCAAAGGGCCTTGTGCACACTTCCATCCCTTATGCCACAAAAGCCATCGAGCTTATGGCGGAAAGGACCGGGGCGTTTGAAGTTGTCGTCAGCGACGAGATGGCTGTTTTTAGCCCGGATGGCCTTGCGCCGTTCGATGCGATTTGCTTCAACAACTCGAACAGGATGGATTTCACAGATGCCGCAATGCGCAAGAGCCTGATGGATTTCGTCCGAAGCGGCAAAGGTATTGTCGGCATTCATGCAGCGGTGTTCAACTTCTCGAGCGCCAAACCGATAAGCGGCGTGGACTGGCCTGAGGCGGCCGAGATGCTGGGCGGAATCTTCGCCGGCAATAACTGGCGCTCAGGCATGGGACAGTGGGCCGTCAAGATCGATGACCCGGCCCATCCGCTTAACGCGGCGTTTAGCGGCAAAGGCTTCAAGATCGCAGATGAAATCTATACCTATAAAAACTTCCAGAAGGACAAAGTCCGAGTGCTCCTGAGCCTGGACTTCTCCGATCCGAAAACAGCCGGCGTGAAGAAGGAACAGACCTACGTCCCCGTATCCTGGGTCCGCGACTGGGGCAAGGGCCGGGTTTTTTACTGCTCATTCGGTCACGACAACCATGTCTTCTGGAATTCTGCCGTACTAAAACACTACCTCGACGGGATACAATTTGCACTTGGCGATTTGCCGGTCGATACGATCCCTCGCTGTTCGCAATACCCCATCAGGGCTCGCGCCGAGCAGCAGGACATCCATGAGGATTGGGGAAGCCTGACCTGGCTGGCCGGCACGAAATACGGCAACGCCGACGGGCTGGTGCTGGGACGAGTGACTCTCAAAGCGGGCAAGTCTAATCCACGCCACCGCCATCCCAGATGCGAGGAAGTCCTCTACATGTTGAAAGGGAGTATAGTGCACAGCCTGGGCAACCAGACCTATACCCTGTCGGCGGGCGATACCATAACCATCCCCGCGGGCGTTTTTCACGATGCGAAATGTATCAGTAAGGGAGACGCGGATATGATTGTGGCTTATTCCGAAGGAGTGCGTCTTTTCGAGCTGGAGTCGGACACATCGCAGTGAGCCGGGGGACTGCATTATAAAGCATCGCGTAGCTTAATCCGTATTTCAAAGGTTACAAACTTCGGGCGGGCGCATCCCATGTTCTTCAGTTGCCGTTCGTAGCTGTTTGTGGGGCTATTTTTCAAGATATTTATGGCAATCTTTTGCAGATTTTGATATATTGCTTGTCCTGAGTGTCGTCCTGGTCGCAGGAGGGGCATCGATTAGCCTCGGTCGGTCGAACAGGCTGATGTTCGAAGAAGTCATAGAGAGCTTTTTGTGAGGTACGAACGAAGATGCTGCCAGGAAGGATCATCCAGTACATCCTGTTTTTTCTTGTAGTTTGCAGCCTGAGTTCCGGACTTTTTGCCGAGGACAGGTCCGACGTGGAGACTTATATCCTCCCGCCCGACCGATTGGCCAAAGCCAGGTTAAACCTCGAACTCGTCAATTTTGCCGCCATGCGGCTGGCGATAGCGGACTTGGCGAAGAACTTCCCGGATGAGTACACCAACGGCAAGGAGTATCTCAGAGCCATTGAAATTTACGAAAACCGCCTGCCCCAAATCAAAAACGCGCTCGACCGCGGCGATAGAAAGGCCGCCGGCCAGGTCGATGAAATCATGGCCCTGCAGCGAAAGGCCCTGCTTTCCAACCCCCTGCTGGATTTCGACAGACTGTTGCTCGTAAAACGAAGGCCGCTTGGCGATCCCCGACGCCCAAAAGGAGACCCCAAGAACGACAAGGGGCTGGGCAAATTCCTCGGCATACCACAGCAAAGTTCATGGCAGCTTCACACAATGACCGATACCGACGGCTGGGAGAATGAAATCGCCCTACTCTCATCGGTCAATCCAAAAGGCTCGCTTACGACCATCTACAGGCCAACCGGCGGACGGCTTGTCAACGAGGTGGATCTGCATTATGACGCCGAAAAGGTAATGTTCTCGATGCCCGACAGCCGGGGACTCTGGCAGGTCTTTGAGATTAACGTTGACGGCACAAATCTACATCAGGTTTCGCCGGACGATCAGCCCGACGTGCACAACTTCGACTCGTGCTACATGCCCAACGGCCGGATAGCTTTCATATCAACCGCACCGTTCCAGGGAGTCCCGTGCAATGCATCGGTCAACGTGGGAATGATGTACATTATGGACGGCGACGGCAGAAACGTCCGGCAGGTCTGTTTCGAGCAGGACCACAACTTCTGCCCAACGGTGATGCACGACGGGCGCATTCTATACCTGCGATGGGAATACACCGACATTCCGCACGTCTGGGCGCGTTTTCTGTTCACAATGAGCCCGGACGGCACCACGCAGAGAGAGTACTACGGCAGCGGCGGTTACTGGCCCAACAGCATCTTCTTCGCCCGCCCCGTGCCGGGCCATCCGACAAAAGTAGCCGGTATCGTGACCGGGCATCACGTAGGGCGCGTGGGCGAACTGGTCGTCCTCGATCCGGCCCTGGGCCGGTACGCCACCGACGGTGTCGTGCAGCGAATCCCCGGACGCAACGCGAGGGTCGATCCATTGATTGAGGACAAGCTGACCCTGGAGACGTGGCCGAAATTCCTCCATCCCTGGCCCCTGAGCGAAAAATACTTGCTCGTAGCCTGCAAGCCCAGGCCGCAGGACCTCTGGGGGATATATCTGGTTGACACCTTCGACAACATCGTGCTCGTTAAAGAAATCGAAGGACACGCGCTGCTCGAACCTGTTCCTATGCGCAAAATAGAGCGACAACCTGTCATCCCCGACAAGGTGGACCTTACCCGTAAAGACGCTATTGTCTATCTTGAGGACATTTACAAGGGGCCGGGCCTTAAAGGCGTCCCGCACGGTGCGGTCAAGAAGCTGCGACTGTTCACCTACCACTTCGCGTATCACAAAATCGCTGGCATTAACCACCGCGTAGGAGTCGATGGTCCGTGGGAGCCAAAGCGAGTTCTCGGCACGGTTCCGGTTGAAACGGACGGCTCGGCCATGTTCCGCGTGCCGGCCAACACACCTATATCGATCCAGCCGCTCGACGCCGAGGGCAAAGCCCTTCAGTTGATGCGAAGCTGGATGACCGCCATGCCGGGCGAGGTTCTCTCATGCGTCGGCTGTCATCAGAAACAAAACGCCGGGCCGCCGAGCCGGCAGACCATTGCGGCCCGCAAGGTCGCCGCCGAGATAGAACCTTGGCGCGGCCCCGTGAGGGGTTTTAGCTTTAGCCGGGAGGTGCAGCCCGTGCTCGATAGGTACTGCGTCGGCTGCCACAATGGCCGGCCGCACAAGGGTGGACAGCAGATTCCGGACCTGCGCGCCGAACAGGGCCTGTTTGTGACCCTGAAAAACAACGATCCGGCGCCAAGATTCATCGCGGGCAGGCCTAAAGCCGAACTTGTCGGAAAGTACGGCGGCGTGTTCGAGCCTTCCTATATCGAACTGCGGCGACACGTTCGGGTTGGCGGTTTTGAAAGCGACCTTCGCCTGTTGAGCCCCGGTGAATTCCATGCCGACGCAAGTGAGCTTTTCCAGATGCTCAAGAAAGGGCACCACGGCGTCGAGCTTGATGACGAGGCGTGGGACCGGCTGACCGTCTGGATCGATTTGAACACACCCTGCCACGGAACCTGGCGCGAGATTGTGGGACTGGAGAGAACGAAGAACGACCATCGCCGCCGGCGCGACCTGCGCATTCTCTACGGCGGTACGAGCGAAGATCCCGAGGTTTATCCCGAGATGCCCGCTCAGGTTGTCGAGCCGATCATACCCAAACATGCGGCAAGAGTTGAGAAGAAAGCTCCCAAGGTTGCAGGCTGGCCCTTTGATTCTGCTGAGGCCAAACGCCGCCAGGCGACCACCGGTCCGGTGAGTCGAACGATTGACCTCGGCGGCGGTTTGAAAGTGAAAGTCGAGTTGGTGCGCATTGCCACCGGTGAGTTTGTTATGGGAGACTCCAAAGGCTATCGCGACGAACGGCCGCTGACGCGAGTGAAAATTGCCAAACCATTCTGGATGGGCAAATTTGAAATCACCAACGAACAGTACGCCCGCTTCGACCCGTCTCACGACAGCAAATTCGAGCACAAGGGTTCGTGGATATTCAGCGAAAGGCATCTCGGTTGGGTGCTGAATGAACCGAGACAGCCGGTCGTGCGCGTCTCATGGCAGGAAGCAGTCGAGTTCTGCCGCTGGCTGTCCGACAAGTCCGGCCAAAAGGTCTCGCTGCCCACGGAGGCGCAATGGGAATGGGCCTGCCGGGCAGGGACTGAAACGCCGGTTTACTACGGCGATGTAAACGATGATTTCTCCGATTTTGCAAATATGGCGGATGTGACCATCAAAGAGTTGGCATACGACACAGACGGCAGGTACACTATGGATCTGGTCCCGAGAGAGACCCGATTCGACGACGGCCGGCTCGTTACCGCCGAGGTGGGCCGTTATCGACCCAATCCATGGGGTCTGCACGACATGCACGGCAACGTTTGGGAATGGACCTGTTCGGCCTATGAGCCATATCCGTACAGAGCCGGCGATGGACGCAACGTCGTTACAGGCAACGGAAGGAAAGCGGCCCGGGGCGGCTCCTGGCGAGATCGGCCTAAATACTGCCGGTCGGCCGTCCGCCTGAACTACCCGACGTGGCAAAAGGTTTATAACGTGGGCTTTAGAATAGTAGTTGAGTCAGACGGTCAAGCGCAACGATTTGCAAGACATAAATGACAGAGACATAAGAATGTTCAAGTAGTAAGGGAGATTTTGATGATGTTGACAAGTAAAGGACACGTACAGAGAGTTGCAGCACTAATTCTACTTCTAAACATGGTTATTTTGCTGTGTGCAGGCCCGGCGGCACAGGCCAAAGGTGAATACCTCTCGCCTCTGGACGTCGTAGCCGACAGTGCAGGCAAGACGCTGTATGTCGCCGAGGCAACGGCCGGGCAAGTAGCCGTGCTGGATGTTGAAACGCAGAAAGTGACCAAAACCATTTCCGTTCCGGCTGGTCCCACCGGATTGGCGCTGGCTCCCGACGGCACAAAGCTGTACGTAACGGGCAATGGCCCCAATGGCCGGGTTTTTGTCGTGAACATCGAGACCGGCAAGGTTACTGCGAAATTCCGCGCGGGATACAAGCCTAATGCGCCCGTGGTCAGCCCCGACGGCAAGACGCTCTACGTATGCAACAAGTTCAATGATAACGTCTCTGTTTTAGATTCGACTTCAGGAAAAGAACTGGCGAAGATCGCTTTGGTGCGCGAGCCTGTCGCCGCGGCGATAACCGCAGACGGCAAGACGCTCTTTGTAGCTAACCACCTGCCCGCCGGCGCAACTGACGGCGATTACGCCGCAGCGGAAGTCTCCGTCATCGATACGGCCTCAAAGAGAGTCAGTTCCATCAAGCTTCCGAACGGCAGCGCCTCCCTGCACGATATAGTAATCGCTCCCGACGGCAAACACGCGTACGTGACCCACATTCTGGCTCGCTACCAGCTTCCGACGACCCAGCTTGAGCGTGGTTGGATGAACACCAACGCCCTGACCGTGATCGATGTACCGAACAAGAAGCTCCTGAATACGGTTCTGCTCGACGACGTCGATCTCGGCGCGGCCAATCCCTGGGGCGTCGCCTGCACCGCAGACGGCAAATACATCTGCGTTACCACCGCCGGCACTCACGAACTAAGCGTTATCGACCGGGCCATGCTTCATGACAAGATAGACAGGGCCGGCAAGGGTGAAAAGGTCTCCGACGCTACCTCCTCGGCAGACGATGTTCCAAACGACCTTTCGTTTCTGGTCACTCTCAAGAGAAGGCTCAAACTTACCGGCAACGGCCCTCGCGGGCTGGCCGTAATCGGCACCAAGGCATATATAGCCGAATACTTCAGCGACAGCCTCGGCGTCGTGGACATCGACCCTGAAATCAGGCCGAAAGCCGAATCACTTGAGTTAGGTACGAAAACGCCTGTGACTACCATTCGCCAGGGAGAGATATTCTTCCATGATGCCACGCTGTGCTTCCAGAAGTGGCAGAGCTGCTCGAGCTGCCACCCCGGCGAAGCACGGACCCACGCCCTCAACTGGGACCTGATGAACGACGGACTTGGCAATCCCAAGAACACAAAGAGCCTGCTTCTGGCTCACAAGACCCCGCCTGCGATGGGATTGGGTGTTCGAGCCAATGCCGAGGCCGCGGTGCGTGCCGGCATCAGGCATATCCAGTTTGCCGTCCGCCCGGAAGAAGATGCAGTGGCAATCGACGAATATCTGAAATCCCTAAAGCCGATTCCCAGCCCTTATCTAGTCAAGGGCAAACTGAGCAAGAGCGCAAAACGCGGCCGGAAAGTGTTTGAAACTGCCGGATGCGCCTCATGCCATACCGGCGAGCTTTATACGGACATGGAGAGGCACGACCTCGGTATTGGCAAGTGGCTTGACGAGGGTCAGTCTTTCGATACGCCGACTCTAATCGAAGCTTGGCGAACGGGGCCCTATCTGTATGACGGCCGGGCTGCGACAATCGAAGATATGCTCAAAAAACATAACCTCGATGACAAACACGGCCAGACAGCCGATCTGACCGACAAACAGACAAGGGATCTTGCCGTATTTGTCCTCTCGCTCTAAGTTTATGCAATCGCCGACATGGCGACGTTATGGACTATAATCTGGAAAATCTGACCGATGCGGAACTCCTCACTCGCTACTCTGACGGTGATGAGGCCGCATTTCGTGAGATCGTGAATCGGTATAAGAACAGCCTGCACGCGTTCTTAAGACAATTCCTCAACCGGCGCGATCTTGTCGAGGATGTCTTTCAGGAGACGTTTCTGCAGTTGTTTACGAGCCGGGACAGCTTCGACAAGAGCCGCCCTCTGCGCCCCTGGCTATTCACGATTGCTGCCAACAAGGCCAAAGATGCCCTTCGCAAATGGCAGCGAACATCCGCGATTCCGATCGGCACGATGGGCGATTCACAGGAATTGTCCTTTGACGACATGCTCAACGCCGTCACGTCCGATAGCACGTTGCCACACGAGGAACTGCAAGATCGCGAAACAGCCTCGCGTGTTGGGCGGATTATAGCGGATATGCCGGAGAATCTGCGAGAAATTCTCAGTTTGGCCTATTTTGAGAGATTTTCTTACAAACAAATGGCTGAGATTCTAAGTATACCTATCGGGACGGTCAAGAGCAGGCTTCACACGGCCGTCGGGCGTTTTGCAAAAGACTGGAAGGCATCAATAGGGAGTAAAGAAAGCAAATGAGTCCGCCTAACAGCGAAGAGAAAAGGCTATTATTTGATTACTGTATGGGTTTGGCCTCCCCTGAACAAATCGTCGAAGCTCAAGCACTTATATCCTCCAATCCGCAAGCCGCCGAAATTCACTCCAAAATCAAAGCCACATTGGCGCCGCTCGATAGCATAGAGACTGAGGCATGCCCGGATGATCTCGTAGAACGGACTATGTTGCGGGTCAACAATCTTGCCGCATCGAGTGGAGATCGGCTGCAACAGTTACTTGCCTCCGAACAACGGCGAATGGCAACAGCGGGAGGCCGGCACTGGATGAGTTTCGTAAGAAGATTAGCTGTTGCAGCGGTGTTTCTTATCGCAGCAAGCGCTTTATATCCTACGTTCAGTCATTTTCGTCAGAATTCACTTCGGCAGCGATGCCAAATGCAACAGAGCAATCTCTTTCAAGGTTTGACCAATTTTGATTCCGATCACGATGGCCGACAACCTGCCGTTGCGACTGTCGCGGGCGCTCCCTGGTACAAGCTGGGCGATCAGGGCAGTGAAAATCACTCCAACACCCGTCGCCTGTACCTTTTGGTCAAGGGCGGCTACGCCGAACCCGACTGCTTCATTTGTCCGTCTTGCAGCAAGAGCAGCAGGCCCCCTCAATTGACCCAATCAGAAATAAGGACATACAAAGACTTTCCAGATAGAAGATATATAACCTACAGCTTTCAGATCAGGTGCCTTGAGCCTAAGAGCGGCAAGCTGGTTTACCGGAAAGTCCTGCTGGCGGATTTGAGTCCGCTATTTGAAGATTTACCAAAGGATTTTGAGAAGCCGTTTAAGTTGCGGCTTAACAAGAAATTGCTGACGGTTAATAGCATTAACCATAACCGGCGGGGACAAAACGTTTTGTTTGCCGACGGTCATACCGACTTTCTGCGGACGCGCCAGATTGGCGCCTCCCATGATGACATTTTCACACTGCGTGATACTGATGTGTATCAAGGCTGCGAAGTGCCCTCGTGTGAGACCGATTTCTTCCTCGCTCCATAGCACTCCACCCGGCTTTTCATCCCCGGAAGGTTGACCAGGCCGGCCAAAGTGTTCTTTAGCTTAGCAGGCCATATTCCTGCAATGTCTTTTTGAGGGCAATTCGCTTGCCTTCTTCCAGGGGCGTCATCGGCAGTCGCAATTCTTCCGGCGCCATATTCAGCATCGCCATTGCAGCCTTGATCGGTATAGGATTGGTCGCAAGCGTCAACATGCTCTTGCACAGCACAAACAGCTTCTTGTGCCATTGTCTGGCTGAGACCAAATCACCCTCGAGAATCAGATCGGTCATTGCCTTGACGTCGGCGGGCACAATATTCGCCACCACGCTGATAACACCTTTGCCGCCGATCGAAGCCAGGGGCAGTGTGAGTGAATCGTCGCCTGAGATGATGGTAATATCGCATCGGGATGCTATTTCACTGGCCTGGTCAAGGCTGCCGGTTGCCTCCTTGATTGCAACGATATTTTCGACCTCGGAGAGGCGCGCGATAGTCTCCGGCGTCATGCCGACTCCGCATCGGCCGGGTATGTTGTAAAGCACCACCGGCAGATCGACCGCTTCGGCTATCGCCTTGAAATGCTGATAAGAGCCTTCCTGTGTCGGCTTGTTGTAGTATGGCCCGACCTGCAACGTTGCATCGGCTCCCACCTTTTTTGCATGTACGGTCAGTTCAATTGCCTCGGCGGTGCTGTTTGAGCCGGCGCCCACGATCACGGGCACTTGCCCGTCGACGGCTTTGGCCACTCTTTCCATGACCTTCTTTTGTTCGTCGTGACTTAACGTGGGCGATTCACCGGTTGTTCCCACCGGCACTATGCCGTCAATGCTGCCTTCCAATTGGAATTCAATCAGCTCCTCGATGGTCTCGAAATCAATCTCGCCGTCCTGAAAGGGCGTAATCAACGCCACCATTGCCCCTGTAAACATTGTCAATCTCCTAATTTCATGTGTGGCCTGTTCTTTCCAATGAGCGACTATGAGCCTGGGCTACGGATTGAATTTGTCTATCAACTCTATCATCTCGGCGGTTGCCTGCTTGATCCCGACCAGAACCGCCCGCGCCACAATGCTGTGGCCTATGTTGAACTCGCAGAGGCCTTCGATGCGCGCTGCGCCGGCGATGTTACGGTATGTCAGGCCGTGACCCGCGTGGACTACCAGCTTATTTTCCATCGCCAGGTCTTTGCCGGCCGTCAGCTCCGTCAATCTCCTCTTAACGGCTCTTTGTCCCTTGGCGTTTGCATACATGCCGGTGTGCAGCTCGATTGCATCGCAGCCGGTCTGTGCCGAGGCGATAATTTGCTCGGCGTCGGGTGTGATAAAGGTGCTCACCAGGATACGCTTTTTGTGCATCCTCTTGACAACCGCAGCGAGTCGCTTCTTGTACCTGGCGCAATCCAGCCCGCCTTCGGTGGTCAGTTCGGCTCTCTTTTCCGGCACGAGTGTTACCTGGTCCGGCTTGACTTCTTCGGCAATCCTGACAATCGGCTCGGCCATGCACATTTCGAGATTCAGCTTGCAGGCAACGGTCTGGCTCAACAGCCTGACATCCCGGTCGCAGATATGTCGTCTGTCCTGGCGCAGGTGGATTGTGATTCCATTTGCCCCGGCCAGTTCACACTGCACCGCCGCCCAGACAGGATCGGGCTCGTCGGTAAGCCGGGCCTGCCTGACTGTTGCAACGTGGTCAATATTGACATTCAACACAGCCATTTTCGTGTCCTCGATTTAACCGATGAATTATATCACCGTGCCGCTTTGAAACAAGTAAATTAAGATGGTAAAAAGATTCCCGGCGGTTGGGCTTTTGAAAAATCCTTTGATTGCCGATAAGATATGATATATGAAAACCGCTGGCTATCCCTAAGAAAATAGGTGGCGCTGGGGCTGTCCCTAATAAATCTAAGGCTGTGCTATGAACAGAAATCAGGTGTTAATCTGCGTGGATTTTATCTTCCAGTTAGTGGGGATGGTGCTGGCCGTAAGAGTGCTCGGATGGTTTGCTCCTGTTCTTGATGGCGACAGTATGCTGCCGGATGGTATTAGTGTATTCTTGAGCCTTTCTGTGTGGGACTACTTGCAGGCTTGCTTGTGTGCCGTGGTGCTTATTTCTGGGCTGTATATGCTGGTGATGGGAGCCGCCCGAAGTTATAAGGAAAATACCAGGGAAGATACAAGGGACTGAAAGACTGGGGAATTAAAGGTATCCGGTACGAATGGCGGTTCCTTGTTTCCTTAAGGATCTTTACGGAAACACAAACCCTCGTCCGGGAAGCGAACTTGTACGAATTTGCGAGTGTCGCTATCGTCGGAATAGACACAACAAACTGTACTATAAACTTATAAACTTGCGGATTAACACGCGAAGTACTTGTGTTGCACTTCGCGTGTTAATCCGCATCCCTAGTTTTAGTTTATCTAAAAAGACAAAGAGCTGGCAGTTCTTCCGCTGGCTGCCAGCCCATATCTGTCTCGTGTTCAGAATGTGAAATGTCACGGCTTAATTGTTCGGTTGTAGACGCGAACGTCATCAATCAGGCCAGAGAAGAAGGAGCCTGGCTCGAGATTGCTGCCGGCGCCAATGTACAGGCCTCCACTTGCAAGCTCAAGGTTGGCGGCTATGTCACGGGCAACCTCAATGCCATCAACATAGAGAATCCTGTTGCTGCCGTCCCTGACAAAACCTATCCGGCGCCAATCCCCATCGGTGACAACAGTCGCGGAGGTCAGTGGAGGTCCCGGCGGAGTAGCGCCGCGGCCGGTTGTTCCTGGCTGCCTGAGGTCTGTTCTCAGCGCCCCGTCAACAGAATCCGCCATCAGCCAATTTGCACCGCTTTCCTGAGACAGAATCGCCTGACCGGCAGCGCCGCCTTTGATCCAGGCGAATACACTGAAATCGCCGCCTCCAGGGGAAATGATGTGAGTTGTGCTCACGTAATCGTCGATCCCATCGAATTCAAGAGTGCCATTGCTCTTGCCCCCGGCAGGTCGCCACTGGGGGTTGCCAAATAGAAGTCCATCTTGCTCTCCGGCACTGTCGTGCGCGATATCACCTTCCGTCTCATCCAGGTTCCAGTGTGCAACCAATCCAATTGGCATAGCCTCCCCAATGGGCACCAGCTCGACACATACCACGTGCCCGGTGGCGTTTCGCGCATAGATCTTTCCATTGGCCAGGACCGGCACAGACCAGCACCTCCCGGTGAGAATTCGCCCTTTGCCAAGCTCCCGATACCCTACGGGTGACGCCTCGGCTATGCATAATTCTCCATCCTCACTGAGTGCGATCAGTTTGCCGTCGGCCAGCATCACACTGCCGTTGCCAAAGCCGGCCTGTGTCCAAATAATCCAACCTGTGTCGCGTTCAACGCAGGTAAGGGTCTTATCTTTATCGTTGGGGCCGTACAGGCATCCTTGCCAGAGCACGGAAGTGTTAAGGAAAGTCTGCATATTCTTCTGGAACCAGAGTTCAATGACCTGGCCTGTTGCCACGTCGAACAGAGCAGAGCCCTCGTTGTAACCCGTTGAGACGAATACCAGATTACTGTCTACGATTGGATCTGGAATGTTCGCATTATATTTGGTTACCCAGGGATGCTCCCAGAGCACCTGGCCGGTTTGGGCCTCGACGGCTGCAAAGGTCCTTTCACTCATAAGGACCACATAACGTTTCTCTCCCAAATCAAAAGGCACCGGCGTGGAATAACCCGCGCGATTCGTACCCGTTTCCCAGGCCAGTGTTCCATCAGCGGCATGGAGGGCCATACCATGAGTACCGGCATTGTAGATCACCAGCTCTCCGTCAATATAGGGGGATCCTGCGAATCCGTATCGAGGTATGCGCGCACCATAGTCGGCGACCATATCGCTTTGCCATAAGACTGCGCCGTCATTCGCATCAAGGCAATATGCCATGCCTTGTTTGCTGAACGTATACACGTTGCTGTCTGCGATCGTGGGAGTTGCACTCGGGCCGCCCTCGTAGAGATTTGGTGTCAAGTCGGACTCATACGCATGAATCCAGAGTATTTCTCCCGTGTTGGGATCAAGGCAGAAAATCTCGTCCACTTCTGCAAGTTTATGACCCACGCCTGATCTGCCTCCGGCATCCGGGTCTTCCACCATTCTAGTGCTGTTGCCCATCGTATAGACTCGACCGTCGGCCACTGCGATCGAGGAGAATCCAGTACCGACCTGCTGCTCCCAGAGTATGGCCGGTTCGAATGCCGGCCAATCACCTATCCAGTCGGTCTCGTTGGAGATGCCGTTGTGCTGAGGGCCACGCCAATTGGGCCAGTCGTCGGCCTCAGTGCGTACAGGTATCAAGGTAATCAGCAAAACCACGATAGAAATTGCAGTAAAGTTGTAAGCGCGCATACATAAGTCTCCTCTCTATACTCACCAGGTCGTGAAGCAACCACCCTCATCCCAGCGGCGTGATCCACGATAGATCTTCATGTCTCGTATATGCTTCCAGGAGGCTGATCCATCCAGGCAACCTACATGCCCACCGGCCGCACCGATCTGCTGTGACGGAGCACCCTCAAAACTCTCATTTCCCGAATGGCCGGACTCCAGAATCGCCCCTCTGGCACCGTGCGGGGCAAAGGTCATTAATTCATCGGCAGACCAGGCATTCAACTCCGTCACTATCGGCGTTGAGGGTTTCTCAAAGGATCTTTGAGGTGATACCCACTTGGCATTGGCCAGCCCCAACAATGGCCAGGGAGTGCCTTTGTGCCCTCCAAGATAATTATACCCGATCACATAGCCGTAGGGTTGGCCCTCGAAGACATAATACCATCCACCGGGCTGGTCAAATGGCTTGCGAAGCCAGGGACAGGAAAGACTGCGTTCGTCGCCGATGATCCCAACTAACGCATTGCGCATCGCCCTGGAAAGGATAGGAGTATGTTCGTCCTCCGGTTCCTGAAAATCCGACAAGCCGCTGGGAAGATGCTCCCCGTGATCGCTCGCGTAGGCTTGGATACCGATCATGAATTGTCGAATATTCCCCATGCAGCTAACACGCCTGGCTTGTTCTCGAGCCCTGCCTAGTACGGGTATCAGCAAGCCCATCAGAAGTGCAATCACAGCAATGGCAACGAGCAGCTCAATCAAGGTGAAAGCAACTCTATGAGATTGAACACGCATTCTTCCAGGGTCTGACCTACGCTTTGAGCCTGAATGATATCCGAGATCCTTCACAGTTCAAAGTCCTCACTGCTTGTAATGCGCTGCTAATATATCGTCTCCATTACGGATTGTTAACCGTAACAGAACTTTCTACTATATTCAGGTAACCGTCATCTGATTCCGCCGTTATCCGAATTGTATGAACGCCATTGGGATAAACCGGTGAGCCCAGGTCTGTATTGCCCTTGTACCATGGCATATCAACCGGTGTTTCACCATACAATTCACTGAAACGCTCCTACACATTTCAAGTCCAATAGTACCAAGATTTCATCTCAATTTCAACGACCTTCCAGCAACCTCGGCTCAAAATAGGGACAGCCACCGAGGCTCAAACTAGGAAACTAGAGGAAACTAGGCTTTCTTAGACATTGTCTGGGAATCATGGATGCAGGCAATCATCGATTTCGATGGCGCCGAGATACTCAAGTTCTGGTGGAAGGCCGACTGTGAGTTGAACACGGACTATCTGGAGTTCTATATCGACGGGACGGCGATCACGTGATGTTAACTAAGGACAGCGGGGCTGTTATTTATTGCCGAGTTGGAATGTATTGAGTATTCTGCGCCTGTCGTCCCGGCTAAACACAGGGCGCCGGTTGTTGCCGTCTTTTTTGAATAGGGCATTGCCTGTTTCAGGAATTTTGCTATATTCTTTCATAATGCCAGCACTTTTTACAGGTTATTATGGAATAAGATAATGCGAGGGATTTACTATGAAACGTAAGCTTTTGCCGTTGTTGGTCTTTTATCTGGTTTGCACGGTGCTCGTGCTCGCCTCGTGCCGCCGCCACCATGCCCACACGACGGTCGTTGTCGGTTCAGGCCCCAGTTATGGACACGGGCCTCCACCACATGCTCCTGCGCACGGGCCTCCACCACACGCTCCGGCACACGGGTACCGCCATAAACATCACGCTCACGGCGTGGAATTCGTTTACGATTCGGCCTGGGGCCTCTACGTGGTAGTCGGCTTTAGGAATCATTATTACCACGAGGGTCACTATTATCGCCGGCGCGAAACACAGTGGGAAGCGGGCGTCCACATCGACGGCCCGTGGAAGGTGATCTCGAATGATGCACTGCCTCGCGGACTTCGAGTCAAACAAAAGAGCAAGGGCAAGCCAAAGCAGTATCCCGGTCGCGGCCGAGGCGCTCAAAAGAAGAAATAGCAGGCCCCTCTGCCAGGTGAACTATACACCTTCAAGAGAACCGGAACGAAAAAGAAGAGAACCAGTTGTTCTCAATATGAATCGAAGAAGATGACGCTGAACTGGGCCAATCGGATAACTATCTTTCGGATATTGCTGATAATCCCATTTGTCAGCTTCATGTTGAAAATCAATGATCCAGTTCTTGGCGATAGCGGACGCAACGCGATGCGTTATGCGGCGATTCTGCTCTTTTTGCTCATGGCGGTCAGCGACGGGATTGACGGCTACCTTGCTCGCAGGAAGAATCAGATTACGAAACTTGGCGCGTTTCTGGATCCGATTGCGGACAAATTGCTAATGACATGTGCGTGTCTGCTGTTGGCCTCGGAACGGGCGCACGTCGAGGTTTTCCTGCTTCCGCCGACGGTTGTGGTTTTGATAATCGGCAAAGATCTCTTCTTACTGATCGGTTTCGTGATCGTCTATCTAATCACGTCACAGATACACATCGCCCCGGTGTTCGTCGGTAAGCTTGCCACCGCTTTGCAGCTGTCGATGGTAGCTGGAATTCTGATTGCCCCGGAGGCTTCCAGCGTGCTGCCGGGCTGGATTTGGCTTTGGCTTTTGCGCAGTCTCTGGTGGTCGGCTGCGGGCACTGCTATTTTGGCAACTCTTATTTACATAAGGGCCGGAAGTCGCTATATTGAGCAATATGAACAGAACCTGGCGAACAAGACCCCGGATTAAGGGTAGCTACTAAAGAAACCTTTTGATCGGTTGTAATTTTACGTTTGTTGCTGAGGACAAGCAGGTGGCAGTACAATTCAGTGATATTGAGGAAGTTGTCGAGGAACTACGCCGCGGCAAAATGATCGTTCTTGTCGATGATGAGGACCGCGAGAACGAGGGAGACCTTGTATGCGCCGCCGAAAAAGTGACCCCTGAGATCATTAACTTCATGGCCAGATTCGGCAGAGGGCTTATTTGCCTTCCGCTGACGCCTGAGAAATGCGACTTGCTTGGCCTGTATCAGCAGACGTCGGACAACACGGCAGCGTTCGGAACCGCGTTCACCGTCAGTATAGATGCCGCCGAAGGCGTGAGCACGGGTATCAGTGCTGCCGACAGGGCACGAACGATCCACGCCGCAATTGCCGACGATTCCAGTCCGGGCAATCTTGTCCGTCCGGGCCACGTATTTCCCCTCCGCGCCCGCGAGGGAGGTGTGCTCGTGCGAGCGGGGCAGACCGAAGGTGCGATTGATCTGATGCGTGCGGCGGACATGAAGCCGGCAGGTGTTATCTGCGAGGTCATGAGTGAAGACGGCTCGATGGCGCGCGTGCCGGAACTGTTGACCTTTTGCGAAAAACATGATCTCAAGATTGCCTCGATAGCAAAGCTGATAGAATATCGCTTGCAGCGTGAGAGCCAGATCAAACGTCTCGATCGCGTTCATCTGCCCACCGACTACGGCGAATTCTCGCTGATCGGCTACGAGAGTATTACATCCGCCGAGCCGCATCTGGCCCTGTGCAAGGGTAGTATAGGCCGGCTTGATGACAACGACAAGCCGATTGAACACGACGAGCCTGTATTGGTCCGAGTTCATTCGGAATGTATGACCGGTGATTTGTTCCATTCGCAGCGATGTGAGTGTGGTTACCAGTTGGTGACCGCGATGAAAATGATCGAACAGGCCGGCGATGGCGCTCTGATTTACCTGCGGCAGGAAGGCAGAGGCATCGGCCTGACGAACAAACTGCGAGCTTATAAACTGCAGGAGCAGGGCCTTGATACGGTCGAGGCAAACCTCAAGTTGGGCTTCAGCGCCGACAAACGCGATTATGGAGTTGGCGCACAAATCTGTCGCGATCTGGGACTGCGGAAAATCCGCATTCTCACGAACAATCCGAAGAAGATCAGCAGGCTCGAGGTTTACGGCATAACGGTTGTCGAGCAGATACCGCTGAGGGCCGAACCCGGCGAGCACAACATTGATTATTTGAGAACGAAGAAATGTCGCCTCGGCCATCTGCTCGACGAGGATCTGTAGGCGCCGGCGTTCGGCTGCCGTATGTTAATTGTGATTTCTATTAGATTCAGCGAGTTATCGACAAATGAAAGTTAGCATCAGATCAATGTGTGTGATATTTTCAGGGCTTGCGTTCGTTTGCCTGTTTGCCAATGCCGGCTGCCAGATGTCCGGTGGGTCTTCGACTGCGATTGATAACGATCCCAACACCGTCGCTTCCTATGCCCGCTTTGCTCCTGTGAAGGTTGACATTATGCCGCTAACCGAATACGTTGGTCTTGGCGACGCCCGGCAATCAGAAATACGTTTGTACGTGTCTCTGCTCGACTCATCCGGTTCACACGTAAAGTCGCCCGCCAGGTTTCGTTTCGAGCTGTATCAGCAGGTGCCGCGATCGTCTGAGCCAAAGGGAAAAAGAATCAAGATATGGCCTCATCTCGACCTGAACGATCCGCTCAAGAACAATGAATACTGGCGCGATTTCCTGCGGGCATACGAGTTCACTCTGACCGTCGAGCAATCGCGCGAGCGCAGCCATATACTGCAAGTAACATGTATGTGTCCGAACGGCATGCGTCTCTCGTCCGAGTTTACGCTTGCGCAGCCGGAATGAATTTGCGCAAAAAGAAAACCTCCGCACGGATTCCGAAGGTTTTCACAATACAATCTTTTCATTGGGGATTTTACACTTAGTCGTCGTCATGCCCATTATTTCGCGGATGGGCGCCGTCGTACACCTCTTTGATCCGGGTAGTGCTCAAATGCGTGTACACCTGCGTTGTGGACAGCGACTGATGGCCCAGCAGCTCCTGGACGCTTCTCAAATCGGCGCCGTTGTTTAGCATGTGAGTCGCAAAGCTGTGCCGCAACGTATGGGGGCTGATCGCCGGATCCAGGCCGGCCATTTTTAGATACTTGTCCATCTTACGGCGAACACTGCGAGTGCTGAGTCGCCGCCCGTGCTTGTTAACGAACAGGACTCTTGCATCAAAATTGCCGTTGCTTTGGGCCCGTTTGTTTCTGTATTCCATGTAGTGCTGTATGACCTGCAGAGCGGACGAGCCGATGGGGGCGATTCTCTCCTTCTTGCCTTTGCCTCTGACGTGCACCACCTCACCAAGGAAGTCAATGTCGTCCATGTTCAGGGCGACCAGCTCACTGACTCTGATTCCCGTGCTGTAGAGTGTCTCCAGGATGGCTCTGTCTCTTGCGCCCAGCCATGTATTCATCGGGGGCGTATCGAGCAGCTGTTTTACTTCTTCGAACTCAAGGAATCGAGGCAGCTTCTTCTCCTGCTTCGGCGTTCTGATCGAGACAACCGGATTCGAGGCAACGTGTTCCCTCTTGACGAGGAATTTATAGAAGCTGCGAAGCGTTGCGAGCTTGCGGGCTATGGTGGCCTTCGAGTACTGTTTTTCATTCAGAAAGGTCAGGTAAGTCCTGATCGAGTCCGTCTGCACCGAAAGCAGCAACTGGTCAACCTCAACCTGCACCTTTGTCGCCACGGCTACTGCCTGCTGCGATCCACCTTCGTGATGGTCCGGCGGAATCGGCTCGTCATGCCGCCCGCCGGCGTCAGATCCACCTTTGAGAAACTCACCAAACTGCGACAAATCCGCGCCGTAGCACTTGGCCGTGTGTTCCGAGAATCGCCTTTCATATTTCAGGTAATCCAGGAACTTCGGGATGATCGTACTTTCTTCCATAATGTGTCTATCTGTTTGTTTAATCATTTCACAGGTTTCCTTCACCTTCTAATCACAATAGCACTCGTTTGCTTTACGGCTGCCGCCCCCGGGCTAATTTGTGTGAACCTGAACATCCGTATTTTCACTCAATAGTTCGTCGGCCTGGCCCATAAGCGACTGCGTCAGCTTGAAACTCAGTACGGCGGCATCAAACCAATCAAAATCCGTGTGTCTATCCTTGGCCTGATCAATCAGGGCATCGAGAAGCTCATCCTCATTGCCGTTCTCGTAGCGAAAAACAAACTTCTGTGTTCCCTTGTTCAGAATCAGTTGTCGCTTCATTCTTCCCATTGCAATCCGACAAAACATATCGGCAAGTAATGCTCTGCAGCGTACTTCCCGTGGGCGACTATATTTCCTTATCGGCCTAAAATCGGCTTACTGAAGTAGAAATCTCAGTTTTTCTTCAGCAAGCGCGATAAAATCAGTGCTTTGAAAAACGCTACAACGCTTTTATCGGCCAATAAGACTCCCAGCTTTACAAATTGAGGGTCAATACGCGCGAATTTAGAGGATATTTTGAAGAAATGTAGTGTTCAACAACCGCTCAGCGGCTATGCGCATTCTCAGGACAAAGCTTTGAAAAAAACTTTTCCGCCCTTCCGTTCGGATGAAATCAGCCCGCCCTGCTCAAGCTCGCTGATGTGCCGCAACACTTCGGTTTCGCTTATGGCCAGGCCTGTGCACAGATCACACAGCGAGCAGGGCCTGCGTTTTAGCATTGATAAGAGGGTCTGTGTTTTGCTGCGCGTCGCGCAATTCAGTCCCAAAGCATCCTCGTCGCTTGGCTCTGTCGAGAAATCGGCAACAACCTCACACTCCGGGCCCAACTGTTTCGCTATATCGTGCAACTTCCCGGCATCGAGCTTCACAACGTTCGACTCGGCGGTCGGCCGGATTGCGGTGTTGAGCTGGACTTTGTCGGGACGAATGCGCCTTATCGCATCTTTTATTTTGGCAATTTGTTCCGGCCCGGTATTTATAGAATCGACGAAAAAAACCTCGAGCCATATCTGCCCGGCGAATTCCTGCCGAAACGAACACAATCCAGAAATCACCGTTTCAATACTAATCGTTGGGTGTGGGCGGTCGATTTTCTTAAATGTCTGCTCATCGCCGGCGTCAAGCGAAGGCAGCGCCACGTCCACCTTTGCACAATCGGCTCGGACATCCTGCCTGTACAGCAGAGTCCCGTTGGTTAATATTGCCACGGGAATATCGGTGAGATGCTTTATGCCGTCTATGAGTTCGCCAAGCCGCGAGTTCAAGGTAGGTTCCCCGGAGCCGGCTATCGTGATAAAGTCCGCTTCCGAACCATCTGTCAGTGCTTCGCTCAGTTCGGCTAAAACCGGCTCGACAGGCACGTACTCCTTTCTCTCAACGGTTTTCCGGATGCTTCTTCCGAGCTGGCAATAGACGCAATCCAGCGTGCAAATTTTGAGCGGCACGATATCGACGCCGTAGCTTAATCCCAGCCTGCGCGAGGGCACGGGGCCGTACAAGTATTTTCTCTCGGCAGTCATCTTCTCACCCCCGCACAGCGCTGAATATTCTTTTGCAGACTGTCAGCAATTCTTCCAGCCAGTCTAACGGCATTATACAGGCGGCATCCGATTTTGACTTCTCAGGATCGGTATGGACCTCAATGAAAAGACCGTCTGCGCCGGCCGCGACCGCCGCTTTGGCAAGTATCGGCGCCATTTCGCGTCGGCCCGCGCTGGCGTCGCCGAGCCCTCCGGGCTGCTGGGTGCTGTGCGTGGCGTCAAATATGACCGGGCAGCCGAGCCTTTTCATAATCTCAATGGCAGTCATGTCGCTGACTAACCGATTATATCCGAAAAACGTCCCGCGCTCTGTAAGGGCTATTTTTTCGTTGCCGGAGGCGCGAATCTTCTCGACGACGTTTTGCATCTCTACGGGCGATAGAAACTGGCCCTTCTTGACGTTGACGGGCTTGCCTGTTCGAGCACATGCACAAAGTAAATCGGTCTGCCTGCACAGAAAAGCGGGTACCTGCAGACAATCGACAACCTCCGCGGCCAAAGCGGCCTGGGCAGGTTCGTGTACGTCAGTCATTACAGGCAAGCCGGTATCCTGACGAACCGCCGCAAGAATCTCCAGGCCCTTGTCTATACCGGGCCCTCGAAAGCTATGCAGGCTGGAGCGATTTGCCTTGTCAAAGCTGGCTTTGAAAATGATCGGCGTGTCGGTCCTTCGGCCAATGGCGAGCAGTTTGCCGGCAATATCCAAACAGCAGGCTTTGCTTTCAATCACACAAGGCCCTGCCATTACGAACAGGGGAGCTTCCAAACCGATTTCGACGCCGCCAATTTTGAAATTCATTCTGCTAATACCTTAAATCGAGAATTCTGGTGTGTGCTCCCGGTCTCTGCCCGGCAATTGCCTGTCCGGAGACTCAAATGTATTCTTACCCTATTGCCCTGATAATTCTCGTTCTTATGCCTGCCGGCTTGGCGCCTTCCGGGACTATGCAGTTTACCGCATGGCGTATTACGTTGATCTTTACCGGCAATGCCGGGCCAGGGTCGCCGTCAATTTCCGTCTGTATGCCGGCCACGTCGGAACTGACGGCAATGTTCTTGCCCTGGCGATAGATTACGTCGCCGCAATCGGCATGGCGCTTGAAGATAGTCATCAGCGAGTGCTTGGCTAAGTGAAGCTGAGATGCGCATTTGTAAATGCACACGTCCAGCAGGCCGTCGCCGAAATCCGCGTAGTGCAATATCTGCAGGCCTACCGCGTATCGAGAAATATTTCCGACAAAGACCAGGCCGGGACCGTCAAAGATCTCTTCGCCGTCGACCTCGACTCTCATAGGATCAAATCTGTAGCTCCAGAACGTTCGCCATATCGGCCAGAAGTAATCGAAATGATGAATATGTCCGTCTCTCTGCTCACTGACCCACTTGACGACGGCGCCATCGAAGCCGAAACCTGCAATAGAAGTGAAACACTTGCCGTTCGCCTGCCCAAGGTCCAGAGGTCGGACATACTCGGCCTCGAACGTTCTTATGAGCGTTTTGAGTGTTTCGTCAAAACCCAATTCATTGGCCAGCAGGTTTTCCGTTCCGTGAGGCACTATCAGCAGCGGCTTGTCGCTGCCTTCCAGGCCGTGCGCGACTTCTCTGATTGTGCCGTCGCCCCCGACGGCAACGACCAGCGCACAATCATAGTCAATTCCGGCATTGGTAGCCAGCTCGCAGGCGTGCTCCAATGACTTCGTTATGCTGACCTTGACTCCGAATCCCTTCTTGACGAGGTACTGTTCAAACCGGCGTCCCGTCAGTTTGCTGCTGCTAGCACCCGCCTTGGGGTTTACAATATATGCGATATAGCCGTCGTCCGGTCTCATGTTTTGCGTTGTTCTTCCTTCATTAAATGGGCGTAACTCTTCGGGATGTGAGGCAAGGTTTCCAATCCGAGACGATTCTGCACGTTGGCGATTTCTTCATCATTCGGCCCTTCTATTTCAACAAAATCACCCAACAGCGGCAACCGATCCAACGCGACCTCGCAGCCGCCAAGCCGCCAAAGGCGACGTTTCTTCTCCACCACCAATGTCTCTTCGTACCCCAATGCCGAGAGCAGCTTGCGCATCGAATCGGCATCGTCAATCCCGGTCTCGATCTCCACTCTTTTTTTGAAGCTGCTCTTTTCTTTGGGGCCCTTGTAAGTGAGAAAGTGCTCTTCGCTACCGGCAACCATCTGTCGGCGCAATCGAAGACACCTGTCACTCGTAGTCAGAGTCGCGCCGGCGTCATCAAAATGGTAATCAGTTTGCTGCTGCTCTGCCATGAATTCAGCGCCGGCTTCATCCAGCTTGCGCTCGATTTCCGGCAAGGAATCTACTTTCAGCTTTGCTTCAATTTCTACACTCATCAACGTAAGAGAAAAAGGTCAGGTGGTGATGCTGACTATTCTTGGCTTGACAACGATAATCTTCCTGGCCGGTTTGCCGCCCATGGCGGCTTTCACCTTTTCCAATTTTTGAGCTTCCTCCTCTATCCACTTTACATCTGCATCGGCCGCGACGACTATCCTGTCCTTCACCTTGCCGTTCACTTGCACCGCCAGCTCGATTTCTTTCTCCTTTACAAGCTCTTTGTCGTATTCGGGCCAGCTCTCATAAGCGAGGCTCTCGGCGTGGCCCAGTTTCTCCCAGAGCTCCTCGGCGATATGAGGCGCAAACGGCGCAAGTATCAGAACGAGCTTCTCAACAGCCGATTTGGGTACGACCGTCTGTTTGACGAGATGGTTGACGAAAATCATCATCGCACTTATTGCCGTATTGAAGCCGAAGCTTTCGATATCGTCGCCGACTTTTTTGATCGTCTGATTCAGCAGCCTGAGCGTCGCCTCATCCGCCTCGACTTCCTTCACTACCTCGTCAAGCTGTCCGGTATTCTTCTCGACGACCAGCTTCCAGAGCTTTTGCAGGAACCGATGTACACCTTCGACTCCCTGCATGTTCCAGGGCTTGACCGCCTCCAGGGGCCCCATGAACATCTCGTACAGCCGCATCGAATCGGCCCCGTGACTGGCGATGACCTGGTCGGGATTGACCACGTTGCCGCGAGACTTGCTCATCTTCTGGCCGTCCTCGCCTAAAATCATTCCCTGGTTGATGAGCTTCTTGAAAGGCTCTTTCGTGCTGACGTAGCCTAAGTCGTAGAGGAGTTTGTGCCAGAAGCGTGAATACAACAGGTGCAGCACCGCGTGCTCGGCGCCGCCGATATACAGATCTACCCCGATGTCGCCCATCCAGTATTTTTCCTTCTCCGGATCCCAGCCGCACTTGTCGTTATCAGGGTCAAGATACCGCAGATAATACCAGCAACTGCCGGCCCATTGAGGCATTGTGTCGGTCTCGCGTCTGGCTTTCGATCCGTCGCCGAGCGTTACATCGACCCAATCATCGGCATTGGCTAACGGCGGCTCACCCGTTCCGGAGGGTTTGTAGTTTTCGACCGCCGGCAGCTTCAGCGGCAAATCTTCTTCCAAAAGCGCAATGACGCGGCCGTCTTCGGTGTGCAGAATCGGAAACGGCTCACCCCAGTAACGCTGCCTGCTAAAGAGCCAGTCGCGCAGCTTGTAGTTGACGGCTTTCTTTCCCAATCCTTTCTGTTCGAGCCAGTTAGCGATTTGCTCCTTGAACTCGGCCGTGCTCAAGCCGTCAAATTGCCCGCTGTTGATCGCCCTGCCGTCGCCGACAAAACACAGCGTACCCTGCCTGACCGATTCGGCCTGTTCGCTATCCAGAGGCTCGACAACAGGAATGATCGGCAAATTGAATTTCGTGGCGAACTCGAAGTCACGCTCGTCATGCGCCGGCACCGCCATGATCACGCCGGTCCCATAGCTTATCAGCACGTAGTCGCTTATCCATATCGGGATATTCTCGCCGTTGACGGGATTGATCGCGAAAGCACCTATGGGTTCGCCGGTCTTCTCTTTCGCCAGGTCGGTCCTGTCCAGATCGCTTTTGCGCGACGCCTCGTCACGGTATTTTTGAACAGCCTCCCTTCTGTCGTCGGCGGCAATCTTATCTACGAGTGGATGCTCGGGCGCCATCACCATATAGGTCGCGCCGAACAGGGTGTCGGGACGGGTCGTGAATACGCGAATGGTCTCGTCGAAACCATCGACAGCGAAATCGACGTCGGCCCCGACGCTTTTGCCGATCCAGTCCGTCTGCAATTTCTTTATCGAGTACGGCCAGTCCACCTCGGCCAGATCGTCCAGGAGCTTTTCGGCATATTTAGTGATCCTGAGCATCCACTGCCGCATCGGCTTTCTGATTACCGGATGGCCCCCACGCTCGCTCAGCCCCCCTATCACTTCTTCATTAGCCAGGACCGTCCCCAGCTCCGGACACCAGTTGACAGGAACTTCCGCCTCATAAGCCAGGCGCTGGTTGTCTATATACTTCTGTTTTTCGTCGCCGCTTAGACCGGCAGGAATGTGTAACTCTTCAATCGGTTTGGCTTTCTGATCGGCGTCGTCGAAGTAGCTGTTAAAGAGCTTCAGGAAAATCCACTGCGTCCATTTATAGTAACCCGGGTCGGTCGTGGCGACTTCCCTGTCCCAATCGTAGCTAAAACCCAGGGACTTGGTCTGCCGGCGCATATTGTCGATGTTCTTTTGGGTTGTAGCCTCGGGCGCGGTGCCGGTCTGAATGGCATGTTGCTCGGCGGGAAGGCCGAAAGCGTCCCAGCCGAAAGGATGCAGGACGTTGAAGCCTTTCATTCTCTTGTATCGGGCGACTATGTCGCTGGCGGTATAACCTTCCGGATGGCCCACGTGCAGACCCTGGCCGCTCGGATAGGGAAACATGTCCAGCACATAATACTTGGGCCTGGAATCATCGCAGTCTTTCGCCTTGAATACCTTGGACTCTTGCCAGAAACGCTGCCATTTCTTCTCGATTTCACTAAATCTGTATAGTCCCTTATTAGAACACATCAAATCTTTAGGCTCCTGATTGAGGTAGAAAACAATCTTTTGCCATACCGTAGAATAAATGCGAGGTAAAATCCACTAAAATTTATCGTATTATCCAAGCTATGATTGGTGGAGTATCGGGGCGTACTCACCTAAGAACAGGTCGCTTCGATTCTGGATTCCTGCTCCTTCGGCTTTGCTCAGGACAGGTTTCGCAGGAATGACAATCATTGGGGCATTGGCTGGAATCTAAAGCTCCCACATTCCGTCGGGGCGTACGCGGAGCACGCCTGTGTCGCGATAGAAATTCAACGTTGCCAGGGTGTAATCCACCAGAGCCTGCGCTGCGTCGTTCTGAGCGTCAAACAAATCGCCCTGGGCCTGGAGCACCCGACGACTGCTCGCCTTGCCGTACTGAAGCAGCAGAAAAGTACGGTTGAACCGCTGCTGAGCTAATTCGAGAGCTTCCGAGAGCACTTTATAACGCTCGGCTGCTTCGCTCAAATCCCGATGGGCCTGGCGCACTTCCAGAGTCACTACGTCGGAGGCTTGCTCGTACTCTCGCTGTCGCTGGTTTAGCATTATCAGGGACTTGCGATAAACATTCTGTTCCGGCACCCTGTCCAAGGGCAGGTCAAGCTCCAGACCGACGCCGTATTCTTCTCTGAACCATCCCAAAGTCTGCCGATTGCCCCGTCTTGCCGAAATAGCCCCGACGGTGCCGATCAGGCTTGCATCGGCTCGAAGGCTGTCTGTGGCAACAAAGACTTTTCGCTGGGCATCGATGACAGCGTCGGCACCATTAGCCAGATCGAGACGCGTCACTAATGCAGCTTCGGTGACCTGCTCCTGCGAAAAATCAGGCTCGCTCATTCCCGCCGCCCTGAGAGCTTCGAATTCTTTTTCATCCAATTGCAGTTCCTTCGCAGTGGGTAAGCTCAGAGTTATCTTGAACTCGTCAAGCGCCTGTTGATACTTCTTTTGGGCCTGAGAATATATGTTGGAAGCTTGCAGCTTTTTCTGCCTGGCCTCATCAAGCTCGAGCAGGGGCACCCAACCGGCGTTGGCTAATTTCTCGACACGCTCAGAGACCCAGGCCAGAGTGATATAATTCGTTCGCGCATTCTTCGCTTCTTCACGCCGCTGCAGGACCTTGTAATACTGGGCGATAACGGATACCACAAAAGTCTTGCGAAACCGATTGAAGGAACGCACCTGATAGAGCGTGTCACGCTCGGCCTGGGTGAGGTTTTCCACCACGATTTTGCGTTCGCTGCCGCGAAGGAGCGGCTGTGTAATGGTTGTGCTCAGGATCGAAGCCAGCCCGCTCCTCAGGTTGCCGGTGAGTATTTCGACCCAGGCGCCGGCAATTTCGGTGCTGATTCTGGTCCCCCCGGCGAGCAATCGCCTGAAACCTATATTAGCCTCGGCGCCTACCGCCTCATCGTTGCGATCTGCGTTGTAGCCGCCGCTGAAACCGCCGAAGAATTGAGTCTCAAATTCGTGCCGGGTAAGCCGCAGATCCAACGCCCTGATAAAAAGCTCCTCTCGCCGGCTCTGATACTCGCGATTGTGTGCCGTCGCCAGTGCGACTGCCTGCGGCAGGGTCAGCACGTCCGGTATGGCGACATCCTTGGCGATTTGAATGTCATTTGGCGACGGCGCGACATCGCTGACCTTGTAGTTAGCTTTCGCGCCAAAATCCTCGTTCCATTTCTGATCGATGATGCCGTAGGCCTGCTCGTCGGCTTCCCGTTTGTAGTTGCGGTCGGCGCAGCCGGTCATACTGTACAAACCCGCCACACTTAGCATGACTAAACAAGCCACTTGCCTGGTAGAGCAATTGCAAATCATATCTC
This sequence comes from Planctomycetes bacterium B3_Pla, assembly GCA_005223045.1. Classification (GTDB taxonomy): domain Bacteria; phylum Planctomycetota; class Phycisphaerae; order Sedimentisphaerales; family Anaerobacaceae; genus SG8-4. The sequence continues at coordinate 61,394 of NJBM01000008.1, read as the reverse complement.
TGGCATCTACTGCGTGCGTATTCCGACTTTCTCACCTATTGTCAGTTTCATTTGCGCGGGGGCCTTAATCAGAAAGGGCCTTCCCCACTGCGGCACATTCGGATTGAGCCACAACTGCGCCGGCATTGGCTCGACGACCGGCCCAACGTATGTCACCTCGGAACGCTCGATCTGTGTCTTTGCCGGCTCGCTGCCTTTTATAAGCTCGACAGCCATCCCCTCTTTAATCAGGCTCATCTGGCTCTCGCTTGCGTAAGCGATGATCTCGGTGACCTCGCCCTCCGAGACGGTCATTATCGGCTCGCCGGCCAGCACAACCTCTGTCTGGTGATGCAGGATTTGACTTACGACGCCGCCAAACGGGGCCTTCAGCTCCAATGCTTCACGCCGGTCCAATGATTCGATCTGCGTCAGCACTTCGTTCATCCGCTCTTCCTGGACCTTTATCGCTTTTCGCACCACGTCAAGCGCACCTTCGACCGATGGGTGATGGGGCTGGCTTTGGCCATACTGCTCGCTTCGACGCAAGGCTTGTTCCAAAGTAGCCCGGGCCTGTTTCAACAAGTGCTCGTTTTCCTCGATCTTCTTCGCCAGCGCATTATGCCGGGTCTTTGTTTTTTGAAGTTCATAAGGCGCCACGGCCTGTTCGGAGACGAGCTGCTCGGTAATTTTTACGTCCCAGGCGAGATCCTCCAGAGTAATCTTGTCGGTCTCAACGAGGGCGCGCAGCCTCAGTATATCGAGCCTTGCGTTATCCACATCAACCGAGAATCTCCTGCTGTCGCTAATTCGGGTGGTTTCCCGATCTGCTTTTTCCGCAAAGAGAGTGTCCTGCGTAGGCACCAGTTGCGCGGTCAGGCGTTCTATTTCCGCCAACACGGTATTTAGTTCTGCCTGCAGTTGCTGCCGCGGTTGTTCATCGTCGAGCACTGTATTGAGCACGGCCAGAGTCTGTCCCTCCTGCACCTGCTCGAACAGCCGGACCGAAACGCTATCGAGTCTGGCCGGAGAAGTTGCTGCGATTTGGCGCATCTGGCCCTGGGCGAGCCCAAGGACTTCAAAACGTTGCGACCGGCGTGAAAACAGCCCGATCACACAGGCCACCGCTCCCAGCCACACAAGGATCGGCAGCAGGTGCAGACGCAAACGAAACGGATAACTTTTAATGTCTATCCTTTTCATACGCAGCCTAAACCTCCAGCAATCGTTCCTGCATTGTCAGGCTGATATTCTCAAGGCCCTCGACGCTCTGCAGATCGGACAACATCTGCTGGTTTCTTGCCGTGTTTCGTATCATCAGTTGATATGCGTACTCGACCTCGGATGTTCCAAAGCCGCTGTCTTGTGCCGATATCAGGGTGAACTGCCCGCAAAAACGTTTGAGAATAGTGAAAATCGTGCTGTCGGGTTCGATATGGCCCGTAAAGGTGAAGCGCAAGAAACCGTTATGCGGCTGGTGCGTTCCGAAATCGGCCAAGTGCAGATATATGACTATCAGGCCCAGAATAACGGTTCCGAGAATAGCGACTGCATATCGCTGAGAGCCTGCCGCCATGCCCACGACCAGCGAACAAAAAATGAAGGCGATGTCCCTCGTATCTTTGACAATATTTCGAAAACGTATGATTGCCAAAGCGCCCATCAAGCCAACTGCGGTAATGATGCTTGTGCCGATGACAGCCATGACCATCGCTACGACAACAGTAATAAGGATCAGCGATTGCACGAAGGACCGCGAGTAAGACAGGCCGCTGTGAGTGAAATAGTAAACCCAGGCCATCGCCTGCCCGAGAACGAAAGCAAGCAGTAATGACAGAAGAACCGCTTCGGCCGTGAAGAGTGTCGCGGTCGGGGACGCACCTTCCAGAATTTGCCAAAGTCTATCCATAGTAACTACAGCGCCAACTGCGGCGCACAGAATTTTAGTACACAGGAATCATCGAGTGACGAAGCATACTTCGATATCGACCGCGCCCGCAAGTTGAAGCATTTAACCATTTGGCTCAACCATACGGGATAGCGATCTGTGAACTTGATCTCCAGAATAACTCCACCCGTTGTAAAAGGATTATGCTGCCAACCTCTGCCGCCAAGCCTGATTTGGGTCGCGTTGGTGATACTGTACGCAAGCTTTCGATCAAAAGTCACCCTGACCCTGTTCTCGGAATCGCATTCGTATGCCTGGCGCATATAGCGGACAAGCACCGCAGGCCTGGCTTTGATGCTGCCGGCATACAACTGGAACTGGTTGATCGTTTCCAGGTCGGCGGTATAGTTCTGAGGCGGCAGGGGCAATCCTGCCAGCAGAGTCGGCACATCAGAATTCATAACTCGCGCCCGGCTCTTCATAATGATCGTGTTGATCCTGCGTTTAATCTCGAAAAACCGTGGATAATCCGTCTCGTCGGTGTAACTGCGAATGCGCAGCTTGAAGCGATTCTTATGTCCTCGGAGGCTCTCCCGGCAGAGTTGCAGGTCGCCGGAGTCCAAATACAGGCTCACGATCGGATAATCGCCGCTTCGCTGCAGCTTGCAGTACCGGTCCAGTTGCAGAAAGGGTTTGATGAACTGTGCTATCGCCTCGGCTTTCGACTCGGTGATGTGATATTTCAATTCGTAACGACATGCAAGAGTCCGGTCCGCCGGCTCACTCGACTTTCCTGCAAAGCTCGGTCGGTTTTTCTGACGGCCAAAACTCACATCCTGTCCGGTAGTTTCTTTTGCCGATCTACTTTTTAACATAACGGCCTTCGTTAGCGATCCACACAACCTTCAACGGCGAGAGAACTGTCAACTTGTCATTTCAATTTAACGACTTGCAGCCCCTGCTCCGTGTTATCGGACAGACTCCGCATCTTGTGATCCGCAAAGCCTGTTTCTTGCGGTTCATCGCAATATTCAACCTAACAACCTTTCCTATTCTAACACAGACAGGATGCCAAAGTCAACACTATTTTAGTCTTTGCGATTCTGAGGTTTTTGCTTGACCGCACATAGCCGTTGCTATTAAATTCTTACCCGAATCGATTGATTCGAAGGGTACCCCCTCCACCGGAACGGGGGAACGAATATCGGAACTCCCGTTCCTGCTTTCGCAGGTATTGACGGGATTTCGGGATAATAGCAGGAAAATGTGCAGATGGCTGAACGCATAGTAAGAATCGGACTTGCCGGTTTCGGCACCGTAGGCAGCGGCGTCGCAAAGCTGATAATAGAGGATGCAGATTCGATAGCGGCCAAGACCGGCCTCAGATTGGAGCTGGCGTGTGTCGTTGACATAGACACAACATCCTCACGTCCGATAAAGTTGCCTGAAGGCCTCCTTACCGACGACATGAGCAAACTATTAAGCGATGATACAATTCAAATCGGCGTAGAGATGATTGGCGGGACCGATGCGGCAAGACAAGTCCAGCTCAAGATGCTCGAAGCCGGCAAGGACGTCGTAACGGCCAACAAGGCCCTGCTGGCCGAACACGGCAACGAGCTTTACCGTGCCGCTCACCAGAACAATCGCTGCATAGCTTTTGAAGCAAGCTGCGCGGGAGGAATACCAATCGTCTCGGCCATAAGAACGGGACTTGCGGCAAACAACATCACTTCTATTTACGGCATCGTCAACGGGACCTGCAACTATATCCTCTCGAACATGACCTCGAAGAATCAGGATTTTGCCGAGGCCCTGGCCAAATCGCAGGAAAAAGGCTATGCCGAGGCGGATCCGACGCTGGACATCAGCGGCGGCGACAGCGCCCACAAACTGGCAATCCTGGCCTCTATCGCGTTCGGATACGAAATCTCGCTCGACGACATTTTTGTCGAGGGCATCGAAGGAATCTCGAAGGACGATATTCGCTACGGCGGCGAAATGGGCTATTGTCTCAAATTACTGGCAATCGGACAAAAGGACTCGCAGAACAGGATTTCACTTCGCGTGCATCCTTCTTTTATCGCCACAGACAGCTCACTGGCCCGCGTAGAGGGCCCATTCAATGCCGTCAGCATCTTCGGCGACGCCGTCGGACAGGTCATGTTCTACGGTCGAGGCGCCGGGATGATGCCTACCGCAAGCGCCGTTGTGGCCGACATTATTGATGTCGCTCTGGGCAACTCGGCCACCTCTTTTGGCCACTCGAACCTGCGCCCGAGAAGCGAAACAGCGCCATTGATAGAGAAAATCGACAATCTTGTGAGCAGATCGTACATCAGAATAATGTGCAGGGACCACGCGGGCGTCGTTGCCCAGTGGAGTCGAGTGCTTGCCGACCATGATGTGAGCATTTCAGGCGCGATACAACACGAAGATACGGGCCCGGACAATACTGTGCCGGTTGTGATTGCAACTCATCCCGCCCGGCAGCAGAACGTCGCCGCAGCATTGCAAGACATGGAGAAACTCGACGTCATCGGCGCAAAACCGGTCTGCATAAGAATCGTAGATATCCCGGAGGACAAGGATTGACGAGAAAATACGCCATAATCATTCCTGACGGTGCGGCAGACGAGCCGCTCGAACAATTTGCCGACAAGACGGTGATTGAAGCCGCCGAGACGCCGAATATGGATAAGATCAGCACTCTGGGCAGGCAGGGTCTCATTCGGACGGTCCCTGAAGATATGGAGCCAGGCAGCGATGTAGCTCAGATGAGCCTGTTGGGCTATGACCCGAGGCGGTATTACTCCGGCCGGGCGCCGATCGAGGCAGTCGCCCGCAACATCAAGCTGGCCCTGGAAGACTGGGTTTTCAGGTGCAATCTGGTCACAATCGCCGACGATAAAATGGCCGACCACAGCGCCGGGCACATCACGACTGCCGAGGCCGGCAATCTGATCAAAGAGCTGGACGAGGCGATTGGAACCGAGCAGATTCGATTCCATACGGGCGTGAGCTACAGGCACTTGTTGGTTTTCAAGGGTTTAGACTTCGACGTTCACACCTATCCGCCTCACGACCACATAGGCGCCGCGATGGACAAACTCCTGCCGCGGGGTAAAGGCGCCGACATTCTTATCGACCTGATGGCACGCTCCCAGCAACTTTTCGCCGGACACGATATTAACAAGGTCAGAAAGGACCTCGGAGAGAATCAGGTCAGTTCTATCTGGCTCTGGGGACAGGGCAGAAGAGCCCAGATGGAACGTTTTGAAAAGCGATTCGGGATTCGCGGCGCGGCCATCACCGCCGTCGATCTTGTCAGAGGTCTGGCAAAGCTAATAGGATTTGATTTGATAGATGTGCCCGGCGCAACCGGTTTTATCGACACGAATTACGAGGGCAAGGCTTCGGCTGCAATCGAGGCGCTCGGCGAGTACGACATCGTTTTTGTCCATGTAGAGGCGCCTGATGAGGCCTCTCATAATGGCAACGCCGAGATGAAGAAGAAGGCCGTCGAGCTGATTGACGAGCGTATCGTCGGGCCCGTGTTCGAGGCTCTGCAAAGTTATGAAAATTGGCGCATACTTGTCATGCCGGACCACCCGACTCTAACGCGAACCGGCGCTCACTCGGCTGGGGCGGTCCCGTTCACTATGGCAGGTGACAACATCACCGGGATCCTGCACACCACATTCGGCGAGACCAACGCCGCCAAATCCGGATTCAGAATAAACAACGGTTTTGAACTGATGGAGTATTTCTTAAAGAGCTAAAGAGCTTGACAGTTGAGACCGAAATATATAATAAAGGAATTTTACAGGGATTTGGTCCTCAGCAGAAACGGACAGGAAACAGTTAAACAGGTCAACTATGGAAATAGTGGTGCAAAAGTTCGGCGGTACTTCGGTTGCCGATGCGGAGAAAATTCGCCGGGCCGCTAAGCGAGTAATTGAAACGGCGGAAAGAGGTTTCGGGGTGGTCGTGGTGGCCTCAGCCCGGGGCAAACAGACCGACCAGCTCGTCGCCGATGCATTGGAGCTTAATCCGAATCCGCCCAAGCGAGAGATGGACCAATTGCTGAGCACGGGCGAGCAACAATCGGTTTCCCTTTTTGCCATGGCGCTGGACGCTATGGGGCACGAAGCCATCAGCCTGACCGGCGGGCAAATCCGAATGGTGACCGACAGCGTCCACACAAAGGCGCGGATCAAGAGCATCGGCGCAGAACGGATTCACGAACACCTGGCACAGGGGAAAATCGTGATTGTGGCGGGCTTTCAGGGCATAGATGAGAACGAGAACATTACTACGCTCGGCCGGGGCGGCTCGGACACGACAGCAGTCGCACTGGCCGCCACTTTGGGAGCCAGGTGCTGCGAGATATATACCGACGTTAACGGGATTTACAGCGCCGACCCGAGAGTATTCAAGGGTGCCGTGAAACTGGATCAGATATGTTACGACGAAATGCTTGAGCTGGCGAGCTTCGGGGCCAGTGTTATGCACCCCCGGGCTATCGAGTGTGGTAAGAAGTACGACGTCGAAATTCACGTCAGAAGCAGTGGTGAAGATACAGAGGGGACAATAATTACACATGAGGTGCCGCAGATGGAAGGTGTAGTGGTTTCAGGTGCTACGATACAAAGAGATTTGGCCAAGATCGGTCTTGTTGGCGTCGACAACAGCCCGGGCAATGCCGCGAGGATATTTGCTCATCTGGCGAAGGCGAAAGTCGTCGTCAACGACATCATCCAGACCGAAATCAGCGCCGACAAGGCAAACTTGTCCTTTATGATTGAGATTTCCGATTTGGCCGCCGCCAAAGAGGCTGTGGACCAGATCAAAGGCGAGGTAAATTGCGACAGCGTTTTCGTTCGCGACGATATCGCCGAGGTCTCCGTGGTCGGCGTTGGCATGAGGAGCCATTACGGCGTGGCCGAGAAGATGTTCAACGCGCTGGCGGAAGCTCGGGTCAATATCGACTCTATCACCACCAGCGAGATTCGCATCAGTTGCGCCGTGGACGAGGACGAGGCGGAGAAAGCCCTCGAGGCCGTTTGTGTTGTATTTGAGCTGGACAAATCTGCCGTGCAACGCAGTTGATAACTCTATTGACTGTTCGCTTGCAACCAAATGAGGTCGCAACGAAGCCAACCTGCTTTTGCCATGAGCAAGCGCCGCAGGACGGGGATAATCTTCCTGTGTCTGCTTGCGGTAACGTTGCTCGTCCGGCTCGACCGCGGTCTTCACAAACGGGATTGGCTGCCTGAATCGGCGTCCGAAGAGCAGGTAAAGAGTCGTGACCTCGAAAAATACCACGGCAAGACCTTTGCCGCAGTAAATGTCATTGACGGCGATACTTTGGATGTTAATGTCCCTGACGGACAATCAGAGTACACTCGAATAAGACTTTTGGGAATCGACGCGCCCGAGACCCACAGTGAGACATTGGGCGAAATGTATTTTGCGGATCGGGCAACGAGGTCCGCCGAACAGTTGGCGTTGGAAAAGTCGGTTACTGTTTACCTCGATAAGCCGGGCCCCACCAGAGGCAAGTACGGCAGACTTCTGGCTTACGTCAAATTGCCCGACGGAAGATTTCTGAATGAGGTTCTTCTCAGCGAAGGATTTGCCTACGCAGACCTGCGTTTCAGCCACAGTTTCTACAACAAGTACAAGCAACTGGAGGCCGCCGCTCGAAGTCGCAAAAAAGGATTGTGGGAAGCCGTGAGGCACGAGCAGTTGCCCGAATGGCTGCAAGAAAGAAAGGTCAAAGCTGCACAGAAGAAATGAATTGTACCCCCGTGATTCAGATAATGTCCCACGGCTTGGTTCTTCTCTGACTTAAATCGCGGGCGCCATGTATAATCGTAAGGACTAAAATACGGTCAGTTTCTACACGATAGATAATCCCGGATGCTATCTAAATCCAGCAGGGCCGGTTCAGTCCATTCAATCTTCATTCTGAAAGAAGCCTCTTTTTCATCGGTCAAGTTTCTACTCACTACTGATTTGCTGCAGTTTGCTCCTAAGAAAATAGACTTCTCTTTGTGGCGTGGGGATTGAGATTGCCGCAGTCGCTGCGCTCCTTCGCAATGACAGGTGTGCTGCTTTCTTCTCTATACATCCTGAGAATCAGGTCAGGTGCTCGCAATGATGGAAGAAGCGCAATACAATATACGCAATACGCACGACGCAATACTACAAATCGTATTCCTTGATCTTCCGGTATAGTGTTCTCTCGCCGATGCCCAAGATTTTTGCCGTTTTTTCGCGGTTGCCGTTTGTCTTGGCCAACGTCTCTTCGATTGCCTGCTTTTCGAGTTCGTCCAGCGATACCGCCCCCAGGCCCGCAACCGGGCGGCTGCCGGCAATGAGTTGCCGTTGTTGGGTTATCTCCGGCGGAATGTCCTGAACGTCGAGCCGGTCGCGATCGCACATGACAACCATCGTTCTTATGCAGTTTCGAAGCTGGCGAATGTTGCCGGGCCAGTCGTAGCTCTCCAGGGCCGTCTGCGCTGCTTCTGTTATGCCGGCGACCTTGGAGCCGACCTCCGCGGCAGCCTCTTTGAGGAAATATTCGACGAGTTCCGGCATGTCCTCCACCCTGTCACGCAGGGCCGGCATGGAAATGTTGACGCCTTTTATTCTAAAGTACAAATCCTGCCTGAATTTCTTCTCGTCTATCAGCTCAGGCAGGTTCTGGTTGGTCGCGCTTATGATGCGGACATCTACGACGGTTGGCTTGTTTGAGCCGACCGGTATGATGATTCCATCCTCGATGACGCGCAGCAGCTTGGCCTGGGAACCTGGCGACATATCACCGATTTCGTCAAGGAACAGTGTTCCCTTGTCGGCTATCTCGAACAGCCCTTTCCTGTCATTGGCCGCTCCGGTGAAGGCGCCTTTGACGTGGCCGAACAGCTCGCTTTCCAGCAACGTCTCGCTGAGACCGGCACAGTTTACCGGCCTGAACGGCTTGTCCCATCGCAGCGAACTATTGTGAATAGCCTTTGCTAACAGATCCTTGCCCGTGCCGGACTCACCTTCAATAAGGACAGATATATTGGTCGGGGCGACCCGCCTGAGAACTTCGAAAATTCCTTCTATAACCGGGCTCTTGCCCATTACGCCCTCGAAGTGAAAATCCCCCCTGGCGGTCTGAGGCTTTTGTGCGAGCCGGGCATGTGCGGCAGAAACCTTCTGGCCCGCCTGCGTCACGAGCGTGCGAAGCTGGCCGATATCGATCGGCTTAACGAGATAATCATACGCGCCGCGTTTAATCGCTTCCTTGCACGTATCGATGCTGGCGTGGGCCGTTATCAGGATGACTTCCGTTTCGCCGTCATGTTTCTTCGCTTCTTCGAGTATGGCCAACCCGTCAATGTCGCCGCCCAATTTCAGGTCGGTAACGACAACGTCAATCTGCCGGCTGCGCACAATCTCCAGAGCATCTTTGCCATCATAGACGGCGATGGCCCTCGTACAGAGCTTTTCGAGCGATTCGACAATCCCGTCAGCGTGGTCACGCTCATCGTCAACAACCAGGATTACGCCTGCTTTTTGCGCCAAATCGATACCTCACTGAGCCTGGCCGGGCAATCTTATCGTAAAAGACGTGCCTTTCTCAGGCTCACTATTGACCGTTATAGAACCGTTATGTGCCTCCACAATCTTCTTTGCCGTCGGCAGGCCCAAACCGCTTCCCCGCGGACGGGACGAATAGTAGGCATCGAAGATATGCTCCAGCTTGTCCGACGGAATACCGCTGCCGGTATCGCTGATCTCAATAATAACATCCCTATCCTGTCGGTTTGTTCTGACCATCAACTCTCCGCCGCTGCTCATTGCCTGCTGGGCGTTAATAAACAGGTTCAATATGACCTGTTTTAACATATCCGCATCGACTTTGCAAACAAGCGGCTCGCCGTGCAGGCCCTGGCGGATCGTAACTGAGTGGCTCTGGGCCTGCGGCGAGTAAAAATCAACCATATCGCTGAGAAGCTCGTTGATGTCGGTGTTTGCCGGTTGCAATTCAGTCCGGCCAACGTAGTGTAGAAATCCGTCGAGAATCTGCTCCAGCCTGTCCGCTTCTTTTTCAATAACAGCTACTTTCCGCAGCGCTCTTGTGAGCCTGCCGCTGTGGCTGTTTGCCCCCGTTCCGCCGGACTCAGCTTGCCTGGAATCGGCCAGTTCCTCGCCGACAAGTTTCAAATTGATCTTTATGGTCGAGAGGGGATTCTTGATCTCGTGGGCAAGCCCGCCGGTCAGCTTGCTCAATTCCTCAAGCTGTTCGAGGTGATTATCTCTGTGCCCGTGAGTCCCGGCAACCGATTTACGCAGAAATAACACAGCAACCGCCAGTAAGCCAACAACAAAACCGCCAACAAACTGCAGCACTTATTTTTCCTCTGCCTTTGATTTCTTCGACGTTTCAACAAGAGCGGCTTTACGCGAAAGTTTCAGTCTGCCCTGGTCGTCAATCAATATGAGCTTTACCGATATCAGATCACCCATTTTGCAGACGTCCTCAACGTTCTTGACGTAACCATCGCTCAACTCGCTGATATGGCACAAACCTTCAACGCCCGGCACGATTTCGACGAACGCGCCAAAATCCTTCACCGAGACGACTTTTGCCTGCTCATAAATCCGCCCTACTTCAGGGGGTTGGGTGAGGGATTTGATGATCTCCCTGGCCTTGAGGTGACCGTCGCCGCCGAGACAACTGATGTAGATAGTCCCGTCCTCTTCGATTTCAATGGCCGTATCGGTTTGTTCCTGGATGCTTTTTATCATTTTTCCGCCCGGCCCGATGACCTTGCCGATAAATTCAGGATCAATTTCTATGCTGATCAGCTTCGGCGCATAGATGCTCAGCTCAGGTCTTGGCTCGCTAATCGCCTGGGCCATGATTTTCAGTATTTCCAGCCGTGCGGTTTTTGCCCGACCCAGGGCCTCGACCATAATGTCATGCGCCAGGCCCTCGGCCTTTATATCAAGCTGTATCGCGGTGATTCCGTCAACCGTTCCGGCGACCTTGAAATCCATTTCGCCGAAGTGGTCTTCCTCGCCTGCGATATCGGTCAGAAGCTCGTGCCGGCCGTTGCCGTCACTTATCATGCCGATCGATATCCCGCCGACGGGTTTGGTCATCGGGACGCCCGCGTCCAGAAGAGCCAACGTGCCGCCGCAAACAGAAGCCATGGAACTGGAGCCGTTCGATTCGGTAATGTCCGAAACGATCCTGACGGTATAAGCGAATTCGCCGTCCGCGGGCCTTGCCGCCAGCAGTGCTCTTTCAGCCAAAGCGCCGTGCCCTATCTCTCTTCGCCCGACTCCGCGAACCGGTCTCACTTCGCCAACTGAGAACGGCGGGAAATTGTAGTGCAGTGTGAAGTTCTGAGCGTACTCGTCCAACAGGCCGTCGATGATCTGCGCATCTCTGATAGTGCCGAGGGTCACGCTCACCAGCGACTGCGTTTCGCCTCGCGTAAATAGCGCCGAGCCGTGAGTTCTGGGAAAGATACCAACTTCACACGTAATTTGACGTATCTGGTCGTACGCTCGCCCTGCGGATCTCTTGCCTTCCAACAGCAGCTTCTTGACGACCTGCCCCTCGATTTTTCCGAGGATTCGCTTGACCAACGCTTTGCTGTGGCCGGAATCGCCGGATTCCGATGACTGCGGACTGCCTTCATCAGCACAGTATTGCTCGGTAATCTGCTCGAACAGCTCCTTCACTGCGGTGCTGCACTGCTGCTTGTCCGGCATCTGTTTGAGTTCGTACAGTTTGTCCGATGCCTGCGAACAAATCTTTGACTGAAGCTCTTCGTCGGTTTCGACAAGAGGAATCTCTTTTTCGACGCCGACCTTTTCGCGCATCTCTTCGATCATTTCGCAAACCTCGCGGACGGTCTTTTGCGCCGCGGCGATAGCATCTGCGATAACATTTTCCGACAGCTCCTTCGCGCCGACCTCAATCATGTTCATCGCTTCTTTGCGACCGCCAAGGAGCAGATTCAGGTCGCCGTCTGTGATCTGCTTATGCGTTGGATTGACCACAAACTCGCCGTCCACCCTGCCCAATCGGCAGGCCCCGATAGGCCCGAGAAACGGTATCTTGCTTATTGTAAGGGCCGCGCTGGCGCCTATCATTGCCAAGACGTCGGGATCATTTTCACGATCCGCGCTTAAAACGTTCGCTATGATCTGCACTTCCTGAAAGTACCCTTCGGGAAACAGCGGCCGGATGGGCCTGTCGATCTGCCTGGCTGTCAGGGTCTCTTTAGTGCTCGGTCTTCCCTCTCGCTTGATAAATCCGCCCGGGAACTTACCGGCTGCGCTCTGCTTCTCGCGATACTCGACGCTGAGCGGGAAAAAATCGATGTCGTCAAATCGCGGCGGCGCCGTCACCGCAGAGACGAGAACAACGGTGTCCCCATACTTGACCATTACTGCTCCGTCTGCCTGTCTGGCGATCTTGCCCGTCTCTATGGACAATGTTCTGCCGCCAATCTGTCTTTCAATTCTACAAAAATCTATCATATATTACCTCGGTGGGTTCTACAGCAAATGAGTCTCGGCTCAAACTCTTTCGTGCGGAATAAGTGAATAATACTCTCGTGCTCTTTTTATTTCCGTAAGCCGAGCCGGGATATAATCCCCCGGTAACGTTTGACGTCCTGGTTTCTGACGTACTTGAGCAATGCCGATCTGGTGCCGACCATTTTCAACAAACCACGCCTCGATGAGTGGTCTTTGCGGTGAGTCTTGAGATGCTCGGTGAGGTCGTTAATCTTGTTGGTCAACAGTGCAATCTGCACTTCGGGCGAGCCTGTGTCGCCCTCGTGCGTCTCAAAATCGTCAATAATTTTCTCTTTATCCTGCTTCGTTAACATCTTTTGGACAAATCCTTTCTACTATGCCCTCGTCAAACCATCTAATACCATAAAATTCTAAACTATTTAATTTAGCCTTGTAATGTCTTATTTGCAAGTCTTTTTCGGCCGTAAATAAAAAGAATTTGCGTCGCATGCGGTAAAACCGGCTCTAAAGCACCCATTTTCACATATCCGGTCGCGGCTGAGCTGCAGATCGCTCATTCAGCATCCGTATCCGCAGACTCGCCGGACAGCTTTTCTTCGAGAAACGCCTGAAGGATTTCCGCCGCTGCGACAGCATCGAGGCGTTTCTTCATTTTGCCCTTTGTCAGGTTGGCCGGGGCCAGCTTTTGTTCGGCGCCGAAACTGCTCAGGCGTTCGTCCTGCAAGTGGACGGGAATTTGCAGATGACCTCGCAACTGCTCGGCAAACTTCAAGACAAGCTTTGTCTGAGCGCTTTGGGAGCCGGTCATATTCAAAGGAAGTCCCAGCACAACAGCCTCGACGTTCTCGGCCTCGATCACTGCGGCAATCTTCTTGATAAGCTCCTTTTGTCCGTGTAGTGTGGTCATGGGTGAAGCAATAGTCTCGCCGGCGTCGCAAATCGCCAGGCCGGTGCGCCTGGTCCCGTAATCTATAGCCAAATATCTCATTTGCGCACGCATCGCACCAAACACAACGGGACTATAGGAATTTCTCCCCGCCATGCTGCTGTATAATGTCGAGCAGCTCCTTCAGCCTGTGGGTCTGGTCAACGTGGCATACAAGCGTGGCATCCGGACTGTGCGCCACGACCATGTTTTCCAGACCGATCGCAGCGATCAGATGGCCCTTGTCTTCGGTGACTATTATGCTGTTCTTGCAATCGAACAGCTCGCTCTGGCCCGCCACAACGACATTGTTGTTCTTGTCCGAATTGATAATGTCGGCAAGGGCGGCGAACGATCCCATATCCAGCCAGCGACAATCCAGCTTTATCGCTTTGACTTTGTCGGCCTTTTCCATCACGGCGTAGTCGATGCTGATCTTGGGCAGCTTCACGAACCATTCCTTGAGCGATTGCTGTTGATTCGGGCCGTCCCAGTCGGCCTGAATCTTGGCTAACGGCTCGGTAGCCGCCGGCAGAAACCTCGCCAAATTAGCAAGGATCGTCCTGGCTTTCCAGACGAACATGCCGGAATTCCAGAAGTATTGACCCGTATCGAGATACTCTTTTGCAGTCGTCTCGTCGGGCTTCTCTTTGAATGCTTCAACGCAGTAAACTTCATTTTGGCAGTTCGGATATTTCTCGCCATTCACGCATTTTATGTATCCCAGGCCGGTGCTGGCAAAAGTCGGCTGTATGCCGAAAGTAATCATGTCGTCCGGATTGTCGTTGACATAAGTCAGGCCATCCGTCAGGGCCTTCTGGATCGCCTCTGCCGGCTCTATAATCTGATCGGCGGTTACTACAGCTATGGCCGCTTCTGGGTCATATTTGCTTAGAATCGCTGAGACCAGCCCGATAGCGCCGGCGGTATCGCGCACGGCCGGCTCGGCAATCACATTGCTGGTAGGCAGCTCCGAAAGGTTTTCACGGACCACATCTGCATAGCCGGCGTTTGTGAGAACGATTATGTTCCTTGTGTCGAATACAGGCCTCAGTCGCTCGAAACAGCACCGAAGGAGCGTCTGGCCGTCAAGAAGTTCCAAAACCTGCTTCGGACGTTTTTGCCGGCTCAGAGGCCACAATCTTTTGCCTGTCCCCCCTGCCATTATCACTGCATAGTTCATTCTCGTACTCCGTATTCCGTAACATCGGCTTCAAAATATGTCAAGCCAGATAGCCCTGATCGACATCCGTTTTGGCTCGAATTTTATCTGCAAATTGCTCATAACTGCATTCAGGCTTGTAATCGCCTGTTCTGCCCATAAGTGCGAAGGTGGCTTCCTTGCCTAATTCGACGGCGGGTTGGTCGTAAGGATTAATATTGAACAAGGCGCCGACAAGTGAAGTCGTCACCTCGAAAAAGTAAATGAACTGCCCTGCCGTGTATTCATTGACTTGATCGAAAAGAACTGTCAAGCATGGGCGTTCGTCATGCAAAAGCGCATATTCGGTCGCCCTCTTTTCATCGTTAAGCAATGTGCTCAGGTTTTTGCCGGCGAGAAATTCAAGCTCAGCGGCACAATCCGGCGCCGGGCCTATGGTGCGATCGTTGTCGAAATCCTCGACCTGCAAAAATGTAAACAGTTTGTCGTTGGGTCCTTCACGATATAACTGCACCTGGCTGTGCTGATCGGTTGTGCCGAGCGCCTTGATGGGTGTGGGACCTACCCGGACTTCGCGCCCGTTCAAATCCAGCTTCTTGCCGAGGCTCTCGGCCCACAGTTGACGATACCAGTCCGCCATGTCTTTCAAGGCGTAACTGTAGGGCATAATGACCGAGTTTCTCTTGCCCCGGTTGTAGAAGTGATGATTTATTGCCGCATTGATCGCCGCAGGATTTTCCACGAAATCTTCCCGACTCACCCTCTTGTCCATGTCGGCGGCGCCGGCCAACAGGGCATCTATATCGATTCCGCACATAGCCGCACTGAATAATCCGACCGCGCTCAAGACGGTGAACCTGCCGCCGACACCATCCGGAACCTCAAGAGTTTGCAGGTCCGCATCATCGGCGATTGCACGTAAAGTGCCCTTCTCAGTGTCCGTCGTCGCTACCACTTGCTTGTGAAAACGATCCGGGCCGAGCAGCTCGCGTATTATCATCAGTTGGCTTGCAGTCTCTGCGGTCCGTCCCGACTTGCTTATGACGTTGAAAATAGTCTTATCAAGCTTGTCCCCGGCCCAATTCAGAAATGAAGCAAACTGTGCCGGATCGACATTGTCGAAGACAAACATCTTAGGGCCGTCTCTTTGGGACTCGTCAAGATTGTACATGTAGGGATTCAGGGCCGTCTGCACGGCGATGTTGCCGAGGGCGGAGCCGCCGATGCCGAGCACAACCAGTATTTCGCAGCCATCTTTGACTTCTGCGACAAGTTCCTTGACTCGCCCGGCCGTCTCCGTTCGGTAGGGAAGGTCTCTGTACGGTGTCTTGCCGGCTTTGCGTTCTTTGTTGAGCCGTGCTATGAGCGGCGAGGTCCTGTCGCCGAGGTCCTCGAGCTGCAACGCGGTGATGCCGTGCTCGTCACCTATAACATCCGCCATTACATTCTTGTAGTAGAGTTTAATTTCCGATTTCGACACTCGCACATTCCTTATTGTCATTGCGAGGAGCTTGCCCCTCAGGGGCGAAGCGACGAAGCAATCTCACCTTTGTCAACAGCCCCTATGCTTTTCATTTAATGCAACTTCCATTGTTTCTTGTGTGCTTTTGTCAAACAAGATCAAGCCATGCTTCAGCCTTTAGCTTGCCACAATTGGACTTCCTTCGTTTCCTGCGTGCTCTTGTCAAACCGGAATGTGCCCTCCAGCTTGCGGCCGCCCACCCGGGCGGTAACTTCATATTGCCCGAAGAAGCCGCGGAATCGTGCCCGACCTCCTGCCTCGACTTTCGCGGTCGTTCGTGTCCACCACTTACCTTTGACGAGGCGGTGCAGCTCATCGTAAGCGGGCTTGGGCGTCATATCATCGCGCAACAGGCCGGCCGGCGCCCGCTGCCATGCGTTTTGATCGGTGAAGTCCCACCAAGTTATCGCATCGACGGCAGGATGTGAAAACAGGATGCTGTAGAACTCGGCGACCTGTCTGGCCTGCCGCTTTTCCCCTTCGGCTGTGCTGACCCAGCGGAAATTCGGGTCCCGGCGTTTCTTGCCCAGGTCCCAGCCCTGCTCGCCGGAGACAAGGGTGGTTTCCGTGAAGTGCAGAGGTTTGCCGAACTTGGCGAAGCGGTCACAGACATCCTGCGCCTTTTGCGCAGACCAATGGCCGCCGTGCATGTGCGATTGGATGCCGATCACGTCATAGAGCGGTTTACCGGCCTCGTCGAGAAGTTCGGAAATCACTTTCTCGGCATAGGACGGATCGGTTCGGTAGTCGTTGATTAGCAGGGTCGCTTTGGGATTGGCCTGGCGGGCCATCCTGAACGCCTCGCGAACAAATGGCCCGACCCCCATCCTTCGGATAGCTTCAGTCAGGATCGGCGCCTGTTTCTTGATTTGGTCCCGGTCGTAATGCGTCGCCTCGTTGACCACGTCCCAAATGTCGATATCGTTCTTGAATCGCTTGACGCACCTTCCAATGCGCTTGAACTGGGCCTTCATCGCCGCCTCAGGATCGTCCGCCAGCCAGTCCGGATCCACGTAGTTCCACGCCAGAGGATGGCCCTTGGTTGTAATGTTGCGGCTCTTGCACCAGCGAACGATTTGATCGGTGCGCTCGTCGTCTGGCTTGCCTTTTTGCTTTTCGTAACTCCACCAGTAAAATGGCAGCGTCGCAAAATTCAGCAGTTCGGCGAAGCGCTGCTCGTAGGCGGCGTTGTCCTCCGGTGTTCTGCACTTGTGCAGCTTGAAAATGTTGCATCCGAACAGAAACTTGTGCCGCTTCTGTTCTATCTCGACTGCTGTTCCGCCCGCGAGCGGCTTGCCATTTGGCCCCACGAGCTTCAATGCGGCGTCGCCCTTGCGATGCTTCTCAATGCGGGCATCAATTCCGTCGAGGATCCGGTCGTTGGAGTCTTTAGCCGCGGCAGACAGCGACACCGGCGCTGCCAGCGAGGCGGCGCCCAGCCCGGCAGCTTTTAGAAAATCACGCCGATTCATAAAATTGCCCTTTCTTAAAAGGAATCCCCTGCATACAGGCCTAAGAGCATGTGTGAAAAGTATATGATGTCATTGCGAGGCCCGAAGGGCCGTGGCAATCTCCTCCGTGACGAGCAGGAAACGCCATCGCCGTCTTTGAGATTGCTTCGCTTCGCTCGCAATGACATGCTCAGGCCGGATGTTTTCAACAGAACATTAGGTACTCTAAATATTTACTTTTGAAAGGTTTGCGAATTTTAGCATCAGCGATTTTGTCTGTCCAGAGTTAAATTTGACCGATATGACGCTGTTGGCGCCCAGGTCAACAAACTTCTCGACCGTGCCCAGCCCGAAAGCATCGTGCCGAACCAACTGGCCCGGTCTAAAATCAGGCACGCTCTCGGCTGCCTGGTCGTCATCGTCATAATAGCAATCGCTATCTTCAGCCTGCTCGGTAATCTCCAGGCCAAGCTCGAATAGAAACTGCGACGGTATCGTCCGCAGCCCCTGGCCCCGCACCGTTCGGTACCGGGCGAAACTTATACCCAGGCGTGCTATCGCGCGGGTAATGCCGACAAAAAAGAGTCTGCGTTCCTCTTCCAGCTCTTCTTCATTTTCGGCTGTATTGCTTCTTTCATGCGGCAACAAGCCCTCCTCGACGCCAACTATGAAAATGTTTCCGAATTCAAGCCCCTTGGCGGCGTGCAAAGTCATCAGCCTGACACACTCGCTGTTCGTGTCATAGGCATCGGCATCGCTAAAGAGCGATATCTGCTGGAGATAATCCAGCAGCGACGGCTCCTCGGCCTGTTTGTCATAGTCGGCGGCGCTGTTGATCAGCTCGTTGATATTCTCCATCGCAGTCTGACCGTCGGGACCGGCGGCGGCAAGAGATTCGGCCATCCCCGACTCGTCGAACACCCGCTCGGCTAACGGCGCGACCCGCCCGGCGGCATCTTTCTCGAACTGCGCAATCATATTAGTGAAGACCGCGAGCTTTGCCTTCGCCGCGTTGGGCAGAGAGTCAATCTGTTCCGCCCTCGTCACGGCCTCAAAGGGGCTGACATTGGTGCGCTCGGCATAGGCGCGCACCCTGTCAATTGTCGTCTTTCCGATCCCGCGCGCCGGCATGTTGATGATTCGAAGAAGCGCGATTTCATCACTGGGATTTACCAGTATCTTCAAATAGGCGAGCAGGTCTCGGATTTCCTTTCTCCTGTAGAACTCCACGCCGCGAACGACCTGGTATGGTATTTTGCTGCGGACCAATGCTTCTTCGAGCGACCGGCTCTGGGCGTTCACGCGGTAGAATACAGCCATATCGTTTAGAGAAGCGCCCTTGCCGGCCAGCTCCTCTATCTGCCGGGCGACGGCCTCGGCCTCCTCGTGCTCGTCCTCAAACGCCGTAAGCGCAACGCTTTCACCGGCAGGCTTTGTCGGGATGAGCTTCTTTTGCTTGCGGTTCCGGTTGAATGCAATTAACCTGTCGGCAGCCGCGAGAATGTTCGCCGTGCTGCGAAAATTCTCCTCGAGTTTGACAACTGTGGCGTCGGGCCAGTCACTCTCGAAAGCCATTATGTTGCGGATATCCGCGCCGCGCCAGCGGTAGATCGACTGGTCCGGATCGCCGGTTGCACAAATATTGCTATGCAGCGAAACGAGGGACTCTGCGATCTTGTACTGGGCGTAATTCGTATCCTGATATTCGTCGATCAGCACAAACTTGAAGCGGTTGCCAAGCTCGGCGCAGACGTCGGGACAATCCCTGAGCAAAACGGCGGTCTTCATCAGCAGATCGTCAAAATCGACGCCGTTTCGCTCGTTCAGGATGTTTTGGTATCCCTGATATACTTTAGCCAACGTCCTTGAAAAAAAACCGTCGGCCTCTGTTTTGAAGGACTCGGCATCTATCAGTTTGTTCTTGAGAGCGGAAATCGCATCGAGCATCCGGGAAGGCGGGAAATTCGTTGCGTCAAGCTCACACTCCTTTACCGCTTGCTTGATGCATCTGACCTGGTCGGCCTGGTCGTAGATGCTGAAGTTCGCATTTAGTGCCGCTTTGTCCGCATACCGGCGAAGGACTCTCACACACAAAGAGTGAAAAGTGCTGATATGCGCCCCGGCCGAAGCCCCGAGAGCAAACGCCCTTTGGCGCATCTCCTCGGCGGCTTTGTTGGTGAAGGTAATCGCGCAGATGTTGTAAGGCCTGATCCCTGAGTCAATCAGCGCTGCGATTCGATGCGTTATAACACGGGTCTTGCCGCTGCCCGGCCCGGCAAGAACGAGCAAAGGACCTTCGAAATGAAAGACGGCTTTTCTCTGTGAGTCTGTCAGTTGTCGCGCCAGTGTGTTGTCCATGCCTCAAGTCACTCATATTGGTGAAGTTCATCGTTCAAGGCTCTTAATCAATTCCTGTTCCTGCTGCCTTAACTTCGCTTTCAACTGCTCTAACTGCTCCTTGTACGGCTTTAACTGCTCGGCAAGCGCCGGTCTTTCGATTTCTATCCGCGCCAGCAGGCCGAGTCTCAGATCAGGCACAAATTGCGTGTCATCCAGGAAATCGCGAAGTGCAAGATATCTTAATAATTCGAACTCAGGCAGGTCAATCCTGTTCTCATCCAGATATTTTCCCGTGTAGTAAGCATGAATTTGTTTTGCCATTGTCTCTCTGCCATAAGCCGCCTCGTCGTCGCGAATTGCGTACAGAAAGTAGCTTTCCCGAAGCAGGAAGGATATCTGTTCCCGTGCATTGGTTATGTCGATGTTTTCGAGTTCTTCCAGGAAACGACGCCTCGCAAAAACGTCCAGAGAGACCTTGAATTCCGGCAGGTCGTAGTCTTGTCTCAGCCGGTTGTAAATCTTTTGCGCCTGTGTTTTGTGCCCTGATTGATAGAAGGAGAACGCGGCATTTTTCAGCATGTTCCGGTAGCCGTTGCGCATGGATTCATAAGTGCCTTTATCGTCCTTATATTTTTCGAGAATTTTCCTCACCGACCTGTCGTACGAGTCAAACATCCTCAGGTCGGGCCGCAGGAAAACCTCCTTGAACATTAATTTCTGAGTTCCCTGCGGGGAATTCTCGGCGGGCACATCCAGCGAAACGTCGCGTATGAATACCTTGCCGTTTCTAAAGAGGTTTTGCAGACTGTGGCCGACGATGCGGTCGGTGTTGGTTTCGTTCATCTCGATATTGCGCGATTCTTCCTGGGCCGCTATCCGCAGGCCTTTGACAGCCCAGTAGATTGCATGGCTGTCGGGATGCCGCCAATCCAGGGGCAAATGCGTATTCGGATCGGTGAAGTCAACAGGCCCGTAGGTGCTGTTCAAGTCGGCCATCAGGGCGGGATCGAGCTTCCAGACCTTGCGCAACTGGTCGGCTTTGGCGAATATATCGAGTTTCTTGAGGGCGTCGGTGCCGCGGAAATCGTCTATGGCCTCGCCGGCGGCGGGCGCAAACCTGCCGGAGTTCTGACGCAAAGACAGATAGTTGCTCACCAGGTCATCGTCATCTGAAAAGGCCGGATCGGCGGACTTGAGGGCTTTGATCAGTGAGGCCACATTCGGATCTTTGGCAATGCCCGACAGGCCAACCGGCGCCTCGGCAAGAGCTTCAAAATAGCTGTTGTCCCGCCAATCGAGCTGGTTGTCCTCCGAGGTGAGCAGCGGTTCCATCGCCGCTGCCAACTGAAGCTTATAATACTTGTGCACGTCGTCTGAAACGCCGCCCATTTTGTGCTGGAATATTCGGGCCATCTCGTGGTAGAGCGTGATGTTCTTGAGCCTGAACTTGCCAATGGCCTCATCGCGGAGCAGCTCGTAGCCGTTTCTGACCCAGCGCCATCGCTGCTCCTGCTGACTTGCAGGTATCGCAACAGAAATATTGTAAGCCATGTTCCATGCGTGAAACTCCCAGACGGATGCGAAACGAGGCTGCAGGATGGTTATCCATTCGGCAAGCTGCCTTGCATCGAAGAACTGGCCTTCCTCTTTGAGCTTGTCGGCGCGCATCCAGAGGACATCGACGACAAGCCCGCGAAAAGCCCCGGTTGCAACGGTGGCGAACGCCAGCGAGGGGGGAATGTTCTCAGGCCGGTCGATCACCAGGTTCATATCCATGCGCTGGCGGTTTATCGAATCGAGCTGCACGCCGGCAGCGATACACAGACCGACCGCAAGGACGATACAGACGGAACAGATTATTATGTCACGAAAACGCATACTCGGTAATGACAAAAAAGACCCGATTTAGACTATAATCCTCGCAATCTCTCGATAACTGAAGATCAGCAGGGCTATCAGCAATATCAGGAATGCTTTAACACAGACCATATAACCTGCACACTTAGCCAGCATAGACCAGCTCAATAACCGCGCGGGCACCAGAAACTTCGTAGGATTAAACTTGTCGAACTGCGGCATAAGCCGAATTATCCACTTTAGTGTGTAAGAATAGACCACCCCGACACTTTCACTGAGATAGTCGAATGATTCGATGACAAAGCCGCTGAAACTCGCCGTGAAGAACAGCACCAGGCAAAACAACGTAGCCACTGGAAACGACAAGAAGCTCGAAGCCAATATCCCCAGGCACGCTAAGAAAATCAGGCGGCACAGGATCAGAAGGGCGGCCCTTATGAAATTCGCGGCAAAGCTGTCGGCTTTGTAGAGCACCTCCAGGCCGTCCAGCGGAAAGATCACTGTTGAGCTGTTAAAAGGTTCGTTTCCGAACGCTACGGCCAGACGGCCGTCTTCCGTGACCACGTCGGCAGGGAATTCTATTTCATGAAAAGTCCGGGCTGCATGTTTGTGCCGTTGGTCATAAACCTGGGTTTTGGGTTGCTCGCCGTATTTCAGGAACTCAGGATCGCCCGCGTACCATCTGCCCCAGACCTGCGAGTCAGGCGGATTCGGGAATATATCGTATTTGAATCTTATGAACATGCTCCGTGCAAGAGGTTCGACATTATCGAATTCCCAGACCACTACCCCGCCCACATCGGCGGCCCGCCTGGCAAGCTGCTTTCGCTTGGTAAGTGCGACAATGATTTCATCACGCGTGAGCTGGTCAGGCAGCTCATCCCTTCGTTTAAGCTCCTCATACCTGTCCAGCACCTCCTGGGTAACATCCTCTACGGGCACGGTCAACGCCGCTCGCGCGGTGAAGAATTCATTATTGGCCTGTACAAGCTCGGTCTCACCGGCCTTGTACAGTCGCGGCGTGTAAATAGTGATTGCGTATATGACGGCTGAGAATAGAACCAACAGCATCACGTCCAGCACTATTACGCCGAGCAGCTTGCCCAACAGAAACTGAAAACGGCGAATCGGCTTGGTGATGACCGTATAAATCTGCCTTTGCTCGATATCACTTGCCACCGTATAAACCGAGACGATAATTGTCAGCAGGCAGAGCAGAAAGCTCATCAGAGAAAGGCTGTAGCTTACGAAGGTTTGCAGCCTGCCCTTCAACGTTTCATCGCCCGTAGTGGAAAAACCCAGAACGGCAAGCAGGACTATCAGCAGGACCATGAAAACCGCGGCTATTTTCATCCGCAGGGCCTGCTTTATGGTATTTGTAGCGACAGCCCAGATACTACGCATCGCCGGAGTCTCCTGCCTGCGTTTTATCGGTTTCTTTCTCTTCTTCGCCCTGACCGACTGATCGGCCGGTAAGCTGGTCCAGGACATCATCCCTGACCTGATCCTGCTGCGGGATTGGCGACTCAACGGGTTGTGTTTCAACCTTTTCGTCTCGGACAGCCGTTTCGGGCTCAACCGGCTCATCCGACCCGGTCAATTTGCTCAGCAACTGCTCATCGGGTCTCGCTTCTGAAACGTCGCCGGCGACGATCTTTTCGGTTGCCGCACTCTCTGCAGATACCTCCGGCGTCATCGGTGCGGCAACAAGTTTATCGAGTATGGTCTCCACGGAAGGCGGCTGTGTGAGGAAATCGCCTATTCTGGTCGTGCTGACGGCGCCGCTCGTCGGGTGGGCCTGCTGCTGAGCGGCCATGACGGTCCTGATGAAAAATGTTTCCAGCTTGTCCATCGGGGAAGTTACCTCGCACTCGGCGTTTTCGTCCCGGACCAACTGTTTTATCTTCTCGACGGTCGTATCGCTTATAGCGTCGGTCGTGATTTGTCTTTTGTTTGTCTGCTGCAGGAGGTCTCTGACCCGGCCCTGACTCTGTATTTTGCCGCCGTAGAGAATCGCGATTCTGTCGCACACATCCTCGACGTCCGCAAGCAGGTGGCTGCAAAGCAGAACTGTCTTGCCGCGTTCGGCTAATTTGATAATCAGGTCCTTTATCTGCCTGGTTCCGATGGGATCGAGGCCGGTTGTCGGCTCATCCAGTATCAGCAGCTCGGGGTCGTTTATAAGCGCCTGGGCAAGGCCGATTCTGCGGGCCATACCCTTCGAGAACGTCCCGACGGCCCGGTTTGCGACGGCTTTTAGCCCGACCATGTCGAGCAGCGCCTCGATACGCATCTTTCGCAGCTTGGGCGGCAGGCCGAACAACCTGCCGTAGAAATCCAGGGTTTCGCGGGCGTTGAGATACCTGTATAAATACGACTCCTCGGGCAGAAAGCCAACCTTAGAGTTGATCTTTGGGTCTGCTCCGTTGCCGCCGAGAACGAGGGCCTTGCCCTTTGTAGGATGAAGCAGTCCCAGCAGCATTTTCAGAGTAGTGGTCTTGCCCGATCCGTTCGGTCCCAGGAATCCGAACACTTCGTTGTGCCGAACCTTCAAATTCAGTTCATCCACGGCATAAACTTTGGCCCGACCCCACCAGTCGGAAAAAATCTTCGTCAGGGAGAAAGTTTCAACAGCGTATTCCATAAGCAAATCAAGAAATTAAATGTCAGAAATCAAAATTATGTACTAAGAGTTACAATTAACTATTACTCTGTAACATCTGCTTTGCGTACTTGTCATTGCGAGGCCTGCTTTGCAGGCCGCGGCAATCTCATCCGTTAGGGTTGAGATTGCTTCGCTTCGCTCGCAATGACACCCGTCACTTCAGGCGTTACAGACTACTATTTTAAATTGCTATTGTTCGTGGTCGAGTTCCTCTCCGTAGCGGACAAGCCGGGCACTGTTAAAGACCACAATCAGTGATCCGACAAAGTGCAGAACGGCAGCGTAGGCCGCAGGCAACCATGCGGCTGCACCGGCGGCAATACCGAGAATAATAAAGATTATCCCGAAGCCGAGGTTCTGGTAAATAACTTTTCCGGTTTTTCGCGAAAGCCGCACGAGGAAAGGCAGCCTTTTCAAATCATCGCTCATCAGCGCGATAGAGGCGGAATTTATGGCCACGTCGCTGCCGGCGGCGCCCATTGCGATGCCCAGGTCCCCTGCCGCCAGGGCCGGCGCATCGTTTATGCCGTCGCCGACGACCACAACGGTGTGGCCGTCTTTTTTGATCTGCTCGACAATCGCCAACTTGTCCTGGGGCAGACAGTGCGCCTTGAAGTCGGTACAAGCTAACTCAGCAGCGACCCTGCCGGCCACTTCACTTCGGTCGCCGGTCAGCATGGTGATTCTTTTGATGCCGATATCAATCAATTCCTTGACGGCGTGCTGCGCTTCCGGTCGGGTCTTGTCCTGCAGGCCGATCCAGCCGATGCACTTGGAATCTTTCGCCACGTAAAGAGTGCTGAAGCCCTGATCCTCGTGTAATGTCGGATCGGCCACGTTGCTTACATCTATTTTATTCTCTTTCAGGAAAGTGTCTCTTCCGACTATGATTCTTGCCGAATCGACTACGGCAGTTACCCCCTTGCCCGGTGTTTCCTCGAATTCGTCCGTCGCGGGCAGGGAAATGTTGGCTTCCTTTGCAACCTCGTGCAGCGCCCTTGCGGCCGGGTGCTTGCTCATCTGCTCAGCCGAGGCTGCCTCGGTCAACAGCTCAGCCGGCTCGATTCCTTCGGCTGGCGTGAGCTTGGTCACGTACAGCCGGCCGGTCGTCAACGTCCCCGTCTTGTCAAAGACCATCGCTGTCATCTTGCCGGCGATTTCGAGGTCGGCGACATTTTTTATCAGGATACCGAGGCGGGCCGAGGCCGAGATCGCCGCCACCATAGCGGTCGGCGTAGCCAAAATCAGTGCGCAGGGACACGAAACGACAAGTATGGCAATCGCCCTGTCCATATCGCGAGTAAAAAACAAGACTATCCCGGCGATCATCAGGACGGTCGGCGTGTACCACTTGACATTGCGGTCGATGATCCGCATGATTGGTATTTTTGTCTGCTCGGCCTGTATAATCAGCGACTGGACCTTGCCGAGGGTCGTATCTTTGCCCGCTTTGGTCACGGTGATATCGAGCACGCCGGTAAGATTGTTCGTCCCGGCAAAGACCTGCATACCCGGAACTTTATCGACGGGCAGGGATTCGCCCGTTATTGTCGCCTCATTGACCGAACTGAGGCCCTTTGCAACTTCACCGTCTGCCGGTATGTTATCGCCGGGGCGGACCCGGACGCAATCGCCGGGCTTGAGGCTGCTTACTTTGACTTCCTTTTCACTGCCCCCGCTGTCGATGAGATTCGCCTTCGTGGGCGTAAGGTGTATGAGAGATTCGATGGAGGCCCGAGCGCCAAGTGCGGTCCTTGTCTCAATCAGCTCGCTCAGGAGCATGAATCCCGCGACCACGCCGGCTTCGAGATACTTGCCTGTCGCAAAGGCTGCGAGTATCGCCAAAGCCACAAGCTCATCCATGTGCATTTCTCTTCGCAGGAGGCTCTTGAGGGCGTGCAGCACTATCGGGACACCGAGCAGGATCGCGGCGAGCATCGCCAGGAATTCGGCCTGAAAGCTGCCGCTGCCGTAGAAGTAACTCCACCGGGCGATGAGGCTGCTTAGCAGCAGCATTCCGCCGGCCAGTGTGCCCAGCAGAGCCAAACTTACACGCATCTGCTTGCCGTGAGTGTGTTCGGCGGCGATGTCGTCATGAAAATGTAGATGTTGGTGGGCCATAATCTTGTCTCGTGTGTCTCGTATCTCCTTCCATTTCAGCGTCAGCTAAATGTCGGTTATTGATCTGCCGGCGTTGTCTGCCCCCCGCCCTTCTTTGGCTTTAACAACGGGTCTCTGTTCAAAAGGATTCGAAGCTCGGCGCCCTTGGCGCCGCCGGCAGGCTGGACGACAAATATCTCATCGGCGTTGGTGAAGATTTGCTCCATGGCATCGAGATATATTCTCTGGACAACAAGCTCCGGGCGCTGCCTGTACTCCGGCAGCAAGCGCTGAAGATAATCGGCATTGGCTTTGGCGGTCTCCACCACCCTCGTTTGATAAGCGCGGGCGTCGGCCATTCTCTTGCGGGCGGTGCCGCCCAGATCCGACCATAGAAGCTCTTGTTCCTGTTCACTAAGCTCGCTAATAGATTTCTTGTCTTTGAGCAGGGCAAATGCGACCGGTCCGCCGGCTTCGTTGAGGATCGTTTCTGCGTCTGTTTTGGCTTTCGTGATCTCGCCCTGACTCGTGTTACTGGCCTTAATTGAGGCCTCGAATGCATCTCTGGTATGCGGCGGAGGCTCGCTCCTGGTCAGTTGCACCGATTCAACCCTTATGCCGCTTTCTATCTTGTCCAGCTTTTCCTGCAACAGTCTTTCTACGTGCTTTGGAATCCTGTCCCGGCTGGAAATCGCCTCATCGATTGTGTAGTGAACCATTGCCGAGACAACGGCATCCTCGAACATATTTTCGAGAAGCGGCGTTACGCTTTCCGTTATTACGTTGAAATAGACGTCGCCCGGCTTGACCTCATTTACATCAATGCTCGTGAAGAAACGTTCGGGATCATCGATCTGATAGGTAAGCTGCCACTTTGTGTGGACAATGTTGTAATCGCTGCCGTCAGAGCCGGCCGTTTCGGCGCCGTCTTCACTCCGGGTCAGGCAATAGCCGTCAATCAAAGGTCTCAATCCCATGCCGGGGCGAACTGGACGCCTTGCCTCGGACAGCATGTCTTCCTGTGTCTGGAAATACCAGAACGAGTTGATAGCCAGATTCACCTTTCGCTCGACGGGAATCTTGATAATTTCGTCTATCGGATAAGGGAGTATCCAGTGGGCGCCCGGCCCGAGAGGTTCGCCTTCTCCCTGAATCTTGCCAAATCGCAGAACAATCGCCTGCTCGTCGGAGTCAACCTTTTCAAATCCCGAGGCCAGGAAAGCGATAATCAGGCCAATCATTATTACCTTTAGGATTACGAAGCTAATCCTCAGGGCCTCGGACAAACTCTTACTTGCGGCATCAAGCTCCTCGCCGGCAAATACTTCCGGTGACTCAGGATTCAAATCTTTTTTGTCTTCGTTATTTTGTTCGACCATAATATTAGAATGATTCTAAGTTGTTCCTGCTATTTGTTCGCCCCGCCAGCTTTGACCTTGGGCATTCCCTTGAGCAGGTTGAAAGGTTTTTCATCGGTGGGCACGACCAGGGTTGTCCTGTCGGCAAATATTTTCCGCAGCGCCTCGAGGTCGCGCAGGAGCATTGCGAGTTCGGGATCGGCGTCAAGCATTTCAAAGTATTTTGCAGCGCCCTCGTCGCCTTTACCCCGAATTATCTTTGCCCTGGCCTCAGCGGCGGCAATCAATTCCCTGCTCTTTAGCTCGGCATCGGTCTTGATTCTGTTGGCCTCGACGGTTCCCTGCAGGATTATCGTAGCGGTCCGGCGCTCTCTTTCGGCCTTCATTCGTTCGAATACTTCTTTGCTGACCTCCTCGTTTATCTTGAGCTGCTTTATGCCAAGGGCCTTGATCTCGATGCCGTAATCCGCATCCGCAAGGGCCTGCTGCAGGTCTGTCAACATCTCGTCCTGAATCTGGTCGAACTTGATTCTTGCCGTGTCGCTATTGATAAATTCAGAAAAATGATGGTTGCCAATCACACTTTTCTGCGTGTTGCGAATCCGGCTGAGCAATACTTCATCTTCGGCCCGCCTGACGGTCTTGACGGCATTGAAGAAATCCAGCGGCTCGGCAATCCTCCAGACAACGTACGTGTTGACGATAATCGGCTCGCCTCCGGCCGTTGCCGTCTCCTCAAGTTTCGGTGCGAAGACCCTCATGCGAGAATCAAACTTATGGACCTGCTCGATCGGGAACGGCCATTTGAAATACGGCACGCTTCTCGACTCACTAATCTGACGGACCGCCTCACCGAATCTCGTCACCAGACAGGACTCTGTCTCTCTGACCTGGAATGAGACCAGATAGAGACCCAAAGTAATGACGATGAACACGATGAAGATTGCGATGGCTATATTTTTCATGGATTAATGCTCTCCTCAATGCCCCCCATTTCATATATGCTGGGCGCCAATTTTTCCTGGAGGTCAATTATTGTGACCTGTGTATCGTTTTGGTCGGCTACTACGACATATTTGCGTATGTTGGCCAAGGTCTGCTCGAGCATTGCCAATCTCAACTCATGCAGATAAATCTCCGGGGCAGCCCTGTAGGCCTCGAGCTGGCCTGCGAAACGCTCGCCCGTTGCCTGCGCAAGTCTGGTTTTCTCGAAGGCATAGCTCTGCGCCTCTCTAAGCGTGTTGAAAATAGCGCCTTTTGCCTGGGCAAAGGCGCTGTCCAGCTCCCTGCCGGCCTTGTCTATCTCCTCGGCCGAGCCTGTCTCTTCGGCCTGCCTGTATCTCAGCGCAAGATCATAAAGCCTGTTTGCCTCTTGAATCGAGCCTGCCGTGGCGCTCAGGGTAGCGTTGCGCTGCGCCTGGGCCCTGAGGATAATCGCCTGCTTGTTTTGAACGGCGCCGATGACCTTTTGATAATCGGCGGCAACCTCCGTCGGAGGGTGAATGCCCTGCAGGCCGAGAAATACGATTTCGAGGCCAAGGCCTTCGCCTTCGGCGTCGGCGGCCTTTTGAATCCTCTCGGTCAGAGTTCTTCTGGCTTCGGATCTTCCGGCGCCGAGCAGACTGCGCTCCATCGCAGCCGTGTCGTCAACTTCGATCGTCGCGCTGGCCGCAAACTTCGTCAGTTCTCGATAGCAGATTGATTCGAGCACCTTCACAGGCTCGCTATGATTGTAAACAAAAGAATACAGGTCCTTTATTCGATATTGAACCGGCACTGCGGCAATGACGATACTCACCGGCGCAGCGCCCTCAACCGCCCCTGAGCTCTGTTCGGTCGCTACGAGCAGGTGGTATTCTTCTTCGTGGTGAGACTGCCCCCACAAAAGCGGCTCGATCCTGGCTCTCTCGGTCTCCGGTACGGCCCTGGGGACAAAGCCAACGCTGATTTCAGAAATCATTTTCGTGCGATGCTTACGGGCTATATCGACCGGCCAGGGCCATTTGAACGCCAATCCGGGGCCGACAAGCCTGACCTCGCCCGCCTTGTTCACCGGGTTGCCGAAATGCTCGATTATCGCCTGCTCGTCGGGCGCCACTACGACTACACAGCTAAACAGATAGAGCGTCGCGGCGCCGAACAAGACCAAAGGCACAATCGCCTGTTCGAGCAGTTTATAAAACCAGGTTTGCGAGACTTTGAAGCCGAACTGATAGTCAATGGCGTCGGCGGCGCTTCGTAATATGCCGCCAGGCTCGTTTATGACGCCCAGAATACGGCTGTCAAATGCGCTTCGGCTGTAGAGACCTTTGAGCCTCGGGCGATATATGTCTAAAACCAGATTCGAGGCCGTCTCGACCCCAAGGATGACGAGCAGACCCGGGATGACAAAAGAAATCACCTTTACCGGGGCAAATTCGTTGAAAAGATACGCCACCGCCAGCGCCACCGCCAGCACAAAGCACAAGACGGCCACGCCGAGCAGGGAGCTGCCGCCGGCCTTTAGCGGTTTCCACTCCGACTGGGCGGACATGCCCGTCGCGTAGCGGGAGATCAGGAAGCTGACAAACGCCACCGCTGTCATGCAAATACCACACAGCAGCGGCTGCTTCAGCTCGTCGGCAACCGGGGCCAAAGCGGCTTTCAACAAATACAGCCCAATCAGTATTTGATAGGCGGCGATCAATGCCGAGAAGATGGGAACGAACCATTTCTCGAAGATTTCAAGCCGTCGCTGGGCTGCGGAGAACATTGTCGCGCGTTCGTTGCCGGCCTGGAAGATTGTGGAAGCTCTTTCATCCTGCGTCAATTGGCTCATGTCGAGCTTTTCCTGCTCGGCCAACGCACGCTGATAGAACTGCAGGCACAAAACAAACCAGATCAAAGCAACTGAAAGGACCAGCCAGCCGACCGCTGAGATCGCAAGGAAACCGCTCCATCGGCCTAAGAAAAAGGCAATGCCAAAAAAGATAACGCTCAGAATCAAGGATACCAGAGCTATGTGTACAGGGCGTTTGGACGATACTGTCATTTTCTATCCCGGTCTTGAAGTTTGAACAAAAAAAACACAAACGTCGTAGTCAGGCACATACAAGTGTCAACCTTTTGAAAGTTATAAGTTGCGTACTATAGCAACAAACGCTATTTTAGTATAGGGACAATTGTGAAAAATTCAGTTCGTATTATTAAGAGCAGGGCTTGGGCTTCTCGCTGAATGATACCGCTAAGCGGTGGTGAATTATGAACAAGTTACTTACAATAGCAAAAAATACCTTCATAGAAACCCTAAGACAGCCTATATATGGCATAATCATTGTTGCCGCTTTGTTATTGCTCTTCGTCAGCCCGTCGGTGGCCATGTACACGATGAGCGACGACAACAAACTCTTACGCGAATTAGCCCTATCTACGTTGTTTTTGACCAGCTTGTTCGTGGCAATTTTCTCGGCTTCCGGCGCCGTGGCCAAGGAACTGGAGAACAAAACCATCACGACAGTCCTGAGCAAGCCCGTCCAGCGTCCGATATTCATCATCGCCAAGTTCCTGGGTGTGGCCGCAGCGGTGGTTCTGGCCCATTATATATGCACAGTCGGCCTGCTGATGGCGATCAGGCATGGCGTTCTTGAGACGGTCAACGATACCCACGACTGGACCGTTCTGGGCGCCGCGGGTGTTGCCGTTATCGCGGTATTTCTGCTAAGTGCATTCTTTAACTATGCTTACGAGTGGAGGTTCCTCTCGACGGCAATGGTTCTGGCTGGCATATTTGCCACTTTCGCCATAGTATTCTTAGCGTTCATCGACCGACATTGGCAGTTCAACCCGGCCGAAAACGGCATAAACACTGTAGATGTTTACGGCTCGGTGCTGCTGCTGTTAGCCGCCATAATAATCGTTGCTCTGGCGATCGCGCTGTCGGCAAGGTTTAACATTGTCGTGACGCTCTCGGCCTGCATCGGCATTTTCCTGCTGGGCCTGGTAAGCGATTACGCATTCGGTAGATTTGCCGAGAAAGAATTGTGGGCCAGAATAGGCAGATACATAATCCCCAACCTCCAGATCTTCTGGATAAGCGACGCCATCTACGAAGGAAGCGAGGTCCCGCTGAAGTATATTGCAATTAGTGCCTCGTACGCCTTGTGCTATACGGCAGGAATACTCGCGTTGGCCATCGCCCTGTTCCAGAGACGGCAAGTAGGTTAATTCGACGTGCGTATTGCGTCCTTATTATTATGCGATACGCTTCACAGTTGAAGAAACAGAGTGGTTGTCCGGTAAATTTTAGCATTTCTTTCAGAAAATCTTTAAAAATTCAAAATTTGTCTTTGCAAATAGTATCATTATATGCTACTATTAAAATGTGAATCGTAAACATCGGAAAACCTTGGATAGGATATTTGAGCGACCCGAACGCTCTGACATAACATGGGTTGATATCGAATCGCTGTTTGACGCTCTTGGTGCCGAGATTTCTGAGGGGCGGGGTTCGCGGGTGAGAGTATACTTAAACGGCGTGCGGGCCGTCTTTCACAGACCTCATCCGCATCGTGAAACAGACAAGGGCGCTGTCAAATCGGTAAGGCGGTTCTTGAAAGAAGCAAGGATAAAACCATGATGCAATACAAGGGCTATATTGGAAAAATCGAGTTCGATGAGCAGGCTGACATCTTTCATGGAGAGGTAATCAACCTGCGAGATGTGATTACCTTTCAGGGTAAGACCACCCGGCAGCTTAAGAAGGCCTTTCGGGATTCGATAGACGACTATTTGGACTTTTGTGCTAAGCGGGGTGAATCTCCTGAAAAACCATATTCAGGAAAGTTCATCGTACGTATTGAACCGGAATTGCATAAGACTGTTGCAACACGTGCAAGTCTGTCGGACAAGAGCCTGAATGCCTGGGTGCACGATGTCCTGGCAGAGGCATGTCATCAAAGCGTAGATAAATGATGAAGAAATCTATCTACCGACAGGCAAGATTCGAAACATTCTGGTTATTTGAATTTCGATGCGCCCTCAGCCTATGGCGAACAGCGGCTGACCTCATGTGTATTGCATCTATAGCATTGCGCCCTCATTTTTACGCAATACGCATCACGCATCACGCAATACGCTCTTCACTACTGCTATTTCATCGCAATTCTGCTGCTTGGGGCATCTCGCACAGTCGCTCCAGACCTTCATCGGCAGCGCCTCTTTCTCAACTATCTCGAAGCCCGATTTCTCAAAAAACTCCGGCTCAAGCGTAAGCGCAAAGACTCTCGGTACGCCGAGCGCAGCCGCTTGCTCTACTGCGGCAGTGACTAGCATCTTGCCGATCCCCTTTTGCTTTTTGGCTCCGTCAACCGCCAACGACTTTATTTCGGCCAGGTCCGCCCATATAATCTCCAGCGCACAACAGCCGACCACGTCGCCGTCAAGTTCGGCCACGCTGAAGCACTGAAGGTTCTCATAAATATCCGCCATCGAGCGAAACAGCATCCTGTCCCGCTCCGCATAAGAACTAATCAGAGCATTAATCGCCTCAACATCCGATATTTTCGCACTGCGTACATTCATGAGTAAAGCATCCGGGATGAGTTACTGTCATTCCTGCGGAAGCAGGAATCCAGTCAAAATTTTCTGGATTCCGGGTCAAGCCCGGAATGACAAAAGAGCTGCCGTGTCTTTTCAAATAACAACCGCCTTTGACGAGCTTTAGCCTGCTCACCCCGCCACCTCAAGCTGTTGGATTCCGACGAATTCAGGTATTTGCTCTTTTGCCTCCGGGTCCATTTCTTCCAGACACAATTCCACTACCTCTTTGAGGTTCTTTTGAAGCTCATCCAGGGTTTCCGCCTGTGTATGGGCTCCCGGGATTCCCGGAACGATAGCAACGTAGAGGCCGGTCTCGGCATCTTTTTCAATGTACCCGGTTATTTTGAGCATTCCGTAATCTCCTGTCTTGGCGATTCTTATCGCATCTGTCCACCACTTGTATTGATTCTATCAAATTTAGTCTAATCTGCCAACAAGAATGACCACGGATTGCAGAGATTGCACGGATTTGTTTCATAAGAAAACAAAAATGGCTGGACAGACTGGTTCTAATTTAGTACAGTAGTATTGTATGGAAGCCTGCATAATGTAGATAGAGGTTGGCATCTGGAGTTGTTCAAGGACGGGAAGTTAGAATTATGGCGGTTCGATATCACCCACACGCTCGCCAACGTATGGCTGAACGCGGTGCCGGTGAGCAGGAAATAGCCGCTGCGGTGGGGCAAGGAGAGCAATTTAAAGCAAAATTCGGCAGAACCGGGTTTCGTAGAAACTTTTTGTTTGAAAAGCAATGGCGAGGCAAATACTATAAAATGAAACAAGTCGAGGCTTATGCAGTTCGCGAGGGTGACGATTGGCTGGTTATTACGGTGATCGCTCGATACTTCTAAGCGAATTTACCCCGGAGATTGAATTATGAAATTCACGTATGACCCACGATATAACATAGGCTATATCCGCTTCAGGGAAAAACAAGCTCAAGTCGAGACTATCAGGTTGAGCGACGAGCTTATGGTGGATATGGCGCCTGACGGGACGGTTTATGGAATAGAGCTTTTGAACGCTAACGAGCAGTTGCAGCGTGGGGATATGGGCGAACTTATCGTTATCAATGAAGCAACCGGCGAACATACGGAATTGCCGCTTATCAAAGGCAAGACAGCTTGAGGGCCGATGGCAGGTGTCGGTGGTTTATTTTGCAGGCAAATGAAAAAGGCTGCAAATCCCGATTAGTTCGGGACTCACAGCCCTTTCACATATTTCTATGGACGCCATCATGCAAATATCTTAAAGCATCATCGGCGTCCTCATTATCTTTTAGAGACTGTCCCTCAGTTGGAGGATGCTGAATCAACCGGGGCCGATATTGGCTATCGAGACCTCGATTGACGTGGCTGATTCCGTTTTTATCGCGCGAATGTCATCGATAAATATCCTGCCGGAACCATCGGGTTGTGGATTGGCGGGATCGCCGATGCCTATGGACATCTTCCTGACCGTAGTAACATCCACGCCTTCAATGCTCAACTCGGCCAGCGGAATGCTCCACTCTCGCCACTCGACGGCCCGCACCGCATTCGGATCGGGATTGCTTACAAGCACGGCCTGCCCGGCACTGTCCTCTATCGATATGTACAGCTCACCGAGTCCGTTTGTTGCCGAGCCTTTAAAGAACATTTGCAGGGTATCTGCGTCATCGACGGTCCAATCCTGCGGTGTTGGCCATATCCGCTCGGCCTGCGAGTACCAGGGGAGGTCAACGTTATTGTAGTCGAGCGGCATCGACTGCCGGCCGCCGTGCACAATCGTTTGTTCCGCGAACGGAGCCTTCCAGTAACCCACCGACGAGCCGGTGCCGTTACCCTCGAAATAGGGGCCGCTGATCGGCGAGCCGTAGCCGTACCCGTCGAGCCAGGTTTGGAAAATCGCCTGATTGGCATCGGCGTTGTCGTCATAAAGCTCAAAGTCATCCACAACGATAAAATCGGCGATAGTGAAACTCCAAACCGTACCCGGAACAAGGCCCCATGACTCGGCTTCGTTGACTTCATCGATCCTCCAATAGTAGGTCTTGTTCGGCTCCAGCGCCCCCGGATCAAACGAAGTAACGCCCAGGTCATGCCGGCCGCGATAGATGCCGGTCGTGTCCGTATTTCCATTAGCATCTGCCACCGCTTGTTCACTCTCGCCGAAGTACACATCATGCTGGGCTGTGTAGGCCCCCGTCGTCCAGAGCAGCACAGGCCCATGCGCCACGTCGCCGGCGCCGTTGTACGGGCGAGGCCCAAAAGCCCAGAGAGACGGATCATAGCCCAGGTCTATCCGCGGATTATTCGCTTTGATAACCGGCAAAACCTCAGAATAGGTGTTCTCGTCAAGCGGATTGTAACGTAGATCCAGCTCAGAGAGGCTAAACAGCGATAGGAGGATAGAGACGTCCGTAATCTCATTGTCCTGCAGATTGAGCGATTCAAGCGCTGTCAGTTCGGAGAGTCCCGATATGTCAGCGATATAGTTATTCCCCAGGCTCAGGAATTTGAGATTCGGTAGCCCCGGCATGGCAGGGACAGCCGTGATCAGGTTGTATTCAAGGTCCAGCATCTCGAGATTGGGCAGGCCCGACAGGTCGGGAACCTCTGAGATTTGATTGGCCTTCAGATCAAGCAATCTGAGGCTCGGCAGGCCGGTCAGGACAGGGACGGCTGTTATCCGATTGCCTTTCAGAGTCACAGCTTCAAGGGCCGGCAACCCGTACAGACCGGAAATATCCGTTATCAAATTGTTCTCACAATCAAGGATTTTGAGGTTTTGCAACTCCGCGAGGGGCGGAATGGCTGTGATCTGATTGTGCTTGAGGTCCACCGCTTCGAGGGCCGGCAGCCCCGGCAGCCCGGAAATATCTGCGATCCGGTTGACGCCGAGCGCCATTGATTTTAGATTCGGCAGATTCGACAATGCAGGGATCGCCGTGATTCTGTTGCCGTAGAGAATCACGGTCTCAAGGCTCGTCAATCCCGACAGGCCGGAAATCTCCGATATCCGGTTGCCGCTAAGACTCAACGACCTGAGATTCTGCAGAGCCGACAGCGCATGAATGCTTTCGAGCCCGGTCCGGTCGAGCAGCAGAGTTTCCAGAGCAATCAGCCCGGACAAAGGGGAAATATCGGCGAGCTGGTTATTGCTCATATCCAGCCAGGCCAGATTGACCAGTCCGGCTAAAACAGAGGCATCCGTAATCCGGTTGCGCCCGAGGTCGAGGTAGCTCAGACGCACCAGGTCGGCCAAAGCCGTAATGTCGGCGACTTGATTACCGTAAAGAGTCAGGGTCTCCAGATTGGTCAGGCCGGATAATGCAGAAATGTCAGTGATCCGGTTATCGCCGAGGTTCAACCACGTCAGAGCGGCCAGTCCCGACAGGGCGGATATGTCTGTAATCCGGTTCGCGCGCACCTCCGGCACCCCGCTCCCCTGCCGGAACGCGACTCCGAGATCCAGGTACGTAAGATTCGTCGCATGTTCGAGACCTGTCAGCTCGGCTATATCCTTGCCGGCTGCATAGAGATGCGTTAGCGAGAGCATCTCTGCGGGCGTCGGATCGGCCGTACCCAAATGCAGCTCGATACATGCTCTAAGCTGGGGATCCGTAAATTGGACCGGTTCTTCAACTCCTGCGGCAGGACTATAGCGTCTCGCCTCAGCCGGCCGGCCGGATAGCAAGACGGCGAGCAACACAAATAGCCACAAGGAAAACCTGCCGCGATTCTTGTGACGCCCCGGGAAATCGAAGGGTTGTTGCAAATGACGCATTGTCTGCCGTTCTCTCAAAAAGCCGATGAATTACCCTCATTCTGTAGCCTTTTATTTTACCCCGAATCGAGGCCGAAATCAAAACGTTTTTGCCTAAGAGCCAAAATAAGGCTGGAAATGGATCTCGTTCTTGTGTATCTTATTGCCCATCTCATCAGGTGGATAGGGTGATTCGGACTATAGACTATGAACTACGAACAGTGAACTGATTCATGCGATTTATACTTATTGACAAGGTTGTCTCGCTGGAAGCGGGCAAACAGATTAAGGCCGTCAAGAACGTTTCTCTTTCTGAGGAATACTTAGCGGACCACTTTCCCACGTTCCCGGTGCTGCCGGGCGTGTTGCTTCTGGAAGGGCTGATCGAGTCGGCTTCGTGGCTGGTGCGACGGACGGAAAACTTCGCCCACAGCATGATATTGCTTGAACAGGCGAGAAATGTGAAGTATAAGAGCTTCCTGGCGCCCGGCGCCCAAATTGAATATACGATTGAGGCAAAGACTATCGAAGAGAACGTTAGCAGTTTCGCCGGTTTCGGCGTATCGCAAGGCCAGAAAATCGTCGAGGCAAGGTTGGGATTGAGGCATTTTAACCTGGCTGATGACGATTCTGCGATGGCGGCGGTCGACGCCCGGGTAATAGAGAATTTGAAGGAACGCTGGAAGCTACTCGCGTAGCTTTCTGCTTGCCACAGGGCTGGCGGCACCAAAACGCAATACGATATACGCAATACGAAAGACACTGGAGGTATAAAAAGTATGGCAATGAGTCGAGGCGAGATTTTAGAGCAGGTTCAGGAAGTTATGATCGATGCGCTGGGAGTCGATGACGACGAGGTCGCGCCTGAGGCCACGTTGATGGGAGATTTGGGGGCCGAGAGCATCGATTTTCTGGACATCGTATTTCGACTGGAAAAAGCGTTCGGAATCAAAATCCCACGAGAAGAGCTGTTTCCCGCTGAGAATCTGATGAACGATTCTGAATTCATCCATAACGGCAAACTGACGGAAAAAGGCCTGGCCGAGCTGCGGGACAAGATGCCGCACACCGACATTACCGAGTTCGAGAAAGACCCTGATATTAACAAACTGGGCGACCTGTTCACCGTCAATGCAATCGTGAACTACGTTGAGAACAAACTCAACGCTGCTTAGGAGCACAAAATCTCTTGAAAACGTCGGCGGTAGGATGGCCAATGTCAATCTGCCGCTGACTTTAATTAGCATCTGTTACAGAAAGTAAAAAACCGACGATATCACCCCTGCGAAAGCAGGGGTCCAGAGCGAAAAAAACTGGATTCCCGCTTCCGCGGGAATGACAAATACTGTCTTCACAACAGGGACTAATTAGGCGGGACCGGCATAAAATGCGTTGGATCTGGATAGACAAATTTGTTGAGTTTCACAGCGGCGAGCGTGCCGTGGCGCTCAAAAACGTCACACTTGCCGAAGAGCATTTGCACGATCACTTCCCCGGCTTTCCCGTTATGCCGGAGAGTCTGATGATAGAGGGGATGGCACAAACGGCGGGGATACTCGTCGGCGAGGCGAAAAAGTTTCAGGAGAAAGTCATCCTGGCAAAGATAAAAAAGGCCGTCTTTTTCGACTACGTTAAGCCGGGCGATACCATAAAACTGGATGCAAAGATCGAGTCTATCGTTGCCGAAGCGGCAACAACAAGCGGCAGGATCACGCGAGATGACAAGGTGGTCGCCGAGATAGATTTGATGTTCAGCCATATAGACCAGAATCTGGCGGGCATTGAGTTTCCCGAGGAAAACTTCGTGTTCGATAGCGACACATCCCTGTTCGAGCCGCTCTTGCGGGACGTGCTCTCAGGTGTCGACAACGAGTCGGAGCAAAACTGATGGATTCTGCCCGCGTGGTAATAACCGGTCTTGGTGCCGCAACTCCGCTCGGCCTGACCGTCGGCGATACCTGGGCCGGTCTTTGTGCCGGCAGGATCGGGATTGATACAATCACCGCGTTTGACCCCGTGGGCTTCACGTGTAAGGTAGCCGGGCAATGCCCCGATTATAAAATACGCGACCATCTTCCCAGGAGCTTTCGCAAAGCCATCAAACTCATGTCCAGGGACATCGAACTGTCGATCATCGCGGCAAACGAAGCGCTTGTCCACGCGGGCCTTGTCACAAAGGGCATCGATCCGGAGAATATCAACGTCGACCCAGAACTAATGGCGATAAATCTCGGCGCGGGCCTTATAAGCTGCGACCTTGTCGAACTGGCCCCGGCCGTTGCGGCAAGCCTCACGGACGGCAGGTTCGACATTCGCAAATGGGGCAAGGAAGGCCTTGAGCAAGTCACACCGCTATGGCTGTTGAAATACCTACCCAACATGCTCGCCTGTCATATCGGCATAATCCACGACATTCAAGGCCCGAGCAATACCATCACTTGTGCCGAGGCATCTTCTCATCTGGCGATAGCCGAAGCGACCCAGGTCATCGCCCGCGGGGCCGGCGATATTGCCCTGGCAGGCGGCGCTGAGGCAAAGGTCAACCCGATAGTCATGATCCGCCAGTGCCTGCTCAATCGAGCCACGAGTGAAAACAACGACGATCCCGCTTCCGCCTGCAGGCCTTTTGACGCCGATGCCAAAGGCTCGGTCTTCGGCGAAGCGGCGGGCGTGGTAATACTGGAGAGCCTGGACAACGCCGAAAAGCGAAATGCGAAGATTTACGCCGAAGTGGTCGGCGTCGGCCAGAGCAATACCATAAACCCTGCGTACGAGCACATCGAGCCGGATGGTAAGGGGATAAGAATAGCGATAGAGAAGGCATTGTCCGACGCGCAGATAAAGCCCGATGAGCTGGATTTAGTCATCCCGCACGGCACGGGCATACCGCCCGACGATCTGGCTGAGGCAACAGCCATCCAGTCGGCCCTCGGCGAGGCGGCAGCCAAAATCCCCGTATGGCCCACCAAGAGCATGTTGAGCAACACCGGCGCCGCGAGCGGAGCGGTTGACATCGTTGCCGCCGTTTGTGCAATGAACGAGGGCAAAATCCCCGCAGCGGTAAACTGCGACAAAAAAGCCGACGGCTGCGATCTGAACATAATAAATCAGCCGCAAGAAGCGAAGATTCGTTACGCATTGTGTTGCAGCTACACTTACGGTGGACAAACAGCCGCCGTGGTGCTTAAAAGAGCGGAATAACAGGGAGTTGTAAAGGTCAAGTAAATGACTGAACGCGTAGTAATAACCGGAATGGGCATCGTTTGTCCTCTGAGTCACGATGTCGAAACGCTGTGGCAGGCAATACTGACTGGCAAGAGTGGTGCGGCCAAGACCGCTATCTTCGATGCCTCGACATTCCCCACCACTTTTGGCGCTGAAGTCAAAGACTATGACCCTGCCGAGTTCACGGTCAATCCGCAGTTACACGAGTACAGCAATCGCGGCTCCGGCTTCGTCATCGGCGCCACGGCTCAGGCCTGCAAACAGGCCGGCATTGACGTTGAGACCGACGAGCCGACCGACGGCATAGATCGAACAAGATTGGGCATTTACCTCGGAGCGGGCGAAGGCTCGGTTGACAACGATGTGTTTTTCGCCGCGATAGCCGAGGGTTGGGATAGGGAAAAAGACGAAATGGACTGGGGCAAATGGGCCGAAGTTGCTTTCGGCCGGATGCACCCGATGCGCGAGCTTGAGCAGGAGCCGAACATGCCCGCCGCACACATCGCAATGCTCACCGGCGCACGTGGGCCGACAAGAAGCTGCCTGACCGCCTGTGCGGCAAGCACTCAATCGGTCGGCGAGGCAATGATGCTGATCCGCAAAGGCGACGCTGATGTGATCATCGCAGGCGGCGCGCACTCGATGATACACCCGCTCGGCGTGACGGGATTCAACCGCCTGACGGCGCTATCGACGAGAAATGACAGCCCCGCGACGGCATCGAGACCGTTCACAGCCAGCAGAGACGGCTTCGTCCTCGGCGAAGGCGCTGCGATACTTATTCTCGAATCGTTAAGCTCGGCGAAGAAAAGAGGCGTGGAAATCCTGGCCGAAGTCATCGGCTACGGCAGCAGTTCCGACGCCTTTCGCGTAACCGACATGCACGATGAAGGCAGAGGCGCAGCACAGGCCATGACAGCGGCCCTTGCCGACGCAGGCATCAGCTATAAAGACGTCGATTACATAAACACGCACGGCACGAGCACCGGCGAGAACGACTCGATTGAAACCAAGGCGATCAAAGCCGTCTTCAAGGAAGAAGCGAAGAACACTCCCGCCAGCAGTGTCAAGAGCATGTTAGGTCACCTGATCGGCGCAGCCGGAGCAGCCGAGCTGATTACCTGTGTCCTGGCGATCCGGGACAATACGCTGCCGCCGACGATGAATCTAAACGACCCCGATCCCCAACTGGATTTGGATTACGTGCCGAATGAACCGCGGAAGACGCCGGTAAACGTCGCTATGAACGAGTCTTTCGGTTTCGGCGGGCAAAACAACGTCGTAATCATCAAACGCTTCTCATAATCGGCGTGTAACTAATTTTTCCGGCGCTATATAAGTTTCTCTCTCACAAAGGATTGCACTTTTTGTCATTGCGAGCGAAGCGAAGCAATCTCAACCGTTCGTAAGTGAGTAGATTGCCGCGGCCACATGCTATGGCCTCCTAAGAAAAATAGACTTCTCTTTGCGGCGTGGGGATTGAGATTGCCGCAGTCGCGGAGCCTGTCCTGAGCTTGGCCGAAGGGCTCCTTCGCAATGACAGGAGTGTGC
The DNA here is from genome assembly GCA_005223045.1 of Planctomycetes bacterium B3_Pla. Classification (GTDB taxonomy): domain Bacteria; phylum Planctomycetota; class Phycisphaerae; order Sedimentisphaerales; family Anaerobacaceae; genus SG8-4. Next base: position 19,490 of record NJBM01000008.1, on the reverse strand, counting down.
TGCTTTTTTCTCTGTACATCCTGAGAATCAGGTGAGGTGCTCGCAATTACGATAGCGGAGGTTCCTGGCGGGAATATGATTGACGCCTGCCCGATGTGAATGTACACTTCGCGGCAACATGACAGCCGGGTGTTCCGGCTACGTGACCAAAGGACTGCCGGAGACAAAAAGGAGAGATGATATGTGCAAGTCGTTCATTACGAATTGTGGTCTGATTGCTCTTTTTGCAGTTGCGGTTTCCGGGTGCCAGATTCTTGGCGGCGGCCCTTCCGACAAAGACCTCGTCAACGCCACAATGGGCGATTGGAAAGCGGCTCTCATCGCCCACGACATGGACAAGCTGATGGAGAATTATTCCGAGAGCTATCTTAACACTCAGGGGGGCAACAAAGCCTCGGTAAGAGACTTCATCTCCGGAGCAATCGAGCAGGGCTATCTCGAAAACACTAAGGTCAATCTGGAAACCGCCAAAGTCACGATAAAAGATGACAAGGCCAACGTGGCGCCCGTGCAAGTGATATCCGATGGCGGCGACTATGTGCTTGAGTTCAAGCTACAGAAAGAGGAGGCGGGCTGGCTCATTGTCTTTTCACAGATGCAATAGTGACGCGCCGCGGCGGGAAACTGGCCATGATTCAGGAAAAGGCGGTTATCAGAGAATCAGGAAATCAGGATGCAGGGAATCAGGGACTCAGGAGATCAGGAAAAGCCGGTGGCGGGCTTTGAGAAGCTCTGGGTTTGGCAGAAATCGCATGAACTTATGCAGGAGATTCACAGCTTCTGCCGGAAGCTGCCTCGGGATGAAAGATTTAAGCTGAGAGACCAGATTGAGCGTAGTTCCTCATCAGTATGTGACAATATCGCAGAAGGATACACTACATATTACTATAATGATAAAATAAAGGGATTTAATATAGCAAGAAAAGAGGCTGGTGAAACGCAGAATCATGTACGCAAATTGTCAGGCAAGAATTATTTGGATGCAGAACAATCACAGAAGTGGGTAGAACGATACGAAGAAGTTATCCGGGGCATTAACGGCTACATCCGCTACATCAGAGAAAAGAAAGGCGCAAAAAGATGAAATTGCATTGCCACCCAGCGATCCGATACCCTGGCAGCCTGATAGCAATCGCCCTGATATCCTGCTTCCCTGATAACCACTACCTGATAACCTGATATACTGATATCCAAACACGATGATTGACATAAAACAAATACGCGATAATCCGCAGAAATTCAAAGACGCCTGCGAAGCCAAACGATTCAACGTCGATATCGACGGGCTACTCGAAGCGGATGCCGGGTTGCGAGCGGCAAAACAGCAACTACAGGATATTTCCACCGATAAGAACCGTATCGGCAAATCGATCCCGAAGCTCTCGCCGGACGAGAAACAACCCGCTTTGTCCGAATTGGCCGAGTTGAAGAAGCGGGAAGCCCGGCACGACCAGGCCGTGCGGGAACTCCAGCCGCAACTCGACGAACTCATGCAGCAGGTCGCCCAGCCGGCGGATGACGATGTGCCGTTGGGCGCCGACGATACGGAGAACGTCGAGATCAGGAAAGAGGGCCGGATACGCCAGTTCGATTTCGAGCCGAAAGATCACGTTCAGTTGGGCATGGCGCTGGGAATTATCGACATCGAGCGAGGCGTAAAACTTGCAGGCACAAGGAATTACTTCCTCAAAGGCGACGGCGCCCTCCTTCACTGGGCGGTGCTGCGGTTTGCGATGGACCTTATGGTCGAAAAAGGATACGTCCCCTTGTCGGTGCCGCTTCTTATGAAAGACGAGGCGATGAGAGGGACCGGCTACTACCCCGGCTCCGAAGACCAGACCTACCGCATGGAAAAAGACGAGCTTAATCTCGTCGGGACCGCCGAAGTGCCGCTGACCGCCTATCGGATGGGTGAGATTTTGGACGCCGCCGAGCTGCCGTTGAAATATGCGGCGATATCAAGCTGCTTCAGGCGCGAAGCCGGCGCCGCCGGCAAGGACACATACGGCCTGTACCGAATCCACCAGTTCGACAAGGTCGAGCAGGTCGTTATATGCGAAAACAGCGCCGAGGCCAGTGCTAATTTCCACAACGAGATATTGGCCAACGCCGAGGCCGTGATGCGGGCGCTGGAGCTGCCCTATCGCGTCGCGAACGTCTGCACGGGTGATCTCGGCAGAGGGCAGGCCAAGAAATTCGACATCGAAGCATGGATGCCCTCTCGCAACAACTATTGCGAGACCCACAGCGCCAGCAAGTTCTACGAATTCCAGGCCAGAAGGATGAACCTGCGATACAAAGACCCCGGCGCCAAAAAGAACGTATTCTGCCACACGCTCAATAACACGGTCATCGCTTCGCCGAGAATATTGATCCCGATCCTGGAGCTTTACCAGAATCCCGACGGTTCGGTGACGATACCGAATGTCCTGCGGCAGTACATGAACGGCAAAGAAAAAATCGACAAATCCTCATAGCCAAGGAGCCTTACAATGAACAAAGAAGAAGTTCTCGAATTCATCACGAAGAATCCCATCTTCACCCTCGCTACAATCGACGGCAACCAGCCTCGCGCTCGCATGATTATGCTGTACCGGGCCGATGAGAACGGCATCATATTCAGCACCGGCAGAGAAAAGGACGTCAACCATCAATTGCAGGCCAATCCCGCAGTCGAGATGTGCTTTCACGGCACCGAGCAAAACCGCCAGGTCAGAATCGAAGGCGCCGTCGAGCTGCTCGACGATCTCGATCTAAAGAAGCAAATGGTCGAAGACTTCCCCTTCTTAAAACCGTGGGTCGAAGCCCAGGGCTACGATGTCCTGATCGCATACCGAATCAAAAACCCCAGAGCCATAACCTGGACAATGGAAACAAACTTCGAGCCAAAGAAGTACATCGACCTGTAAGCAACACGGCAGAACCCTGTCATTCCTGCGGAAGCAGGAATCCACTTTGGGCAATCACAATTGCCTCGTTTGAACGTTATAGTCGGTCAGTCTGCGCTCCTGCACAGTCAGAGCAGGGATCATGTCGAGTGGAGCACATCAAAGGTGGTACGTGGAGTCTGCGAGAACTGGATTCCTGCTTTGTACGTGTTTAGCCGGAGTCAACCATCCCCATCCCGATAAACGACAATCAGGATGAGGCTGCCAGCCAATCGTCATCTCGACTGGAGCCGAAGGCGGAATGGAGAGATCTATTTAGAATCGATTTCTCCACTTCGTCCCAACTGGCGTTGGGACTCCGGTCGAAATGACAGCCGGGTCACATATCCCTTGTCCGGCTAAACACGTACCCTGCCTGCGCAGGAATGACACGCCTGGATTGGATCTTGACGAGACACAAGTTAGGCCGGACACGGATTTATGACTTGAGTCATTGATCTTAAGTCTGTAGTCTGTAAATTGATCGCCAGCCAGACTGATCGAACAGATATGATCTGAGGAAGTCCGAGAAGGAGATTGTCATGCGAAAAGTAGCTGTGTTTCACTATGCAGTCCTCATCATACTAAGCGCGTTTGTTTCCGACTGCCTTGAGGCTTACGATGTAGTGATAAAATCGGGCGCGATTTATGACGGTTCCGGCGGGCAATCATACATTGCGGATGTTGGGATCGAGGGGGATCGGATTGCGGCTATCGGCAAGCTCGAAGCGGATGCGGATTTGGTAATCGATGCTGAGGGGCTTGCGGTTGCGCCCGGTTTTATCAATATGCTTAGCTGGGCGAACGAATCTCTCATACAGGACGGTAGATCGCAGAGCGATATTCGCCAGGGTGTAACGCTTGAAATCCTGGGCGAAGGCAGCTCGATGGGGCCTCTCAGCGAAGCGATGAAGCAGGACCTGCTCGACGCCCAGAGCGATATCAAATACGCCGTCGAATGGACCACGCTCGGCGAGTATCTTGAATACCTCGAAAGACGGGGCGTCTCGACCAATATAGCCTCCTTTGTCGGTGCGGCAACGGTTCGCGTTCATGCTCTCGGATACCAGGACCGGGCGCCAACCTCGGCAGAACTCGAGCAGATGCGCGGACTGGTGGCCCAGGCGATGCGGGAGGGGGTGGTAGGCGTAAGCTCGGCGTTAATTTACGCCCCCGGTTTCTACGCCAAGTCCGATGAGTTGATTGCGCTGGCAGAGGTGGCGGGCAAGTACGGCGGAATGTATATCACGCATCTGCGCAGCGAGGGCAATAATGTGCTCAATGCGCTGGATGAACTGATAACCACCGCCCGAAAGGCAAATGTTGCCGCCGAGGTGTATCACATGAAGGCCGCCGGCAAGCCCAATTGGGGCAAGCTCGACGCCATGATAGCAAAAATTGAAAAAGCACGCGCCGAAGGCCTCAAGATTACGGCGGACATGTACAACTACACGGCAGGCGCAACCGGACTCGACGCGGCAATGCCCCCCTGGGTCCAGGCCGACGGATTTCGCGCCTGGGTCGCCCGGCTGAAAGACCCGAAAATCAGGCGGCAAGTATTAAAGGAGATGACCACTCCCACGGACGAATGGGAGAATCTGTATCTTTTGGCCGGCTCGCCCGAAAAAGTCCTGCTCGTGGAGTTCAAGAATCCGAGACTCAGACATCTTACCGGCAAATCGCTGGGCCAAGTCGCCAAACTCAGAGGCAAGTCCCCGGAGGAGACCGCGATGGATCTCGTTATCGAGGACGACAGCCGGGTCGGCACGGTTTACTTCCTGATGTCCGAAGAAAACGTCAAGAAGCAGATTAAGCTGCCCTGGGTCAGCTTCTGCTCGGACGCCGGATCGCTCGCTCCGGAGGGGGTCTTCTTAAAAGGAAATCCCCACCCGCGCGCTTACGGCAGCTTCGCCCGCCTGCTCGGCAAATACGTCCGCGAAGAGAAGGTCATAAAACTTGCCGAGGCTATCAGGCGATTGACGTCGCTTCCGGCGGAAAATCTCAAAATCGACCGGCGGGGAAAACTTGAAAAAGGGTATTACGCCGACATAGTCGTTTTCGATCCCGACAAAATCATAGACCATGCAACATTCGAGAAGCCGCACCAGTACGCGACAGGTATGGTTCACGTCTTTGTAAACGGCACACAGGTCCTCAAAGACGGCCGGCACACCGGCGCAAAACCCGGCCGGTTCGTGCGCGGGCCGGGCTGGAAAAAGTAAGCGAGAGTGACACCTGTGAGGATTTGAGAATCTTCGGTGGGGCAAGCCCCACCCTACAAACTACACAAGTTTCTCATTCACAAAGGATGGTACTATTGTCATTGCGAGCGAAGCGAAGCAATCTCAACCGTTCGTAAGTGAGGAGATTGCCGCGGCCACATACTATGGCCTCCTAAGAAAATAGACTTCTCTTTGCGGCGTGGGGATTGAGATTGCCGCAGTCGCTGCGCTCCTTCGCAATGACAGGAATGGACTGCTTTTTTCTCTATACATCCTGAGAATCTGATAAGGAACTCGCAATGACGATAGCGGATGTTCCCGGAGCCGACAATGAGTATTCAGGAACAAAAAATCGCAAGCCGGAAAATCTGGACACACCCGCTAAATTCCACTTGAGTATTGTCCTCCGAGTATGTAGTCTGTCCCGCTATGGACGAGATAAAGCGGAAACTGGCGCTGATTGACAAGCAATTGGCCGGGAGGAGTTTCCATAAGCAAGCTGTCACCACCTGCCCTCTTGTGTTTGTCGCTGTCGGTCTGATGTTAGGGATTTTCGCACAGAGCAGATTCAGTTTACAGGCATCAATCTGGCTGGCGCCGCTTGGTGTGCTCGCGGCGGCAACCGCTATCTTCTTCGTCATTCAACAATTCTCTCGCGGCAATTATCAATATGTCACGGCGTACCTGGCCTTGGGCTGCTTTGCGTGTCTTGGCGCGATTCGTCTGACGAGCTATTGCCGGCCGGAGTCGAATGACATCCGCAATTTTGTTGCCGATAAGCCGGCGATGGCAACAATTCGCGGCGTGATTATTACGGAGCCACAAGTCAGCCAATATCCGGACTGGGAATTCGCCCGGTTCAAGCATACCGATCCGACCAGCAGCTTTTACATCGCTATCGGTGAAGTGAAAACTGCCGCCGGCTGGGCAAAGGCAACCGGCACAGCCCGTGTGCAGGTGGGTGAGCCGGTGCTTGAGCTGGAAGCAGGCGACCGCATCCAGGCCTACTGCTGGCTGGACAGGTTCATGCCGCCTTCAAATCCAGGCCAGTTCGACGTTGCCGCCTATTTGGCGAGAAGAAACGTCTTCGTTTCGATATCCATAGAATCCCGGGCCGGAATAGAGTTGCGGCACAGCCTTCCTGCCGGAGCTTTCGCGAGGCTAACAGCACAAATAAGGCAGGCGGCGACAAGAGCTTTATTGGGCGATTTGCCTGGCGAAGGTTCGAGTCGGGGCCTGCTGGAGGCGCTTCTGTTGGGTAACAGACGGGATGTTGACAGCGACACCTACCGGGCCTTTCGCAGAACCGGCCTGCTGCACCTTATCAGCCTGTCCGGCATGCACCTGGGTATCCTGTTCGGCATAATCTGGCTGGCAGCCAAGACGGCAGGCCTGATGAAACGTTCGCGGGCGATGATTTGCGCAATTGCAGTAGGCATTTTCCTGATGATCGTCCCGCCGAGAGCGCCGACTATAAGAGCGGCCATTATTTGCTGGGCTTTCTGCGCATCGCTTCTACTGCGCCGTCGCCCCAATCCAATCAACACGTTGTCATTGGCGGCGATAGTTCTTTTACTGATAAGACCGACGCAGTTGTTCGAGGCCGGCTGGCAACTGTCATTTGTTTCAGTGCTCACAATAATACTTTTCACAAAGCGAATCGAAGCCTTTCTGAATGAGCAGCTAACGGATCGGCTCCCGAGCGCAAAGATATTGACGGCGGGATCGGCCTTGCTGAGATTATTCGCGGTCGGCCTGGCCGCGTGGCTGGGCAGTGCGGGCATTCTGCTCTATCACTTCTACACGATCACTCCTCTGGCAAGCATCTGGACCGTGTTGGTTTTCCCGCTGGTCAGTGCAGTCCTGGCGCTGGGTTTCTTGAAGATGATCCTGTTTTTCTTATTGCCGACGCTCAGTGCCGTTTTGGGCGTCGCAGTAGCGTTCATGTCAGATGTTCTTATTTGGATCGTAGAAGCCATTTCGCGGCTGGATATTTCCGAAATACTGATAGGCAGGGTGTCCGCCGTGCCGGTGATTTTCTATTACTGCATCGTGGTCTTTGCCGGTTATGTATATTTTCGGCGGCCCCTGATAAAAAGAGCGATCTGTGCCGTGATGCTCGTGTCATTGTTCGTTTACCTGGGCGCTGCAAAATGGCAGAGGACGCATCGGGACGACCTGGTCCTGACGTGTCTCGACGTCGGCCACGGCCAGGCGATACTGGTCCGGCTTCCGGGCAAAACCAATATCCTGTTCGATGCAGGCTCGCTGCATAGAAGCGATGTCGGCACGCGAATCGTCGCCCCGTTTTTGGATTATCGAGGAATAAGCAAGATCAATGCCATCGTGATAAGCCACAACGACACAGATCACATCAATGGAATACCTGAAATTGTCAAGCACTGCAAGGTGGACAACGTTTACGCCAACGACGCCTTTTTCAGCAGGACAGACCGATGGGGAACTGTGAAGTTTCTCGAAGAATGCCTTGACGAGCAGGGCTTTAAGATAAAAAGGCTCGAAGGAAACCTGCGCTCGGGCGGCGCAACCATCGAAACTCTCTGGCCCGACCGAGACGTTCAAGCAAGTGATGGCCTGAGCGACAACGACACGTCGCTTGTTTCGCTGGTAGAGTTCGCCGGCGTGAGGATACTTTTGTGCTCGGACATAGAGGAATTCGCCCAGAGAGAACTACTGGGGCTGCATCCCGACCTGAAGGCCGACATTGTCGTTGTGCCTCATCACGGGTCGGCGAAAACACTGGATGCCGGGTTCCTGGAAAAGCTGAATGCCGATGTTTTGATATGCAGTAGTGACCGAAGCCAGTATGAAAGGACCATCCATAGCACCGGCCACTCACTTGCCGCCTCGAACGTAGCCGGGAGGTTCTATACCGCCAGAGACGGGGCCGTTACGGTGACCGTCGGAACAGACGGCACGATCAAAACCACTCTTTTCGCCAAATAGCGGCTCCTATCCCCTCAGATACACCACTATTTCAACTCTGCGGTTCCTGGCCTTGCCGGCGGTGCTTGCATTCGAGGCAACAGGCCGGCTCTCCCCGCAGCCCACCGCACGAATCTCATTCTCGGGAAACCCGCGCTGGATCAGATACCTGGCAACGGTAATCGCACGTTGAGAGGATAGCTCCAGGTTGTCCTTCCACTTGTCCTTGGTTTTCCTGATCGGGTCCGAATCGGTATGGCCGACAACGTCCACTTGCTTGCCGGCGTACTTGGACTGTCGCAGCACCGAGCGGATGTGGTCAAGTTCGGCACTGGTCGCCTTTTTTAGCGTTGCTTTTCCCGAATCGAACAATATCGAATTTTGAAGCGTCACAGTGACCGTCCCTGCCGACGGGTCGAAGGCGACGTCGTAGCCCTCTCCGAAGCCGGATGCGTCCGCCGGCGTCTTCTTCTGGTCCTCAATCTGCATTCGCAGCTCTTCGATTGTCTGCTGGCCCTGTGTAACTTCATCGGCCAGCAGCCCCTTTTCCGACCTCTCGCGGGCAAGCAGGCCCTTCAAATTCTCGTGTTCGACGCTAAGAGCCTGATATTTTATCTCCCAGTTCGTGCAGCCCGACAAAACAGCAACCAGACCGAGACAAATCAGCGGGACAATCGTTTTCTTGTTGGCAACTTGCATTTGATGTCTCCTTAAAATGCCGGAATATGAATCCTCTTTCTCAACGGTAGAAAAGAAAACCTACTCGGTTCAAAATCCAGTCGTGCAAAATCATAACAACAAATATACCCAAAGACAAGAAGGGACCGTAGGGAATTTGGCGAACTTTTTTAAAAAACATCTGAGAACCGGCCCAGGCGAGTCCGAAAAACGGCGCGATAAAGAATGCCACAACGACCAGCAGCGGCCCTACCACCGCCCCGGCGGCGCCCATCAGGTGCACGTCGCCAAGACCCATAGCCTCTTTTCCGAAGACTAACGTCCCGAATATGCGGATGCCCCAGACGATCCCACAGCCTACGAAGTAACCCCAGACACTGCCCAGAAGCCCTGAAACGACAGGATGTTGTGAAAACTCCGACCACCAGGTGCTTATCGGCTCGACCTGCCCGCCTATCCACAAGGCCAGCAGCGAGCAGCCAATTATCGGCAGCAAAAAGACAATCTCCCGAAGGGCCTCCAGGCGGTGGTCGAACTGCTCTTGCGGCAGCTCTTGCTGCTCCTCGGGTGTATCAGCTTTCGGCTCGCTGTCTTTTTGCCCTGCCTGCTGGTCCTCGCCGGGATTGTCCGATTCGTAGCTTCTCTTGACCAGGCCGGTCATCAGCAGCGCTGTGGATATGGCCAGCCCTATCGCCGCCCCCACGGCCAGCGAGGCTATCGCAGTGCCGTCCGTGAAGATAATATCCGCGGTGCTGGGCGGCAGGTAATAGCTGCGGACGTCGGCGGATGCAATTACTTCGCCGGGGGCGATCACATAATAAGCGCCGACCGCCGAGCCGACAAAGCCGACTGCCGTGACCAGCCAGCAAATAGACAGCGGGATGACCCAGTGCTCCAGGTCAATTGCAGAGGCGGCGATGAAAGCTGCTAACAAAATAATGTGAAGAACATAGATAAACCAGCATCGGCTCGAAAACGGCTGGACAAACTCTTGCGAATCAATGCGAAAATACAGAATGAAAAGACCGAGGAAGATAACGCCGGTCAGCAATTCAATAATAAAGTATCGCGGCGATACAGGCGCTTTGCAATACCGGCACTTCCGGCCAAGAACCAGCCACGAAACCAACGGCACGTTGTCATAGAAGCGAATGTGCCTGCCGCAGGCCGGGCACGACGACGGCGGAGTCACCAGCGACTTGTCGCGAGGCATGCGATAGACGACTACGTTCAGGAAGCTGCCGATACAGCAGCCAAATGCAAAGACAAAAACAAACCAAATCCAATCCGGTACCGCCACAACGCCTCCTTTGCCTTCAGCAGTACATATTCACTTGGAAACTATCTCAAAACTGCAAGCTCTGAGCGAAGCGAAGGGTCTAAACGTCGGAAATGAGAGATTCTTCGCTGCGCTCGGTCATAGGGACTCCTTACGGAGAACGACAAATTGTGTTTTGAAATAGTTTCTTATGTGCTTATGTTTTCGTGCTCTTATTTCTTCTTCTTATTGACCGCGGCGTCAACCTTCGCGGGCAGGCCGAACAGGCGGATAAAGCCGGTTGCATCGGTCGAATCGTACTCGGCGCCCATCTTGAAGCTCGCCAGGTCGGTCTGGTACAGGCTGTTCGGGCTTTTTATGCCTGCCGGCGTGCATTGCCCCTTGAACAGTTTCATCTTGACATCGCCTGTAACGTTGCGCTGGGTGACATCAACAAACGCATCGAGCGCCTCGCGCAACTGCGAAAACCACAGACCGTAATAGACCAGCTCGGCATACTTCAGCGCGACCTGCTGTTTATAGTGCAGGGTCTCCCGATCGAGCGTCAGAGTCTCTATGGCATCGTGAGCCGCCGTGAGGATTGTCCCGCCCGGCGTCTCATATACGCCGCGCGACTTTATCCCGACCAGGCGGTTCTCGACCAGGTCCGCCTGCCCGACGCCGTGTTTGCCGCCGAGCTTGTTCAGCGCCTCAATCAATCGCACGCCGCTCGTCAACTTGCCGTCAAGCTTTACGGGCGTACCTTCGTGAAAGCCTATTGTTACATAGTCCGGCTTAGCGGGGGTTTTCGAGACCGGCTGGGAGATTGTAAACAGATCGTCTTTAGGCTCATTAGCGGGGTCTTCCAGGTCCGCCCCTTCATGGCTGATGTGCCAGAGATTGCGGTCGCGGGAGTAGATTTTCTTTTTCGTCTGCTCGATTGGGATTTTGTGCTTCTTGGCGTAATCAACCGCCGCCTCACGAGAAGTGAGCTTGAACTTCGGGTCTTTCCACGGAGCGACGATCTTCAAATCCGGATCAAGCGCCATATAAGTTACCTCGAACCGCACTTGATCGTTGCCTTTACCCGTTGCGCCGTGCCCGACTGCCGTTGCGCCTTCGGCGTGGGCGACCTCGACCTGGTGCCTGGCGATCAGTGGCCGGGCGACGCTCGTACCCAACAGATATTTCTTCTCATAAACCGCACCGGCCCTGAGCATCGGCCAGAGATAATCCTCGACAAATTCCTTGCGCAGGTCCTTGACCACACACTTAGCAGCCCCGCTGGCCAGCGCTTTGTTTTTAATGCCGGCCAGCTCGTCTCCCTGTCCCAGCTCGGCGGCAAATGCTATAACTTCGTAGCCGTAGGTCTCTTTCAGCCACGGCAGAATCACGCTCGTATCCAGCCCGCCGCTGTACGCCAGCACAACCTTTTCAGCCTTTTTCTTACTCTTAGCCATTCAATCTATCCCCAACAAACTCATATCTCCAGGCCCAGTGCATCGCGGGCCGCACTACGAAAACGCCGGCAACGGGCATGTGCATCGGTCGCCGCGTCGGCATCCGCTGATTCACCGGGATAACGGAAAGTCACGGCAAAATCGGAAAGGTATGCAAGATCTTCACGAAAAGCCTCCCATTCCGGCTCTATATCAAGAATCTGATCGACCAGGGCAACCAGATCGTGGATTTTTCCGAATGCGATGTCCGCCTCGCAAAGCCTTGCCTTGAGGTACTTCTCAGCGCACTGTTGTGCGTGAAAGCAGATGCCGTCATAGTTGAGATCTTCCGTCACAAGGCACTCACGCTCCATCACAGCAAAATCTCCTTCGGCCTTGGCGACCCACTCAGCGGTCATTTGCTTCATAGAGCACCTTTCCCTCTTCGACAATCTCGCGCATGAAGTCGTCGCCCATTTGAATCCTCTCGCGCACTTTTTCGGCAGTGCGCACGAGCAGGTCAACGGGAAACTGCGGCCGAAGTTTCATTCTAATTTCGACCGATCTATCGACGCTTCTACCCTCAAAAGACCCGATGACCAGCAGATCCACGTCCGAATCTTCAGTAACCGCCCCGTGTGCGTGAGAACCGAACAGTATCACTCGCTCGGCGCCAAACTCACGCCCAATACGCTGGCCGAACTCTTCTATACTGGCCATCGCCACCATTGCGAAAAACTTCCTAATTATCTGTTTCACAATTACAGAGTGTACAAAAATCAAGCCTACAAGACTCCCCCGCATTATATCGGCCAGCCGAGGCAAAAACAATCAAAAGCGGAAAGAAAAGAATACGATTTGCCTCTCGAAGTAAGGCAGTGCATGGAACCTATGACTGTCAAGCAGTGATGACGATGCCTTCACGCCGGGCGATTTCGAGAATCGGACGGCTCCCATCCGTTTCCCACTCCTGCTCGCCACACGGAATAGGCTCGATACGGTTGTCGGCGACGGTCGCCCGCCAGAGCGCTTTAATCAACGATATCTCTCGCGAGCCGTCGAACTCAGGCGCTATCACGACTAAGTCTATATCGCTGTACTCGTCGGCCTTGCCCTGGACATAAGAACCAAATAATACAGCACGGCAGGCATGAATGCCCAGGGCCGGCAGTGAAGCTAAATAACGTTTCACTGCCTCTATAACTGTTTCTTCAACCATATCAACATCTCTCCAGCTCTCGACATTTCGTCACGCGCCAAGCCCGACTCAACCGGCACTTGCACGAAATCAGGGTAGCGCCCTTCTAACTGATAGGCGCCGAACTCGCGAAGAAATTCTTTCCGTTCCTCATCAAGCTTGAGCTTTGCAATCTCAGCGAGACGAATAAGGTTGTGGATGCGCGGCGGGACATCCCTTGTCTGTCGAGTCACATGAGCCTTGAGCATCTTTTCAATGGCAAGGTGCATAAAGAATAGACTGTGCCGCAGGTGGTCTTTCTCCAGCAGGGATTCGGCCGCGGCAAAGTCCTCATCGCCGCCTGTTCTCCAGTAGTCAATCTGTTTGCCAACATCAACCATTATGAATCCAACTGTTTTGCTCTTTGCGTTTCCGATACAATGATACCAGTTGTCCAGTCACTCTGTGCCTTCTTCTTCCATTGTCGCACGAGTTCGCCTGTGTTATCGCTCATAGAGGATCCTCCCGTACTTGTCCGCGAAATAAACGATGTGATTAACCACCGACCGCCAGCGCACATACTCCTCCGGCGTTTTTACGACAATGTCGAACGAAACGGGAACGTCCGCTACCAGGCGTCGAACAGCAGTATAACGTTCACGTGGAGGAAGGTCAGTATCAGCGACGACGAGCAGGTCCACATCCGAATCCTCTGTGACCGTCCCTCGTGCGTAAGAGCCGAACAATATGACCCGTTCGGCCTCAAACTCGCGCCCAATGCGCCGGCCAAACTCTTCTATCTCGCTAATCGCAACCATCTTGAAGTCCGTCACTACTTACAGTCGCCAACGCAAGCTCATACTGCCATTCCTACGAAAGCAGGAATCCAATCGTTTACTACCTCTAATATACCAACAATACCAACTCCAAAGCAATGGTGAAATCGGACAATGTCAGTGTTAACTCCAGTAACACACGTAGTCAACCGGTACTTCGCCAAGGCAGGAAAGTACATCTTTGTTTGTAAAGGGTCGCATTAGGTACCGGCATCACCGGTTTTCTTGTCTTTCGTCAACGAGCGGCTGTTTTGGGAGCGAGCTCGTGCTCTTTTGAGATTGTCAACAACCGTTTTTCGCATAAGCTTCGCGCTGCCGTCGGTGTGGGTGAACAGTTTGAACTGGGCCATTGCCTGGTTGACGAACATCGAGACACCGTCGATTGCTTTTGCTTTCTTATTTCTGGCTTCCTTGATCAGCAGCGTCCTGGCGGGATTATAGACGGTATCGAAAACAGCCATAGTCTTTTTAAGCAATTCCGCCGGTACAGGCGTTGCCTTGGTGTTCGGGTGCATCCCGATACTGGTGCAATTGATCAGCAGATTTGCATCGAGGCCCGGCAGGTCATCCAGGCCGGTATATTCGCAATTGAATTCGGCGGCGAGTTTCTCGGCCTTTTCAACGGTGCGGTTGTAAATCGTGATTTTAGCCCCGGCGTCGCTTAGCCCCGCCACGAGGGCCCTTGCGACTCCGCCCGCCCCAACGACCGCGACCGGCATCTCGTTCAAGTCGCCTCTGGTGATTTTCATTCTCTTGGTAATCGCGTCCAGCGCGCCGGCGTAATCGGTGTTGCTCGCGATAAGTATGCCGTCCGGGCCTACCAGCAGCGTGTTAGCCGCACCGATCTTGGATGCTAACGGCTCGACTCTGCCGCGCTTTGACCGGACGTAAGCCAGAGCATTGTGTTTGTGCGGGATGGTCACGCTGAAACCGCCGAAGTGCAGCCATTTCCTCAGCAGCGTGTGATTTAGAAAAGTATCGAATTCGCGCTGCCCGCCCTGCACCAGCAGCGGCAGATACAGGCAGTTCAGGCCTTTATCTGCGAAGCAGGCGTTGTGGATCGCCGGACTGAGCGAATGGCCTACCGGATCGGCGATCACGCCGAAAAGCTGCGTATTCGGCCGAATCGTGTCATAGCGGTACAAACTCCTGAGCTGCTCGATGGTCAACTGCCCCGGCGCGGTCGCATGTTCCTTTTCGACGCTTGCGAAAGTGAGGAAGCTGCCCAGCTTCTTTGCAAGGATTCTGCTGATCAGGCCGCCCTCTCCCATACAAAAGACTATCCGGTGGCCGCTGGTGTGATGCAGCAGGTCAAGGGCGTCGAAGCAATCATCGATGTGGTTGGCCGTATAGACGAGCTTCGGGATAGCCGTTGGAGATATGCTCAGGATGTCCCGGTACAGTCTCCCGGCGTCCCGGAATTTGGTCTCGAAATTGTGCGCCGACAAGATAAGCCGGCTCCGCGAGGTGCGCGACAGCGCAAGTCTTATCTTTTCCTGATTCTCGATTTTGCGAAAATTCTCGTACTCGAAGTCGATAAATTCCGCCCTGGCCTTCAGCGCAGCTTTGAGCACGGCAATTCGCAGTTCCACCGGATAGGCTATCGCCCCGCCCTGCCTCGCATCTCGGCAGGTAACAATCAGCGGCAGCGTTTTCTCTTCGGCGTCCCTTATCCCGGCAATCAGTTGCTCGACCATCTCGCCGCTGAGGCCTTCGAGGTAATCGACTCTCAATTCGAGCATATCAGCCCCGGCGGCCCGTGCCGCTTTGATTTGCCGGGCGGCCTGCTCTAAATTCTTAGCTGCTATAGGAACGGCCAGTTTTGTCTGCATGGCTAAAATATATAGCACCCTCCAAAGCCCAAAGCAAGAGCAAAACCGCAGAATCGTGGTTTGAGGCTCCCTTGGGGATGCCTTACGGTATCGCCCCATCATTCCTGACCGATTGAAAGCTTTTTCAGACAGGATTACGGGATTTCCGCAGATTTTGTAGGGGCGACCCCACGTGATCGCCCTGGGCAGGCTTCGGGACGTTGCCAACAAATTCCTGGTAAAAAACTGCTCTTTTCTGGTTTTTTTCTTTGACGCCCCCTTGAATTTCGTGTAAACTACGCATTGTAGACAATATAGGCAAATCACATTTGACATATTGTCTGCAAGTTGTCCTCTCGGAGGAGATCCAGTAAATTAGGGGGCGATGTCAAAAAGGGAAGGAGTGGAGTGATGAGAAGAAGTTCAATTGTCTTTATCGTGGTGGTATTGTGCCTCGGCGCCACACAAGCCAAAGCAGGCTGGACAACCATCCAATTGACCGACAACACCACTACCGACACAAGTCCTGCAATCTCAGGCACTAATGTGGTGTGGTCTGGCCATGATGGTGAAGACTGGGAGATCTACAGCAACTTCGCCGGGCAGTTGACCGACAACAGCATTGACGATCTTAATCCCGACATCTCAGGTACAAATGTAGTATGGGTTGGCTATGATGGTTTAGGCGCTTCAGCCAGTGATATCTACAGCAACTTCGCCGGACGGTTGACTAACAACAATGTGATGGATCAAGCCCCTATCATCTCAGGTACAAATGTGGTGTGGAACAATGGTAGTGGTATTAGCAGTGATTCTCAGGTATACAGCAACTTCGCCGGGCAGTTGAGCAGCTCTGCTATTTATCGCAATGAAGTAGGCGGCATCTCAGGCACTAATGTCGTGTGGACTGGCCATGATGGTTCTGACCATGATATCTACAGCAACTTCGCCGGGCAGTTGACGACTGGGGGGAATAATAATGCTGCCCGTATTTCGGGAACGAATATGGTGTGGTTGGAGGAACTGCCCACCCTTACGAGACTCCAGAGCAACTTCGACGGAGTTATAGCCGAGGGTAGCATCGGTTTGTCTCAAATCTCGGGCACTAATGTTGTGTGGACTGTCTATGATGGTCCTTATAAATATATCTACAGCAACTTCGGCGGGCTGTTGCCCTACAGCCACAATACCTCAGACTTCGACCTCTCGGGAACGACTGTCGTATGGAGTAATTGGGATGGGTATGACAACGAAATATATATGGCGACCTGGACGCCCGATGGAATACCTGGGACTCCGGGCGTAATTCCCGCACCGGGAGCTTTATTGCTCGGCAGTATCGGAGCGGGTGTTGTCTCCTGGCTGCGCAGACGCAGAACACTGTAAGAATATTACTATACTGCACGTTTGATATGGGCTGCGGATATCCTTCGCAGCCCTTTTTTCATCCTATCCTATAAACGTCTTTTCAGACAGGATTACGGGATTTCCGCAGATTTTGTAGGGGCGACCCTACGTGGTCGCCCTGGGCAGACTTCGGGACAATGCCAACAAATTCTTGGTAAAAAACTGCTCTTTTCTGGTTTTTTTCTTTGACGCCCCCCTGATTTTCTTGTAAACTACGAATTATAGACAATATAGGCAAATCACATTTGACGTATTGTCTGCAAGTTGTCCTCTCGGAGGAGATCCAGTAAATTAGGGGGCGATTTCAAAAAGGGAAGGAGTGGAGTGATGAGAAGAAGTTCAATTGTTCTTATCGTGGTCGTATTGTGCCTCGGCGCCACACAAGCCAAAGCAGGCTGGACAATCATCCAATTGACCGACAACACTATCAACGATAGCAGCCCTGCTATCTCAGGTACTAATGTGGTATGGTACGCCTGGGATGGTTCTGACTTCGAGATCTACAGTAACTTCGCCGGACAGTTGACTGACAACAGCGTCAATGATCAGCGTCCTCAAATCTCAGGCACGAACGTGGTCTGGTATGGCTCGGATGGTTCCGATGACGAGATCTACTCCAATTTCGCCGGGCAGTTGACCAACAATGATGACATTTTCGACCGCAACCCTGCTATCTCAGGCACGAATGTGGTGTGGCGGCAGCAAACCGGTAGTGGCGACGCTATCAACAGCAACTTCGCCGGGCTGATCGCCTCCGTTTCGGTTTATACTGCCCCTGCTATCTCAGGAACGAATGTGGTGTGGAGTGACCTTGACGGCTCTGATACGGATATCTACAGTAACTTCGCCGGGCAGTTGACCGATAACAGCTACACCGATTACGCCCCCGATATCTCAGGAACGAACGTTGTATGGCAGCGCAACAGTGTTTCTGGCCACGATATTTACAGCAACTTCGCCGGGCAGCTGACTGACAACAGCGTCGACGATATATGGCCTGCCATATCAGGAACGAATGTGGTATGGCAAGGGTGGGATGGTTTTGATTACGAAATCTACAGTAACTTCGGCGGACAGTTGACCAACAACAGCACCGACGACCGTAACCCCGACATCTCGGGAACGACTGTCGTTTGGGCTGGCTGGGATGGTTTTGACAGCGAGATATATATGGCGACCTGGACGCCCGATGGTATACCTGGGACTCCGGGCGTAATTCCCGCACCGGGAGCTTTGTTGCTCGGCAGTATCGGAACCGGCGTTGTCACCTGGCTGCGCAGACGCAGAACACTTTAAGAATATTACCATAATCTACGTTTGATATGGGCTGCGGATATCCTTCGCAGCCCTTTTTTCATTCCAGCCTATAAACGTCTTTTCAGACAGGATTACGGGATTTCCGCAGATTTTGTAGGGGCGACCCCACATGGTCGCCCTGGGCAGGCTTCGGGACGTTGCCAACAAATTCTTAGTAAAAAACTGCTCTTTTCTGGTTTTTTTCTTTGACGCCCCCCTGATTTTCTTGTAAACTACGAATTATAGACAATATAGGCAAATCACATTTGACGTATTGTCTTCAGATCGCCCTCGCGGAAGTGGTGCGATATATTAGGGGGATGGTTTGGAAAATGGAAGGAGTGAGGAGATGAGAAGTTCAATATTCAAGCAAACAATAATTGTTGTTGCAGTAAACTTCCTAGTAACGGCGGCAACTGTAAACGCGGGTCCGGCTATCATGGATTTTGTGGGGGTAAGTGCACCTTTTGCTGCCTCAGGCTCAAACCACGGCTGGCAGTTCACCGTTAACCAAGACATTACCGTAACGCATCTTGGTCTATATGACTTCGACGACGATGGCCTATCGTCCGATCACCCTATCGGTCTATGGGGGCCGCCTAGCACACCTATCCTAACTTCTGGCACGCTCTTGGCGGGAACCGGCAATCCGCTTATTGATCATTTCCGTTATGTTGATGTGCCCGACGTGACTTTGGAAACTGGCGAGATTTACGTCATCGGGTACTTCTCTAATGCGGAAGATTTGTATGACAATGACCGTGTCTACGTTTCCACAAGCAGCATAACGATGGATCCCATGGTCAACCTGATCACAGGCTTGTGGGGTGACGTGATCGGGACACTTGGAAGGCCCGACCATGTTCCCGGCATTGGTGCACCTGACCGTATCGGCCCCAACTTCTTGTTTGAGATAGGGGCCATTCCTGAACCCGATGTTATCCCGGCTCCTGGTGCTATCTTATTAGGCAGCATCGGTGTTGGCGTTGTAAGCTGGCTGCGCAGACGCAGGACACTGTAAGAGTATTATTGTAATGCACGTTTGATAAGGGCTGCGAACATCCATCGCAGCCCTTTTTTCTTTTTCATCCCACCCTATAAAACTCTTTTCAGACAGGATTTTTTCGTATCTGGTATCTCGTATTTCGTATCTCGTAAGCGGCGCAAGGCAAGGACAATCGTCAACAGTAACCTTATGCCGGCGATAGATTTGTCCCTCCTGATATCCTGTATCCTGATACCCCGGTACCCTGATACCCTTATCTGCAATCCACCTCAGCAGGTAGGGTGCGATGAATCGCACCGATAATGTGGGAACATTTCAATGGTGCGATTCATCGCACCCTACACGGCCCGTCTTTACGCCGTACGCAATACGATTATTCAATCAGTGTCCGTCTGTGAAATCTGTGGCAAAATATTATTTTTTGAAAATTTCCCTTGACAGCCAACAGTGCACGGAATATGATGTATATCAAACAATATCATTAAAT
>NJBM01000026.1 GCA_005223045.1 Planctomycetes bacterium B3_Pla | reverse complement strand
GCGAGCGACCCCTGGTGTCTCGGGATCTTCGTCGACAACGAACTGCCGTGGGGCGACGATATCTCGCTGGCCCTCGCCTCCCTCGCATCGCCTTCAGACCAACCGGCTAAAATCGCTTTCCTCGAAGACTTGAAAACCAGGTACAAGGAAATACGAAACCTGAACGACGCCTGGGGGACGGACCACGCCTCCTGGAACGATTTGCTCCGGGCCACCGAAACGCCCGACGAGAAAAAGGCGGGCCCCGACCTTCGGGATTTCTACACCCGCATCGCCGAAGAGTACTTCCGCGTCTGTAGCGCTGAGGTCAAACGCGCCGCGCCGAACCATCTTTACCTCGGCTGCCGTTTCCAACAGGACAACGACCGCGCGGTGCGCGCCGCGGCGAAGTACTGCGATCTCCTCAGTTACAATCCTTACACATACAATGTTTCGCAGTTCCACCCCCCTTCGGGAATCGATATGCCCGTCATCATCGGCGAGTTTCAGTTCGGCGCTATCGACCGCGGCATGTTCGGCTCCCCCCTCGTGGCAGTGGAAAACCAACAAGACCGCGCGGAGAAATACAAAAGCTACGTCCAGAGCGCCCTGCGCAATCCCTTCTACGTCGGAGCCCACTGGTTCATGTACCTGGACTTGAACCCCTCCGGCGAGCCGTGGGGCTTTAACTTCCAGACCGGATTCGTTGACGTCTGCGACACCCCTTACGACGAACTCGTCCAGGCCGCCCGCGAAGTGGGAGACATTCTTTACGAATTTCGGTTGAAAAACTAAGAAAAATAGCGCCGACCGGACGTTTACGCCAATTCCAGCCGACCTTATTGGGCAAGATTTACGGGATTTACGCAGATTTTGTAGGGATTCCTTAATCCGTGTTCATCAGCGTTAATTCCGTCTAATTTAGCTGATTGTTGATTATCCATAGCACGCAATACGAACAAAGAACGCCGTATCAAGGAGAGTTTTTTGGAATTTGCTTGATTTTTAGGGATAATTTAGTATAATACCAAACAAAATGAATACAGAATTCAGGAGACTTTGCCATTTTCGATTTACGACTTGCGATTTACGATTTTTTCTTTTCTTCCGCGTAATCAGAGAAATCCGCGGTTAACAAGAATTGAAAAAACAAAGCCAATTATCTCGTATTGCGTATTGCGTATATCGTATGTCGTATGTAGCAGAGCGCTTCTGACGGAGCAACATTTGAAAAAACAAACCCAATTATCTCGTATTGCGTACTGCGTGCTGCGTGCTCCGTAAGGAGTCCCAAGGACTGCGAAAAGGAGTTTGAAAAAACAAAGCCAATTATCTCGTATTGCGTGCTGCGTGCCGCGTATCGCGAAATGGAATTTGAAAGAACAAACCCAATCAAAGCTTGTCCTGAGCGCAGTCGAATGGGCCAATCGCCGGGCTTTACCCGTGAGTTCGAGACCTCAAGAGGGAAATTCTGGATTCCGCATCGAGTGCGGAATGACAAGGGGGCGAATGGCAGTGCGGCATCTGATTGAGCCCGAGGTTGAAAAAACAAAGCCAATTCACAGAAGGCTTGAATTAACGTAAATATTTTGTAAGGAAAGTGTTATGGGAATACATCCCGATTTCGGGGGCGAAAAAACAAAGCCAAATTTCAGGGCAACTCCAGAGTCTATACCGGGAGAGACCGGATTGGCTCAGGTGATTTCCTTGAGACGACCGCCGCTCTGATCGTTCTGCGGCATGACTTTGAGGTCCATCCCGCGCGGGTTGGGCAGGGGGCCGTCGGGGTCGATACCGAGCAGGGCGTACATGCTGCCGATAAGGTCCGTCGGATGCACGGGACGGTCGGCGACTTCCATGCCCTTGTCGTTCGAGGCGCCGACGACGTGGCCGCCTTTGAAGCCTCCGCCGGCCACCACTGCCGAGAAGCACTTGCCGTAATGCGACCGGCCGCCGTTCCAGGGCGAGCCCCACTGGACTTTCGGGCCTCGTCCGAACTCGCCGCTCCACCATATAATAGTGCTTTCGAGCAGGCCGCGGTCGGACAGGTCCTGCAGCAGCGTGGCCATACCGGCGTCCAATTCCGGCAGTTTGCGGCGCATGATCTCGAAGTGCTGCTTGTGTGTGTCCCATCCCGTGTAGTTGATGGTGATGTAGGGCACGCCTTTTTCGACGAGCCGGCGCGCCATCAGGCAGGACTGGCCAAACTTGTTGCGGCCATACCGTTCTCGGAGTTCGTCCGTTTCCTGCGACAAATCGAACAGCTCCCTGCCTTCGCCGAACATGATGTCGTACGCATTTCGTTCGGCGACGTCCAGTTTTTTGAAGTGCGGGTTGTTCGGCATTGCCTTGCCCAGCGAATCGAGCGAATGGAGCAACTGTCGCCGCTTGCGCTGGCGGTCGTCGGAGATGCCTCTTGCGACGATTCCCTCGACGGCGAAGATTTTCTGGTTGGGGTCGCCGCCGGTGGCGAACGGTTTATATTTTGGCCCGAGAAAGCCTGCTTCGGAGAATCGGCCCTGAGGCTTAGTCAGCACGACATAAGGCGGGACCAGTCCTTTGTAGCCGTTTTCGTATCCCTTGAGTCGCGATACGACGGCCCCGACGCAGGGATATACCAGCCGGCCAGGCTCGCGCCCGGTCTGGACTATGTAGGATGCCGTTTCGTGCCCGTTGTTGCCGTGCGTCATGCTGCGGATGATGGAGTATTTGTCGGCTTGTTTTGCCAATTGCGGCAACAGTTCGCTGATTCGGATGCCGCTGACGTTGGTTGCGATAGGACTCTTCAGAGGGCCGCAATAGTCGTTGCCCGCCTCCGGCTTGGGGTCAAACGTGTCAATATGACACGGGCCGCCCCACATCCAGATCTGGATGACGGCTTTGGCTTTGGGCTGTAAGGGTGCGGACCGCACTGGTCGGTTGAAAGGATCGGTCAGTGCCAGTCCGGCCGCTCCGAGAACGCCGCGTTTCAATGCTTCTCGCCGACTCATGAAGTTTGCTGCTTCTTGCTTTCTCATTTGACTATTCCCTCATTTTTCGTCGGATGCCCGGAGTAATGGCATCCGAACCGCCTTAATGTCTATACAGAAATTCCTTAGTATTTATCAACGCCCATACCAGATCATTCGTGGCCTGCCTGAGGCCCAATCCCTTGGTTCGAAGGTATTGTTCCGCGGTGGCCAGTTCCTCCTGCGATGGATAGCGTGATAGAATGTTCAGGTAAATACCGCCGATCAGCTTGGGGCGTTTGCCCTTGGCGGCCCTGACCAGCGCGTTTAGACGCCTGCTTCGTTCGATCTTGGTCTGAACGTGGGATGAATTCAGCAGGTGCAGCCGCTGTGCGTCGGTTGGCTGATTGTTGCGTTCGGATTCCAGGCCGGTATCGCGAGCCGGACGGCCAAACATTTCGAGGAACTGGCTGGTAATGCTGCCGTCGGCCAATTCGATGGATCGATTCTCTTCCGGGATGAAGGTGAAAGGTTCGGGAATGGGACTCGTATAGCTTTCCTGCGTTTCGGAAATCCAGCACAGAGCATCGATCAGCACTTCGGCTTCGAGCCGGCGCACGGGATAACACGCGAACATAGCCTCGGTGTCGGGATGGTTGCTTAGCGGAATCGAAGACTGCTGGTATGTGCGGGAGCCGAGAATGAGGCGGAAAATATGCCGCAGGTCATATTTGGATTTCACCAGCTCCTTTTCCAGATACGCCAGCACCTGGGGATGGACGGCAGGATTGTCCGGTCGGATGTCGTCGGGTTCGTGGATGATCCCGCGACCCATGAGCCAGGCCCAGACACGATTGACGATGTTACGGGCGAACCACGGATTCTCCGGAGCGATCAGCCAATCGGCAAAGACCATGCGGGGATCCTCGCCGGGCTGGATTTGAACGGCGTCGCCATCGGGAAAAACCGCTTTCAGAGGACCGGTCGCCGCCGGATCCAGGTACACGATTTCTTCTTTCCACTCGGCGGTGTTCTTGTATGCTACGCGCGAGAAGAAAGCTTCCATGCCGGAGCAGCGTTCCTGGGGCCATTGATCGAAACGCACTCCCATAAACGTCAGGGCCACCGCCCCGGCGATGGCGGAAGGCTCCTGCCCTTGAATCGCGCGATAGAAATTGACCTGCGGCACGCGAAAATTGCTGCCGCTCGAGGTCAATAGCTCGCGGGCGAATTTGTCGTAAGGCATGTTGTCCCGAATCGCATCGTGGATCCAGCGATGATATGCCTGCACTGCGTTAGGCCACAAATTGATGGGAAACTCCGCCTTGACTCGCAGCAGATCGCACCACTTTAGCGACCAATAATCAGCAAATTCATCCCGCTGTAAGAGCGAGTGGATTAGTGCGGCACGCTTACGAGGGCTTGGACTGCGGTTCTCAAAAAACTTGCGAATCTCCCGGGGATCGGGCAACGTGCCGGTCACGTCCAGATACACGCGCCGGACAAAGATTTCGTCAGTGCACAGAACCGCAGGCCGGATACCCCGTTTGCTCAAGGTCGGCATCACCAGGGTGTCTATACGATTCAGGCTTGCTCCAGTGTACCTCTTGTTGCTCTGAAATTGTCCGGCGCGTGGGCGAGCCGGACGACGCTGGGCGCAAAGGGGTACACAAATAGCAAGAACCTGGAGCAAGACAATTGCAATGCTGTTTTTTCTCAGTATTTGAGTCGTTTGCATAAGTCAACATTCCCCACATCGACTGCAATTAGGCGCCCTCACGTACTCAACGACCTATAATACCAGAATCTCGTTCGGATTTCAACAATTTCTTACCTGTTAAACCACAGTATACAAAAAGTGACACAAAAAGTCGAAGGCCAGGCCCAGACTATTTTTTGTATAATGCGCGACGATGTTCCCCACTTCGCTTGCTCTTATGTAGTCATCTGGGCGTTGGGAAAAGGTCTGGACTCAGGGAAGGCCGGTGCGATGTTTGCAGGAGAGTCGGGATTGAACTGAGCACCGGGCAGCCGATGCTTTGCGCCTACGATTTGCTGATTGAGAATTCCTTTTTTCGGGTATTCATCTGGGCTTTGAGACGTTGGATGATGGATGAGTGCATCTGTGAGACGCGGGATTCGGACAGGTCAAGCGTAGCGCCTATTTCCTTCATCGTCATTTCTTCGTAGTAGTACAGAACGACGATCAGCCGTTCGGCACGGGTCAGCCCCTTGGTGAGCAGGCTCTTAAGGTCCCGCTTTTGGGCTTCGATGACTGGATTTTTGCTTCTTTGGTCCTTGATTATGTCTATTTCCCGGATGTCTTTTTCCCCTTCGCCGTCGCTGTATTTTGTGCTTAGCGAGACCAGGCTGGCGGCGTTGGCATCCTTCCTGAGCCTGTTGAACTCATCCATGTCCATGTCCAGCTCTTCGGCAATCTCCTTTCCGGTGGGTTTGCGGCCGAGATGCGTTTCGAGCGAATGTGTGGCTTTTCCCAACTGGTGTGCCCGGGCGCGGACCAATCGGGGGACCCAGTCCATACTGCGAAGCTCGTCAAGAATGGAACCTCTGATGCGAGGCGAACAATATGTCTCGAACTTCACGCCCACGGCGGGATCGAACTTGTCGATCGCGTCCATCAGTCCGAAAATGCCGGCACTTATCAGATCGTCAAGCTCAACTTTATCGGGCAATTTGCTGTGCAGCCGTTCGGCGCAATACCGCACCAGATTCCTGTAATTTTCCATAAGGAGGTTGCGGAAATGCTCGTCATGGGTTTTGTGGAACTGCTCCCAGACTTGCTCGATAGTGAGTTTTTCCCCGGTTTTCACATCCTCTGTTTTCACAGGTTTCCTCCATGAAACGGACCCCGCTATGCGGGAATCCAGGTTCTAAGATTCCAACAGCCAAACAAACAGCACGACCTTTCCTTTTATTCCAATTCTCCTGCTGTGCAAACAAGCGTGAGACTTTCCTTAATGTGTTATCGCTTTTTTGGCCGATAACTTTAGAAGAATCGCTCAACAATTGATCTGGGCAAATTCATCTTCTTTCTGTCTTAGCAATTCCGCAGCAACCTTTTGGCTGAGCAAATTCTCCCAAAGCTTGTCTATTTGCCACTCGATATATTCGTCTTGATTTTCCAAAAGAAGCTTCTCGCCTTGTACATCGACGATCGGCTTGAGTTCCAGGCTGCCGCCGGCGCCGAACTTGATGTTTTCAGTGTCGCACAGGACAAGACGCTGGTTTCTAACGTGCTCCTCGATCGCATGGTTAAGAAGAATAGAGAACTCATCCACTTCCAGCTCTTGCGGCACGAATCCGGGACTGTGAACGTTGATTATGTTTTTGATGAGGATTTTTTCGCGAGTCTGTGTGAACTTGACTATCGTAGTCAACATTTCAGTGATATTGTCCGTTGCCAGTGACGTCAGATTCATGCGTGACCCTTCCTATTGTTGTTTTGCTGCTTCACAATCAGCTTCCCGCGCACACTCTGCATCTGTAGGCAAAAGCCCGGCAAAGTGGGAAAGCAATTAGTACAAAGCGAAACCGAATTTCTCATCCTTGATCCTTCGTTGTTTGCTCGTGCCTTTACAGCAAGGCAAGTGTGAAAACAGGCAAGCAAACCGTTGCTGCTTCTGTGTTCTCTACGGGAATCAACCTGTCACTTTTTCAGTTATTTTCCCGGAGTGTGCCCCGTGACCTTCTTTCTTGCTTAGGATTTCTCTTACTTGCGAAAGGGTTTTCGTTTTTCTGAGCCGGATGATCTCCGACAATCTTTCAAACACGGACTCGTCATAAAGTCTATGTCCACCCTCGGTCCATTTCGCTTCCCGAATGAGACCCATAATGGTGTAGTTGTGAATGGTCTGTCGTGAGAAGGGCGTGTAGTTGACCAACTCACCGATTCGATAAAGCTTGATAGGTATCTGCAATGTCTCGTTCTCAGGTTTTTGTTGCATTGCTATAAATCTTTTCTTACGAGTTTGATTTGCCGTGCGCTATTCGCTGCAAACCGAACGACGGTCGGTCGCAGACGAAATGCTCAGCCACACATATTGAATAAGATTACTGCTCGATTCCCGTACAAGACAATTTACTCCCACTTCAGCCAGCTAACTTCCACCAGATCACAGGTAATCACGTACCGCCGATAAGCCCGATGATACTTTACATTTTGTAAAACGTAAAATACCTTTTGAAGTATGTCAAATGTTTTTTTCATTTTTTTTTTTGCGGTGATTGTTTTTTTGTCCTCGGCAGGGACTTGCCCGAACTGCCCCGGTTGAAAAGCCTTGCTACGCCATTTTATTGAATCTAAGGTTCAACAGGCCATCAGCCTCCGTTTTCACGGGTTTTTATCGGCCGGACGGGTGATAGACGGAGAAAGCACACAAGTCCGAATCAATTTCAGGTTCCGCCCTCGCTTTTTACGAAATACCTTCGCGGAAATATCCGATAGTAGGAATAAGAACACTGGCTGTACGACCTAATAATTGTAACAGTGGGGCGGAACTGTATAGTTTTGAACTATGGAGCGAACCGATACAAATCCTGAAAAGGCTGCCAATAGTCCTGACAGCAGCATTTCACTGCTCGAGCAGATAACTCCCCTGGCTCGACAGATAAACTGTCTCGATATCGACAGCATAGCTGATGTTTGCGTAAAAAGCATCCCGGCATTAGTAGGTGTGAGGTTTGCCTCGGTTTACGTACTTGACGGCACCAATAGCATTCTACACCTGCACAAACACAATCATCCGTTTCCAATCAACCAAATAGTCTCGCTCAATCAAACTCCGACGCCGCTTATGGTGATGGCGATCCAAAGCAGGGAGTTGATACTGGTGCCGGACATAGATATGCACAAAAAGCCCATAATCAGGAAATCACAACGGGCCTTTGCCAAAAATTATAACACCAAGAATTGCGCTGTTGTGCCTCTTGTTTGTCAGGATAGGGTTGTTGGCGTGCTCAATTTGGCGGACAAGGTCGATAACGACAGTTTTGACTCCGAAGATATCGCACTGATAGAGCTATTTAGCCAGCTAGTCGGCGCGTCGATCGGCAACATTAAGCTATTCGAGAAAATACAGCGTCAGGCGACCACAGACGGTCTGACCGGGCTGATAAATCATAAGACATTTTATGAAATCCTTGAAAAGGAACTCTGGCGTTCTCGCCGATACGGCGGGCAAATCTCGATGATTATGATCGACGTCGACAATCTCAAGCAAATAAATGACGTTTACGGTCACAGGGCCGGAGACAAGGCTATCCGAGAAATCAGCAAGAGAATCAAGGAATGCATCCGGCAGATCGACACAGCAGCGCGATACGGCGGCGATGAATTTGCTGTGATTCTGCTCAATAGCGCACTTGAAGACGCCTCCGTGGTAGCCCAGCGTATGGTTGACTCCGTGGAGAACTCTCCCGCGATCTGGAACAAGGAGCAGATATTGCTGTCTATCAGCGTTGGTCTCGGGCAATATGACGCCGACAGCACTCCTGAGGACATCACAAGCCGATCCGACAAGGCCCTCTACAGCGCCAAGCAGGCAGGCAAAAACACCGTAAGAATCTTCGAGTCGGCCAGGAATGAGCAGTAGCCTCTTCGCAATTCCTGCACATATTGTATAGGTGAGCCGTCCTCTGTCCCGATTTCTCTGGGAGCAAGGTCAGCGCCAATCAAAATTACCAAAATCAGCACTCCTGCAATGTCCTGTTGAGATGGTGTGGGTGATTCCCTTCCAAGATGCCGGAATATTGTTCTCGATAGCGAATTGGCCGACGATTTTCCTCAAAAAATGCAAGAAATTGGGAGATTTCCCTTGACGGCAAGCTGGATAATTTGATATATGTTAAGGAAGGTGAAGTGTGTGCCAGTGTCGGCGCATATCTGAGAAAGTTTGGTTTGGTGGCGGGTGGTAGTGCTGCGATTCTCTCAGAATATCCCGAAACACACGTCGCAAACAAAGAGCAGATAAGACCGCCGAGGTTGTGTGCCTCGGAGATAGGATTCTTGCCTTCTCAAACTATGTGTGTGGCTGTTCCGGTAAGGAAGGAGGTCATGTCAATTCAAAGAAATGCGTTGGCAAAAATGCGGGGAAAGTGTAGTGATGGCAAGAATCATCATCGGTCGTTTCATCATTAATGTTCCTATATTTGAAGGAGGCTTATCATGTGCAGAAAATCAATATGTTTAACGTCTTTCGTGCTTGTGGCGGCTATGGTCGGGACGAGCCTGGCGCAAGACGTCGACCCCAGCCTTGTCGGCTGGTGGACCTTTGACGAGGGCTCCGGCAGTGTTGCCGGTGATTCTTCGGGCAATGGGAACGACGGTACACTTAATGGGCCTACAGAGTGGACCGCCGACGGGAAAATCGGCGGAGCCATGAAATTCACAGGCCCGTACAATTACGTGAGCGTTCCAAGCTCTGAATCGTTGAATCCCACGTCTGCTATCAGTATTTGTGCCTGGATAAATCCAAGCTGGACGGGTAACAACAGGATACTGCAGAAAGGAAGATCGGATAACCAGTATCGCCTTATCAAAGAGTGGGGTGACAACACCAAGTTCCACTTGTCAGGGGTCGGCGAGTTGTTCCCCCAGGAGGTGCTACCGCCTCTCGGCGAGTGGACGCACCTGGCCGCGATTTACGATGGCAGTTCAATGAAGCTGTACTTCGACGGGACGGTTGTTGCTGAGATGGAAGCCAGCGGAGACATAGCAACTTCTGATGAGCCGCTCATTATTGGGAACAAACATGAGACGGCGCCGGGTGGCGACGAGTTCAACGGCATGCTGGATGATGTCCGTATCTACAATAGAGCGCTGTCGGCGACTGAGATCAAGAGGCTTGGCGGTAACCCACTGGCGTCGCAGCCGGCCCCGGCGGACCGGGCCGTACACGAAGATACATGGGCCAACGTAAGCTGGGCGGCGGGAGCTTTTGCAGTTTCGCACGATGTGTATTTCGGCGAGAATCTTAATGATGTGTTGAACGGCAGCGAAACTGTATTCCAGGGCAACCAGGCTACGAACTTCTTTGTTATAGGATTTCCCGGATTTCCGTATCCCGACGGCCTTGTGCCCGGAACGACTTACTACTGGAAAGTCGATGAGGTCAATGAGGCCAATCCCGACAGTCCCTGGACCGGCGATGTCTGGAGGTTTACGGTTCCCTCGTATGAAGCCTGGAAACCCATGCCGCCTGACAGAGCGCGACTTGTGAACCCCGAAACCGACCTGAGTTGGAATCCGGGTTGGGGCGGCAGGATGCACACCGTCTATTTCGGTGACAACTTCGACGATGTGAACAATGCTACTGGTGGAACTCCCCAGCTAACAACAAGTTATGAACTTGATACGCTTGGGATAGGCACGACCTACTACTGGCGGGTCGATGAATTCACCGGCGCTGTTACATATCCGGGTCATGTCTGGAGCTTTACGACCGGAGACGCCAGCCTTGGAGGCATAAAAGGAGAATACTTCAACAATGTGACATTGACCGGCACGCCCGTTCTAAGCAGATCAGAACCAGGTATCGACTACAACTGGGGCGGCGACGCTCCGGGGCCGGGCGTAGATGCTCCTGTGTTTTCGGTGAGGTGGACTGGCGAATTGAACGTGCCGTTTACGGAGACCTACACGTTCTACACGAATGTATATGCAGCAATACGCCTGTGGGTCGATGACGAGCTGGTCGTCGATAACTGGATGGCGCATCACATGGTTATCGAGTACCAGGCTAAGAAGGATCTTGAGGTTGGCACCGTTCCGATAGTGATGGAAATAGCCAATGTGGCAGGCGGAGGATACGGAGGCGGCGCAACTATGCAAGCGCAGCTATCCTGGTCCAATCCGTCACTGCCCAAGGAGATCATCCCGCAGACCGCACTGTTGCTGCCGGTGAGGGCTCTTCGTCCGAATCCGTATAACGGTGCCGTGGATGTAAAACAGACATCGGTTCTCAGGTGGACCGCCGGCGACGATGCCGCTTCGCACCAGGTCTATTTCGGTACTGACGAAGAGACCGTGCGAGCCGCCGATACAAGCTCGCCCGAGTACAAAGGCTCCACCGATCTCGGTTCAGAGACCCTCGATCCCGGCAAGCTTGACTGGGACGCCAACTATTTCTGGCGTGTCGATGCGGTCAACGACACGAATCCCGACAGTCCGTGGAAGGGCGATGTCTGGGGCTTTAAGACCGCCAACTACCTTGTCGTGGACGATATCGAGGGCTACACCGACAATGACGCGGCAGGCGAGGCCATCTGGCAGATCTGGGTCGATGGTTTTGGAGTTGCTGAAAACGGCTCGACGGTAGGTAATCTCGTTCCTCCGTACGCTGAGCGAACCATCGTCCATAAAGGTCGTCAGTCAATGCCGTTTTTATATGACAACAGCGCCGCTACGTATTCAGAGGCGGAACTGGCCTTGGGCGGTATAGATTTGACTGAGAACGGCGGCGCAGTGCTGACGATTTCGTTCAGGGGCGTTGCGGACAATGGTGCTGATTCGCTGTACGTTGCTCTCGACGGGGCCGCCGTGTATCACGATGATCCCGCTGCGGCACAGATAGCTGCCTGGATGGTATGGGATATCCCCCTGCAAGCATTTACAGACCAGGGTGTGGATGTGACTAACGCCGGCAAGGTTGTTGTTGGTATCGGTGACAAGACCAACACTGGCGGTGCAGGTACGATGTATTTCGATGATATTGCCGTGCTTCCGTAACCGGCACAGTAAGCCGAGGTTGTGCAGACAATTGAAATTGTGTGCCTGGCACAGTAGATTTGCATCAATCTGGGGCTTATGCTGACCGGTTCGGCATAAGCCCCTTTCTAAGTTCAAGGTAACGGCTGTTTTGGCGTATCGCCGGAAAACAGCAGTTTTAACGTTCTTTGAAGGAGGATCGTTATGTATGGAAAATTGATTTGTTTGGTTTCCTTTGTTCTTGTGCTGGGCCTGGTCGGTGTGGCCGGCGGTGCCGAGGGCTTGCTCGGCCAGTATTATTACTCCAGTGGCGAGGGTCCCCCGGAAGACCCCTGGCAGACTTTGATGCTGGAGCGGTTGGATCCCACGGTTGACTTTAATTGGGGCAATAGTCTTGCGGATCCCACGTTGCGTTCAGAGGATTTCGCCGTGCGGTGGACGGGCGAGGTTGAAGCGGCAACATCCGAGACTTACACCTTCCACACCCAGGCAGACGACGGCATCAGGCTGTGGGTGAATAACGAGCCGATCATTGACAACTGGACCAATGGGAACACTTACGACAGCGGCCAAATCGCTCTGACGGCCGGGCAGAGATATTCGATCAGGCTGGAGTTCTATGAGGATGGCGGCACCGCCGTGTGCGAGCTGTCCTGGTCCACCGCGACCATTTCGCGGCAGGCGATCCCAAGCCGGTATTTGTGGGTCGAGAGGCCGAATCCTTACAAGCCGGACCCGGCTGACGGCGCCATAGTCCGAGATACATTCGTCACTCTTGGCTGGACGCCCGGAGATTATGCGGCATCGCACAACATATTCTTAGGCGAAAACTATGATGATGTCGTTGCCGGCACGGGCGAGACGTTCCGGGACAACCAGGTCTTGAACTCTTTTGCCATTGGCTTTCCCGGATTTCCTTATCCGGATGGTGCTGTTGCCGGTACAACGTACTACTGGCGCATTGAGGATGTCGAAGCCGATGGCGCCACGACGCACAAGAGTCCTGTGTGGAGCTTTTCGATTGCCCCCAGGAACGCCTACGGCCCGAGTCCGGCCGATGGCGCCGGGTCCGTAGATCCGAATGTAGCGCTCGGATGGGAGACTGGTTTCGGTGCGATATTGCACTATTTGTACTTCGGTGACGATTTTGACGAGGTGAACAACGCCACCGTAGGTCTGCCGCAGGGTGCTACTACCTACTCCCCCGGCACTCTTGAACTTGGCAAGTTCTATTACTGGCGAATTGACGCCTTCCACGGCTTCGAGACAGTCAAAGGTGAAGTCTGGAGCTTTTCGACGCCGGGCGCCGTCGGGAGTCCTAAGCCGCCTCATGGCGCTGAGAACGTAAAGCATAATCAGGTTCTCAAGTGGGTAGCCGGCGACAATACCGCCTCGCACGAGGTCTATTTCGGCACGGATAAGGATGCTGTACGCAATGCCACCAAGGCTTCACCGGAGTATAAAGACAGCAAGTCCCTTGGTGTCGAGGGTTATGATCCCGGAAAGCTCGATTGGAATACTGATTACTTCTGGCGCATTGACGAAATTAACAATGACAATCCCAACAGTCCGCAGAAAGGTGGCGTTTGGGACTTCACTACAGCCGATTACCTCGTAGTGGAAGATTACGAGGACTACAACGATTATCCGCCCGACGAGATATGGGGTACGTGGATAGACGGTTTCGGGGTGCCGACAAACGGCTCTACCTCAGGTTATCCTAACCCGGATTTTGTCTCCGGAGGGCATTATATCGAGACTCAAGTTGTCCACGGCGGCGCCCAGTCGATGCCGTATTTCTACGACGTCGATATGAAGTACGCAGAGGCGACTATGACGTTGGTCTATCCGCGTGACTGGACAGAGAATGACGTCAAGACGCTGACTCTCTGGTTCCGGGGCATTTGGAACAATGTCGCTGTGCCGATGTATGTTGCTCTCAACGGCAGCGCCGCAGTATATCATGATGATCCTGCTGTAACGCAAATAGAGGTCTGGACGCAGTGGAACATTGACTTGCAGGCCTTTGCAGATCAGGGCGTGGACCTTTCCAATGTCAATACAATTTCGATTGGCTTCGGCGATAAGGCCAATCTACAGCCCGGTGGTTTGGGTCAGGTATTCATCGACGACATTGGACTGCACCGTCTTGCGGATGTCGCCGGAGAGTGAGAACCGGCACAGTGGTGGTACAACAACGTTTGCATTAGTCTGGGGCTTATACCGATAAGTTCGGTATGGGCCCCTTTTATATTGTGTTCAGCATCAACGATCGCTGAGTAGATACACGGCGAGAGGTGCTTGCTGATCTCGGTTCTGCAATGGAGCCAAAAGGATTGTCTGTGGAGACTGAGCGATTTCAGGGGCGCCATTCGGCCTTGCGGACCATTAACGGCGGCATTTGCTGTGGGCTGATTTTCTTGCCGCTCGGGTGCACGCAGCTTCTGTCGCTTGGATACCAGTGAATGGTGAACAGCTTGGGTTTCAACTGTATTCTGTTTTTTTTCAATCCGGCCAGCATCGTTCTTGATCTCTCCCATGAGCGGGGCTATGGCTTCCACACCCTCCTCCTATCGGCCAATTCGGGGGGCAACTTTCGAGAATTGTCCAAAAGAGCCTGACAGAACGGGCATACGAGAGCCGGAACCTGCCGCTTTGCTTATCTCAATGCTCCGGCAGCGATGAGCCGCCTACTTTATGAGGCTCCAGTTCACCGGCCGTCGATCGAGTTCGAGCATCTCAATCCGGCTGATAAGCCATCGTTTGTCGGGCTGCTTTTGCAGGGTCAACTTCGCTTTTATGAAGAGAAATGGTTTGTAATTCTCAGCCACATAACTACTTTCGTCAAATGTTGTCAGCATAAAAACAATTGCGGTTGCGTCCGATTCCGATAGTTCTATCGCCGCGCCCGTCTTTTTGTTCTTCACAATCGGATTCTGCGACAGCGCCCTTTGGCAGTGGGCCAGCAGCCGCTCTTTCGTGCTGTGATGTGAATCGCTGTAGTTGTCTGAGATGATTTGGGCTATGGCTTTGAAGTCCTCATCCGCCACTGCCTTCATTCCCGTCTTGATTGTGGATTTGATCTTCTCCAGGTTGGTTTGAACAACGAAATCCATGCCGAAAGCGGCTGTCGCCAGCACGAGAGGAACGAGCAACTGCCACCAATGCCGTTTTTCCGGAAAGATGCTGCGGAACTGCACCATTACGAACAGAACAAGGACTGCCGCGACTGTCAGCGTATAGGGTTGCTCAAAGAAGCTGAACATCTCGCCAATCCTTCAGAGAGGCTGTCACTCGGTTCCCAACGTGTGTTCTTCGGCTATCTTCGCGGTTTGGGCAGTATGGCGTAGCCCCTATGCATGAACTCAATGTCGTCACGCTCATCTGTGGGGGGGGAGAAGTTGAATACGCCCTGGTCGCCCCAGGCGGCACGTGTAGCCAGGTCGATTGTGCTCTTGTTGACCCAAGTGTGTATTATCGCGCTGCCGTCGGCGTAGCTCATCACACCTTTGCTCTTGCTGTGCCAGATAGCCAGCGGATCGATCCAGCTATTTCCCTCGGGGTTCATCACCCAGGAACCCATATTCCATCCTCTCGGATCGATTTCCTCTACAAAGACAAGTTTCGTGGCGGGATGCGGTATTTCGGCGTATGTATAGAGGGCCCTGTTGCTCCACTCTTTCTCTTCGCCGTTCATTCCCCCGGCCACGGAGTAGCTGCCATAGGCTAATTGATTGGCCCGTTTTCGGCGTTCGTCTGAGGGGCACTCATACACTTCGACCTTCTTGGCATACTCAAAGAGCTTGCCGCGCCTCAGTCCCTCCTTCGCATTCTCGATGGGATCGGGATCATTGCCCTGCGGACCTAACATCCACGCGTCGCTCTGTCGCTGGGGAAGGCCGCCAACCAATTTGTCGTCATTATCGTCTTTGTACAGCAACCACGACAATGTAAGGCTCTTTACATTGCTTATGCAGTGAATCCGCCTCGCCTGGTCTTTGGCGATGTTCAGGGCTGGCATCAGAACGGCCATCAATATTGCAATTATCGCGATCACGACCAACAGCTCGATGAGTGTGAAAGCCCTTGTCTTCATTTGTATCCTTCCTTTCCGGTCAAAATTGTCTGAAAAAAACTTTTGGACGAGAATCAGCCCGAGTAACCTTTATTTCAAATCTACTTTCAAAACAACAGGATGCGCAAAAATCCCCTTCTGTTCACTCAATTTCATGGTTTCGAGAGTTCTTCACCAACCTGCTTCATTATACAGTGCGTTCTGCGCCGAGTCAAGCTGGATATATCAGCAATTTGAGTTGTGCAGGGGATCGAGGCGGCAACGACAAAACCGCCCTTAATTGCGTGCTCAGACGTTTCAAGTATTGCCGTGCGCACCGGTATATTCCGGAACCAGCTCTTTGATTTTCCGGATTATTTCGGGGCAGGCTTGTGTTTTAGCCGCCGTGGCCAGTTCATCTATGCCTGCGCGGAGCTTGTCGCGGTCCATTGGAATGTTCTTCCATATACCGATTTTCGGATGCCTTGTGTGCTGCATGTCTTCGCCTTCTATCGAGAGTTCCTCGAAGAGCTTCTCGCCTGCTCTGAGGCCCGTGAAAACCACTTCGATTTCTTCTCCCGGTCTAAAGCCGCTGAGCGTGATAAGTGTCCTGGCCAGGTCCACGATCTTTACCGGCTCACCCATATCCAGGACGAAGATTTCACCGCCTTTTCCCATCGTCGCGGCCTGAAGAATGAGCTGGCTTGCCTCGGGTATGGTCATAAAATAGCGTTTCATGTCAGGATGTGTAACCGTTACGGGGCCACCCTGCTCTATTTGCTTCTTGAATATAGGCACCACAGAACCCTCGGAGCCAAGCACATTGCCAAATCGCACAGTCACAAAGTGAGTTTTGCTCGTCGTGCTCAAATCCTGAACGTACATTTCCGCAATTCGTTTGGATGAGCCCATTATGCTGGTGGGATTAACGGCCTTGTCGGTGCTGATCATCACAAAGTTCGCAGTGCCGCAATTGTCTGCGGCGTCAGCGACGACCTGGGTGCCAATAACATTGTTTTTGATGGCTTCCCCGGCGTTGCACTCCATTAAAGGCACGTGTTTATGAGCGGCGGCATGAATGACGACCTGTGGTTTATAATTTTCAAATATTTCACCAACGCGGGCACTATCGGTAACGTCGCAGACGATCTCCCTTATGGGCACTGTGCTGAATTGACTGCGCAATTCGCGTTCTATGCCGAACAGCGGATTTTCGGCCTGCTCAACCAGCAAGAGCAGCTTCGGGTTGAAGTTGCATAGCTGCCTGCACATTTCCGAACCGATGGAGCCTCCGGCGCCGGAAACCAGAATTATCTTGTCCCTGGCAAATGCTTCTATCAGGTCCAGATCGAGTTGCACAGTCTCCCTGCCCAACAGATCGTTGATGTCAACCTCTCGAATTTGTGAAACACGGAGCTTGCCGGAGGCGATGTCGGTAAGTGAAGGCACGGTACTGAAGCGGATCTTCGCGCCTTCGCATACCCGAACTACACGCATCAGCTCGCTGTGGCTCGCCGAGGGCATTGCGATGGCAATTTCTTCGATGTCGCGTTCCTCACAGATTTTGGGCAGATGCTCAACAGTACCGAGGACCGGCATTCCGTGAATTTGAGTGCCCTGTTTGGCAGGATCGTCATCGATAAAGCCAGCCACATCATATTGCGCCACGGACATACGGTGAATTTCCCGCAGCAGTGATTCGCCCGCGTTGCCTGCGCCGACTATGAGAAATCGCTTCAATCGTCCGGCTTCTGCGGTGCCCTCGAAGTGCAGCCTTACCACGACCCGCAACGCGCCAAGTATGAAAACTGTCGCAAATATGTCGGCTATGCATACACCTTCGGCGGGTCTCTCCATGCCAGGGGGCAGGCTCGCGCGAACGGCATCGAACCGGCCCACTGCAAACCAGGAAACTACTATGATTAGAGTGCTCACTAACGACGCTAGTAGTATCCCGCGCAGATCGGAAATCCCTACGTAGCGCCACCAGCCCCGATATTGTTTGAAAAGCCCGAATACCGGCAGCTTCACCAGAAGAAAGAACAGCAGCACGGCAGGATATACATCGAGCCATTCCCGTCTGAACTGCATGTTTTGCACTACAAGGAACGAAAGCATCAGAGAGGCCGCGAAAGCAACTATGTGAGCAACAACAATCAGCGGCCGGCGGAAACGAAGCAGCACGGCGGGCGGGGCAGTTGAGAATTCCGATCGGTCTTGATTCTTGTCGCCTGGCTGTGTGTTTGTCTCGGGCATATTCTCTCGGCGCCGCAGTTTCGGTCAATCCGGCATGCCTCGATGTGTCTGCGCAGAAAGCTTCAGTTGCTACTTTTTCGAAGATGATTTTTTCGGCTGCGATTTAGACTTCGACGATGGCTTCTCTTTCTGAGGCTCCGGCTCGGTTTTCAGCGGCTCGACTTCTGCTTCATCGAAATGCGTACAAATATCTTCCAGAGCAGTATTGTCCACTCTGTTGCGCATAAGCGAGTAGATAATGGTATTGGCGGAAAAATAAAAGCTGATTATAAAAGAAACCACCAATCCGAGAACGACCAGCAGGAATAAACGTATCAGAAAGGCTGCCAACGATTCCGTCCAGGGAAGCTCCAAATTCTGCGAGGAGCCAAGCAGATCCATGAATTTCGGCGCCGGCCAGATGGCTGAAAGTTTATCGACTCCTGCGCTGCGGCTGTCAACCCAAACGCCAAACTGCAGGAAATAGCGGGTAATGCAGAGCAATAGAAATGCAAAAAACCGAACAAACACGTAGCAAATCGAACCATAAACCGCAGCTATCGCGCAGTAGAAGCCCATTTGCCACGGCCTGGCATATACGTAACTAAAGGAGCGACTTATCGAATCAAAGCTGTCGGACCCATCATACGCGACGGCAGGGAACATCAGGCCGAATC
Source organism: Planctomycetes bacterium B3_Pla (assembly GCA_005223045.1). Taxonomy (GTDB): domain Bacteria; phylum Planctomycetota; class Phycisphaerae; order Sedimentisphaerales; family Anaerobacaceae; genus SG8-4. Next base: position 60,207 of record NJBM01000026.1, on the reverse strand, counting down.
CCACAACAGCGCCTATCGAGATGACTGTAATCAGCGCACCTGCAAGCAAAGCCAGGGGCATGCCGAGACCTACTATCAGTTCGCCTGCCCACGGGATGTTGCCGGCAAGCCCCAGGAGAAGTATGAACAGACCTATGAAGACGATTATGCCGATCGGAGCCAGCGGTGCGGTGAAAAGACTTACAAATCTCCTTGTGCTGAAGTGTACGGCTTCGGTCAATCCGGGCTTTTCACCTTGCGCAAACTGCAACGCTGCAATCCGGCACAAGCTGCCGCCGGCGATGGAGATCACGGCAAGTGTTATTAAAACAAAGATGAGGCAGTAAACGTAATGGTACCTGATTGCCCACCCAACAGCCTTAAAGCAATCCTCGATGTTCTTTGCCACACTGGTCAAGTTGAGCTCGAATAATTCTCCCAATGACGCGTGGAATTTGTCTGAGGTAAAATGCCACAGGATGGAGAACACACCCCGACGCCGGCCTTTGTCCTCGAACTTGTCGAGGAGCGACTTAATTGCAGCTTCAGGATTGTCAACATATTTCATGTATGTGCTCAACTCGGTGGTCTGGCCCCGTTGGTCCGTGACAACTGTCTGGCTGAAGTCCATGACCCAGCCGGCCAGGCATATAACGGCTACCGCCAGGAAAGCAATTATCAATTTTGTTGGTTGAATGGATAATCTGAAAGCCTGGAACACTTTTGGAAAGAGAAGATCGTCAAATAGTCGGAAAGGTTCCGTGCCGCTGACCATTTTACTTCCTTTCAAGGAGATCACATTTTCCGTTGGTTCTGTTAAGAGTGAACGCAAATATATATACCGTATTATCGGTCGATTTCAACAAATTCTATAAGATTTTTCTCCGAAAGCCGCTGTTTACCGCTTGTCAGAGACGAGGGGGAACGGTGTCGGATGGCTCTGAGGATTCCTGTGATTGAGACCCGGAGGCTATTCTATATTTGGCGTCCAGCCAGGCGCCCAAGTCCACCAGCTTACATCGCCGACAGCAGAATGGAAAGACTTTTACTTCTTCGGATTGTTCTTGAACCGGTGCTCTTACGGCCTTGTGACAGACCGGACATTTGTGTTCCATGCTAACTTCTACTCTTCACGTTCTGTTACGAGACCCTGTTCCAGCATTCGGGCATACTCGACACAGTATCGCGCCCACGGCTGAGCTTTGAGCCGGGCTTTTGGTATCGGTTTGCCGGTGCCTTCGCAAATGCCGTAAGCCTTCTGCTCGATGCGTACCAGTGCGGCATCAATCTCTCTGAGCAGCTTTCTCTCGCTATCCATCAGCCCCAAGGCAAATTCCTGCTCGTAGTTGTCGGTTCCGATGTCGGCCATGTGGATCGGCATGCTCGACAAATCTCCGGCCGCGTCCAGTCGGGATTTATTAAGAGCTTCATCTTCAAATTCGTTCACGTTTCTCAGGATTTCCCTGCGCTTTTCCAATAGCAATTGTTTGAAATGCTCCGTATCGGCGGCGGTTAACCTGCGTTTCTTCGTCCGTGTCGAGCTCACTTGCTTTCTGGATGCATTCTTACGTTTCTGCGCCACGTCTTTATCTACCTTTCTTACCGCTAATCCTTTCGTGCATATCTATGAAAAAGCGGTATTCTAACATTCGACATGGTGATATGCACGGTAATTGTCTTGTCGAATCCTAAGAAACTTGGCAAGTATAGACAACCGGACAGGATTGTTCAAGCTAAATCATACTATTATGCCGAACTTCCTGGAATACAAGCAGTTACAGTCAATTATTACCGGGTGCGGTGCCGGTTTGTTTGCTGTTTTTTGAGAATTTGCCTAATGGAATGAAGAATTTCTCTTGTCCCACCTCGCCGGCAAAGACATCGACGCCAAAGACTTTTCTGATTTGCTCGGGGGCCAGAACCGCCTCGGTCGTGCCGATACGGTAGCTGCTATCTGCTCCGAGAAGCAGGATTTCGTCACAATACTGACTGGCCAGGTTGATATCGTGTGTTACGGCAACGATTGTCCGGCCCTTTTCAAGCTGTGCGGCTTTGAGCAAATCGTATATGCCGACCTGGTGTTTAAGGTCCAGAAAGTTTGTCGGCTCGTCCAAAAGTAAAACGGGGCTGTCTTGAGCAAGCGCTCGCGCGATAAAGACCCGCTGCCGCTCACCTCCGCTCAGACTTGTCAGCGCGCGCGAGGCAAACCGTGCTGTGTCCGTTGCCTCCAGCGCATCGTTGACTATCCGCCGGTCGGTTTCGCTCTCAAAACCCATCGTGCCGAAATGCGGTGCCCTTGCCATTAAGACCATTTCGATAACCGAAAAGCCGAATATCGGCACAAACTCCTGTCTTACGACCGCTACTTTTGCGGCGAGAGACTCGCTGCTGTACGACTCCATTGCTGCTGCATCAATCCGTACGGCGCCTGATTTGGGCGCAAGTGCCCCGCACATAAGATTCAGCAATGTACTCTTTCCGGCGCCATTCGGGCCGGCTATTGCCAGGAAGGTCCCAGGTTTCACCTCGAAGCTGATATCCCTCAGAACTGTGCTTCCTGGCGAATATCCGAAACTCAAATTGTCAACTTCAATGATGCCGCTCATTTTAACCAGCCGACTTTTCTGCTGTATTTGACTAACAAGATCAGGAAGAAAGGCCCGCCGACAATGGCGGTCACTACACCGACGGGTAACTGCGCCGGAGCAATAATGACGCGAGCCAACGTGTCGGCGACTACCAGGAATATCGCCCCGACAATAGCGCTGAGAGGAAACAACTGGCGATGGTCCGGGCCGAACACGAGCCTCACTCCATGCGGCACAACAAGCCCGACGAAACCTATTAGCCCGCTGAGGCTGACCGCGATGGCGGTTATTGCCGCGGCGATCCCAAAGGCAATTGTCCGCGTCCGGACGACGTTTACGCCCATACTTCGGGCGTCATCGGCGCCGAAACTAAGGGCGTTTAATTGCGGGCTGATGTAGAACAATGCCACTATTCCGGCGATCACGCATCCGGCGCCGACCCAGAGCGTGAGAAAATCCTCTTCCGTCATATTGCCCATCAGCCAGAATATAGTCGCGTGAACCTGGTCCGCTTGCGCTATCGACGTGAGAAACATGATAACTGCCGAAAAGAAGGCGTTGACCACCACTCCGGCAAGCAGCAGGCCTGTGACGTGGAACTTCCCCGTCAGCCGGCCGATAAACCACACTAACCAGACCGTCCCCAACGCCCCGGCAAACGCGAAAACAGCCAACGGAGATCGCCCCCACAGCGTCCAGCTTAGCCCGCTGACAACAGCGATGATTGCTCCCAACCCGGCGCCGCTGGATATGCCCAATATGTACGGATCGGCAAGCGGATTCCGCAGAAGCGCTTGAAAGACGACGCCCGAACATGCCAGCGCTGCGCCGACCAGGCAGGCGAGAATAATCCGGGGCAGTCTCAACCGCACCAGAATCTCATAATCAGGATTTGCTGTTGTCTGCGCACCGATCCCGCTGAACGCCGCTTTCAATGAAACCTTCTCCGTGCCAATTCCACAGCACGCGAACATCACCGCCCCAAGTACTGCAAGTGCCAGCCCAATCCTGATGATTAGCTTCTTTGGTGTCAACAATTGTTTCATTGCTTTCGTTCTTCAAAAAGGCCGGGCCTCAAACACTTGGCGATTGTCTCGGTCCCCTCGTGCAGTCGAGGTCCCAGCCGTGAGACCGTGTCGCCTTGTATGACGTATATCTGCTCATTGGTCACTGCCGGCAAATTCTTGAACTTACTCCAATACTTAAAGGCGTTATCGCGCTGCCTGGAGAGGTTTTGCCGGCCCATCTCAGGTTCAATTATGACCTCGGCGCCGCAAGCTACGACCTGTTCGGCGCCAATTGGCGGGTATTTGTGCACTGTTCGCCCGATCGCATTCTCGCCGCCTGCCAGCTCGATCATCTCGTTGACAAACGTATCTCTGCCCGCCACCCGCAAAGGTTCTCTCTGGACAACCCAGAGTACCCGGACTTTAGCCTCGCTGCCGGCCGAAGTCGAGAGCCGGTTCAACTTTTCCCGGATGTTGCTTGTCAGCTTGTCGGCCTGGTGTTGCCTGCCTGTTGCTGCACCTATCGTGTCAATCGCCTCGAAAAGATCGCCCACCTTCTCAATGTTCACAGGCAGACTGTTGTAGCCGATTCGCTTTAAACGTCCGGCCAGAATGTTGTGCCGCCCGAATCCAAGTGTGATCACCAGGTTGGGTCTGGCTGCCACAATAGCTTCGATGTTTGGTTGCCAGAAGCTTCCCATCTTCGGTTTTTCTGTTGCAGCAGGCGGATAGTCGCTGTAAAGCGTAACGCCGACAATTTTTTCATCCAGCCCCAGCGCAAAAAGGATTTCGGTAAGGCTCGGAGCCATGGAAACGATTCTCTCTACTCGATCCGGCAGGGGGGCGGCTTCGCTCCGGCGGTCCCCCGATGGACCGAATATGGCAAATCCGAGGGCTGTCCAGCCCGATAGTGTTAACAATAGCAGCCACCACTTGTTCATCAGGTTCTCTTGAACTGCTTCTCCAGATCGGCTATCGAAAACGTTATAGTTGTGGGCCTGCCGTGCGGGCAGCGGCTGGCGGACTCGGCATCTTGCCTGTCGGCGAGCAGTCGCTCGATTTCGCTGTCACTCAGCTTCTGGCCCGCCTTTATCGCCGCTTTGCACGCAGCCATGTCCAGAATCTCATCCAGCAACGTTTCCGCGTCAAGACCGACCTCTTTGTGTTCGAGCAAGTCCACCAAATCCTGAACAAAATCGAGCGGTTGGATGTCGGACAGCAGGGTCGGAAACGCCTGAACGGCCATCGTTCCGGGACCGAACGGAACAAGCTCGATTCCCAACTTCTCAATCAGCTCCATATTGCTCTGAAGCGCCTCGGCGGCGGATGTGTCAAGTTTGAAACTCTCGGGTATCAGCAGTTTCTGCGATTCGAGTTTACTTTGCCGTATTCGCCTGCACAGGTCTTCGTATATTATCTGCTCGTGAAGCGCGTGTTGATCGACAATAACGAATCCTTTATCTGTCTGTGCTACGATGAAGCTGTCATGTATCTGGAGAAACTTGCGATCCTGCCGCATTGAACTTTCGTGTGACACACTGTGAGAGCCGCCACGAGGGGCCGGCTGAAACTTGATTTGCTGCTGTGTCTGAGGGGGCCTGTGTTTGTTGAAAAACTCCGCCATTGCATCGGCAATTCTTTGGTCCCGCATCAAACCCGAGCGGGGCGAATCGCCTCCGGCACGCGGGATTTCGGGAAGTTTCGCCTGCGTCTGGAGGTCCGTTCCCAGGAGCTTTTCACGAAGCGCGCCAAGTACCTGTGAATGAACCAGATTGGCGTTGTAGAAACGCACCTCTATTTTCGTTGGGTGCACATTCACGTCGTAGTCTTCATGGGGCATCTCAATGAACAGGAAAACAACCGGGAATCTGTTGGGCTCCAGAAGCCCCCGATATGCTTCTTTGATCGCGTGCGAGATGAACTTGTCGCGGATGAAGCGCCCATTCAGAAATACGTATTGAAATCTGTTGTTCGTCCTTGAAATGCCGGGTTTGCCCAAAAGGGCAAGAATGCTCAGCCCCTTTTCGTTGCTTGCCGCCTCGATCAAATCTTCAGAGGCCCGACTTGAAAGCGCAGGAAACAGTTCGGCAATTCGCCGGCAGAGGCCTTGTCCGCTCAAGAGCCGGTGAAGCTCTCTGCCGTTATGTGTAAGCGTCAAATCCAGACCGTCATTTGCAAGTGCGATGCGCGTGAATTGTTCGCTGATGTGGCCCATCTCGGTGTTGGCTGTTCTAAGGAACTTGCGCCTGGCAGGCAGTTTATAAAAGATATCTCTGATCTGAATTGTCGTGCCGTAATCTCCGCTACAGGGGCTGATACTGTCCTTATTGCCGCAATCAATCTCGATGCAATTTGCACCGGTTGATTCCTGTGTTCCTTCGCTTCGCTCGAGGCCTGTCCTGAGCGCAGTCGAAGGGACAGGTCTGCTAACTGCTCTGACTTGCGCGACTGAAGCGATGCTTGCCAGCGCTTCACCTCTGAAACCCAGCGTTGATATGGCCTGCAGATCCGAGCTGCTCTTGATCTTGCTGGTAGTATGCGACTCAAAGGCACGGGCCAAATCGTCGCCGTCCATCCCCCGGCCGTTGTCAGCCACCGATATGAGTTTCCTGCCTCCATCCTCGACAGATACTGTTATCTTTGTCGCCCCCGCATCTATGCTGTTTTCGACAAGTTCCTTGACCACGCTTGCAGGCCTCTCGATTACCTCCCCGGCAGCAATCATGTTAATCATATTCCGGTCAAGGACAGCTATTTGGCCCATTGTTTTCTACACGCCTCGGTCAGTAGGCGGCATTCGATTTCGCCGCCGCGCAGCCGGCTGAATTATCGCTCCCGCACAGGCAGGAGTCTATTTTGTTTTGTAGCGGTCTTTTTGATCGAAAAACGAAATGTCGGCGTATCCTGCATATATTTTTCCGGAGTGTTTTGCACCGTTTGGTATGAAAACGCGATCGCCTTTCGTATAGGTCCGCTCGACTCCCTCTATCGTCAGGTCTGCTCTGCCTTCGAGAACCACACCCCATTGACTTTCGTGGGAATGCTCCGGGACTTCAACATCCTCGTCAAACTCCATAAACAGAATTTGGTGGTTGTCTGATTGTGAGAGATAAGCCTTCAGTCCATCCAGCGGTATGTCCACCTCAGGCAAATTCCTTATCGGTTCGGGGAACGTTTCCGCCATTGGAATCCTCTCTCGATTGAATTATTGTCCAACGATCTTGTACGCTTAGCCTTCAAACAGGCTGCGGCCGGTCATTTCTTCAGGCTGCGGCATAGCGAGGCAATTCACTTTGATTTGGTGATTTTCAGGGCCTCTTTTGCCGAGACTCGGCAGGTTTTGCCGTTACAGATATATTACGAATTTCTATTTTCTCTCCTGAATGATCTCGTAATTTTTTTCTATAATCGCTCTAAACTCGTCTGATATTGCGTGCCAGTCAATTACATCTACGGTCATTGGGATATTGGACGAAGCAAAGGCATCTTTGAGTAATTCTATCTTTCGCCAGTTTAGTTTTTCGCTGCCAACCAGCACAAGGTCGAGATCGGAAAAATCACGCGCTTTGCCCTCGATACGCGAGCCAAAAACACGAACTTCACAATCAGAAACGTTCTCGCTGAGAATCCGGCGGACTTCGGCCAAATATTTTTCTTCTACATCAATCATTGCGTTCCTGCAGTCTATCCAGGAGATATCTGGCATCTCCGAAGAAATCTAATGCTGTTTCATAGACCGATTCGGCCTTATTTTCATCATAGGTATGTGATGTCAGATTGCGTGCATCGCTATAGGAAAACCATGATAGAGGTTCTTTAATCAGACCGGAACGTGCTGCCAGACGGAAAAGCTCCTTGCGAGTGCGCGGATATTCAGCCTCCTCGACATCAGCATTTTCCTTGAGCCACCGCCTCATAAACTTCCAGCATAATTCATAAGTGAATTCAAAGTTTTGGATGACTCCCGCCCTTATAGCATCTTTTACATTGTTATCCAACTCGACAGCCAATATCTTGTTTTCCGAAACTTTTATTGTTTTCTCCAAAGAATCAACCGCTTTACGTAGACTGCTTATATCCAGCTTCATTATTATTGCCTCCAATCTACTCAAGTAACAGACTTTTCCCGGTCATTTCTTTGGGTTGCGGCAGGTCCATCATTTGCAGAAGGGTCGGGCCTATGTCGGCCAACGTGCCGTCTTGGCGCAGCTTTCCGCCTTTGAAGCGTTCGTCGAATACTATCAACGGCACGTCGCCAATCGTGTGGGCGGTGTGCGGGTTTTCCGGGCTTCTATCGATCATCTTCTCGAAATTGCCGTGGTCGGCGGTAATTATCGCCGCTCCGCCCAGGCTCTTGACTTTTTCCAATATCTTGCCCACGCATTCGTCCACCGTCTCGGCGGCCCTGATCGCTGCTTCCAGAATGCCCGTGTGGCCGACCATGTCCGGATTGGCGAAATTGACCACGACCACATCGTATTGGTTCGAGTCAAGTCTCTCCAGCACTACGTCGGTAACCTCATAAACACTCATCTCCGGCTTCAAGTCATACGTGCGGACTCGGGGCGAGGGCACGATCTGTCTGTCTTCACCTGGAAACGGCTTTTCGGCGTAATCGTTGAAGAAGAAGGTCACGTGCGCGTACTTTTCCGTCTCGGCACAACGAAACTGTTTCAGCCCCAGCGAACCCCAGTAGGCTCCCAGGATGTTTTTCATCTTCGGCAGCTTGGGAAATGCCACCCTCGCCGGTATCGTCGCATCGTATTCGGTCATGCAAACGAAGTAAATGTCCGGCTTGGCTGTTCTGTTGAATTCCTTGAAGTTGGGCTCGACGAGCGCTCGTGTGATCTCGCGAGGTCTGTCGCCGCGGAAGTTGAAGAAGACTACGCCGTCGCCGTCGTCTATGGTAGCTATTGGTTCATCGTCGCCGGTGACAATGCAGGTTGGCTCGATGAATTCATCGGTTACCTCTTTCTTATAGCTTTTCGCGACCGCCTCGGCTGCACTGGTTGTCTTGAGGCCCTTGCCTATCCTCATACATTCATAAGCTCTCTGCACGCGGTCCCATCGACTGTCACGATCCATGGCATAGAATCGGCCCATCACCGATGCGATTTTGCCTGCGCCTATTTCTTCGGCCTTCTTTTCGATATCGGCTATGTATCCGGCCCCGCTGTCCGGCGGTGAATCGCGACCGTCGGTAAAGGCATGAATGAAAACCTCCTCCACGTCGTTTCTTTTCGCCAATTCAAGCAGCCCGAACAGGTGGTCCAACAGCGAATGCACGCCAATGTCACTACATAGACCCATGACGTGCATTTTGCCGTTGCTGTTCTTCACGAATTTGATCAGATTCAACAACTCGCTGTTCTTGAAAAACGACCCGTCTCGGATGGTCTTGCTGATTCTCACTGATTCCTGTGGGACGATCCTGCCCGCCCCGATGTTTTGATGCCCAACTTCGCTGTTACCCATCGTGCCGTCCGGCAGGCCGACATGCAGCCCGCTGGTATGGACAAGACAGTTTGGGAATTCCGCCATCAGCATGTCATCCACCGGTGTATTTGCGCGTTTGATACTGTTGTACTCGTCTTCCGAACTGTCGGGATTGTAGCCCCAGCCGTCGCGGATGATAAGGACGTGCGGCCTGTTCTTCAAAGTCACTTTCCGTTTCGCCATAAAACGAGAACCTCTCAAGCAAAAGCAACAAAGACGAGGCATTGCCTCGTCTATACATTATAGTCCAATCGAATTGGCAGTATGGTACAAAGTCGTCTCAAATATGTCAAACATTTAGAAAGCAGTGCAGGAAACAAAATTTCAGCCGGCGTTAAAAGTTTTTGACATCAGTACTTACTGTGATATAATGCCGTGCCGATTGAAAACAAGCTACAGATGGCTGCGATTGATAGCCGAGATAAGATAATACGATAAATACCAATTATGACCGAGGCAAAGACAGAAAAGGGCAGCCCGCGGCTGCCGCCGGCTCGCGTTTCCTTGAAGCACTTGACGCTCGTGCTGCCGGACCCAAAAGCACATTTAATATTCTGGTCCCTGATGGCCGGCGGGCTGGCGCTGGATTTGTGGACCAAGAAGGCGGTATTCGACTGGCTGCAACACCGGCAGACGTTTCCTGTCATAGATGGCTTCCTGCAATTTGTGACAGCGCTGAACAACGGTGCTGCTTTTGGCTGGTTCGCCGGCAAATCCTATTTCCTGACGGCAGTTTCCGCTATTGCGGTGGTGGCGATCTTCGGGGTATTCCTTTTCGGCGGGAACCGGCAGAAGTTGGTTCATGTTGCTCTGGGGCTTTTTGCCGCGGGCGTCTGCGGCAATTTGTACGACAGGATCTTCAATGACGGCTCAGTCCGCGATTTTATCGACATCTATTACCGCGGCTATCATTGGCATACCTTCAACATCGCAGACAGTTTACTTTGTATTGGGGTGGGGCTGTTGATTATTTCGACATTTCTTATTGAGAAGCCTGCTCGAAAACATGATCGGCCACAAAAATAGGTGCGTTTGACGCCGCACACAAGGCAATCGCGTCGGAAGGGCGGGAGTCGATTTCAACAGCTCGCCCGTTCAAGCTCAGATGTATCCTTGCATAGAAGACGTGATGGCGCAAATCACTTATCACGATCTTTTCTATTCTGGCGCCGAGGTTTTCAATCACGCTGGCCAATAGATCGTGCGTCATGGGGCGGGCCGGCTTGATGCCCTTCAATCGGCGGTCAATCGCAAAAATCTCGACGATGCCGATAACGATGGGAAAACTCCGGTCGCCGTCTCGCTCCTTAATAACAATCACCTGCTGGTCGGACATTTCGTTTATGATTATCCGCGACAGTTCAGCTTCCATTTCCATTTTGCGTCACCTTTGTCCGGTAGATGCCGGTACGAGCCATTCGTTCACTCATCCACTATTTTCCAATTCCGAAAGGTGCTTGTCAACGGTCTTTAATTGTTCCGTAAGCTGGGCCAGCTTGTCTTTGGCCTGGGCTACGACTTGCGGTTTTGCTTTAGCGACGAAATTCTCGTTAGCCAGCTTGCCTTCCACCGCTTCCTTGGCCTTTTCTATCTGCTGTTTCTGCTTCTCAAACCGGCGACTTTCCGCTTCCGGATCAATCGCATCGTGTACGTAAATCTCCGCCGAATCTGCAATTGCAGCCGCGGCATTCGCTGGCTTTTCTACGTCAGTCCCGGCCTGGAACTTTTTAACACCGGCCGATTGACTGATGAGTTCTGCGTTGTGGTTTAGAATGTTGACAATTTCCTGTTGAGACTTGACCGACACGACCAAAGCTTCCTTTGGAGGTATATTCCTGTTGTTTCTGATCTCCCGGATGGTGCGAACCACGTTTTGTATAATGTCAACATGTTTCTCTGCGTCCGCGTTCAACAGAGAATCAATTGCATGAGGCCACTCGGCAACAACCAGAGCCTCGGAATCCTTCGCATCTGTCAGTCCTTGAAGCTGCCGGACCGGCGCTACCTCGTTCAGCTTCTGAAAGATTCCTTCGCTGATGAACGGCACGAACGGATGCAGCAGGCGAAGAGTCTGATCCAGCACAAAGGCCAAAACATTCTGCGCAATCGGTTTTTTCTGCTCATCATGCATCCTTGGCTTGGCCCACTCGAGGTACCAGTCACAAAAGTCGTTCCAGAAAAACCTGTAGAGTCCGGCTAACGGCTCACTATACTTGAAATTGTCCAGAGAGGCCGTGACCTCGGAAATTGTCCCGGTCAGGCGTGAGAGAATCCATTTGTCGGTGATGTCCATTCTTTCAGGAACGAATCCGGCCGGGTCAATCCCTTCGAGATTCATCATGGCAAAACGCGAGGCGTTCCAGAGCTTGTTACAGAAGTTTCGCCCGATATCGAACTTCGGCGAGGTATTTGCCTGGCGCCCGTCCGGCAGCGTCATCGCCGCCACCGGCATCCTGATGTCCTGCGTGTCCGTGGTCATGCTGGCCAGCGTAAAACGCATCGCATCGACCCCGTGGCTGTCGATAGCCACCAACGGATCAATGCCGTTGCCCAGACTCTTGGACATCTTGCGCCCCTGACCGTCCTGAATCATCGCGTGAATATACACGTCGCTGAACGGAATGTCCCCGGCACAATATTGACCCATCATCAGCATACGCGAAACCCACAGCGTAATGATCTCGCGCGCCGTACAAAGCACGTTGCCCGGATAAAATGTCCTGAGTTCCGGCGTATCTTCCGGCCAGCCCATTGTGCTAAAAGGCCAAAGCGCCGAGGAAAACCACGTATCCAGAACATCCTCATCGCGTTGATATCCTCCTTCTTTGAGAGTCTTTACATATCCAAGACTTCTGCTTTTGCTATCGTGCTCGTCTCTAAAGCAAACGTAAATGTCATACTCACCTTCTGTTTTCTTAACTATCGGGATAAGCGAATCCGTCAAAGGATCAATTCCACGCCTGTTTTCGGTACGGATAATTCTAATCATGAAATTATCATTGGTCTGACCCGCTTTAACCTCGTCAATATGATGGTCCCACCCAAGTATAGATAACAATTCTTTGTTCCAAGTCTCCTTTCTGAGATGGACTCTTTTGTGCCAGATTGGTATCTGGTGTCCCCACCATAGTTGGCGGCTTATGGGCCAGTCTCGCAGATTCTCCAGCCAGCTTTGGTATGTTTTGGCATAACGATCCGGGATAAAACGCAGGCGACCGTCGAGTAATGGTTTCAGGGCCAAGCCGGCTAAAGAGTTTACTGGTACGTCCGTTCCGTCGATGAGGCCCTCGCCAAATCTCTCCCTGAGGTGTTCGATAGGCTCCTTGACGGCGATGTACCACTGGTCGGACAGATACGGCTCGATAGGCACGTGGCTGCGATAACTGTGCCCAACTTCGTGGACATATTCACGAACATCCTCCAGAAGTTTTTCCTGCCGGAAGAATTCGACAATGGCCTCGCGTGCCTCAAAACGGTCCATCCCAAGCAGAGACTGCGCTTCGGGCTCATCGGCATCCTCCCAGCCGTGTTTGTCGCTTATCGAGCCGTCCGGGGCCATGACATTGATAACTTTGAGTCCGTGTCTCTGGCCTATTTCCCAGTCGTCCGGATCGTGTGCCGGGGTTACTTTCAAAAAGCCTGTGGAGAATTTTGCCTTTTCATCTTCACTTTCCGGATCGGGCAGAACTACATGCTCATCGGCAATGATGGGGATAATACGACCGACAATCGGAAGCCGGACTTTTTTGCCAATAAGATATTTTGCACGTGGATCATTTGGATTCATCGCAACGGCCGTATCGCCAAGCATAGTTTCAGGCCGGGTCGTGGCTACGGTGACATACGTGATAGTGGCGAGGGCGTCCCGCCCTTGCGTCCCGAGGGCATCCTGCCCTTGTTCTTCATCTGATGTCGAGCCATGCATCCCACACCACTGCCAGTCTTGCAGATCCGCTTTGTCGGGATTATCGAGCACATAATTAACCTGATTCCTAAAATCCTCCTCGTCCCGAATCAGGTGATCGTAATACTCCTCCTGCCAGAAAGCCCCAGTTGCTCCCAATAGTCTATTTGCCTGCTTGGCGGTGAAAGACTTCCAACTGTGCAGGATACCCGCCAGGTCATAGTCCTCGAAGGGGCGCACGATCACGTGAACGTGGTTGGGCATGATACACCAGGCGATCAAATTATATCGCCGGCCATTGAAGTGCCGCAGGGCTTCTTGGACCAACGAAGCGATCTCGGGCTTGGCAAGATGACAAGCACCCTGGCCGGAATCCAGAAATGTTTCGATTCGCGTTGTGTGCAGTCGATATAGTTCTCGTTCTTCGTGAGCCGTCAGGGGCCTGCCCTGTTCCATGGCTCGCCGGACGATGTCTTCTCGTTCCTGTCTCCACGTGTGGAGAACGTGCGGGGGAAGACTGTCGACAAGGCGGAACGTGACGGCGTAAGTGGCCCCGTGCTTTGTCCAGTGGGGGAGGTTGTGCCCCCGACGCTGGTGGATTTCGCCGGTTGGCTCCGAGAGCGAGACGCTCTCGGGACGCAAGGGCGGGACGCCCTCGCCACTTTCGGGACGCAAGGGCGGGACGCCCTCGCCACTTTCGGGACGCAAGGGCGGGACGCCCTCGCCACTTTCGGGACACAAGGGCGGGACGCCCTCGCCACCTTCGACGCCCGCGACACTTTCAACAGGCTCGACAAGTGGATACTTCAAATACCAAAAATGCCCCTGTACCGTTTCGTGCTCCACTTCGTCATCAGCCAGCACCGTTTGCGTGGCGGGGTCCCAGTTTACAAGTCTCTTGCCTCGGTAGATCAGCCCATCTTTGAAGAGATCAAAGAACGCGCTGCGAACGGCTTTGGCGCATACTTCATCCATTGTGAATCGCGTCCGCTCCCAGTCGCAGGAACAACCCATTGCCTGCAACTGGTGAATGATCCGTGCCTCATACTCATCCTTCCAGGCCTGAACACGCCCGACAAACTCATCCCGCTCGAAATCGGTTCGGCGTTTTCCCTCTTCCGAGAGGATTCGCTTCTCAACGACCGTTTGCGTGGCGATCCCGGCGTGGTCGGTGCCCGGCATCCACAGGGTATTGTATTGCTGCATCCGCCGGTAGCGAATGAGAATATCCTGCAACGTATTATTCAGAGCGTGACCCAGATGAAGCGGAGCCGTAACGTTAGGCGGCGGGATCACAATGGTGTAAGCTCCTCTACCTTCGCCGTCTGCTTGCGGCTCGGCGTGAAAATACGGATGCGAAGACCATATCTCGTTTACCTGCCGCTCTACGGTTTTAGGGTCATAAGTTTTCGAGAGTTGCTCAGCCATAACTTTTCAAATTTCGACAATCGACCATAAAAAAGAAATTCCGGCCCAAAATAGCAGCCGGAATGTAATCTTAGTAAAAGTGACTGACAATGTAAAGCAAACAATCAGACACCAGATATTCTTGTTTGCTTTGGCGATTGAGCGACTTTGTACCCGTGTCGCGCCTAATCGAGGTTCATCGTCATGAGGAACTCGCCGTTCGTTCGGGTCTTGGCAAGTCTGCTTTTTAGCAGTTCGACTGCTTCGACCGGGTTCAATTCGCTCAGGACTCTTCGCAGGCGATACACAAGCTGAAGCTCTTTTGGATCGAGTAGCAACTCTTCCCGCCTGGTTCCGCTTCGGCTGATGTCGATAGCCGGGTAGGTCCTTCGGTCAACAAGACGCCTGTCGAGATGCAATTCCATGTTTCCGGTCGCCTTGAACTCTTCGAAGATAACCTCGTCCATTTTTGAGCCGGTGTCGATCAACGCCGTTGCGAAAATAGTCAGCGAACCGCCTTCTTCGACATTTCTTGCCGCGCCGAAAAATCTCTTGGGCATCTGCATCGCGCCGGCGTCAACACCGCCGGTCAGGATTCTGCCCGAGTGCGGCATCTCGGTATTGTACGCGCGTGCAAGGCGCGTTATTGAGTCCAGAAGAATCACAATGTCTTCGCCATACTCGATAAGTCGCTTCGCCTTTTC
Organism: Planctomycetes bacterium B3_Pla; assembly: GCA_005223045.1. Classification (GTDB taxonomy): domain Bacteria; phylum Planctomycetota; class Phycisphaerae; order Sedimentisphaerales; family Anaerobacaceae; genus SG8-4. Next base: position 45,122 of record NJBM01000026.1, on the reverse strand, counting down.
GATTACGACTTCCGCGACCTGGCAGTGGCGCGAGGCCGGTTCATCGAAAGTCGAACTTATGACCTCGACGTCATCGGCAGTTTTTCGCTCCATTTCGGTGACTTCTTCGGGGCGCTCGTCGATCAGCAGCACTATCAATTTTACCTCGGGATGATTTGTGCTTACGGCGTTTGCCATTTTCTGCAGCAGAATTGTCTTGCCCGTTCGCGGAGGAGCGACTATCAGGCCACGCTGACCTTTACCTACCGGCGTGACCAGGTCTATTATTCGCATGTTCAGCTCATCCGAGACAGTTTCGAGTATGAAACGGTTCTCAGGATGCAATGGCGTCAAATCGCTGAACACAATCTTTTCGGCAAGCTTGTCGGGGTCTTCAAAGTTAATAGCCTCAACGCGCAGAAGAGCGAAATATTTCTCGGAATCCTTCGGAGGTCTGATTTGACCTGATACGATGTTTCCCGTTCGCAGGCCAAAACGCCTGATCTGAGACGGCGAAACATAGATATCGTCCGACGACGACAAATAGTTGTAGTCCTGATTTCGCAGAAAACCGTAGCCGTCCGGGAGCACCTCCAGTACGCCTTCGCCGTACATTAGCCCGCTCTGGCTGATGCGCTCCTTGAGAATCCTGAAAATCAAGTCCTGCTTTTTGAGCGCGCTGTACTCCGTGATGTTTTCTTTCTTGGCAAGATCATGCAGTTCCGCAACGGTCAGTTTCTGCAGATCCGTCAAATACAGACTGCCCTTCTTAATCCTCTCGTATTTGGCATGAGTGGATTCTTCTTCAGCTTTCTTGGCGTCAAGAACCTCGTCCTCGACCTCGCTCTCGATGTCGGCAGTCGCCACAGCCACTGCGGTAGCCGTCTGAGCCTCATTCTCCGGCTGTGTCTGTTCATCCAGCTCGGCGACATCTTGTACTTCCTTCTTGATCGCCTTTTTCTTTGTGCTCTTGCGTTTCTTGCTTGTGCGCTTTGCAGCCTTAGCCATCATTGCTCCTTTTTTCGTTTACAAAACAGTGTCATTACCCTCAAGAAATCTGTGCCCGCCAAAAAGCAGACATAAAAGGCGTAATTCCACAGAACGACCTTCCCGTAGGAATTCAATAAGATTTGAACTTTGAATAGTAGAAAAAACCTATATGTTAAAAACGGGCAGCACTAAATACCAACGACTTGCAATAAATCCCGCTTACCCATTATCCATAATATCAGAGAGAATATCAGCGATCTGTCTGACTAATGCCGACAAGTCAGAATTGTTTTCTACCGTATTATCGGCGAGGTCAACCTTATTGTCCAGAGAAATTTGAAAATTTTCTCTAATTTTCAACTGATTTTTGTCAAAACCCATTTTTTCCGCCCTGTTCGCCCTCAAATCCTCTCTGCAGGCGACAAAAACGAGCTTATCGCACCGTTCGACCCAGCCGACTTCAACCAATAGCGGCATGTCCAGCACGATTGCCTTGATTTGATCCTGGTGACTATACTGTTCCATTAGCTGCTCGGCACGTTCCAGGACAAGGGGATGAATTATCCCGTTGAGTCTCGATAGTTTGTCGGCGTCGGCAAAAACTGTTCGGGCCAGTTTCTTATGGTCGATTTTGCCGGCAGCGTCGAAAACGGCTCTGCCGAAAGAGGCGGATATTTCTTCCCTGACAGATTTCCTTTCGAGCAGGCTGTGCACAATTTTGTCGGCATCAATGACCTTGCAGCCCAGTTTCGCAAACTCGGCAGCTACAGTGCTCTTACCCGATGCGATGCCGCCCATGATACCTATTACCGGTTTTCTCTCGATGTTGCCCACAGCCGAGTAGCCTAATTGCCCGGTCGGGACCAGTCAAGGAATTGTTCGTTTGGCAAGTTCGACGCTGTCGTATGTTTGTGCCCGCCGATGCAGATCAGGCTGGAGTGGTCCCGCCGTCGTTTGTCAACAAAATTGGCTCTGCCGGATCCGTGTTCGCGGCACGAATCTGTGTGGAAAACAAGACGCCGGCGCCGGTGATCTCACGAGACGCGGACTTTGTCCGAAATCTTCCTCAAGCTGTTGAGCAGATAATTTTTCACTACCACATCCCAGCTCATATTCTTTGCAAGTTCGTAGCCGGTCCGTATCATGCTTTCAGTCTCGGACTCGTTTTTGGGCAGGCGTGAGCATATCTGCATCGCGACTTTTTCGCTCTGACTTGCCTCGATGTGGTCCCGCACGAGCCAGTCGATTTGCGGCAGGTCCTCTATTTCCGCCTGGCTGTGGTTCTCCAGGTTGGTGTAGTCGGCGACAATAACATTCCTGACGTCCTCATTATCGGTTATTTCTCGCAGGAAGCCGGAACATCCGCAGACACTGCTGAATACACATATACCACCGAACGTCAGCGGCTCGATTTGTGCTATTCCGAACGGCTCATAGATACTCTGGCCGAATTCTACGTCGCTTCCTTTGCGAATGTCCGTGAATTCCATGTCGGCAGGCATTCTGCGGCCGCATCTCCTGGCATCGAAGCCGAACTGATTGATGAAAATGATCTTAATGTTCCTGCTCTTGGCGTTAAATGCCTGCACAGCCGTGTAGTAATCCGTCTCTCCTCCCGACATATCCGGCCAGCCTTCGCGATGAGCCACGGGCCAATTGTATGCCGACTCCATATTGTAAATGTCCCGGCTGCGACGTTGTGCCACTTCGGTTGAAAGGACAAGCATCACCGCTGACTTATTCTGTGTCCTGAACTCTTTTTCCATTTGCTCGAGCACGCGCAAATCACGCCACATTCCCTTGCTCTTGACCAATCTTGTCACGTGCGTGAAAATGAAATCGGGTTTGTATCCCAGCATGTTCTCGCAATACTGCTGAAGTTTGGCTTTCGATGCAAGCTTCTCGGCAACGCTGATTTGGAATGTAGGGATGCCGTTGTAAACTATGTCAATTTTGGCGGTCTCGAATTCCGGTGAGAGGAATCGCAATTCATCTACGACGTGGTCTCCCACGGCAAATATACGATCACAGTATTTTGAGGCTCCCACGAGAGCGTGTTTGAAATAGGAGCTCTGGTCGCCGAATACTTCGTTGACGTAAAGTTTGTCCTCGTGGGCCTGCTTTAAGACATTATAGAACATGGTGTCATGCCCCGGGTGTTCTTCGACGATGCGGCGCATTGTGGCGACTTCGTGAGCGTAGAAAACCGTCTTGAAGTTACAGGACAGCTCAAGAATACCCGCCAATGCGGTGGGCATTCCCATGAACTCATGTGAAATGATGACCGTCGAATCTTCGGCCGCGCCGATCGCTTTTAGCACTGCAATCGCCACCGGAGCCAGTCTGACGTATTGCTCGAACTCCCACAGGTTCTCATGAAGATCGCTGCGGATCCCGAATTCATCGAACAGGCGCCTCTTGAACTCGTTAATCGGCCCCTTATCCGTATATTTTACATCGACCAGCACAACCTCCGGCGAGCTTTTGATGCCTGTCTGCTCGTCAACGAATGTTCGTCGGCCGTAAATTATGCCTACATTGTAGTAATCTTCAATCTTGCGAAAGGCCGGAGTATAGCCTGTGTTTGCGAAGCCATCAATAGACGAGTAGAGCACTTCACTATTCTCGCCGAGTCGCTCTGATACGGGGCCTTCGGTCGAGAACAAAGGCCCGACAAGTATTGAGCGTTCGACTGCCTCAAGATACGATTCACAGGTGAAAAAACCTTGCAGGACGGCACCTATACCACCGACTTTACCCACCGTTTCATGGGTGACGTGCACTGCGGTTGCATCGTTGGTCATAGTAAGTTTCCCTACAAGTTGTTACCTGAAGTTTCGATCCGGTTGTTCTTCGTTTCTATGTAAAGTATAGGAAACAGTCTCTTTGAGGCCAAATTAGAGGGTATTTCAGGCTCTTCACGTTGAGTGGACCGAAAAAATCGTGTGTCGCTATATGAATGGAAGGCGTTTTTTGGGACGAGTCCGGTCTGGTTTGTGACTCCTCTGCGAATTACATGATTTTGGATCGCAAGGCCCTTATCGCACCTGAAAGCAACTGCTGAGGAATGTCGGCTAATTCCGGCTCGGGTATATCGCTCAACGCTATTCTATCGACAATCTCGGCTACCCGGCTGCCGCAGGGGGCTATTAACGCTGCGGTTCTTTCGGCTTCGTCCAATTCGCTCTCTGACATTTGGCGGAGATACGTAATTACGTTTTTCCTCAACTCCCCCTCGCTCATCTCATACATGATGGCAGCATCACGCGGCCCGTCCGGAATCTCTCTTTCCCGCAGTATATCTTGTGTGAGCCTGTGTGTTTCGGCCATTAGCCGATGCTCTCTCTCCAGATCCGTTTCATCTATCGGCGCAAGCTTCAGTTCCTCGTCTGGTTCCGGACGAGGGACATAGAGTTTGTTGTGGCACGACGGGCACTTGCCCCATTTTCCGCCGGCTGTGTCGGCCGCCTCAATCATCTTGCTGCAATGCTCACAATGAAATGTAATCGCCATTTTAGCACCTCTGTCATTGGAATTTAGTCATTGGTACCCGGCCCTGAGTTTTATTCGGGCTAATTCATTGCTTATTCGCCATTCATCCATTTGCCTGATACTCTGCAACCACTTCGGTGGTTATTCCGCCGCGAGGCGTGAATCGCGACGTGACCTTCATCCAGCGTGGCCTGCAGACACGGCTCAAATCGTCCAATATATCATTTGTCAGGGCCTCATAGAATATACCCTTGTTGCGGTAACTTTGCATGTAGAATTTCAGGCTTTTCAACTCGATGCACAATTTATCGGGACAGTATTCAATGACAATCTCGCCGAAATCCGGCTGGCTTGTTCGAGGGCAGACGCTGGTGAACTCGGGGCATCTGATTGTTATGCGATAATCACGCTCGGCGTTGGGATTATCGAACAGCTCTATTTCTACCGACTCACTCATCGCCAAATCTCTACCATAAATCTCACTCTGACAATATAACCTAAATGCCTGTCCCGTGCAAGCGGTAATTAGCAGCGGAATAGGGAGCTGTTTTTCAAGGCGGTTATGAGAACAGCCGTTTATTGCTTTTTGACAGTCCTCAACAAGGCCTGTAGAATACGGCAGTTACCGGAAGTTTCTTGCAGAGTCAGTCTTAGCTCCGGAACCAGGGGCCTTTGCGATATGGAGGACATTAAATGGAATCTGATCTGAGCCTTCTCAGCAGACGGCAATTCTTAGCTGCCGTCGGCACAAGTGCAGCGGCCGTCACTTTGCCGGCTTGCAGCTCTACCGCTTACTCCGGCGTAGCAGGCAGCAGGCCGAATTTTGTCTTTATTTTTGCAGATGACCTGGGCTGGGGGGATTTGGGCTGTTACGGCAATCGCCAGATAAAAACGCCCAACTTGGATGAGCTTGCCCGGAAAGGGACGCTGTTCACGCAGTTCTATGTCAATGGGTCGGTCTGCTCGCCTTCGCGAACGTCGATTATGACCGGTCATTTTCCCGCTCGCCACCGCGTTCACGGTCACTTTGCTACTCACAAACAGAACAAAGCCCGGGCAATGCCCGACTGGCTCGATCCCAAAGCCCATACAGTCACAAGTCTGCTCCGGAACGCCGGTTACGTTACCGGCCATTTCGGCAAATGGCATCTCGGCTCCGGAGATGGAGCGCCCACCCCCGGCGACTATGGCATCGACGAGCACGCGACCAGGACTTCCTCCGGTCCGCAGCTAACCGGCACCGATGATCCATATTTCAGGGCCAAATCTACCGCCCGGATAGTTGACAAAACCATCCAATTCATCGAGAAGAACCGCGACAAGCCCTTTTATGTGAACGCGTGGACGCTTGTGCCTCACGCAACGCTCCATCCCACCGACGAGCAGATGAAGCCCTACCGGCAATACGCACCTCGAGGTGTCCCGTACAAAGGGGCCAAGCAGATATACTACGCGTCGGTTTCGGACATGGACCGTCAGATCGGTCGGCTGGTCAAGAGAATCGACGAGCTGGGTCTGGCCGACAACACGGTCATTGCTTTTTCCAGCGACAACGGTCCGGAGGATTTCGATATCAGAAACGCCGTTCACAGCGGCATAGGCGACGCCGGGCCATTCCGCGGGCGAAAGCGAAGCATATATGAGGGCGGGGTTCGTATGCCCTTTATCGTTCGCTGGTCGGGGCATACGCCTGCGGGCAAAGTGGACGACAAAAACATCGTCGCGGGTGTGGATTGGTTGCCGACTGTTTGTAGCCTGGCTGGTGTCAAGTTGCCCGCCGGGTTGAATCCGGACGGCGAGGATATGTCACAAGCAATTCTCGGCAAGCCGCAAGCGCGCAGCAAGCCGCTAATGTGGGAATGGCGATTTCGAGTCTTCGGCGACATGGCCCATAAGTGTCCTATGCTGGCAATTCGTGACGGAAAGTGGAAGCTGCTGATGAATCCCGACCACAGTCGCGTCGAGCTGTATGATATCCCCAAAGATCCGACGGAATTGGATAACATAGCCGATCAAAATCCCGGTATTGTCAAAGAACTGTCTGAAAGGTTGTTGAAATGGCACAAAACTCTGCCGCCCGGACCTCGCGACGCCACGGCCGGCTCAAACGATTATCCCTGGCCGAGAAACAAATGAACAATCGAAAACGAGCCATCCTGTTTTTTGCTCTGGTGCAAACGTTGCTTGTTAGTGCAGCGGTTTCCGGCGAGCCGTTCATGCAGAAAACCGACCTCTTTGAAGCCGGTTCAGATGGATATGCGACGTATCGTATCCCTGGGATCGTGGTAACGAGCAGGGGGACTCTGCTGGCATATTGTGAGGCCCGTAAGAGCCTTCAGGGCGATTGGGGCACAATCGACATTATGATGCGTAGAAGCACTGACGGCGGGAAAACGTGGGGAAAACAGCAAAAGATTGTCAACGTCGAAGGCAGAGTCGCCCAGAACCCGGTGGCTCTCAAGCAGAACCTGGCCAAAGAAGGCGAGATAACGATCAACAACCCTGTGGCGATTCCCGACCGCCAGACCAATGCCGTGCATTTTTTGTATTGTGTGGAATATGCCCGCTGTTACTACATGCGCAGCGACGATGACGGCAGGTCCTTCACCGTGCCTGTCGATATCACCGAAACGTTTGAGAAGTTCCGCGATGAGTATGATTGGAAAGTCCTGGCGACCGGCCCCGGACATGGAATTCAACTGAGGAACGGCCGATTGTTGGTGCCCGTCTGGCTCTCCACCGGCACAGGCGGCCATGCACACCGGCCTTCCTGCGTATCGGTAATTTACAGCGACGATAACGGCAAGACGTGGCGGGGCGGCCAGATTGTGGTTGCTCATCCCAATCCGGTCAATCCGAGCGAAACCGTCGCCGTCCAGCTCAACGATGGCCGCGTAATGTTCAACATCCGGCATGAGTCTAAGCCGCGATTACGCGGCGTCTGCATCAGCCCTGACGGCGTCACCGGCTGGAGCAAGATGATATTTCACGAGCAGCTCCCCGAGCCGGTTTGCATGGGGAGCATCATCCGGTTGAGTGAGAAGCCGGCACACAAGAAGAACCGTATCCTCTTTGCCAATCCTCACAATCCGGATGACCGCCGGCGCAAGAACGTCACTGTCAAGCTCAGCTACGACGAGGGAAAGACCTGGCCCGTCGCCAAGTCTATCGAACCTGGCATCAGCGGGTACTCTGACCTGGCTGTCAGTCCCGATGGACTCGCATATTGCTTCTACGAACGCGGCAGCGTGGACGATAGTCACTATCGCCCCGCACATCTGACTGTCACCCGCTTCAACCTCGAATGGCTGACCGACGGCGGTGACCGCTTTGAGTAGTAAAGACCCAAATATTTAGCCCCACGTTTTACATGGGGTTGACGCTAACAAAGTCAAGATTAACGTACAACAAATGGCGCAAAAAAGAGCAGTGATCTTATTAAGCGGCGGTCTCGACTCGGCAACAACGTTGGCCGTCGCGCGCAGCGAAGGCTACCGGTGCTATGCCTTGACTTTCGCGTATGGCCAGCGGCACAAGCGGGAAATTGACGCCGCGAAGAAAGTAGCCCAATCTCTCGGCGCTGCCGAGCATCGCCTTATTGAGATTGATTTAGCTGCATTTGGCGGTTCGGCTCTTACCGACCCGGCGATTGATGTGCCTAAAGACAGGACCGGTTTGGACGGCTTAATCCAAATACCGCTGACTTATGTCCCCGCCCGCAACACGATATTCTTGAGTTACACCCTTGCCTGGGCCGAAGTGCTCGGCGCCTTTGACATCTTCATCGGCGTCAATTCGACCGATTACAGCGGCTATCCCGACTGCCGGGCCGAGTTCATCGCCGCCTTTGAGAAAACCGCCAACCTCGCCACCGCAGCCGCCGTCGAAGGCAAGGGTCGATACAATATTCACACTCCTATCATAAAGATGACAAAGGCCCGGATTATTCTCGCCGGCACAAAGCTCGGTGTCGATTATTCTTTGACGCACAGTTGCTACGATCCGGACGAGCAGGGCAGAAGCTGCGGGAAATGCGACTCGTGCAGATTGCGATTGAAGGGCTTTGCCGAGGCGGGCATCGAAGATCCGATTGAATATCAAATTGAGATACTATGAAAGTAAATGAAATATTCTATTCATTACAGGGTGAAGGATTCCTCGCTGGAATGCCCAGCATGTTCGTGCGCTTAGCGGGATGTCCTTTGCGCTGCCGATGGTGCGACACGAAATATGCCTGGTCCGAAGATGCGGGACAGGACCGTACTATCGCTGAGATAGTCGAGGCGGTCTGCAAATCGCATTGCAGATTCGTGGTGATAACCGGCGGAGAGCCGATGGTGAATTTTGAAATACGGCAGTTAGCTCACGAATTGAAAGCCGCCGACAGGCACATAACAATCGAGACAGCAGGCATCGCATATATCCCGGATGTGCCCTGCGATCTGATGAGTATCAGCCCGAAGCTGAGCAATTCCGTCCCGGCCGAGGCCGAACTTGCTGCCGTGCACGAAGATTCAAGGCTCGACCTGGCCGTTCTTGGAGAATTGATTGCCAACTACCATTATCAAGTCAAATTTGTTGTTGACTCCGTAAATGATATGCCGGAGATCCAGGAAGTCATCGAGCAGACCGGCAACATTAATCCTGACATGGTAATGCTAATGCCCCAGGCTGCCACAAGGGACGAACTCTCATCCAGGTCGCCTGTCGTAGCTGAAATCTGCAAGAGCGCCGGCTTTGCTTTCTGTCAGCGTCTGCAAGTCCTGCTCTGGAACAACGAGAGAGGCACATAGCATTTCACCTGTTTCGCCAGTCAGGTTAAATCTCAGAAATAAAGGATTCCGCCACTGATTGCACTGATTACACGGATTTTTTGCGCCACAGAGGGCACCGAGAACACAGAGAAATTATCAATAATTCAAACCACGAATGAACACGAAAAACCACGAATTCTGACACGGGTTAAACACAGATTTACACTGTTTATCCTGTTATCCTGTCAAAAAATATAGCCACAGAGAACACAGAGGAATAATATTGTCATCTCTGCGAAACGCAGTCAATAATCAGTAGTAAACTTGTCCTGAGCAAGGTCGAATGGATCGTAAATAGTCAATCGCTCGGAATCCTGTATATCCTGTCCAAAAAGGCTTTTTTTACTTTTTTTCAAATTTTCTCCTTTTTTGCATCAACATTTGGCGGTTCATAAACGCCTTTATAAATAGAAAGGTGGAATGTATGCGCTGATGGCCATGATGGCCTCGTGAGTTGGACCAGTGTTTTCGCCGAATGTGTTTGTTCCAGGCTGGGACAACGGGTATAATAAGCAACAGCAACTTTGAGCGAGCAATAGAAATCGGAAGTAAGGATCGATGCCAGTTTTTCGGGCGACAGATGGGTTTTGTCAAGAAAATGTACCGGACATAGTTCCCCGTGAAAACTTTAACTAAAACAGAATATAGGTAGAACACATGAAATTGATTAAAGCAGCAATCAAGAATTTTAGGTTGTTATACGATGTAGATATCACGTTTGATGAAAATGCAACCTCGGTTGTTGGAAAAAACAATTCCGGAAAAACCTCTTTATCGTTGATTTTCAATATGTTCCTCAACGAGAACAACAAAAAATTCCCTTTTGAGGATTTCTCACTGAAAAGCCACGATAAATTCATTGCAACATTTGAGAAGTATGGGGAGATAAAAGAAGAAAATAAAGAAGAAAGGATAAAGGAAATACAAAGCGAAATCCCTAAGATTCAATTGCTGCTAACTTTAAAATATGGCCCAGAAGATAACTGGGCGAACATTAAGCCTTTCTTTACCAACCTTGAAGAAAGCGATGAAATTACCATACTCTGCGAATACGCCCCCGACTCTACAGAGAAATTTCTCAAGAAACTAATTGACGTAAATAAAAATGGCACTGATGAGGAATTGATCAAGAATATTGAAACCCAATATCAAAGCTATTACAAAATCAACGTTCGCCCATATTCTAAGATTGAGGCAACCGAGAATGTTCGCCGGGCAGATTTAAATAGACTAATTCAAGCAAAATTCATTCATGCACAGCGCGTCTTGGATGACAGCAATTCAGAATCCAAATCCAAACTCTCGAAAGTTTTTCAGCAGCAATTCTATAATGAAAATGAAAAAGATGAAAGTAAATCAGGAAAACTCCTTGAAATCATTGAGCAGGCCAGTTCGAATATTGATAGCACATTAAGCGTTTTCTTTTCTTCATTTATTGAGTATTTTAGCAGCTTTGGCTACCCTGGAATGGGGAATGAAAAAGTTGAACTTAAATCCCAGTTGGCACCTGAAGTCCTGTTCAAGAATAATGTTAAACTGTTTTATAATCATGATGGGGCTATTCTTCCAGAAAAATACAATGGCTTAGGCTACAGCAATCTCATTTACATAATAGCACAAATAATAGGCTTTTATAGCGAAATAGGCGATTTTCAAAATAATCTGAATCTGATCTTCATCGAAGAACCTGAAGCTCACATGCACCCTCAAATGCAAAGTGCCTTTATTAAAAACATCAATAGATTCCTAAGTGAAGTTGGCTTAAATGCACAAGTAATAATTACTACTCACTCACCACATATTCTTTCTGACGCTATGCTACAAAGCATAAGATATTTTGCCAAAACTGATAATGCGAATTCATGCACTGTAAAAGACTTAATGGATTTCAACGATAAACTGACTGAGTCTGAGACAAAAGAGTTCTTGACGCAATATCTGACTTTAGGCAAATGCGATTTGTTCTTTGCGGATAAAGCGATTTTGTTTGAAGGTACGGTAGAAAGAATTCTTTTGCCAATCTTCATTGAAAAAACCGAAAAAGCGACCGATGGAAACAAGCTTAGCGAACAATATATTTCTTCCATTGAAGTTGGCGGCGCCTATATTAGCAAATTTAAAGAGTTATTGGAGTTTTTGGGCTTGAAAGCCCTAATCATTACAGATATTGATTCTGTGGAAAAGCAAGAAACGGGTAATAGAGCAACTTACCATAAAGTTATGGTAGCTGAGAACGACCAATTGGTAACAAGCAACATTACCTTAAAAAACTGGATTCCAGGAGAAGAAAACATTCTTCAGTTATTATCAAAATCAGATGCCGACAAACTTTCTGGAAGTATTAGAGTTGCCTACCAAATAAAACAAAATGCGGAAAACTTCAAGTGTGGTAGAAGTTTTGAAGAAGCGTTCCTTATCGATAATCACCAATACATATTTGATAACAAAGACAATCTAACGAGCATAACATACTTTTTAAAAGAATGTCTAAACAGCGATGACGTTCAAGCCAAGTCTTACGACATTCAGGACTTTATTGATAGAAATAAAAAGAAAACTGAATTTGCTTTTGATCTATTAAATGTCAATAAAGATGACTGGAAAGTTCCAACTTACATTGAGGAGGGGCTGGAATGGCTATCCATGTAGAACAGCAAATATTTGATTGTATTGAAAAACAAGGAAGTTTTATTTTAGATGCAGGCGCAGGTAGCGGCAAAACATGGACTTTAGTTCAAACCTTGAATTACCTCATAGAAACCAAAAGTAAAGAACTAAAAAACAAGAACCAACAGATAGTATGTATTACTTATACAAACGTTGCGAAAGATGAAATTATTGAGAGAACTGAACATAATGACCTTGTCAAGGTCCGCACAATTCACGATTTCCTTTGGGAGTGTATCAAACAATTTCAAAAAGAGTTGAGAATTAAGTTGATAGAATTAGTCGAAGAGAAATTAGTTAAGATAAATGTGGAACGCGATGCTAAAACGCGAACAGACACAAAAATATACAAAGAGTTGTCTGATAAAAAAAATAAATACGAGGAAGCTATTGGTAGGTTAAGAACTGAAGAATTGAAAATTAGTTATGAAAACTTCCCTAGATATAGCGAGGGTAAGCTCAGCCATGATGAGCTTATAATAATTGCGGAGAAAATATTTTCATCATATCCTAAAATTAGGAAAATCATTACGGACTTATATCCGATTATTTTGGTTGATGAGTACCAAGACACACAAAAAGAAACCATTCAAATATTATTGAATTATCTTTTAGAATGTGAAGATTTCATCGTAGGTTTCTTTGGCGACAAACTTCAGCAAATTTATGATAAAGGAATTGGCGAAATACCAAGTGAATTTGGTTTAGTGCTAATCCAAAAAACTGAAAATTACCGTTCTTCTAAAGAAGTGATTGGTTTACTAAACAAACTTAGGAGTGATATCGAACAGTATCAACCCCCACAAAATAGACGAACAGGTAGAATCGCCTTTTATTATTTTCCAAATCCTAATGGATTTAATGCAAATGATTTTATTCAAAGCAACTTGAAGGACAAATGGCCGATAGAGTCGATTGAAAATGTAAAAGTGCTTTATCTTACTCATCGTTTTATCGCTAAAGAAAAACAGTATGAAGATTTATTACAACATTATATTGACGTAAACAAGAGGGATTGTTTAATAAAGAATGAAGACAATCGAGGATGGTGTCCATTCGCAGATTTTCTATTCGACCTGGAAAGCCTTGTTGATTTATACATCAATAAAAGAATCCAGCAACTTTTGAGAAACGTTTTCATTAAGATCGACTCGTTTGACTCTAAAAAACAACTGAAAGATTTAATGGAGCAAATGGTACAAATTAGAGAAACAGCGAAGATAGGAGATATAATAAATTTTACATTAATGAATCAATTACTTCCTGAATCAGATGGAATGAAAAATTATGATTTTGAAGACAAAGAGAAACAAGAATTTTATGACCAACTGATGAAGTTAGAATACGCACAATTTTTAAGATTATATCAGGTTCAACAAGAGAATACCCCTTTTAGTACTAAGCACAACACTAAGGGTGATGAATTTGATAACGTTCTCGTAATTATTGATGATAGTGCCTGGCGGCAAAACTACAATTTCAATGATTACTTTTCAAATAACATGGAAAAGGAAAAGAGGTACCAAAGAACAAATAATCTGTTTTATGTGGTTTGCTCCAGAGCGAAGGAAAATTTAGCCGTGGTTTGTACTTCTGATTTAGCATCTGGGGCAAAGACCCAGATACAGGAATGGTTTGGAGAAGGCAATTATATCGAGGGGAATTAAGGGTACGGTACATTTGTCGATGAGTTGTGCTTGATAATGATAGGTTTTGATAGAGGACAGCGGATCTTCGTTGTTGACTCTCTGCGTTCTCTGTGGCCTTTCTGATTGACTATTGACGATTTACTATTTACTACTGAAATTGATTGTTCTTCCCGGTTCTTCGTGCCCTTCGTGGTGAAAAAACCGTGTTAATTCGTGGCTAATCGCCTATTTTTCTGCTTTTTCTGTGCTCTCTGTGGCCTTTGTGATTGACGTTAGATTTTGCTTGACGGCCAGCCGATATGCTGTAAGATAGAAAGATAACTACATTAGAGTTTTGAGTTATGAGTTCTTGGTTTTGAGTTGTTGGACAGGAAGAATGCAGAATGCAGGAAACCTTGTTATTGATTATCCGTTCGGCCATGCTCAGGACAGGTTTTCTATTGTCTATTGATTATTGTCCTTTTTCAGCGTTAATTCGCGTTAATCTGCGTTGATCCGTGTCAGAATTTGATTCTTTCTCGGTGTTCTCTGTGAACTCTGTGGCTAATAGAAAACGAAAAAACAAAGCCAATTATTTCGTATTGCGTACTGCGTATTGCGTACTCCGTAAGGAGTCCCTAGGACTGCGAAAGGGATTTTGAAAAAACAAAGCCAATTTTGGGACGCCGAAGTGAACGTAACAATCTGTGGCACAAGGATTTATAGAGAAATCGCGATTTCAGGCTCCGGAAAAACAAAGCCAATTTTCTCGTGCTGAGTACTGCGTACCGCGTGCTCCGTAAGGAGTCCCTAGGACTGCGAATCGAATTTGAAAAAACAAAGCCAATTGTCTCGTATTGCGTGATGCGTATTGCGTATTGCGTAAACCAATTTGAAAAAACAAAGCCAATTACCGAAAGCCTAAATAAGTGTAACGTGCAGTTGTATATAGACTTATAGAACATGCCGCATTCGTGGGCTGCCGAAAACAAAGCCAATTCAAACTTGTCCCGTTCGGCTTTGCTCAGAGCCTGCCCTGAGCTTGTCGAATGGGACGGCGTCTGTGGCGGTATAGCCCCCTTCGACAGGCTCAGGGCGAGGTTTTCATCTTTACATTCCTGCTGGGTCTGGATAGAATGACTTCCACTATGGGAAAGATACGGCTATATGATACTACTCTTCGGGATGGGATGCAGGCTGAGGGGATCAGCTTTTCGCTTGATGATAAGCTCGCGATTGCCGGGCGGCTTGACGAATTGGGGCTTGATTATATCGAGGGCGGCTACGCGGCTTCAAATCCTAAGGAGGTGCAGTTTTTTGCCGAAGTTGCCGAGTTGGGGCTTAAGAACTCACGAATTGCGGCGTTCGGCAGCACCCGCAGGGCGGATTGCAGCGTCTCGGATGATATTTCGCTCAATACGATGCTCGCCTGCAAGACGCCGGTCGGCACCTTAGTCGGCAAGAGCTGGGATATGCAGGTGACGGACGTTTTGGGCTGCTCGCTCGATGAGAACCTGACAATTTGCGGCGAATCGGTCGAATATCTCAAGAAACACGGCCTGGAAGTTCTTTTCGACGCCGAGCACTTCTACGACGGGTACAAGGAGAATCCCGAATACGCCATGAAGGTTGTAGCCGCGGCGGCAAACGCCGGGGCCGACGCGATTGTGCTCTGTGATACCAACGGTGGCTGCCTGCCGGACCAGGTGTACGAAATCACGAAAACCGTGTGCGATCAGCTCGGCGGGGCAGAGATCGGAATCCACGCTCACAACGATACCGACTGCGCGACGGCCAACAGCCTCGCGGCGGTCCGGGCGGGCGCAATGCACGTTCAGGGCACAATTAACGGCATGGGCGAGCGGTGCGGCAACGCCAATTTGTGCACGGTGATACCGAACCTTGAGTTTAAGATGCGCCGTGAGGCGCTCAGTCCCGAGAAAATAAGGACCCTGACGGAGGTGTCGCGCTACGTTTTTGAGATAGGCAACATGGCGCCCGTGATGAATATGCCCTACGTGGGCGAAAGCGCGTTCGCCCATAAGGGGGGATTGCACGTTGACGCCCTGCGTAAGAGCAAGGGCAGCTATGAGCACATCACGCCCGAGCTTGTCGGCAACGAGAGGCGGTTCCTGATCTCCGAGCTGAGCGGTAAGTCCAACGTCCTGGCCGAGCTTGAGAAGGCGAAGATCGCCGAGGACAAGAAATTGGCCCGGGAGATTCTCGCCCGCGTTCAGGAGCTTGAGAACGAGGGCTATCAATTCGAGGCCGCCGACGCCAGCTTCGACTTGCTCGTCAAGAAGGTTATGGGTACGTACAAGCCGTTCTTTAACCTGATAAAATACCACATAACCGTCGAAAAGCGCGCATCGGGCGAGATTGTGACCGAGGCAACGGTCAAGCTTACGGTGGACGGTAAGACCGAACACGTTGTTGCCGAGGGCGATGGCCCGGTCAATGCGCTTGACGCCGGTTTGCGAAAATCGTTGGAGAATTTCTACCCGAGTATCAGGGATGTCCATTTGATCGATTATAAGGTCCGCGTGGTCAACGCCGGGGCGGGGACCGCCGCCAAGGTGCGCGTAATAATCGAGTCTATGGACAAAGACGCAATGTGGGGCACGGTTGGCGTCTCCGAGAACGTTATCGAGGCATCATGGCAGGCCCTGGTTGACAGCGTCGAATACAAACTGCAGAAAGACGCCAAATAGGCCTGGAATGGAGACGAAGGGAATCGAACCCTCATTTCCGCGATGCGACCGCGGCGTGCTCCCGTTACACTACGTCCCCGGTATTACTTCTTGCGTCCTATTCTACACGAACGTGCTCTGAATTCAAGATGTTTTTGGCCGGCCCGGCGAAAACTCAGAACTTCCAGCTTTCGTAGCAGGCTATTTTCTTTATCGGCTCACGTTTTGGCTCTGGCCTGCTGTCGGCCGGGTAGCCTATCGTCATCAACTCTATAATTGCTATATCGGCGGGAATGCCCAAAATCGTCCTGACTTTTTCCGTATCGAACGCGCCGATCCAGCACGTGCCCAGCCCCAACTCGGTTGCCCGAAGGCAGATATGTTCGAGAGCAATGGACACGTCAATGGGGCCAATGGCCTGGCCGCACCGCATGACGTAGTCGCTGTTGCTGCACGCGGCGATGATCACGCCGGCTTTGGCGAACACGTCCGGCCGGTTGGTTACCTCGGCAACGCGGCGCTTTGTCTGGCTGTCGGTCACTACCACGAAACGCCAATCCTGCATATTCCTGGCCGACGGCGCCAGCCGGGCCGCCTCCAGGATGCTGTCGAGCTTGTCCTGCTCGATGCTTCTTTCCTGATACGCCCGGCAGGAGTATCGTTTGCGAATAGCTTCAAGAACTGTCATTGGAACACCTCGAATTTTTGTCGCCGTAACGGCCAAACATGCACGTCATTGAGACGAGCGGCCAGCGAGAATATAAAAGAAAAACGGTGTCAACGCAAGGCGCAAAACTCTGTGCCGACGGCGTTATTGGCTGCGGCACCGAGCACCCGGAGACACGCGCAGTAACTGAAAACACCATGCACTGCGTGCTCATCGATTTGGCGCGCACAATTTTCAAAAAAATAAACGAAATTGCGCCCGGCACTGTTGCGTTCTCAATTCCGGCGCGGTAAGTTGGTGGGAGAAGGCTCGATAGCGTCGTTTAGCCGGTTGTCAGGTAGGAGGCGTAAGATACAAACGATAGAAAACTCGATTCGCGGGAATCGTGGTTTTCTGTAAGACAGGGAAGTCACAGAATGGACATTGTTAGCAGCTTCAGGAGGAGAGTAAAAGGGAAAAATCTATCGGTTGTTTTGCCGGAGGGCAGAGACGAGCGGATAATTCAGGTCGCCCGAATACTCCGGGACGAGCAGATCGCCCGGCCGATTGTGCTCGGCAAACCCGAACAGATCGAGTCGGCTAAGGCAAAGGCTGGCGTGAGTCTCGATGACATCCGGAGCATAAACCCGAAAACAAGCGACAAGCTCGACTATTACGCTGAGCAATACAGCCGGCAGAGAGATGGAATCTCCATCGCGATCGCCAGGCGGGTGGTCGTCAAGCCTTTGTTTTACGCGGGTATGATGGTGGGCTGTGGGGATGCCGACGCTTCGGTCGGCGGTGTCGCCGGAGCGACTGCAACCGTTATTCAGGCGGGGATACTTACGGTGGGATTAACCCCGGGAATTAAGACTCCTTCGAGCTATTTTCTAATGACTATCCCGGACTTCCTCGGCGAGAAGGACAAGGCTTTTATCTATGCCGATTGCGCGGTCAACATCGAGCCTACTGCCGAGCAGCTTGCCGACATTGCTCTGGCTTCGGCCCACAGCGCAAAGAACCTGCTTTCACAGGAGCCTCGCGTGGCTATGCTGTCGTTCTCGACGAAGGGCAGTGCTGCCAGTCCGAGCGTGGACAAAGTCAAAGAAGCACTCAAGATAGCGCAGGCACGCGAACCTGAATTGGCTATCGACGGCGAATTTCAGTTGGACTCGGCGATAGTCCCGGCCGTGGCGGCAAGGAAAGTCAAGGATGATAGTGCAGTGGCAGGCAGGGCCAATGTCATCATATTCCCCGATCTCAACTCGGGCAACATCGCCTACAAGCTTACGCAATATATGGCCGGCGCCCAGGCCATCGGGCCATTCCTACAGGGATTCGCAAAGCCCATCGCGGACCTGTCGAGAGGCGCAAGCGTGGAAGATATAGTCGCGACAGTGGTGTTGACTTTAGGTCAACTGCTGGAAGATGCAAACGCCAATAAGAAGGGGCAGGAACTTCGAACAGTGAAAGGACAGAGCTGACAATGAAAGTGCTGGTTATCAATGCGGGTAGCTCCTCGGTCAAGTATCATCTATATAATATGCCGGAGGCCGAGGTTCTGGCACGCGGTGTCGTTGAGCGTATCGGGGAAAAAAACTCGGAACTTTCTCATTTCTTCGGCGACAAAACCTACACGGAGCAAACGCACGTTAAAGATGTTGCCGAAGCGATGGAACTTGTGCTGGATACTCTCGTGCGGGAGGACGTAGGAGTCGTGAAGAGTCTGTCCGAGATCGGTGGTGTCGGCCACCGGGTGGTTCATGGAGGCGAAGAGTTTACAGGTTCTGTGGTCGTTGACGAAGCGGTGATTGCCTCCATAGAGAAGTTCGCCGACCTTGCTCCGTTGCACAATCCACCCAATCTCGCAGGGATCGGGGCGGTTCAGCACAGACTGCCTGATCTGCCGCAGGTTGCCTGCTTCGACACCGCCTTCCATTCCACCATACCTGAAGTGGCCTATATGTATGCCCTGCCTTACGAGCTTTACGAAAAATACCACATTCGCAGATATGGTTTCCACGGCATCTCGCACAGATATGTCGCGCGGCGCGCCGCCGCAATAATGGACAAAGACAAATACGGGATCAACGTAATCACGTGCCATCTCGGCAACGGTTGTTCGATCACTGCCGTAAAACAGGGCAGGTCGGTTGATACATCAATGGGCTTTACGCCGCTGGAAGGTGTGCCGATGGGAACACGCTCGGGCGACCTCGACCCGGCGATACTTTTTTACCTTGGGGACAAGGGATACGGCGTAAACGAGCTGAACACGCTGTTCAACAAGAAAAGCGGCCTGCTTGGAATATCGGGCGCCTCGAACGATGTGAGAAACCTCGTGAAACTTGCTAAAGAGGGAAATGATCGAGCCAAGCTGGCTATTGACGTTTTCTGCTACCGCATCAAGAAGTACATCGGTGCGTATGCCGCCGTGCTGGGTCAGGTCGATGCCATAGTATTCACCGGCGGAATAGGAGAGAACTCCGTGTTCCTGCGCAGCCAGATATGCGAAGACCTGAAGCAGATCGGCGTAGAACTCGACCAGGCGGCAAATGAGGCCACTGTAGCAAACGAGGATCAGATCAGCACCAGTGACAGCGGGATCAAAGTTTTTGTCATCCCGACGAATGAACAGGCCGCCATCGCCAACGACACCTACAAACTCACGAAATCGGGGCGCCGGGAGAATCGAAACCGCACGACAGTTATGTCTTGAACTCGCCAAACGTTCCCGGCACTTCTTTCAGATATTCTCTCAGTAACGAAGGTGGCTCCCGGATAATGGACCATCGTGTGACGAGACCGTGAGATATGCCAGCAGGAGGATGAGGATTGGGACAAGCAGCCAGCCAATCCAATAACGTACGCCGGGTCTCCAGGATATGTCCGATGGAGTAAGCTGCAGATCGGTTGGGGTCCTGGGCTTGCCGGAAAGCGACAATACGACCAACGAGCAAATCCCACCGGTGATCCAGAATGTCGTGTGCACAAAGAACGCTCCTTTGCGGGCCATCCCCGGGAAGGCCTGTACAAAAGCGCCGGCGATAGCAACCCAGAGGATGAGGAGGAATAATAGCTGGCCCCTACCGAATGCGCTGGACGGCGCCAATGGTAATTCCTGGCGGCGGCGCCGAATGATCGCCATCAATACCGCCGCTGAGAGCAGGAGTCCAACCAAAAGAAACCACCACTCTGTCCGGACGCCGAAAAAGTGATCGGGGATGTGGTCGCCCTTGGCCCAATTTAGGACATTTTTGTGCAGGTTGCTCCACATCATCACTATCAGCAGGAACACCAGGCCCACGGTATTCAGATTCCGTCCGTCTTCATCCTCCGCAGGCGGAGCCAGTTTCGGCCGCACGCATCTGAGAAAGACCATGCCTACTCCCGCCCCCATAATCAGTCCGAAGAGCTGCTCCATCCATTTCCAATAATCCAGACCTTGCAGTGCCTCCAGTCGGCCGATGGGTCCCCACTGGGCGCGGCCTAACATGTTGACAAAATCTCCGACGGCAAAACCGATCCCGCCCGCCAGGAAGCCACAAAGTGCTATCATCAACGCCGCCCGATTTTGCCGGCGAACGAGATACAGAATAAGTGCAACAAACAAGCCGACACAACCGGACCAGTTATCGCTGCGGGGCGGCGTCATGTGCAGCCCCGATAAGCCGGTGAGGATTATATACCCGGCCCACCAGCCGGCTGCCAGCACCATAATGAAAGCACAGGCCGGGCGACAGCGAGGTACCACGACTGCGTAAACACCGGCTACAAGTAGAGCGGACGATGCCGCTAACCAGTCCGTGTCGTTCAAATACCAGGTCTCCGCCAGCCATCCGGTCAGCCCGGTCAAATCCATAGCAAACCAAACGAGCCACAATGCCACCAAAGGGCCTGCGAAACGCTCCAGATATGAGCGGGATTCGGTTACGCTCAGAGAGAGTATGGCTGTTCCAATCCCGGCCCACAATCCTCCGATCAGGAATAAACATGCGTAGCCATAAGCAACGTTCGGCAGTGAAGAGCTTGCCGTGTAGCCAATAACCCGGCCGTAGGACATCTGCCCGCCAAACGCCCAGCCGACGGCGCCGCACATCGCCATGATGGTCGAGCGCTGCCACCAGTCCTCTCTGCCGGAGGCCAGACAGATTGCCAGTCCTAATAGCGCGCCCGGGACCATCGCGCCGGCTTCGTGGCCGTAATCGCCGCGAAAGCCCCATCCGACCGACATTGCCAGCGCCGCCAGCACAATGCCGGCCAGTTCCAAATCAGATACATGAACTCTTGTCTTCATCAATCATCTCCCGCGACCTGGAAAATGCTGCCCTGACAACCAAGGGTCAAAAGGTTTGAAACAGCCAAACGCTGTTACTCTACCTGATCTGTCTTGAGATTGCCATCACATTCGATTACGATATGATTAACAAATCACTCGAACCGGTCGTTAGACCGAGAGGGACAAAGATGAAACGAATTGGCATGGTTGTGGCTCTTAGTGTTTGCCTGCCCGCATCAGCAACGGGTGTGCTGACCGTGCATCCGGAGAATCCCCGGTACTTTATCTGAGCCGCATCAGTTCAACTGATTGACTGTAAGTGCGGTTCTATTACCTTCCTGAATTCCGGGCTGGTCCGACACCATTGAAGTATATCCACCCTGAATGACAAGTCTGATTCGGCAAAGGCATCCTTTAGCAGGGCCAAAACCTCAATTCGACAGGCTCATCCCCCATTATCGCAAGGTCGAGGTCTGCATACGGTTTGGACGCTGGTGAAGTCCGCGAACCAAAAACCATTACCTTACGATCCGGAATATATTGATCGAGGATTTGGCGGATAATGTTTTCCTGTTCGGGTGATATGTCAATCATTATGCTTTTCCAGCGTTTTGAAAAACTTTTTGACATCATCGAGGAAACTTCCAACTACATTGAAAACATCCTGTGCTACGGATTCGTCGTAGATGTGGCTGGTCTGGTTGCGCGCTTCGTGATATTCGAACCATTTCACCGGATCGTCAATTAATCGTTGTTCGGCCGCCATTCGAAAAAGCTCTTTTCTTGAAATTCCGTCAACATAGCTTGCGCCGATATTGATCTCCAGCCATCGCTTCATCATTTTCCACGCTAATTCGTAGGTATATTCGAATCGCTGGATGACCGAATCTCTCAGGATTTCACGCGGTGCAACGGCACTCTCGTCGCGATACCAATCCATGGACTCCTTCAACAAACCAATGACTTTTCCAAAACTCGCCAGTTCCAGCATCACTCGACCTGTCCGAAAAGAAATTCCGCGTTACTTTGACTTATTATGATACCCGAATCGCCCGGATCGTCAAGAGAATTAGAATTCCGGCCAGACAAGCTCTTCGAGCCACTGATCCGTGTCAATCAGATACTCTTCCACCAAGAAGAAACCTGCAAGGGCGAATAATTTGTACTCGGCAGACTGTGATAGCGGTATAATGTGCGGCTGACGGTGCAGGGAAATCAATGTGGGAGATTTCCGTGAATAGTTTACGCTTGATTGGCACTCGGCAAATCAAGCCTGAAGAGTGAAAGGAGAAGCAAAATGAACAAAAAACGGTATGGCCTGACGGTACTTCTGTTGGTAGTGGCAACATGTTACGGAGCCGAAAGTCAGAGCGTAGTGGCGCCCGGGGCAAAAGTGGAAAAGCTTGCCGGCGGCTTTACCTTTACCGAAGGGCCTGCGGTCGATGAAGGGGGGAACATCTACTTTTCGGATATCCCCAACAATCGAATTCACAGGTGGTTGCTGAGCGGAACGCTCGAGACGTTCCGAGAGAATTCAGGCGGCGCCAACGGTCTTTTCTTCGACAAGAGCCGCAATCTATTGGCCTGTGAAGGAGGCGGCCGGCGGTTGGTCTCCATTAATCCGCCAGGAGACCGGGTGACGGTACTCGCCGACAGATATCAAGACAAACGGTTCAACAGTCTCAACGACCTCTGGATAGACTCGAAAGGGGGTATATATTTTTCCGATCCGCGCTACGGGCGCAAAAGAGACGATATGGAGCAGGACGGAGAGCACGTCTATTATCTCTCGCCCGACCGCAAGAAGCTCATCAGAGTGATCGACGACATGGTCAGGCCGAACGGAATAATAGGAACTATCGACGGTAGATTGCTCTACGTGGCAGATCACGGAGCAGGCAAGACGTTTGTATATGCAATCAACGAGGACGGAACGTTGTCTGACAAGAAGCTCTTTGCTCCGGAAGGTTCCGACGGGATGACCATAGACAACGAGGGCAACATCTACCTGACCACAGGTGTGGTGGCGGTTTACAACAGAAAAGGCGAGAAGATCGAGGAGATCGAAGTTCCCGAGCGCCCGGCCAATGTCTGTTTTGGCGGCAAGAACAGACAAACACTCTTTATAACGGCTCGAACCTCGTTATATTCGATCAAGATGCGAGTCAAAACCGGCCGGCGTCTTTTTGACAAACCTCTCGAACTTGGCAGCATATCGGTATCAATGTCGGCACCTACACCTTCGCTGGTGGGAAACGAAAAAAATACGCAGGCCGGCACAGAACCGAGATTCGAACAGGATGTTATCAATACCAGCTCCGGCCATCTGACAATTTCCTTCATAGGGCACGGGACATTGATGTTCGCTTTCAAAGGAACAATAATTCACGTAGATCCCGTGAGCAGAGCGGCGGACTATGCCGATATGCCCAGAGCCGATCTTATCATGCTGACGCATGAACACGGCGATCACCTCGATACCAGGGCCATAGAGATTCTCAGAAAGCAGGGGACCGAACTGATCCTGACCGAGACCTGTGCAAAAAAAGTCGCCGGCGGTGTTGTTATGCAGAACGGCGACGTGCGAACTGTCAGGGAACTGAAGATCGAGGCAGTGCCTGCGTATAACATTGTCCACAAGCGATCCGGCGGAAGCCCATTCCATCCGAAAGGGCAGGGCAATGGCTATGTGGTGACTTTCGGTGACAAAAGAGTGTATATAGCCGGCGACACAGAAAACGTGCCGGAGATGAAAAAGCTCAAAGGAATCGATATCGCCTTTCTGCCTATGAACTTGCCCTACACAATGACGCCGGAGATGGTGGCTGATGCGGCCAAGGCATTTGCGCCGAAAATATTGTACCCGTACCATTACGGGAAAACAGATCCGACCAAACTCGTTGATTTGTTGAAGGATACAAAGGGTATCGAAGTTCGCATCCGCAAGATGAGATAACGTCTTACTCTTTGCCTTCTGCAACCGAAAGGAGATGATGCCTGGTCCGAAAGAACAAGGCGCCGTGCGAGATTGCAGGCGTGGACATACAGGTTTCGCCCATCTTGTTGACAGCTATCACTTTGAACTCAGGGCCCGCTCGCACAACATATATGTCACCCTTCTCAGCGGGGAAATAGATTTTCCCATCTGCAGCAACCGGCGAGGCTGAAAACGCTACGGACGAGGTACCAAAACTCTCTCGGTACGCCAATTCTCCTGTTACGGCATCAAAGCAGCTTAGTTTGCCTGAATTTGAGCAACAATATAGATAATCCCCGTAGGCGATAGGCGTTGTCATGTAGTTCCCGCCTTTTTTATAGCTCCACGCAACATATTGGTTGCTTGATTCATTTTCGTTTAGGGAGATGTCTCCCGTTGCCGACAGCCGCACTGCGTATATGGGGGCCATACGGCCATGAGCGTTGGTGATAAATATCAGATTATGAGCGATGATCGGCGTTGGAACCGGGATATCACCGCCGCCGGTCATTCTCCAGATTTCTTTTCCGGTCTCGATATCGTAGCCGCCAATATGCTTGTATCCGTTTACAATGATCTGGGAATGCTCTTGGCCTGTATAAACAGTCGGTGTGCCCCACGTCGGGACTTCATCTCTGGGTGTCTTCCATAATTGAGCGCCATCCTCCAAGGCGAAGACCGCAATAAATGAATCCTTTTGGACATCAACCTGGAGAATCACCATTTTTTCGTGGATGACCGGGGAGCTACCACCACCCCACTGGGCTTTCGGGGCACGAAAATAACCCCAATCGAGTACGCCGAGGTCCTTTTTCCATATAGGATCTCCGTCCATATCGTAGCAGTACAGGCCTTCGGATCCAAAAAATGCTACTATGAGGTCTCCATCCGTACAGACAGTCGCATTTGCATGACTGGACTTGGCGTGGCGTTTAACCTTCGGTCTGCCGGCGTGGGCTTGTCGAGTCCATACAATCCTGCCGTCTCTTCTGTCAATGCAATAAAGTCGCCAATAGAAATCCGTGTCTTCTCTTTCTGATTCAATGTTCCCGTACAGGCCCACCTTTAGCTTCGATTCGCCCTCGCTTTTAACAGCGGTGGTCACGAATACTCGATCACCCCATATCACGGGACTGGAGTGACCAAGGCCGGGGATAGGCGTTTTCCAGCGAATGTTCTCACCTTGTTCCAAATCCCATTTGGCCGGCGTGGGATAGCCTTCTGCAATACCGGCTGCTCCTGGACCGCGAAATGAAGGCCAGTTTTGCTCGGCGGACAGCCCAGGCGTCAAAAAACCAATGGCGAGAAAGACACCGGCCATACACAACGCAGAAAACTCAACAGAACGACGATGCTGTTTTGTGGGCTTATGAAGCATGGTCTGCACTCCTCTTGCTTAATCTGACGCTCACAGGAGACTTCCTTTTCGTGCATTCTACCGGCCGGCGCTTTTTGATTCAAGCTTCATCAGGTTCCGCTTGTCGGCTATTTGGATCGAGAAGGGGCAACGCGTAAAGTTTGCCGATAGACAAGCGGGTGATATAATGTACGTCGAGTGTTCATCTTGACCGGTGCCTGATGCAGATAGCAGTGGCAAGACCTAACGTTTGTCTTTAATAATGAAAGGAGTTCCTCAGATGAATCGGCCGAATTACCGGATGCTTGCGTCAACTGTGTTTGCTTTGAGTGTTTTTTTCGGGCAATATCTATGTGGGCAGCCCCAGGCAAGGCACGGGATACATTACGAGACCCCGGCAACGGTTTGGGACGAAGCGCTGCCGTTAGGCAACGGACTGCTTGGAGCGCTGGTATGGGGCGACGGCAATCCGTTGAGAATCTCGCTGGACAGGACAGACCTTTGGGACCTTCGGCCGGTGCCGCAATTTCAAACCAAAGACTATTCCTACAAAACCATGCGCCAGTGGGTCGGCGAGGGCAGAATAAAAGACCTTCATCGCCTGTACGATGATCCTTACGGAAATCCCGGACCGACCAAGATACCGGCAGGGAGAATCGAGCTAACCATCGGCGGCAAACCGGCGTTCGACAACGCGTCG
The DNA here is from genome assembly GCA_005223045.1 of Planctomycetes bacterium B3_Pla. Lineage (GTDB taxonomy): Bacteria > Planctomycetota > Phycisphaerae > Sedimentisphaerales > Anaerobacaceae > SG8-4. The sequence continues at coordinate 18,903 of NJBM01000026.1, read as the reverse complement.
CTCGATTTGGCTGGTGCGCAGACAACGGTCAGGCTCAAAGATGGGACCAATGTGCTGGTGTTCGTACATGCAACAGAGCCGGTGGGCGTTATAGAAATCGAATCCAGTCAGGCCGTGACTCTCAAGCTGTTAGCGCCGCCGTTCGCCGGGCAGATTACGGACGAGGCCGGGCCCGGTAAGATCAGCGCCGGCGACCTGGCGAGTTTGAGGTATAAAGCGCCGGTTGAAAAGCGGGGGGATGACTGGACAGGCTATCTTCAGGAGGGCTGGGGGGGATTCAAGTTTGCGGTCGTGACGGCATGGAAAAGAACCGGCAACAAGTGGCGGGGCGTCTGGTCGGTAGCGACGAGCAACGAGTCTAACGACCCTCTCCAGACCGCAGAGGATAATTGCATGAAGGCTCTTGGCGCAGGATTTGACGAGCTGCGGGCCGGGCATCGCAAATGGTGGGACTCTTACTGGAGCAGATCGTCAGTGCGGGTTCCGAATGCTATCATCGAGAGACAGTGGTATCTTGAAATGTACAAGTTCGGGGCTGCGGCACGGGCCGACACGCCGCCTATCACTTTGCAGGGACCGTGGACGGCTGACAACATGAAGATTCCGCCGTGGAAGGGGGATTATCACCACGATTTGAATACTGAACTGTGCTACTGGCCCGCGTACAGCGGCAATCAGCTTGAAGGGGCGCTTGGTTTCGTGAATTGGCTCTGGGATACAAAGGGTACGGCCAAAGCCTGGACGAAGCGATTCTTCGATCTGCCGGGGCTGAATGTACCGATGACAGCAGACCTTAATCAGGAGCAAATCGGAGGCTGGCATCAGTACACACATTCGGCGACTACGGCCGGTTGGCTCGCGCACCATTTCTACCTGCACTGGCGATACAGCATGGACAAAGATTTCATGCGGGAACGAGCATATCTCTGGCTGCGAGAGGCGTCAGTCTTCTTTGAGGCGGTTACGAAAAAGGGTCCCGACGGCAAACGGACATTGCCCCTGAGTTCGTCGCCCGAGATAAACGACAACCGGCTGGAGGCGTGGTTCGGGACGATTACGAATTATGACCTTGCACTAATTCGCTGGACGTTCGACAAGACGGCCGAACTGGCTGATAAACTCGGTGAGACTGACGATGCGCGGCACTGGAGGAGACTGCTGGCAGAGATGCCTGAACTTGCCCTCGACCGACAAAGCAGGAAGATGTTAGTTGCCAAAGATTACCCTCTCGCTGCTTCTCACAGGCACTTCTCTCATCTGATGGCCATTCATCCTCTGGGTATTATCCGCTGGGAAAACGGCGCGGAAGACCAGGCGATCATAAAAGCCTCACTCGCCGACCTCGATGAAAAAGGAACCTCCTGGTGGACCGGCTATAGTTTTAGCTGGCTCGCTAATCTGGCTACCCGAGCGCGCGACGGTAAGAAGGCTGAGAAGGCGCTGGAGATTTTTTCGACCGCATTTTGTCTGAGGAACAGCTTCCACTGCAACGGCGACCAATCGGGCAAGGGCTACTCGAACTTTCGGTATAGACCTTTTACGTTGGAGGGCAATTTTGCCGCCGCGGCAGGCTTGCAGGAAATGCTGCTGCAAAGCTACAGCGGGACAATCCGAGTGTTCCCTGCCATACCTGCGGCATGGGAGGATGTCTCGTTCAAAACGCTGCGCGCCGAAGGCGCCTTTCTCGTAACAGCCGAACGCACGAAAGGATTGACCGAACGGGTAGAAATCACGGCGGAAAAGGGCGGTATCTGCTGGATTGAGAATCCCTTCGGCGAGGCAGATTGCACAATAGAAGGCGCGCCGGGCAATGACGTCAAAAAGAAAGACAGTGAATTTGTCATAATGACAGAGCCGGGGCAGAAGATCAGGTTGGTCCGCGGGAAGAACTGACTGCTACAGGCCGTATTGGCCCCGGACGGCGAGAAACTGGTGGAATTGAGCCTCGAATCGGCGCCAGTCTGGGACGGCATGGCCGCAGCTTATGGGCAGGTATATATCTCGCTGAAAAACGGCAAAATCCTGTGTCTCGGGCCACGCTGAAAGACGTTTCCGCATCCGGCATATTTTAATTATTTTTCTTGAATCACCGCAAATGTTGCTGGTATAGTAGGGCGTTTGTGGGGCATACTCTTTCGTCTCTCTGGAGCATGTCCCCGGCAAGCTTAGAATGAGAGATGTTAGCAAGGCGGTCCGCAACCAGGCCAAGGAGAAGTACAAGTGAGCACAGGAACAGTAAAATGGTTCAATTCGAAAAAAGGATTTGGCTTTATTGTCCCGGATGAGAGCGGGGATGACTTGTTTGTCCACCACTCGGAGATTAAGACAGAAGGCTACGCAACACTCGATGAGGGCCAGAAGGTCGAGTTCGAGGTCGGAGAAGGCAAGAAAGGTCCTTGTGCGACCAACGTAGTCCCTGCTTAATCGATTAACGAAGCGCAGTACCCAAAAGGCCACGCTATACGACCGGGTCTTTTTGACCGCTCCGACGCTCAGGATGCGGAAAGGAGACCGATGTTTCTTGACAGACGCTGGATCTCATCAGCATTCCTTTGTCTCGCGGCAACCAGTTTTGCCGCAGGTGCCGAAGCCGTATATGATGTGCGCGATTACGGCGCTAAGGCGGATGGCAAAACACTATGCACTACGTCGATCCAGGCGGCGATTAACAAGTGCGCTGCAGAAGGCGGGGGGACTGTTTACTTTCCGCCGGGAAGCTGGCTCTCAGGCACCATTTACCTGGAAGACCACGTAACCCTCTTGATCGATTCGGGCGCTACGCTGCTGGGGAGCCGAGATCCCAATGATTATGCTCATCCCCACACGCACCAGGGCAAGGGATCGGACGTCCGGAACTTCAGCAGTTGGAGTCTCATCGCCGGCAGGGGCCTCCGGCACGTTGCCATACGAGGGCAGGGCACCATTGACGGCCAGGGTTCGGCATTTCGCTGGAAAGACAGAAGCCGGCCCAGAGGCATCTACCTGGAGAACTGCCGTGATGTTCTCATAGAAGGGGTCAATCTGCGCAGCGCCGGAAGCTGGATGCAGCATTACAGCAATTGCGACAGGCTGGCCGTTCGGGGCATCACAGTCTTCAACCATGTCGCTTATAACAACGACGGCCTGAACATCGACAGTTGCCGGGACGTGCGCATCTCCGGCTGTGTTGTGGATTCTGATGACGACGCGATAGTCATGAAAAGCCTGTCACTCAAACCCTGTGAAAATATAACCATTGCCAACTGTGTCGTCAGCAGCCATTGCAATGCGATTAAGATGGGCACCGAGTCCGGCGGAGGCTTTCAGAACATCACAATCACCAATTGCACAATTTGCTCTCCTCGCTATTCCAAAGTCACTTACGGCAAACAAAGAGGACTCGCGGGTTTGGCTCTGGAGATCGTTGACGGAGGGATGCTGGATCGTGTTGCAATATCCAACATTGTGATCAAAGGCGTGAGTGTCCCCATTTTCATGCGTCTCGGCAACAGGGCGCGGCAATACGACCAGGACAAGCCCAAGCCCGGTGTGGGGATTTTTCGCAACGTGACTATAGACAATGTAATCGCAACGGAAGTGTCCGGCATCGGCTGCTCCATTACAGGTCTGCCGGGGCATGTCGTTGAGAATGTATCTTTGAGCAATATCAAGTTAAGTTTCGATGGAGGCGGAACAAGGGCAGATGCATCGAGGGAGATTCCTGACAAGCCCGGCAGCTACCCGGAAAGCACAATGTTCGGCACGCTTTCCGCGTACGGTTTCTATTGCCGTCATGTCCGAGGATTGAGCTTCACAAACGTGCAGTTACAGACTGCCGAACCCGACGAGCGTCATGCACTGGTGTGTGAAGATGTAGAAGATGTCTCAATTAATGGTCTTGACGCCACTTGCTCACCGGGGGCCGCGGCGACGATTCGATTGACTGACGCCAGAGGCGTTCTTATACGGGGGTGTCGGCCAAAAGCCGGTACAGAGTTGTTCCTGAATCTGCAGGGCGCCCGCAGTGACCGCATTGTGCTTATGGCTAACGACCTTAGCGGCGTCGAGAAGATTTTCATGGCGGGCCCGGATGTTAAGGGAGCGGCCCTCGCTCAGCAGTCCAACTATCGCGCCAAGCAATAGAGACCGCATTGAGTTAAGTCAGGATCTGAAACTACCGCTTGCAAACGGGGCCTGCACCGAACCGTTTGGCACAGGCCCACATTATCAGCTCACATCTGCGATTTCAATTGCGCGATTAGCTGCCGCCTCCTATTGTGCAGGACGATACAGCCTGATGTCGTCAACATAGATTACACCTGAACCGCCGGCAACGATGTTGTTCTTGTCTCCGAGGCCGATGGAAATCGTATTGACGTTGGTCAAATCCACACCTTGGTCGGCAAACGCCTGCAACGGGATGATCCACTCGGTCCATGTAGTCGTCTGTGCCACAGCGGGATCATCGTGGTACACCGTCGCGCTGCCGCCGACAGCGACATACATCCGCTCGGCGGCATTGGCAAAATCGCCTCTGATCCACAGCGACAGATTCCCAACGCCTTCCTCGGTCCAGTCTCGCGGATAAACCAACGTCAAGGTTGCCTCCGAAGTCTTGAGGTTGTTGTCGTAGCGGTATATCATCGACTGGGCGCCGCCGTGAATAACAGTCTGCTCGGCGTACGAAGGAAGGTCATTGCCAACCAAAGCTCCGTTCGTTGTGGTTCCGAAACCGTCTATCCACTTGTCGAATATCCTGTTACTGTTGGGATCGGGCGGGTCAATATCATTGTACGACTCGAAATCGTCCACGAGCAGGAAGTCGGCTGTCGTAAAGCTCCAGACCAGACCCTTGACAGTTCCATCCGGATAGACCTCATCCACGCGCCAGGCATAACTGCTGTCCCAGGCAAGTCCTCCGGGATCATAGCTCTCGGCGCCAAGCGCCTTAGGGCCTATATACTCGGGCGAGGCTGTGGTGGCGTTCTTGACGGCATCCGCATCCGTGCCGAAGTACAGCTCGTGCGAAGCGGCATTGTCCGCCGGCGTCCAGCTTAGCGTTGCGGTCATTTGCACATCTACCGCGCCATTAGCCGGCTGCGAATTGCCCACGGCGCCCGGAGTTGTAAACGCCCAGACGTCGCCTTTGTACGTCTCGAAGGCGTCGAACTCATCGACCCGCCAGTAATAGACCTTCTCTGATTCGAGCGGCCCCGGAGTGAAGGTTGTAGTCCCCTGCGGTGCTCCTCCGGCGGCATTATTTACATCGTCGAAATTCGTACCCATATAAACGGTGTGTAATTTGGCGCCGAACCCTCCCGTCCAGCTAAAGGCCGCGTTCGGGTCCACAAACTCAGTGCCGTCGGCCGGGTCGGGAAAGTATGCAGTTTTCGGCGGAATCGAGAAACTCCAGACGTCGCCTTTCCACGGGCTGTTCGGCTCGGCATCGTTGACTTCGTCGATTCGCCAGTAGTAGGTTGTGCCCGGGACGAGACCCTCCGGATAGGGGAATCCGGGAAAACCGGCAACAATAAATGTCGAGGATTGGTTGCCCACGAATCCCGGCGAGCCGGGAGTACCGTTGTTCACGCCGTCGAAATCGTCGCCCAGATAGACATCGTGAGAAACCGCGAGATCTCCCGGCATCCAGGAAAGGTTGACCCATGTATCCGCATAGAGGGCGCCATCAACTGGCTCGGGACGCCGGGCTTTTGTTATCGGAGCACTCGACGATATGACCAGGCCGTTGAGAAAAGCGAAAGGGTGAGACGCACCCGACATTTCGCGGGTACCCTCAACCGGTGCGCTTTCCAGAACGATTATGCCGGTGCTGTTCGCCGTGGCTTTTCCGGTAAAGGCGTAATCACCCTCCGCTTCGGGGAGATTCACCCCGCCGTCAAACTCGGTCGTGCAAACAAATTCCCCGTTGGCTGTCCACTCCGCGATTCGAGTTTGTGCACTGCCCGTATCAAACGCGTAGATCGTTATCTCGTAGGTAGTGTTGCCCGCCAGACCCGACAGCGTGACGGTCATTGAGCCGGGCCGTGAAAATATGAAATCACGATAGATCTGCTCTAAAGGCACACCGGCCGGCGTGTCGCGGCGCCGTGAGTCAAGAGTGCCGCCGAATTCGATTGTGATACCTGCTACCTCCGAGCCACTGTCAGCGAGTGTGAAAGAAACAAAGTCCGCTTCCGTTTCTGCCGGAGTATCCGTTTGGTTGATGTCCAGCTTGAGGATGGGCGAACCAGCATAGGCCGTACCCGTCAGAACAAAGCCAAGCACCAGAACAAGATGAAATGAATAAGTCAGTTTTCTGCACATAGCGATCCTCCTAAAATAAGGGTTGAGATAAGGTGACTGACAACGGTCCTTACGTAAAGAACATCTTCGTTCATGTTTGTACAGGATAGTTTACGGGGATTTAAAGCCACGTCGTTCCTTCCAAAGCCCAAGGCAAGGTTCTTCGCATTGCTAAGACACACAGTTGTTGCAGCTTTCCTCTTCACGGAGTTCAACGCCGGCAGAATGATGACCATCGGCAGGGCGATAATAGCGATCACCACCTGCAACTCGATCAAGGTTATACCGTACAAATCCGTATAGGCCTCAACCGGTGTCTATTCCTGTATTCTCATCGCCCGGACAACATCTCTGACCGGCGACATTTAGGGCCGATACAGCCGAATGTTGTCAACAAAGATTACACCTGAACCACCGGCCACGACGTTGTTCTTGTCGCCAAGACCGAGGGAAATCGCATTGACACTGGTCAGATCCACGCCCTGGTCGGAAAATGCCGTCAACGGGATGACCCACTCGGTCCATATAGTCGTCTGCGCCACAGCGGGATCATCGTGGTACACCGCGGCTCCGCTAATGGCAACATACAACCGCTCGGCCGCATTGGCCGAATCGCCGCGGATCCACAGCGACAGGTTCCCAACGCCCTCCTCGGTCCAGTCGGTCGGATAAACCAACGTCATTGTCGCTTCGGAATACTTGAGATTGTTGTCGTAGAACAACGGCATCGACTGGGCGCCGCCGTGAACGACGACAGTCTCGACATAATGCTCGCCTGCGAGAAAGTCGGGGTTGGCATAGCCTGCCGTCGAGCCATTTGTCGTAGTCCCGAATCCGTCTATCCAGGTGTTCCATATCTCATCGGGTGGATAGTCGTTATAGTCCTCGAAGTCTTCGACGAGGAGGAAATCACCCGTTGAAAAGCTCCAAACGGTGCCCACCCAGGGGCTGTCTGGATTGACGTCGTTGACTTCATCGACGCGCCAGAAGTAAGTGGTATCCCAGGCGAGCTTGCCAACATCGTAGTTCTCATCTCCAAGCGCCTTGGTCCCCTGATACTCGGGCGAAGCCTTGTCGGCGTTTCTGACTGCCTCCCGGTCCGTGCCGAAGTACACTTCGTGTGAAGCGCCTTGGTCTCCGGCCATCCAGTCAAGGGCGTCCGTGAGTTTTACGCCGACGATGCCGTTGAGCGGTTTGGGATTGTGCGCCCTCACAGGCAGTGACAATGCCGCTTGTGGAACGAACTGCTTCGGTGTCCGCGGGCTTGACCAGCGAAGCTCCGCCACAGCGCCGCCGCTGCTGTCATAGTGCTCCATCTGAATACTGTATATCTGCCCGGCGACGAGATCCATGTTTCCGCTGTTCTCGGTGTTGCCGTGGTCGGTCCAGTTGTTGACAAGCTGTATGCCGTCGATCCACAGTCGCACACCGTCGTCGCTGTTTGTGTAGAAAGTGTAGGTTTCGGTAAATGCCGCTTCGACTTCGCCGGACCATCTGACCGAGAAATCGTCCTCCGGGACCGCCGGATCTGGAGCGCCACCCCAACTGAAGTCTATCTGGGGATCGGTCCTGGTCAGCGCGAGTGTGTTGAAATTACGGCCCTGGTAGTACTCGCCCTTGACGCCTCCGCCGGTGCCGGCAGCCGTAAAGCTCCATACGTCGCCTTTATGCGTTGTAACGACGTCAAACTCATCGACCCGCCAGTAATACGTCTTGTCCGGTTCCAGTGCGCCCGGGGCAAAAGTCGTGGTTCCCTGCGCAGCCCCGCCTGTGGCATTGCTGACATCGTCGAAGTTGTCGCCGAAATACACGGTGTGCAGCTTGGCGCCAAAGCCTGCCGTCCAGTTCAATTCCACATCCACATCTATGAACTTGGACCCTTCAGGCGGGACAGGCTCGTAGGCCTTCTTCGGAGGGACCAGGAAGCTCCATACGCTGCCCTTCCAGGGACTATCCGGATTGAGATCATCGACCCCATCGACCCGCCAATAATACGTTGTCCCCGGGACCAGGCCGTCCGGAAAGGCAAATCCGGGAAAGCCCGCGACCAGGAAAGTATCCGTCTGATTGCCGCGGAATGTATCGCCCGTGCCGTCATTGACATCGTCAAAATTGTCGCCGATGTAAATGTCGTGCGATACGGCCAGAGGTCCCGGCGCCCAGCTTAGGTTCACCCACGTATCCGGATGAAGAGCGCCGTCGGCAGGACTGGGTCCATAGGCGTATGGCCATATTTCCAGTTGCATGATAGCCTGAATCTCTTCGGCCGACATCGGACGGTCGTAGATACGGACATCGTCCATCGCACCGGGGAAGAGCCGCGCGAGTCCCCTTTCGTCGTCGAGAACTCCCAGCGCAACGCCAAAGGTGTCACCTGGGTTGAACTCGCTGATGTCGCCTGTTGAGTCCACTTCCTCGCCGTTTATGAAAAGTGTTATCTTATTTTCCGACTTGACCATTGCGGCGTGGTACCAAGCGCCGTCGTCATACGTCGTGGTCGTGTAGATATTGGTGCCTCCGCCTGTACCCAGGGGATAACGATGCAAGTAGCGCAGTGTGCCGTCTCCCTGCAATTCGAGGAGTATGCCATGGTCTACACCCGTGGCATAGGCCGACAGGATGTCTCGCGAACCCGATCCGCCATCAACTCGAAACCATACGGCCATAGTGTAAACCGGAAGGTTGAAGTGCCCGTCGATGAATACGTAATCATCGACCCCGTCGAATACCAGGACACCTCTGTGTTCGCCGTCGAAGCCCCACTTCGGATCGCCGAAAAACGTTCCCTCGACGCTCTTGTCGGTCAGCTCCCCGGCGACATTGCCCGAACCTTCGTCGAAGGTCCACCAGCCCACAAGTGCCGGGTCAACATTCTGAGCCGCACTGACCCCAACCAAGCCCAATACCAAAATCAAACAAACCAGGTGAATCAATTTCCCACACATGATAGTCCTCCTAAAATAAGGGTTAAGATAAGGTGATTGGCAACAGTTTTCACGTAAAGAACATCTTCGTTCATGTTCGTACAGGACAGTTTACGGGGATTTAAAGCCACCTCATTCCTTCCAAAGCCCAACGTAAGGTCCGGTTAGCGAAGCCGGTATCCGGAACAAACGACAGGTGTTTCGCCTGTTGGGAGATAGATACCCACAAATCCCAACAGCTTCACTTATACCAGATTGCCCACCTTGCCGTCAAGGAGAATCTCCGGACAATGGATGCTTATTTCTTTTTGCGAAAATTGAGCAGGAAAATGCGCTTTGCGGAAATTTTTACGAATTTTTCTTAATAGCTGCAATAAAAGGATGTTCTAAACGTCTGTACAAGTGCAAACGCAATGAAAGGGCGAAACGAAGGACTGTTCTGAAAGGGGCGGCAATGTTCAAGAGTATTAGAACTCACCTCAGAGCGGCGGTTACGTTGATAGCAGTCGAGAATCTCAAGGCATTGCGCGTCCTTCTCAAGAGTCTGATGGAATCCGTCTCTAAATCATCACGGCAATACAAGAAAACCTGACAGATATTCAGGTTGCATCTCATTTCCCGTCGCCGCGCACATTCCTCTCGGTGCTCAACAATCTTCCCTAATCTTCCCTATCGAATCTGGTCCTCTCAAAAATCAGGATATTCCCGGACTTTAGGCCATGCGAAACAGAAAAGAACGTGATAGAAGAGGGAATTTAAGCAGACAAAGAAAAAGCCCCTGCTTCTCGGAGGGAGAGGAGGTAACAAAGCAGGGGCTTAGACGGGCTGCCAGCACAAGGCTCACAGCCTTACCAAACTTAGTTTTCACATAACATTCTTACAGTGTTCTACGTCTCCGCAGCCAGCCGACCACGCCTACACCAATGCTGCCTAACAGAACAGCACCGGGAGCCGGGATCGTCGGGGCGGTCCCCGGTGTCTCTGGGGGGACCAATTCGATCGTGTCATAGTTCACTGTTAGTGTGGATGACCCAAGGGCTACCGCCCAGACCATATAGTCGTGTGTTGAGTCAATATCCATCCAGATGTCCATTGTACCGTCCATCAGTTCAGCCAGAGCAGTGTCGGAGAGATCGAAAGTCGTGGTTGACCATTTGTCGTCACCGACAACAAGCTGGCCTAACACGATTCCATCGCCGCTGATGATGTTAATTTCTCCCGGATCAACATCGTACGCCGTGATCTCCAACGTTGCCCAGTTGATTACATCGGGCTCTTCGCCCGGCGGGCTAAACGTATGGTTCCAACCCCAGTCTCCGGAATGGTACCGATAGTATTTACCGCCATCGGCGTTCCAAATACTGTCATCGGAAACATCTGCAGGGACAAAATACGTGTCGGGTTGGCCGTCAGTGGCATCCACGACATCCACGTATGTTATGGTCGGGCCTGCCTGTGTCCGGCTGGTAACGGCCAGGACCAGGGCTGCCATAACGCAAATCATAATCAGTTTCTTCATCCCATTTCTCCTTAATTTTTAGTTTTCATTACCCTTTCTCCATAAAGGCTACACTTGTCCATACTACAAAACAAACAACAACTTTCAGACAAGAGTCACACCATACTCCAACCCAAAGGATCTCGCGCGCCAACCCTTCGGGTCGTAGACTTAAGTAAGGTTGCCAATTAGACAAGATTGGACTCACCGCGCGCTAATTGGTAAAGAGAGATGCGGTCAACAGCGTACAACTTATCCACATTACCGTCGTAACTGCAACCAGCGACGGCAACACAGTCAACTGCTCACTACTTTCCCAAACCTCTCCTCCATTTCCTGCCGTATTACCTCACTCCAACTCATGTCCCATTACCTGATCACGCATCAGGTATTTGCCCAGGAACCCTGTGGATACGTAATACGTCGTGAAGCCACCATCCGTAAATACCTGCGAGCTTCACATATCTATTTGTACCAGATACCTATGTTCCAGTCAAGGGGAAATTTGATAAAATGCGACATTTTTTTCCCATTTTGTCAATGAGGCCGGAAATATGCGCAAAATAGGCCATTTCGGGCGAATATCAGCGTTTTTCCAAAGTGAGATCAGGCAAATTAGCTAAGTTTTTTAGCACAGGAAATAGAAAACATGTCCTGAGCGGAGTCGAATGGATATTAAATTATAAGGGCCACAGAGGACACAGAGAACACAGAAAAAAAGTCAATTAACCACGAATAAACACCAATGGACACGGTTTTTTAAGACACGGATCCACACCGATTAACACTGTATATCCTGTTATCCTGTCTAATACAGATTCCCATGCTTTCGAGCTTCCGGCCAAGGGCCGCCGATTGGCTTTGAATTGGCTTTGTTTTTCCGGAGCCTGAAAGCGTGATTTTCTTCATAATCCCTTGTGTCACATAACGTTACGTTTACTTTGGTATTCCGAAATTGGCTTTGTTCCGCACAAACGTGCTTTGTCATTCCTGCGAAAGCAGGAATCCAGAGTTTTGAACTTAGCGCTTCGAGTTTCCCGCCAAACGCCCACGATTGGCTTTGATTGGCTTTGTTTTTTTGGGCTCCTAAAGGGCCACGTACTCTATAATCCTTTGACATATATGTGTTTACATCCATTTGGGTATTCCGAAATTGGCTTTGTTTTTTCAAATTAGCCACGAATAAACACTGATAGTCTCCAGAAAATTGGGTTTGTTTTTTGGGCTCCTATAGAGCGAGAAGTCCACATAATCCATTGTAAATACTGAACTTGCATTACTTTTCACTCCCGGCAAATTGGCTTTGTTTTTTCAATTCCGATTAACCGCCGAAAACGCAGAGACCGCTGGGATCAGGTCTCGATGCACGCTATACGCCATACGCCATACGCAATACGCTATTTGCTTTTGCCTTGTTTCTCCTGCATTCTGTGTCCTGTTCTTCCACAATTCTCAATTCCTCATTCTAAATTCACAATTCGTTTAGTATCTATCTTACACTATAGCGGCTGACCGTCAAGCAAAATATAGCGTTAGACAGGATTAACAAAGATTAACTCAGATTAAATCGGTCATTATCATGTTATCCTGTCAAATATTTCGACACGGATTAACGCGGATTCTTCCTTTGACCTTTTGGTTTCTTGCCTTGTTTACGTTTTTTTCCTTTTTTCTTGCTTTTCCTGATAATCTCGGCCATAATATCACAAACTAATCGCGATGTTGTTTCGAAAGGGTGATTCCGTGAAAGGATTCGAGGAGTTAACATTAGAGCTAACGGATTGGTGCCCATCCACATGTCTGCATTGTTCATCTGAATCCGGCCCTTGTTGTGCGAATGGATTACCATCCGAGCTTGCACTGCGCCTGGTCGATGAAGCTGGGCGATTGTGTGCAGAGAAAGTGAGTCTCGGAGGGGGTGAGCCCACCGCTGCCGAGAGTTTCCTGCCTGTTGTCCGCCGAGTCCTGGAGCAGGAAATGCTCGTTGAGGTATTCACATGTGGACTGGCTGTATCTACACAGGGGATTGTTAGTCTTTCCACGATAACCATAGAGAGATGTACTAATCTAAAAGGTGTAAAATTCATTTTCAGCTTTCACGGAGCAACCGCTCGAATTCACGATTATATTACCCAAACTCCTGGAGGTTACGAGTGCCTTCTTAATTCCATGAAGAATTGTCTTCAGGCTGGAATAGAATGTGAGATGAACTTCGTCCCACTTAAAGTGAATGTAAACGAGTTCCAACATTTAATCGACATAGCAGAAAACCTTAAGATCGAAAGAATTAGTGTCTTGCGGTTTGTTCCTCAAGGTCGAGGTGCTCTCAACCGTGCAGAGCTTGAATTGAATCCGGAAGAAGAAGACGTATTTGTAAGTGAAGTCGTCCGTCTCCGTGAGGCTACGAGCGTCGAAATTCGTACGGGTTCACCATACAATGGGATAATCTCCGGAAATCAAGTTCCTTGCCGCGCCGGATTTGGAAAGCTGGTCGTACAGGCCAATGGCAATGTTTTACCATGCGAAGTCTTCAAGCACCATAAGCGCCGCCAGTGGGACTTGTCCGTTCGCGATATGACACTGACCCAGATTGTGGAGAGTCAACAGGTCTCGGATCTGCACAAGCGGCTACACTACACCAACTGCCTCGAATGCCCAGTCCACAGGGCACTTAGAAATAGCAAGAAGGCGGAGACAAGTCATACCCTTTCCTAAACCGCCGTTCAAGCTTAATGACAAACGCAGAGGCGATGAGGTTCTTTTAGATTACTTGAAGCAGGACACTTCAGTTAGTTTCCTATCGGGGAAAACCAAGGAGCTTCTCAGTAAAGTAGCCACAGGTGAGAACCTGACGAAGGAACGGGACCAGCTACTAAAGAAAGTATGGCCCGCTGTTCTTAGGGACGCCCTCAAGATCCTCAAGAAGAACGATCCCAGGGAATGGCCCAAGGGCAAGGATAGTACGATAGGAACCTTCTTCGACGAAGCATCATTGGGTGTAAGCGACCTTCAAGAGGTTCTCAGCGGTTTCTCTGACTTTGAAGGAGTGATGTACGGCGCATCCCCAGAACAGTATAGAGATCATGTTGTTCATTCATTTCGAGTCTGGATAATCGGACAGGGTCTTCTCAAAGAATGTTTTGACGGCAAGCTCACAACTGACGCCAAGCTACAGAGCCCGATCAGCTCAGAAGAATGGGAATGTATGTGGGCACTCGTTGCGTTATGTCACGATATTGGATATCCACTCTCTCAACTGGAGAGAGTCAATGAACTTGCTCGCAAGGCATTTACTCAACAAGGTCTGCTGCCACAGGGAGATCTTCGATTCGCATTTTCACAACAAATGCAGCCTTTTCATGACACCGTGATTCGCCTGATGGCTTCCAAGCCGGTTATACTTGCTGAAAGCGTGAGACCCCCCAAGGGTGAAGACAAAAGTGAAGAAGAAAAAGTTTACGTCACACACCTGCAGAATAAGTACTACATGAAGTTTCTAAAGTCCTTCGACAATCTTGATCACGGTGTCGTTAGTTCCTTGCTGATCAGTAAGGCGCTCATGTACTTTCTTGAATCGGACCTTTGCCATGACTGGTGGTCTCCGCTAACGGAACAAGACGCTCGGCAGTTCTTGATTCGGCGGGAGATTTTGCGCGCGATCGCCAGCCACACGTGCCCAGACATCTACCACTTGGAGTTTAACACTTTGTCTTTTCTCCTGTATATGGCGGATGAAATCCAGTGCTGGGGGAGGCCAACTCTCGCAAAACTGCAGGAAGAACCGGCGGGCACGATGAATGGACAGGTTCAGGTCAAAGAGTTTAGCAAGACTCGAATCGATATCATAATCAGCACCAATGATGAGGACTGGGATAAGGACCTCCAAGAAGCCATAGAGAAGAAATGGGTAGGAAGACTTCGTAAAATGCTTCGTTTGGCTCTCGATACACAGAAATTGAAGAACTCCTATCTCCGATTTCAGGTAGAAAACAGAGCCAGCCAGAAGTGCTATTTGGAACTCAAAGACGCCAAGTTGATAGGTCCGAAGCTGGAAGGATAACGGCAACTTCCCACGTTACGTACTCTCACAGACGCTCATGTTAATCCCCCATTTCGGCGGATACCAATACTGAATCGGCACCGGATTGACCCTATACATTTGCTTTATTCGCTTCCTTTTACTTCGTCCCGGCACTTCCGGATGTGCCAGACGTGCGTACTTGTCCACCTCACAAAAGAGGTTCTGGCAATCTACAAGTTGAAGCGGCCGTCCCCAAAGTGACTTAAAGCTCAGCCCAAAGTTGTCGAATTCCTCCTCTTGCCTATCTGCCATAAGGCGGATCATCTCGGCTTCATTCAACCCGCCCAGACTCTCAAAACACTTTCTGATGCCGTCTCTCGCCCCAGGGCCGGGCATAACAAAGTCCATCTCCAGGAAATTGGTGATCTCGCTGTAATTGATGTCAGTAGCTAATTGATACGCCAAGAACTCCCCGATCATGGGATAGTCCAGCAATATTTCAAAGACCTGCTGCATGGATCTTACTTCAGATACTCTTGCCGGCACATCATCCTCCATCATATTCTCAACTAAGCGTAATATGTTGCGATGCTTTCTGCGATACCCAAATGCGCTTGTGCCTGAGGGCATGATATATGCACCGGAAAAAATGCGACCGCTGTCCAATGCACAGCTCAGTATTTTGTCATATCTCTCAAATGAATAATCTTCATAAGTTATCTCCCCAAATTTCTCTTTCAGCAGCTTCCATGTCTCGATGCGGTTGAACAACTTGAAAAGCATAATTCGAAAAAACACTTCTTTTGTTGAACTGACCCCTTGGTAAATCACATTGCGAATCAAATACTGGCTTACTCTATCCGAAGCTCGATACGCGTTCGTGAACTTGTACTTCTCCAAGATGGGATCGGAAGTCCACGGAAAAGCTGCGCCCTCAATCCTCTTGAAGAAGATAGCCTGTCTCTCTGCAGCGAATCGCCAGTAGGTCTCATAAACGACAGTAGTCTTGGCGGGCTCTAGGTGGCAATGGATGTGCATCCTGTCTTTTCTTGTGGAACTCTTATGGCGTTCTTCAGATGATTGCATTTTTAGCGCTGAACTCTTGAAGCTTTATACTGTTAGAGGCTCATGCCCCATGCCGCTGCATCATACAAGGATTATTGTATCTTTGCCAGCCTGTTTTCCAAACCGCTTGTCAAACCTCTTATGTCGGAACTCTTGACATCGACTTTGCCTATTCCGATCATGCAGTTCATCTGTACAAGCTCGAGGCCCAGTTCGTGTGCAACAAAGTTCCCAAGGCGACAGAGTCCTAAGTAGTTTCCATAAGCCCGTTCAAACAGGTACTGCATCGCGTAGAAGCCATTCACAGCCATCCCACACTTCCCACACGGAACGAAAGTCACATGCTGCAAGCACGGGAATTTCAAGTATGGGCCCTCCGTATGATCACGCCGTGGATCGAATATTGCAGCCTGAAGAACAGTCCGGCGGCGAGTCTTCTCCAGGTATGTTCGTATAATGTGTTCCAGTTGATTCGATTTGTTGTCATCTGTATCGTCACCCTGGTTCTGCTCAAATCCAATAAGCCTTTCAAAATACAGACCACGACAATTTCGAGATTCTACCGCTTTTAATCTTGGCAGAACATTCTTGTATCGCCGATAGAGTGTTGTTTGATCTTTCTCACGATTCCAAAAAGATTGTGGGAAAATGGTATTTGCAACTGTGTGACAGGATTGCCGACCCAATTTCGCCAAGGTTTTATCAAGTAACTCCCGAACAGTCCTATCCTCGCAGGGCTCCCCACCGTTAAATTTACCCACCCTTATAAATAACGGAATTAAGTCTCTCCTCGGATTCACGGCTGCTAATAACGCTCTGGCCCACGCTACGGACACATTAAGATCATCTTCACGGATAACAAAAGGCTCGCATTGTTCACTCATGTTCCGGGTCCTCCAAATGTCGATACCGACCCCAACCTTTATACTCTCGTCGCGAAACTCGCACAAACGCAGCCCACGACCCATCATCAGCAGACAAACGTCCAATTCCCGGGCGCACACCCTTGAATGCTTGTCTCACTGTGCCTACAGATACAGGCTCGGCAACATTTCCCTCAAGCCCTAAGCCCTCTTCAGCAATGATGATGTCGCCTACCTGGACATCAATCGGACGTCCGATCCAATGTCTATCAACCCAGAACACGTTCTCTCGCCACTCCTTACCGACCATATCCCGCTTTATTGCCTTGACCGGGACTTTGCAGAGTTCTTTCGCTTTGCCGAAGGTAATTAGCCTCAAAGAGTGACACATGTGATTGACAAGTGTTGTATAGCCTACCCCCAACCAACCAGCTATCACAAAAGCTTGCTCAGGTGTGCAATCTCGGCACGACCACTGCCGTCGCGAAAAGCCATAGTTGACTGCAAGTTTCGGCATCAGTAAAAATCCGGCAAAAACTTCTGCAAGGAACTCCTCCGGGTCCTTCTCGGCCTTGTCAGGTTTCTCCATCATTTCGTCAATGTGACTGCCGTGACCAAAAACGTGGTGCCCAATTTCATGTGCGCAGCTATATGCCATGCGTCCAATTGGCCGTAGCGATGTAACTATGATCTTGGGGGGTCCATCGTTGACATAGGCTCCTTCCATGCTCGGCATACTATCATCGAAATACACCCTAACTCCCAGCTTTTCTGCCAGATCATAGGGACACACAGCCTCGTTCAATGCAAAGTTATGATGTTTCCGCAAACGCAGCGCTTCAGTTAGCCCCTCGCGAGCCAAATCCTCTCTATGCTCAATCATCGCTTCCCTCATCGGACCTCATTAGTCTCAGCAGATGCATCATCCTCTTATAGTCTTCCGGTTTCAGTTTTGCAAGCTCACGTGCAGCTAATCTTACTTTGTCGCTCTCTACTCCCTCATCATGCTCAGCCCCCGCTAGCCATGACAAATTGACATCGTAAATCCCCGCCAACTTGGCCAGTTCTTCCGCAGACACCCTCCTTCTTCCAGCCTCCATTTCGGATACTGAAGGCCGGTGAAGAGAAAGCATCTTGGCAACCTGTGCCTGTGAGAGACCCGCAAGCTCGCGCGCAGTGCGCAACCGAGCTCCTATGTCTGTACTCTTTTTGTCATCCTTCGCCATTCTCTTCTCCTTGCTGCGAATCCCCGCAGATGTCCATAAGTCGCTTTACTATCTGCCTTACGCTCAAGGGCTTTTTCCCATCAACTGATACACATAGTCTGACACTTTTGTCGAGCGGTATATCCGCATCTATCTCGGTCGTGAACTCGATACCAGTGAGACTGTCAAACCCCGCCAACTGGCCTATCGGCACAGTGTCTTCGTTGATGTCGACGATTTTTTTGCCGCACATTTCCTGAATCGACCTTAGTTTCTCGACTACCAGATTGTATATTTGTTTTTTCGTCACAATACACCTCACATTCTTACCATACGTAAGTATATCTTACGCATCGAAACAGCCATTGTTCAAGAAAAATCTGAAAGAAAATGCAAAAAAAGCAAGAAACAGTGTTAAAGAGGGTAAGAAGGCCGATTTTGTCGCTCATTTCTTGTGCAGGCTGGATTCCCGTTTCCACGGGAATGACAGTAGCGCAGGTGAGTGGCGCATGGGCGCAAAAAAAGCCCTGTCCGAAGACAGGGCTTAATATCAAGAAACAGTTAAGCCGGCAGCGAAAGGCCTGACTATTCATCCCCGGCTTTGGACCGGGAACGTTCTAGTTATCCCTAGAAAGGAGGTGATCCAGCCGCAGGTTCCCCTACGGCTACCTTGTTACGACTTAGTGCCAGTCATCGGGCTTACCGTCGGCAGCCGCTTCCCCGAGGGGTTAGCAAACCGACTTCGGGTACTCCCAACTCCCATCACTTGACGGGCGGTGTGTACAAGGCTCAGGAACATATTCACCGCGTCATAGCTGATACGCGATTACTAGCGATTCCAACTTCATGCAGGCGAGTTGACAGCCTACAATCCGAACTGGGGCCAGGTTTTTGCGATTTGCTCCACCTCACGGTCTTGCTTCGCTCTGTCCTGACCATTGTAGCACGTGTGAGGCCCTGGGCATAAAGGCCATGATGACTTGACGTCGTCCCCACCTTCCTCCGGTTTAACACCGGCAGTCCCGCTAGAGTCCCCGGCATGACC
>NJBM01000025.1 GCA_005223045.1 Planctomycetes bacterium B3_Pla | reverse complement strand
CCCAGGACATTGTTAGATTCTATCACGAGGATAAGGGCCTGGGCTGTATCGCTATAGATGATTTCGCACATTCAAGGGTCCTCGAACGTCTGCTGATGTACGAACAGCGGATCGAGCAAAGCCTGGACAAAACAATGACCAAGCTAAAGAAGCTCCAAATGATGCGCAAAATGGAGGCCAACGATATCGCCAGGCAGGAATATATAGCCGAAGACAATTCTGCTATGGATAATGCTGACGATTGTAAAGAGCAAACTACCAATTGCGCAAAACAAAGCCAATTCTCTCCATCCCAAATAGGTGTAACATCTTTAGTACAGGATGTTTATCAAAAGTTATCTCGTCCCGGACACGGGGAAAACAAAGCCAATCAAAGCCAATTTGAGTCTGCCTCATGCCTGAAAGGAGCGGGGAGCATCCACTGCTCGTCAAAGGCTCAGGGTGGACTTACCTTTCGGTAGGTCGAAACAGACTGTTACGTCCCGGCCGTCGGCGTGCCAGGTGCCGCTTTGCAGTTGCAGCAGGGCGTTCACTCGACGCAGGTCCGCGCGTTCTGCGCCGACTGTCTGCCTGGGAGCAGCCACCGAGTCAGCCCTGGTTCGGACGGTGAATCTCGTTGTGGCGAACGGGGCGTTGAACGTTATCTGGCGGCCTTGTTTCTCGATCTGCGTTAGCTCTTTGGCGGCCCAGTAGCGGGCGATTTCGCTGTTCTTCATCCAGAGCAGGTTGTCGTAGCGGGCATGAGTCCGCTTGACGACTTCCTTGAAGATGTTGAAGCCTATTTCATCGCCGTTGTAATAGATACCGGGCCAGTGGCAGACGAGTATTGCCGGCTCGCCTTTGTCGATGACCTGTGGGAGCCGGCCGCCCTTGAGGTCTTCGGTGATGAACTTATCGACGGAGCCGGGCTTGAGTCCGTCCCAGCCGCCGAACCAGTCGCCCGTGCAGCCGATGATCGAGACGACGCACTTGGGATCGTCGCCGGTCAGGCCTGAAGCGTACTGAACGAGCGGGGCGACACTGCGCTCGTCGGTGAAGAGGTCGCGGAAGTAGTGTGGAATCTCGGCGTCGAATACGTCCCGGCACGATTCGAGCGTGGCCTTGGCGAGGTTGTTGCGATTCTTATTGCCGAAGCCGCCGGGCGTGGTGATGCCTTCGCAGGGCAGGCCGACGTTCTTTAGGATTCGCAGGGCGTAGGCCATGTAGTCGGTCAGCTCGTCGGCGGACTTGTCCTGGCTCCAGCCTGCGTTCTCGATGTAGTAGCCGGTTTGCTCCGGATAGGGCCTGCCGGTCTTAGTATTGATGACCCATGTGTGGGAGATCATTTCTGGGTGGATGTCCCAATCGGGCAGCATGAAGTCTCGCACGAGCTTTAGGCTGTCGTCCAGCTCTTTCTGCGTCCAGCCGGGAAGGCACCTGTCCATCCAGCCGACGCAGGCGGGGTAGGGCACTATGCTGTACTTGCCCTTTACGCTATGCTCGCGGCACCACTGGCCGAACTTGCGGACGAACGAATCGGGAATCTCCCGCGGCAGGCTGCGCCAGTCCTGCTTGTATCTCTCGGGCCAGGCCGTCGCGAAGTGAGGTATGCCGAAATGGGCCATGTTTACGAGGCAGGTCGAGTCGTCGATGATAAAGCTCATAGGCACGCGGTTCTGCGGGTTGAGCACAGTAACCTCGCCGGTCTGCTGCGGGCGCTCGCCTTTGTCCTGCGCTCTGGCGGATGTTGTGTGCAGGGCCGCACCTGCGCCCACTGTCGCCATCGCTGTCATCTTTAGAAAATCACGCCGTTTGATTATCTCTTGCACGTTCATAATCTGTCCTCCCACGGGTCTAAAAACGGTAAACCATTTTGACAAACGCCGCACAAACTTCTTCGCCGTCAATTTCATAATCGTTAAACAGAACGTACAGGTCTGTGTTCTGCTTCATTGGCCATGAGAACAGCAAGGTCAGGTTGTGCCGGCCTTCCGATGTCTGCTCGGCGGTGAACTTGATTCTTGCGTTCCAGACGAAATTATACTGCGTGACCCAGCGCCAAAGCCAGATATTTTCATGCCCTCCCGTTTTGGGTTCTTTGATGCGATAGTTGCCGTTGAGAGTAGTGACCAGGCGATTGGTGATTCTCATGGGCTTTTCGAGGGAGTATTCGTGATACGGCTCTTCTTCATATACGCCTTTTGCAATGCCGCCGGTGATCGAATCCCAGACGTCAACTTCCTCGTTGTACTCGATTCTGAGGCGGTCGTAGTAGTTCTGAAACGGGGCATGGAACCTGTCGGCGTGTATGTACCAGAGTTCTATTTCATTTCGAAAGCCTACACCTGCGCCCTCCATGAAATCCCGCAGAACCGTGTCATGATCGTTGTTTTCATAAACCTCGACTTCCGAAATGGCGCCAAGCGATTTGAGCGGGCCCTGGTCGTAATACTCGCGGTATCTCACATAAGAACCGGGGCCTCGGATGTCTCTTCTGGGGATGTAGCCGAGGTCGGGCTTAAAGCCTCGCGAGATGTCACGAAAGTCCACGCGCCAGTACCAGGGGGTGGTTCCTCCGCTGAATGCGGCCAACAGACCATACGCGTCGTGATCTATAATGCCGTCTGTCTCGATCCCTTCGGAATCTCTCAATCCCAGCAACTGTGCGGTAAACGAGGTCGTGTTGTCAAGGTACAGGCGCGCATCCATGCCTCCGGCGAAGTTTGTGCCGTCCGAGCGGGCGGAGTTGGTCCAGATACCGCCAATGTGAGAATTCTCTCCGACGTTGTGAAAGAACCTTCCGACGTGGTAATTGCCGGTTCGCTCAATGTCATCTCGGACGATTTCGCCCTGGACGTCAATCAGCCCCAGTGTCCAGGATCTTCCCTGGCCGGTGACCTTTGCGCCGGCGTCAATATCCATAAAACGCCGGCTGTAGTAAATGTTCAGCGGGGTCCCGAAGATTTCATTACCCTCGCGGAAGAAGGGACGCCGCTCCCTGAGAAACCGCTCGGTGTCCCTCAGCTCGATGGTGTCCGGGTCGGCCTCGACCTGACCGAAGTCGGGGTTGATAGTAAAGGCGCTGGTCAGCTCTGAATTCAACCTCATCGAGATGTCCATGCCGGTGGACAGTTTTGTGCTGTTCTTGTTAAAATCTGAGGTTGCGCTTCCGTAAACTTCATAAGCAGGTTTGCGGTTTAGTCTAACGTTTCCAAGGTCCAGATTTGTCAGATGGCCATATTCACGTGGATAGCGCGCCCGGCTGTTGCGATAGCACCAGTAACTGCGCTCCTGCAGGCCTTTCTCTCGCCGGTAGAAATTGGCGCCCCAGGTCATTCCGTCTTTTTGGTCAAAAAGCAGGTTGCGGATCGGAATGGCCATCTCCGCATACCAGCGGTCTTTTTCAACCGTACAGGCGGCCGTCCAGTCGCAGCCCCAGGTTTCGTCGTCGTAATAATCGAAAAGCCCCATCCGTGCATCGTAGCGCGTGCCCAACGTGTTGACGGCGAAGATGTACGTACAGCGATGGTCGTGAAACGTGTCGAACCGGGCGGTAACCGCATCCTCCTCTCGAAGGGACTGGTCGTATTTACGCTCGACGCCGACTATGCTGTTGGGATCAGGCTCTATACACTCGAACGAAACGTATAAATTCTCGTGGTCGTAGAGCACCCGCACTATGGTCTGCTCGACAGCCAGGCGTTCTAACTTGTAATCTGTGAAATCCGTCGCCACATCCGCTTTGGACCAGCACGGCTCATTGATTTTTCCGTCTATGACCGGCGGCGTGTCCGTTCGCACCGCCACCATGGATCGCACAGGCCCTCTGGCAGCGGCCCCTGCGTCATTGTTAATTAGCAAGATCATTGCCGGCAGGGCCACAAACATTACTATGGAGTGTTTCATGAAGCCGTCTTAATATCTTCAGCCCGCCGCATTCTCATTAAGATCTTCCTCATTAACGTCTTTTTGTTGCATTAAAGCCTAAACCTTATAAGTTTACCCGATTCGCCGGGGCTTTACAACGGTCATGCTTGAGATTCTTGTTCGGACATAGGCTTTTACTGGCTGATAACGGGATTCAGTCTCGCCGTTTGTCTTTGGGCAAATTGTAGATGATGACGCGAAAATTTTTTGAAAAATTTTAAAATTTCTCGAACAATTCTTTGACAAATAGGAGTAATTACTAAATAGTAGCGAACATGAAAAAGAAAAAGACCAAAATTAGTTCGGCCGAAATGGCTGAGAAGAGCCGCTGTTTTACAGGTTTGTGCCGAGAAAACGGCCTTAAGGTTACGCCGCAGCGGATCGCAATATATCAGGAGCTGCTGAAGACAAACGAGCATCCATCGGCCGAGACGCTTTATGAGAAGGTCAGGGAGGTCTTTCCGAGCATATCCTTGGATACGGTGCACAGGACGCTGCTGACGCTGAGCGAGATAGGTGCGGCTACCATAGTAGAAGGCACGGGGGATGCCAAGCGATTTGACGGCGACTTGGCCAAACATCAGCATTTCCGGTGTGTGAAATGTAAAAGGATTGTTGATTTTCACTACGAGCCGCTTGATAATCTGAAAATACCCGCAGAAATAGAAGGAAGATTTACCGTGTTGCGGACAACTATTTACGTTGAGGGTCTATGTGACTCTTGCAGGTAGAGATATTCGAGAAATGAAGATTTTAAGGAGAACAAATTGTGTCAGAATCAATAAATGAAAACAAGATTGGCGTGGCCAAGGGCACAGCCGTAGAAGAACATGTGGCCGCAAATTTTAAGGGAGAGACGTCCGAAGTGGGCCTGTATTTTGCGATGGCGCGACAAGCTCAAAGGGAAGGTTTCCCTGAGGTTGCCGAAGTTCTCAAGTCAATCGGCCTGGATGAGGCATGGCATGCGGCCAGATTTGCGGAGCTTAACGGCATGATTTCCGAGAGCACCAAAGAGAATCTTGAAAAGATGCTTGCCGGAGAAAAGGGAGCCAGCAGGGGTAAGCGCGAGGCTGCTATCATGGCCAAAGAAAACGATGTTGATGCGGCCCAGGCTTCGTTCGATGAATCCTCGCGTGACGAGGCCCGCCACGCCAGGGCGCTTGAAGGGTTGCTGAAGAGATACTTCAGTTGAAATGTAAGGAATGCGGCCAGGGAAAAGGACGATCAAATACAAACCATTATATAAGGAGTCAAGATTGTGGAGCTTAAAGGAAGTCAGACAGAAAAGAATTTGTTGACGGCGTTCGCAGGCGAATCGCAGGCGAGGAACAAGTACACGTATTTTTCAGACCAGGCCGAAAAGGAAGGGTATATACAGATCGCGGCCATCTTTGCAGAGACGGCGAACCAGGAGAGAGAGCACGCCAAGCGGGAATTCAAGTTTCTAAAGGGCGGCGAGGCTCAAATAGCAGCGACTTTCCCCGCCGGAGTAATCGGTTCTACGCTGGAGAACTTGAAGGCCGCCGCAGCAGGCGAGCATTACGAGACCAACGAGATGTATCCGGGCTTTGCCGACGTGGCGGAAAAGGAAGGTTTTGGCGCGATTGCAACAACTTTCAGGAGTATCGCCGTTGCGGAAAAACGCCACGAGGACAGGTATATGGCCTTGATTAACAACATTAATACCGATGCCGTCTTCAAGCGTGAAAAGTCCGTAAGATGGATCTGCAGAAACTGCGGCTACGTACACGAAGGCCCGGAGGCGCCGAAGGTGTGTGCGGCTTGTGTTCATCCGCAGGCATATTTTGAACTGGACGCTTTGAACTACTAATCTGATCGAAGAAAAAAAAGGGGCAAAACTATGAAAAAGAGGATTAACAGGAAACTCGTGTTGCTGGCTGTGCTCATGACAGCTATTGCTTTTGGGTCGTTGGCGTATTCGCACTGCCAGGTGCCTTGCGGGATATATGACGACGAGGCCAGATTTGGCGCGATTACCGAGCATCTGACAACCATTGAGAAATCAATGAAGCAGATTGAGGAACTCATGGCTCAGGAACTGCCCAACGCCAACCAGGTCGTACGCTGGGTCAACAACAAGGAAAAACATGCCGACGAGATCGGCCATATAGTGACTTACTATTTCATGGCTCAGCGGGTGAAGCTGCCGCCGGAAGGTGACAAAAAGGCCAACGATGCGTATGTAAAGAAGCTGACCCTGCTTCACCAGATGCTTGTCTTTTCGATGAAGACCAAGCAGACGACGGACGTGAGCAATGTTAACAAGCTCAGGCACCTGTTGGAAGATTTTCACAAAGCCTATTCAGGATAAATACGAAAGAACACAAGTGTTTCTATAAAGTGAGGTGTAAAATGGAAGATACGAAAGTTACAGTTACGTTTGAAGGAAATCCGTTGACTCTGACGGGTGAAACGCCCAAATTGGGCGAGCCGGCGCCGGATTTTGAGGTGCTGGGCAATGATTTATCAGCGGTGAAGCTGTCGGGCTTGCGGGGAAAGACATGTGTTATATGCTCGGTGCCGTCTCTGGATACTCCGGTTTGCGACACCGAGGTGCGGAAGTTCAATGAATCTGCAACATCGTTGGGCGACGACGTTGCCGTGCTGGCGATAAGCATGGACCTGCCGTTCGCTCAGGGTCGCTGGTGCGGCGCCGCGGGTGTCAACAATGTGCAGACACTCTCGGATCACCGTGATGCGGAATTCGGAAATGGTTACGGCGTTCTTATACAGGAACTGCGACTTTTAGCACGCGCCGTGTTTGTTGTGGACAAAGATGGCGTCATTCGTTACATAGAGGTAGTTGACGAACTGACGAATGAACCCGATTATGAAGCGGCATTGGAAGCGGTAAGAGAGCTATAAACATGAGACAGCTTAAACCTAACGTTTATGCAGTCGGAGCCATTGACTGGGATGCAAGGCTGTTCGACCGGCTGATTCCACTGCCGGACGGCACCAGCTACAACTCGTATCTGGTGCGAGGCAGCGAAAAGACGGCATTGCATGACACGGTCGATCCGGACAAGACCGAGGTCCTGCTGAACAATCTCATGCGTGCCGGCGTCGATAAGCTCGACTACGTCGTCGCGCATCATGGCGAGCAGGACCATTCGGGATCCCTGCCGGACATTCTGCTGATGTATCCGGAAGCGAAGATAGTCACGAATCCCAAGTGCAAGCAGATGCTGAAAGACTTGCTGAGTATAGAGGATGAGAAGTTCGTTACGATTGAGGACGGACAGAAGCTTTCGCTGGGCGACAAGACATTGCAGTTTGTCTTCACACCCTGGGTGCACTGGCCCGAGACGATGAGCACGTATATCCCGGAAGACAAGGTGCTTTTTTCGTGCGACTTTTTCGGGGCGCATCTTGCCACGAGCAGCCTGTTTGTTGACGACGAAGCAACCGTCTATGAGGCAGCCAAGCGGTACTACGCCGAGATAATGATGCCGTTCAGGAGGCAGATAAATGCCAATCTTGAGAGGCTCGCTGAGTTGGATATAGATATGATCGGCCCCAGTCACGGGCCGGTGTACGACAATCCTCAGTTCATTATTGATGCTTACAAAGACTGGGTTTCCGACAGTCTCAGGAATAAAGTGGTGGTGCCTTATGTTTCGATGCACGGCAGCACAGCTAAGATGGTGTCGCATTTGATCGAAGCTTTGATTGACAGGGATGTTGAGGTCAGGCAGTTCGAGCTTTCGACGGTGGACATTGGAAAACTCGCAATAGAGCTGGTGGACGCCGCGACGGTAGTCATCGGTTGTCCTACCGTTCTGGCGGGAGCACACCCGGCTGCAATTTATGCAACATTCATGACGAACGCCATCCGGCCGAAGGCGAAATTCGCTTCCGTAATCGGCTCTTACGGCTGGGGTGGCAGAACCGTGGAGCAGTTGACGGGCTTGATGTCAAATCTTATGATCGAATTTTTGGAGCCGGTCCTGGCAAAAGGCGAACCTAAAGAGGCTGATTTTGCCGCACTTGACAGGCTCGTGGATGAGATTTGTGCCAAACACAAAGAGGCCGGAATTACAAATTAGAATATTGAAAACTATGAAATGGAGTAGATTATGGCTGAAAAACTTCAAATTTACAAATGTGCCGCGTGCGGCAATATCGTAGAAGTGCTTCACGGCGGCTCGGGTCAGTTGACCTGTTGTGGCGGGCCCATGGGGCTTCTTGAAGAAAAAACCGCCGATGCGGCGACAGAAAAGCATGTGCCTGTCATCGAGAAGATCGACGGCGGCTACAAGGTAAAGGTAGGTTCTGTGCCGCATCCGATGCAGGAAGAGCATTTCATCGAGTGGATTGAGCTGTTGGCCGACGGCAAGGCCTACAGGCAATTCCTGGAGCCAGGGGCCGAGCCGGAGGCTGTGTTCAACGTTGAAGCCGACTCTGTTAGTGCCAGAGAGCATTGCAATGTTCACGGATTGTGGAAGGGATAGTTGAATGGTCAGCAAGAAGATGGAAGCCGCTTTGAACGAACAGGTCAATGCCGAATTGTACTCGGCGTACCTTTACTTGTCGATGGAGTCGTATTTTAAATCAAAGAATCTCAACGGCTTCGCCAACTGGATGAGAGTGCAGACGCAGGAAGAAATGTCGCACGTGATGAAGATTTACGACTTCATAGACGAGCGGGGCGGCAGGATTACATTGAAAGCCATAGAAGGGCCGCCGACGGAATGGGATGCACCGTTGGCGGTTTTCGAGGCAGTTTACGAGCACGAACAGATGGTGACGGGGCTGGTCAACGATCTGGTGAATTTGGCCGTTGCAGAAAAAGACCACGCGACGAACAGTTTTTTACAGTGGTTTGTCAACGAGCAGGTCGAAGAAGAGTCGTCCGCCGATCAGGTTGTCCAGCAGCTCAAAATGATGGAGAATGCACCCGGCGGAATATTCATGTTTGATCGTGAGCTGGGTCAGAGAGTCTTTACACTCCCTGCGCCTGAAGGAGAATAACTATGGGCATGCCTTTTAACGCCGATGAAGTTTTTGAGATGGCCGAGCAGATCGAGAGAAACGGCGGTAAGTTCTATCGCGCTGCTGCAAAAAAATTCCCCGCGGTCGGCGAGCTTCTAACCATGCTTGCGGAAATGGAAGACCTGCACGAGAAGACTTTTGCAACCATGCGGAAAGAGCTTTCCGGAAGCGAAGCAGAACCGCCCGTTTTTGACCCGGATGACCAGGCGCAGATGTATCTGCGCGTCATGGCCGACGGTCACGTCTTTAACACCAGGGCCGATCCGGTTGAGCAGTTGGGCGGCAAAGATACTCCCGAGGACGTCTTGAAAATGGCTATCGGCGTGGAAAAGGACTCGATAGCTTTCTATGCCGGCTTGAAACGTTCTGTTTCGCAGGGAGCGGGCAAAGATAAGGTTGAGGCTATAATCAAGGAAGAGATAAGCCACGTAGCTATCTTAAGCAGGGAATTGGATGCCCTGAAATAGTCGGGTGCGGTGCGTTGAAGCACTGGGCCGGAACTTGAGAACATTCGCGGCGGATGCGGATTTGGCCTGAATTCCCTATTTGGTTTGTGCCGCGTTTCCAGTCAGCTTGAAAGATGCAAAGTTATGCCTGTTACGATCAGTGTTTTTGACGTTTTTGAGATTGCCGAGCAAATCGAACGCAACGGTGCGAAATTCTATCGCAGAGCAGCGGAAATAGTCGATGACTGCGAGGCCCGCAAGATGTTTCTCAAGCTTGCCGAGTGGGAGGTTGAGCATGAACGGATTTTTGCCCACATGAAGAAACAGCTTCCGGAGCCGAACGAAGAATCGGGAACTCTCGGACATCAGGACGATCTGCCCGATCCAAAAGTGATGGCCGGGCTTGCAGTATTCGGCCTCAGATCGGACCCGTTTCCCGAACTGGGCGACGGGCAAAGTGCCGAAGAAATAGTAAGAATAGCTCTTGAAAAGGAGAAGGATTCAATTGTTTTCTATGAGGGCTTGAAGGGTTTTATTGCCGCTGGAGACAGTAGAGACAAAATCGATGATATTATCAGAGAAGAGATGCGGCACATCAGAATTCTGTACGAGTCGCTGAACCAGGATGTGATAGCTCCACTATCATGAAAATCGAACAGAGACATCAAGACAAGGAGTTGAAGAAATGAAGAAGTATAAATGCCTCATGTGTGGATATATTTACGACCCGGCCAAGGGCGACCCTGACAGCGGCGTTGAACCCGGCACGGTTTTTGAAAATCTGCCGGATGACTGGATATGTCCCGATTGCGGCATCGGTAAAGAGGAATTCAGGCCCATCGACGATTGACCGCGCCGTGATCGGCGAAATGCTTCACCGATGTCGAATTGTACGCGGAGCGGTTGCCATGCAGAAAATCAAGCCGTTAGTCAGTAAGAGGGATATTCTTTGCGCCGAAACCGCAGCGGGCCCAAACTCGCTGGTTGTTTTTGGCGCATCGGGTGACCTGACGCAAAGGAAACTGCTTGTCAATGTCTTCAAGCTCTTTTCGCAGGATCTGCTTGACAAGAGATTCTACGTTCTGGGATGTGGGCGAAAGAGGCTGTCGGATGAAGATTTTCGCGGCAGAGCCGAGCAGTCGATACGAGACAATTCCAACTTTCTATCGCCTGACGATCTGGACGCCTTCACAAGCAGACTTTACTACCTTGACGGCGATTACAATGACCCGGATTTCTACCGGCGAATCAAAACCAAACTCGCCGAACTGGACGAAAAGCACAATGTTTATGAAAGTCTGGTGCTTTATCTATCGGTACCTCCCTTTTTGTACGCAACGATAGTAGAGAATCTTGGCTCGGCGGGATTGGCCTGTCCGAATGAAATCGGCTCGGAACGACAGATCAGGCTGGTTGTTGAAAAACCTTTTGGCAAAGACCTTCAGTCTGCAGTTGAGCTAAACAACTGTATTAGCCACTGTTTCGACGAGTCTCAGATATATCGAATCGACCATTATCTCGGCAAGGAAACCGTTCAGAATATATTGATGTTGCGTTTCGCCAATACGATCTTCGAGCCGATCTGGAACCGAAACTACATAGACCACGTTCAGATTACCATAGCCGAAACGGTGGGAATTGAGCACAGGGCGGGTTATTATGACAGTGCCGGCGCTCTTCGAGACATGTTCCAGAATCACATGCTCCAAATGCTCACTCTGGTGGCGATGGAGGCGCCTATATCTTTCGAGGCGGACTACGTCCGCGACGAGAAGGTAAAACTGCTGCGTTCGATTCGGTCCCTTGACGGCGAAAAGTTGAACGATTTCTGGGTGGCCGGACAATACGGGCCGGGTAGAATCAACGGCAAAGAAGTCAAAGGTTATCTGGAAGAGACAGGCGTGAGGCCGGACTCAAGAACGGAGACTTTTGCCGCGGCAAAACTGTTCATTGATAACTGGAGATGGCAGGACGTGCCTTTCTATCTCAGGACGGGCAAGAGGCTGGCGGCAAAGGACACGGAAATTGCAATCACTTTCAAGGACGTGCCTTATTCGATGTTTGCCTCTGTCGGCCTCGATGAGCTTCCGCCCAATATCCTTGTACTGCAAATTCAGCCCAAAGAAGGGATATCGCTTAGTTTCCAGGCCAAGAGACCCGGCTCGAAGATTTGTATGAGTACGCTCGATATGAATTTCAGCTACGAGGGTGTTTTCTCGGCCGAGATGCCCGAGGCGTATCAGAGACTGCTTCTCGACTGTATGGTTGGCGACCAGACACTTTTTACAAGGCAGGATGACGTTGAAGTTTCCTGGCGACTTCTGGCGCCGATATTGCAGGCCTGGGAACAGGACAAGTCAGAGCCTTGTAAGTATGTCGCTGGCGGCGAAAGCTTTGCCGAGGCAGACAGGCTCATCGAAGCCGACGGCCGAAAGTGGCGTAAACTGTTGAAGCCGGAGATAAGTCCGTAAAGCCATGGAATTTAAGACCGTATTGATAGCCTTTGGGTTGACGTTGTTTGCCGGCTTGTCAACCGGGGTGGGCAGCGCTTTGGCGTTTTTCGCCAAACGGACCAACACAAAGATGCTCTCTACAGCCCTTGGTTTTTCCGCCGGCGTGATGATATATGTTTCATTCGTGGAGATATTCCCAAAGGCAAAGGATTGCCTGGTTGCCGAATTAGGCGAGGTCGCCGGATGTTGGGTTACCGCTCTTGCCTTTTTTGGTGGAATCCTTTTTATAGGCATAGTGGACAAGCTCGTTCCTTCATTTGAGAATCCGCATGAGATTCACAGGGTGGAGGAAATGGACATGCCGGAGCAGGCGGCCAAATTCAGGAAGCTGTATCGAATGGGCCTGTTCACGGCGTTGGCCATAGCGATCCACAATTTTCCCGAAGGACTCGCTACCTTTGTAAGCGCCCTCAGAGATGTAAAGCTTGGGATGGCGATAGCTGTTGCCATTGCCATACATAATATTCCCGAAGGCGTGGCTGTCTCAATCCCGATTTTCTATGCGACGGGTGATAGAAAGAAAGCGTTTTTTTACTCATTTCTCTCCGGATTAGCTGAACCGGTCGGGGCACTGATCGGGTACGCTATCGTTTATTCGTTCTTTAATGAAATAGTCTTTGGGGTGCTCTTTGCGTCGGTGGCGGGAATTATGGTGTTCATCTCCCTCGATGAACTGTTGCCCACCGCCAGGGAATACGGCCAGCATCATCTGGCAGCCTACGGATTGGTTGCCGGCATGATGGTGATGGCCCTGAGTTTGCTCCTGTTTATATAAATTGCAGCCGTATTGTAAATGCGGCGGGAAGTTGAGAGGCTGTCGGATTGACCACGATTACAGAGAAGGAAAAGTCGAGCAATATGGCGGGCAGGCGGCTGGCTGAAGTTAAGGATGTATTGGAAGGGCTGTATGCAAAGTACAACCATCGGTGCCTCATCAAGCCTGACCCGCTACAGTTCGTGTACCGGTATTCGAGACCGGCAGACATGGAAATTGCCGGTCTTTTGTCCGCGGCGCTTGCTTACGGCAGGGTCCGGCAGATAGAAAAGAGCCTAAGTCGCCTTCTCGCGTACATGGGAGACAGTCCTTTTGATTTTGTACGGGACTTTGACTGCTCAAGAAGAGAGAAACTGAAAGATTTCAAGCACAGGTTCACAGCCGGCGATGACATATCTGATCTGCTGGAACTGCTGCGGGATGTTTTAGGCCGGTTCGGCAGCATCGAAGAGTTTTTTGTTCGGGGCTGCGAGCCAGACGACAAGAATATCATCCCGGCTTTGTCGAAGTTCTGCGATTCGCTTTATGCGATGTATGCAAAACGGCACAACGGCAGGCTCAGCAGCGGGCTGAAGTATCTGCTGGCCAGCCCCGTCAGGGGCAGCGCGTGCAAGCGGCTCAATCTCTTTCTGCGCTGGATGGTGCGAGATGACGATGTCGATGCGGGGCTCTGGAAATCGGTCGATCCGGCCAAGCTCATAGTTCCTGTCGATGTGCACATGGGTAGGTTGTGCAAGATATTGGGGTTTTACAGCCGGAAAACCGTTTCTTTGTCAACTGCGGTGGAAATAACTGAGAGTTTTATTGCAGTCGAACCGACCGACCCTGTAAAATATGATTTTGCATTGTCCAGAATCGGGATTGTGGAAAACTGCAACGGCAACTACAGACCGGACTGCGAAAATTGTGGATTGCTTGAGTTCTGTAGTCGCAGGCGTGATTGAGAAGATTTTTTGCGCAGCGTGGAGCGTTTATGTCTGAGACTGGGCGGAAAACAAGAATCTTGTTTCTGTGCACGGGTAATGCCTGTCGAAGCCAGATGGCCGAAGGCTGGGTCAGACATCTAAAGTCCGACGTTATCGAGGCCTACTCTGGCGGGATATGGCCGGCGGGAGTCAGTTCACGGGCTACAAATGTGATGGCGGAAGCCGGGGTAGATATTTCGTCGCAAACGTCCGACCATGTTGAGGAGTTTCTCAGGATTGATTTTGATTATGTTATAACATTATGCGATAACGCAAGGGAGAGTTGCCCCGTGTTTGGCGGCGAAGCCAGGCTTGTTCACAAGCCGTTCAAGGATCCGGTCATGGCTACGGGCAGTGCCGACGAGATTATGAGAGCTTTTCGCAAGACGCGGGACAAGATAAGAGCGTTCGTCGAAACATTGCCGGAGAGTTTGCCCAAAAAGATTTGAATACATAACAACCGGAGCTGAAGTGAAATGAATTCAGAGCAACTTGAAAAATACACATCTGCGATAACGCTCTCCGACATGGAAATCTTCGTCTTCCCGGAGTTGATGTACAGCCTGGTTCTGGCCAATATTATGAGTCCTGTCATCTGGCGGTGGCGCGAGCTGGACTGTTTCAAGAAGCTGCAAGGCAAAAGCAGATACAGAAAATTGATGCGCCTAAAGCAATTCATAATCGACGAGTTCGAATTCAATCTTGATCTTGAAACATGGGGTCTGACGAGCCAGGATAAGGAGCTTAAGCGATTTGAAAAGTTCGTCTCGCCCACCGATATTGCGCGGAGCAATGCCTTATTTGGCTATCACGGAGACAAATACTACTTTGATGTGGATATTCGCCGACACTTCGGCCTGGACAAGTATCACAACGACATCATCCCGTACTGGAAAACCGAAACCGTAGAGGCGATGGATGCCTTCCGCCTCAAGGAAGGATACCGGACGGGGGCAGGCGAGTGCGTCTCGCTCGCGGTCCTCTACGTCGCGGCGGCGTTCATCATCTGTGAAATACCTCTCGAAGACATTTACATGATACTGACGCCGCTCCACTCGCAAAATTTCATCGACACGCAGGGTGGAGTTCTGACTAACAACAGAAGGCTTGTCACCAAAACGATGTGGTTCAACGGCACCGCCATATCCAACAAGGCACAGCGGGCGCTGCGCAATGAAAACGTCACAATCGTGGCCCACAGCAGTGGTTATATCCACTGTTTGTATGAAGATGCAACGATAGACAAGGAACTCTATCGGAGATTTGCCGGCAAGCTCGATGAATACTTGACGACGGACCTGTCGCTTTTTGTCTTCGCAAGTTTTCTGAGGACCTGCCACGAGCACCAAAAGTTCTTTCAGGTCTGCTGTGACTGTCATGGTCAGGCGCAGTTCGTAAAGGCAGAGGTCCTTTTCCATTATGAGCACGGCAGCAACTATAGAGTCGGCGACAAGACGCTTTGCAAATTGCTTGCCGAGGTTTCCGACGAAGACTTTGTTCGATATCAACTGCCCGGCAGAATTCGCTGCGATGAGCTTGAGGAATTCATAGAAAAGGAAAGGCCGGACCTGAGGCGTGCCGAGGGGAAATCGGCCTTGCGGCGATTTGTCGAGCCTGTCGTTGGCGATGCCGAGCAGCTCGTGAACGATTTGGCTGATTTTCTGCACACGGAGGCAAAGCTGCCGGCTCCGGATAAGAATTTCGTGCCCGCCGACCCTGTTGGAATATCCGTAAGACAAAGCAGGCGAGAGATAATCGAGCATCTACAGCAGGAAAGGCAAAGCAACTATACCGCTGATCTTGCCTTTTACGCGTATCGTGATGTGGAACACTCTGACTGGACTCCGTTTGTCAAAGCGGCGGTCGAGCGCAATCCTGTCTCGATCCAAATGACCGGGTCGATGTCGATCGACGAAGTGTATGGATGGCTCGAACAAATGAGGAATATATCAATTTACGATGGAAAGCGATTGGCACAGCCTGATGAGGTGGCGAATTTTCAGAGTGGCGACGGGATCGAAAAGGCGATCCTGTTGGCTAATGTGATCCGGGAGAGGGGCTTGGAGCAAGACCTCGAAATAATTGCTGAAGGCAGCGATGTGATCTTGAAAGGAGAGAAGGAACACGGATTCGCATCGACCAAAGGTCTTGATAAAAGGTTCCGTATCTGTGCTGCGGGGGCCGTCCCCGTAGTCGAATAGAACAAAGATTTGCGGGAGGAGACAAATTGCTATTCTTGTCGCTAACGAAAGATAATTATTTAAAAATCTTTTTTTTACGTTGACAAAGCGAACAAGTAGGACTATTCTGGTCGTATAGGACAACAATAGTCTTAGTAACGTGATATTCTTGATGACCTGATTCATTGGAAGCAGGATGGCAATGGATGTGGTAAGAAGAAATACGGATTATGCGGTGCGTTTGATGGTGAATCTTGCCAGACACTACGGAGACGGGCCGGTCTCTACGCGAGTTGCTGCGAGCGAAGAGGATGTTTCGTATCCGCTGGCGTGCAAGCTGATGCAAAGGCTCCACGCATCGAAGCTGATTAAGAGTTGTATGGGCCCAAAGGGCGGCTTTAGCCTTGGCAGAGAGCCATCAAAGATCAACCTGCTGGAAGTTGTCCAGGCGATCCAGGGGCCGATAAGCCTCAACAGGTGCCTCCTGGGTTCGGATGCATGTGAGAAGCAGGAGAATTGTCCGGTCAGGGCCAGGCTCGCCGGTGTTCAGGAGAGCATCAGCAGCGGTTTGGCCGACATCACATTTGACGAATTGGTGCAGAGTGGATTCACAAGCCGGAAGAAATCCAAAATTAGGAGAAGCAAATGACCGTTGAACGCCAGAAAGCAGCCGTATTGCCCGCCTGTCTGGGTAAAGGGCAAGAATTAGCGGGTCTCGTCGAATACTCTACTGATTCCATTGTCAGCAAAGCTATTCTGGATAAGCCCGCCGGTACGATCACGCTGTTTGCTTTTGACAGGGGCCAGAAATTGAGCGAGCACACGTCGCCTTACGACGCGGTTGTTCAGATTCTCGACGGCGAGGCTCGCCTGACGATAGGGGGAAAAGACGAAATGGTCCCGGATGGGCGGATCATTGTAATGCCGGCTAACGTGCCGCATTCTGTCAACGCCGAGGAAAAATTCAAAATGTTGCTGACGATGATCCGCACATAAACAAAAACGAACGTACATGAAACAATGGAGGTCTAAGAAATGCATAAATGTCCAAGGCAAGAGCAAAGATTCGAAGGTGTATTCGAAGTCGAATGTTCCGCCTGCGGAGAGACCCTCGAGTTCTTCGGGGATGACGAGAAACAGAAATGCAGCAAGTGTGGCGTAGTGGTCGTCAATCCGAATCGGCAGGAAGCCAAATGAGCCGGCTCGAGCGACTGACTGGAGAGTAGTTTATGGTCCGATGTCCCGGACAAGATCAGAGATTTTGGAAGCCTGAAGATATCTTCGAGGTTCAGTGCTCCGGCTGCGGCAAGATTAGCGAGTTCTTTAAGGACGAGCCGAAGCTGAAATGCCGCAGTTGCGGGCAAGTGGTGGTCAATCCGAAGATA
This sequence comes from Planctomycetes bacterium B3_Pla, assembly GCA_005223045.1. GTDB lineage: Bacteria > Planctomycetota > Phycisphaerae > Sedimentisphaerales > Anaerobacaceae > SG8-4. The sequence goes on along the minus strand of NJBM01000025.1, from coordinate 62,487 downwards.
GACCTTGGCTGCGCCGAATGGTGTCAGTATGCCGAACAGTGCCTGGGAGTCAGTGTCATAAGCAGCCTGAGGGCCATTCGGGACAAGCTCGTAAACGAAATGGAAAAATGCTTCGCCGGGGACAGGAAACGCATTGAGCACGCGCACGCGGTTTTGGATTACGCCGAGCAAATACACGCTGTCGAGGGCGGAGATCCGCTGGTGGTCCGAGCGGCAGCGATCCTGCACGACATCGGCATTCACGAGGCCGAGCGGAAGCACGGCTCATCAGGGGGCAAGTACCAGGAAATCGAAGGTCCTCCGATCGCCCGCGAGATTCTGGATAAGTGCGATATTCCGCCTGACGCGACCGAGCACATATCCAGGATCATTGCAAACCATCACAGTGCCAGGGACATCGACACGACCGAGTTTCGCATTGTCTGGGACGCTGACTGGCTCGTGAACATCCCTGCCGACTTTCCGGATGCGACCAAAGAAAGACTCAGGGAGATTATCGAAAAGACTTTCAAAACCAAGGAGGGGCACAAAATAGCAGAAGAGCTGTTTCTTGAAAACTAAACTGTAAATCAATCAGAGAATGAAAGGAAAACTATGTTTTGTAACCAATGTGAACAAGCGGCAGGGGGCACGGGATGCACTAAAGTCGGTGTTTGCGGCAAAGACGAGGACATTCAGAGCCTGCAGGAGACCCTTATATTCGGGCTCAAAGGCATCGCCGCATACGCGTATCACGCGGGACAATTAGGGCAAAAAGACGAACAAGTTGATGCGTTTATGCACGAGGCAATGTTCTCGACATTAACGAACGTGGATTTTGATCTGAATCGCTATCTTGAATTGGTTCTCAAAGCCGGAGAGATGAATCTGCGAGTGATGGAGATGCTCAATGACGCCCACACGTCCAGATTCGGCAACCCCACTCCGACAAGCGTGCCGAGCGGCACCAAGGCGGGGCCGGGGATTGTCGTTACCGGCCACGATCTGCTCGACCTTTATGAGCTGCTGAAACAGACCGAGGGAAAGGGCATCAACGTCTATAGCCACGGCGAAATGCTGCCTGCTCACGCTTATCCGGAGCTTGGCAAGTTCGAGCACTTTGTAGGCAATTACGGCACGGCCTGGCAGAATCAGAAGAAAGAGTTCGACGACTTCAGCGGGGCCATTCTCGTGAATACTAACTGCATTATGATTCCGAAGGACTCTTACAAAGACAGAATATTCACCTGTGGAATAGCCGGCGCTGCCGGTGTCACGCACATCAAGGGTCGAGATTTCAGCGCCGTAATCGATAAGGCTCTCGCCCAGCCGGCTTTGACCGAGAATCTCAACGGAACGCTCAGCACCGGCTTCCATTATACTGCTGTCCTTGGCTTGGCCGACAAAGTTGTAGAGGCGGTCAAGGCAGGCAAAATCCGGCACTTCTTCTTTATTGGCGGCTGCGACGGCGCCAAGCCGGGCCGCAATTACTTCACCGAGCTTGCCGAGAAGGTGCCGGATGATTGTGTGATACTTACGGCTGCGTGCGGCAAATATCGACTGAACGACCGCGACTACGGCGACATCGACGGAATTCCGCGTCTGCTTGATACCGGTCAGTGCAACGACTGCTACTCAGCCGTCAAAATTGCACTGGCGCTGGCCGATGCGTTTGACTGCGGCGTGAACGATTTGCCGTTGTCTCTTGTCGTCTCATGGTACGAACAGAAGGCGGTTGCGATTTTGCTGACGCTGTTGTACCTTGGAGTGGAGAACATAAGGCTCGGGCCGAGCCTGCCGGCGTTTGTGACCCCGAACGTGCTCAATGTGCTCGTCGAGAAGTTCAAAATCAAGCCGGTCGCAAGTGCAGAAGAAGATTTGGCTGAAATGTTGAGTGCATGATGTATTTGTGCGTTTGCCTGCGGCGGCTGTTGGCCGGCCTAAGCGAGCGTCGTGAATGAACGAGAAGAGCACCGGCCTCGCTGCTGGTCCGATGCTGCCTGTTCGCAGGGCGGTATAGGTGATGCTGACGGTGGGGCCGTGCTCTTTTGCTGTAAGGCTGCACGTAATGTGCCTGACCGGTTGTTTGGAGAGTTCGCGATGGTGTTACGGAACATTGTAAAGATTGATGAAGATAAGTGCAACGGATGTGGACAATGCGTCACCGCCTGTGCAGAAGGCGCCATTGAGATAGTTGACGGCAAGGCGAAGCTTATCAGCGATATCTATTGTGACGGGCTTGGGGCTTGCCTCGGGCATTGCCCTGAAGACGCTATAACTATCGAGCAACGCGAGTCCGTTGAATTTGATGAAGCGGCAACCGAGACGCATCTGGCCCGACAAAAAGAACTGAAAGCACAGGCGAGTTTTCAGTGTCCCGGCATGGCGGCCCAGCAGTTGCAGCAGAAGGGGGCCGGCACGCAATCGCTCGTTGCCGAGGTGCCGTCGCAATTGGGTCACTGGCCGGTCCAGTTGAAGCTGCTCTCGCCGAATGCACCCTGCTTTGCCGACGCGGACTTGCTGCTCGTCGCCGATTGCGTGCCCTTCGCCATGAGTGATTTCCACAGCAAGCTCCTTGCGGGTCACAGTGTCGCTGTCGGATGCCCGAAACTGGACGATGTCGAGTTCTACATCGAGAAGCTTGGGGCGATTCTGCAAGCTAACAAGCTAAAGAGTTTGACGGTTGTTCACATGGAGGTGCCGTGTTGCTCCGGGCTCACCCACATTGCGCGGCAAGCTATCACCAAGAACAAAATTGACTTGAGCTTCGAAGATGTTACAGTTGATTTGCAAGGTAACGTCAGCCGAACTGAGACGGTCACGGTTTAATGCGTCCGGTTGGGCGGTGGTGGTTGTCAATTAAGTGGGGCTTTGGCGATGGCTGGTCTCGTTAAAAACATAATTATAGATTTCTGGGGTACAATAGGCGAGATGTCTCCGTATTTGTTGTTCGGATTCCTTGTCGCGGGGCTTCTCTCTGTTCTGGTCTCACAGCAGCTCGTCGAAAAACATCTGGGCGGCAGGGGGCTCTGGCCCTTGCTCAAAGCGTCGATTTTTGGCGTCCCGCTGCCTTTGTGCTCATGCGGGGTGATTCCGGTATCGATGTCACTGCACAAGCACGGTGCGAGTAAAGGCTCGACGATAGCATTTCTGCTCTCGACGCCTCAAACGGGCGTGGACAGTATCTTCGTAACGCTGAGCCTGCTGGGTCCGGTCTTTGCCATCTTCAGGCCGTTCGCGGCATTCGTGACCGGACTTGTCGGCGGCAGCCTCGTTGACGTGTTCGGACATGCCGCAGAAGCTGAAAGCGCCCCGCCGGAGAAATGTTCTGAGGAGTGCTGCACCGACGAGAAGACCGGCAGGCTTGCCAAAGGATTGAAATATGGCTTTGTCACGCTGCCTCGCGATATCGGCAAAGCAATGCTTGTGGGACTTGCCGTCGCCGCCTTTATTTCCGCTCTGGTGCCGGACGGATATTTTGCAGAAAAGCTCGGCAGCGGGATTGTTCCGTTGGTGGCGATGATGTTCCTCGGAATCCCGGTTTACGTCTGTGCCACGGCCTCGGTGCCCGTTGCCGCGGCGATGATGCTCAAAGGCTTGACGCCCGGCGCGGCCCTGGTCTTTCTCATGACCGGCCCGGCAACGAATGCCGCGTCGTTTGTAACCATCTGGAAGGTCCTGGGCAAGGTAACAGCGATCACCTACCTTGCGACCGTCGCAGGCTGCGCCCTTCTTAGCGGCATTCTGCTCGACTACATGGCACGCGGCATTGATTTCGAGATAGCTTCCCGTCCCGGCTGGATGTTGCCGGACCTTTTTAAGCACGCCGCCGCAGTAGTTCTGCTGGCCGTATTGGGCTTCGCACTGCTGCGAAACGCCAAACACAACGACGCCGCATCGTGAATCGGCAGCCATTCGTATTGCGTATGTCGTATTGCGTACGACGCATCACGCACTGAATTTGACCCGGTTCGGCGAAACTTCTATTGACCGGAAGGGGCCAAAAATGTATAATAAAATATGGCCCAACTGTCTGCAAAGAGGATGCTGATGAATGAATCGTCAAATCGTTGGCGAAAGTTTCTGGTCTATATGCTGCCGGCAGTTGTGAGCTGGCTTCTCATGGCCTCGCCGCTTGCCGGGGCACAACAACAGGTACAATTTCAAGACGATTCGGCAATTGGCGGATATACTGTCAAGGTTGTTAGCTCGTCCTGGCGGCATCTTTCATTGGAAGTTTCCCTGCCCGTGATGGGCATTTCAGACATGCTGCTCCAGGACAGCCGCGCAGGCTTGCCGCCTATCATCCCGCGAGCCGGTCAACTCGAGGTTGGAAAGCCTGACCTTCCCGTCTTTGGCGAGTGGCTGCTTGTTCCCAACGGCACGGCTTTATCCCTTCGGGTTGATCCGGGTGAGCCGCTCGTTTTTGACGGTATCGATGTTCCACCGGTGCAGCCGCCGAGAGCGGATTCTCCGGCAACGAGCGGCCCGAAATTCGTCCTGGACGCGGTAACCTACGGGACCGATGTGGACTATCCGGGTGTTCTCGCAGAGGCCGAGCCGGTCAGGAATGTGCGCGGGCAGGACTGCACCATCGTCTGGCTCTATCCCTATCAGTACAATCCGGTGACACGCCGCCTGAGTGTTTACAGCGACCTGGCTGTAGAACTGGATTTTGACGGCGAAGTTCAGTCCGTGCCAATACGCCTGAAAAGCACTGAATTTGAAACGATGCTGTCGCGGCTGGCTGTAAACGCTGATGCAGTGCTTGGCGCACAGCGGCAGAGAGACAAACAATCCAACTCTGCGCACAGCCTGTACGCAGTTCAGACGAATACGGCGTTGGATCGTATCGGGAACGGGCAGGCCGTCGGCTGCGATTACCTGATTATTTGCGATCCCGCTTTCTATGCCGCCGCTGAGACGCTCGTTGACTGGAAGCGTTTGAGCGGCTTTCGCACGAGGGCAATTACCACCGGCGATACCGGAATCACGGCGGCAGAGATTGAACGCTACATTGACAGATCACAGAGCGAATGGTTGCCCGCCCCGCTGTATGTCCTGCTCTTGGGTGATGCCGAATATATTCCGTGCTTTTATGAGCTGGAGCACGCCTCGAATGATGAGCGGCCGGACGGATTGCGGCAGGGCAAAGTTGCGAGTGACAGGTATTACGGAGACACGGATGAGGACGGTATCGCCGATCTGTTCGTGGGTCGCCTGCCGGTAGATACGGCGGCCGAAGCGCAAATGGCGGTGGACCGCATCATAAACTACGAGCGCACGCCGCCCGACCCGGCTGCTAACGGGGACTTTTACGCGAACTTTGCCGCTGTCGCCTACTTTAACGATAATTACCCCCGGGATGGCTATGCCGATACGCGATTCGTTGGTACATCGGAGGATGTTTACCGGTACCTTCACGGCGCCGGTTACAGTGGCCGGCGCATCTACTATAATGATCCCGGTGTCGAGCCGACTCATTGGTCTGCCGAGTATGTGTTCGAGAGTGACGGCGGAGGCAGACAACCGTTGCCGGACTATCTTCTTGAGCCTTCTTTTGAGTGGAATGCAAGCGGCGCGGGCATCGCGGATGCGATCAACAGCGGCACATTTCTCGTGAGCTACCGAGGACATGGCGCTCGTCTGATGCGCTCGGTTCCTCGCGGGTGGTCATATCTCGGGGGATGGATTCAGCCTGGTTTCCAGGAAAACGATGCCGCTGCTTTGACAAACGGTTTCCTTACCCCCGTTGTGTTTAGCGCTACGTGCATGACCGGATGGTTCGACAATGAGACCGACGATCCTCAGTACGAGATGTATTCGGATGACTCGGTTGTCCGGATATACGAAAGCGAACCTGATAGTGAAAGCCTCTGCGAGAATTTCATTTTGAATCCGAAAGGAGGCGCCGTGGGTGTCATAGGCGCCACGCGGGTAAGTTACTCCGGAAGAAACGACCGCCTTGTCTGGGGGTGGATGGACGCAATCTGGCCCGATTTCGTGGAACGTTACGGGGGATCCTACGGGGGTTCTGACCCGATTTATCGAATGGGTCCCGTCTTCGAGTACGGCAAGCAGTACATGCTCACTAAGTACTCGTACAATTGGGATTATACAAAAACTACTATCGATGAATTCGTATGGTTCGGTGATCCGACAATGGAGATCAGGACCGGCATTCCCGAACTGCTGACGTCTGCCGATGTGACTCATCCTTCCGCCGTAAATGTCGGACATGTGGCGGACATAACGATATCTGTCCGAAAAGGCCTGGAGCCGCTGGTCAACGCGAGAGTTACCATCTCACGCGCTGCCGCCCCGGATGACTACTGGACAGACCTGACAAATGAATCGGGCAATGTCACGTTCGTCGGATTTGCCACTTCCCAGCGGGGTCGCTACAACATTGTTGTCACCGCGCACAATTGCATACCCTACGAGGGAACTATTGCTTCAGAATCAATCGGCGCCGGTGCGTTAACTGTCGAACGCCAGGTTTCAGCCAGTGAAGATGACGGGTATGCTTCGGACGAAACATCACAAGACCTGGGAGCGGACTGCCTCATAGTTGGTTCCGCAGAAAACGATTCGCCGCCTTATCAGATCTCAGGCATGGTTTTTAGAAATGTAAACGTTCCGCGAGGCGCCGAGATTATCAGTGCTCGCTTGCGGGTGAAATCATATAGTAGTCAGTTGAACGAAATTGTTTTCGGTAAGATCGAAGCCGAGGCCGCTGACGATGCGGATGCTCTTGGCGGTTCCCGTCATGTCGGTTCTCTGCTCAAGACCGGCGCCTCGGTCAACTGGGATATCGACCAGCCCTGGGTGGCAGACACGTGGTACGATAGCCCAGATATTTCCGACGTGATCCGCGAAGTCGTTAGTCGGGATGGGTGGTCGGCTAACAATTCGATGGCAATCCTTCTCGGCACTCGGCAGGATCATGGCGGCTACCGATGCTTTTCCTCGTTTGACCGAGAGGGGGCTGATGCGCCGAAGTTGGAAATCACTTACGCCGTAGATCGCACTTGGATCATATCAGGCAGGGCGACATTCCAGGATATCGGCCTACCAGACGTACAGATGCACGGATTTCCAGATACTGTTTATACCGATGAGAACGGTTACTATAGTACGCAGGTCCACTACGGCTGGTCGGGTCGGGTTACTCTGTCACAGGCTGGTTATGTGTTCGCTCCTATTGAGACAGTTTACGGCAGCGTTACATCCGATCAGGTTCGTGATTATGAAGCGGCTGTCCGAACTCATACTCTTTCCGGCCACGTGCTGACCTCGTCAGGCTCGGGCATGTCAGGCGTGACCGTTTCAGCGAACAACGGCGGCGGCTCGGCCACTACCGATTCAGCCGGCTACTACCGACTGCTCGTTCCCTACGGCTGGTCCGGCAGAGTTGCCCCCTCAAAGCCCGGCTACGAGTTCACGGTCCCCTATCTGGAGTATGTGAGCGTCACTGACGACTGGAGCAATCGGGACTATACCGCCCGGACTCGCAGGATTTCCGGCTATGTTCGTACGGCGGACGGTCTGCCAATTTCAGGTGCGGTCATGGCGGCGAGTGACGGCACAGTTTCGAGCGCCACGGATTCTATGGGCTATTACAGCCTGGCAATACCTTATGGCTGGTCGGGCCGGATTGTCCCATCCGGGATCGGGTATGTTTTTGATCCCGAATCTATAGACTACGTGAATGCTGTTGACGACCGTACCAATCAAGGCTACGCGGCAATAGAAAGAACTCTGACTATATCCGGCCACGTGTTGTCTTTCGATGGCTCAGGTATTTCAGGTGTGACCGTTTCAGCCGACAACGGCGGCGACTTATACGTTACTGACCAGACCGGTTACTACAGTCTGACCGTTCCTTACGGCTGGTCGGGTCGAATCGTTCCGTCAAGAATCGGCTATATGTTTAGCCCAGCATATTATAATTATACAAATATCACCTACGACAGAGTTGATCGAAATTACACAAGAGCGCAGACTCACACCATATCCGGATATGTTCGCACCGACGATGGTTCGGGTATTCCGGGAGTGACAGTCTCGGCTGACAACGGCGGCGGCTCGGGCGTTACCGACTCGACCGGCTACTACAGCCTGATTGTGCTGCGAGGCTGGCTGGGTCGAGTCACCCCGGCAAAGGCCGGTTATAGCTTTGGCCCGGCCTACCGAGACTATACGAGCATCACTTACAACAGGACAAATCGCAACTACTCAGGCCAACCATAGGATGTCTTAAATTCATTGTGTTTAGGGATCGTACGGGCCGGTTGCGATGATCGGGCCATCAACGGCCAAACTCGACCTCGTAAACACAAACGAGACATCGCGAAAAAATATTCTTATATTTTTATTTTTTGTGCTTGACAGGATAAGACGGAGATGGGAAACTTATAGGGCTATATTAGTCCTATTGTTGGTGCTTTAAGGATGAAGCTGCCTGTAGAGCTGTCGTGCATCGTGGGAGATGCTGAATTTGGAAGAGTTAACTATGCTAAATCGCTGAAGTGGTTCACCGCAATTCTCGGAGAAAATATATGCCGGCAAAACACTCCAATCAATCTGGTCGCAAAGTCAAAAATTCCTTTACCAGGCGCCAATTTGTTCAGTTGGGCGTCGGCGGATTAGCTTCTACGGCGACAAGACCGCTTTTCGGCGCTCTGAAATTAATTCAGGATGTGGACAATCCTCTGGATTTCTATCCCGCCAGGGATTGGGAGAAGGTGTACCGCAACCAGTTCAAGCACGATTTCACGTACCATTTTCTGTGTGCGCCGAACGATACTCACAATTGTCTGCTCAAGGCTTTTGTGAAGAATAACGTTATCACTCGGATAGGTCCCAGCTACGGGTATGGTAAAGCCAAGGATATTTACGGCAACCAGGCTTCCTCGCGATGGGAGCCGCGCCTCTGCCAGAAGGGGTTGGCTCTGATCCGCCGGATACAGGGACCGAGAAGGGTCAAATACCCGATGGTCAGAGAGGGTTTCAAGAAATGGGTGGACGCGGGATTTCCCAGAGGAGATGACGGCAAACCGCCCGAGGAATACCTCAAAAGAGGCCAGGAGCCTTTTGTGAGGGTTTCGTGGGATGAAGCTTTTGACATAGCCGCCCGGACGCTCGCAAATATTGCCACGACCTACAGCGGCGAAGAGGGCAAGGCAAGGTTGACCAGACAGGGCGTTTACGATCCTGAGTCCATCGAGGCCATGAACGGTGCCGGAACGCAGTGCATGAAATTTCGTGGAGGCATGCCTCTGCTGGGCATAACCCGCGTGTTCGGAATGTATCGCCTGGCGAATGCAATGGCGCTGCTGGATTCTCACGTGAGGGGCACCAATGCCGATACGGCGATGGGCGCCCGGGGATTTGACAACTACACTTTCCACACGGACCTTCCTCCCGGGCATCCGATGGTGACCGGTCAGCAGACCATAGACTGGGATCTCTTTAGCGTTGAACACGCGAACCTGATCATCGCCTGGGGGATGAACTGGATTTCGACGAAGATGCCCGACAGTCACTGGTTGACCGAATCGAGGCTCAAAGGCTCCAAGGTGATAACCATAACCGTCGAATACTCGTCGGTTGCCTCGAAGTCCGACGAGGTTGTGATAATCAGGCCCGCCACCGACTCGGCGCTTGCCCTGGGGATGGCCAACGTGATTATGAAGGAGAAGTTGTACGACACGGATTACGTAAAGAGTCGAACGGACCTTCCGCTGCTCGTACGAATGGACACGCTCAAGCTCCTGCGTGCCGAAGATGTGATTCCGGATTTCAAGCCGCCTGAGACCCGAAGGGACACGAAAGTCATAAGTAAATCACAGCCTGCTCCGCCGCCGATCAAGGCCGAGGGGTCGCAGTGCATCGCCGAGGAGCTTCTCGACGAGTGGGGTAGCTTTGTTGTCTGGAACAAAAAGAACAATGCTCTCGTCGCTATCACGCGCGACGACGTCGGAAAGTACTTCAATGCAGATCAAATAGATCCCGAGCTGGACAGTGAGCATGACATAGAGATTGAAGGCAAAACGGTCAAGGTCAGAAGCGTTTACAGCCTTACCGCTGAGTATCTTGACGGCAGTTTCGATCTCGATTCCGTATCGAAAATCACGTGGGCGCCGAAAGAGGCCATCGTCAGCCTTGCGCGCCAGATTGCGGAAAACAGCGGCAAGACCCTCATTGCCGTTGGCATGGGGCCGAATCAATTCTTCAACGGCGACCTCAAGGATAGAGCAATCCTGCTCGTGTGCGCCCTGACGGGGAACATCGGAACGCATAGCGGGAACGTCGGAAGCTATGCAGGCAACTACAGGGCTGCATATTTCGACGGAGTGGGCCAGTTCATAAAGGAAGACCCGTTCAATATTGAGCTTGATGAAAACCAGAAGGCGAAGGTGAAAGGGTACTTCAAGTTTGAGTCTGCGCATTATTACAACCACAGAGACAAACCTCTAAGGGTGGGCAACAAGAACTTCACCGGCAAAACTCACATGCCGACTCCAACGAAATCTCTGATGTTCTGTAACGCCAATTCCATTCTGGGCAATCTCAAAGGGCATTACGAAGCAGTCGTCAATACGCTGCCGAACATTGAGTTCATAACTGTTGCCGACTGGTGGTGGTCAACTTCATGCGAATACGGCGATATTGTCTGGGCCGTGGATTCGTGGGGTGAATTCCAGTATCCCGACGCCACGGCCTCGGTGACCAACCCGTTCCTCCAGATGTTTCCCCGGTCGCCTCTCAAGAGGCTTCACGACACGAGAAGCGACATCGAGGTGCACGCCGGAATATCCATAGCACTTGGCAAGCTCCTGGATGACAATCGGTTTGACGACTACTGGAAGTTTGTCCATGACAAGAAAGTCCAGGTGTATCTCCAGAGGATTATTGATACGACTTCGATGACCAAAGGCTATGATGTGCAGAAACTGGAGGACGACGCCAAAAAGGGGGTGCCTGCGCTCTTAATGAGCCGAACGTATCCTAAGATTGTCGGGTGGGAGCAGGCCCACGAGAGCAAGCAGTGGTACAACAAGACGGGCCGGCTGGAATTCTATCGCGAGGAGGATGAGTTCATTGAATACGGCGAGAACATGCCTGTTCATCGCGAAGCTGTGGATGCTACGTTCTATGAGCCGAATGCGATTGTGGCCAAACCTCATCCGGCACTTAAACCGTTTGGGCCCGAGAAATACGGCATTCCGGCGGACGATCGCTCGGGTGAGACACGGCAGGTCAGGAACGTCGTATTTACTCCGACCGAGCTTCTTAACTCAAAACACCCACTCAGAGAGAAGGGCGAGGGATTCGACTACATTTATCTGACCCCGAAATACCGGCACGGCTCACACACCATGCCGGTCGATACGGACATCATCGCAGTTTGGTTTGGGCCGTTCGGTGACGCTCACCGTAGAGACAAGCGAATGCCCTGGGTTGGCGAGGGATACGTGGATATTAATCCGAAAGATGCCAAGGCTTTGGGCATAGAAGACGGTGACTACATCTGGGTCGATGCCGACCCCGAAGACAGGCCCTATCACGGCGAAAAGAAAGAAGGGAGCAAGGAGTACAGGCTTTCGCGACTGATGCTGCGAGCGCGATACTACAGCGGCACGCCGCGCAAAGTGACGCGCTCATGGTTCAATATGTACGGCGCCAGCTACGGGTCGGTCGAAGGCCACCTGAACAACAAGGACGGCCTTGCGGCAAACCCGCTTACCGGATACCAGGCGATGTTCAGATTCGGCTCTCATCAAAGCGCCACCAGAGGCTGGCTGCGGCCGACGCTTATGACCGACAGCCTGGTCAGGAAGAACACAATAGGACAGGTGATAGCGAAGGGTTTTGCCCCCGACGTGCACTGTCCCAACGGCGCCCCGCGGGAGAGTTTCGTAAAATTCACCAAGGCCGAGGACGGCGGCATCGGTGGAGGCAAACTCTGGAGACCTGCAAAACTGGGCCTGAGACCTACCTACGAAAACGAAGCTATGAAGAAGTTTCTTGAGGGAGGATACGTCGTATGAGCCATGACGTTTACAACTGGCAGCTTAACAGAAAAATGGCTTTTCCATATCCGGAGAAGCGCCCCGGTAAACAGGCCGCCTGGGTTTTCGACACAAACAAGTGCATAGCGTGCCAGACCTGTACGATTGCGTGCAAAAACGCCTGGACTTCCGGAAAAGGCCAGGAATACATGTGGTGGAACAATGTCGAGACCAAGCCCTGGGGGTTTTATCCTTTAGGCTGGGACGTGCGCCTGCTCGAAAAACTGGGTCCCCAGGAATGGACCGGGGACAAATACGAAGGCAAGACCATTTTTGAAAAGGCCGGCCATGGAGAGAAAATCGAAGGATTTTTGCCCGCCGAGGAAGATTTTCAGCATCCTAATATCGGGGAGGACGAAATAAGCGGCCAGATCGAAAAGGGGCATTACATCAAAATCCCACATCAGCAGTGGATGTTCTATCTGGCGAGAATATGCAATCACTGCACGTACCCGGCGTGCCTGGCGGCATGTCCGCGCAAATCCGTCTATAAGAGAGACGACGGGACGGTTCTGATTGACCAGAAACGCTGTAAGGGCTACAGAGAGTGTGTTCGCGGCTGCCCGTACAAAAAAAGCATGTTCCGAATCCACACGGACAAATCGGAAAAATGTATCGCCTGCTATCCCGCTGCCGAAGAAGGCGAGCAGACCCAGTGCGTCCAGAACTGCATAGGAAAAATCAGGATGTTCGGCTACAAGAGCCGCTGGGACAGACCGATTGCAACCAACCCCATCGACTACCTGGTGCACATCAAGAAGATAGCTCTTCCTCTTTATCCGCAGTTCGGCACAGAGCCCAACGTTTATTATATCCCGCCGATTAACGTTCCGGAGGTTTTCAACAGGCAACTGTTCGGCCCCGGGGCGAAAAAGGCGGTTGAGCTTTACAGGAACGCCGTCCAGGACAAATCACTGATCGGGCTTCTGATGCTTTTCGGCTGCACCAACAGAATAGTCCATTCGTTTGAAGTCCAGGGCGACATAGAGGACGGTCACTGTGTCGGGCGTGACGAAAGCGGAAAAGAGATCGTAAAAGTGCCCCTTAAAGAACCCATAGTAATCAGAGAAAAACATGACCAGGAAAGAGATGTCCACAGAATCAGCGTCTCCTGAGACCTCGATCGACTCGTTTGACGGTGCCGATGAGCAGCGGATGTTGAGCTATAAGGCTTACGCAGTGGCGTTTTCATATCCGGATAAGAAGCTCTTTGAGCACTTTCCCCGGTACGTGCAGGAAAAGCAGGGCATGATATCGGAATATGACCGGCTCTTTCGCGCCGGACTTGTCTGGCTCTACGGCGCAGAGCATACTGTGAAAAATGAATTCCAACGAGCCAATCTCCTGGCCGACATTATGGGCTTCTACATGGCTTTCGGCCTGGAACCGGACAGGGAAAGACCTGATTCGATAACCTGTGAACTGGAGTTCATGCACTATCTTATTCTCAAGCGGAACCGTATCGGCAGCGATCTCAGTATTGACGATGCCAGGGAGAAATCTGAAATATGCCTGGATGCGGAGAGAAAATTCTTCGTCGAACACATGGAACCGACGGCGACAAATGTGGCACGCAAAATCATCGCCGCATCAAGCCATCCCTTTTATGCAAAGGCGGCGACGGAACTGCTCACGTTTCTGGAATCTGAGAAAAGACACTATGGTTCGGTGGACGATGCGAACCGGACGGTTGAAATGGTAAAGGGATAATTGCTGATTGCCCCGACAATAAGATAAAGAGGAAATCGCAGATGAATAATAAGGTCATTGTAACTATTGTTATTCTAATATCTGTGGGAGTCTTTGCAGGCCTGGTGAGCTATGGCTGGTCACATCGTTACGGTTCTCCTGAAACTTATGAACTGCAGGACGCGCCCCTTCTCAAAGTAAGTTATCAGCCTCACCAACTGGCTCTCAAGTCGGGCGGCCTCTCTGATGACGTCTGGCGGGACGTGCCCGGCGTCGAAGTGAAGCTTCATCACCAGGCGACTGAGAAACCCTGGCCCAAAGGTCTGACTCCATTGGTGAAGGTGCAGGCATTCCATAACGGCACAGATATTTACTTCAAAATGACCTGGCCCGATGATCAACCTGATTCTGTCGTGTCCGTGCAAGGATTTCCGGACGGCTGTGCCGTCGCCGTGCCGATGGAAACCGACGCTCCTTTGCGTTCGATCATGATGGGTTTCTCCAGTCCCGTCAACATCTGGCATTGGCAGGCCGACAAGGACATCCAGTTCTGGGAGAACAAGGACGCTGAACCGACAGTCCGTTCCGATTTCAGGTATCCGTTCGAGCAGGAGGAAATCCTGTCGGTGACCACTCCGGAACTAAAAAGCGCCGTCGCTGACATGCTGGCCCAGCGTGCCGGCTCGTTGACCGACAAGACCGCCCAGAGGGTTCAGGGCCGGGGCTTGTGGAATGGCGGGAGCTGGAGCGTTGTGCTTAGCAGGTCTCTTACCACCGACGATTCACAATTCGACTGTCAATTTCCCTGGGGAAAGCGCCTGGCGGCCTTTGCCGTTTGGGACGGCGACCAGGATCAACGCGGCGGTCGCAAGTCGATGAGTCAATGGGTGACCTTGCAGATTGACAAACCCACGGGCGTAAAGACCGCGCTCAACAAGACCTCCGATGTGGATGTTCAGACAGAAAGCACGCGCGCAACCGGGCTGTCCTGGATGGATAGAATCTCGTCATTCTCGTTACTTTCTTTGGCGCATGCGTCGAGCGCTGAAAACCGGCCGAAACAGGGCGATTCTGAACCGCGTGTCATTATGATAGAGGCCAAGCGTTTCGAGTACGTGCCGAACCGGATATTCGTCCGCAAGGGGGAAGTCGTGACGCTTCGGATGGAATCGCTGGATGTAACTCACGGCTTGTACCTGGACGGATACGGCGTCAATATCAAGGCCAATCCGGGAGTAGTGGCAAAGGCAACGTTTGTAGCGGACAAACCGGGCCGCTTTACGTTCAGGTGTTCGGAGACCTGCGGCGAATTTCACCCTTATATGATTGGCTTTCTCGAAGTGACGCCAAACCGTCGCTTCAACTTGTTTCTATTGGCGGTAGGCGCCGCGTTTGTAGTTATATTGGGCGTTCTTTTTAGACCTGGACAAGAAAAGGGGGCTGCAAAAAATGCCGGAACCGAGTAACCAAGAACAAAAACTTTTAGGGCTGTTTCCCATGAACTGGCGGTTCGACATGGCCTCCGTGCCGGTCATTCGCTGGTTGCTCAAACGACGCTGGTTCCCGATGATTTTAATCCTGTTCAATATGTTCATCTTTGCCGTGATACTTCTCAGCGGTGTGATGGGCGGCTTCTCGTCGGGTAACTACAGCTTTGGCATCATGATCGTCTGGATACTCTGGTGGGTCCTGCTGATGATGCTGTTTGTGCCGGTGCTCAGCAGGACGTGGTGCCTGATGTGCCCGCTGCCGTCGATAGGCGAATGGCTCCAGCGATTAAGAATTTTCGACGTAAACAACGATCTCGGCGGACTGAACCGCAAGTGGCCCCACTGGCTGCGCAACATGTGGTTGATGAATTTTCTGTTTCTGGGCACTACGTTCTTCAGCGGCTTCTTCACCGTCAGGCCATTGGCTACCTTCCTGCTGCTGGGAGCAATCATCGTCGTTGGAATAGTGCTCTCGCTGGTCTTCGAGAAAAGGACATTCTGTCTTTACGTGTGTCCGGTCAGCGGCTTCCAGGGCCTGTATTCCAACATGGCGGCTACGGAAATCAGGGCCAAGAACCCCGAAATATGTGCCAAGCACCAGAAGAAGACGTGCGTCACGGGCAACAAGAACGGTTACGGTTGTCCCTGGCTGCTGGAACCCCATAGTTTCAAGCGCAACACTTATTGCGGCATGTGTCTCGAGTGCTTTAAGACGTGCCCATTTGACAATATGGCCTTTAACGTCAGAGCGCCCGGCACAGATCTGTTGGTGGATGATAAACGCGGTCTGGATGAAGCGTGGAAGAGTTTCATTATGCTCGGAATTGCGGTCATGTTTTATACCGCTATGATGGGACCGTGGGGATGGTTAAAGGATTGGGTGCGTGGAAATACCTTCGGAGGGTGGCTGAGTTTCGTCGGATTACATACCTTGTTCAACCTTGTAGTAATACCGGCTATCTTCTTCGTCTTTGTGTGGCTGTCAAGAAAGGCCAGCGGGCGGAAAGACGTCAGTCTTAAAACTGTATTTATAAATCTGTCGTACTGCCTAATCCCACTTGGACTGGCGGCATGGATTGCGTTTAGCTTCGGATTTCTACTGCCCAACGGTTCTTACATCCTCCACGTCATCTCGGACCCGTTCGCACGCGGCTGGAACCTGCTGGGGACCGCTAAATTCCCATGGACGCCTTTTGGTACGAGCTGGCTCGTGCCCATTCAATTTGTCACGCTTTTCGTGGGCTACGTCTTGTCGGCGGATTTCGGATACAAACTTACCCTGCAAACGTACGCCGACCAGGCCGTGGCGAGACGGGCGTTCGTGCCGCTTCTGGTATTCTTAACACTTGCTATAATTGCATTCGGATGGCTATATGGAGGCTAACTGTCAATGAGACCGAAGATGATTCTATCTGGAATTTTGCTTTTGGCATGTACCGCAGGACCTATCGTAGCCACATGGGCATACGAAGCTTACCGAACCCGCGATCTTACGGCTGAAATCGTGGCTCGTGTACCTGAGAAGGGCAACTTTGCCCCTCAGTTGCTCCGCGTTCAGGCCGGCGAGAAGATCAAACTGCGCGTGCGAAACGTCGATACCGTCACGCATGGTTTTGCAATCCCCGCTTTGCAGGTCGATGCAGGCGAGATAAAAGCCGGACATGTGGCGATGGTCGAGTTCACGCCCGAGAAGCCGGGCCAGTACGATTATTACTGTACGGTGTGGTGTAGCGAGTTTCATCTGCAAATGAGGGGGGTCCTGGAAGTGGTGACCCAATGAAAGTCAGGCTCCGGCGAGCCATCGGAATAATTGTTGTCCTTCTCGGTTTGAGTATAGCGATCATACCACGTTTCGTTTTTCCAGTTTGTGAAGCGGGCAGTCTTGGCTTTATGAATTCATTTCAACCGACGATGAGATGTTACTGGTTCGGGCGGGTTGAAATCATTTTAGGCTCGCTCGTTGCTTTTACAGGGCTGATAATGCTATTCTTGCCGAAACCTGATGCCGGGCTGGTTTCAGGCGTTATTCTTATTGGCCTTGGAGTTGCTGTGATCGCCGTTTCGACCAACGCGATTATCGGCAGCACGTGCGGACATTCGCATTCGCTTTGCCAGATAGGAACCAAACCGGCCGAGCGAATTGCCGGAGGTCTTGTTATTCTCATGGGATTCGGCCTTGTGATGTCATCCCGGAAAGGAAGTATGCAGCCATGACGCAGTGGCACATCGCATTACGAGAAATCCGCCGGAACAGCTTGCGGTCTCTGCTCATTGCGCTTAGCGTCTGTATAGCGGCGACGGTAATGACCGCTGTGGTTCTACTTATCATCGGAGTCAACCAGGGCATCAACCATACGGTAGGGCGCCTGGGAGCGGATCTGATGGTCGTTCCCGGGGGTGAAAAAATCGTCAGGCAATTTAACGAAGCCCTGATAACGGGCAGGCCGGCAACGTTCTATTTTGAGTCATCAATTGAAGAGAAGATGCGCAGTATGCCTGGAGTTATGGATGTATCAGCCCAGACTTTCGCCGAGACTCTCACGAACGCCAAATGTTGTGCCGGAGAGTTCTTCATCGTGGGCTTCGATCCAGAATCCGATTTTACGATAAGCCCCTGGTTGGTAGATGACGCGTTGCGTTTGGCCTCGACTGCGCAAAACTGGATCATAGTAGGCGACAGGATACTGCTTCGCGAAGGCGACACTGTAGAATTCTATGGCACCTTGTTTACTGTTGCCGGTGTATTGGAACCGACCTCAACAGGCATGGACTGGACGGTTTATGTACCTGACGAGGCGCTGCGACGGATGGTGTTGGATTCGAGGGCGAAAGCGGAGGCTCCGCTGCGGATTGCCGATGGAGCATTTTCCGCTGTCTTTGTCAAGGCTGATCCTGATGCAGACCTGATTGACCTTGCAGAGACAATAGAGCAGGCCGATCCAAACGTTCAGGTTGTGCTGTCGTCTTCCGTAGCCAAACTCGCCCGCGGGCAGATGTCCACCATCGCAGGTGTACTGATATGTGTGGTCGCTGCTCTGTGGGTGATGGCGCTGGTCTTGAACGGCGCAGTTTTCTCCCAGGCGGTCAGAGAACGGCAAAGTGAGATAGGGCTGCTGATGGCCAAAGGTGCGAACCGGTCTTTCGTATTCGGGATGATAACAAAGGAAGCCGCTGCGATTGCCTTCACATCGAGCGCTGTGGGCTGCTTCGTCGGCGTGGTTACGATAGTATCGTTTCGAGCTTTGCTGGCCCACCTCTTGGGTGCGCCCGACGTACTTCCGGGTCTTGGCATGACCGTTCTTCTCGTCGCTGCGTTTGTGCTATTGGGAACCACGAGCGGTGTTCTTGCGGCTATGTTGCCGGTCTGGCCGGTACTGAGGGCCGAACCCTATGAAGCTATCAAGCGAGGGAATGCAGCATGATTTGCGCTGTTGGTATTACCAAGTCTTACACGGAGGGCAGCAATGCGGTAGTCGCTCTGGACCATGTCGGCATTGAGATCGACCGAGGTGAATTCGCCGTCATCATGGGCCGATCCGGCGCGGGCAAATCCACCCTTCTGGGCGTGATAGGAGGATTGCTCAAACCATCGAGTGGTCAAGTCATGCTCAACGGCCGGTCCCTTTGGTCGCTCGATGAGCGCGCGAGGGCAAGAATTCGCGCCGAGGAAATCGGGTTCGTTTTTCAAAATGCTCCGGCTATCAACTCATTAACGGTAATTGAAAATGTTCTGCTGCCTGAGACTTTTTCAGATAAACACAGGTCCATAGCGGGGACCAGGCGAGCCACCGGTTTACTCGAAGTCATGGGGCTCGGCGCCAAAGCGCACGCATATCCTGACGAACTCTCCGGCGGTGAGAAACGCCGGATTGCGATTGCCAGCGCCCTGATGAACGATCCTCCGATTGTGCTGGCTGACGAGCCTACCGGTGATCTCGACTCCGAAACTGAATCGCAGATCATGGACCACTTCGCATATTTGAAGCGCAAGGGTACGACCATCGTGATGGTGACTCACGATACAAAACTTACAGCCTATGCTGATCGCGTTTTTCGTATGGAGTGCGGAACAATTCATGAAGTTTCCTCACACGCCGGAACACAACAGACCAAGATTACCAATTCTGGTCCTTCCGGCCGGGACGAAGGCAAAATGCCAAAGAGTTCGGTGCAGTGAAATCAGTCGCAACATTTGTCATATTAACTATTGCCTCTGTGCTTGTCGGCTGTTCCGACGAGCCTGACGATGAGCGCCTGAAATGGAGTTTCAAGACAGGCGATGTCGTTCCTACCTGCCCGGCAATCGCTCCTGACGGAATTATATACATAGGTTCACACGACAACCATCTCTACTGCATTGATAAAGAGGGCAGGGAAAAGTGGCGGTTTGAAACCGGAGATTTTGTCCACGGCAGCCCCGCATTAGGTGACGACGGCAACGTTTACTTCGGATCATTTGACGGCAACGTTTATGCCCTGTCTTCCGACGGAGCAGAGATATGGAGATTCAAGACGGCGGACAAAATTGAATCCTCGCCTGCTGTTGATACGGACGGCACTCTATACGTCTCCTCCGACGACAAATACATTTATGCACTCGACTGTGCAACCGGCCGGGAAAAGTGGAAGTTTCAGACAGAAGGCAAATGTGTTTCTTCGCCTGCTATCGGCAACAGCGGTTGCATCTATGTCGGCTCGGACGATGCCCATTTGTACGCTATCAACAAGGACGGTACTTTGCGGTGGAAATTCAAGGCAGGTGACAAGGTCTTGTCGTCGCCGGCTCTGGCCCTCGACGGAACAATCTATTTCGGCTCGAAAGACAACCACGTATATGCCGTAACAGCCGAGGGAACCGAACGATGGCGGTTCGACACCGGGGCAAGCGTGTTTGCTTCGCCTTCGATCGGGCAGGACGGGACCGTTCACGTGGGGTCGCTGAGCAGACATTTCTATGCCTTGACGCCGGAGGGCGTGGAAAAGTGGAAGTTCAATACAAGGGATTGGGTCATTTCCTCGGCGGCTATCGGTGCCGACGGCACAATATACGTCGGTTCGTACAACCACGACCTTTATGCTTTCGACGATGGCGGGCGCGTTCTATGGAAGTTCAAAACGCAGAAGTTCGTCTTCTCATCGCCGAGCATTTGTTTGGACGGAACACTTCTGGTCGGTTCCGACGACGGCAGCCTCTATGCCCTGAAAACCGAAAGCGCCGGGCTCGTTGATTCGCCGTGGCCTAAATTTCGTTCGAATCTGACCAACCGCGGGCGACTGCAAGAGGCCCGGAACGTTCAAAAATGACCCCAGATTTCCTCCTTTAAGTCAATCACCTGACAGCATAGCTTCTTGCTTGACAATATTTGGCTCCTGTGAGCATAATGGCTGGCGAAAAGATGCTAATTCGAAAGGCAGTCGGCGCCTCAGAGGAGATGAGAATTACTATGCAAAGACAGACAAGGCGGGAATTTCTTAAGATCGCGGGACTTGCCACAGCAGCGATCGGCGATCTCTCTATTCAACCCAAGGTGTTCGGCGATCCGAAGCACCGTTCATCTCGAGAGACGCACGCAGGCGAGATGGACAAGTGGCTCAATCGTACCGGATGGCCGGCATAGCGAAATGTTGAGGGAAACGATTATGAACATAGGTGTGGTCAGCAATAGATTCGGTCTGTTGATAGTCTTTCTTGCGAGCGCTATATGCAATAGTTGCGAGGCTGCTCTCGAACGCATGAAGTACAACAATCCCGGCCTGGTCGTCGATTTGGGCGTAGGACTCTGGGCCTGGCCTCTCCCTATGGATTATGACGCCGACGGTGACTACGATTTGATTGTTTGCTGTCCCGACAAGCCGTACAACGGGACATATTTCTTCGAGAATGCCGGCGGCAATGTTAAGATGCCGGTGTTCAAGCCGGCTGTCAAGGTCGGTACAGGGCACAGAAATATTCGGCCAAGCTATGTTGGCGGCAAGGTCCGCCTGCTGCTGCCGACAAAAGAAATCACAGATTTCCGCAAACGCGAGAATCAGTTCAAGAAGACGCGAACAATTTACCCTTCAACCAACGTGCATTCATCGAAAGGTCGCGTTCGTGCCGACCAGTGGCAGTACTGTGACTATGACGGGGACGGAATTCTTGACCTGACCGTAGGCGTCGGCGATTGGGAAGACTACGGATGGGACAATGCTTTCGACAGCCAGGGCCGCTGGACGCGAGGACCTTTGCACGGATACGTATATCTGATGCGCAACGGCGACACGAACGATAATCCACGATATGGAAAAGCTGAAAAAGTGTTAGCCGCAGGCAAACCGGTGGACGTCTATGGTATGCCTTCGCCCAACTTCGCCGATTTCGACGGCGACGGCGACCTGGACCTGATCTGCGGCGAGTTTGTGGATAAATTCACATGGTTCGAGAACGTTGGTACGCGCACCAATCCCGCGTATACGGCAGGGCGGCATCTGACTTACCAGGGCGAATCGCTCAAGATGGATCTGTGTATGATTGTGCCGGTGGCGCTTGACTGGGGCAAAGACGGCGATACTGACTTAGTTGTAGGTCAGGAAGATGGACGAGTGGCTTTGGTGGAGAATACGGGCAAAGTTGTGAACGGCATGCCGCAATTCCTGCCGCCGCAGTTCTTTCAACAGCAGGCGGATGAGCTAAAGTTCGGTGCGCTTGTCACACCGTACAGTTTCGACTGGGACAATGACGGTGACGAGGATTTGATATGCGGTAATACTGCCGGCTACATCGGATTTATCGAGAACCTCGACGGCGGTAATCCGCCGAAATGGGCCGCCCCTGTATATCTTAAAGCCGACGGCGAGACCATCAGAATTATGGCCGGTCACAACGGCTCGATCCAGGGACCTTGCGAATCCAAGTGGGGCTATACGACACTGAACGTAGCGGACTGGAATCACGACGGCCTGCCCGATGTTGTCGTCAATTCGATTTGGGGCAAAGTCCTTTGGTATCGAAACATCGGCACCCGGCAAAAACCAGCGCTCACAGCGGCACGATCCATCGAAGTCGAGTGGGCCGGCGAGCCTCCCAAACCGTCTTGGAACTGGTGGAATCCGGAGGGCAAAACCCTGGCCACCCAGTGGCGAACCACACCCGCGGTTATAGACTACAATGAAGATGGACTGAACGATCTGGTCATGCTGGACCATGAGGGGTATCTGTCATTTTTTCAACGTGCAAGGCGAAGTGGGAAGCTAATCCTGTTGCCCGGCAAGCGCATATTCACCTCTAAGGATGTGTCGGTATTCGATTCGATACATCGCCCGAAAAATAAAACCGGTGGATTGCTCAGGATGAACGATGGTTCTGCCGGCAAGAGCGGCAGGCGGAAGTTCTGCTTTGCGGACTGGGACCTTGACGGCCGGCTGGACATCCTGGTCAATAGCCGAAACATCAGTCTTCTTGGAAACGTCTCAACGGAGCAAAACAGACACCTTTTCAAGGATATGGGAATGGTTGACAGCCACATCCTGGCGGGCCACACAACCAGCCCCACCATTGTGGATTGGGACAAAGACGGTGTCCCGGACCTCTTGGTGGGGGCCGAAGATGGATTCTTCTACCATATTAAGAATCCGAACAAAAAGGTTGTGCCGGGAAAGAACTGAAGTCTCAACATCGCAGGCAGGTCCCACATTTCGGGAACGTGAATGTTAAGGAGAATCAGCAGTGAGCAAAGAAAATAGAGATTATCGTACCGATAGTGAAACTTCTCGAACAAATCCGGCAATGGATCGTCGTGATTTCCTTCGGTATGGCGGTCTGAGTGCCGCTGCGCTTATATTGCGTCCCGGGCAGACCCTGGCGAGCCAACCAACCCGGCGACCCAACATAGTTTACATTCTCGCCGACGATCTCGGCTACGGCCACCTCGGCTGCTACGGGCAGGAAGAAATCAAGACCCCTGCCATCGACAAAATGGCCCGTGAAGGGATGCGATTTACCGACCACTACGCAGGCTCGGCGCTTTGTGCCCCGTCGAGGTGCGTCCTGATAACAGGCCTCCACACGGGCCACTGCTTCATCCGCAACAACAAAGCGCTGCCCGTCGAAGGCAACGTTCCGATCCCAGCGAACTCCCAGACAATCCCCAAGGTCCTCAAGAGAGCGGATTACACCTCGGCCGCCATCGGCAAATGGGGGCTCGGTTATCCCGGCTCCGAGGGCGATCCGATCAATCAGGGCTTCGATCACTTCTTCGGATATAACTGCCAGCGACAGGCACACACATATTATCCCCCTCACCTCTGGCGAAATGATAAGAAAGTCATCCTCGAAGGCAACAAGCAACCGCCGAAGACTGATTACTCCCACGACCTGCTCACGGAAGAAGCTCTCGGTTTTATCCGCGAGAACCGTGACAATCCGTTCTTTCTTTACATACCGTACACAATTCCACACGCCGCCTTTCAGGTCCCCGATCTCGGGCAATACGCCGAGCTGCCCTGGCCGCCGGTCAAAAAAGCCATAGCCGCAATGATTTCACGGATGGATAGTGACGTCGGAAAGATTCTCGATCTCATTAAGTCCCTCGACCTTGAAGATAATACGCTCGTGATCTTTGCCAGCGATAATGGCTCGGCAGGGGGTGCGCTGCTTAATGAATTCAACGGTTCGGGCCCGCTTCGCGCCAGCAAGGGAACACTTTACGAAGGCGGCATCCGGGCGCCAATGATCGCCCGCTGGCCCGGCAAAATCGCGCCCGGCACAACCAGTTCGCATATCTGCGCTTTCCAGGACATGATACTGACGTTTGCCGAGCTGGCGGGCGTCGCCGTGCCCGGACCAACCGACGGTATCTCAATTATCCCGACCCTTCTGAGCAGGGGCCAACAGCAGCGGCATGACTACCTTTATTGGGAGCTTAAGCAAAACCGTGCTGTGCGAATGGGCAAGTTTAAGGCCGTCCAAACCAAGGTAGGCCTGGAACTCTTCGACTTGAGCAAAGACCTCTCGGAGAAGAACAACGTAGCCGGCAGATATCCGGACCTTCTCAGCCAAATACGCGCCATAATCCAGGCTTCACACGAGGATTCTCCATTTTTTACATGGGAATACTCCGGTCCGCTACCCGAAAACCAGTCATCCGGGAAAACGAGAAGCCGAAAACGACGATAGAAATAGGCACTCCGCTTCCTTGCTCGGCGCATACGGTTGCTGACCGCCGGCTGGAGCAGGGCGATCACAGTAGATTAGGTCGGGCCGGTTTGAGCCGGTCGTTTTCCTATCCTTATCATTCAAGAAAATCAACAACAAACATAGTTTTTCGTGAGAAAAGCCGCATCCTTCTTTTTTTTCAGAATGTTTGTCACCTTTTTTTCTTTTTGGTTCCTTCTATTTCGAGCCGATAATATATATAACTGTTGAAAGGACCTTGATTATGTCCAGAGAAATGCTCAGCGAGATCGAATTGCTCAAAGCAAGCTCCAAAGGCGACACCAAAGCCTTTGAAAGTGTCGTTAAGAAGTATCAGTCTCTCGTCTGCGCAATCACTTTCAGCGCCACGGGCGACGTCGAAAGGAGCGAAGAGCTGGCGCAGGAAACATTCATAAGTGCGTGGAAGGACCTGTCACAGCTTGAAGATCTGGGCAAGTTCCGGGCCTGGCTTGGCAGCATCGCTCGAAACATCATCAAAAACTTTTTCAGAAGGCAAAAACGTGATGTCATAAGCAAAGCTACTTTGATTCAAGAGATGGAAGATGGCGAGCCGAGTGGCTCCGGGCCTGTCCAGACGGCGATAACAAAAGAGCAACAGGCGGTCGTCCGCGAGGCGCTTAAGCAAATTCCTCAAACATATCGCGTGCCGCTTGTGCTGTTCTATCGACAGCAGCAGTCCGTCAAACAAGTTGCGCAGCAGCTCGATCTATCTGAAGAAACGGTGCGGCAGCGCCTTTTTCGGGGTCGCAAGTATCTCAAGGAGCGAGTTGCCGCGATGGTCGAAGACACCATCAGCCGGACGGAGCCGGGCAGTACGTTTGCAACCGCTGTGATTGCTTCTATTGCCGGAATGCTTGCCAAAGGCTCAGGCGCAGCCGCGGCAGCGGGAGTTGCCGCAGCGGCGTCTGCAACAACCACCACGCCCGTCATCAAGACCGTGATGAGCGGAGTGACAGCCAAAATCGTCGCAGCAGCAGCGGCAGTAACCATTGCCGTCGGCGCGGTTGCCGTTTACAAACAACTGACCGGCTCAACAGGAAAATCGGACCTGCCGAAAGTGGTCGATACACCACAGCAGATCCAGACAGTGCAACCTGAAGACGTGAGTGTCGAACCCGACGTGATGCCGGAGACCGCTGTAACTCAGGGTGAATCTGTAGCCGATGCCGACAAGATCGGTTCCGAAAACATTGCCGAGAACGACTTGAGGCCGACACCGCAAGAGGAAGTAGCTGAATATCAGTTCAAGTCAAAAGGGGTGCTCAGCGGGGTAATTACCGACATCGAGACGGGAGAGCCTGTGACTGATGCCATAGTCCGAATCTCTATAGGGAGGAATTACGAAACGAAGACCGATTCCAACGGTTTCTATTCCTTTGACAGTATTGAGAAGACCGGCAATTATGACATTGCTATTGATTCGAAGGAGTATATAGGAATCGCCGTCGGCCAGCGGCAGCCGATTGTCAGTCTGGCGCCGGGCAAGCAGGTTGTGAAGCATTTTCAATTAGCCTGGGCCTGTCAGGTTGATCTGCGAGTGGTCGATGAGAACGGAGTTGGCATCGAAGGTGCAAAGGTAGTTGCAACTTCACTGGCAGACGCTAATCCCAAAGTCGTCAGCTATTTCGGCAGCATCCGGCAAACCGATGCAAAAGGGCACATCCTGCTCGGCGGCTTTACGCCGGTCAAGTCGGAATACCTGATTACCGTATGGCATGAAACCACACGCACAGTAAGAAAGCCTGACGGCAGACTGTGGGGCGAAAGCGACTACGATTATGCTCAGGCTCGGCGGGTAGTCAAACTGACTGATCCGCAGGTTGTCGAGCAAATAGAGATCGTGCTCAAAAAAGGGATAGAGGTGAAAGGTCACGCCGAGTACTCGGATGGCGTTCCTGCCGATGATATCGAGATTGTCGCCAGGCCGGCCTGGTGGCACTGCAATTACGGCGTCCACGGATATGAGATCGGCCCCGAAGGCGACTTTGCCATCAAGCACATTACTCCCGGGAGATATGATATATGCGCATATTTCCCAAGGACAGAATCAGGTGGCGGAAGTACTAAGACGGTTTTTCAGGCACAGCTCCCTCTGGCCGAGGACGAGCTATTGATAGTCCGCATTCCCGAGAAATCCCCGGAGTCGTTAGCCTCTATCTCCGGAACGCTTGTCTATCTTGGTGAAAAGAAGCCGAGGTATGTCTATATTGACGCCTATTCACCAACAACCGGACATGCTCACACAAGCGTTAGATACAACTCAAATAACGAGGTAAAAGACTACTTTGTTCTCGACCGGCTGGAACCGGGCAGGTACAGATTGACCTTTTCTGGATCGAATCTCGAAGAGAAGGTCATCGAGAACGTCCAGGCTCCGAGCGAGGGACTTGAGGTGGAACTGCTGTATTTGACCAAGCCGAAACTTATGGGAACGGTAGTAGATGCCAAGACCGGTGAGCCGGTCAAGAGTTTCAGAATGAGGGCCAGGAAACTTCGCACGCTTCGCGGCCGCAATTACGGCCAGAATGACCAATGGGCATACTTCGCCGATGAGGAAGGCCGGTTTACCCTTGATGTTGTGGGACCGGGGATTTATCAGCTCCAGGCGGCAGCCGGCGACTACGCGCCAACGTGGAGCACACAGGTGAGCACAGACGAACCGGCAAACGTTCTTGTTGAGCTGGGATTCGGAGGGAGTATCAAGGGTACGGTTGCCAATGAAGATGAAGAGCAAATCACCGGAGCGAAGGTCATACCTCTTTCGATAGCAGGCGGGACTATGCCGCGAACGTTCGATGTTTTTGTGTCTGAAGAAGGGGCCGTTGAGACGATCGGCGGGGAGTTCACGCTGAAGCATCTGCCAGCGGGCACAGAGACGTTGAAAGTCGTGCATCCGATGTACGCATTCTCGATTTCCGAGGGTATTGAAGTTGTCGATGGTCAGACTGCCGTGGGCGTCAAGATTGTTTTGAAAAAGGGCGCCACTGTCGAGGGATACGTCTACGATGCCGATGGAGAGCCTGAGGCGGGCGTGGCACTGTACATACAGGGTGCCGACAATTACGGCGGCAGTGGGGATGAGCAGGAAGGCCGGCTTGGGACAGCTATTGCCGACAGTAACGGGTTTTATCGTGTCTCCGGTTTACCTGAAAAGATGTGCTCTGTGAGACGGGAAAAGGAGTGGCAGAGCCTGGGAGTCGTTAGTCGGGCCCTAATGCCAAAGAGTGGTGAGGTATCGAGGCTGGATCTGGGAGGCACACCCGTCGTGACCGGAACAGTAGTTGTCGACGATGAGCTGCTGATAGACAAGAGGATATTGTTAGGTCCGGCTGACTCTCCGCACTTCGGTTTGTTCAAGTGTTATGCCAGAACAAATGGAGCAGGGCGATTTGCCTTCAGAGGAGCGGTTGAAGGTCCCCACGCGATTTACTATGAGAACCCGGACAAAAGGAGTGACTGGATAAAAATCGTGGACATTGATGTGGCGAGTGCAGACCTGAGCCTTGGCGTTATTACCCCCGCCGATGTATCCAGACTCTTGGTGACCATCAATGGACGACAGTTTGACACAAAATTGGCGATTAAACGGATATACATTTCCAAAGCCGGCAAGGTTTTTGGTGTTCCGATTAGCAAAGCTGATCCACCCGATGCTCCAGGCAAGCCCTGGGTAATCAGCAATGTCGAGCCGGGCAGGTACGTGTTGAACCTCACCAGGAGCGATCAGGTGCAAATGAGAAAGGATATTGAGCTTGCACTTGGTCAGAGCCAATGGGAAGTCACAATGGAAGTCCCCGAATCAACAGCGGGCGTTTCAGGAAAGATTGTCGGCAATACCCCTTCGGGCCTCGCCTTTTGGCGGGAAGGAATGGACGTATTCGGTGCAATCTCGATGGGCAGGGAGGGCGCCTATAAAATTGAAAATCTTCCCTCAGGTACCTACTTTATCGGCAGCGTTTTCGGTCTGCTCAACAACATGTCGAAACTTGCTGAGTTTAAATTGCTGCCGGGCCGAAACGAAATCGTGGATCTGGATTTGACAGGCCACATCGAACAGAAAATGGCCTATTTGGTCGCACAGGTCATGGACGAGCGAAACCAGCTCCGTGGCGATGCCGAAGTGTGGCTCGAGAGAGATTCCCAGCCGATCGAGACATGGCAATCCACACCGCAGGGACACATCTTCTTGACCGTACCGGGCAAATATGTGCTCCACGTTGCAGCTCAGGGCTACAGGAAGGTCGAGAAATCGATTGCTCTCGACGCCTTCGAGCCGGGTGTCGGCCGACCCAAAACCATGCTCGTGCATCTGGAAAAGGAATGACCGCGCAGAGCCTTGCCAATTGAGACCGGGTGGTTGTAAAAACTGAATTCGGAGAGACAGGACTTGAACCTGCGACCTCACGGCCCCCAGCCGTGCGCTCTACCAAACTGAGCTACTCTCCGGTGCGACGGACGTATTCTAATATGAAGCCCTGTTCAGAACAACCAAATTCTCGAAATATTAATACGCTTGCCGAACGTGTCCGCTTAGATCATACTAAATGACGAATGGCCTGGCGGTTTTGACGGGAAGAACTGAATTAGGTAAACTGAAGCCTTTAAGGGTTCTAACTTTCAATGGGAGTTTTGGACTATGGTTAGTGATGCAATTTCTCGCAGAAGGTTTATCGAAGATTTGGCTCTGGCAGGCGGAGTCGTGCTCATGGGCGGCAGGGCGGCAAGATCCGAGCGTGGTAGTCGCGGCAAGCTGCACGTAGCATGCAACCAATATCCATGGACTGTGTTTTACGCTCGGGACAATCGGAACTTCAATGCCGATCTTGATGAGGGCCTGGGGGAACTCGCCGCCTGCCGGCTCGACGGTTACGAACCGCTCGCCAGTAATCCCCAGGAGATAGATCGACTCGCGCCGCTGCTGAAAAAACACGGCCTTGAAATGCGTTCCCTGTACGTCAACAGCATCCTGCACGAACGCGAAAAAGCGGACCAGAGCATCGAGGCGGTATTGGCAATCGCACGCAAGGCAAAAGCCGTCGGCACAAAAATCATTGTAACCAATCCCAGCCCTATCCGCTGGGGCGGGCCTCAGAATAAAAATGACGCCGAGCTAAGAGTGCAGGCGGCGGCCCTGGAGAAATTAGGTCGCGAGCTAAGAACAATAGGATTGACATTGGCGTATCACAACCACGACATCGAACTGCGTAACGCGGCCCGCGAATTTCATCACATGATAGTCGGCACCGATCCGAAATACGTGACGCTTTGCCTGGATGCTCATTGGGTTTACCGCGGCGCGGGCAACTCGCAGGTAGCGCTGTTCGACGTCCTAAAGCTCTACGGTTCCAGAATCACCGAGCTGCACCTTCGCCAATCAAAGGACAATATCTGGACCGAGACAATGTGCGACGGCGACATCGACTACCCAGCCTTAGCCAAACATCTGCTTGAAATCGGAGTGCGTCCTCACATTGTGCTGGAACAGGCGGTAGAAAAAGGCACACCCAAAACAATGACCACAGTTGAGGCCTTCCAAAAGAGCAGCCGGTACACGAGACGTGTCTTCGCCGAGTTTGCGTAGTTTCAATAACTCTGCACAAGATGTTTTGCAAGTCATTTGTGGCGGTACTTGATTACTCGGACTTTTTCCATTGTCACGAGACCTTCGGTGACGTTTTCGTCTATGAAGGGCATCAGTTTGCCGAGATTTTCTTCGGTATCGACCAGCTCGATCACGATCGGCAGATCTTCGGATAAACTCAGGATTTTGGCGGAGTGCATTCTGCTGCTGGCGCCGAAGCCCATGATGCCGCGAATGACCGTTGCGCCGGCGAGTCCAAGCTCCCTGGCTTTTAGAACGACCTGTTCGTAGAGAGATTTGCCGTGAATGCGGTCCGTTTCACCGACAAAGATGCGAAGCAGCATTCCTTCTTCCGGGAGTTTCATCTTCAAATCCTCATTTGAGAAAAGTGACAACGTAGCGGGAGAGTAAATATCCTCCGAAAACAAATGCCAGGGTGAGCAGGTTATTCAATCCAATGTTGACAAAAGCAAGCATAGTTTCCTTGTCTCGCAGCAAATTCAACGTTTCAAGAGAGTACGTTGAGAAAGTGGTAAAGGCGCCCAGAAATCCAACTGCGAAGAATAGTCTCGCCGCTGGAGATACCGATGTTAGCTCGGACAGGCCAAAGAACAGGCCTATCAGCAGTGAGCCGGCCGTATTGACGAACAACGTCCCCCAGGGAAAAGTACCTTGGCCGAAATTCTGTACCCAACCTGAAACGCTGTAACGGGCAACGGCGCCGATTGCCCCACCTGTTGCTATATAAACAAGCCTTAGCATATTATTCTATCACGTGGATGTTCTTTTTCCTGCACATATCCTTTAGTATCTTAGGCGAGACGTCGGTAGTTTTCAAGTTCCTTTTGGAAAACCGATAGAAGCAGCTTTGTGTCAGTTGTTTTGCCTTAGCCATGTGGTGAATTTTGCCAGACCGCTTTGTATGGGTGTTTGAGGGCTGTAGCTGAGGTCTTTGGATGCTCTGGCGATGTCTGCGTAAGTGCGTTCGACGTCGCCCGGCTGGTGGGGTAGATATTCTCTTGTTGCTTTCTTGCCGAGGGCGTTTTCAATTTCGACAATCAAATCGTTGACTGTAATCGGTTTTGATTCACCGAGGTTGTAGATATTAAAGCCTTCACATTTATCAATTGCTGCGACTGTGCCGTCTATTATATCATCGATGTATGTGAAGTCTCGCATCATCGAGCCGTCGCCGTAAACAGGAATAGGGTTGCCCTGCTCTATTAGGCTTGCGAATTTGTGGATCGCCAGATCGGGGCGCTGCCTGGGACCGTAAACGGTGAAAAAACGCAGACAGGTTACAGGCATTCCGGAAAGATGGTGATACGAGTGGCAGATAAGCTCGCCTGCCTTTTTCGTCGCGGCATAAGGCGAGATGGGAAAATCAACGTTGTCCTGCTCGGAAAACGGCACTTTTTCATTATTGCCGTACACGCTCGAACTTGAAGCGAAAATGAACTTGTCAACATTGTGTTTTGCGGCGCCCTCCAGAAGGACCATTGTGCCGTTTATGTTGACATCGGCGTAGAGCAGGGGCTGAGCGATTGAGGGGCGCACGCCGGCTTTGGCAGCCAGGTGGACGATTGCATCAATACCCCGTCCGATTGCGTCGTCCATAGCGGCACTGTCACGGATGTCGGCTTCGATGAGCTGGAAATCGCCGGCTTTCAGGCAGTCGTCGATGTTGCGGCGTTTGACTTGTGGATCGTAAAAGTCGTCGAAGTTATCAACCCCGACCAGGGCATGGCCTTCAGCAAGAAGCCGCTCGCATAAATGCGATCCGATGAAGCCGGCTGCTCCCGTGATTAATACCTTCATGCGGTATGCTTCTCCTTAGCGACTACGCCGAAAAGATGATGACTGCTCCGAAGAGCAAGACGGTTGCTGCGATAACTCGAAAAATCAGCATCGGTTGTTCCTGGTACCAGTCGAGTATTCGTCTGAACTTTTCGGGTCCGAGTAGGAGAATCAGAAGGCCTCCGATCAGGAAAAGGGTCCCGACGGTGAATATTACCCATGGATATCTGCATTCACGAGCGGCAACAAAAAATACCACCGCAAGGACAAATCTCAATATCCCGGAAAAGTAGATTCGTTTTCCCTTCTTGAAGAATCCCATCAGCCATTTGATGATGTTGGGCCTGATCAGGTACCCGACTCCGATAAGAGCGATAACTACGCCCAAAATCTTAATAACAATTACCATGTTCATGATTTTGTCCTCATACCTGGACTCAACGCATTTTCAAATGGAGGCCCTGCCGATGCTGTGATATTCAAGCCCCGCTTCTCTTACAACTTTAGGATCGTAGAGGTTCCTGCCGTCGAATATGACAGGTTTCTTGAGTTTTGCCGCGATGACCTCGAAGTCAGGATTCCTGAACTCCTGCCAATCGGTAAAAATAGCAAGTGCATCGGCCCCGTCGAGTGCGTCGTATCCGTTCTGACAGGTCTCGATTCTGCCCTCCAGGGCCGTCATCGCGGCGGCTGCTGCTTCGGGATCATAGGCCGTAATCTTCATGCCGAGATCGAGGAGTTTCTTTGTACAGTAGATTGCCGGCGATTCCCTGACGTCGTCGGTTTTTGCCTTGAAGGCAAGACCCCAGACAGCCAGTCTGGTCTGATTATATTTGCCTGCAAAGTAGTCAGTGATACGTTCGGCAAAGCGGTCTTGCTGCTCAGTATTCACCCTCTGGACAGACTTTGCTATTGTCATTTCAACGCCGTGCTCGGAGCCGGTATGAATTAGTGCCCGAATATCTTTCGGCAGACAACTGCCGCCGAAGCCGACGCCGGGGAACAGGAAGGCAGAGCCGATCCGCGAGTCACTACCCAGTCCCTGTCTGACCTGCTCAACGTCGGCGCCGAGTTTCTCACACAGCGTCGATATTTCGTTCATGAACGATATTCTCGTCGCCAGCATTGTATTGGCTGCGTACTTTGTCATTTCGGCGGAGGCGGCATCCATGAAGAGTATTCGGCTTCTCTTGCGCATGAACGGGCTGTACAACTGTTTCATTGTTTGTCGCACTGCCGGGTTGGTCGTCCCGATGATAATCCTGTCCGGGCGCATAAAATCTTCTATCGCAGCACCTTCCTTTAAGAATTCCGGATTGCTAACGTAATCAAACGGCGTCTCGCTCTTCGATCTTATGATATCCGTGACCTGTTTGTGTGTGCCAACCGGCACAGTGCTCTTTGTTGCAACTATGCGATAGTCGGTAAGGTTTTCGCCTATCTCGCTCGCGACTGCGCAGACCGCGGACACGTCAGACGAGCCGTCCGATGCCGAAGGTGTGCCGACCGCAAGAAAGATGATCAGGCAATTCTCCAGGCCGTGTTTCAAATCGGTGGTGAAGTGCAGCCGACCGAGCTTTTTGTTGCGGTTGAGCATTTCGGTCAGACCCGGTTCGTAAATAGGGACCACGCCTTTTTTCAAGCCGTCAATTTTCTCGCTGTCCTTGTCCACGCAAACGATGTTGCTGCCCGCTTCCGCCAGGCACGCCGACGTGACCAATCCGACGTAACCGACGCCAACCACGCAAATACGCATTCTATTGGCTCCCGTTCTTGATTTTGCTTAGAGCGACGAATTCACTCAATCAAGAGTTTCTATCATATCCACGTCTATTTCAACGCTCGCCGCCTGGCCGAGCATGTCCACTTGCAGCACCAGGCGAGTAGCCCCGCTGATCCGGGCGACAACACCCTGCAGACCAAGCAGCGGTCCCGCTTTTACCGCGCACTTCTGGCCCGCTTTGACGTATTTGTGCGGGATCAGCGGAGCGCCGGCCCTGAGGGCCTGCTCAATTTGCACCAGCTCTTTGATCAGCTTTTGCTGGTCCGCGACCTCGATAAGATTCGCAACGCGATCAGTTCGCATCAGTTCAGTGCGGTTCTCTTCCTGACCGCAACAGAACAGGTATCCGCCGAACAGAGGCAGCAGTGAGCGTGTTGTTCGGCGGCTTTTGCGCCTGACCTTCCAGCTCATCGGAAGAAAGTAGCTGATTCTTCTTCGGATAAGGTCATGAGCCAGGGCCTTCTCGTTTCTGCTCTTTGTATGGGCTACCCACCATTCGCCTTCATAATCAGATATCGATTCGGCCTCGGGCCATATAATCGGGGGATTTTCGCTTACTTTCAGCAATTTCTTCGTCCTAATTTGTTCCGTAAAATTTCAAAACGGTTCCGGCAACATATTCAATCTGTTCCGGCGAAAGTTCCGGATACACCGGCAGCGACAGAACTTGCTCGCAGAGCTTCTCAGCAACCGGCAGATCGCCTTTCTTGTAACCAAGCTCGGCAAAGCAGTCCTGTATGTGTAATGGCTTTGGATAAAAGATCGCCGAGGCGATCTGATTTTCGGCAAGGAATTTTTGCAGCCCGTCTCTTTCGGGCGCCGCTATGGTGTATTGGTGATAAATGCTCACGTTGCCTACCTCAATCTTTGGTATTTTGACCGGTGAATCGGCAAAGAGACTATCATAGAGGGCCGCGTTCCGCCTTCGCTTCTCATTCCAGTTGTCGAGGTATTTGAGCTTGACGTTAAGCACTGCGCCCTGAATGGCGTCCAGGCGGAAATTGCCGCCAATCACTTTATAGAAGTAGCGTGGATCCTGGCCGTGGTCACGGAGTATTTTGAGTCTTCCGGCAAGATCGTCCGAGTTGGTTGTAACCAGTCCGCCGTCGCCGAAGCCGCCGAGGTTCTTGGTCGGATAAAACGAAAAGCATCCGCAGTCATCGAAGTTGCCGGCTTTAACTCCATCCCGACTCGCACCTATCGCCTGGGCTGCATCTTCGATAACGACCAGACCGTGCCGCCGCGCAATCTCGGTAATAGCCATCATCTGAGCAATTTGCCCGAACAGATGAACCGGTATGATCGCCCGCGTCTTATTGGTAATCTTCTCTTCGATTCCGGTCGGATCAATATTGAAAGAGTCGGGATCAACGTCAACAAAGACCGGCTTTGCCCCAACCCTGACAACGGAGCCGGCGGTTGCGAAGAAGCTGAAAGGAGCGGTTATGACCTCGTCACCGGGCTTGACGTCCAGCGCCATAAGACTGACGAGCAGAGCATCCGTTCCGCTTGAGACGCCGATTGCGAACTTGCTGCCGCAATACTCGGCGATGTTCTGCTCAAACTCCGCCACGGCTGGGCCGAGAGCAAAAAACTGACTCTCGCAGACCTTGCTTATTGCCTGCGCGGTTTCATCCTTGATAGTTGCGTATTGCGCTTTCAAATCCAAAAGTGGGACCTGCATCGGATCTCCGTGCAAATATTAGGCCTTTATAACTTTTCTCGCGGCTCTGCGGATCGCTCCCGTCGCATTTCGCGAATCAACAACGAGCTTTGCGTTCTTCACAATCCAGTCGTAATCGTAGTTGCTGTGGTCGGTCGAGATCAATACCACGTCGTAGCCGGCCAACATTTTCGCCGTCAATTTCTTGCTGACCATTTTCAAATCGTGCTTTCGCTGCTTATGCGTCTTGGGAATATACGGGTCATTGTAATCGACTTTTGCGCCCTTTTCGCGCAGCAGCTCAATCAGCTCTATCGAAGGAGATTCCCGTAAATCGTCGATGTCCTTTTTGTATGCCAAACCCAAGACAAGCACTTTGGAGCCTTTGAGACTCTTGCAGTGCTCATTAAGCGCTTCGATGGTTTTCGTAATTACATAGCGGGGCATGCTTGTATTGATTTCGCCGGCCAGTTCGATGAATCGCGTCGGCATGCCGTACTGGCGGGCCTTCCACGTTAGATAAAACGGATCGATAGGTATGCAATGGCCGCCAAGTCCTGGCCCCGGATAGAACGCTTTAAAGCCGAACGGTTTTGTGCTCGCGGCGTTTATCACTTCCCAGATGTCTATACCCATTTTGTCAAAGACGATCTTCAGCTCATTGACCATAGCGATGTTCACGCAGCGATATACATTTTCGAGAATTTTTGCTGCCTCGGCCGCTTCGAGACTTGATACGGCAACGGTTCGCGCGATTGCCGCGCCGTAGAGTTCACAAGCTATCCGGCAGCATTTCTTCGTCAGGCCGCCGACGACCTTCGGAATGGTTTTGGTTGTAAAATCCTTGTTGCCGGGATCTTCTCGCTCGGGTGAATAAGCTAAATGAAAATCTTTGCCCGCCTTGAGGCCTGTGCGTTCGAGTATAGGCGCTACAAGCTCGCTTGTTGTGCCGGGGTAAGTGGTGCTTTCGAGGACAATCAACTGGCCGGGGAGCAGGTATTTTGCGATTTGCTCGGCGCTGCCCACAATATACTGCATGTCGGGCTCGCGATTCTCGGTAAGCGGCGTAGGCACGCAGATCAACACGGCATCAACAGTTTTGAGATGAGCCATATTTGTCGTTGCATGAAAACGACCTGCCTCTACTATCTGCCTGACCTGCGAGTGCGGCACATGCTTGATGATGCTCCGGCCCGAATTTAGAATCTTGACCTTCTTATCGTCTATGTCGAAACCGACTACTTTCAAGCCCGCCGAGGCAAACTCTCTGGCCAAAGGAAGCCCCACATAGCCGAGGCCCAAAACGCCGACGACGGCTTTCTTATTTTCGATTTTCTGTTTCCACTCGTTCATAAATCACATCTGTTTGTCATACCTGAGCGGTTAGTTTAGGTTTATGCTGGCAAAATATCAAAACAATTGGAGTTTGGCAATTAAATATTGACTATTTCCGGTTTTCAAATAAGAATTGCCTGCTGATACCGGAAGTTGGAATTCACAAATTGATCGGCGGCAAAAATCGAAAGTCGAAAATCGAAAACCGGAAATAGCCTGAACGTTTTGTTCACCTGTATCGGCAGGCGTGTTTCACTGCTCGAAAGCTTCCGCCGAGCGGCCAGGCAACTGAAGATAAGCGCTTCATTCCTTGGGACTGATACGACCGAACTGAGCCCCGCCCTGCAATCCTGCGATAAACGTTTCCTGGTTAAGCCTACCTCCCACCCGGCCTATATCAGAGAGCTGCTGTCGATTGTCAAAGCCAACAAGGTAGAGCTGCTCGTGCCTACCGTCGATTTGGACCTCAAAAGTCTGGCGCTAAACAGGCCGAAATTCGCCGCGGCCGGTTGCCGTGTCCTTGTCTCATCGCCGGATGTGATCGATATTTGTCAGGATAAGAGAAAAACGTATCGGTTCCTTCTCAAGAATGACTTTGACGCCGCCCCGACTATGAGTGTTCGCTCTGCACTTTCAAAGAAGAAAATCAACTGGCCTTGCTTTCTGAAGCCCTGGGACGGCTCTGCCGGCAGAGAAAACGCCATCGCAAGAAGTCGCAAGGAGCTGTTGTTCTACGCCGGGAGGATACCGAACGCCATCTGCCAGGAGTTTATCGAAGGCATCGAGTACACCTGCGACGTATATGTTGACTTCGGCATGAAGGTCCGCTGTGTAGTTCCGAGAATTCGCATCGAGGTAAGGGCCGGCGAGGTCAGTAAGGCACAGGTGGCAAAGAACGCGCGCATAATGAGCGAAGCCGCCAGGTTGGTGGAGAAGATTGGCGCCGGCCCCGGCGTCATAACGCTGCAACTCTTCCTGACAGACGACGGCACGGTCAAATTCATAGAGATAAACCCGCGCTTCGGAGGCGGCGTGCCGTTATCAATCAAGGCCGGCGCCGACTTTCCGAAATGGATATTGCAGGAGCTGACGGGCAGGAAGCTCAACATTCGCCCTGATGGCTTCAAAGACAAATTGGTCATGCTCCGCTACGACAGCGAGGTCTGGCTCTGAGATTCCTGACGGCCAATTCTTTCAATAGTCAATAGTAAATCACAGCGTGACGGTCAGATAATGTGTGTCGCCGGCGAACCGCATCGCTCCTTTGTACGCAGCAGGTATGAGTAAGCAGTCGCCCGCACTGAATTCCACCGGTTCTTCTTCGGTTCCCAGGATCGTCCCAAGACCGGACAGGATGATCAGCGTTTTCATGCCGCCGGGGGAAAGGAGGACCTCGCAGTCTTTGCTCTGATGGCCATTATCAATCTTGAAATACTCACAGTCCACCAGCCGGCCCATCGTCGTTACCGGCAGTTCGTCGCCGGACATGTCGAAATGGATGCTCTCTAAGGCCTGCTCGATGTGCAGCTCCCTTGCGTTACCGGCATCATCTACCCTATTCCAGTCAAAGACCCGATAGGTCGTATCCGAAGGCGTCTGAATCTCCGCTATCAACAGGCCCGGCCCAATCGCATGGGCGGTCCCCGCGGGCAGAAAGTGACACTCACCCCGCTTGACCGGCACCTTCACCAGCATCTCGGCCACGGTTCCCTTCTCAATCGCCTCGGCGAATTGCTCCCTCGTCACACCTTCTTTCAGTCCCTTGTATATCACCGCATCGTCCGCTGCCGAGATGATATACCAGCACTCGGTCTTAGGCTCTCCCCGGCCCGTCCGTCGGCAGGTCTCAGGATCCGGATGTACCTGAACGCTCAGAACATCCTCGGCATCCAGGATCTTGATCAGTAATGGAAAAGGAGTCGGAAAATCCTCGTCGCCGGTTATCTCCGCCGGATATTTCTCAATAGCCTCGCGGATATTCAGTCCGGCAAGTTCGCCGTTGATAACCACGGACTTATCCTTTGGCAGGTCTGCCAATTCCCAGCTCTCGCCAATCTTCTCACTGGCGGGGAGTTCCTTGCCGAAGACTTCGTGCAGCTTCCGCCCACCCCAAATCCGCTGCTTGTAAATCGCCCGGAATTTCAATGGATACGCAATCATGCCGACCATTCTAACCACAAACCTGTCGAGCAGTCCAACGCAATTCCACTTGGCTCGAAATTGGCTCCATTCGACGCTGCTCAGGACAAGCTTGATTGGCTTTGTTTTCCGGGCTCCGAAGAGGCGTTGTATCCGTATAACTCCTGTGTTCAAAAAGAGTTACAGTCGAATAGGGCGTTCTGAGATTGGCTTTGTTTTGCAGAAGTCAGTCCAACCGGCCAGCCCGGCTTGCTCTACCGAGGGATTCTGAGATTGGCTTTGAATTGGCTTTGTTTTCCAAAGCTCCGAGAGCGGGTATATTTGCGTAACCTCTACTTATTAAATGACTTACGTCAATACAGCCTCCGGCAAATTGGCTTTGTTTTTTCAAATGGACTATTAGCCACAGAGGCGCGGAGAGGACCACAAGGCATAAGGAATCGGACAAAATACTGGAAGTCGACATACGACATACGCAATACGATATACGCTACACGAGATTGGCTTTGTTTTTTCAAATTCCTTTTCGCATTACGCAGCACGCAGTACGCAGCACGAGACAATTGGCTTTGTTTTTTCAAATTGACTATTAGCCGCAGAGTCACGGAGGCACAGAGAGGTCCACAAGGCATAAGGAATAAGGCAAAATCCTAAATTCGACATACGACATACGCAATACGAGATTGGCTTTGTTTTTTCAAATTCCTTTTCGCAGTCCTTGGGACTCCTTACGGAGCACGCAGCACGCAGTACGCAATACGAGATAATTGGGTTTGTTTTTCCAGATTAACCACCGAGAGCGCTAAGACCGCCGAGAAGTAAGAATCAGTTTGTATTTCTTTTTTCCTCTGCGTACCCTGCGTTCTCTGCGGTAAAATACAAATTGGGTTTGTTTTTTCAAATTGACTATTAGCCGCAGAGTCACGGAGGCACAGAGAGGTCCACAAGGCATAAGGAATAAGGCAAAATCCTAAATTCGACATACGCAATACGACATACGCAATACGAGATTGGCTTTGTTTTTTCAAATTAGCCACGAATTAACACGAATCAAGATTATAATCATTTTCATTAACCGCTGATAAACCCAGATTAACGCTGAATAAAATAGTCAATCGTCAATAGTAAACCTGTCCTGAGCAAGGTCGAATGGATAATCAATGACAAAGCCTTTTCCCTTTTGCCTTTTCGCGCCTTCTCCTATCCGCTACTCTCCATGCTACACACGACATACTAAACACAATTCGTTTGATACATATCTTACAGCGTGCGGACGTGGCCGTCAAGCAAAATCTTGTCTTAGCCACAGAGAAAAAAGAGAAAAACAGAGAAACACGGATTCTTGCTCACCACGAAGGCACGAAGAACCACGAAGACAGATAACATATATAATCAGTCTTTCTTACAACTTCGTGGCCCTTCGTGAACTTCGTGGTAAGAGAATTCCTGATTCTGAGCCCAAGAGTGACGTTTGTCGAAACTTTTTCAATATTTTTGCTTTTTTCAATTCTTTCATCAACATTTGGCCTCTGAGAAACGCTTATATTAGTAGAAGGGCAGAATATGTACGATAATGGCATTGCGGACCAGATGGTGGCGAATGTCTTTGTTCTGGGCTGGGCAACTGATATAATTTAAAAAGGCAACATTGACCGAGCTTTTCAATTGATTCCGGCAGAAAACAGCAGATCTGAGATATTGATTATTTCGTGGAATGAAGGTTTTCGAGGATGAGAATTTTAATTAGACAGTGTTACTTAAATTTTAATCGGTGAATGTCCATAGTTCTCTCAGATTAGAAAGGTGATTGAATTGAAGGAAAGAGTAAAACGTTGGTTTGATGTTTTGTTTCTAATAATAATAGAAACAATTATATTAGCTATTTTTTTAAAATATACAAAACTATCTTGGACAGATTGGCTAAATCAACAAAATCAGATTTTTCGTTTATTTATCATTTTCTTAGTTTCAGCATGCCTTTGGGAATTTATTTATAAAACAGGTGGAATAAGACTTAATGACCTTAACATTAATAACTACATTAAATATCCATCTATCTGGCTAACATCAGTACTCTATTGTCTAATATTGTTTATTGTCGTGATTTTTATTTATAGAAGAGAAACATCTCAACAGCAACTATTGGTTGCTATTTCAAACCTTTTTGCTTTCTTTTTAGCGTGCATTTCTACAACTTTCTACCATCTAATATTAAAACCAAGAGGGAATAAAATAGTTGAAGTTAAAAATCAAAACATAGAACATGATAATATATTAAAAGATCCGAAAAAAATTATTAATTGGGTTAGCACTGAAACTCCAATTAACGATGAAACAGAGGATTTGTTTAACCACAAATACATAGCAAATAAAATCAGAGAACTTATACGCAAAGGCAAGAATAAGAATATTGGAATAATCGGAGGATATGGTAGCGGTAAAAGTAGTATTATAAATTTGATTATCTCAGGAAAAAACAAAGAAGAGATATTCTGTAAGATCGAAGGATGGGGATTCAAAGAAAATACGGCCATCGAACATATTTTGCAGTTAATTATTGAAGACTTAAAGCTTCATTTTGATTGTCTTTCAATTGCAAATCTTCCAAAGCATTACCGTGAAGCAATGAATAAAAGTGGAAATAATATATTTCCTATAGTTGGTTGCTTTTTCCAAAAAACTCGAAACCCAATAAATATATTAGAAAAAATTGACTCGATTCTTGAGTGTGTAAACAAAAAACTCATCATAGTTCTTGAAGATATCGATAGGAATATAAATGACGCAACTTTTTATAATGAAATAGCATCATTCTTAAATGTAACTAAATATTTCAAACAAATCTCTTACATAATAGCTATAGGCCCTAAAGATAATCTTGATATAATCTTAGCAAAGTTATGTGATCATAATGAATACATACAAAGAATTGATCAAAAAGAGGTTATTTCTGTCAGTAATATTTTGACAAAATATTGGCACGATATTTGGCCTGATGACATAGTAATTCAGGAGCGTGAAAACATAATAAGTTTTCTTGGTTTTCCTAAAAACACCCAAGAAGAACTTTTCTTTCAAATATCAGAACGCCAGAGACCTATTAATTATATCAGCCAGTTATTAGATACTCCCAGAAAGCTAAAGTCAGCAATGAGACAGGTTGATACGCTATGGCAACAGTTACATGGGGAAATTGACTTCAAATCTTTTTTCCTTGCCACAATCTTAAGAGCTGCTGCACCAGAGGCATACACATTTGTAAATAACAATATAAAAGTATTAAGAGATCTAAATTCATCTGATGCAAAAGACAAAGTTGAATTAGGCATGAAAACACTAATGGCAGACTGGGAAAAGGCTACAGGGAATGCATCTTGGCACTCTGAATCTGCAAGAAAGATAATATGTATTTTATTCCCTATATTTAGGAAAATACCGCAGGATAATGTGATTAGTTTCTTAATCGATGAAAAAACAGTACAGGGATTTATGAGAGATGACTCTACAACTGATTATTGGAAAAGAATCAATATTGGGAGATTACTGCCAGATGAAATCAACGACCAGACAGTTCTGAAAGCCATCGAAGGTTGGAAAAGTGATCATTCCAAAGAAACATATATTCAAGAAGGAATAAGTCTGACTTTATCAAATGCAATATTTGAACTGGATAGTCTAGATGATAGATTAGAAGAGTTTGGCTTTTTGTTGGAAGGCAAAGGAATTCATGAATTAGCTTCAGAGTTATTCAAGAAAGCCTTAAGGAGAGAAGGCAATAAGGCGGAACAGGAATTATGCCCCGGCTTTGTTAACTTGTGGAGACTATCTCTTAAAAAGGAATACTCAGAGCACAACGTTTGGCTTGTGAACGAAATCGAAAAAGCATTAGACATTAGTTTGTATTTTTCTCATGATTTGTATTATTTTTGGAGACATCAACATGATTATGAAATCAGTGCTAAAACTCCAACACCAGAATTGAGAAGACAGCTTGTTAATATTGTCCGAACGAAATTTGAAGGAGAACCAGAAAGTCTCATATCCATTCTCAGCCAAAATAATCCTTGGGGTCTGTACTACCTAGTATATTCTGAAAGAGAAGCAGATTCAGAAGAATGGGGATGGTTGGGGCAAGTGTTGCTTGATGCAGCAAATATAAATCAGAAATTGATGGCAAGTCATATAGCACATTTGGTTTCTAGCAGCAAAGTCACTCATAGCTCAGACCCTAAAGTAGGCCGTTATTATGAGAACAGTATTCAAGAGACAGTTCTCAAAGAAATATTTGGAGACAAAATTAAGGCCGTGATGAAGTTGTTAAGTAAAGAATTCGAATACCCAGAGCTAGTTGATGATTATAAGCATGCACAGACAAAAGCAGTAATAATAAATGCAAGAGAAGAAGCAAGAACATGGTTAAATAAAGTTAATTAAAGATACAGGAAAAATAAAGGGGTCAGGCACCGATACAAAGTAAAAAGGAAAAACTAGAGCCACTTAATAATGGCTGGTGACAGTACACAGAAAACGTTGACTGTCCCTAATAAAATCTACAATAAGAAAGGCTCACTTGCTCTTTTCCTTAACAATTAGAATAATTATTCAAGAGAAGGAGATAAATACAAATGGAAGAGATGCTATCTGACATATATTCGGTGATTAAAACATTAGTTAGCGTTCCAAAAGATACATGGTGGACATTCTATAGCATCTTTTTTTACCCTTGGCGATTCTTTAACAATCTACCGCTGAGTTCCTATACAGGATATCTTGCATCGTCTATTGTGCTTATCGCCGCTATCATAACTCCCCAAATGCCAATTGGGTATTTGTCGGAAAGCGAAAAGTCTCCAACAAAGATAATTATTTTTCGCAAGATTTACAAGTTTACTACTCGATTTGCATTCAAATGGGTATTTCTCTACATGACTTTGCTGTATGGTATTATTCTCTACATTCTATTCTTACCTTTTGCTTATCCAATAAGTTGGAAAATTCACTTTCATGGTTTAGTCTTCATCTTTTCAACATTGAGCATATTCTATTGCATCATCTTACTGTTCGACAGAATCTTTTATAGATTTTACGGTAAACAATCGATTCTTCATTATATTAATATAATGTTTGGAGAGTTTGAGAAAGAAGGAGCAAGACGAATACGAAATAAGCGATCTGCTGCAGACGATGGAGCAACAAAGAATGTGGTCAAGTCCAATGATGATAAAAAATCGATTCATATTCGTCTCATTAATTTTCTTCGACTTAGTAAAGTGCGAGCAAAAAAGGGACCTGATCGAACTCTGCATATTTTCAAAGAGTCGTCTCTTTTACAAAAAATTATATTAAAAGCACTTCTATTATATGGTTTAGTATTCACAATTGCAGCTCTCATATGGCTTCATGTGTAAAACCTAGGAAAACTAAAGGGATCAGACACTGATAAATAAGTAAAAAGTTAAGAGGCAAAAGGGAAAAATATAGAATGTAGAATTTAGAATGTAGAATACAGGACTCTTAAATATCCAATATCGAATAACGAATGTTCAACATCGAAGGCAAAAAATTCGTGGCTAATTAAAGTTGTACGGTACTTTTTTTAAGAATGTTGCGATCATTGATCGGTGGGCTTTGTAATTGATTATTGATTATTTACTATTGATTATTTGAAAAACCCAGGAACAGCCGCCTATTAATGGCTGGGGACAGTACACAGAAAACGTGGCGGTCCCCTAATAAAAATCGTTCCTAATAAAAATTGAAGCGTTTAATATGGGAAATGTCAGATGAAGACAAAAGGGAAGTCTTGGCTAAGGGACCATGTTTACTCTGTTCTATCTATAACGTGTGCTGTCTTTGCCTTTATCGTATTCCTCTGCTCTTTTTGGCTCATGGCAGCACCTCACAAGGGGTACATGGATGACGTAATATTACCTGCTTTTGGCTCTATCGGTCTGGTAATAACATTAGTCTTTACTCTGACCAGCATTGGGTTCAGAATTATTTGGATACGAAGAAAGAAAAAATAAAGAAATATAGGAGTTAGACACCAGGGAAAAGATAGAATACAGAATACAGGAGAAAGAAATCAGAATTTGGAAAAATAATAGATCCCTCAGCGGTGTTCGGGACGGCGTCTGCGGTTGGACTATTCTTTAAAATTGAGTACAGGTAACTTCTTATACAGACTGTATAAGCATTGTAAGAACAGTAGAATATACCAT
This sequence comes from Planctomycetes bacterium B3_Pla, assembly GCA_005223045.1. Classification (GTDB taxonomy): domain Bacteria; phylum Planctomycetota; class Phycisphaerae; order Sedimentisphaerales; family Anaerobacaceae; genus SG8-4. Next base: position 17,540 of record NJBM01000025.1, on the reverse strand, counting down.
GACCGAGTTGAATGAAGAAAAGAGGTTCAAGGGTGATATGTGTATGGGAATTCTCTCTACAAAACACCGATCAACAGAACTTATCGCGACGCCGGATCGTCTCATTCTAAAAGGTCCTCTAAGGCGTATGTATGAACTTGAAGCCGAAAACGTCGAACGAATCGAAAAAGCAGGAGTATATATATGGTTTCTTACAGGCTTGATCTTCGGCTCTATAAGGATTTATCATACCATCGAAGGTTATCCAAAACGTCTCATGTTTACAGCCTGGCGTGTTAAAGCAGATAAGCTTTTAGAAGAATTAAAGGGCCTGGGATATAAGATTAGAAAAAACTAGGGACAGCGGAGCGGCCGACAAGGCGCCATCCAGCGGGTGTGAGTCCCGCCGTGCCAATTGCCCGATTCAGGCACGTAGCAATACCACAGCTCATGGTGGGTAAACACATGAGTTCTGCGTGATGTCCTTTGTGTTGGGTCTTAGTGGATTCTATTCTGAGGGCAAGTGTCCGCTCGAAGGGCGGTCAGTTGAAATAATCGCTTATGCCGTTGGCTACTGCCTTGGCGAGGCGGTTTTGGAAGGCGGGGTCTCTTAGTAGGGCGGCTTCGTGGCGGTTTGTGAGGTAGCCTAACTCGACCAGGACGGCGGGGCCGCGAGTGCCGGTCAGGACTTGGTAACCGGCTGTTTGTGTGCCGTGACTGTTCAGGCCGGTGCGAGACATTGAACGCTCGATGGCTCTTGCCGCCTGGCGGGATAACTGCGACGCTGAGCGTGCGATGTAGATTGTGTAACCTCGCCTGGAGCTTTTCGGGAAAGAGTCGGAATGGATGCTCACGAACAGGTCGGCCCGGAGTCTGTTGGCAATCGCGGCACGTTCTTCCAGTTCTATGAACCTGTCGCTGGTTCGCGTCATTTTCACTCTCAGCCCCTTTTGGCTGAGCAGGCGGGCGACTTTTGAGGCGACGGTCAGGTTGACGCCTTTCTCGTAATAGCCGAGAACGCTCCTGGCGCCTGGGTCCTTGCCGCCGTGGCCTGCGTCGATGACGATGGTCCCGGACGATCTGCGGGGACGGGTGCTCGGCGGAGCAGCGGCGGCGGGGGATTGCATCGCCGAGCGTATTCTTGGTACGAGCGACTGCGAGACGTACACCTGCCCGCCGGCTCTCTCGACTGTTCCCACCGTGGTGATCGGCTTTGTGTTGACGTAAACCTGCCCTCCGCTGACGGTAAATATCATTACGGTGTTAGCCGAGTTCTTCAGCGTTATGTGTGTGGACTTCGATTCGCTGGCGCGCAGACCCAGGCGTCTGCCGAGTTCTTGAACGCTGACAGTCTGCTCGCTCACAGGCACGCGATCTTCAATTACAGGGCCGTCAGCGGGCTGGTGGCAGCTTGAAACTGCGATAGCCACCAGGGTTAGCAGTAGTATTAGTATAAGTCTGTTACGCACGTCGAAGTTAGTATCGGCGTTTGCAGCCTTTTTCCATTAACTCTTGCTCCGGATGGTTGGTTTGCAGCTCTCTACACACAGTCCGGGCAGAGACCCTCCAGGCGGACTTGCTGGCGGTGGATGACAAATCCCTCGTGTGGACTTCTCGCCATTGGCAACGATATTTCCGTCAGGCAGTGTGTGTCGCCGCAACTCGTGCATGTAAAGTGCGGATGGCACTGGCTTTCCGTGCAATTATGGGCCAATTCAAAATGCCATGCCCTCTTGTCCACAAAAACCTTGTGCACCAGCCCGACCTTAAGCAGACTCTCAAGAGTCCGATAGATTGTGACTTTGTCGAAGTGTTTCTGGCCCGACCGTTGAGCGATTCGGTCCTGACTTAGCGGCTTGCCTGCCTTCATCAGGACTTTGAGTATCGTAACTCTGCCCTGCGTGCAGTAAAGTTTCGCCGCTTTCAACATTTCGCGGGCTTTGTTGTCCAAGTTCGACTTTGCCATTTCTTCTCCGGCTACCCGCCGCATCCATGATAGCACGGCCCTGTTTTCCCCTCAATGGTGGCAGTGTGGGATTTCGGCTCCCGATTTGACGAACAACAGCGGAAATACGATGTCGCTGAAACAACAGGGTATCCAGACTGCCAAAAACAAGAACCCGAAACTGCCGACAATTTTCAACAACGAGGCATTCCCGGCCATCGCCATCAGCATGTGGAATGAGGAGGCCCAGGTGCTGAGCAAAACGTGCCCGGCGTGCGGGAATTTTGTCTTCGGCTTGAAAAACGCTATCAGCACGCCGGCAATCGCCGCCGGCAGCACGATGTACCAGCCCTCAATAAAGCCGATGTGTGCGTGCTCGGCAAAAGATTCTTCCTCCGCGGCGTCGGTGTGCTCATGTACATGATCAGCGGCGCCTTCGTGCTCGTGGGTGTGACCGGCAGAGTTTTCCTGCTCGGCGGCGCCATGCGAGTGCGGATCGATGTGCATGCCCAGCACCACCTCGCCGGCGTAAGGGATCAACGAGTCGCTCAGGGTCCCGACGCCGACCGAACCAACAACTCCGACTATCAGGACAAAGAGGAGTGTTCCTTTCTTAGAGTAAAGTTGAAACAGCGAGGCGATCACTATTGCGCTTAGAAACACATGCCCCGGGTGAAACACATAGAATATCCTTAGGCTGGTCTCGTGGCTGAGATTCCTGAGAGCCAACATGCAAACGATGCCGGTCAGAGAGCCGAACAATGTGAATGGAGCGTGGCTTCTCAATTCTGTAAATATCGTCGCAAGTTTATTTCTTACCATAATTCTTCCTGCAAATCCTGGGGTCAGGCCTGATTGAGAACCGGCGGATCCGATTCCATATAGAATACCAAATATGCAACTAAGTTGCAAATTCTTTTTTATAGTACGCTCATATATTGGATATGTTCGGCCGAGACAAGACTCTTGTTGCTGAATTGGCGTTGCGGCACTATAATCATGCGTTTCGCTGAGCAGCAGTAACTAAGCGGGATGGCCGGGAAGGCAAGATGAAGATAATAGAAACAATATCGAGGCTGGGGTCGGCAATAAAAGGTTGCGTGCTGACTATTGGGAACTTCGACGGCGTCCATCTGGGGCATCGGGAGATCATAGCCGCCACCAGGCGGGTAGCCGAAGAAAAGGGGACGGAATTGGCGGCGATGACTTTTGAGCCGCATCCTGTCGCCGTCTTATACCCCGAAAGGGCGCCGGGCGTGCTTACGCCGCTGGAGTTGAAAAGACACCTGCTGGCTAAGTGCGGCGTGGATTGCCTGATCGTTCTGCCCGGCGAGCCGGAATTGCTGAATCTTTCGCCCGAAGATTTTGTGAAGCGCTTTCTTATAGAGAATATTCAGCCGAGTGTCGTTGTCGAGGGCAGCGATTTCAATTTCGGTGCGGCACGGGCCGGCAGCGTCGAAACGCTTCGAGAATTTGGAGGACGAAACGGCTTCAGCGTCTCCGTAGTCGAGCCGAAAATGATAAAGCTCTCGACGGGCCAGTCCGTCAGGGTATCAAGTACGATGATCCGGTACATGCTCGAAAGCGGCCACGTCGCCGACGCCGCAGCCGGTTTGGGCAGACCGTATCGGCTGGCCGGCCGGATCATACCAGGCCGGGGAATAGGCAGGAAACTCGGCTTTCCCACGCTGAACATGCACAAGCCCGAGCAGGTGATTCCCGCCGAGGGTGTTTACGCCGGTTTTGTGAGAGTCGGCGGCTGCGTCGAGGACGTTCTGGGCTCCGACCAGACCATCCCCGCTGCGTACAGTATAGGCCAGGCCAGAACGTACGGCGACGATTTCCCACTGCTCATAGAGGCGCATCTGCTCGATGAGAACGTGGATGCGGCGCCGGGCAAATTTATGGCCATGGATTTTGTCCAGCGCATCCGCAGCCAGCACAAATTCAAGACCCCCGAAGAGCTCTCAAAGCAAATCGCCAAAGACTGCCGATACGCAAAAAAAGTATTAGCCACAGATTTCACAGATTAGCACAGATATTAAGCCACAAAGGAATTGGTATGGATTTTCGGAAAGCGGTTGAGTTGATTAGCAAGTCCGAAAGTATTTTGCTTACATGCCACGACAAGCCGGACGGGGATGCTTGCGGGTGCATTGTGGCGTTGTGCGAGGCGCTGGGTGCTCTCGGCAAGAATGTCAAGCCGTTGTTGCTCTCGCCAGTACCGGGGTGGTATGAGTTCTTGTTTTCCAAGAAGGCGCCGGTTCTGGGTGAAGATATTCAACTCGGAGAGTTGATAGCAGGGGGGCTGGGTGAGTTCGACGTGATTGTGATCGTCGATACCAACAGCACTAACCAACTGCCAAAATTCGATGAATACCTGAAGCAGGCCGATGTGCCGGTGCTGGTAATCGACCACCACGTAACTGCCGACGGTCTCGGCGACGTTGAGTTGTCCGATTCAACCGCCGCGGCGACGGGCCTGATTGTTCTTGATCTGCTAAAATACGCCGGCTGGCCGATGACTGAGAGGATAGCCGAAGCGCTGTTCGTCGCGACGGCGACCGACACCGGCTGGTTCCAGTTCAGCAATACCGACAGCAGGGTTCATCGTGCCTGTGCAGAGCTAATCGACGCCGGGGTCAAACCGACGCAGATTTATGACAATTTGTACCACAACTTCTCGCACTCGCGCTTCAAGCTGATGGCTGCAATGCTCGGCACGATGGAACTGCATCTTGGTGGAGTGTATGCGGTCATGCACGTAACACAGCAGGATTTCGAGCGGACCGGCGCCTCACGCAGTGATACGGAGAATTTGATTAACGAATGCAACCGAATAGGAACGGTCAAGGCGTCGGCTCTGTTTACAGGGTTGAAGGATGGCCGAGTCAGATGCTCCCTGCGAAGCAGGAGCGACATCGAAGTCAACCGGATTGCCGGCAAGTTCGGCGGCGGAGGCCACAAAATGGCCGCAGGCACCTTCCTCCCAGGCCCCTTAGACAACGCAAAACAGCTTATCATGGCAGAAATGAAAAAACAGCTTTAGAGTTGCCTTTGTTTTTTGTTTATAGTGATGCGGAATCCAGTTTTTCCGATGATTCTGGATTCCTGCTTTCGCAGGAATGACATCAGTCATTTGAACTGTGACCGAGCAGCAGCTTACTCAAATCAGCGCTTAAGCCATTGGCGGGCGAATTCGGCTAAGTCCTGCTCGTCGATTCTGTTGTCATAGATCAAGTCGGCCGGCAGGGCGGGGCCTTCTTCGCGCCATTGGTTGGCCAGGATGGAATAGTCGAGGAAATCCACGTACCCGTCGCCATTGTAGTCGGCGGAGCCAACGAGTCGGCCGGTCTCGGCGAAGATGCCGTTGCGTGAGCCGTCCTGTGCGTAGCTCTGCCATGCCGTGATGAAATGGCCGTTCTCGCCCAAGGCTGCAACGGCATTCCTTTGGTCGCCTTCGGTGTAGGTGTTGACAAGAAATTCATCGCCAAGAGGTGTGCCGAAGTTGTTGAATCGCTGGCCGAATATGTCTCTTTCATTGACGTTAGGATCGGTTCTGGTCTCCCACACGATGACGAATTCCTGCCGGTCGTTCATGGCAACCTTTGGATACCGCTGCGGGCCTTCAAAAGTTGAGTTGACAAAGAACTGCTCGCTCAAGGGCGCGCCGTTCGGATCGAACAATCGGGCATGAATATCGTCGAGACCGGCAAGATTCGGGTCACCGTCCCATGCCACTGCGAAGTAGCCGGCGGAGTCCATGGCAATCGACGGCCTTGTGACAGAGCTAAAACTGACTGTATTGACCTTGAAAGTGTCCGTTCGGGGTGCGCCGTTCGGATCAAACAGTCCGGCCATTATCGAATTACGGCTCTTGTCCTCCAGCCAGACTACGGCGAAATTGCCATTGGCATCGGCTGCCACTTCCGGATAACGGCAGACTGATGCTTCGGCGTTGATAACAAACTCGTCTCCAAGTCTTACGCCGTTACTATCATACAGTTGGCCAAAGATTGCTTTATCGCCGTCCTCGGGAAAATTCGCACTCTCCCAGACAACTGCGAAAGTGCCGTCATTATTTAGCGCGACGCTCGGGTAAAGCTGTTTGCCGCCGGTATAGCTGTTGACGAGCAATTCATCGCCGAGGGGCAGGCCATTCGGATCGAACCGCTGGGCGAAAACATCCTCCTTGTCTTCGGCGGTCAATCCCGGCCCGTGCCAGACAAGTACAAAACCGGCCGCAGCGTCCATCGCCGCGGCCGGCTCGGCCTGGTTTCCGGAGGAGGTCGTATTGACTTGGAATTCCCCGCCTACAGGGCTATAATTTGGATCAAATTGTTGGCCGAAAATACCGTTCGAGCTGCCGTCCTGAAGGTAGCTGCTCCAGACCATTACGAAGCTCCCGTCCGGCTCCATCGCTATTGTAGCGTTCTTTTGATCGTTGGTCGTGTGCGTATTGACCTGGAACTCAGCGGCGGCAATTGAGGCAAAAACCAGGATTACAGGCAAATATGCAAGAAATCTTCGATTCATCAAACCACCTCCGTACCGGCCGCACCGGCGGTTAAGCTTGTTCATACACGTAAAACATTCCCATATCTATAATTGTGGCGTTTGTGACGGCCGAAGTGTTGATAAGAAAATCCAAAATTTTGCAGATTTTTCGAAAAAAAGGTCATATTTTCTTGACGAGCAAGGATTCTCCAGGAGAAACAGGTGAAATTGCAAAAATAAGGGCTGGCATTGCTTCAAGTCGCCAGCCCTTTGAGTGTTCTACTTCAGAAAGTGCCCGCTATGGTTTCACCGCTCGGCTGTAGATGCGGACGTCGTCGATCAAGCCGTAGAAGAAGGTTCCCGATTGCATGGTCTTGCCGCAGCCGATGTACAGGCCGTTAGATGAGCTTTCCAGACTATCCTGTGTGTCTTCGGCAACTGCAATGCCATCAACGTAGAGCGTTCTAAGTAAACCATCCCAGACAAAACCAATCCTGTGCCAGTGGCCGTCAGTGATGGCTGTCTCAGACAGCAAAGGAACGGCAGATCGGCCGGGACTCGTAAGCTCCGTCATCAACTTACCTTCGGCATCCAACATGAGCCAATTTGCGCCACCTTGTTGGGATATGACAGCTTGTCCCGGAGCACCACCCTTGATCCAGGCGAAAACGCTTAACGGAGCGTTTGCCGGGTTCAGGACAGGGCCGGCGATGACCGAATCATCTACGCCATCGAACTCAAGCGCACCGTCAACTTGTCCGCCACTCGGCTGCCATAAAGCTCCGCCGATGACAAAGGCATCGTTCAGGCCGGCGCTGTCGTAGGCGATCTCGCCTTCTGTTTCGTCGAGTGCCCAATGTGCCGCGAGCGTGGAGTCATCCACTTCCTTCGTGAGATACTCAGAAAGCATGATGAGGTCCTGGACATCGACTATGCCGTCTCCGAAAGGCGCCGGAGCGATGTCATAGAATGGCTCGTCTGTATGCCAATGCTCGACCATCATGCACATATCTGCACAATCGACAATTCCGTCGCCGTTAAAGTCAACGACAAGAGGAGGTATTGGTTCATATTCATACACGGTTCTAACTCCTGGAGGATGTAGCCCGCTCGTTGTCGTTCCCCCAAAGGCATAGATTTTCTCATCTACCACGCCGGTGGACAAGTAAGCTATTGGCGCTGGTATATCGGCTTTCTTCGTCCAGGTATCCGTCGCCGGGTCGTACGCTTCTACCACTGAAAAACGACGCGACGGGGTGTGAGTTCCACCGCCAATGGCATAGATGATCCCATCCACCACGGCGGTGGCAAGACCTAATCTTGCGGTTGGCATGGGGGTTTTGGTTGTCCAGGTATCTGTTGCCGGGTTGTACGCTTCTACTGTCGAGAGCGGTGTCTTCGTAACCAATGCCCCTCCGATGGCGTAAATCTTTCCATCCACCACGCAGGTGGACAAGTAAGCTCTTGCCGTGGGCATGTCGGCTTTTGTAGTCCAGGTGTCTGTTAGAGGATCGTACGCATAAACAGTCCGAAAATGAGTCGACCAAGGCGTCGCCGCCGCACCGCCGATTGCATAGATTTTCCCATCTACCACGCCGGTGGAAAAGAAAATATTTCGCTTGGGCAAGTCGGCCTTCTTCGTCCAAGTGTCTGTTTGAGGATCGTATGCTTCCACAGTCCTAAGAATTGATCCCGGACCTGTTCCACCCCCAATGGCATAGATATTCCCATCCACCACGCTCGTGACAAGACCGAATCTTGAGGTTGGCATGCGGGTTTTGGTTGTCCATGTATCGGTCGCCGGGTCATATTCGGTCGCCAAAGCACCATCCGCTCGCCCCCCAATGGCGTAAATCTTCCCGTTTACCACGCTGGCGGCAAGAGCAAGTCTTGTCGTCGGCATGTCCGCTTTCTGCGTCCAGGTATCCCCCGCCCCCAGACTCACCGAAGCGGCGCCCAGCAGTCCGCTGAGTACTAAGATGGTTATTATCCGAAATGAATTCTGTTTACTATTGTGTGTTGTCTTTTGAATTTTCATGGTTTTGTTCCTTCTTTCAGAGAACGGGTGGAATAACAGAATATTTGAGTTAATACGCCGGTGTCTCGATTCTTCATGGTCTTACCGCTCGGTTGTAAATGCGAACATCGTCGATCAGGCCGGAGAAGAAGGTTCCGGCTACCATAGCCTTGCCGGCGCCAATGTACAGGCCGTTAACAGTTCGGTTGATAGATGATCCCTCTAAACCATCCTGTGTGTCTTCAGCTACCACGATGCCATCAACGTAGAGTGTTCTATTCGAACCGTCCCACACGAAGCTTATGCGGTGCCATTCGCCATCGTCAATGACTGTCTGAGACATCAAGGGGCCGCCGGACCGGCCGGGACTTGTAAGTTCTGTCATCAAATAACCTTCTAATGGATCCGTGGACAGCCAATCCGCCCCGCTTGGTTCGGAGATGACGGTTTGTCCTGCGGCACCGCCGCTGATCCAGGCGAGTACACTGAAGGGCCCATAAGCAGGATCAAGAACAGAGCCAGCAATGATGGCATCGTCTACCCCATCCAACTCAAGCGCACCATCAACTTGTCCGCCACTCGGCTGCCATAAAGCCCCACCGATGACAAAAGCATCGTTCAGGCCGGCACTGTCGTAGGCGATCTCGCCTTCTGCTTCGTCGAGTGCCCAATGTGCCGCGAGCGTGGGGTCATCCACTTCCTTCGTGAGATACTCAGAAAGCATGATCAGGTCCTGGACATCTACAATGCCGTCTCCGAAAGGTGCCGGGGCGATGTCATAGAATGGCTCGTCTGTATGCCAATGCTCGACCATCATGCATATATCTGCACTATCGACAATTCCGTCACCGTTAAAGTCAACGACTAATAGGGGAGTTGGTTCATATTCATACACGGTTCTAAATCCTGGAGGATGTAGCTCGGGGCTCGTTGCCGATCCCCCAAAGGCATAGATTCTCCCATCTACCACGCCGGTGGAGTGCCAGCATGTTGGCGCTGGCATGTCGGTTTTCGTCGTCCAGGTGTCCGTCGCCGGGTCGTACGCTTCTACCACTGAAAAACCACCCGATGGTATCATAGTTCCGCCGCCAAAGGCATAGATGATCCCATCCACCTCAGCGGTGGCAAGACCGTTTCTGGCGGTTGACATGGGGGTTTTAGTTGTCCATGTATCTGTTATCGGGTCGTACACTTCTACTGTGGAGAGCATTGTCTTCGAAGCTAATGCCCCTCCGATAACATAAATCTTTCCATCCACTACGCTGGCGGACAAGAAACCTCTTGCCGTGGGCATGTCGGCTTTCTTCGTCCAGGTGTCTGTTAGAGGATCGTACTCTTCAACAGTCCGTAGATGAGTTATCCAAGGGTTTCCCGGCACGCCTCCGATGGCATAGATTTTCCTATCCACTACACAGGCGGCAAGAGCCCATCTTCCCGTAGGCATGGCGGTTTTCTTTGTCCAGATGTCCGTAGCCGGGTCGTACTCTTCTGTCGCAACGCGTGTTGCACTTGTTGTCCCCGGACCTGTCGAACCCCCAATGGCATAGATCTTCCCATCCACCACGCTCGTGGCAAGACCGAATCTTGCGGTTGGCATGCGGGTTTTGGTTGTCCAGGTATCGGTCGCCGGGTCATATTCGGTCACCAAAGCACCATCCGCTCGCCCCCCAATGGCGTAAATCTTACGGTTTACCACGCTGCCGGCAAGAGCAAGTCTTGTCGTCGGCATGGGAGCTTTCTCCGTCCAAACGTCCCCCTGTGCCAGGCTCACGGAAGACATGCCCAGCAGTCCGCTGAGTATCAAGCCCGTTAAGATCCAATTGAAATTCTGTTTCCTGTCGTTTGTTGTCTTTTGAGTTTTCATGGTTTTGTTCCTTCTTTCAGAGAACGGGTGAAATAACAGAATATTTGAGTTAATACGCCGGTGTCTCGATTCTTCATGGTCTTACCACTCGGTTGTAAATGCGAACATCGTCGATCAGGCCGGAGAAGTAGGTTCCGGCTGCCATAGCCTTGCCTGTGCCGATGTATAGCCCATTGGATGAACTCTCCAGACTATCCTGTGTGTCTTCGGCTACTGCAATGCCATCAACGTAGAGCGTTCTAAGTAAACCATCCCAGACAAAACCAATCCTGTGCCAGTGGCCGTCAGTGATGGCTGTCTCAGACAGCAAAGGAACGGCAGATCGGCCGGGACTCGTAAGCTCCGTCATCAACTTACCTTCGGCATCCAACATGAGCCAATTTGCGCTGCCTTGTTGGGATATGACAGCCTGGCCCGGCGCACCGCCTTTGACCCAGGCGAAAACGCTTAACGGAGCGTTTGCCGGGTTCAGGGCAGGGCCGGCGATGGCCGAATCATCTACGCCGTCGAACTCAAGCGCACCGTCAACTTGTCCGCCACTCGGCTGCCATAAAGCCCCACCGACGACAAAGGCATCGTTCAGGCCGGCACTGTCGTAGGCGATCTCGCCTTCTGTCTCATCGAATGCCCAGTGTGCAACCAGCGTGGGATCGTCAACAGGTTGTCCCCAATAGCTCATCAAAAGCTCCAGATCCAAAGCATCCACAACTTCGTCGCCAAACGGCAGCGGTGCTATGTCAACCATTGGGTCGTTTTGGTCCCAGGATTGGATAAGTCTCAGGAGATCTTTCATCTCGACGGTGCCGTCACCGTTAAAGTCAGGTGATGAGACGGTCAGTCCGGTGTCATATTCTTCCACCGTTGAAACACTTGTGCCGTGACCGGTGAATCTCCCCCCGATGGCGTAAATCTTCCCACCCACTACGCTGGTGGCTAAGAACCCTCTTGCCGTTGGCATGGGCGCTTTCTCTGTCCATGTGTCGGTCGCCGGGTCGTACGCTTCCACTATCGAAAAATCTGTACCGCCACTTGCGCCTCCAATGACATAGATGATCCCATTCACCGCGCTGGCGGCTAAGAAGGTTACTCTAGCCGTTGGCATGGAGGCTTTGGTTGTCCAGGTGTCCGTCACCGGTTCGTATTCTTCCACCGTCGAAAGAGGGGATCCCCCCGCAGCGCGCGCCCCTCCGATGGCATAAATCTTCCCATTCACCACACTGGTGGCTAAGAAACCTCTTGCCGTTGGCATGGGCGCCTTCTTTGTCCAGGTGTCCGTCGCCGGGTCGTACGCTTCTACGTCCGAAGTCACCCGTTCCGGTGGTCGGAAGAATCCTCCAATCGCATAAATCTTCCCATCCACGACGCTGGTGGAATGCGTAAACCTTGCTGTCGGCATGGGAGCTTTCTCTGTCCAGGTATCCGTCGCCGGGTCGTATTCTTCCACCGTCGAAAGACTTGGCGCCCCGACACGTGCGTCACCGCCAATGGCATAGATTTTTCCATTCACCACGCTGGTGGATAACCACTGTCTTGGCGTTGGCAGGGAGGCTTTCTTTGTCCATGTATCGGTCGCCGGGTCGTATTCTTCGACGGCCGAACTCCCCCCATCCCCCCCGATAGCATAGATCTTTCCATCCACCGTGCTGGCGGATAGAATGGACCTCGCCGTCGGCATAGGGGATTTCTCCGTCCATGTGTCAGCCGCTGCCAGACTCAGAGAAGCCACAGCCACTGCAACATTCACGGGAGTCCCGGAGGCAAAACTCGCTTTTGCGTTGCTGCCGGTACTGCACAGAAAAGCCGCAACTACTATCAGACACTTTTTTCGATTTGTTTTGGTACTCATTTTCAGTCTCCTTAAATTTGTTAGTTTCTATTTACTTTCTTTCACTTCACTTTTTGGCCTTGTCGGCTCTACCCTTATTAGCGGGAAAAAGGGAGCAACCGGACAATCTTGTTGAAACTTTTTTCAAAAACTGGTAAAATCTACGTAAGGCCTGTGATTTGTGGAGGTTAGTTGCTATTGAAAGATAGTCTCGCCAACAAAACGCAGCAATTAGTTGCCCTGGCAAAGGGCGGCAATGATTCTGCGCTAAACCAACTGTGCAACGTTTACGGCGAGCGTGTGCATTGGATAATACGGCTTCGTATGGGCAGGCAGCTTCGCTCCAAGCTGGAATCCATGGATCTGGTCCAGGATGTTCTGGTTTCGGCCTTGAGGGATTTAGGAGACTTCAAATACAAGGACGAGGGGGATTTCCTGCGGTGGTTATCAACAATAGCTGAGAACAGGCTTCGGGACAACGTGGATAAATTGCACGCGGACAAGCGCGATATCCGCAAAGAGGTCCGGCTTGACAACCATGGGCCAACTACCGGGGGCAGGTTTTTCGGTGTTCAAGGTCCAATCGACGCGACCACGCCGAGTGTGATTGCCTCCAGAAAGGAAGATTTGGATGAGCTTGCCAAAGCAATGGATGAGTTGAAACCTGAGTACAAAGAAGTTATAGTTCTGACAAAAATAGAGGGGCTTTCCTACAAAGAGATAGCGGGCAAGCTCGGCAAGAGCGACGAGGCGGTGCGAAAGCTCGTTTCTCGTGCGATGGCTGTGCTGACCAGCGTTTTTGAGAGTGACTGATGGCCGGACCCATTGACGACAATCAGAATCGTATCCTTGAAGAAGCGGTGCAGCAATTTGTCGATGCGCAGTTGCAGGGCCGGGAGCCTGATATAGATGAATTTGTCAAACGTTACCCCGAGTTCGAGGATCGGATCAGAAAGAGAATAGGCAAGCTCAAGAAACTCGACACTCTGTTCAGTTCTCTTGTCCAGGTTGATGAGAATGACTTTGACGTTACAGCGGCCGGTCCCGATCTTGTAGGCCAGAAGATCGGGAGCTTTGAAATAGGAGAGGTGATTGGCCGGGGCGGCATGGGGGTAGTTTACTTAGCTCGCGATACCAAGCTCGACCGTTCGGTAGCCATCAAGAGTATGCCGGCTGAGTTGCAGGCCGACTCGACCGCTCAGATGCGTTTCAAGCGAGAGGCCAAACTCCTGGCCTCTTTGAATCACCCGAACATTGCCGTGATCCACGATATAATTGAGCAGGATACCGGCTCCGGTTACCTGGTTCTTGAATATATCCCGGGCCAGACGCTGACAGAACGGATCGCACACAAACCCTTAAAATTGGAAGACGCCCTCTTAATCGGCCGGCAGGTCGCTGAGGCTCTGCTGGGAGCTTACGAGCACGGAGTAACACACCGGGACCTCAAGCCCAGCAATATCAAGATCACGCCCGAAGGCAGAGTCAAGGTGCTGGACTTCGGTCTGGCCAAAGCATCCGCCACTCAGGGTGAAAAAGCCGACAACACCATAACCCAGCCCGGCCGGATAGTCGGCACGCCGGCATACATGAGTCCCGAGCAGGCACGCGGTGCTCCAACGGATCACCGGACCGACATCTGGTCGTTCGGCTGCGTCATGTACGAAATGCTGACAGGCCACCTTCCGTTCGAGGGCGAGACCGCGACTGATACGGTGGCACGCATCCTTGAGCGTGAACCCGATTGGCAGGCGCTGCCGCAGAAAACCCCGGCGAACATCAGGGTCATGCTGCGCCGCTGTTTAGAAAAGCACGCCCGGCAGCGTCTTCAACATATCGGCGATGCGGTCATTGAGATCAATGAGACACTGAATGTGCCGGCAAACGCACCGCCACTCAGCGGGGCACCGGAAGGTTACTCGCGGTCCGCGCTTCGGCGGCTGGGAGTAGTATGTGCTTTGGCTGGACTTGTCGTCGGAGCCATTGCTGTCGGCATAGCTTTGAGGAGTTCCGCTCCTCCTTCCGAGCGAGGTCTGCGCCCCACGCAGCGCTCGGTCATTCCGCTCCCTGAGGGTCAGACGCTGGCGCTCTCCCGGTCAACCCCTCTGGGTTGGGCCCAGCCTGCGATCGCCCTGTCGCCCGATGGATCACATCTTGTGTATGTCGCTGATATTGGCGAGACGACCCAACTCTTTGTGCGTTTGATGAATGAATTCCAGGCCAACCCAATTCCCGGCACCGAAGGCGCCTTCTGCCCGTTCTTTTCGCCCGATAGTCGATGGGTTGGCTTCTTTACCAAGGACAAACTGAAGAAAGTTTCGCTTTTGGGCGGTGATTCCGTCGCACTCTGTGACGCCAGAAATCCGCGTGGAGCCAGTTGGACCACCGACGGGACGATCATCTTCGCGGAAGATCAGGGAGTGAAACTCACCCAAGTGCCGGCCGCGAGTGGGGCAACGGCCCCCCTCATCGCTGGAACTAAACAGCTTGCGGAAAACTCGTATGGCAATCCAAAGATTCTGCCCGGTGGGAAATGGGCACTTTTTTCCAGGGGCAGTACCGTCAAACTTGTCTCTCTGGAAACGGGAGAGATAAAGGTCCTGGTTGAAGACGGCTACCAAGCGCGTTACCTTCCCACCGGACATCTCGTTTACGCTCGGGCAGGAGTGCTGGTAGCGGTCCCGTTTGACCTGGCCACTCTCAAGAAGACCGGCGACGCTGTTCCTGTCCTTGAGCAGGTCTTGTTGGACTCAACCTATGGCACGGTACAGTACACCATATCCAGCAATGGCTTGTTGGTTTACGTGCCGGGCGACGACACCGCCAAGACCATTCCGAATTGGGTCAATCAGGACGGAACAATAGAGGCGCCGCTGCCCATGCGCGCACAGATCTATGGCACACCCAAATTATCGCCAGACGGCAAGCAACTGGCCATTGTAGTTGGGGCGAAGAGCAATCAAGATATTTATGTCTATGATGTCGCCACGGGAACATCTATCAGGCTGACCTTGAAAGGAAACAATCTTTCGCCGGTCTGGACGCCTGACGGAAAGCGAGTGACGTTCTTACGCAACGAGCAAGGGGTAGAAAAATCGTCTATCTTTTGGAAGTCCGGCGATGGCAGTGGCGAGGCCGAGTTGCTTTACTCAAACTCAAGCCAGGATCTCTCAGTGCCCTATTCCTGGTCGCCCAACGGCGAATTCTTGGCCATCCATCAACAGGGCAAACCAGGAGGCATTTGTATCTTAGCGCTGGAAGGTCCTCGTGAACCTAAGCTCATATCCGGCACGGAGATTGACGGATGGGCGCCGGCGTTCTCACCCGACGGCCGGTGGATCGCCTACACCTCTGTCAAAGACGGCAAGTTTCAGGTCTATGTGCGGCCGTATCCAGACAACGATTGGATGCGGCAGATTTCAGACGATTTCGGGGAAGAGCCAGTATGGTCGCCAAAGGGCGACAAGCTGTTCTACCGCAACGGCGACAAATGGATGGTTGCCTCTATCTCAACGGAACAGGAGTTCACTCATGGGACGCCCCGGGTGTTGTTCGAGGGTCCGTATAACAATGTCCCTTATCTGTCCTACGATGTTGCGCCCGATGGCCGATTTCTGATGCTTAAGCCAGAGTACGATGATTCAGAAGTCAGAGAGCTACACGTCGTAACCAATTGGTTCGACGAGCTGAAACGCCTCGTGCCGCAAGGAGCAGAATAGCACTCGTCCCCGTCCATGGGTGTTACCCTACGGCGGGTGAAGCCACATGTGAAACAGTCCACGCAGGAGCGATACGCAGGTGATTACTCGATTTTGGGCTGATCACGAACATTTTTCGTCGATTCGGCGTAAAAAGGTGGGAGGCGAGAAAAATTTGAAAAAAATATTAAAAATAAGGTTGACGGGATGTCGATGGCGTAATAAACTTAAGTTTTAGGCATGGTCTGGTGATTATATAAGACCAATTGGAAAGGAAAAGGTTAGGGTTTTGAAAGAGATTTTGAGAACGTTTATTTTGCTCTGAACTGCTTACGGGCAATCGTTGGTGTCCGTGTTGTTAGCCGCTGGCAGTTTCGAGCAGCGGTTTTTTTTGTTGCTCTTTTTTAAGTATATAGTTATAAAGGCGAGCCGAATTGGATTGTCGGTTTACGATTGCCAATTTGCGATTTCATGGTTAAAGTCGTCAATCGAAAATCGGAAATCGAAAATTGCTTGGGCTCGTAGCTCAGTTGGTTAGAGCGCACGCCTGATAAGCGTGAGGTCGGTAGTTCGAGTCTACCCGGGCCCATTCAATTGATTATTTACTATTGATTATTGTAACGGACGGATGTTGGATTCGAGCGAACGATAAAAGTTCTTCCGTCCGGGCCTGATGCAATTGGGTTAATTGATAAATAGTCAATAATCATTTATCAATAATCAATTGAGTTGGGTTCCGGGGACGTAGCTCAACTGGGAGAGCGCCGGCTTTGCAAGCCGGAGGTTGTCGGTTCGAGCCCGATCGTCTCCATTTATGCGTGAAGCGTCGTTCGTGAATCGTTTTCGAGATACGAGCGACGAGATACGAAATACGAGTATGTTCTTTTACAAGTTAATATGCAGATGCGTGGGATTATACAATATAATTCCGAACGAGCTTTTCGCCTGCCGAGGCGAAGAGTTTGTGAATATGAGCGCGCAATAGGCGATTTTTTTATAGCCATGTTCAATCAAAGATTGATATGGTCAAGTTACTAAGGGTGTATGGGGGATGTCTAGGCGTCGAGAGGCGATGAAGGACGTGGTAGGCTGCGATAAGCCCGGGGCAGGAGCCGAACATCCGTTAATCCCGGGATTTCCGAATGGGGCAACCCGGCGTCACTGGGCAACCAGATGGCGTCATCTATGGCTGAATGCATAGGCCATACGAAGCTAACGCAGGGAACTGAAACATCTAAGTACCTGCAGGAAAGGAAATCAACCGAGACTCCGTGAGTAGCGGCGAGCGAAAGCGGAATAGCCCAAACCAGTCCCGACTTGTCGGGATTGGGGTTGTGGGCGCCGGTAAACAGTTACAAAGGCATCGCAAGCAGAACGGTCTGGAAAGTCCGACCATAGAAGGTGAGAGTCCTGTATGCGAAAGCGAGAGCCCTGTGTTACTGCCGGCGTACCAGAGTAGCACGGAGCTCGTGGAACTCTGTGTGAAGCTGGGGGGTCCACCCTCCAAGGCTAAGTACTACTCGACGACCGATAGTGAAAAGTAAGGTGACTGAACGATGAAAAGTACCCCTATTAGGGGAGTTAAAAGTACCTGAAACCATACACCTACAAGCTGTGGGAGCCCTATGACGTACTGTTCGCAGTGCGTAATGGGTGACCGCGTGCCTTTTGCATAATGAGCCGGCGAGTTACCGTCTGTGGCAAGGTTAAACAGT
>NJBM01000024.1 GCA_005223045.1 Planctomycetes bacterium B3_Pla | reverse complement strand
GATAGACCTCATCCACGCGCCAGGCATAACTGCTGTCCCACGCAAGCCCTCCGGAATCATAGCTCTCGGCGCCAAGGGCTTTGGGGCCTATATACTCGGGCGAGGCTGTGGTGGCGTTCTTGACGGCTTCGGCATCGGCGCCGAAGTACAGCTCGTGCGAAGCGGCATTGTCCGCCGGCGTCCAGCTTAGCGTTGCGATCATCTGCACATCCGCCGCGCCGTTCGCCGGCTGAGGATTCCCCATGGCACCCGGAGTCGTAAAGGCCCATACATCGCCTTTGTGTGTCTCGAAGGCGTCAAACTCATCGACGCGCCAGTAATAGACCTTCTCTCGTTCCAGTGCAGCCGTGTAGCTGGTGGTTCCCGAAGGCGCGCCGCCCGTGGCGTCGTTCACATCGTCGAAGTTGTCGCCGAAATAGACCGTATGTATTCTTGAGCCGAAGCCCGGAGTCCAGCTAAGGACCGCGTTCGGGTCCACGAATTCGGCGCCGTCGGCCGGATCGGGGAAATAGGCCGTCTTCGGAGGTATCGAGAAGCTCCATACAGCGCCTTTCCACGGACTGTTCGGCTCGGCCTCGTTGACCTCGTCGATTCGCCAGTAATATGTTGTGCCGGGAACGAGACCATCCGGATAAGGAAATCCCGGAAAACCGGCAACAAGAAACGTCGAGTCCTGGTTGCCGCGGAAGGTATCGCCGAGGCCATCGTTCACGTCGTCAAAGTTGTCGCCCAGATACACATCGTGCGAGACCGCGAAGCTTCCCGGCAGCCAGCTAAGATTCACCCATGTGTCTTCATAGAGCGCACCGTCCTGAGGATTGGGGCCCAAAGCATACGGATACCCTATGCCGCCTTCCATAGCAGCCAGAATCTCGACTTCCGTAAGCGCGTGGTTGTAGATACGGACATCGTCGATAATCCCATTAAAGTAATGGGCGCTGCCGTCGCGGTGCCCAATTCGCAGAGGAACTCCCGGAGGAACGAGCGTCCCGGATTGGGCCTGCTCCAGCACCATCTCCCCGTTTACATAGATTCTTGCCATGGAACCGTCCCAGGTCGCACTGGCGTGCAGCCATTCACCAGGCTGTACGGCGTCATTCGGTGTCTGCTGCGTGACATGTCCGCCATCCAAAGAAAGCGTGAAGTAGAGAAAACCACTGCCCCGGTTGACAAACAGCCCATAGTTTTCCCATGGACCGCCTTGCTGTCCATTTGCCAGGATGCACAGCCAGCCGTCGCCGGCATCGATCCAGTTTATCCAGGCGGCAACTGTCACGTTTGTTTCTGTTTCAAGGCTTTCTGAAGTGGGCACTTCCACGTAGTTATCTTGCGCATTGAAGTGGAGAGCCGGTCCATACTTGCCCTCGCCCCAGCTAGCGCCGTTGATGGTGCCGTCGTTGCCGTTGCCGCTCGAGTCGAAAATCCTGTCCCCGGAGCCCTCGTCAAACGACCAGTATGCCATGAGTTCGGCTGAAGCGCTGCCTGCTGTGCCGAGCATCAGAACAAAAGGCACTAAGTAGATCAATCTTCTGTACATGGTAGTCCTCCTTCAGGAATAAAAAGATAAGTGGTTCATTGGAATGCGAAAAGCGCGATCATAGAGCACGGTGCTCTTGCCGCAATTCGATTCCCTGCACAGTAACTCCTCCTCATTGTAATCGAGTCGATATACTGTACGAATTGCGCCCGCAGGACTATCTCAAAGCCTCGGATGCCCGACTACGCAGGCACAAGCGTCATTAATACTATCTATACCAAATCAACCGTCTTGCCGTCAAGGAAAATCCCGCGGTCAAGAGCCTTAATTATTCCTGCCGAAACAGTATAAGTTATGATTGCTGCGCAGGATCAGATTTCCGCCGCAAACGATAGGGCTTGCATTGAATACGGCACTGTCGGCGAGTTTGTTGTGCGCCAGTTGCTCGAATTGCGGTTTTGCGGCCAAAACCAGGGTGCCGTCGAAACGCGTGACGACATAAAGCCTGCCGTCGGCAAGAAGCGTTGATGCATAAGGTTGGACGCGGACATTTTCCGAGTACTTTACCGATCCATCAGCCAGACTGAGGCAGTATGCAGTTTTGTTGCGGTCACTGACCCAATAGAGGTGGCCGTCATGCACTACGGGAGAAGATACGTTGGCTCCGACGTCGGCCTGCCAGAGCTTGTGCGTTTTCGATACGTCGCCACGACCGCCGCTTCGAATTGCGATTGTCATCGAACGGCGCCCGCCTAATGCGTACAAGATGCCCTCATGGGATATAATGCTCGGGCAGATATAATCCGGAATGCCCTGGCAGCGCCAGAGTTCCTTTCCGGTCTCCGGATCGAATCCCAGGATGAACTCTTTGATGCTCACCGCGAGTTCTTGTTTTCCGGTCGGCGCATCAACGAGGTGAGGCGTATTCCAGGAGGATTTCATGCCCTCTGCGCGCCATACTTCTTCTCCGTTTTCCTTATCGACCGCCACCAGCGAACCGCTTTCGACGCTCGCGTTGACAATCATCAGATTCTTATACAATACCGGCGAAGTGCCGCAGCCCCAGCCGTGCTTGCCGGTACCGACACTGGTCCTCCAGATCTGCCGACCCTCCAGGTCGAACTTGAAAACCCCGCTCTTGCCGAAAAAGACGTACAAATGTTTGCCGTCGGTTGCCGGTGTTGGTGCGGCATAGCCGTGATCGCGCACACTTTTCGATTCCGGAAGCTCCGGTTTGATTTGCTTATTCCAGATAATGGTCCCAGTACGTCCGTCAACGCACACAACGTGAAACATCAAGTCCTCTATTTTGCCCTCACTTGGCTGATCCAGGCCGTATCCGCTATAGCAGGTCACATAGAGCTTATCGCCTAATGCGATCGGACTCGACGAACCGCTGCCGGGCATGGCCGTTTTCCAGATCAGGTTCTCCGTGTCGCTCCAGGTAACAGGCAGGTTCTTCGCTTGAGAAATCCCCAGGCTGCCCGGTCCGCGAAATTGAGGCCAATTATCTGCAAACGTGGTCTGCGCTAACAATCCAATAACAAACATCGAACAAACGCCGTTGAGACAACTTCTAAACATGCTTTACCCTTTCATTTTGCTTGCTGCTAATAAAACCTTTATCTTTGAACCTTACTGCACTATCTGAGAAACTTGTCTGTTTGATTCGATACGGTAGAGGTGTGTTTTTGTTCTCAGAAAGAGCGTTTTTCCCACCACCGCCGCCGAGGCCATGAAGCCGGACTCAAGTTTGTTGGTCGCCAACACTTCGAATTTGCGTGCCGCTTTGAAAACCGTGGCTTTGCCTTCCCGGCTAAAGCAGTAAATGTGTCCGTCGGCGTAGAGCAGCGAGGCTGCGTAATTTCCCCTGATATATTCTTTCCAGACCTGCTTGCCGGTCGCCGCTTCCATGCACACAACGGTGCCGGTATCGCTAATCGTAAATAGCAGATCATCGACAAGCGCCGGAGACGGCGTTCGCGGCACGCTCTGCCGGGTCTTCCATACGACATGGGTATCACTCACGTCTCCCGAACCATCGACGCGGACGGCCAGCAGCTCAGTCCTGCCGAATCCGCTTACCATGTAGGCTATCCCGTTGCCGTACACCGGGCGGGCCGCACCGGAATAAGCCGGGTTGTGGACCTTCCAAAGCTCACGACCGTCCGCCGGGTCGTAGCCGTAAAGGGCCTTGGCCCCCACGGTAATCATTTGCTTCTTTGAGCCGACGTCGATAAGAAGCGGCGTGGAATAGGCCTTTCGGAAATCTCCTTCGCCTCTCGGGTTGCCGTCGGCGTCAAGATCGTCCCATTGTGCCGTGCGGTCGGTTTTCCATACGGTCCGGCCGGTTGCCTTATCGAGGGCAACCAGGTACTGAACGTCCACGCCGTCCATGGTCAGGATCAGAAGATCCTCGAACAGTACAGGAGAAGAGCCAGGACCGCGAAAGTGCCGGCAGGGCAGGTCCGTGCGTTTCCAGAGCACCTTGTGTGTCTTAGTGTCGAGGCAGGCCGTTCCGTAGCTTCCGAAGTGCACGTACACCCGAGAAGGCTCGATCACCGGCGAGGGCGAAGCATAGCTGTTGAGCGGATTGCCCAACGGTTCGGGATTGTCGGCATGAAACAGCCTCTCATTAAAGCAGATGTCGCCGGAGTTCGCGTCAACACATATCACAAGGAAGTCATGACCTTTCAATGTCGCCGTGGTCAACCAGATTTGCTCGTTCATCACCACAGGCGTTGACCAGCCCACGTGCGGCACAGGCGTCTTCCATACGACATTTTCGGTATCGCTCCAATGCAGCGGCAGGCTTGCCCGCTCGTTACTGCCCTGGCGCAGGACGTGGCCATCGCCTCGCGGTCCGCGAAACTGCGGCCAGTTGCCCGCCGCAATGGGTGTGGCCGGCAACCCGACAGAGATTGCTGTCATCAAAAGAGCTACGCAAGTCCGATACATGACACTTATTGTATTGTCATTACGGCACCAAATCCAGAGGAAACTCGTGACAAAGCCGTTGGAGAATCCTGCGCCATGTTGTTTTAACAACATCAACAGGATTGCGGCGACCGTTGACAAAATGACTGAATTTTCGTAGTGGCAGTCAATATGCTGTCGGTGAGATGCTCGAAAAGGCCGGCCTTGCCGGCAAATGAAGAATATCTCCAGCCCATTTCTCGCGGAATTACTCTGACTTGCCGTGAACGGCGGTTACGACTACATTTCGGAAGTGTATTTCGCTGCCTTCGGAAGTCAGACATATCCTGCCGGGTTCGATGGCGCATCCTGTGGCCCTGTTGACTTCCTCGCCGTTAATAATCAGTATGACCGTGTCACCTTCGGCAATGATTTCGTATGTATTCCACTGCCCCGGCGGCTTCTCAAGGGCCTTGGTTTTCTTGACATTTGTCAGCCTGCCGAATTCCTCATGATCCAAGGACCGCGTTCTTTCAACCGGACCGGACAGTCCGTATCCGGCAAGGCCCCAAAAATCACCGGCACCGCCGGCATTAAGTTGAGCTTCAAGGCTCTTCGGCCATATCCTGTGTTCTCCGGTCATCCGTATCAGCACTCCTCCCTTGCCCGCGTCCTTATCGGGGGGCCATCGCCATTGAAGCTTGAGCACAAAATCGCCGTAGTCCTTCTTCGTATAAAGGTACCCCAGAGGCTTGCCGGTGCAAATGAGTACCCTATCCTCCACGCGCCACACATCCTGCACTTGTGCTTGCGGATCCGCCAGGTAGCACGCCCATGCCTCAAGACTTTCGCTCATGAGCGAAGGGTTCGCTCGATAGCCTCTTTCTGCTGTGCAACCGACTACACAGAGGCAGGCCGTTGTGACTATAAGTAGCTGTGAAGGGTATTTCATACTTTCTCCTGAATCACAGAAGGTTCAGACGACGCACACACGATACAGTGTTGTGCTCAAAGTTGTCAACTCCCAACAATCTGTGGTCCGGTTGTGATCATATCATTGCATATCGAACTTGTCGGCGAAAGCCCTGATTGTTCTTCTCGAGCATGGAACTCAAGCGGGGCCACGAGCTTTCGCAATGTTATAGATTCGTCCTGTTAAAGCAAGGAGAAAAGTCTGATGCCTGGTGTGTTAAGATAACTGACAAAAAAGCCTTGCAAACGAACACCATCGCAGGTATAATCGTAAATAGACGGAGAAAGGCAGGCTAAAACAATTATATTTGTCCGTGCCATCATAATTTCGACGTACATTATTCCATAACTTTCCTGCCCTTAACAGGTAAGAGGTTTTCCTTTGGTGTCAACGTCGTTGGCATGCTGCGGTTGCATAGACTGCGGCGTCATCATATTTTCATAGCCCTTATTGAAAGGACAGTAAAATGAGAGGCCAGGCAAATAATGTCAGATGGCTTCCGTGCGTGCTGTTTCTGTTGGTAACGGCATACTCGTCTGCGGCGGGACCGCGAGACGGCCTGTGGAAACAGGTGGACGAGGCGATTGAAAAGGGGCTGCCCAGAACCGCCATTACCGTTCTCGACCAGATCATCCCCGGGGCCGTTCAGGATCAGGCGTATGCCGAAGCCACCAAAGCCATCTGTCAGAAAATCACTCTGGAGGGCCAAATTCAGGGAGGCAAGGCTGAGGAGAAGATCGTCCGCCTTGAGGCCGAGATTGCCGAGGCCCCTGACCCAATGAAGCCGGTAATGGAGACGATCCTGGCGCACTGGTATTGGCAATACTTCCAGCAAAACAGTTGGCGCTTCATGGAACGGACCCAGACAGCCGAACCGCCGGGAGCGGACATCACAACCTGGGACCTGCCCCGTATCCTGGAAGAGATCGACTGGCACTTCACGCTTGCCTTAGATGCAGAGCAGCAACTAAAGGCAATTCCTATAGACGAGTATGGCGATCTGCTGGAGAGGGGAACCGTGCCGGACAGCTACCGACCGACGCTCTACGATTTTCTGGTGCACGAGGCGTTGTCATTCTATAGTGCAGGCGAGCAGGCCGGAGTCAAACCACAGGACACCTTTGAGTTCATGGCCGAGGGCCCTATATTTGCTCCCGTAGCCGAGTTCCTTGCCTGGCAGCCTGAGACCACGGACATCAAATCCGCCAAGCTAAAGGCTATCGGCCTGTATCAGGACCTTCTGGCCTTCCATCAGGACGATGCCGACAAGAGTGCTTTCATTGACGCTGATTTGCACCGGCTCACGTTCGGCTACAACCACGCGTTGGGACCGGACAAAGACGCCCTGTACGTAGCGGCACTGGAGCGTTTCGCGGGCCGGTGGGCAGGCCACGAGATCGTCGCCCGGGCACTGTACGAGTGGGCCAGGGTCGTACACGGCCAGGGAGACTACGTCCAGGCACATGCGCTGGCCAGTCAGGGATGGAATACGTATCCGGACAGCGACGGCGGCGTGTGGTGCTACAACTTGATCCAACAAATCGAAGCCAGGTCCGCCACGATCCGAACCGAGCGGGTATGGAACGATCCGCTGCCGGATATCCAGATCGCCTATCGCAATGTGACCAGGGTCTTCTTCAGGATTGTGCCGTTGGATGCCGAAGAGGCTATTCAGCCCGTATGGCGAGGCATCAGCCATGATGAGATGGAAATCTTGCTCGCAATAGAACCCGTACTCCAGTGGGATGCCGATTTGCCCGCCACCGATGACTATCAACAGCGGACCGAAACATTGCCGGCGCCGGAAGGACTTGAGACGGGCTTCTACTTCATCATCGCCAGCCACGATCCTTCCTTTGGCCGGGGCGACAACAAGGTCAGTGTGGCGCGTATTTGGGTGAGCGACCTGGCGCTGGTTGTGCGCACCCTGAACAGGGATGGTTTAGTTGAGGGATTTGTGCTCAGCGCCGGCAGCGGCGAGCCTCTGGCCGGCGCGACGGTTGCGCGCTGGACCTATAACCGCACAAGCAACTTGTATCGGTTGACCGACCAGACAAGCACCAACGAGAACGGGCTGTTCGGTTTCTCGCGTGTGGATAAAGACCGGTTCGTGATTGTTGCCGAACACGAAGGCCAAAAACTTGCCAGTGGAGGTACCTATCGGGTTCGCAGCCCGCGGAACGAGTCGGCAGCCCACGAGCAGACCGTCTTTTTCACTGATCGCTCGCTCTACCGTCCGGGCCAGACCATCCACTACAAGGGTATCTGCATCCGCACCCACCCCGCCGTGAACAACTACCAGACGCTGGCGCGTGAGCGGCTAACGGTGGTGTTTCGAGACACCAACGGTCAGGAAATCGAAAGCCGGCAGCACCAGTGCAATGACTACGGCGCCTTTAGCGGCAGCTTCACTGCTCCCCGGGACCGCCTGATGGGCCGGATGTCCCTGCGAGCACAGGACGCTCCCGGCGGGGGATCCGCGTCCTTCAACGTGGAGGAATACAAGCGGCCGAAGTTCCGCGTTCAGCTTGACCTGCCGGCCGAGGCGCCCAGGCTCAGCACTGAGGTTGTGGTGCCGGGTAAAGCCACAGCCTACACCGGCGCAGCCATCGGCGGGGCTATGGTCAAATGGCGCGTTGAGCGACAGGTGCATTTCCCCTTCTGGTGCTGGTGGGCCCGCTGGATTTACCCTGTGGCAGAGCCGCAGGCCATCGCACACGGCTCAGCCACCACAGAGACCGACGGTTCGTTTTCGATTCCCTTCACGGCCAAGCCGGATATGTCTATTCTGCCCGAGGATGAACCGATATTTTCGTACTGGATATACGCGGATGTGACCGACACTACGGGCGAGACCCGCTCTGCGGGTCGCACCGTGCGCGCCGGATACACTGCACTGAAAGCCACAATTCATGCCGACGCCTGGCAAACACCGGATGAGCCGGTGGAGCTGACTGTCACAACACAGTCCGTCGATGGTCAGCCCGAACCTGCCCAGGGCATCGTCCAGGTTTACACATTGAAGCAGCCGGAGAGAGTCATCCGCACCCAGTGGGGATCGACAGGGACGCAGCCGGATCCATCCAATCCGGATACCTGGGAGCTGGCGGACCTGGTTGGCGAACACTCCTTTGAGACCGACACACAAGGTCTGGCTATACTCCCTCTTGTCCTGGAGGCCGGCGTTTACCGAGCGATGTTGCAGACTCAGGACCGTTTCGGCACACCAGTCTCTGCGCGGCACACTATTCATGTTGTCGATCCCCAGGCCAGTCATTTTGACGTGCGCGTAGCCAATCACTTTGCCGCACCCAAATGGTCCGTCGAGCCGGGCGAATCATTTATGGCCCTGTGGGGCACGGGTTACGGCACCGGCCGGGCCTTTGTCGAACTGGAGTGCCGGGGCCAACTCCTGAGCGCGTGGTGGACGAACCCCAACCGAACCCAGGAGGTCATCGAACAGGAAGTTACCGAGCAGATGCGAGGCGGCTTCACTGTGCGCGTTACTTATGTGCGCGAGAACCGGGCGTATATCAATGAGCGGATTGTGGATGTGCCCTGGACAAACAAGCAATTGGCAATCCGATGGGAACGTTTCAGGTCTCTGCTGGAGCCGGGACAGGAGGAGCTGTGGACTGCCGTGATCACAGGGCCGGACGCAAGCGGGGCAGTCGCCGAAATGGTGGCAGGCATGTACGACGCTTCCCTGGATCAGTACCGCTGGCACAACTGGACACAAAGTTTCGGCGGCTTTCGCCGCGAGTCGAGCCGATTGTTCAGCCAGTTCCAGAACGGTTCGCTTTCGTTCAGGTCAGTTTTTCGTGACTGGCCTGTTGGCTACGTTTCTGCTATCCTCTCCTACCGCCATTTCCCTTATAGTATCGTGCGTAGGGCGCCGATATATTCAGACTGGTCAGGCTGGTTCGACGACGACGGTCCTCCATATAGTGGCGGGGGCGGTACCACTACGAACGGTGCCCGAACTGGTAGTGACACCCCTCCCTATGACGGAGAGCCATTGCCGGAGGAACGAGTCGGTACCGAATCGGGTCCGGACCTCGACCAGGTTTCTGCGCGCAAGAACCTCAACGAGACTGCGTTCTTCTTCCCGCACCTTGTCTCTGACGCCGAAGGTCTCGTCAGGATCGAGTTTACCATACCGGAGGCCCTGACCGAGTGGCGATTCATGGGCTTCGCCCACGATAACGAACTGCGCAGCGGCTTCTTGACGGGCACGACCGTCACGGCCAAGGACCTGATGGTCCAGCCCAATCCGCCGCGGTTCGTGCGCGAGGGGGACGTCATCGAGTTCACAGTCAAGGTCACTAACCAATCCGCCGCCCGCCAGACGGGTAAAGTGAGTCTCACGTTGGCCGATGCACGCACCTTGGAGTCACGTGACGAGGTATTGGACAACTTGTCCCCGGAGCAGGTTTTCGACGTGCCGAGTCAGGAGTCCCGCACGTATTCGTGGCGGCTGACTGTGCCCGATGAGTGTGACTTCCTGACGTACAAGGCCGTGGGCGCCACGAGCCGGCTCAGTGACGGCGAAGAGGGATATTTGCCCGTATTGAGCCGCCGGATTCTGGTGACCGAATCCCTGCCGTTGCCGATACGAGGCCCGCAGACGAAGGAGTTCGAATTCACCAAACTTCTGAACTCGGGCCAGTCGCCGACTCTGCGTCACCAGAGCCTCACCGTGCAGATGGTGTCCCAGCCCGCGTGGTATGCAGTCATGGCCCTGCCTTACCTGATGGAATATCCTTACGAGTGCAGCGAGCAGGTCTTCAACCGGCTCTATGCCAATACCTTAGCCTCGTACATAGCCGGCGCAGACCCCAAAATCCGGCGCATCTTCGACCAGTGGAAAGCCACGCCGGCCCTGGATAGTCCCTTGGAGAAGAACGAGGATCTCAAGGCCGTTGCTCTGGAGGAGACCCCCTGGGTCAGGCAGGCTATGGCAGAGTCTCAGGCACGCAGGAACGTGGGAATCCTGTTCGATGAGAACCGGCTCGGCGACGAGACCTCGCGCGCCCTGTTCAAACTCAAGCAGATGCAACTGGGCAGCGGCTTGTGGCCGTGGTTTCCCGGTTGCCCCGGCAGCAGGTACATTACGCTCTACATCACCACCGGATTCGGGCGTCTGCGCCACTTAGGCGCCAATCAGATCGACGTCAGTTGCGCGATCAAGGCATTAGACGCCTTGGACAAATGGATGGACGAGCGCTACCGGTGGATCCTCGAACACAGCGATAAGAACGAGAAACACCTTAGCTCCACGATCGCGTTGTACCTGTACGGGCGCAGCTTCTTTCTGGCCGACAAACCCGTGGATGCCGAGTACCAGGAGGCCCTCGACTACTGGCTCGACCAGGCCCGTCAGCACTGGCTCGACCTGTGGCGCCAGTCACAGGCCCACTTGGCCATTGCTCTCAAACGCTTCGGCGATCAACAGGTCCCCGACGCGATCATGCAGTCCATCCGGGAGCACAGCGTAACCGACGAGGAACTCGGCATGTACTGGCGAGACTTGGAACGCAGTTGGTGGTGGTATCGCGCGCCCATCGAAACGCAGGCCATGATGATCGAGGCTTTCGACGAGGTCTCAGGCGATGCGCAGGCGGTCGAGGATTGCAGAGTCTGGCTGCTCAAACAGAAACAAACCCAGGACTGGAAAACCACCAAAGCCACTGCCGATGCGATTTATGGGCTGCTCCTGAGAGGCGCCGATTTCCTCGCTTCCGACGCCCTGGTCGAAGTGGCGCTGGCGGGTCAATGGATCCAGCCCGAACAAGTCGAGGCCGGCACCGGATTCTACGAGGAGCGTTTCATCCGCCGGGAAATCGAGCCGGCTATGGGGCAGATTACGGTCAAGAAGATCGACGACGGCGTCAGTTGGGGCAGCGTGCACTGGCAGTATCTTGAGGATATGAGCAAGGTCACACCTTATGAAGGCACGCCGCTGCAGCTCATCAAGACGCTGTATGTCAAGGAGACAACCGCCGATGGCCAGGTCCTGAATCCTATCCAGGGCCCGCTCGCTGTGGGCGACGAGTTGGTCATGCGCATCGAATTGCGTGTGGACCGCGATATGGAATACGTCCACCTAAAAGACCAGCGGGGCAGCGGCACCGAGCCGGTCAACGTGCTCAGCGGCTACCGGTACCAGGACGGTCTGGCCTACTATGAGACTACTCGCGACACCGCAACGCACTTCTTCATGGACTATCTGCCAAAGGGCGTGTATGTCTTTGAATACAGCGTGCGTATCCAGCACAAGGGAAAATACCAGACGGGCATTGCCGGCATACAGTGCATGTACGCCCCGGAGTTCAACAGTCATTCGGAGAGCTTCGACCTGGACGTCAGATAGCTCAGGTCGATCCGGCTATTCATGACTAATGCAAAGAAAATGCCGCCTGCGAAGTGAGTTCCGGGAGCATTTGAATGATCGGTCCATTCTCGGTACAATAGTGCGATTCTATTGGGAAGTCCGGATCCGGGAAGAGTAATGACCGATGTCACGCGTATTTTGAATGCTATTGAACAAGGCGACGCCAAAGCTGCTGACAAACTGCTCCCGTTGATTTATGAGGAGCTTCGTCTTCTGGCTGCTCAGAAAATGTCTCAGGAATCGCCGGGGCAAACACTTCAGGCGACAGCACTGGTCCATGAAGCTTACCTTCGTCTTGTCGGGGCGGAGGTCCGGAACTGGGACAATCGTGGTCATTTCTTTGCCGCCGCCGCCGAAGCCATGCGGCGGATTCTTGTGGATAACGCACGCCGTAAGCGAAGCATGAGGCGTGGAGGCCACCGTCAGAAAATGAATCTAAGCGATGCTTTCGCGGTTATTGAAGAGCCCAAAGAAGATATTCTTGCTGTAAATGAAGCCCTTGAGAAACTTGCCGGCGAAGACCAAAAACTTGCCGAAGTAATCAAACTGCGCTACTTTGCAGGTTTAACACTTGACCAGATCGCCACAATCATGGGGATTGGTCGCCGTACTGTTGATAGATATTGGGCTTTGGGACGCGCCTGGCTTTATCAGGAAATAATCCAAGAAGATGATACGTAAGGATATTTGTTTCAGATCAACAATCCCTGAATGGTTTGTATTGACATCGGACCATAGCATCGGTAGTTGTTTGTGGCTTCGGTGAGATTCAGGCGAATTCCTGCCGATTAGCATGTTCATGGCAAAAATTTTTTGAGGAAATCTATATTATTTCTGGCGCACTGTACCCGCGGATTACGCATTGTAGTACGAGAACAACTTGAAAATTGAGTCAGACTATGAGTGATTTACAACGCATACAACCTATTTTTTCAGAAGCGCTCGACAAAAAGGGAGCAGATCGAGCATCCTACTTAGACAGAGTTTGCGGAAAGGAGCCTGGGCTGAAAGTAAAGATAGAGGCGCTGCTTAAGGCCCACGAAGGGGCGGGAGATTTCCTTGAATCGCCTGTTCTCGGTTCCGGAGTTATCATGGATGACTCTACTCTGACTGAAGGTCCCGGTTCTATCATTGGTCGATATAAGCTGCTGGAGAAGATCGGAGAAGGTGGAATGGCCTCAGTCTATATGGCTGAGCAGTCCGAGCCTATCCGCCGTAAAGTGGCCTTGAAGATCATCAAGCTGGGTATGGACACCAAGTCGGTCATCGCGCGGTTCGAGGCCGAACGCCAGGCATTGGCCATGATGGATCATCCTAATATCGCTAAAGTCTTCGATGCCGGAGCTACTGAGACGGGCCGGCCTTATTTTGTGATGGAGCTGGTTACGGGTGTTACCATTACCGAATACTGCGATAAGAACAGACTGGACACGCGCCGGCGACTGGAGCTTATGGTTCAGGTCTGTCATGCCGTCCGGCACGCGCACCAAAAGGGCATTATCCACCGCGATATCAAGCCGTCGAACGTAATGGTGACAATGCACGATGACAAGCCCGTTCCAAAGGTCATTGATTTCGGCATTGCAAAGGCGACCAACCAGCGTTTGACGGAGAAAACGGTGTTTACCCGGTACGCTCATTTTATCGGCACGCCGGCGTACATGAGCCCCGAGCAGGCACAGATGAGCGGGCTGGACGTAGATACTCGCACCGACATCTACTCGCTCGGTGTCTTGCTGTACGAGCTGCTGACGGGAACCACACCTTTTGATGCAGAAGAGCTCCGTGAGGCCGGATATACTGAAATTCAGCGGATCATTTGTGAGACGGATCCATTAAAGCCGTCCACCAGGCTCGGTACATTGGGCCAAACGTTGACCGATATAGCCCAGTATCGGCAGGTGAATCCTGAGGCTCTTCGCAAGCTGGTAAAGGGCGACCTGGATTGGATCGTAATGAGGTGCTTAGAGAAGGACCGGACACGCCGGTACGAGACCGCGCACGGACTGGCCGAGGATATCGAGCGTCATTTGAGAGATGAGCCGATCCTGGCCGGTTCACCCGGTCTCGTATATCGGGCACAGAAATTCTGGCATAGACACCGATCACATATAACCACCGCCGCCGTGATAACGGTGCTTTTGGCCGGTCTTGTCATCACTGCATGGATGTATCTGCGAAGCGTAAACGCACGAAGAGTTCAGTGGGCCAAAAGCGTGGCATTGCCGAGGATAGTTGAACTCGTCAAAGAGGCCGATTATCGTGCGGCTTTTCCTCTGGCACGGAAGGCAATGAAGCACATTCCGGAAGATCCCACACTCATGGGGTTGTGGACCCGCATCTCCCGAAAATACTCGATTAAGACGACTCCCGCCGGAGCCAAAGTCTGGTTCCGGCAGTACGAGGCAATGGATGAGCCCTGGCAGTATCTTGGAGAGTCCCCAATCGAGAATATCACCCTTGCCCGAGATACGTATCGCTGGAAGATTGAAAAGGAAGGATTTGCGACGCATGAATGCGTTGTGCACTATTCCTTCGATGTCCGATTGCAGGAAGAGGGCCTTGCGGGTGATATGGTGTGGATTGACGCTGGGATAGTCAACATCAATATGTTCTCTACCACTGAAAACACCACAGTTGAGGCTCCCCCCTATTTGATTGATAAATATGAAGTCACGAATGAGCAATTTAAGGGGTTTGTGGATAAGGGTGGATACGCGAATCGAGAATACTGGAACGAATCCCAATTTCTGAGAGAAGGCCGCAATATCTCATGGGAGCAGACTATCAGTGAGTTCGTCGATAAGACGGGCCAACCAGGCCCGGCTACCTGGGAAGAAGGAACCTATCCCGAGGGACAGGGCAAGCACCCGGTCTCCGGCGTAAGTTGGTTCGAGGCGGCCGCCTACGCCAGGTTTGCAGGCAAAAGTCTGCCGACCGTCCATCATTGGGAACGGGCAGCCTGTATCCATGAATCCTTAGTCATTCTCCCTTACAGCAGCTTTGCAGTTGGAGGGACCACCCCTGTTGGAAGTCACCCGGGCATGGGACATACCGGATTGTATGACATGGCCGGCAACGTCAAGGAATGGTGCTTCAATGCTGCCGGTGATTCAGATACCCGACGCAGCATCCTTGGTGGCGGCGCCGGTGAGCCAGCCTACATGTTCACTGGGAGGGATTTCCAGTCGCC
The DNA here is from genome assembly GCA_005223045.1 of Planctomycetes bacterium B3_Pla. Lineage (GTDB taxonomy): Bacteria > Planctomycetota > Phycisphaerae > Sedimentisphaerales > Anaerobacaceae > SG8-4. The sequence goes on along the minus strand of NJBM01000024.1, from coordinate 66,327 downwards.
GTGGGACCGCTCACCGCTCAATGGTTTCCGATGTGTGCAGTATCCGCAAGGGGAAGAATTGCTGGCGCGTGTGTTCTTCAGTCCTGTCGAGCTACATCCATCGCCGGATATATCCAACCTGGTGTCTTTTTCAGACGAGGAGTTCCGGATCCTCAAGGCTCAGTACAAATATGCTGGAACGCCTTTGAACGTACTTATTGAGCAGACGGATGATAGTTCACCCTTATGGCGAAAAGAGAAGATCACGTTCGATGCGGCATACGGCGGTGAACGCGTGATTGCCCACCTGTTCCTGCCCAAAACAGGGAAACCACCATATCAAACGGTTATTTACTTCCCGGGACTGGGAGCCGTCTTTGAAGAGTCCTTCGACAACTGTTGGTGGTACAAGAAGCGCGTGGAGTACGTCATCATGAGCGGCCGGGCTGTGCTGTTTCCCATTTACAAGGGAACCTTCGAACGACCCGCCGATTGCGGCCGCGTCTGGTCGTTTGCGAGCATTGCCCAGACACCATTAGTTTACAGGGACTGGATCATCCAGATGGCAAAGGATTTGGGTCGAAGCATCGACTACCTTGAGACACGGGGCGACATCGACAGCGAAAGAATTGCCTACTACGGAACGAGCTGGGGCGCCGTGCTCGGACCCATTATGTTAGCGGTGGACGACCGTCTCGATACAGGTGTCTTCGTGCTTGGAGGAATTACTGCCGATGATTGGCCCCGGTCCGTCGATATGGCCCTCTTTGCCGAAAGGGTCACAACTCCGGCCTTGATGGTTAACGGCGCCGAAGATGCCATTATGCCCCTGAAGACCTCCGTGAAACCAATGTACGAACTCCTGGGCACTGATGATCAATACAAGGAACTCAAGACGTATCCGGGCGGCCATGGCTTATTCGGATTGTTCAATAAGCAAATTCTTAAAGACGTCCTCGACTGGCTGGACCTTTACCTGGGTCCGGTTGAATGAAAACGACCGAGGAAAGGCTATGCGTTAATTGACCTGAACGTTAATGTTGGAAGGGCTGGTGAGTCATCTGATGTGCCCATCAACCTCACCAGCCCGGCCCTGCTCCAGGCGGTTGGTTTGCCCGCGAGGAGACAGGATACAACAATTCTATTGCAAACCGGGAAGGAAGTCAAAAATGAATGCGATACGTATCTACAAAATTGTTGTGGTAACTGTGCTTTTAGGCGCCGCTTCGGTCTGTCTGGCAGCGGGGGATACCTGGACACAAAAAGCTCCTATGCCGACGGCAAGGTCCTTGCTATCCGCCAGCGTGGTGGATGGTAAAATCTATGCTATCGGGGGGAATGGAGGGAGATCGGCCGTCGAAGAATACGACCCGGCGACGGATAACTGGACCACGAAAACCCCCATGCCAACGTCAAGACAGTGGTTATCCACCAGCGTGGTGAATGGAAAAATCTATGCCATTGGCGGTGACGCACGTGCCGGGGCGCCAAGTCTTCCGACTGTGGAAGTATATGACCCGGCGACGGATACCTGGACAGAGAAAGCTCCCATGTTGATACCAAGGTTCTGCCTTTCCACCAGCGCCGTGGATGGGAAGATTTATGCGATTGGAGGAACCATCCGACCACCGGAGCGGGTGGTTTCGGACGTAGAAGAATACGATCCGGCGACGGACACTTGGACAAAGAAGGCGCCCATGCCAACGGCAAGACAGATGTTAGCCACAAGTGTGGTGAATGGGAAGATTTATGCCATCGGAGGTGCGCTCAGTTCGTCATCCATTTTTTCGACGGTGGAAGAATACGACCCGGCGACGGATACCTGGACCACCAAAGCCCCCATGCCAACGAGAAGAACGACCTATTTATCCGCCAACGCGGTGAATGGGATAATCTATGTCATTGGAGGCGTACGTGGCAGTACAGTTCTTTCGACAGTGGAAGCGTACAACCCGACGACCGACACATGGACCACCAAAGCGCCCATGCCAACGGCAAGAGGTTTCTTAGCCACCAGTGCGGTGAATGGGAAGATTTATGTCATCGGAGGCTCGCTCGGTCCACCTTGGTCAGGGATTTCAACAGTGGAAGAATATGACACCGGACTCATCTTCGCATCACCTGACTTTAACGGCGATGGGACTGTGGACATTAAAGACCTCCTGAGAGTTATCGAATCCTGGGACCAGGATGAGCCGTTGGTTGATATAGCACCGCTGCCATTTGGCGATGGAATTGTGGATGCTTTGGACCTGGAGATTCTGATGAGCTACTGGGGACAAAAAATGGAAGATGTAAGAGCACACTGGGCACTGGATGAAGCCGAGGGCGTTGTGGCCCACGATAGCATCGGCAACAACGATGGCACCCTTCACGGAGAGCCACTCTGGCAACCTACAGGTGGTAATTTTGCCGGCGCCCTGGAATTCGACGGAATTGATGATTATGTAAGTACCGACTTTGTCCTAAATCCGGCGAAGGGATCGTTCAGCGTCTTTGCCTGGATTAAAGGCGGCGCCCCCGGGCAAGTGATTATATCTCAGAGGGATGCTACTGACGGCCGTACTACTAATCCGGGAAGTGCATGGCTTTGGGCGGACTCATCATACGGCAGACTCATCACCAGGTTGATGCATCCGCCGTTCGATCCATTAATGTCGGAATCCGTAATCACAGACGGTCAGTGGCACCATATCGGCCTTGTGTACGATTACATTGGGCTGTGTAGGTACCTGTATGTGGATGGAGTAGAGGTTGCCAAAGATACCGATTTTGTCGGCGGCGTAGGTTCGGATGGCGGTCTGTACTTTGGTGCAGGAAAATATCTTGGTGCAGCCGGCTTCTTCTCCGGGCTGATCGATGACGTCCGCATCTACAATCGGGCGGTGAAGCCATAACAAATCGAGATGATGGCGCGTTAACGCAGTTAGTTTACGCTCTTTTGTAGGTTTTTTTTCAAAGAAAGGAACAACTACCATGAAAACTCAAGAGACAACACACAACAGTAAACAGAATTCATTTCGGATAATAACCAGCTTAATGCTCAGTTGGCTGTTGGGCACCGCTTCGGTCTGTCTGGCAGCGGGTAACACCTGGACGGAGAAAGCTCCAATGCCTACGGCGAGGTCCTTGCTATCGGCCAGCGCAGTGGATGGTAAAATCTATGCAATTGGCGGCAGGAAGACCAATGGCAGTAGTGCGAGTTCGGCAGTCGAACAATACGACCCGGCGACTGATACCTGGACCACAAAAGCCCCCATGCCCACGGCGAGACAGTGGTTATCCACCAGCGCAGTCAATGGGAAAATCTATGCCTTCGGAGGCAGCCCACGTACCTATCAGCCGGCTTTTTCGACGGTGGAAGAGTATGACCCGGCGACGAACACCTGGACAGAGAAAGCTCCTATGTCGGCGGCAAGGCTTGTGCATTCCACCAGCGCCGTGGATGGGAAGATTTATGTGATTGGAGGATTCGTCCGACCAGGGGTGTGGACAGAAGAGTTAGCGACTTCGGACGTAGAAGAATACGACCCGGCAACCGACACATGGACACAGAAAGCGCCCATGCCGACGGTAAGAGGTTTCTTAGCCACCAGTGTGGTGAATGGGAAAATTTATGCCTTCGGAGGTGCGACTGCTGCGGGGGGAACCATTCTTTCGACGGTTGAAGAATACGACCCAACGACGGACACCTGGACAACCAAAGCCTCTATGCCAAAGGCAAGAGCGACCTTCTCATCCACCAGCGCGGTGAATGGGATCATCTATGTCATTGGAGGCGCAAGTGGAGGTTCAGGTTTATCGATAGTGGAAGCATACGACCCGGCGACCGACACATGGACAGAGAAAACGCCCATGCCAAGGGCAAGAGGGTTCTCAGCCACCAGTGCGGTGAATGGGAAGATTTATGCCATCGGAGGCTCGCTTGGTTCACCCTGGCATGGGATTTCGATGGTGGAAGAATATGAAGCCATATTCATACCAGCCGACTTTAAAAGGGATGGAATCGTGGATATCAAGGACCTGTCGATACTCATTGAAAACTGGGGCCAAAATGAGCCGTTGGTTGATATAGCACCGCTGCCGTTTGGCGATGGAACTGTGGATGCTTTGGACCTGGAGATTTTGATGAGCTACTGGGGACAAAGAGTGGAAGATGTGGTAGCGCACTGGGCGCTGGATGAAACTGAGGGCGTTGTGGCCCACGACAGCATCGGCAACAACAATGGTACCCTTCACGGAGAGCCACTCTGGCAACCTACAGGTGGTAAATTTGCCGGCGCCCTGGAATTCGACGGAATTGACGATTATGTAAGCACCGACTTTGTCCTGGACCCGGCGAAGGGATCGTTCAGCGTCTTTGCCTGGATTAAAGGCGGCGCCCCGGGGCAAGTGATTATATCTCAGAGGGATAATATTGACGGCCGTACTACTAACCCGGGAAGTACATGGCTTTGGGCGGACTCATCATACGGCAGACTCATGACGAGGTTGATGCATCCGCCGTTCGATCCATTAATGTCGGAATCCGTAATCACGGACGGGCAATGGCACCATATCGGCCTTGTGTACGATTACATTGGGCTGTGTAGGTACCTGTATGTGGATGGAGCAGAAGTTGCCAAAGATACCGATGTTGTCGGCGGCGTAGGTTCGGATGGCGGTCTGTACTTTGGTGCAGGAAAATATCTTGGTGCAGCCGGCTTCTTTTCCGGGCTAATTGATGATGTTCGTATTTATCGCCGGCCCTTGAGCGCGGAGGAAATCGAGGCGCTGGCGCAATAGGGAAATCCCGGTTTATGAAAGGACAGAACAATGAAACATGTTAACAAAGCGCTGCCAATCTGCCTGATTGTACTTGGATTCGTTTGTACCGGGTGTACGTCTTCCTCGATGCTTCAAATGGAAGAAAACAAGGCCATCGTCCGCCGTGCGGTGGAGGAGCTGGACAGGTCGAACCTGGCGGCATTTATGGAGCTACATGCCTCCGACTATGTTTACCACGGCCATGGGAGTGCCAAACCGATGACGCGCGAAGAATTTGAGCAATCTTTCCACGTGGGATTCGCCGCCTTCGGCGACACTTCTCGCACGATAGAAGACATGATAGCCGAAGGTGACAAAGTAGCCTTCCGTCTCGGCCACCGCTTTACCCACAAGGGCGAGTTTCAGGGGATTCCCGCGACCGGCAAACAGGTAACGTTCACAAGCATCATTATAGTCCGCATCGCTGGCGGCAAGTTTGTGGAAGCGTGGGAAGAATTCGACGAGCTCAGTTTTAGGCGGCAGCTCGGTGCTGTCCCATCGGATGAGTAACCGGATTAACCTGTCCTATAAATGGCGAGCTTCAGTTGGATGGGGTGGATGATGCCTGCCATACCCGGATATTTTCCTTGACGGAGAAGGGACTGATCTGGTATAAATGGGATTGTTGGAGTCGTGGTACGAAGATCAAAAATCAAAGCATGTCCTGAAAAGCGGCGTTTTGATTTTTGATATTTCATGTTTGATTTTGACGAAGGAGGATTACCATGTGTAAAGAACTCTCTTATTCAATCTGTTTTCTGTTTGTGTTGGGCGTGTCTGTCGGCGCCGAAGGTGCGACAATGGTCGCTCACTGGCGGCTGGATAACGATGCGACGGATTCAGTCGGCGGCATTGATGGAACGCTGATGAACGATCCTGAATTCACAACGGACGCAATGGTGGGCAGCCACGCGCTGGTGCTGGATGGTGCGGCATCACAATACGTTGATTTTGGGAATCCACAAGGGCTGCCGGCCGGCACGTCCCCCCGCAGCATGGCCGGATGGGGCAAGACCTATACGGTTGCCGGCGGTTGGCGCTGGATCGCCGCGTATGGCTCGGCGGGCACCGGTCTGGCTATGTTCATCGGCATGAACGGCACGAGCCTGTACGGTGGAGGTTACGGCGACGACGTCCTGGAGGCCGGTTTTTGGGAGGTGGATGTCTGGCGCCACATCTGTCTGACGTATGACGGAAGCGTAGCCAAATTGTACGCCGACGGTGTCGAAGTGGACTCGCAGACGAAAAACTGGAACCTGTCGCTGGGCAGGGCGCACATTGGGCGCCAGGTCAATGACGCGGCCGAGTTCTGGGATGGCCTGGTCGATGATGTCCGCATTTATGACTACGTTCTCTCGCCAGCAGAGATAACAAAGCTGGCGGCTATTTCAAAGGCCACCAGGCCTGATCCCGCTGACGGCGACATCCATCCGGACACGTGGGTGACCATGAGCTGGACGCCGGGAGGTTATGCCGTTTCGCACGATGTATATCTCGGCGAGAACCTCGATGACGTGAACGATGGCGCCGGCGGTACATTTCAAGGTAATCAGGGCACGACGCATTTCGTAGCAGGCTTCCCGGGATTCCCGTATCCGGACGGTCTTGTCCCCGGCACAACTTATTACTGGCGAGTCGACGAGGTCAATGAGGCTGACCCAAACAGTCCCTGGAAGGGCGACGTCTGGAGCTTTACGGTCCCGCCCAAAAAGGCCTACCACCCTGATCCGGGCGACGGCGCCAGGTTTGTGGACTTGAATCCGACTCTCGGCTGGACGGCAGGTTTCGGCGCGAAATTGCATACCATGTACTTCGGCGAGACCTTTGACGATGTAAACGACGCCACCCAGGGTGTACGGGTGACAAGTACAACATATATTCCCGGCGCCCTTGAATTAGATGCGACTTACTACTGGCGGGTCGATGAGTTCGATGCCGTCACAACACACAGAGGCGACGTCTGGAGTTTCAGAACTCTGCCCGACATACCTGTTCAGGACCCGAACCTCGTTTGCTGGTGGAAGCTCGACGAGGGCCGGGGCACGACTGTTGTGGACTGGTCGGGCCACGGAAATCACGGCACACTTACCGGCGGTCCGCAGTGGGTGAGCGGGCAAGACGGCGACGCGCTGGAGCTTGATGGAGGCGACGACTACGTCAATTTTGTCAATACGTCGGGTTTGCCGGCGGGTACATCCGCCCGGAGCATGTGCGGATGGGGCAAAACCGATTCGGTTGCCGGTGGATGGCGCTGGATCGCCGCCTATGGCTCGGCGGGCACCGGCCTGGCTATGTTCATCGGCATAAACGGCACGAGCCTCTACGGCGGAGGTTACGGCGATGATATCCTGCTGAGTGATTTCTGGCAAGTGGGTGTCTGGCGCCACATCTGCCTGACGTATGACGGAACGAGGGCCAGACTGTACACCGACGGTATTGAAGTGGCTTCGGAAGCAAAGACCTGGAACCTGGCCCTGGGCCGCGCCCATATTGGACGCCAGGTCAACGACGCGGCTGAATTCTGGGACGGACTGGTCGATGATGTTCGCATCTACGACCGCGTGCTGACAGTCCAGGAAATTCAGCAGACAATGAGAGGCGATCCCATGCTCGCATGGGACCCGAGTCCGCCCGATGGTTCAACGCCGGACGTCATTACGGCAACACCTCTTAGCTGGTCACCGGGAGACAAGGCGTCTGAGCATGATGTGTATTTCGGCACTGACAAGGATGCCGTCACCGACGCCGATGCAACCGACACACCGGACGTTTATCGGGGCCGGCAGAGTGGCGCCGTCTATACTCCGTCCGAAGTCCTCGAATGGGACAGCGGACCTTACTACTGGCGCATCGATGAGTATAATGCCGACGCGACGGTCAGCGAGGGCAGAGTCTGGAGCTTTACGGTAGCCGACTACCTTATCGTGGACGACATTGAATCCTACAACGACCTGGAAGAAGGCGAGCCGGGGAGCAACAGGATATACGTGGCGTGGATCGATGGCTATGGAACCACAACAAACGGATCCGTCATTGGCAACTTGAATCCTCCGTTTGCAAATCGAAGTAATGTTCACGGCGGTACGCAGTCGATGCCATATTCCTACGACAACAACCTCAAGAGTTCGCAGGCAACCTTAACGTTAACTTCCCTGCGTAACTGGACGAATGAAGGCGTTGTGACATTGTCACTTTGGTTCAACGGCGACTCGGCTAATGCCCCCGAGCCAATGTACGTTGCTCTCAATGGCAGTGCGCCGGTGTACCACGACGATTCCGGTGCGGCACAGACAGGCACCTGGACGGAATGGACTATCTCTCTGCAGAAATTTGCGGATATGGGCGTGGACCTGACCAATGTTACCAGCATCACTATAGGTTTCGGCGCCCCGGGCGCAGCGACTTCCGGCGGTGCAGGTACTATGTTGTTTGACGACATTCGGTTATATCGATAGCAGGGAGAAGTGAAATATCAAAACGAGCGTGCAGCGTTAGCGTATAGCGGATAAGGACCTATTCGCTATACGCTAAACGCTATACTTTTTGCATTTAACCATCATCTACATTCCCTGGTCCGTAGGCATCACGAGAATGCGCGGGATCGCCACGTGATCGGGTTGTTCGAGCATAAAGCGGATCGCCCGGCCGATGTCTGCCGGCTGAACAAGGGCTTTAATATTGAGCATGTCTTTGGGGTGAACCGGAAAGTGATCTTGGAGGTGTGTCTCGACAAGGCCCGGCTCGAGGGCGCAGACGCGCACACCCGTACCGGCCGCCTGCATGCGCAGGTCCTCGGTCAGTGCCTCGACGGCATACTTCGTGCCCGCGTAAGCGCCGGTTGTCTGTCGCACCTTCGTGCCAAGGATGCTCGACGTATTGATCAGGTAGCCGCCGCCTTTGCTTACCATGTGGCGCATCGCAACAATCGCCAATCGATAGACAGCCTCTACATTGATGCGCACCATCCGGCACACCGCTTCGAGGTCAATGTCCTCGGCGCTGCCGACAATCATCACGCCCGCGTTGTTAAATACAACGTCACACGAGCCGAACTTGTCCACCGCCGTGTCAATCAGCTTCTGTGGTAACGATTCATCGGTAATATCGCCGGCTATAGTGGTTGTTTCCGTGTCGAGCTGTGCGGCGATTTTGTCGAGCAACTGTTTGCGGCGGGACGTGAGCACCAGCTTCATGCCCGCATCGGCCAATTCGCGTGCGGTACCTTCACCTATACCGCTCGATGCTCCCGTGATGACCGCGACTTTGCCTTTGAGCTCCATGTAATATATCTCCGATTTAAATTGTTGCCACTATGTCCATTGAGTGGTGGCTCGTCGATAGAATTCAATTTTGGCTGCGCTAACGTAATTACAGTACATTGCGCCTGCCGGTCGTGTCAATATGTTTCTATGCGGATTGTTGCTATACCAAATGCTTTAAGTTCGACCTGTATTTCATGTTCCGTAAACACAACTCGGGCCTTGTTTGCTTCAACCAGGTTCGTTATTGTAGCTTCTGTAACTGAGATGTGCGGCAATGTCACCGACGCCGTCGTTGGCTTGCCCTGCGTTTCAATCAAGCGGATGATGATGCCGGCGCCGTCCTCGGCACGTTTGAGGGTTGTCAGCAGCACATTGGGCTTATCAACCGAGCAAAAGCTCATGGTATCCGGTGCAAGAGGACCGTCTTTCCTGCCGTGAACATCATCTACGATGAACCGGTTGGCGGTGGCCCAGCCGAAGTGGGCACAATTGCCCTTCTGCCAATCGCCTTCATGCGTGGTCAAAGAATAGCGGAAGAGTATCTCGCTTTGCTGGACGGGCTGGAAGTTTGTTCTAAAGTTGCTGCTCATGACGAACGCGTATATATGGCCTTTTGTGACTTGTTCCGACGTTACGAAAGCGGCTCCGTAGCCGGGCGGGTCGATGCCGTGGTGTGCCTGCGAGCAGTAGTTGGGCCACAGCCCGCCGAACTCGATCAGGTGCGATTCGACCGGCGACAAAGTGATGCCGAATTGTCCGTCGGAGACGTCCGCCCAGTGCTGGACGGCATAGTAGTTCGTGTTTGAGCCGGGGAACTGGTCGCGGAACGGCTTTATCACGGAATTGCTGCCTTCAAATCGAAAATCAGGTTTGTCCATCCTGAACGGGAATGCGAAGTAGATTTCCTGCAACGGCGTGGAGTCTTTCAATATGCGATTGGCAAAGTCAATTCGCTTGATCTGATCGTAGAGGATGACCTCCTGCGTTATTTGAGGACAACCGGACCCCTGAGCGTTTATGATGAGACTTCCACAAACCGGACCGGTCTGCCCTTTCTGAACAGTCACGCTGGTAGGTCCTTCAATCTTGCCGCTCTGAATCCAGCGCATAACGAATTGGTTGACTTTATGAGGCGCGCCATCGTCCACAAGCTCGCGCTTAAACTCTTTGTCGTATATACTGCTGATTCCCCCGGTTCTTGGGTCGATTGTTATTTTGTAGAAGCGACTCTCCAGTGCGTTTGACTCCACTGTCACATTGTTCGGGGGGCTACCGGATGGCTTACCGCCGATTTTGAATACCTTGTAACCAAGCGGTGGAACATCCTTCGCCACGAAAACCAGATCGCGGAGTTCATGCGGCTCGAACTGACCCCGGGCGTGCCGATAGGCTGCATAAGGAACCGCCGACTGCGGACCGGCCAGATCGACGTATTGACAAACTTCGGAACCCGTGCCCGGCGAACTCAGATTATGGATCTCGAATCCTGAGCCTCGAAACTTCGGGACGCGCACGATGTCCGTTCTGGTGAACGAAAGCGGATTGAACACGACGATGTAATGGCCGTCTTCTTCTCGCTCGATACTGTTGACGAGATGCTGGATGCTTGCGTTAGTGATTTGTTGCGTCAGACCCGCCGCGCGATAGGCGTAATGACTCTTTTCATTCCACGCCCAGTCCTGCAGCTTACCCGCCGGGTAAGCCTTGCCCCATGTGTGCTCGTCGTAGAGCATCATATCGTCATAGGCCTTGCGGATATCGTCGGCCGGGTAAGATGCGTCCGCGGCCAATGACGCGGCGGTGGCCAGCTTCTCGGCACGGGCAAGTGCGTCATGTGCCAGACGGTTGATTGTTGTTTCCCTGGCTGTCGAGAGTGCGCCGACAACATAGTCGGTATGCGGCAATTCACCTCTGAATGTGCGAATGTCGGGGCACTGCTTCTCCAATTCTTCGAAGAACATGGTGTTCGTGCCGACGATCAGTTTGGGATAAGCCCATTTGTCATTCCATTGGCGGACAATTTCACTGATCTTCATGTCCGGCGGATAATTGTCGACGCCGTTGTGAATATATCGCATCACGCTGAAGGGCGTATCGCTTTTTTGCATCTTCTCAAGCTCGCCGGGCAGTCTGTCCATCACGTACTTATAAGAATGCGGACCTGTAACATCTCCGAAGAAACCGTAGGTGCCCTGGTAGTAAACCAGGACGGATTCGCCGTCGGGGCCTTGCCAGCGAAACGCGTCCGGCCTGCCGTGACGGAGTACGGCAGATTCGTCCCAGAACGTGTGGATGTCATTTCTGCCCCATTCGAAATATGTCGGCAGGCCTGCGAAGAAATATTTTACGCCTGCGCCCGCCATTACGGTGGGCAGCCCCCAGCTCAGACCCGGCACGTCGGTGATCGAACCGGTGAGGATTTGACCGTCGAATTGACGGGCCATTCGAAATGAAGGGTACATCAGACGAACAAGCTCCTCGTGGCTGCATAGGCCGCTGATTTCGTTTCCCATCAGAGCGCCGATTTCAATTCGATTTAGTTTGACGTATTTGCCCAACTCTTCGATGCTCTCTGTGTCTCTGGTTTCGACGAAGTGCTGCATGGCCCAGGCGCCCTCGGCGGTGTAGCGGTACTTTGCCTCATCGGGCCAGTCGTCGGTCTCGCGACAGAACTTCAGGATGTCATCATAAAAGCCGGCGTATCTGTTAAGGACGTTTTCGATTGTGTCGGTGTAGCCCAGGTCGTGGTGTGTAATAGGGATAAAATACACGCGCCATTTTCTCTGTGGTCGCCAGGTCATGCTGTGGCGATCCTGTTCTTTGCCTTCGACTTTGAGAATGAAATTGACCAGCGTAGGTTTGTTCACATCGGCGAAGGGGAATCTCACTGTCGTTTGGCCCTTAGGAACGGTTGCAGATATTTCTGTGGTCCTTCCGCCGGAGATTTGAGATTGCAGGACGATTTTCACCTGCTCTTGTGACAAGTTGTTCACCGTTGCCTCGCCTGACTGAGTGAGAGCATTGTCCTTGCGCACAAAGAATACGGTTGGCTTAACCGACACAAGTTTCACTTGTCCTTCGGCGTTGACCACAGTGCAGCAAAAGGCGACTATTACCATCGACAATAGAACAGAGATTCTTGACTTGATATCTAAATATAGACAGTTCATTCTTACCTCCCGGCTCTTTCAAGAACCTGATCTTTCTTTGCTTACATTCTCAGACAAATCAACAACCGCTTACAACAACCGGCTAAGGTCCGGGACGGGCCGACGAGGAGTCCGAAGCCATCGCAGCCTGGAGGGCCTTACAGTCCGACGATGCGTTTGAGTCGTTCACTCTCGGCCTCGATTCCTCCACCTTCACTAACATTGGTTACACCATATTTCTTGCACAACTCCAGGAAGCGTTTGACCAGCGGTTGCATTCGCCTGGCCAGGGCGGGATCAACCGTGGAGTTATCCTTGATATACCAGATTGGTTCGATGGCGGCCCGGTGCGCGCAGATCGAAGCCTTTTCCACTCGAGCGCGAACTGTCTCGTTTTCGGCCAATTTCATCGCCTCTGCGAAAGCTTCAAGACCTGCCTGAGTAATGGCTTCATCGATTGCATAATCCTTCGCCCTGCCAAAACAGTTCGGATGCAGCCCGCTTGCCAGCGCTGTCTCGTGAGTCAGATTGATAAATCGCCGAATTGGTTCGGCTCCGCGGCCATAGTGCAAATCAATAAATTCATCTATTAGCTTCCGGCCACTTCTGGTCGGATCCCATAGTAGATTGGCCATCACGTAATTGCGCAAATCGGACAGCTCGGCCCCGAGAGCATTGCCCGCCGCCTGCATAAATATCCCTATCGCATTGTTAGCCGCAAAGTACCGGATATTCGATTCTATGACCCACAGATTCGGACACGGAAGCAAATAATTCCTGAAGTTAGTATTATAGTTCCAGATAGAAATATGGTCGCACATTTTACCCCAGTTGGCCAGGTCCTGGCAAAACTGTACATTTTTCTTGCATTTTGGATCGTTGATAGGATGCAAGACACAGCACTCAATGCTGCACAATTGGATTTGAACATTTGGCCGGGGCCTGATCGTTTTGGGCGGCTTGCGCGAATACCAGTAAGACAATGTACCTACCATTACATCCGGATACTCCTTGGCTACCTCATCTGCTACTGCATTGACAAATGTCAGCAGCGAGCCCATTGGCGTGCCTTCTCGCTTGTCAACGGCGGCACAAAGGGAGCAGCGACAGTATTTATCATTGTCGTTCTGACTAACTGATATGTTCTCCATATTAGGATTTTTCTTGATAGCATCTAAGACCGAATCGGTAACGATCCGGAGGACATTTGGATTGGTCAGACACAATTCCGGCCCTCCACCCCCCATCTCCAGTTTGCGCTCACCATCGATCAGGGCGAAATACTCCGGATGCTCCTTTCCGTATTTTTGCGATGAGAGATGCTGGTGAAAGCTGTGGTTTATGAGTTTCAGTCCTGTCTTGCCGCCCAGCTTTGCGTCGGCAGTAACGGTATTTACACGAATTCGAGCAGCGAAGGTAGGATTTCTGTTGGTTTCTCCGTAATAGCTCCAGCGAAAACGCAGAGGCGGATGATAAAAACGGTCCAACGGCCCGACGAGGCGCCACGTCCCTATTTTGGGCACATACGTATGGTCAACTGTGAGGAATCGCACGCCGAGGTAATCTTCAAGGAAAGTATAAACACCATAGAGCGTACCCCGTGTCTCCGCCTGCGATTGGCCGGCTATCGCAATGTTATCATCTCGTACAATAATGCGAAAGTCCTCCTGCCCAAACTCGTCTGTGCTGAAACCGACGTTGCTGGTGCGCATAGCGGGGCTTGAACCAATATAGATATGATGCCGTCCGTCCGTAGCGGGTTCGGATTTGCTGACAACCGGCAGGTGAATGTTGCTTGCCTGAGAAAAATGGCTTCGGAATTCTTCAGCAGCGTAAATTACACTTGGCGAAGCGTTTTCTACTATTACAATGTCCCAATTATCCAGCTTAGCAAGGTTTACTCCGCGTGGAACATTAGCAGAAACGGGACATACCACCAACGCATACAGCATAATTATCATTGTCACAATATTGCGATACATAGTATTCTCTCCTTTCCTGTAATCGTCTGAGTCTTTAAGGACCGAAATTCTTTCAATGATGTTTTAGGAACCGTTATTTATTGGCCCGGGTCTTACTACCACAGGTGCATTCCTGATCTGCGGTCGAATAGCCAGCCAGTCGATACCCTGAAACTCGGGGTCATCGATTTGCCTTACCTCCTCGTCGCCGCGGTAAGGGCACATAGTATCGACCCACGCGATGAGCTTTCGCCGGCTCAGTTCGTCAACCTTCACATCGTAATGTTCTCCACTCGAAGCAATGTCAATCAGACGGCTCTTGTACGACAGCTTGGTCATCGGTTCCGGCGTCACATAAGCAGCCGGGTCGCGCTGGTCATACGCCTCGACCAGTATCGTATCGGCGATCCCGAATCCTGCCGGCGGATTATCCGGAGGATGATAAGCCGCCCCCCACGTAGGATTGCCGATCAACAGCACATACGGTTCCTTGAAAAGGCCGTCGCCGCGATACGTAAGGTCCAGTTTGTCCCGCGCCTCGCCGTCGCCCTGATGGCACTGGCCGCAGTATTTGTCCAGAACCGGTTGAACGAACCGCATATAACTTATCGACTCGTCCCCCCAGGGCGGCGGAACTATTTTCGAGGCAGCACGATGCAGCGCCTTGGCATTGGTCTTTGTCGCCGGAGTTACGCTGTGCATCTCGTGACACCCCAGGCACCCTCTCGTCTCGCCCGGCATCACTCCGGAAATCGAACGCATTGTCTGTAACGCCCGGTACTTGTCGTCGAGCAATTGAAAATACAGCGATTTGCCTGAGGGCGCCTTGAAATGCACGGAACCGTCGTCTTCAATCGGGACCGTTCCGAGTATCCGTTTGACTCCCTCGGAAGACACCATCGAAACCACCGGCCCGGTCGATGCGTAGGGCCGTTTGTACCAGTAGCTGTACGTCTTGGCGTCCATTGTTAGAATACGAAGATAACTTGCCTTGCTCTTGAGCCTGGCCGGAGCGTTATGATAAACGTTATTGCTGAATATAATACCTCCGGCGGGAGCATGGCGCTCGGCCATCGCGGGCCATCGCACGGCGTCCGGCATCAGGGCAGGCTTTGGGCGGGGCTTAAGAGGCATGGCATGAAAGATGTTGTGCGCACCCTCGTAAATCAGTTCTTTGTTGCCGATCGTATCCATCAGATACAGCACAAACTTGCCGGCCCTGTCGGCTGAGACAAGGAACACGTCTTCACTCAACGGATAAGGCGTCTGGTAGGCGCGATAGTCTCCGCTCTTATGGTAATTTTCAGACTCTATCGGATCGACAGGGCCGTTGCCCGATTCGGGCCATTCGAGTTCTGCCGTCACTTTCGTAAGGCCGCCTGGGAAGTTAAGACCTTTTCGCGTGTCAACAATGCCGATACTGCCGGAAAACCAGTTGTGATGTGCAGAGCCGGTGAACATTACCCTGTCACTGCCCGGGATCGGCCGGGCGTCTTTGAGAAGATCGGGCCACACGCTCTGGTTGCCCCAGAAAGTAGCGGCACGCGTCCCATCCGGGTTCATCGTCCAAAGCGATTGAGCTCGCCAGAGTGGTTTGTCGGTGTATTCCCAGCGGGTATAAATCACCCGGCCGTCACCGAGCAGCGAGGGCAGATAGTCCGGCTCGTTGTTGCGGGAAATGATATACATATTCCCGCCGTCGAGGTCGCACCGCGTCAGCACGAACGAATTCGTCGGCGGCATGCAACGAACATAATTGTGACCGCGCGTGCTGGCAAAGACAATATGCTCGTCGTCCGGAAGGTAGATCGGATCGACGTCGTCGTAGATGCCCTCGGTAATCTGCCGCAAACCGGAGCCGTCAATATTTATCTCGTAGAGATGAAAGTTCTTTTCGTTAGCCGGATGAAATGAGAAAACCACCCGCTTAGCATCGAATGACAGGTCGGGCCGCCAGAAGGTGCCGTGCAAAGGCTCGACCGGCATCAGTTTTGTTAGATGACCCGCCAGGGAAAGTCCTCTGAGGGTAAGCAGTCTGCCGCCCGGCACCGCCATATAGCCGAGTCGATGGCGCGTCTCATGGGGCCATTCGGATCCTCCCGGAAACGGTATATCGATGAACAAGACACTGTCAAAATCAACAACGGGATCGCCGAACATTATCCGGCGTTTGATACTTCGCACCGCGTAATACAATTGCTCATCCGCGCCGTTGACCATTCCGGCTTCCAAAGCTCTGAGGTCGGACAACTCTTGTGAAAAATCGACCCGGCCCGGATAATTCCGCTTAATCCTGGCGGCAACTTCTCTGGTCCATCCTATCTCGCTCTTTATGCGCTGAGCCGTTACCGTGCCGTCCACCTGATGCAGCCAATCCCGCCACAATATATCTTCCGCTTCTTTCGCCGAGTAATCCCGCGTTTGGGGAGTATAGGGCTTTACATAAGGCGCCACCGCTTCATACCGCACAGGCCTGTGTACCACCTGCGCCCCGGCCTCAAGCATAAGATCGATCCAGTCCGCCTCGTACGTTCCAGCCTCACCCATATCCTTTAGCCGCTCAAGTTTTGTTGTCAGTTGCTCGACTTGCTTCCAGTTTTCGCGCTCGGTCTTGGTAAGCCTTGCCCACTGCCGCTCCGTCAATGGCTTATACTCGGTCATAAGGTCTATTAGATGTTCGGCCCTACTTGAATTCCACGAATTGTCCGCCGCGGCTAAATACTCGAAAGGCTGGCTGTTTGTCGCTTCGGAGAAATCGGCGCACTCGGTGGAGAATCTCGCAGCCAGCTTTGCCTGCACGAGCCTCATCAAAACGCCCGGCACATTCTTGTCTCTCAAGTTCCTCCGTGTCGCAGCCATAGTTTCGGCAAATGTTGCTTTCTCTTGATATATATCCTCAGCCTGCTCTCGATACGCCTCAACCTTCGTCCGGATCGACGACAGGCCTTCTTCATATAGCCCGGCGATCTGATTGCCGGTCAGCGCGATGTTGAATACCCGCAGATCGTCTATCAATCCCTGGAAAAACTCACTTTTACCTGCCAGCGATCCTATGAACGCATCGGCGCGCCCGCCGGAAATAATCCGTCCCGGCTTTTTCTTTGAGCCGATTTCAAGACCGTCCAGGTAAACTCGCATTTTCTCACCGTCAAAAGTCCCCGCCACATGATGCCATTGAAGATCCGTCAGCAATGCCGGTTGGACCGCCGCATCCAGCTCTTCGTAACCTGAGCCTTGCACGTTCAGCCCCAGCGACAATATCCGGCCCCCGTTCTGAAATGAAAAAAGAATCCGCCTGCCGGCGTCTTCCTTGCGGAATATCTCTCGATAACCGGAAAGCTCTTTTGGACTTACCCATGCCGAGATAGTAATTGATGTCAGATTTCCGAACGCATCATTGGCCTTTATGCGGATTGCATGTTGCCCCTTGAGACGTGCCGCCGCTACAAAAACTCCATCCTCTGACGAAACATCGCCCCGGACGGTTGCGTCAAGCCCGATCCCGGCAGAATCCCTTGACACTCCTTCCGTCAGATCATCGAACGCCCAATGCCCGATCAATCCGGAGCCGACGCCATTCTCAATCTCAACTCCGGCGGCAGATACACCACCTATTGAAGCAACACACGTACAGACAAGCACAAGATATGAAAGTTTCGTTTTCATTGGCCGGACTCCCGAAAATTATCCTTATGCATATTATAACAACCTTCATCCGAATTTCATACCCACCAGCAGTCCAAGTGAGAATTGAGAATTCTAAATTCTCAATTCAAAATTTCTGTCCTGGTTCGGGGCCCATTTCGAGGATCAGCTCTCCGCCTTTGAGCAGTTCGCTCGCAGGAAACCAGAAGGTATCGAGCTTCTTTCCGTTGAGTTTTGCAGCCTGCACATACTTGTTCTTACGAGATGTGTTGCGGGCTTCAATCACAAACGTTGCACCTCGACCATAGCGTTTACCCAGATGGATGACGATCTTTTCATATAGCGGGCTGCCGATTTCATAAATGGGGCTTACCCGGCAACCGCCGTCGGTCTGGAAAAGTCCGAGCGCGGTCATGACGAACCAGGCGCTCATCTGCCCCTGGTCTTCGTCGCCGAGATAGGCGTTGGCCAATCCGTTGCCGTAGTAGCGCTGCGTGATTGCCCGGCTCCACTTTTGGGTCAGCCAGGGACGCTCTACCCAGTTGAAAAGCCAGGCGAAGTGCATGGACTGCTGGTTGCCCTGCATAATGGGATAGTCCCAGTATTGGTCCTGGGGTGCATTGAACCGCCACCTGTACGACTCTTCGAAACCCCATTCGAGTCTCTTGCGGAAGCGGTCGATGCCGATCATTTTGGCAAGGCCCGGCACATCCTGGGGGACGAAGAAAGTCAGTTGCCAGGCATTTCCCTCGACGTATTGCTTATTGGCACCCGACTTGAAAGAATCGAAATCCTCCTCGAAGCGGCCATCCGATTTGCGAAGGCGGGCGAATCCCGTTTCCGGATCGATGGCATTGCGCCACCATGTTGAGCGGTCGAGAAACTCAGCATATTTGTCGCTTTTTCCGAGAGCTTTGGCGAACTGCGCGACAGCCCAATCGTCGTAAGCATATTCGAGCGTGTTGGAAAACCGTCCTTTGTCGGAAGGTACGTACTTATGCTCCAGATATGCCTCCATGTCGCGATTTCCGGCAAGGCCGCCCCCGATCTTCTCCGGAGGACTCGTCTGCATTTTACACACCGCCTCGAAGGCCTTTTCTGCGTCGAAGTCGCGAATGCCCATTTGATAGGCCCCAACTATCAGCGGTATTTCGTGCTCGGCGACCATTACGGGAATATATTCCATACCTGCCGGTCCTTTGGCAAGCCAGCCGAGAGCGTCGTACATGGCCAACTGTGATTTCACCCAGCGACTCGACCACTCCGGAGCGACAAGGTTCCAGAGCTGGTTGAGATTCCAAAACGTGTTCCAGAAGGCATCGCACCCGAGTGCGACCTCGTCCGGGTCTTTCAACTGCTGCACCTCTTCCATGCCGTCAACCCACTGCCCATTTACATCGCTCCAGACGTTGCGGCAGAACGACCGGTAGAGGTTGTTATAGAAGCGAACCTTCTCTCGGCGATCGGAGCTGTGAATTTCGATGCGCCCTAACAAATCATTCCATGACTTCAGGTGATTGGTGCGCACAGCATTGAAGTCCCATCCGAAGCGTTCGGTCACTTCGGTCTTCAGATTCAGAGCTGCATTTTGAATGCTCACAAGGGAGATACCGACGCGGGCCTGAACGACCGGATTCCCGCTCGTGTCAAATTCCGCGAAGGCGCCGGCGTCCTTGACGGCGCCGGCCTCGAGATAGTCGGCATCCGATTTGACCTCGTCGTCTTGCCAAACTCCGAATTTTCTGATGGGCCGGTCGAACTCGATGACAAAATGGACGGTATAATCCTGCAGTCCTTCCGCCCCCCAACACCTGGAATGATATGTGCTCAATCCCTCGACCCGATGAATGTCAGCCTTGGAGATTTTAGCCTGTTGAAGTTGAAGCGCATACTCGGCGCCAAATTGCAGATCTATCAGCACGCGCGAGACGTCTTTTCTGGAAAACGTGTAGCGATGGAAGCCGCAGCGCGTGGTGGAAGTCAGTTCGGCCTTGATTCCGTAGTCCGTCAGGTCGGCCGAGTAATAGCCGATAGGCGCTTGTTCGGTGGACTTGTCGAAACGCGAGCGATAGCCCGAATCGGGATCGCTTTGGCGGCCCTGACGTATTTCAAGCGGGCCGGCCGTCGGCATCATACAAACTCCGGCCATCGTCCATTCGTGAATATGGCTGAAACCTCCGATGTTCTCGAAGCTCGGCTCGTAGCCTGCCTGCCATCCCGTGTTCTGATTGTCCGGGCCCAGCTTCACCATGCTAAACGGCATCCAGGGCCCCGGTGCGATCATCCATCGTGAGTGTGCAGTGCCGATCCGCGTGTCCACGTATTCGGCCGGTGTGATTGGTCGCTGTGGGGAGCGGCGCACAATCCCTTTCTCCAGCACGTCGCCATCGACGAGAATTTCATAGCGGCTGGTCGTCGGCGTCGAAACTACCGGCATCGGCGCCTCGAACGTGTAACGGTCCTGCTCAACAGTTGCCTTGAAGATACGCTTGCCATCGATCCGTACGCTGAGTTCAGGCTCTCGGCCGATGTGCTCGACGTCGATCAGCAGCGGCTGCGCATTCCGGCCGGCCTCAACCGTTTCATAATCAGCGGCCCGCACATTGCGAATGAAGACATCTCGAATTGGCATCTTGACAACGCCTTCAGGCCCTTCGAGTCGCACCTGGTCGAACACCATCCAACTGCCGGAAAGAATTGCCAGACTGATCTCATTGCCGCCTTTGCGGATAACGCCTGATTTGACTGGAATTTCAACCACGTGCTCCCTGGATGATTCTATGCTCCCGGTCGCGGAGGTCTCCGAACCACCTTTCGGCAGGAGAAACTTCGCGGCGTGCCCGTTCACGGTGACCTTGAGCAAGGGCGGTCTTTCTGTGTGAGTATCGAGTAGATCGACGATCAGCTTCCAGTTGTCACTCGCCGGGGCTTCTCGGAGCCCGAAAAGAATATTGAGCACATGTGTGCGGCGGCCGGCCGTACCGCTGGTGCCGCCCCAACTGTCGGCCGGTCCCGGCATAATGTAGGGCCAGTCTTCTTCCACCTGCGAATGCCCGATGAGAAAATAGCGGTCTTCCCAGCCGAAATCCTTCTCTAAGAATTTGGCAAAGCCTGCCGGCGCCAACGCAAACTCCGCCGCGCTGTTGTCGGATTTTCCGATGGCCCAAATCACCCGATCCTGAGCGAATGCGGAGGCCGTAAAAGAGACCAGGAGCAGAATGTGAAAAGGCAAAAGGAAAAAGGTCAAAGGCAAAAGTTTTCTCTTTTTACTTTTCACTTTTTACCTTTCTATAGCGTATAGCGGATTTGAGATTGCCGATTTCCGATTTGCGATTGTATTCGAGACATTGGGCAATCGTCAATCGAAAATCTTAAATTTCGTATAGCGTATGTCCGCCGTAAGGCGTCCCTTAGGGAGTATCACTCACGACGCAATACGCACGACGAATTGATTTGCCTCGACTCCATTGGCTGTGATATGATATACAAAGCAATGCCGGAAGCAGACAGGACCGGATTCAAATGAAGTGCTGCCTGAGAAACACTATTCTCTCAACGACAAGGAGACCTGTCATGGCCAGGCCCAAAGGCTTTACTCTAATAGAGCTTCTGGTGGTGATAGCGATCATAGCGCTGCTGATGGCCATACTGACGCCCGTGCTGAGCATGGCCAGAAAACAGGTGCAAGGAACAGTTTGCATGGCGGCCCTTAAACAGTGGGGCTTGTGCTATCAACTTTATGCAGCGGATTACAATTCCAAGCTTCCGTTCTATATTGGCGGCACTGTCAACACTACGTACATGCAGACGTTGCGCCCGTATTATTCCGACGTCAATAAGATGCGCACTTGTCCTGCCGCCACAAAAGTTTCGACGGGCAACCCGACCGGTCTTCAAGCTCGGAGCTATTTCGGGTACACGTGCAATGCCTGGCAAATCGATGTGACCCAGGCGGCGTGGATGGCGGACACCGACTGGGGGATCGGCAGCTTTGGGGAGAATTCCTGGATTCGTGATGTGCTCGAGCCGGATGGCAGTCGAGCTTCTTCACACGTCGGCAAGACCTGGGTAACGGTAGATGCCAGGAACATCAAGGAGACTCCGTTCATTGCAGACGCAAGATGGAACAACGCCTGGCCCACCAGCGACCATCCGGCGCCTGCGAGCGTGGCGGCCGAGGAGCAAATGTACAACATAGGCAACTGGTCGCAAATGGTATGCTATGTCATGAGGCGGCACAAGGACGGCGTTAATGTCTGCTTCGGCGACGGAACCGTCAGGCACGTGCGAGCCGAGGAGCTGTGGAGCCTGAGATGGAATCGAGAATCCAGCCGCAGAGACATTGGCGACGCTCTTGAATGGTTAAAATCCGGATTCTGAGTATTCCGTTGCATTCATCGGCTGATTCGATAATAATAAAGGTATAGAGAAGCCGCAAGAACAGGCAAGGAGAGAACGCGTGCTTGATTGCCATGAGTCAAAGACCTTTTTTATAATCGCTGTGTTGACGCCGTTCGTTGCTTTTCTGCCTGCGTTGAGAGGGCAGGACAATTCGATCCTTTCGGCTGAAATCAAAGCGACTATTGAGGCAGATTGGGAAGTCCAGGAAAAGCGCCTCGGCCGAAGTGTTTCGTCGCCTAAATCTATTCGTGCTCTATTGTTCGCGGCCGAACGGTTACTTACCGATCTTTCACGCAGGTCTGATGCGCTTGAGCTTGGTCGGGAGAGACAGGCGCTGGCAAAGTTGCGATCACACGCTGCGCACGTTGATGAGTTGACTGATGCCGAACGTGCCAGGCTATATCGCGACATTCGCTGGGTGACACGCGGTATGGCTCTGAAGAATCCCTTGATTGCAGGCAAACGTATCCTCTTTATGAAGCGAAAGCGTTTTATCTGCCAGATGTTGCACGAGTATCTCGGCTACTACTACGACTACGAAGACATCGCCGGCGGCGGGATTTATTTGCTGGAGCAACCGGGCTATTCGTTCGCGCATCAAGATTTGACAACAAATCGATTGGGCCGGGGCAATTATACGACACTGGCTCTCTCTTATGATGCCGGGACGATCTATTTTGCCTTTGCCGAGAGGGCGGAAGAGAAGCCGGATTATTATTCCACGCAGCGCAAATGTTTCCACATATATTCAATGAATATCGACGGCGGCAACGTCAGACAAATCACCCGCGGCCCAGATGACGATTTCGATCCCTGTCCCTTGCCGGACGGCGGGCTGGCGTTCATGTCGTCGGCGCGGGGGGGCTTTACGCGGTGCAATAATCCCTGGGAGCCCCTTCCGGCTCATACCCTGCACCGACTCGATCCGACATTCAAACACCGGCGTACACTGTCGTTCCATGAGACCAGCGAGTGGCATCCCTCGGTGCTGCATGACGGGCGCATCGTCTATATTCGCTGGGACTATGTGGATCGCTCGGCGGCGAACTTTCACGGTCTGTGGATTGCCAATCCGGATGGTTCGGCTCCGATAGCCTTGTTCGGCAATTATACCATGCGCATCAATGCCTGTTATCAACCAAAAGCGATTCCGAATTCGCACAAGATCGTTTTCTTAGCCGGCGCCCATCATGCCGACGTGGGCGGATCGATCGTAGTGCTCGACCCGCATCGCATTGCCCTGGATCCCGACACAGGCCAAGACAGCTTTGATGCTATCGAAGTGCTGACCCCGGAAGTATGTTTTCCCGAGGCACCGGGCTGGCCCGCCAGCTATTTTCACAGTCCCTGGCCCTTGTCGGAGAATTACTTCCTGGTCTCGTTCAGCTTTGATCCGTTGCCGGGTATGGGACCCAAAGTAAAGCAGGATACCGAGACAGGCCTCTACTATTTCGACCGTTTCGGGAACATGGAGCTGCTCTACCGGGAAAAGGGCATTTCATCCATGTATCCTGTCCCGCTCGAACATCGAGAGGTCCCGCCGGTCGTACCCGGCACGCTGGATGAAGATTTGGGTGACGAAGGTGAGTTCTTGCTGACCGATGTGCGTAAGAGCCATTTCCCCATGCCTGAGAATCGCCGCATAGTAGAGTTGCGCGTCTTTCAGGTTCTGCCCAAGAGCCGCACGCACGTCGCCAATGAGCCGCGTATAGGCCATGCCAATGCCGAGAGCGCGCGAATGCTGCTGGGTACGGTGCCGGTCGAGGCGGACGGCTCAGCCTATTTCCGTGCCCCTGCAAAGAAGCCTTTATACTTCCAGGCTGTGGATGAGGATGGCAGAGCGGTCCAATCCATGCGCTCGGTAACATATTTGCAGCCGGGCGAACGGCGGGCGTGTGTGGGCTGTCATGAGCCTCGCAATCAGACCGGGACGATTCAGAAAAGCCGTCCTCTTGCCATGCGGCGAGCACCTTCACGAATCGAGACCGGCCCGGAAGGGACGCGGCCTTTTAGTTTTCCACGACTTGTTCAACCCATTCTTGATAAACACTGTGTTAATTGTCACGACGGCAGTCCGGGCCTAAACAAGAGCAAAATCGCATTGACCGGCGAGCCGGCGGAGCACTTCACCAGGTCATATCATAATCTCAAACCGTTTGTCAGATGGTACGAGTGGGGCGGGGCCAGTATCGAGCCGATTGTTACCCGCCCCGGCAGAATAGGGGCCGATGAAAGTCCGTTGACAAAGGTTTTGGCTGATGCCGTTCACAGCCGGGACGTGAAACTTCACGACGATGAACTGAGGCAATTATATATCTGGCTGGATGGGAATGTGCCGTTCTATGGCACTTATGATTCCGGCAGACGGCTGGCCCAGAAAAGCGGCCGGTTAGTCCCGCCGCCGACCCTCCAGTGACCTCCAGGGTCATGAGGGCTGATAGTCACCCATCTACAATTCGTTTACGAGAAGGACGACTCTGCTTCTTACGTTCCAAAGCCGCCTGTAACCCATATTTGACTACAATGAGCCAAGAAAAACATTGACTTGACCGCTTTCGATATGTTAAGATTAGTCCGGACGTGGGGTTACAGATGTAGGCCCTGAACCGGTAGCCGAAGCCATCAGTGAGGAAACAGCAGAAAATGTCTGAACGTATAAGAATCTCATTGCTCGCCATTGTAACAACCGTATCCCTGATCGGCCCTGTGGAGGCCGACTACCCAGAGAATGATTTGGACCCGAATACGCGGATTTTTGCCGAACAGTTGAATCAGAGAGTTCTGCCGTTGGCAATCAACGAGTTCATGGCATCCAACCGTCTTTCCAAGCGGGATCCCCAGGGCCAGTATGACGACTGGATCGAAATCCATAACTACGGCGTCGATGCTCTGGACGTGGGCGGCATGTATTTGACGGACGATTTGGCTGTTCCCGCCCAATGGCTGGTTCCGGGTAACGATCCGGCCGCGACAACGATCCCAGCGGGCGGCTATCTGCTGATATGGGCCGACAACGACACGGCAGATCCCGGCCTGCACGCGAATTTCAGACTCAACGCCGGCGGTGAGGAAATCGGTCTGTTCGATACGGACGGAGCAACCTTGATCGACAGCATCGTCTTTCCCGACCAGTCTGCCGACGTTTCCTTCGGTCGATTCCCCGATGCTAACGATGAGGTGCGCTTCTTCGGCTTCCCCAGCCCCGAAGCGGAAAACAGCGGCGGATATCTTGGCGAGGTCGCCGACTTGAAATTCAGCCGGGACCACGGCTTTTACGAAACGCCGTTCTCGGTCACAATCGCCACAGAAACCAAAGATGTCACCATCTTCTACACGACCGACGGCTCAGAACCGGGCAAACTCGGCGGCCGATCCAGAAACGGGACGGAATATATCGGGTCGGTTCCCATAAGCAGAAGCACGGCTCTGCGGGCGATCGCAGTCAAGACCGGCTGGAAGTCCTCCGGCATCCCAACGCAGACTTATGCATTCTTCGATCCGGACGTCGGTAGTTTCAGCTCTAACCTGCCTATCGTTGTGATCGACACCTTCGGCAAGGGCGTCAACGAGAATGCGCATACCCTGGGCTATGCCAGCTTCATCGAAACCGGCGACAGGGGCCGGATAAGGCTGACTGGTGTACCCGACTTTACCGGCAGAATCGGGATCGACGTTCGCGGCAAGAGTTCGACGGGTTTTGCAAAGAAACAATATCACTTCGAGACCTGGAATAAAAACAACAAGGAAAGAGCCGTTTCCCTCCTTGGCTTTCCCGCGGAATCCGACTGGGTCCTGCAAGGACCCTATTCGGATAAATCGCTGATGCGCAATTACCTGTCGTACAACTGGAGCAACGATCTCGGCCAATATGCCTCTCGCACAAGGTTTATCGAGGTGTTTTTGAATAGCGACGACGGGAAGGTCTCGCTCAGTGATTACGTAGGCGCATACGTGCTGATGGAAAAGATCAAGCGCAACAAAAATCGCGTTGACATCGAGGCACTTGACCCGGCCGACGACGCCGAGCCGCAGATTACCGGGGGCTACATTTTCAAGAAGGACAAGCTCGATTCGGGCGAGCCAACATTCAACACCAGTACGGGTTTACAGCTCATCTATGTTGATCCGAATGGATATGATATCACCGAGCCGCAGAAGAACTGGCTTCGAAGTTATATCATCGAGTTCGAGGTTGCCCTGAACGGACCGAACTTCAAGGATCCCAATGTGGGGTATGCGAAATACATCGATGTGGATTCATTCATCAATATCCATATCCTGGTCGAACTAACCAAGAACATCGACGGTTTTCGGCTCAGCACCTACATGTTCAAAGACCGGGGCGGCAAGATAAACATGGGACCGGCCTGGGACTATAACCTGTCGCTCGGCAATGCCGACTATCTTAACGGATGGATGCCAACCGGCTGGTATTATGACCTGATCGGCGCCGGCGATTATCCCTGGTGGCGCCGCTTATTCGAGGACCCGGCGTTTCAGCGGCGCTATGCCGACCGATGGTTTGACCTGCGCGGGAATCTACTGGCCACGAGCAGGCTGCTTGGAGAAATAGACGATGCCGCGACACTGTTGAACGAAGCGCAAGCTCGAAACTTCGTACGCTGGAAAATCCTCGGCAGTTACGTCTGGCCGAACTGGTACATCGCCAACACGTATCAGGAAGAAATCACCTGGATGAAGGGCTGGCTTAATGACCGGCTTACCTGGATGGACATGCAGATCGGCAGGGAACATGCCGCGGCGCCGCCGGCTTTCAGTGTTCAGACCGGCCAATTCGACCACGGAGTGGACCTGGAGATGAGCGCCGAACGCGGCACGATCTACTACACGCTGGACGGCACCGATCCGTATCGGCCGGTAACCTGGCAAGTCCCCGGAGGCACTCTCGTGGCCGAGGACGCGGACAAGCGGGTGCTAATTCCAATCCGTTCGCCCGGCGATGCATGGAAAGAAACCACAGCTTTCAGCGACCGCAGTTGGGCCATGTCCACCGGCAGTCCCGGCGGGGTGGGATACGACAGAGACTCAGGCTATGAAGGATACTTGAGCCTCGACATTGAGGCGCAAATGTATGACAGGAGCAGCAGTTGTTATATCCGTATTCCCTTCACCGTCGGCGGCAACATCGACGAACTCAAGTCATTGAAACTGAACATGAGGTACGACGATGGCTTTGTGGCCTACATCAACGGCACTGAGGTAGCCAGACGAAATGTCGCCGATCCCTTCACCTGGAATTCCGGCGCCGCCGGCGACCGCCCGGACGCCGAAGCCGTCCAGGTAGAGAGCATCGACATTGCCGATTCACTCGGCGCTTTGCAGCAGGGCAGCAATCTGTTGGCCATCCAGGGCCTGAATTCCTCCGCCGCGGATTCCGACTTCCTTATTTTCGTTGAGCTTGTCGCGGCGGCAGGCGAGTCCGACGCCCCTGTTTTGCCCGGCTTGGAGCTGTATTCGGGACCGATTACGCTAAACGAAACCACCCGCATCAAAGCGCGGGCAGTGAACGGCAACACCTGGAGCGCGATGAAAGAAGCCACCTTCGGCATTGGCCCGGAAGCGGCTAATCTGCGCATCACTGAGATTATGTATCATCCTCCGGGCCCGCGCGAAGAGTTCATCGAGTTGAAAAACATCGGAACAGAAACAATCAATCTGAACCTGGTGAGCTTTACAAACGGAATCGACTTTACTTTTCCAAGCATCGAGCTTGCCGCCGCCGAACGTGTCCTGGTCGTTCGGGACCGAGAAGACTTCGAAGCCCGATACGGCACAACCATCAGTATAGCCGGCGAATACTCCGGCAAGCTGAGCAACGGCGGTGAGAGAATCAGGCTCCAGGACGCCCTGGGCCAAACGATACAGGATTTTGACTACAAAGACGGCTGGCGCTCGATCACCGACGGCCAGGGTTTCTCTCTGACGGCAATAGACCCGGCCAATCCCGACCCGGACGCCTGGGACGAAAAGGACTTCTGGCGTGCAAGTTCCTACTTCGGCGGCTCGCCCGGACGGGATGACAGCAGTAACATCCCCAATCCCGGCGCCGTGGTGATTAACGAGCTGTTGGCACATTCGCACGAAGAAGCTTCGGACTGGATTGAGTTATACAACACTACCGGCACGGCTATTGATGTCGGCGGCTGGTTCCTCAGCGACAGCAAGGATTATCCCGCCAAGTACGAAATTGCAGACGGAACGGTCCTTGGCCCGAACGGATACCTTGTTCTCTATCAGAACCTCAATTTCGACAATACGAACGATCCAGGCTGCCACCAGCCTTTTGCCTTGAGCGAAAACGGCGAACAGTTGTGCCTTAGTTCGGCACAAAACGGCGTGTTGGCAGGCTACCGCAACACACAGGATTTCGGTCCTTCGGCCACCGGCGTATCGTTCGGACGCCACTACAAGAGCAGCACCGACAATTACAACTTCGTGGCGATGGATCACACTACGGAAGGTTCCGCCAACGCTGATCCAAAAGTCGGCCCGATAGTCATCAGCGAGATTATGTACAACCCCGATTGGCCCATCGACAGTCCGTACACTGACGATCAATACGAGTACATTGAAATTAGCAACGTCACTGGCGAACCTGTTTCTTTGTACGACTACGAAACAGGCCTGCCCTGGAAATTCACTTCCGGCATCGAGTTTGTCTTCCCGGCTGACTTGCCGGTTACGATCCCTGCCGGAGGATACATCCTGGTCGTCAGGGACCTCGAAGCGTTTTCCTGGCGTTACCCTGATGTGCCTGCCGAGGCGATTCTCGGCCCCTACGACGGCATGTTGAGCAATGCAGGTGAAAGGTTGGAGCTGAGCATGCCCGGTGAGATTGACGAGTCCGGCAAGCGCTATTACATCCGCATCGACAGGGTAAATTACAGCGACGGCTCCCATCCGGATGACGTCCCCGGCTCGATAGACTTGTGGCCCATCGATTCAGACGGCAACGGCCAGTCTTTGACCCGCAAAGTCCCAGCCGACTACGGCAACAACCCCGAAAACTGGATCGCTTCTGTCCCGTCTCCCGGCACATAGCCCTGTTTATGGCAGTGAGCGTTGTTTACTCACCTGGAGAAGGAATCGAAGCAGTCCAATTGGCAGGATCGTTGCCGTAATTGGTGAGGATCTTGCGTTTGAGCGATGCGCCGTAGCCGTCCGGTTCGGTCGGCCAGAAGTCTATCGAGCCGAGGCTATCATCCGGATGAGAGCCGTCGCTGTAGTTGACCCTATCTACCCGGATGTAGTGATACTCGCCGTCGTCCGCCACATTTGAGGGCATGCCAAGTTCCAACCTCTCACCGGCATTGCTCAGCCTGCCGTCGTAGGGGCCGAGAATCATCCCGGCAGGCACGCGGGAGTAGCTTAAGGAAAACGCATCCATGTTCTTGACCACCAAGACATGTCCACCTGCAGGTATGGTAACGCCGGGATAGTCCGGGAAGGTGAATTTAATACCGTCAGTGAACTTCCAGGGCTGACCGTTGTCGGAGTTGATTAGCGTAACAGGCTCCGTGCCGACGTTGTGAAGCTCGACGTACTCGTACTGGTCATTAGTGTACGGGCTGCCAACGGGCCAATCGGGGTTGTACATGATCTCGCTGATAACTATCGGGCCGACCTTGGGACCGGCGTTGACCGAGCCCGGTGTATTATGGGCCATCGCTACGAAGTTGTAGGTGTCAGTGCTGCTCTTATAGTGTCGCCCGAATGACACTCCGGGAACCGAATCGCCGAAATCTTCAACGCTGCGGTATCCTGTGAACACCCCGTTTTGTGCCGAACTCAGGTACAGCCGCTCGCCGTTCTCGCTCAGGGCAAAAGGCTCCCGGCAGCCAGGATCGTTTGTGTTGCCGAAATGCAGGTCCTCAACAAAAACGACATACCCATACGGGCTAATCGTGGTCCCGCCGGCAATCTGGTATTTGGAGAGATTAACCTTGCTGTCGCTGAGGAACCAACCGCCGATATCGACCACGGTCCCGGTCGTGTTGTGTAATTCAATCCAGTCCGAAGTGCCGGGCGAATTAGCCAGCAGCTCGTTCACAACTACAGCGCCGGGATTGGGAATAATGCCGCTGTCATCGTGCCCCGGTGAACCACCAACGTATGCACTCGCGCGCCACGAGTCCTTATCGCCCCAACTGTTCGGGTCAGGATTGGCCGAGTCTATTACGGTCAGAGAAAAACCCTTGCCGTCGGTAAGCGACCGCCAGCCGTCTTTGTAGTCAAAGTCCAGAATCGCACGTCCGGCGGCGTCCTGGAGCCTGATTCTTTCGCCGGCGTCGTTGAGCCTGCCGGCATATTGACCGGTTACGTTGACGTCTATGTTGTTTCGGACGGTCTGGTATCTGGCCGCGAAAGTCTCCGCGTCCCGAACGAACACGGCATACTCACCGGGTGCAAGCTCAGATTCCGGGAAGACGAAATCGATGCCGTCTGTGAAACTCACCAGATTCAAATTGATCGTTTCGGCTCCGACGTTCTTCAGCTCGATGAATTCCTCGTTAGGCTCAGCAGGATGATACATTATCTCCGTGATTCGCAGGCTCTCGGCCACCGGACCTACGGCAAAGATCGCTTCACTCAGCGCGCTCCACGTACCGCCGGTCTGGACCCTCGCCTTGACGCAGGCACTATGGCTCAAAGTAAACGGTCCCTCGTATTGGATTGCGCCGGGCAAGTCATCGTCGGAAGGACTTTCGTCGGCCAGCAGTTCGGCAGAGATAAAAAAGTCCACATCTGTGGCCGAGGAACTCAAGCCTTGGATGGCTAATAGATTGCCGCCTTGTTTCAGAGCGCCAAGCGAGGCGGAAATGTCGATACTTTCAAACTCAAGGGCTTCGGAGGCGGGGCGTACGGTCTCGGCATTAGAGTTCCAGGTCGGTCTGCCGCTGAAATTTCGTCTGGCCACCTCGACGCCGTTTATATAAGCGAGAAAACCGTCGTTGTACTTGATTCTCAGTGTCATCGAGTCCAGGCCGTCGGAGCTGCCGCCAAAAGCAAAAGGAATACGAATGTAACAGGTGGCGTTCTTGAGGTACATTTGCGGCTGGACGTTGAGACCGATCAGATTCGTATAAGTTGGCGGTCTTTTCATTTCATACCCGACAGCGCCCGGCGTGCCCGCGCCAAAAGACCAGGCCGAGTCATCAAATGCTCGGCCGTCTTTCCAGTTGTCGCTGACGCCGCGCATCGGAACAAACGCCCGCTTGTCGGCGTGTTCGGCCACGAGCACCTTGCTGAGAGTTCCGGGCGATTGTAATGTCCCCGGCGGCAGCGGATCGGAACCGTCCACGGTGTAATATATCGAGTGAACCCTCCCTGTCCTGGTAATCGTCAAATTGTCGGCGTCGGCTATGTGACCGCCGTGCCGGGCGAGACCATTAACGCTGAACGTCGGACCGCCGGAGGTGTACACACCTTCTTTGGCGCAGGTATCTAAAAAGATATCGAGGCGATTCGGCACCCAGCCGTTCAGAATGTACATGTCCATGTTGGGAATGACGCCTAACATCTCATCGTGCAGTTCCATGAATCGCGCCGTAATATTGGCCGCTGTCAGCGCGCCGCCGTTGTAGAAGTGCCTATACAGGCGGTCCCCAAAGAGCTGCCGGAACATTTGGTTGTCTTTGAGCGCCCGGTACAGCCAGGCGATTGGTGTCTGGAGATTGTTAAGCCCTTTGGCCCCGGCGACCCAGCTTGGGAAATCGCCGAAACCTGTCCGAGAAAGATCCCCCGACTCCATGGTGCCCTCGGCATCCCAGACGAAAAACCTCCAAAGGCCATTGTCCGACTGCTCTGCTGCGGCGGACCAGTTATTTTGCGGCCAATCCCAATTCGCATTCCAGAGCTGCAAGATCAGATAGTCAATGAATGCCGGAATGTCGAGCCGTCTGCCAACTTCCTGGTAATACGCGTTGTTTGACAAATCGTTGTTGCGCGCGTAATTCAGCAGGTCGTTCCAGCCGGCGATGCTCCCGTCCCGAAGGCCGCTCATGGTCATAACGTCCCAAGGCTCATTACCTCCGTACCATTGCTGACAAAACGCATCCTTGATATGTTCGCAGGGATTGAAATAGCCCTTGTACTCGCCGTTGATAAACAGGTTGGCCATCCTCCCGCCGCTGGCGACGTGACCCATATCTTTCTGCAGGCGTCTCATCAATTCGTCCTTGATGAAGGGATTCACTCTATCGTTGTGGCCTCCGCGAAGGACTATACTCTTGAAACGTTCGACCTCGAACGGAAAAAGCGGATACTCCAGCCAGTTCGGGCCATACCTGCCGCGAAAGTACAGTCTAAAGGCAAACTTTCCGTTCCCCGTCCAGTTGCCGTCCTGCCGGCGGTAGCGCGGGCGCATATAGTCGCTTCCGTGGACCCGGAGTCCGCAATTGACCTGAAAGCCGGAGTTGTCGCCGGGCATGATCCACTCGAACGAGACGGGACGTTCGTATTCCATTCCCCGGCGCATCGGATTGTTGTGGCTGTCGCCGCCGCTCGATGTCCACGTTCCGTTACCGGCGTAAGACCCGCCGACAATAGCCATAACGCCGTCAGGCTCGTAGAACGTCGTCCTGTCGCTGCCCACGAGGGAGATCGCAGGAAGCGACCTGGCAGCTTCGCTGACGTTCATCAGAAACGTGGCAGTCTTTACCGCCGACGGTTTCCAGCCCGGCTTGATAGCTTTGACCCGCAAACACGTAGTCCTGCTGATGGAAACAGGGCCGGTATAAGGCGTCCCGGTTGGAAATCGCCCGATCGATTCGTAAGGGTTGGCTCCATCCAGAGTGTACTGAATCGTGGCGCCATCGGTCTCGGTGGCGACTGTCACCGAAAACGGCGCATCGTAAAAGCCGCGTTTGTGGCTGAACTGCGGCGCCTTAACCTCTCCAAGATATGCGCCGTCATTTTGCCTTCCCGGCGTGGGGAAGGCAAGGAATCGCGATTCGGCATCGGAGTCGGGGTAGCTTCCGTATGACATGTCCGAAGTTTGCCTGCCAAAGGCAACGCTGTGGATCAGAGTTACACCGTCGCCGGCAAAAAGAGCTACATAGTCGCCATCAGCATCGAGTTTGAAGTTTGCGTGCAGGCCCGAATCGCCGGTATCATCGTCGGCCCAGATCAGCAGGTAGCCGCCTGCGGGGATCGTGGTTGCGGCCGGAGCGTTCCGCGGAATCCGCCACATCGTCGGTCTTTCCAGATCGTCGGTCAAATACATGTTGCCTACATTGATTGGATCGGTGCCGGAATTGTAAATTTCGATCCAGTCATCATATTGCCCCTGCGGGTCCCGAAGAGAGCTGCGGTTGGATGCCATAACCTCGTTGATTGTCAGGGGTATGCCTACCTCGAGCCAGTTCCGGCCCAGCAACGCAAAATCCACCATGTTCACCCCGTCAACGCCGTCCAGATCGCCGGCAGCGGCAGCCTCCGAGTCGTCCGAAGGATTCAACCATTGCCCGGCAAAAAGCTGCACATCCAGCAGATCGACCCGGCAGTCGCCGTTAAGGTCGCCGGTGGGACAGCCGGCCTGCACAGTACCGGCCAAAGATACGCTTACTACGAGGGCCAATAACGAGAATCTCATGTATCCGAACACCTTATAATCCCTTCCTCACCAATGGCTCGGGCCAATACTGGGTCCTTGCCACTTGAAGGCCCCAAAAAGGTGAAATTGCAGCTATCTGTCAACTAATGTGCATTTATTATAGCATATCTGCCGCAGCGGAGCCAGCACGTTTTCGGCTGGCAGTGGAATGCCACACACACTTCACCGGGGACGGCTCAGTGTGAAATAGCGTACATGATAATGTTGATCCCCATTTGAATTGACTTGTTGTAGTTGTGCCTGCCAAATGTCCTGCCGCGACTGTCGCACCAGCCGCAGTGAAGATCTGTGGAGCTTAGAAAAACCGCAAGGCGGTCGCCGATGAAAATTCCTCTGGCCCCGTGGTTCTGACCGTGCATGTGCGGCAGACCCACCGATCTCCGGCGTCTTATACCCGGTGGGAACGTAGGACTCAGGAGCTGCATGTAAGGCAGACCCGTCTCACCGAGGTCGTACACGTTGTGAAATATCTCATGCTGTAACGGTATTGATTTGACGGCTCCGCTGCCGAAAACTTCCTCCAGCAGCTTGTAGGAACTCTTGTAGAAGAAATCGCCGCCGTCTCCGACGACGCAGTCATCCATCAGCAGGAATCCCCCACGGAGAATATATTCTCTCAAGGTGGCCTTTTGTCTGCCGTCAAGCTTGTAATGATTCTCTCCGGTCATGAAAAGAAAAGGATACTTCTCCAACTCTCTCAATTCGTCGAACGTAACAACGGCGTTGAGTTGACTTTCCGCCGCCCACTGTGGATGCCAATCGTATGCCCTTCTTACCGGCTTGACTTTGCATCTGACAACGGAACTAAGCTCTCTCAGCAAGTTCGCATCCCCGCCCGGACGCACATTCCATCGATCCACTTCCCTTTTCTCGTGCGTGAATTTGACTCTTGGCATCAAAAAATCGTACATGTCAAGGTCGTCAGGACCTCTGTCGGAGGTTTCCACTCCGTGGGCAGAGCCAAGTCCGGCCGCCGTTAATACGATCCCGCCCGATGTCTTCAGGAATTGCCTTCTATTGATCTTCTGCTGTTGTAGCTCCATTACAGAACTGCCTCTTATTTCTCACCTGAAAAAAAGAACTTCGCGGCGGTCAAACCGTCAGTCCCGTCCTGTTTGTACCTCCAGGGCTGCCGGCTCGCTGCGCCGTCTGCATTGTCTTCCAGCACCGGCGTCTCGGTCTTGAGCAAGCCGAGACGACGATACAAATCGTCTATCTTCTTCGAAGCGGACGTGAACGCTTCCAGAACCGAAACCTCGCCGTCACTATCAGTATCGCTCTTGTCATCGATTAGCGCCGGGACAAAGTATTCGCTGAATCGTGTGCTGTAGTGCTCGTCTGCGGTGCAGGCGGCGACGACCACCCGGCCCGGTCCGGAGAC
Organism: Planctomycetes bacterium B3_Pla; assembly: GCA_005223045.1. Lineage (GTDB taxonomy): Bacteria > Planctomycetota > Phycisphaerae > Sedimentisphaerales > Anaerobacaceae > SG8-4. Next base: position 31,108 of record NJBM01000024.1, on the reverse strand, counting down.
CGCTTTGACTGCCAGGCCCGCGCCGGGGCAGTCCAGCACGATCAGCATTGAAGAGGCTTTAATCGGCCTGAGCCAATCGGCCAACTGCTCGTGCGTAATGTCGGCGCCCGGCAGGTTGAGACGCAGCTTGCCGGCTACGATGTTTGCCTGGCCGACATAATAGAATATGAATCTGTCCGCAGGATTGACGGCGGCGGCAAACGCATTCACTTGCTCTTTTAGGTTCTTGTCTGTTGAAATTTTTGAGTCCTTGTTGACCGGCGACTTGCTACTTGACAGCACAGCTAACCGGTCACGTTTCATTCCGACGTTGTTGAGCAAAAATGTGCGGAGATTTGCCACAGCTTTGTCTTTCGCCTGACGGTCCTTCGTATTCTTGTTTATGCCGCTGACGATCATCGCGTACGTTTTCTGGCTTTCCGTCGGATTCAGTTTGGCACTCTGTGCCCCGATGGTTGCAGATTCGCTCGCCATTGCCAACAGTATTATGATCGTCATTCGTTTCATGTTAGGCCTTAAACCTTTCAAACAAGACCAACGGCCCGCCTTAGAAACCAGCTTATGCTAAGTAGTGTGCAGAGAATTATCAACAGCAGCCAGTTGGGCCAGATACTTGTCATTTGGCGCGAACTGCCCATTCTCGTCTGCGCCTCGAACATTTTCGCAATATTCTCATCGACGTCATCGGCATGGAAATACTTGCCGTTGATCTTTTTTGCCAGCGCTCGCAGGAATTTCTCGTCCAGCTCGGTATTGGTCATTTCGCTTTTGGCCGGCGGCAAATTCACGGCAACGGTTTTTTCGCCGAGGAACACACCATCGACTTCAGCCTGGGCGGTCGCCACGACGGCCTGGTCCCTGAAATCCTCAACTTCGGCAACGTAATGCCCCCGGCCTATGTGGTCCATGCTCAGAAATTTATCTTTGACACTGAGCAGCACGTTGGCGCCGGAAACAGGATCGAACGAATTGTCACAAACATACGCCTCGAACTTCACCTTGTCCGCCTGCTCAGCGGCCCGCTCTACGAACAATTCAATGCCGGCTTCACGGCTTGTTGTTCGACCCAGATGAGCCGCTAGCCCCGCCATAGTCTGGTAGAGCAGCCCGCCTTCGAGATCTTCGCGATACCACCGGAAAAGTTGCGAGGCGTTGAGCAGGCAAACCCTGCCGCGACCGACTCGATGAATTGAAATGACCGGCGTATCCTTGATAGAAGCCAACGTCGTGGAGGCAGGTTTGCTATTTGAGACCCGGTAATACGGCAACGCCGGCTCAACGTGCTCTTCCAGCGCCGCCGGGCCAAGCACCTCGCTGTCAATCCCCTCGATTGTCAGCTCTATTCGCCCCGGACTGCTCGGCCAAATCGTCGGGTAATCGGAATCGAAAACTACGGGAATCAGCGCCTTTGCTTTTTCGTCCACCCAGGCGCCTGGCCCGAAGTCGGCCTTGCCCGGAAGCAGGATAAGCCCGCCTCCTCTGTCGGCAACGAAACTGTACAAACCGTCAACCTGGGAATCTGTCAGGACCTCCATGTCGCATGGGCCGAGAACTATAATGTCGTACTCATAGAATCCACGCCTGTCGTTCGGCAGCCTGATGTAGCCGCTCATCTTCGAAGCCTGCTCGGCCAATGCGGGCGTTCTAATTACATCCAAACTTAAATCGAGCTGAATCTTCTTGTCCCGGGCCAAAGCCTGCCGGACTTTGCCGACATTAAAATTGGCCACCTGTGAATAGAAAAGGACTTTCAGTCCGGTTTCTTCGACGATCTCTATCATTGTGCTGCGAACGTTGTTTGCCCGGTTCACTTCCTGCTCAATCGTCTTTGCACGCGCCGAAAACGCATGACTGCCGAGTCTGTCGGCGCCAACTGTGAACTCCACTGTCACGTTTTTTGTCGTCGAGACGCCCCCTCGACGGCTCTGATCAAACGACTCGGCGCCGACATCCCTCGTCGCTATCACGAAATCGTCTTTGAGCAGCTCGACGGTAACGGATTTATCCTGCAAATTCCTGCCGGCAACAACAACCTGTATGTCGCTGACCGTATCAATCGCCATTCGCGAGGGCGCTTCGATTGATTTTATTGCCACGTCCGTCTGCCTATCCCTTGAGCCAACCCCGACAAGAACCGTCTGAAAATCCTTGTTATCAGGCAGCAGATAAGCATTGACGTTCTTGTCGTTGACCTGTCCGTCGGTGAAAATGACCGCCCCTGAAACTTTGCTCTTCTTAACCAGTGGAGTTTCGGCGCCGGGATTCTGAGCATTCTCCACGGCAGAAAGATCTTCGGCGACGTCATATTTGCCTAACATTGAAAAGACGCTGTGCAGATCCGTTCGCGAGCCCCAGCGTCGCAGGAAATCCGACGATCCGCCGTGGTAGCTCTGGCTGTCGAATCCGCAAATTCTGTAGCCGGCGCCTTCCTTGTCGAGGGAGTGAAATTTCTCTTCAAATACAGCAAGTGCTTTATCCAGCCGGGTTGAGCGCCCGTCTTCGACGACCGACATGCTTTCACTGGTATCGAACAACGCCAGCACGGAGTTCCTTGATAGTGTCTCGCTGAGTTTGGCTCGCGAGGGATTCCACAATATCAACAGCAACACCAGAATCGAAGCGTATTGCAACAGAATCAGCGGCAGCCTGTACGATCGCAGTTTTGGGTTTCGCAGCTCGCCCGAACGGAAGGCGAAGAAGACCAGCACAGCGAGAATCGCCAAAAGCAGACTCGCAACAAGATGTCCCGGATAGTCAACGAGTATCATTCCTGCACCGCTTCCCGGTCGAACTTGGCCGCGTTTTCAAAAAACTCATTCTCCCGGCCATGAAACTGAACATCAGCCGGCTCATCTTCAATCAACTGCCGTTGGCGCTTCCTGGCATCCACAGCCACGGACCAGAATTGCCGAGCCAACTGCCTCGCCGCTTCGGCCGAGGGCATATTCGGGCCTCTGGTGAGCACGAGAACCGGGCCCGATTGTGTGCCTTTGCCCTTGTCTATCGTTGCCCACTTTGGTTCCGGCATCATCTCAAGCAGGCGCTTTGCAGCTTCGAGCCGGGCCAGCATGTCCTGACGCTCGGCGGGCGTAACGGATTCATCCAGAGCGTCCGCATCCTCGGCAAGCTGCTCGGCCATCTTCTGAGCTTTCTGTGCGAGTTTCTCTGCATCGCTCAGTGTAAGCTCGCTATCGAGCGCCTCGGCGGCAAGATCCATCTGGTGCTTAGCTGATTCCATCAGTTCGACAGCCTCGCCGGATTCTTTCCGGGTCATATCATCCTGGTAGCGTGCCTCGGCCAGCTTTTCTTGAAAATCTTCCATCTTTGCAGCGGCCTGGTCCAGATGCTCTTGCGCCGAAGCGCGTCCTTTATTTCCGCCGCTCTCTGAGATTTCCGGCAACTGCTGTAAATCCCGCTTCAATTGTGAAACTTGCTCTTGCAGCGCTTTTTGTTTGGCCTGGAGCATTCTCAGCCTGGCCTCGGCATTGGCAACGGCACGCCTATCACCACCCTGACTCGGCTCGCCGCTTCGAGATTCGTCCGCACCTGACCCATTGCCGGAACTGCGACCATCCGAAGCACTCTTGTCTTCTCCGGAACTTTGCCCTTCGGAGCCGTCCCGGCTCCCGGCGGCATTCTGCTGTTCACCCATCCGGGAACTGCCAGCGACACTTTTTCCCTTGCCGGCACTTTTGCCTTCTGAGGCACTTTGACTCTCACCGTCCTGCTTATCCCCACCACCTTGACTGCCCAAGGCACCCTCGCCTTCTTCGGAACGTTGACCTTCAGAGCCACTCCGGCTTGTAGCAGCATTCTGCTTGTCATTTCCATCGGGACCATCCGATGAGTTGTCGCCTTCACCGGCATTCTTATTTTCCGATCCGCTCGGGCCTTCGGCCGGATCCTGCTCGTCGCCAGCGCCTTGGCTTTCCGAAGTACTCTTGCCTTCTCCGGCACTGTCACTCTTCGAGGCACTCCGGCCTTCGGCAGAATCCTGTTTGCTGCTGGCACCCTGGCTATCCGAAGCACTCTCATCAGCCGAATCACTCTCTTTCCCGACCGCCTTTTGCTTGTCGTCTGTGCTGGGGTCGCCCGCGGCACTTTTTCCCTCTGCCGCACCGGCACTCTTTGAAGCACTCTGGCTTTCGGCCGAGTCCTGTTTGCCGCCGCCGCTTTGTCCGCCTGAAGAGCTTGCGTCTTCTTGGCCGGTGCTCGTTTTGCTTTGCCGGCTGCCGTTTGCTTTATCCTGAGCCTGTTTTTCGGCGCCGGCAGCCGATGATTTGTCATCCGTTGTTTTTTGTGCAGCTTCTTTCTTCTCGGCCTGCTGTTCGAGAAAGTTTTCAAAGGTCCGTTTCAAGCTCTTCTGCTCCTGCGTCAGCTTCTCTAACTTCTGCTGTACTTTTTTCAATTCGCCCTCGATACGCTCCTTTTCATACTTTGAAAAATCCGGCATTTCCTGCAATTTCACGCTGTCAGGCTTTTGCGGCTGTTGGCCCTGGCCGCTGCTGGGTGGATTCCACTGAAGCTCGAGTTCGAGTATGAACTTGCGCAAAAGGCGATAAGCATCTTTTTCAGGCACTATCGCAGAAGGCGCATTATGCTCAGCCAGGTATCCGCTTGCCTGTTCAAAATAGCGCAAGACGCCGTTGAGCACAGCCTTTTGACGGTCGTTAAATCCGTACTCCGAATCATCGCGAATAAGCGCCAGTTGCTCGACGCAATACCGGACATCGTTGTCTATAGAATCCAGCGCGGACCGATCCCGCTCTGTGAGATTCGGCTTGCCGGCGATGGCCCATGTCTTCTTCAGTATCGCGCGAGTATATTCGAGAATATTGAGAAGCTCGACCGGAGGCGGCATTCCTCCCTGCCCCGGACCTCCGCCGGGCCTGGGACGCCAGCTCTGCCGATAGGGCCTGATCTCGATGAAGTACATATCGCTGCTCGACGTCCGTCCTGCCGGCGCCGAGCCTGTGTCAATGTCCGTTGCTTCGGCATGAAACAGGATGCTGTCGCCAACAGTCAATTTGTACTCTTCCAATTCTATCGTATAGCTATGCTCCTTGCTCCTGGCCCCTTCTTCGAGCGGAATCGTTAGCTCCTGCGGCTGTCGGCCCGGTATTTCCAGGCACAGCTTTGCAGAATCCAGGCCGAAGTCGTCGGTTATCTTGAACCTTATCGGCACGCTTGCAACGTCGGTCGCCAGGTAGTCGCCGTCCGGCGAAATCAGCTTGAATTGCGGAGGCTCATCCGTCTTGACTATCACCTCTAAATCGGGCAGACCGTCGTTGGCCAGGCCCTGCTCGTTGACAAGGTCGAATTTTATCGAGCCTTGCCTGTCTGCTGTGAAGTGGAAGCTGAACTGTTCTGCCCCGTTCAACTGTCTGGTTATAGTCTTGCCGTCAAGCCCGGTCACTGCAACCTCTTTGAGCTTGTCATCGGCCTGGATGTCAAGTGTTACGCCGCTGCCGCGAACAACTTGCAGATTGTTGTTCTCAATCTGTTCGGAATAGGGTTTGACCCACTTTTTTCTGCCGGGCCTTTGCGGCAACGTCACGTTGGCCGTCATACTCTCTATTTGCGGCGACGGACAGATGGTCAGCTCATGCCAGTCTGTGGAAGCTGAACTAGTCTCAAAACGGTACTTGAACCGGCCGGCTTCCGGGAAGGATCTGGACGCCTCGAACCGCGGCGCTTCTTCTCCGGCGAGGCCCGGTCGTACTTGCATCTGCTCAGGCGCGCCGTCCTGGCCTTCCTGTGCCGCATCAATCCTGGCTACTACGAACTTGCCGAATTCCGGCACGCGCCCTTCGATCTCGGCTGCAAATGTCACCTCGGAATCCGGCTCGGCGACTATGTCTTTGGTGAGTGATTCCAGAGTCGTTGCCGGCAACGGCTCGACAGCGGCCACCGGAAGGGTGAGCCGGGCAAAGTATGAGGAGAAGTAAACATAGTTGTCGCGAACATAAAACCAGGCGACGGCAAGCCCGATCAGAATGATTGCTCCGAGGGCATATCCCTGCCATTTCTCGACAGTTGAATCCAGTTTGAATTCTCTGCTGTCTTCATCAACGCGCAGAACAAGCTGCTCGGCAAGCGCCCTGGAATATGGATATTCCTGCTTGTTCTCGTGATATTCGATAGCCGTGACAAGCTGCTGGTCAAAGCTCATCCTGTTCTCGATGTAATTTGCGGCGCCGCTGCACGATATGTGCCTTAGCAACAATCTCGTCAACCTTTGGAATATCAGAACAAGCCCTGCGACCAGCAAAACAAACGCTATGATTCTGCCGACCTGGTCAAAGTTGAGCCGGTGGTCGAGCCACGCATATACCCCAACGTACAGCGAGACAAAGATCAGGCACAACGCGGCGACCTTCAGGATCGCCAGCGTCACAAGCCATCGCCTGACCTTTCCAACTCGGGCAACCAGAGCGTTTAGTTTATGTTCGGCAGTTTTAGTCATATCTAAGTCTTGTCTATCGTTTTAGCCGGCTCGCAACGACCGGTTCGGCCACGAGCAGCAGAATTATTGCCCAGGCAAACATCCTCCACAGAGGCCTGCGTTTGGTGTCGCTGAGAATGTCGGCCGTAGAGACGTCCCTTTCGGCGCCGGTTGTAAATACCCGGCTTATAATCTTGCCTACTTCCGCAACGGCCGGCCTGGTCATATCCGTCTCGCCCTGCGGCAGATTAACGCCTGCACAAATTGTTGGCTTGCCCAACGTCTTTACCCAGCCGATGCCGGCCGGGTCGGCAACGGCAAGGAAAGAGTCCGTTAAAGCGGCACGGCGTTTCTTGCCGTCGCACGTTTCAACCCAGAACTGCCTTTGTCCGGCAGATGAGTTCCACCCATCAGGAACCGGCAGCATTACTCGCTCGCCAAGTGCGAAACTGTGCTGGCCGATCCGATTGCTCGGACCCAGCAGATAGCGACAAAAGGCAACAGCCGCATTTGATTTTGCCAGAGACCCAAGCGAATCATCAACGCTGGTATTGACAAAAATGGATACGCCGCTGCCGTGACGCTTCAAATAAACAAATCCGGAGCCGTTCTGAAACTGCCAGAGGCACGTGCTCTCAGGATGCGGCTCGCACTTCAGGTAGCCTTTCAAGAGAATCTTGTCGAGTCTGTAATTGGCCAGAGACCTTGCGGCAACATTGTCAACGCCGTAAGCACGACTGCTGGAGGGCTTCGGGTGCAGATACGGTCGCTCGCCAATGTACCCACCCGGCAGGGCCGCAAGAACACGCCGCTGCCACAACTGCCTGGCCGCATCAGCCGCGACAGCCTTCCTCACAAAGCAAACAAACCTGCCACCGGTCTTCACGAAATCTTCCAGGTTTGAGGCCAGGTAACCCAACTGGTCCGCTATCGTCGAGCAGACTACTACATCGGTCCAGTCAAAATCCGACCGAGCAAGCTCACCGGTCAAAACCTGTTTGACTTTAAGAGTATCGTACTGGCTCATCCGCGACAGAGTATCAATCGCGGTTTTCAGCAGGAACATTTCGTTCGCACTGTCACCGGCCAGAAGAATATTCACGTCCTTCTGCCCCGGCATCGAAACCGCCAGGTAAAACGTATCGTCCTCTTTCAGGCCGTCGCCGCCTGACAGGCTCAGTTCTACGGGCAGGAAAACCTGCTCCCGCCCGGCAGCGCCGACGTCCAACTGCACCTGATATGTCCTGCGTTCATTTGCGGACAGATTTATGTCTATCGGGACCGACTTATCCGGCCCCGTCTTAGCTGTCAACCGCCGGTTTTGCTCAACCTCGCCATAATTGATGACGGCAGCGTTTATCGTTAGTTTGCCCTCGGCAACGCCGACGACCCGGGCATCTACTATCGCGGCATTGTTGACGAGTTCCGGCGAGACAATAGGCTCGTAGTCAACCTCATCGACCGCAGCAGGTTCCTCGACACTGATGAACTGCCTCAGCGTAGCCGGTGTAAAATCACTCAGAACCGTGACCGAAATCTCGGCGTCCAGATACTCCGTGCGGATGGCCTGGCTCAGGCCTGAAAGAAAATCGTTGACTCTTGCGCTACCCGGCTCGATTTTCAACGCCTTGACCTCAGCTAATGCCTGTTCTTTAGTTAAGCCCTGCGCCCAATCGCCCGATGCCAGGGCACAAATATTGAACTCCGGCGCGCCGGGACCGGCCCCTGCCGATCGGATATGGTCAATTGCCGAATCGACCATATTGTCAAAGTAGCTGCCGCCTTCGTCGGAGTACGCCATTGACATCGAATTATCTAAGCCGAGGAAATGAACGGACCTTGCCTGCTGCGGATTGCGGCTGACGTGCAAAAGCGGCCGGGCAAAAAGCATGGCGATCAAAACGATTATCGCGCAGCGAAGCAGCAATATCAGCAGGTCGCGCAGCTTTCGCCGGGATTGGCTCTCGATCTGGCCGGTATGCAGAAACCGCAGCATAGTGAACGGCAACCGCCTGAATCGCGGTCTGGCCAGCAGGTGGGCGACCACCGGCCCGGCCACCGCCAGCCCTCCGAACAGGAATATCCACTCTACAAAACTCACATCATTCTCTTTCGCTTGGCCAAATACGCCACCAACGCTCTATCCAGAGGCTCGGAAGTATCGAGCAGACAATAATCTATGCCGCTGTTGCCGGTGGTTCGTTCTATGTCATCCAGGAACTCGGCCACACGCTGCCGATAGCCGTCCCGCAGAGATTGCGGGAACGTCCGCATCTTCGCTTTGGATTCCAAGTCTTCAAACTGAATCAGCCCCTCGTAATCAAGATTAAGCTCCTGATGATCCATGGTGTGAAAAACAATCACATCGTGCTTGAGAAACTTCAGATGCGCCAGGCCTTTGTAAATATCAACCTCGTCATCAAGCAAATCGGAAATCAAAATGACAATTCCCCGCCTTTTTGTGGTCTCGGCAATCGTGCGAAGAACATCGGCCAGATTAGTCTGTCCGGCAGGCTTGTTGTATTGTAGAGCTGCTAAAATCGTGTTCAGATGCGTGCGTCTTGACCGGGCCGGGATGCGCTTTACTACTCTCTCGGCAAACAATACCAGGGAAGTGCTGTCGCTTTGACCGAGCATCAGGTAGCTAAGCGCCGCCGCGAGAAAGGAGCCGTAGTCCATCTTACTGACCGCGCCGCCGCCGGCAAACGACATGCTCTTGCTGCAATCCAGCAGAATGTAGGCCGTCGTGTTCGTCTCCTGCTGGAACTGTTTTATGTACAGTTTGTCGCTCCGGCCGAAAAGCTTCCAATCGACAAATTTCAGCTCGTCGCCCTGATGATATTCCCGATGGTCACTGTATTCGACGCTAAAGCCGTGAAACGGACTCGGATGCAGCCCCGAAAAGAAACCCTCCACCGCACAGCGGGCAACAAGGTCCATATTCCCGAGCTTGCTCAGGAACACCGGGTCAAGATACTTGCGGCTGGCTTTCACTTCTTTAAGCCCCGTAAAACAAATCCCCGCCGATTTTCGTGCGGGTCATTTCGGCAACGGCACGTTCTCGACGAGATCGTCAAGAATCCCTTCGACGCTGATGCCGTCGGCCTCGGCGTTGAAGTTGGGAATAACACGATGCCTGAGCACGAGCTTGCTTACAACCTGCACGTCTTCAAGGCTCGGCGTAACGCGCCCCTCTATCAGCGCCTTTGCCTTCGCGCCGAGCGTCATAAACTGCCCCGACCTCGGGCCGGCGCCCCATTTTAGATACTGCTTGACCATCGGCGTGGCAAGCGGATCGTTCGGCCTGGTCGCGCGGGTCAGTTTGATACAATACGCTATCAGCACATCACTAACCGGCGCCATACGAACAATCTCCTGGAACAGCACCATGTCATTTCTGCCGAGCACCTGCTGAGCGGACACCTTCTTTCTCGTGGTGGTCTGTTTGACTATCATGTGCTCTTCCCTGGCCGTGGGATAGTCGATGTAGATCATGAACATGAATCTGTCCAAAGCAGCCTCCGGCAGAGGATACGTCCCTTCCTGCTCGATAGGATTCTGCGTTGCGAGAACAAAAAACGGCTCATCAAGCGTATACGTCCTGCCGGCAACAGTTACCTCCCGCTCCTGCATCGCCTGCAATAGCGCCGCCTGCGTCTTGGGCGGCGTGCGGTTTATCTCGTCGGCCAGGACCACGTGTGCAAAGATCGGCCCCTTGATAAACTCGTATCGCCTTTTCTTCGACTGGGGGTCTCTCTGGATAATATCGGCGCCGATAATGTCCGACGGCATCAAATCGGGCGTGAACTGAATCCTGTTGAACGTCAGCTTCATCGCATCCGCTATCGAATGCACCATCATCGTCTTGGCAAGGCCCGGCACACCCTGAACGATACAGTGCCCCCCGGCGAGCATGCAGCACAGCATCGCATCAATCACTTCATCCTGGCCGACTATTACCCTGTGTATCTGGTGCTTCAGGCTGGCATAACCCTTATGCAGGCGGGCCATCAATTGGCTCTCGTCCACGGTTTTGTTATTCTGTGCGTTCTTTGCTCCCTGCTCGGTAGTCTGTTCCATGTTGATCCTTTCGGATTTCTGCCGCGGCTATTCGCCAAAATCAAGGCGCACCTGACCTCATGCTGCGTCTCTATCCTAATAGACGGAAGCCAACTAATTCTGTCACAGAAATTCCTCAGTTTTTCGAGATAAATGCTGCGGTCTCTGCATGTTGCAACACCATATTCTACAAAAAAAAGGCGGCTAATTCCAGCAAATTGTGACTTCGGGATGCTCAGGAGATGAAATAACCACGGCCAAGGGATCAGCATGACACAAGCTTTACTTTAATTCTTGAGTCTGGCTACCAACAGGCCACATTCAAATTGTCGCAATTCGAACGCATTTATTTCAAATGAATCAAGTTTCATGTAGTGTACCAGTGGCTAATCGCGGTAATCACCCTCGCGCCTACGGCGGTCAAAACCTCAATTGTCGACGCTGTAAAGCAAGTGATAAGCCCGCCAAAATAAGGAAATCCTACCGACTCATACTGTTCCCATAGATATCCCAGGAATTGCCCGATGCCGCCTTTTCATTGCTGAAACTTGAACGTATTGAACCTGCGGTCGTCTGGAATTTCTGAATACAATTTAGATTTTTCTTTCCATACAAGGCCCACGATCATTTTCTTTTTCTGGGAAATAAATATAACAACGTAGTCTATTTTTGACCGGAATTCTGAACGATATTGACTGCGCATCAGATCCTTCAGGTTATCTCCCGGACTACTGTGGACAGAGCTAACATCTTCCAGCAAAAGCGCAGTGGCAAGTCCTTTCTCTTTGTACTTAATAAGCTTAGGTAATTTTCCTTCAATTGCCCTGCGGAATCTATCTTGTCTTTCCTTTTTGGCATTCTCTGGTGTCGTCGACATCATGCCAATATTTTTGGTCACTTCTGAACATGGGCCAACACACCATAACGATACTTCATGTTCATTGTATGGTCGTGATGACTTTTGATCAGTAGTCAGAGATTTCGCAACATCAGGAATCCAACCTGACATTTCTTCGACAAATTGATCTCTATTCTCTCTGTTCATTCTTGCAATGAGAGAGGGCGGAGCAATTAGGTTAAAACAATAGCCAATTGGCAATTTTCCTTGGCATCTCTGATCGACTTCCTTTTCAATACCGTATAATTGCTCAACATAGGCAATTTGTTCTTCATGAGCTTCCACAATAGTATGTTCAACAGCAATTCTGGGGGATTGCCCATATTCATCTCTTGGAGCTAAAATAAAATCAACATCTGGAGTATTTCTATTTTTCTCCTCTGGCCTTTCAACTATTTCGTATGTTACGCCCTTCATCTTCTGGAGAATCCCAATGAAAGCATTACAGGCGTTTTCTTCATTCTTTCTCTTTTTCATTTCTTTCTTCAAGCTATTCAACTGTTCTTTTAAAAATCCAAAGCCCCTATACGATATGCGAGGACGCCTTGCTTATTTCTCCGTTCCTTTGAGATTTTTTCATACTTCGCATAACGCTCATAGACGCCAGGGGCTTCGCATGGGGCGGGTCAGCATTCTGTTGGCCTGCTGGTCGTTGGTGAATTTCTCCTCTTGCGGGTCCCAGCGGAGCTTGCCCCTTAGGGGCGAGCGGCCCAATCTTATTGCGATGTCGTCCAGATGGCAGATCGTGTCGGAGCGGACGGCGGTGTCCACCGGGCAGATTGTTTGCTGTCTGCTCTTGACGCACTCTATGAAATTGCGGCGGTGATTGTTGCTGCGAAGCAGGTGAATCTCGTCGGGGCCGATTGTCGCGGTCAGTAAGGACTTCGGCTCGGCGTCGATAAATCCCCGGCCCACCAGGACCCAGCCTTCTGTGCCCAAAAACAAAATTCCCAGGCCGTTGCGGAGCGAGAATTGCTTCGCGCGCTTCAGGGCGGTCTTTGTATTCGCATGGATCATCTTGACGCCGTTGGCATATATGTGCTCGACCTCCCATTCAACGGCGGTGTCGGCGAGGCCGTCGGAGGGAATAACGCCGGTGCCCTCTATTTCCAGCGGACCCGTATCGTCGGTTCCGTTGGCCCACTGGGCGATATCCACCGGGTGAATTCCCCATGCGCCGCCGAGGCCGCCTAAGGAATAGTCGTGGATATGCGTCCATATACCGAGCGTACCCATAGCTCTGGAAGCGCATCGCTCATAAGTATAGGGCGCCCACGGCGCCGGGCCGAGCCATGTGTCGTAGTCGAACTCGTCCTTTGCCGGAGTCGGCTGGCTCGGCTGATTCGGGCAGGTCGTGCTCGGGTGCGAGCCGACCATTATCGTGTGGAGCTTGCCGATCTTCTCATTGCGGGCCAGCTCGCAGGCAAAGCGGAATTTCTCGTCGGACCGCTGCTGCGTGCCGAACTGGAAAACGACGCCGTAGCGATTCACTGCTTCCCGGACCGCCTTGCCCTCTGCGATGCTCATAGCCAGCGGCTTTTCGTAATACATGTCCTTGCGGTTGCGGGCGGCCTCTATACCTACAAGAGCGTGCCAATGGTCCGGCGTTACAACCGTCACAGCATCAATATCATCACGCGCGAGCAACTCGCGAAAATCGCGATAGACTTCGCAGCCCTTACCGCCGTACTTTTGCCGGACTCTCTCGACGGCCCTGCGGCGGAACATTTCGCGCAAGTCGCACACGGCAATGACCTGCACGTCGTCGTATCCGAGGAATGTGCGCAGATGCCCACCGCCCATGCTGCCGACGCCAATGAATCCCATCGTGACCTTCTCGCTCGGCGGCACAGTTCCCGCTGCGCCGAGAGCTGACGATGGGACGACATACGGAAAACCCGCTACGCCTAACGCTGCGCCGCCCAGGCTCTTTAAGAATTCTCTTCGATTTGTGCTACCAGATTTCATAGAGTACATTCCTAAAATCGCGGGACACAGCCATCAGAACTCAGCCGTCAAAGGCTTTGGCGGTAAGCAGGTGCGTCTTGGACCGTCCGCCGCGCCACAAATCGTATTTCGGATCGGCGTAGCGGTTGAAAAAATCGTAGAGCCGCGCACGGAGCTTCTTCTGAGTCTCGGCCTGTTTCGGCTGGCCGTAAAGATTGAACCTCTCGTTGGGATCGTTCTTGAGATTGTACAATTCATGGGGACCATCGGCGTACCGCTCGATGTACTTCCATTCAGCGGTCCGGACGGCCCGAACATTCTCGAACTCGTAAAAGATTATATCATCCCACAGCAGAGTCTTTCCCTTCAACGCCGCCGAATAATCCCGGCCGGGCGGTCTTGGATCATTCGGTGCCTCGCGGGCCAAATCGAGATAGCTGAGAACCGTGGGGAGCAAATCGTAGTTGCTGACCATTAGATCAGTCTCGCGGCCCGAAGGGATTGCCTTTGGATGACGGAATATCAATGGAATTCGCATTGTACTGTCGAAGGCGTGCAGCGGGCGGGTATGGTCGCCCATCCCCCAAAGCCCATTTTGCCCCCCGGCCCATCCCTGGTCTGCCGTGAAGATCACCAGGGTCTCATCGTCCAGCTCCAGGCTCTTCAACGTGCGCATGATCTCGCCGACACCGTCGTCAATCGCGCTTACCTCGCAGGCGTACCGGCGCATGGGGTGAACGTTGTTGATGAATTGCTTGTTATTGTGCAGCCAAGGGTGTATCGATTCGCGGGGGAAAGACGACAATTCCTTATCGGCATAATATTCGGCATGGCGGTTGCGGGCCGGCTTGTTCAGGGACGAGCCAAGTCCGTAAGGGCCATTGTACGACAGGAATAAGAAGAATGGGCGATCCTTGTTCTGCTTAATGAATTTCGTTCCATGATCCGTCCAAAGCTCGGTCAAATAACGCGGCTCGGTGCGGACTTTACCGTCTTCGATAACTTGGGCGTCGTAGAACGTGCTTGTGCCGCCGTGCGGCATAGTGATCCAATAGCTGAATCCTTCCTGGGGGTGCATGTTGTTGCCGAGATGCCACTTGCCGACGAGTCCGCAGGTGTATCCCTGTTCGGCAAGGATTTGAGGCAGGGTCCGGAATTCCTCAATCGTGCTGTATGCATTTGTTCCCATTTGGGCTTCACCACGGCTCAAATAACAATGGACCCCGTGCTGGGAGGGGAGAAGCCCTGTCAGGTACGTGGCGCGCGTCGGCGAGCACACCGCGTTTGAACTGAACGCCTCGGTGAAGCGAACACCTTCTTTTGCCAGACGGTCGATGTGGGGCGTTTTGATGTCGGGATTCCCATAGCAGCCTAACGTCCAGGCGCCGTGGTTGTCGGTCATTATCAGCACCACATTCGCACGGCGCTCGGAGGCCGAAGCAGCCGCCAGTTTGCCGGCGAGAAATGCCGAGCAGCAAACCGACTTTCTCAAGAATTCTCGCCTGTTCATTTCACATTATCTCTCGTTACTTGCTGTCGTGGTATTCTTGTGACTAACACCGCTCATGATACGGCACGGTCCGACAAGTTACAAGGTTGCATTCGATGCTCCTGCCGAGGCCGGGATATCCAGCCCAAATCCTTTATACAGGGCTGAAATCCCAACAAAGCTATGACTCGGTGAAAAGAATCTTGAATATCGTCCGTAAATCGTTTATAATGTGCCGGGAAGGGCGCTAAAACCAGCGGTGGGATAATTTTTGACAGGAGTCAGAATTATGCAGCCGATAGATGAAATCAAATCAAGCCATTCATATTTTCGATTGCCGATTTTCTTTGTCCTGGTTGCCATGCAAGCCCTTTCGGGGGGGATTTGCTGTGAAGCCGGCGAGAACGATTGGTTCGTGTATTTGGGGACCAAAGAGACCAAGAAAGCTCCGCGCAAGAACATCAATGCGGCTGAAGCACTTCCGCCCCTTCCGCTGCCTGCGACGCCTCTGCGAAGGACCGAGCGTAAGAAGCCGCCGCAGCCCGACTGCCTGGTCGGAAAGGTCATCTGGGGAGAATCCGCCTCATTTACCGATACGACCGGCAAGGCTTTGGAGATCGCCGACTGGAACCTTTGCCCTACGGACACGCAGAAGTTCGTGGAGAATTCGCGGGCGATGGATTTGAAGTATCACTGGCAAAACACCAATCTCAATGATTTTCACTATGATCCGAAGAAACTGCCGGCCCTGTTGTTCAGCGGTGTGCGAACGTTGAAGCTCAGCGATTCGCATGTGCAGGCTTTGCGCGACTACGTCTTGAACGGCGGCATGATTATCTGTGACTCAATTGCCGGGTCCCCGTATTTCTATGAATCGGCCAAGAATGTTTTCCTCCGGGCGTTCCCTGAATCGCGTTTTCGCACAATCCCTGCCGACCATCCGGTCTATCACATGATTGTAGATATCAACAAAGTGACGTGTCGCGGTGCAAAGGGCAATTCCAGGCCCTTCATGGAAGGCATATACGTCGGCAGCCGAATCGGCGTGCTCGTCTCGAAATTCGGCCTGGGTTGTGGATGGAACCGCAACACCGAAACACTCAAGCAACTCCCACAGGCAGCGTATTACGACACCAACAGTGCAAATCAGATAGGGATTGATCTGGCGGCATACATAGTCGGCTACGCCGAGGTCGGGCTTGTCGAGGGCAGGCCCGAAGTCTTTGGTCTGGCCGACCAGAAAAGGCCCACGGATGAATTCGTGTTCGCTCAGATCAAGCACGACGGGCTCTGGAACGTACATCCGGGCGCTGCGACGGCATTGCTTATGAAGCTGCGGCGATACACCTCCGTACGAGTGAATCTGAAACGCGTCGGTATCGACCTGCAACAGGATGACCTCTCATCGTATCCGTTTCTGTATTTGACGGGGCTGGACAATTTCTCTTTTTCCCCGCGTGAAGTAAGCGCTCTCCAACAATATCTGAATTATGGCGGCGTGCTTCTGGTTAACAACGGACTGGGATTAGGTACATTCGACGCAGCGGTTCGACGTGAGCTGAGGAAAGTGTTGCCGGATGTGAGCTTACAGCCTGTCTCGACCAACAATGATCTTTACAGCAGCCTCTTCGATGTCTCAAATGTGCGGTACTCGCCGTCATTAACGAAGAACAAGCCCGAGTTGAAAAATCAACCCTACCTGTTGGGCGCTACTATTGACGGCGATCTTAGGGTTATTTACAGCCCTTACGATCTTGAGGCCGGCTGGCTCGAAGTCTATTACCCGCTCATGAGAGGCTACGAATCAGTCTCCTCACAACGGCTGGGAATGAACATTATCATTTACGTTATGACTCATTAAGGTGGAGTTTTATGTCGGATGGAATTGCGACGACGGTACAATGCCCGGAGTGCGGCAAGACATACAGGATGACCCACGCTTCGCCGGGGAAGAAGGCCCGCTGCAGGTGCGGGTGCCAATTTGAGATTACGTCTGAAAACGCAGCGCCGGACGATTCCCGCCAGCCCCAGAGACGTGAACTCTCCGATGACGAGGCGCTCGCCGCAGTCGAAAAAATGGCCAGGGTCAAGACCGCGATACTGAGTGAGGTGGGAAAGATCATTGTCGGCCAGACGGATGTACTGGAGCAGATACTCGCGGGATTTTTCGCCGGTGGTCATTGCCTTCTGTTGGGAGTCCCGGGCCTGGCAAAAACCCTCATGGTCCAGAGCCTGGCGCAGACAATGCACCTTAATTTCAAGCGGATTCAGTTTACGCCCGACCTTATGCCTACTGATATTACCGGCACAAACATCCTGGAGGAAGACCCTGAAACCCGGCAGCGGCGATTCACGTTCCACAAGGGGCCTATCTTTACCAATGTTCTCTTGGCAGATGAAATCAATCGCACGCCTCCGAAGACACAGGCGGCCCTGCTCGAAGCTATGCAGGAGCACCACGTAACGACCGGAGGCGAGACGTATATGTTGCCTGCGCCTTTCCTAGTGCTGGCAACGCAGAATCCCCTGGAACTCGAGGGCACGTATCCTCTGCCCGAAGCGCAATTAGATCGTTTCATCCTGTTGGTAAAAGTCGATTACCCCAACCTTGAGCAGGAGCAGAAGATCCTGCTCACGACAACCCGCGCCGACGGCGAGATGCTCAAGAGCCTCGTGGATGCAAAGTCAGTGACGATGTACCAGGATCTGGTCAGGCGGGTCCCGGTTAGCGAGCACGTGGCGAACTACGCGGCAAGATTATGCCGGGCGACACGGCCGCAGGCGGATGTCCCCGATTTCGTCAAGAACTATGTGCGATACGGGTGCGGGCCTCGCGCGGGACAATCCCTGCTCCTTTCAGCCAAGGCGCATGTCGTCCTCAACGGGGGATTCAACGTCTCCTGTGACGATATTCGCAAATACGCCTTGCCTGTCATGCGCCACCGCTTGATACTAAATTTTGCCGCAGCCAGCGAGGGGCTCGATTCGGATGAGATCATCACAAGGCTTTTGGAGACGGTGCCCGAGTCCCAGTAGAGCAAGGTTTATGACCGGCCGAGTCCATGAGTGAATTAGAGGAATATCGCTATCTTCCAGCCCGTATGGCCGAACGCCTTCGCGGCATTGAAATCGGCGTGCGCAGACCTATGGACGGCAGCAACCAGGGACTGCACAGGTCGCCCGCTTTCGGCTCGTCGGTGGAGTTTGCCGAGTACCGCGAATACATACCGGGCGATCCGATCTCGCAGATTGACTGGCCCGTCTATGCGCGCAGCGACCGTTACGTCATCAGGCGCTTTCACGAAGACGTCAGCATCCGTTGCTACGTCATGCTCGATGTCTCCGGCAGCATGGGTTACAAGGGCAGCGGGGCGATGAGCAAAATCGAATACGCAGGCTATCTCGCCGCAGCGATGTTATACGTGATGATACAGCAGAGCGACACCTCTTCGCTGATCACATTTGATACCGAGATACGCAGCTACCATGAACCGACCAGCACTTTCACGAGACTCAAGCCGATGCTGCTGGAGCTTGAGAATCTCACATTAGGCAAAGAGGAAGGCGATATCGAAGCGACTCTGCATAATGCCGCCGAACTCATCAAAGGCAGAGCTTTGGTAATTATTATCTCCGATTTACTCGAAGAGCCTGAAAAGATCATCAGGGGCATCAACCATCTGCACCACGACGGCAAAGAAGTCACATTGTTTCATATTATGGATCCCACCGAGGTAAATATGCCGCTGTCGGGACTGCTCGACGTCGTCTCGATGGAAGGCCAGGGCAAGCTGACCGTTGATTTCGGACGGATCAAGAAAGATTATCTGGAGTCATTGCGGCTTTATCTCGACCAGTTGCGGACCGGCTGTCAGAGAATTCGCGCGGATTATATCTTCGCCGATACCGGCATGGATGTTTACGATTCGATCCTGCAGAGGAGGAAAATCGGATGATATTTTCCGCTCCCATTTTCCTGTATCTTTTGCCGGCGGTGGGGCTGCCGGTCCTCTTCCATTTTTTTCTCAAGCAAAAAAAACACCAGATTCTCTTTCCGACTTTGATGTTCTTCTATCGGACCGATCCGAGGCTCAATTCTCGCCGCAAGATTCATCAACTGTTGTTACTGATGATGCGAGTTTTGTTGATCGCGCTGGTACTGCTGGCCCTGTCTCGGCCACGGTTTCAGAGTGCCGCCGCGATGGGCGGCAAGATTTCGGTGGTCGCAGTCGTTGACAATTCCGGGTCGATGAGCGATGCCGTCGCCGGCGACAAAACCAAGCTGGAATTGGCTGTCGAAGGGGCCGGAAGTCTTGTCTCTTCACTCGGCCAAAGCGCCAAGATGAACGTTGTGACATTAGTTGAAGATCCCGCCGTAACGTTCGGCGGCACATTAACGTCCGACAAAGAATCCTTACTGTCTTCGCTTGGCGAAATAACGCCTACCGCTGCTACGGGCGATATCGGCGGCGCTTTTGCAAAGGCTTTCAAGCTCCTGCTGGCGGATTCCGGGCCTGGCGGAGTAGTGCATGTATTCAGCGATCTGCAGGAATCCGAGTGGGCCGACGAGTCTTTACAGGTCGAACCGGCAGACGACTCGATCAGTGTATTCCTGCACAGAATAGAATCTGCGAGCCGAGAGCAAGCCAACGTGGCTATAAGCTCGATTCAGTTGCCCCAGCGGAAAATACTGCCGAAGCACCTCTTGAAGATCGGGGTTGTGTGCCGGAACAACTCGGAGGCAACCGCGAATATTCGCGTCAATTCCGTCGATAACCGGGACAATAAGAACACGCAGCAAGTCGTGCTCGAACCGGGCAGGAGCCGGATAGTCGAAGTGGGAATACGCCCGGACGCTCCCGGCCACCACTGGGTGAGGATATGGATCGAAGGTGACGGTTTTTCTGCCGACAATGAAGCGGGGATAGGAGTCTTCTGTGGGAAGACCGCTACGGTTTTGTTCGGCGGTTCGCGGGAAGAATTCGGCGTGCTGCCGACGGCTTTTTCACCGGACGATTACGGCCAGTTCACAGGCATGGTATCGAAGTTTGGGCGGATAGGCCAGATATCACAGGCCCAGGATGAAAGGCCGATCCTTGTCGTCGCAGCCTGGGAAGACATAAGGCAAATCGGGCAAGGCTCGACCGTGCTTAGAGAATATGTGGAGGCAGGCGGCAATCTGCTGGTTGTGCCGTCGCTCAAGAGAATCAGTGCAAAAGGGAGCCCGCCGGCGTGGTTGGGAGCCAATACGAAAACTCGAATGTCCCATCCTCGCGGCGCCAGGATAGAAGTATTGGAGAAGGAATCCGGTTTCTGGGACAGGATTCGAGAAGCGACGGGCGATGTTCCGCTTGGAAATGCAAGCGTTCTGACCTTTTATCCCTTGCAGTTGTCCGAAGGATTCACCCCGCTATTAGGTACGGGCTTTGAAAGAGTAATATTGGCTCACAAGAAGCTCGGCTCGGGGAATATCTATGTCAGCGGCACAGCTTTTGACCCGCGATGGAATACACTGCCTTTGACGGGGCTGATTGTTGTCATGGCGCAAAGCATGGCAGTGGAAGGAACATCCGTTGAACAGGATTCGATGATATCGCTTGTAGCCGGACAGTCCGTGCAAGGCATTGACACCGGTGGACAGCAGGTTGAAGTTCTATCGCTGACGGGCGAGGCGATTGAATGGAAAGGCCGGGCAAACGAGACGCCTGCGTTTTCAAAACCGGGTGTCTATCTGCTTCAATCGGGCGACAGAGAATATTGCGTGTCGGTGCGTTCATCGGATAAGGAGGGTCTTACGCAATTCGTGAAAGGTTCGCAAGTTTCTGCTTTGGGCGGAGTAACGCACGAAATTGTCGACTACGATCCAGCCGAAGGATTCGAGAAGTATCACTACGGCCAGAGTCGAACATTCGAGCTTTTTCTGCCTCTTATTCTGCTGGCTACCTTGGCGCTGCTCGTAGAAGGCTGGCTGGCCAATCCCGTCAGGGCCAAGTCAGAAAGTACAACACAGCCAAAGAGCACCCTCGAAACTACTCTGGGCGAACAGATGGGAAAAACTCTCAATGAGCCGGATCGTGAGATTCTTGTCAGTGGGGGGGTGGGATAATGGAAGTGCTTCAATGGCGCACACATCTTAATCCGGTATTGGCTGCGGCGACGATTCTGATTCTCATCGCCTGGATGATAATTCTGTTCAAGCGACAAAGGGCGAGCCGCTCGTTGAAGCAAACGGTGTTGTTGCTGTTCCCAAAGGTTCTGATCGTACTGCTGCTAATCCTGGCCTATTTCGATCCGGTCCGAAGCGTGATTCAAAAACCAAAGAGAGACAAAAAAATCATGGTCCTGGTCGATTCGTCCTCGTCGATGGATTGCCGGGACGAGCCGGGAGCCAGCCGGGCCGACAGGGCTTCAAAGCTGTCTGAGAGCCTCACCGGGCAACTGCGTTCTTACGTCGATTTTGAGACTCTGCGTTTCGACATGGATGTGCACGACGCTGATGATTCGGAGCAATCTGCCGGGCAGGTCCGGGGAACGAATTTGGCGAAGTCTCTCGTTACAATAGCTGGTAAGGCGGACGATTCAAACTATCTGGCGGCAATCCTGCTCACAGACGGCGGCGACGAGCTGCTTTCAGATCCGAGATTACCACGGGTGCCGCTTCACGTGGCAAGCCTGGGAACTTCTCCGGATACCTGGAACGATCTGTCGATAACCGAAGTTGACGCGCCGGCGATCGTTGAGGCCGGCGGCAAGCTGGAAGTTTCGGCCGACATCTTAGCCCGCTTTGCCTCCAAAGAGTTCGAGACACAAGTGCCGATGGTTCGAGTCCGGCTCGAAGAAAAGCAGCAAGACAAATGGCAGGCTCGCGGCTCTGAGTTTGTCCGTTTTGACAATCCCAAGACAAGGGCAAGATTTTCTCTCCAGGCTCCGTCCGAGCCTGGAACAAAGCAGTATCGTATTAACGTTGAAAACATGCCGGGCGAACTGTCCGGCCTGAACAACATCCGAGAATTCGACTTAGAGGTGCGCGAGGACACGCTGCACGTATTGTTCTTTGCGCAGGAATTAGGCTGGGATTTCAGCATGATACGCAAGGAGCTTGCCCGCGATCCGTCAGTCCAATTGACGGCTCTGTTTCGCGTTAGCGAGCAGCGGTTCGTTGTCCAGGGAAGCCGCCAGAAAGGCGATGAGCAGCTTGAAGCGGGCTTCCCAAAATCCAAGGGAGTCCTCGATCTGTTCAAATGCGTCATCGTCGGCTCGTTCAGTGCGCGACAATGGCATCAGGACCAGTTGAATGCTTTGCTCGATTATGTCCGGGACGGCGGGGCGGTCGTATTCTTAGGCGGCGAAAACTCATTCGGCCAGGGAGGTTACGCCGGGACACCGATTGAGCCGCTGTTTCCATGGCGCATAAATAATGCTCAGTCGGCGTTCCAAGTGGGGCGATTCAGCGTCGATGTTCCCGCTGCGGCGCTGGGAAACAGCATTATTGCCGAAACCGCAAGGATCATCGCTCAGGTAGAGTCTGCTTCCGTGGAAAGTGTGAATATCGAAGGTCCTCTCAAGAGCGGCGCCGTGACACTGCTCGATGCTTCGGTTGCGGGCAGGTCGGTCCCGTTAATTTCCATGCAACGCTTCGGCCAGGGGCAGACAATGGCTATAGCAACGAATACGCTCTGGAAATGGCGGCAGGTTTCGGATGAACTCAAGGACGCGCACGGCCATTTCTGGCGACAGACCGTCAAGAACATGACCGGCTGGGAAGAAGGCCAGCGATTTATCGCCGTCAAGTGGGACCAGGAACAATACAATCCCGGCCAAAGTGCCGTAGCTACGATCCGCATCGCCGGACGCCAGGATGCAGGCCAACTGAATCTAACTGCCGAGACGAAAGTAGATGGAAAATTGACCCCGGTATCGGTCGAGCCTGTATTGGGGCGCGAAAACACGTTCACGGCGGAAATGGAATTTGCTAAGAGTGCTCAATATCGCTTTGAGCTACAGGCTATGCTTGGCGAGCAGGTGCTGGAGTCCTACCAAAAGACGATTGCGGTCGGAACTAAGCTGAACGAAGGCGCGAATCTGGAAGTGGATCATGCCTTTCTCAGCAGCCTGGCCTCGCAGGGCGGCGGTATGTACTTTCCGGAAACCGAATTTGAAAGTTTGATCGGGACTCTCAGGAGCCAGATTCTCAGCCGGGTCGTCAGTATGGAAATTCCGTTGATTCAGGACAAGTGTATTTATATCCTTATTTTTGTAGCTATTCTGGTTTTGGAATGGATAATTCGCAGAAGAATGAATCTCCTGTAATCAAAGGATTGAAAAGAATGATCGGAAGAAGACAAATTTGCTGTATTGAAGAACCTACGAGAATGTCATTGCGAGGCCCGAAGGGCCGTGGCAATCTCTTGCGTAGTGTGCAGAGAGGACCATCGCAACGTTTGAGATTGCTTCGCTTCGCTCGCAATGACAGGCTTCGGCTCGATGTCTCTTGCAGAGCACGAGAGCTTTGTT
Source organism: Planctomycetes bacterium B3_Pla (assembly GCA_005223045.1). Classification (GTDB taxonomy): domain Bacteria; phylum Planctomycetota; class Phycisphaerae; order Sedimentisphaerales; family Anaerobacaceae; genus SG8-4. The sequence continues at coordinate 7,756 of NJBM01000024.1, read as the reverse complement.
TTGCCGACAAGTGGCTGGTACTGGCGTTTCTTTTGGTCTTGTTGTGTCTTTCAAACCTTACCGGGGCAGCGCCGAGAAAGGCGGCGGTCTATTACTCCGATGGAAAAATACTGACGGGCAACATCTCTCTGACTCCGGAGCACGAGTTCAAGCTGAATATCCCCAAGGCGGGCAAGCTCAAAACTACGGACATGGTGACCGGAGCAGACGTGCAATACGGCAAGGTCCGGCAGTTTACTATCGAGCCGGTCAGAGAAATTCGTTTCTATCCCAAGAGGGAAGAAATGCGGCAGGACTGGAAGTTCATAGAGAAGACCAAATACGACGAGAAGACCGCAGTTGCCGATTACACGCCGGCCAAGAAGGAATTCTGGGGACGGACCTATCCTCTGAGGCATCTTTCCTGCGAAGTGGTTTTCAGCAGCGGCGAGACTATGGCAGGACACCTGTACAGCGTCGTACTCTATCTCGAAACTAAAGAAAGAACCAGACGGATAATTCTGCGCAGCAAGCAGCGAGGCAAAAAAGGCTCCAGGATGGACGACCTGGTATATGTCACGAAGATCAAGATGCTGGATGAAGGAAAAGACGTTGCTGCGAACATCAGGGTGATATTCGCTTCCATGACTTTTGAGCCTAACGACGTAGTGCAGGCGGTCACGCGCGATTCGCTGACGCCCGTACCGACCGAGCGGGGTGAGGGCTCCGGCACCTTTATTGTCAAATCGACTTTCGGCGAAGATTTCTATTTGGCTGTCAAGAAAGGGCAGCAGTGCCTTGTCGGCTGGCCCCGGACGCAGGACAAAGAACTTTTTTCGGTCGCCGAGAGCCACATAAAGCGACAGCGAGATTTCTACAACGATAAGAAACTGATCGCAGTTACCAAAAGCAAGGACGGCAAAGAAGTCCTGACGCTCGTCAACCTTCGGCGCAGGTTTGCGCCGACCAACTTCGGCGAGATTGGCGGGGAGTGGGACAAGGAGCTGGACAGGATTGTCGAGCCCTGGAGGCTAAGCATCTGGCGCTGGAAGTACGACCAGGCCAACCAGGAGCTGCTGCTTTCTTCTCGCGGCACATTCTTCCGCCTCATTTTCCTGCCGGAGGACCCTACGCCCGAGGCTAAAATCTCCGATGAACTCTGGCAAATGAAACGTGAGGACGACACTGTTTTTGTCGGCAAATCCACTGTTAATCCAGTGAGTATCGAGCCATGAACCATATATATAATCAAGAAGATGACAATGTCCACCAACTGATAGTCAAAGTGCGCAAGCTCATGCTCACGAGCCAATTGGTCAGGGGTCTGCTGATATGGCTGGTCGTTACCCTGGGGATGTGGCTTGTTCTGTTCACCCTGGACAACTTCCTGCATTTTCCTGAAGGATTGCGTCTGGCCCTGGTTCTGGGCGGCTTCGGCCTGATGGCCTTTGAATTCTGGCAACTGTTGCTGCTACCCGTCATTCGGCGTCAAAGACTCGAATCGGTCACCTTGTTTCTGGAAAGCAGGTTCGCGATCCCCGAAAACATGCTGATAAATGCACTGTGTTTCGAATCGGCCTGGCTTAGCCCGAAGGAAGAGCCTTTCGCGCAGGAGACTATTAGGACCGGCTCGGAAATGATGTCCGAGGCGAACATCAACGAGCTGTGGCAGCACAAGAAGTTGGTGCGCTGGTTAGTTGCACTTATAATTCTTATCCTTCTATGGTTCATCTACGGCATCAGTCAGGGGCATCAGGTCGCCAACGCACTGCTGCGATACATCAGGCCGTTAAGTGATGTGCCTCCCGCCAGCTCGCTAATCCTGGAAGTAACGCCGTCGGACGACATATTCATGGCCGAGGGCGACGATTTGGAGATACGAGTCGAGGTCAAAGGCCTTGATGGCGACAAGTCGCTGCCCAGATATCCCGAAGTTGTGTGGGGGCGACGCACCGATTATATCAGCAACGAGAGGGGCAAGAACAAGGGCACATCGATGCAGTTGTCAGGCGAAAGCCGCAACAACTACGGCTACACTTTTAAGTCTGTGGATGAATCCTTCGCATTTCGTGTCTTTGCCGCGGATACATATACTCACAGCGTCAAAGTGACGGTCAACCGGCTCCCTCGCATCAAGGAATCTCAGTTCCACATTCTTGCCCCTTCGTACACGGGTGGAGGGCGCATGAGTATGCTCGGTCCGCCCGAGGCGTTGGCCGGCCCGGCCGGCTCGGAAGTAATCGTGGATGTGAAATTAGACAAAAGTGCCGAAGAACTCTGGTACAAGGGGGCGGGCGACTGGGTCCCCTTTAAGAATAAGGATGGGCTTTGGACGGCGAAGACGCAATTGCAGCCGGCGGAGTCATACAAGATTGAGGTCAAAGCGAACGAATTCGAGCAGCGGATAAAGATTGCCGAAGGGCCTATCCTGGCACAGCAGGACCGAAGGCCTGAGGTGGAATTCGTCACATCCGAACTGAACAGACGGGTTAATCTCGGCGAAAGACTCCGGCTCGACATACAGGCCTACGATGATTTCGGAGCTAAGAAGATTTACGTCAAGCACAAATCGGTGCGGACGGGCAGCTCCGAGACGACAGTCGGAAACTGGGATTACGAAGGCCCTCCCGGCAAGACCGAATCGCTCGAAACGTTGCTTCTGTCGGTAGATGCAAGTTTGTTCAAGCCCGGCGGTAGTTACATTCTGGAAGCATTCTGCGAGGACTTCAGCCCGGCAGGAAACGTAGGCAGATCCAAGCCGCTAATGTTGCAGGTCAAGTCGCTCGACGAGATGACAATTGCCGAAGATGACCCGAACAGCGATGCCTTTGCGGAGCTGGACAACGCGATCAAGGCACAACAGACGGCCCTGGGTGTCAACGTGAATCTGATGGCCAACCTCGATGAAGTAATAGATGCAAATAACAGCGAGGCGCAAAACCGCGACTCCGTCAAAGGGCATCTCTCGCAGATGGGGCAGAAACAGGAGAAGGTCGGATCGCATATAACCAAAGCGTGGGAGGTATCCATCGAGCCCAAGCCGGAATTTGTGACCCGGCTGATTGAGCTGCGGGACAACGAGCATACGAGAATTCTAAAGAAGATTGTCGAAGCGGCAGCAGCAGAACGAGTTGACAATAGTTCTGTTTCACGCGGCCTCAAATCGATCGAGAAGCAGCAGGTTTACTTGCTCGATGAGCTTATCGCTCTCAAAGGCATCGTGGCGAAGAAAAGTGAGGCCGAGGCACAAAAGGCCGTGGCCGAGCTGTTGGGCGAAAAGGAAGAGTCGCTCAGTCCGACCCCCGAAGAGACGCTGGAGAATACCGTCAAAGAGCTTGACGAGTTCATAAAAAAGCAAAAGGACATAACGCAGAAACGGCAAATGGTCCTCGATAAGCCGCCTGAAGATTTCTCCGAAGAAGAGGAGGAGCTGCTGGAAGATTTGGCAATGGACCAGTCGAAACTCGCCGAGATTATGGCCGAGGTGGTCGATGATCTGAGCAATATGAATCTTCTGGATTTCGGCGACAATCAAATGGTTGACGAGATGACGAGTATTAACGAAGCGGCGGAAGAGTTGGCCGACAAAGCCGCTGAAGCCGCCGAGATGCAGCAGGCCAGGCAGGATGCTTATCGTCTGGAAACCGAAGCGGTGGAAATGGCCGAAGAGCTGATGATAAACTGCGAGGCGACACTCGGAGCTTCCGACAGCATTCAGTTCGTCGTGGAGATCCCGGAAGACGAGCAACTGGCGGCGCCGCTTGCCGAGCTGCCGTCGGAACTGGAAGATCTCGTAGGTGACATGATAACATCGGAAGAAGAGATGCGTCCGGAGGTCGAGGATATTGGCAGCTACCTCAATTCTCTGGACCATACCGCCGGACCTGTCGCCGACGGGACTATCAGCAGCACCAGCGCCAAGGGCAAGACCGGCGACCAGAGACCGGAGGACAATGTTCTTGAGGGTCGCAGCGGCGCAGGCCGAACCGGCATGTCCGACGGGCAGCTTGTCGAATCGGTCGCCAAAGACCTGGACCAGAACGAATACGGGCTGCGGGAGCGAGTATCCAATACGCCTTTGGAAGACGGACAGGTCGAGGACCAGGATGTCGGGGCTGCCACCGGCGGCACCGGCCTGGGCAAAACGACCGACAGCACTACGCAGTTCGGTGTGGGCGGAAAACTCCCACCAAAGGTGCTGGAGATGATGCAGGCGACCCTGGAGACGCAGCAGAATATCAGGCAGGCGTCGCAGGATTTGGTGCTAAAACTCAAGCGACATAACCTGTCAACGACCGAGCTGGAGACTTCGATTCGAGCCATGAAAAGCGTGGAAGACTCGCTCAAACGCGCCGATGGAATCGGGATAACTAAAGCTTATGACGAGACGGTCAATTCATTAAGGAAGTCGCACAGCGCGGTTGGCAGACAGGTTGCGGTGCAGTACGCACAGGAAGGCAAGTCCGGCAGAGAGCTTGAAAATATGCTGCCGAGAAATCGGACATTGAATTTCAAGGGCTACAACCACATGGTCAGCGCCTATTTTGAAGCCCTGGCGCAAAATGCAGGCAAAGTAGAATCAACGGAAGAAAAATGATAACAGCCGTGGTCGCGGATGGCTTATTAAATATGATTCGAGCCGTAAGAGCAATGGATGCAAGGGCAGGAACTCACCGGCGCATCGTGCTCTGCATTGCGATAGCTATGCTTTCTTCCGCGCATGTCCGGGCACAGGGGACTTCGGCTTCGTCCGACTGGCACGAAAAAGACGCCCCAATACGATTTCGCATTGAGAAGGATTACACTCACTCACTCATCCCGCTGGTTTCGCTGCTGGACATTCAGCCCGACAAGAAATCAGAGTCGGTGTGGAAATGGATAGAAAAGTACAGGTGGTCCCAGAAGCCTCGCGTCAATGGAAGACTTTGCCTGAACTTCATACCGTCTTTTAGCTCCAAACCTATTATCTATAATCTACATCGAGATTTCACACACTTTGTCGCTCGCGGCTCAATCATTGACGGCGCCGATCCCAACACTTCGGTCCGCTTTCAGGTTCATGCCGACAAGAGGCCGATATTCAGGTCTCGCCCGGTCACTGTGGCCGGCCCCGTGGCCGAAATGAACGTGGCGATACCGCCGCGAACAAAACAACTCAAGCTTGTGACCGAATCCTCGGACAAGAAGTATTTCTCTCGCGCCAGGTGGGTGGATCCGGGTTTCATGTTGAGACGGCGATACCCAAAGGTATCGTTCGCGCGGATTCATGCGCCCGGCTACAACCTGGAGGATTTCGTCCCGGAGGTCTTTGTCACCAGTGACGGTTCCCGAGTCGGCAGTCAAATGCTGTCCGCTCTGCGGGGCGAGCCGATGGACATTCTTTTTGACAGTTCCAGGGGCAACCCAAGCTATTTGGTCTATCTCGTACCCAAAAACAAGTATAAAAAACCGGCCTCATCGTGGCAGCCTCAAGCCGGGCTTGTGCTTGAGACGAAACAGACAAAGAAAGGCTTTAGCTCATCCGACAGGCTGCCGGAGTTTTCAAAAGCGTTCGGCAACGTTATCGAGCCGGTAGGGCGAAGTCTCGTCGATGACGTTCAACACGTATTTCCAATTCACAGAATGCCGAAACACAACACAACCGACCCCTCAACACAGGGCGGGTACGGCCTCTATCGTTACAGAGGTTTCTTTGCGGTTGGCAAGGGCGGCAAATACAGCTTTGCGACGGTTTCAAACTGGGACTCCTATCTGACTGTTGACGACAAACCGGTCGTTGCCTGGCCCGGCCGGCACGGCATAGGCGGGGGCACCAGGGGCCAAAAGCAGGGAACTGTTTCTCTCCAACCCGGCATACACAAACTGGAGTATTTCAATTACAACCGCTGGGGGCAGATGTATTGCTTAACCGCATGGAAAAGACCCGGCGAGAAACTCAGACCGATGACGAGGACGGACTTTGTCCCCTTCGGTCGTTACAGGCCCACTTCCGCCAGTCTGGCCGATTCGAATAAGGTTTACATACCTTTTGAATGGTCGGCGGTTGACGATTTTCGCGTCGAACAGGCCGGCCACTCCTTTATCAAGATGCGATTCGAAGCCGTCAATCCGCCGGGCGGCAAATATGCATACCGCTGGGTTTTTGACGACGAGACGACCGCAACAGGCCAAACCGTGGACCATGTTTTCCTGCGACCGGCGCTGCGCAAAGTACGGCTCGAAGTCAGTTTGAAAGACAAACTCGCGGCTCGATTCGCCCACGACGTTTATGTTCGTGGCCTGTGGGACAAGACTCTCAGAGACCTGGGCAACATGGATTCCTTCGATGAGGTTATAAAAGAACGGGACCTTGACAAGGTGCCGGCCGACGACGTAGTGAACCTGTTTGTACTGGCTGGCAAAGCCGACCGCCCCGACTGGAAACAGCTTGCAACGGCAACGCTGAGCAAAAGCGTAGAACGGCTCGTCAGCGAATCCGACGACACGAATTTCATGTTCGGCTTCGGTCAACATCTTCATTCGTATGAGCTGAAGCAATACGACAAAGCCCTTGAACTCTTCAACCTGCTCCGGCAGAAACCGGGTATTGACAAATCCGTCCAGCGCAGAGCCGCGATCCGCCAGGCCGAGCTTTTGGTGACGTACTTCGGGAAAAACGAAGACGCTTTGAAAATACTCGGCCGGGCCGGGACAGAAGCATCTTCACGCGACGGCCCGGCTCGTCGTGCAGCGATAACGAGGGCCGAAGCGTTGCTGGCGATTAGACAGACAGAAGAAGGCCTCAGACTTCTTCAGCAGTTAAGCGAATCTTCAGGATCTTCGGACAAAGTCAAGCAGCAAATCAAACATTCGGGATTGGTCAGGCACGCAAGGCTCCTGGCCGAGACCGAAGGGGACCAGGCCCAGTTGGACCACGCTATGTCGAATATTGAGACGGTTCTCAGCGAAGATCCCGTGAAAGTGTTTTCGCCGGCGATAAATCTTGTCAGACTCGACATATATTTGGCAAGAAAAGAGTTCCGTGCCGCATTCCACCTGACCGAGCGGCTCAAAAACCTGCAGTTGGGCGATTATGACATTGCACAAGTCCTTGCCCGCCAGGTAATCGCCTCGTGCGGCATGAAAGAGATCGAAAAGGCCAAAGCGGTCTATGCCCAGCTCAACAGGGACTATCCCTACAGCCCCGCGACAGACCAGGCCAGACAAGCAGTCATCCGGGCCATAGGTCAGCAATAAAGCAGACGAAATGGCCCGCCTATAGTGCAGCATAGTTGAATCGGCGCCTACGGATCAGTTCCCCTGACAGTTTCTTTCTCTTGCCGCTGCGTTCTTCGTGTTGCAGGGCTTTGAAATTGGCTTTGATTGGCTTTGTTTTCCCCGTGCCCGGGGCGGGATATCTTTTGATAAACATCCTGTACTAAAGATGTTACGCCTATTTGGGACGGAGAGAATTGGCTTTGTTTTACGCAATTGGCAGTATTATCCGGATCGGCGGCATTTTTCTGCTTGGCGATATCGTTGGCCTCCATTTTGCGCATCAGTTGGAGCTTCTTTAGCTTGGTCATTGTCTTGTCCAGGCTTTGTTCGATCCGCTGTTCATACATCAGCAGACGTTCGAGGACCCTTGAATGTGCGAAATCATCTATAGCGATACAGCCCAGGCCCTTATCCTCGTGATAGAATCTAACAATGTCCTGGGGCAGGGACATTTTGTAGCACTTATGATAAATCCTCTTGGGGCATCCGATCGCCGGGCCGGTTACCTCACGTCTTAAAA
>NJBM01000007.1 GCA_005223045.1 Planctomycetes bacterium B3_Pla | reverse complement strand
CACACAAACGGTTTAGTGTTGGGATGAGTGAATTTCCTGCCGACTTTGGGAGAAACTTTGTTTGGAAAAAAGCCGCATGACTAACAAGCGGAGCTGTGGAAAAAGCCAGCTTTTTCAACAGCCCCACAGCCACCTATTAACGGTGACAGAAAAGGGTGACTGTCCTTAGTATAGTTCGGAAAAAATGAGAATTAAGGAGAAGCACAATGAGGAGTATCTTTCTTAGCGTGGCCGCACTGGCGGTTGTGTCGTTTGCAGTCAACACAGTATCGGCGCCGGCGGCCGACGACCGGACCGATCGCGCCGGCTTCAACTACGGGGGGGCTCCGGAGTACGACAGCCCGCCGCTGGCCAAAAACGACAATGAGAAGCAAGCCCTGGCGGCCCTCGGCGAGATGACCAAGGGCAAATGGCATCTCAACGTCACTACCAGAGAAGGGCGCGTGTTGCGGCAACTGACCGAGGCCGTGGGGGCAAAACGCGTCGTCGAGGTCGGCACGTCAAGCGGTTATTCGACGATCTGGCTCGCATTGGGAGTGCGAGCTGCCGGCGGGAAGGTCTTCACGCACGAGATCGATCCCGAAAAGATCAAGATGGCCCGTGAAAATTTCAAGAAGGCCGGAGTCGAAAACCTGATCACTATTATCGAAGGTGACGCCCACGAGACAGTCAAACAGCACACCGAGCCTATCGACGTCGTGTTTCTCGACGCTGAGAAGAAGGGCTACGTCGACTATCTCAGGAAGCTATTGCCACTGGTTCGGCCGGGCGGACTGATCCTCGGCCACGATATGCACCGTCCGATGCCCGACCCTCGCTACATTGAAGCGGTCACCAGGAATCCGGACCTGGACACGTCGTTCATTATGATGGAGAGTTTTGGAATCAGTATGACGGTTAAGAAGCGGTAACCAGAGCAAAGAGTCGCGGACATCCGTCTTGAGCAACGTCGAATGGATCCGAAACAGATTCGCCCATCTCTGAGTCCTCCTTCGGCTACGCTCAGGACGGCGTCTGAGATCTCCTTCGACTGCGCTCAGGACGGCGTCTGTGGCTTAAGGAATTTGAAAAAACAAAGCCAATTTATTTCGTATTGAGTAATGCGTGATGCGTATTGCGAAAAGGTATTTGAAAAAACAAACCCAATCTCGTTTGTCGCATTGCGTATTGCGTATGTCGTATGTGGCAGAGTGCTTCTCGGCCCATCAGGGCGCGCTTTTTCAAAACAAAGCCAATTTGTCGGAGTGTCAGATTAACACTAAGTCAGTATTAGCAAAGACTTGTGGGAATTTAGAAAGATGAACACAGCGAAAAAACAAAGCCAATCTCTCTGGATTCCTGTTTTCACAGGAATGACAAGCAGGCGAATGGCAGCCGTGCGCTCGGCGGGGAACAAGAGTGAAAAAACAAAGCCAATTTATTTCGTATTGAGTACTCCGTAAGGAGTCCCTAGGACTGCGTGATGCGTATTGCGAAAAGGTATTTGAAAAAACAAACCCAATTTGCAGTTGGCCAGGTAAACGTAAACTCTTTTTCAATAAGTTATTATGAAAATATATCCTTTTGAAGGCTCAGAAAAACAAACCCAATATGCTCAAGACCCGGATGGCGGCTTGTCATTCCTGTGGAAACAGGAATCCAGCTTTCCAGACAATTCTGGATTCCGCATCAAGTGCGGAATGACAGTTCTCCAAGCACATTTGACTGGACACGATTGTGCAAAACAAACCCAATTTGCCAGAGCGCCAAATGAACGTAACTACTTATATCACAATGGCTTGTGACGATTTCACCCTGTCGGAGGCTCCAGAAAACAAACCCAATTCAAACCCAATTTCAAGGTTCACAGCAGGCAGTTAAGCGGCCAAACATGCCTGGCAAGAAGGCTCTTGAGCTTGCTTGCAATTGAGGCGCGATATGCTACACTGTTAGAGCAACTTAGTAATGGGGCATCTGATTGCCGATTGCCGATTTGCAACAATCGAAAATCGCAAGTCGCAAATCGGCAATTAGCTGTGTCGGATGAACTGCTTAGAAAGGCGGTGAAGGAATGTTGAGGTTGGCATCTATTATTGCTCTGAGTGTGGGGATTTCATCGGTCCGGGCTGCCGAGCCTTTTCGCCTGGTCCTCACCGACGTCGAACAGAACATCTACAAGGAAACCGCAGAAATCACCGGCAGCGACGTAACGCCGAAGAGTCCCGCTTCGTGGTCGGTGCGAAAGTACGTCCTGCACGGCGGAAGGCAGGAAGGTGTCGATGTCATAGAAGTCAATAACGGCAAGCTTCGCTTTACCGTAGTTCCCACGCGAGGGATGTCCGTTCACCGGGTATTGATGGGCGACTTGCGGCTCGGCTGGGATTCGCCGGTCAAGGGCCTGGTCCACCCGAAATACATCAACCTGGAGACCCGGCAGGGCCTGGGCTGGCTCGAAGGTTTCAACGAATGGATGGTCCGATGCGGCCTGGAATTCTTCGGAGGTCCCGGTACCGATGAGTTCATCGACAACACGGGCAAGAAAGCAACGATGGACTTAACGCTGCACGGCAAGATCGCTAACATACCCGCATCGCAGGTGGAAGTGACCGTCGAGCGCGAGGCGCCATATCGCATCACGGTTCGCGGCAGGGTGGATGAGGCCCTGCTGCACGGGCCAAAGCTCGAAATATTGACACAGATCTCAACCACGCCCGGCGCCGACACCTTCCGAATCTCGGACAAGGTAACCAATCGCAGCGCCATCGAGCAGGAGTTCGGCATCCTCTATCACGGCAATTACGGCCCACCCCTGATGGAGAAAGGCGCCAAGTTCTTCGGCCCAGCGCGGCAGGTAACGCCGATCAACGAGCACTCGGCCTCGGATGTCTCGAACTATGATGTCTATCGCGCCCCGAAGGCGGGATTCCCCGAACAGGTTTACTGCCTACAGCTATGGGCTGATGAGGATGACCGGACAAAGGTCATGCTTCGCAATGCCGCAGGCGACAAAGCCGTCTCGATGGCTTATTCTGTCAAAGAGCTGCCGTTCTTCACGCTTTGGAAGAATCCGGTGGCTGCCGAAGACGGCTATGTGACGGGCCTGGAACCCGGCACCGGTTTCCCTCGAAACAGGTCGATTGAGCGTAAGTTCGGCCGTGTGCCCAAGCTTGCCCCGCATCAAAGCCGTTCGTTTACAATCAACTTTGCGCTCCACAGCGGCAAGGACCAGGTTAATGCCGCAGCGGACGATATCGCACGTATCTGGGCAGGCCGCAAAACAAAGTTTGACAAGATCCCGCTGGCCGCCAGCAAGACGAGTCTGAGCGACGTGATCAAGGCCGCAAGGACCTGGGGGCCCGCCTTCACACCGTGGCACGGCAAACCGGCGCCGGACTTCACCCTGACAGACATTACCGGCAAGAAGCACAAGCTAAGCGACTATAAGGGCAGGAACATCCTGATCATATTCTGGGCCACCTGGTGCCGTCCGTGCCACATGGAGATCCCGCATTTAATTGAGCTGCGAAAAACGACCAGTGAGGACGATCTGGCAATGCTGGCAATATCGAACGAGAGGCCGGATCTGGTCAAGTCGTTCGTGGCCCGGGCGGAGATGAATTACACGGTACTGACAGACACGGGCACTCTGCCAGGCCCGTATAACACTGTAAGCGCCATTCCGAGCAGTTTCTTCATTGATCGCGACGGCAAGATAAAGCTGGGCACGTCGGGCCTGATCTCGCTGGAAGACATCAAGGCTATATTTGAAGCCGAGTAACGACGTATGACAGCCTCAAATCCAAAGTACGTGTTTAGCCGGAGTCAGCCATCCCCATCCCGATAAACGACAATCAGGATGAGGCTGCCACCCAATCGTCATCTCGACTGGAGCCGAAGGCGGAATGGAGAGATCTATTTAGAATCGATTTCTCCACGCAGCCTGCCCTGAGCGCTGCGCTTGAGGCTGCAACCCGGGATTGAACCAAGCCTAAATCTCATTACGACTGTTCGCCTGAGAAAAAGACGAGAGATTCTACGTCCGGAAACGAACAAGAAGCCTCGTAATATCGGCGGCACTGCCGAAGGAAAAACCGTCTGCCTCAAGTCACCCTGCTCGTATGTCGATAACTCTTATGTTCAAAAGGAAAACAAAAGCGAATATGCGAGTGAGTTACTAAAGCCCATGGAAAAGTCGAAAAAAGAAGATTTGGCTGAGAAGATCGGATCGGTCGCATCTCAGGTGGATGAGCTTGCCAAACCATGCTCGGATCGAAACCCACAAGGCGCGCGATCACCCCAGGCGGTTGTCGCCGGCGAAGAGGTAATCAACTGGGGTCAGCTTCTCAGCCTTCTGGGAGATGTGGAGCTGGTTAAGGAGATCGTGCCCGTATTCTTGAACGACAACAAAGAGCGATTTGAAGAGCTTAGCGAGGCAGTGGAGCATGGTGATGCCGCAGCGATCAATTTGTATGCTCATGGGATAAAGGGAGCGGGCAGAAATGTCGGGGCAAGACGGCTTTCGGACATCGCCGATCAAATGGAATGTGCCGGAAGGGAAAATGATGTTGAATCCGCCAGGCTGCTATTTGATGAATTAAGAATTGAATATGAGAAAGTGATGTCGACCATGTCCGACATCAACTGGACGCAAATCGCCGAACGGCAGACAAATACTGCCGGTGGCGGATGATGCTCCGAGACACATTCTTGTTGCCTGGCGGCGGCACGTACTTACGCCGAACTTTCGAGGCCTGTCACAGCACGTTTCATCCGATCAAGAGCATCTAACAGATTTTTTTGCGGACAGCCAAAACTCAGCCGGACGTAGCCTTCTGCCTGGAAATGCCTGCCGTCAGACAGCCCTACGCCTGCCCGTTCAAAGAAAAGTGCCGGGTCCGGCACTTCCAGGCCCCCGGCGTCAATCCATGCCAGGTACGTGGCTTGAACGTCGTCCATAGATAACCGCGGGATTTCTTCGTTGACGAATTTTAAGACAATGTCCCTGTTGCCGCGCAAATAATCAATAAGTTCGATTCTCCAGTCTTCGCAATCCCGGTAGGCGGTCAGGCAGGCGGTGTATCCCAATACATTTGTGCCGGGGACAACTTCTTTACGGTTTCTGACGAAGCTCCTTCGCAGGTTTTCATTTGGAATGACGGCGAAAGCACAGTTGAGACCGGGAAGGTTGAATGTCTTACTGGGGCTCATTAAAGTTATGGTGTTGGCGGCAACCTCGTCACTCAATGTCGCCGTCGGTACGTGTTCTTCGCCGTCGAGTATCAGGTCACAATGTATTTCATCGGAGCATATAACGATATTGTGTCTGAGGCAAATTTCAGTGACATTCTCGATTTCCTGCCGGTTGTATCTCCTGCCGACCGGGTTGTGCGGGCTGCATAAGAGCAGCAGTTTTGAACGCGGTGATATTTCGCTTTCAAATCTCTCAACATCAAAAGTAAAAAAGTCTCCTTCCCGGCGAAGAGGGATGGCTTTGAGTTTCTTTCCGGACAAACCCGGAGCGGACAAAAAAGGTGGATACACCGGCGTGAACGTCAATACTTCATCCCCGTCATTTCCGAACGCCCGGCATGCAACGTTCAAAGCAGGCACCAAACCGGGCAACCATACGATCCAGGAAGGCTGTATCTTCCAGCGGTACTTTGCCTCCAGCCTGCAAACGACGATTTCCACCAACTCATCCGGCGGCACGGCATAGCCGAATATGCCGTGTTCAACGCGCTTGTGCAGCGCTTCCAATATAGCCGGAGGAGACTGGAAATCCATGTCGGCGACCCATATAGGGATGACGTCCCGGCTCTTGTATTTGTCCCATTTGAGGCTGCCCGTGTTTCGCCTGTCGAGGAGTCTGTCGAAATCGAATTTCATCGCTGCCCGCTTCGGCTTTCCTGGCAGAATTTACCCATCAGCATCATGGCTTCGTTCATTCGCTCGGCTGAACCATCCATCTTCGCAAAGGCATCGACCATCCTGAGTAGTTCCGGATCGGCCTCGATCATGCCGTACTTATGGGAGGTATTGACGATAGCGGCATCAAGTCCGTACTCCATCGCCTTGGCGATATATGCTCTGCAAACACCGATTTTTCGCGCCGGCAGGTCACGGAAGCAGTTGCTTACCCCAAGTGAGAAATGCACGCCCTTCATTTCCGGGTCGGCCTTGATTTTTCTTATTGTCTCAAAAGCACGGTATGTGTAGCCGGGCGCGCCAGGTTCCATCGGCATATCTATCGCCAATGGAAACACAGTCGAGTCGAAGAATATCTCCTCAGGCTTGAATCCATACGTGCCCACGGCCTCGTCGAAAATCTGCTTTGCTAGAGAATACAACTCATCGACCGAATGCGAGCCACCTGAGCCGCCGGGTTTGTCTTCACTGACCAAAAGACCGACGAAGGAATATTCGTAATCCTTCTTGACCGGCAGCATATTTCGCATTGTGTAGGTTTTGACTGAGTTTACAAGCGGCTGGTTGATCTGCCCGTCGGCGTTGTACCATTCCTTCAGCCCGGCCTTTAGAACATCGTCATTGCTGCTGTCGATACAAATCGGCACGCCGTTGCCCCATTTGCGGACCAACCGGACATATTCGACCATCATGTCGATGGCAACCTGCAGGTCGTCCTCGCCGAAAGCATCCAGATTGACTGCGATGTAGTCGGCGCCGTCAGTCACCTGCGATTCAATAAGACCCCTGATATAATCCAGGGATTCGGATGGTTTGGAGTAGGCGACCGTTCCGAGCCCGGCCAATTGTTTCATTGCCTTGCCTGTATCGGGGATCGAGGCGTGGACCGATTCACCTATGGAAATCAGCGGCTTGCTCATTGTCAGACCTTCGGGCGAGGCAGCAGGCCGGCGCGTTCCATGATCACGGGCGTGATGCTCTCCCATCCTATCGGCATAAGATGAATGCCTGAGACTCCCTCGATGTCCTTAATCCTCTTTATCATTTCCAGGCAGATTTTGACTCCCTCTTCCTTGGGATCGTCTGCGGATTCCATTCTCGTGATAAGCTCATCCGGTATGCTCATGCCGGCAACGTTGTTCTTCATATACGTCAGGGCCCTGTGAGAACGGACGGGAGTCAGACCTGCAAGTATATATACTTCCTTGTGAAGACCTTCCTTGACGACCATTTTCATCCAACCGGCGAATTTGTTTATGTCGAAAATGCACTGTGTCTGGATGAAATCGGCGCCGGCTTCGATCTTCTTTGCCAGACGCATCACTCTAAATTCAAATGGATCGGCAAACGGATTTGCAACCGCGCCTATGAATAGCTTTGGCTCGTGCTCCTTTATTTCATCGCCGCAGAGAAACTGCTTGCCGTCCCTCATCTTCTTTACCATAGCGATCAGTTGCATCGAATCAATATCATAGACGTTTTTCGCCTCGGGGTGGTTTCCGAACGTCTGATGGTCACCCGAAAGACAGAGCAGGTTCGGCAGGCCGAGGGCGGCGGCGCCCAGAATGTCGCTCTGCATGGCAAGCCGGTTTCTGTCCCGACACACCATCTGCACGACCGGCTCGACGCCGCACGACAATGCGATCGAGCCGGCGGCTATGCTCGACATCCTCACTATTGCCGTCTGATTATCCGTGATATTGGCGGCGTCAACGTTTCCGAGACAATGCTTGGCTTTCTTTTTGATGGCCTCAGGATTGGAGTTTTGCGGGGGTCCGAGTTCTGCGGTCACTGCAAATTTACCTGCCGTTAGAACCTTCTCCAGTGTGCCTGTTGATCTCATAACATTGCCTCTTCAAACTTGACCTTTCGTTGCCCCGCGTTAGTGCTCGTTCGCCAGTCTTTTGTCTGGCGTACAACTTTGAGATTTTCGAGTTTGTTTAGCTTTTTCAGCCGGTCATATATCAACTGCCACACGCAGTCTGTGTCTTTGTCCACTTCGCACACGCCGTCGGACGATCCTCCGCAGGGGCCGTTGAGCAGCTCCTTGGCGCAGCGAGCGATAGGGCACAGTCCCCCGGTCCATTCCAGTACACAATCTCCGCAGCCGGCACATCTTTCCTGCCAGAGCCCGTGCTCGACCGGATAACCCATGAACTTCGTATTCTGTCCCGGGATCGTTATTGTGTCCTCATGTCTCTCGGACATCGTCTGGACTCCCACCCCGCAGGCTATCGACAGCACGGCTTCGACCGACTCGATATCCTTCTTCAGTACGTCGATGAATTCGAATTCGCACTGTCGTTCCGGAATGCACTCGATTATCTCGATGGGCTTGCCTTGTTTCTTTCTTGCCATTCTTATCTGAGATGCCAGAAGCTCGACAGCCTTTGCACCGCCGGAAAAGCATATAGTGACGCATCCGCCGCAGCCCATCAGCATAATCTTCTTGAAATCTTTTATCGACTCGATAATTTCCTCGAGCGGTTTTCTATCGGCTACAATCATATCAGAGCCCTTTCTTTAAGGAAGCCGTCCACATTGGTAAGGTGCTTGAAGAGGCCAAGATCTTTGGCGCTGATTCCAAACGCCAGGCCCATAAGTTCGGTAAAATAAAATATCGGAGTGTTGTAATTGGTGTCGAATTTCTCATTTATCTGCGGCTGTCTGCCGTCAAGATTGGCGTGGCACAGAGGACAGCCGACAGCGACAGCATTGGCCCCGACGGATTCGGCGTCTGCCAGAATCTTCTCCGTCAGCTCAAGCACCACGTCGGTCTGCGTCAATGCAAAGCTGGCGCCACAGCAGAAAGTCTTCATGTTCCAGTCAAGCGGTTCGGCGCCGAGGGCCGCCATCACTGATTCCATATCCGTCGGGTTCTCGTATTGCCTCCTGCCGGTCACTTTCGGCGGCCTTGTCATCAGGCATCCGTAGTAACAGGCCACTTTGACACCGCCAAGGCTGCGGACTACTTTTTCTGCGACGGTGTCGAGTCCCACTTTCTCCATTACCACGTCGAGCACATGCAGGATTTCCATATCATCCGGATACTCGCCGGCTATTACGTGCTCGACGTTCTTTCTCAAATCCGCATCCTTGAGGCGTTCCTGTGCAAACTTCAATCTCGAATAGCACGAAGCGCACGGAGCGCACAACTCTTTCACGTCGTCAGTCTGAGCTGCCAACGCCATGTTCTTGGCCGGCAGAGCCACGGACATCAATTCATCGCACTGGTGGGCCGGCGAAGCACCGCAGCAGATCCAGTTCTCGATCTCCGCCAGCTCGATTCCCAAAACCTCACAGACTTTCTTTGTCGAGAGATCGTATTCGATGCCTGTCGAATGTAACGAACAGCCCGGATAATACGCAATTTTCATTTCTTAAGCCTTTTTGCCCTCGAAAACATCTTCATCGTTTCGAGAGGATTTCTAATGGGAGGAATCAACTTAATCTTGCCTTTCTTTATCATCCTGGCTCCCAGCGCCATGTCTTTGAAAGGCTTGCCGGTGAAAAGATTCAACGACCCAACCAGGCCCGCTTCGTACATTCTTCCCATGTACTTAATGGTTTTCATCCAGATCCAGTTGAATAATCTCATGTTCCTGGTGTCGGCCTTAATCTTCTTTTCCTGGACGATAATCCTGATTGTGTCAACCACGTGAGCGATGTCGATATCCTGCGGGCATCTTGTGCTGCACGTCTGGCACGACACGCAAAACCACGCGGTATTTCCCTTCATCGCCTCGTCAACCATCCCCAACTGGACGTACCTCATCAGCTCGGTCGGTGTGCTGTCCATAAATATTCGACTTGGACATCCCGATGCGCACTTGCGGCACTGATAGCAGAGAAACACGTTCTCGCCGCTGCGCTCTGCCACTTCTTCGGCGAACGAACTATCTACTTTTATCTCTTTCTTGTTTATGACTTTCATGACTTTACCGCCTGCCGCGTCTCATTTGCGTTAACAGGCCCCAGGTCCTTGATTCTCTGCGTCATTTCCTCAACGATTTCTGCGAACCTTCCCCCCATGGCCGAAGAAAGGTTGAACATGTCTATCCTCTCCGGTTCTATCTGCACCTCGGCAAGAAGTCTTTTGACATAAGCAACTCTCTTTTTCGCGCGCAAATTGCCTTCGAGATAGTGGCATTGTCCTTCGAGACACCCGGCAACAAATACACCGTCGGCGCCGTCCTCGAAGGCTTTCATAAGATGGATTGCATCGACCTTGCCCGTGCAGGGCAGCTTGATGATTCTTACGTTCGGCGGATACTGCAATCGCATCGCGCCCGCCAGATCTGCCGCCGCAAAGGCACAGAAGTTGCAACAGTAAGCTACAATTTTAGGCTCAAATTCACTCATTCTCTAAGACCTTGCCTGCCTCCTGAAAGAGGGCCGTCGTCTTGGAAATAATCTGATTGTCTTTGTAGTGCATCAGTTGAATCGCTTTTGCCGGGCATTCGGACGCGCAGATGCCGCAGCCGTGACACATAGCCGCCTCGATTTCCGCCGCACCTTCGGCGTTTATCGTCGGAACATCGTACGGACACGTTCTAACACAGGTCAGGCACGCAGCGCATTTATCGGGATCGACCACCGAGACCACGCCGCTTATCTCCATCTGCTTTCTGGAGAGGATAGAGACCGCTTTAGCCGCCGTGGCCTTTGCCTGGGTGACAGTCTCGTCTATGAACTTGGGGCTATGACATGCACCGCACAGGAACAAACCCTCCGAGGCGAAATCCACAGGTCTTAGTTTCATGTGGGCCTCGAGGAAGAAGCATTCGAGATTCAGCGGAACCTTAAACGCCGTCGAAACGGATTCGCAGTCCTCCGGAGGTATCATGGCCGCACTTAACGTCAGTATTTCTGGTGAAAAACTCAGATCAAGCGTTGAATTCAAGTCTTTGGCTCGCACCTCTAATCGGCCCGACGCATCCTGGGTGACAACAGGCTTGTTGTCCAGATCATACCGGAAGAACAGAACGCCCATTTCGCGTGCCTTGTTATAGTATTTCTCCTTGAAACCGTAGGTGCGAACATCACGATACAAGATGGCAACAGTCGCTTTTGGATTGACGCGCTTTATCGTCATCGCGTTCTTAATCGCCTCAGTGCAGCATATTCGGCTGCAAATCATCCGCTCAGGCTCCCTCGATCCGACGCATTGAATCATTACGACCTCGCTCAGCCGCCTGGCAAACTCGGGGTCCTTGTCGAGCCGCTCTTCAAGCTCCAGTTGTGTCAATACTTTGTCATTCCGGCTGTAAAGATACTCTGTGGGCCTTGACTCACTCGCACCCGTAGCGATGATCGCTGCGCCGTGTTCGATTTCGAGTTCTTTGCCGTCACAAACCAGCTTGCTCTTGAAATCGCCAATGAAACCTTTACATTCGGCAACCTGTGAGTTCTTACAGACGGTAATTCTGTCATTACTTTCTATCTGACGTTCCAGATCATCCAAAAGCTCTTGCGGCTTATATCCCTCAACAGTCTCTTTTACTTGTCGCGCGCTGCCGCCAAGCCGGTCGGTTTTTTCAACCAGGTACACGTCGAAGCCCTGGTTGGCGACAGAAAGCGCGGCCGTCATCCCGGCAACTCCTCCGCCTACGACAAGCAGGTTTCGCTTGGGCACATACGATTGCGTGGTGAGCGATTCTATGGTTCTTGCCCTTCCCACCGCCATCTTCACCAGGTCTATCGCCTTGTCTTTTGTGACCTCGCCGAGCCGGGCGTGGACCCATGTACACTGGTCGCGAATGTTTGCCATCTCGAACAAGTATGGGTTCAGCCCCGCCTCTTTCATCGTTTCCCTGAACAGGGGCTCATGCGTTCTCGGCGTACACGAGGCCACTACCACCTTGTTTAAGGTGTGCTCTTCTATGCTATCTTTTATGGCCTTGAGTCCGTCAGGAGAGCATGAGTACATAAGGTTGGTCGAGAAAACTACGTTCGGTAAAGCCGATGCGTAATTTGCGATGTTTTGACAATCGATTACTCCGCCGATATTGGAGCCGCAATGACAAACGAACACACCTATTCGCGCCTCCTGCTCGGCGAAGTCCTTCTCGAGCGGGTATTCCTTATCTTTGACCTGGGTGCCTCTGACGTCCGCCAGAAGCTCCATCGCCCGGGCCGCGGCTCCGCTGGCCTGAACGACGCTCTCAGGGATATCCTTGGGACTCTCAAACGCCCCGGCAAGAAAAACGCCTTCTCTCGACGAAGCCGTCGGCGCAAATTCAGCCGATTTGGCAAAATCGTACTCATTCAGCTCGATCGAGCAAACATCGGCAAGCTTCTGCGAATACTCCGACGCGCACAGACCCGAAGACAGAATAACCATGTCAAATTCTTCTTCTTCCCAGTTCTTGCCGTCATCGGTAGATTCCAGCGACAGATTGCCCGTCTTGAAGTTTTGCTTTATGTTCGACGGCCTTGTGTAAACGTACTCGACGCCGTACTTGTCTTTTGCCCTTTCGTAATATTCGTCGAAGCCTTTGCTGAAAGCCCGCACGTCCATTACGAAAACTTTACACGCGGCATCGGGCAGGTGCTCTTTGGTTATTATCGCCTGCTTGGTCGCGTACATGCAACATACGGACGAGCAGTAAGGGTTGTCATTATCGCGCGAGCCGACGCATTGGATAAAAGCAATCTTCTTAGGCTTGGCTCCATCGGAGAGTCTCTGTATATGGCCCTCGAAAGGCCCTGATGCACTCAGGATTCTCTCGTAATCCATGCTGCTGACGACGTTAGCAAAGCGTCTGTATCCGTACTCGGCCTTCTTCTCGGCGTCGTACAAATCAAAACCGGGCGATAGAATAACCGCGCCGATGTCCAGCGACCGCTCTTTCGGTGTATCGTCAAAGCGTATCGCGTCGGCCTCGCAGACCTTCTCGCACAATCCGCACCAGGAGCACACGGCGCAGTACAAACACCGCTGGGCCTCTGCTTTTGCCATCTCCTCGGTGAATCCCAAATCGACCTCCTCGAACGAACGCCTCCGGTCGATAGGGATGGTCGGCATCTCGTGCCGCTCGATGACCTTTTCTTTTCTTTCTTTCAGCTCCTCGGTGGATATCTCAACTACCGGCTGGTCATACTTTTCAGGCTCGAATTTCTCGCCTCTGATATATGCGTCTATCGCACCGGCGGCGAGCTGGCCGTCAGCCGTTGCCTGCACCACGCTGGCGGCGCCGCGGATCACATCCCCGCCGACGAAGACACCTTTCCAGGAAGTCATGCCGGTCTTTTCATCAACTTCAACTGTGCCGCGTTTTGTCAGCTTTATCTTGCCACACTCACCCAGAAGGCCGAGGTCGGGCTTCTGGCCGATAGCCACTATCAGTTCATCACCGGCGAGGACCTCTTTTGTGCCGGGGACGGTTTCCAGTTCCAGCCTGCCCTCGACAAACGCCATCTTCTTGACGTCCAGCAGCTCCAGCCCGGTGAATGTGCCGTCCTTAACGATAATTTTCTTGGTCGCTTTGGCGGCCCTGATAGCCACGCCTTCTTCTTCGGCCCATTCAATCTCCCATGGATATGCGGGCATTCTGTCGCGCCCTTCGAGGCAGACGATGGAGACTTTCTCGCCGCCGAGCCGCAGCGCCGTGCGGGCACAGTCCATTGCGACGTTGCCGCCGCCGATGACTATCACGTTCTTCTTGACGGATTTCCTCTTGCCGAGTCTGACGTCGCGCAGAAACGCTATACCGCTCGAGGAGTTCTCGGAATCCTCGCCCTCCATGCCCATTCTGACGCTCTTGTGGGAACCGACCGACAGGAACACGGCGTCATAATTCACATCGAACATCGCCTCGATATCACTCTGGCCCTGGATGTTGGTGTTGAGCTTGACATCGATGCCGTAGTCGAGGATGTTCTGTATGTCTCTTTCGATGATTTCGGTGGGCAGCCTGTATTCCGGGATGCCTATTCTCATCATCCCGCCCAACACTCCGTGCTTCTCGAAGACGGTCACGCCGTAACCCATCTTCCTAAGCTCCAGCGCCGCCGACAATCCCGCCGGCCCGGAGCCGATTACCGCCACTTTTCTGCCGTTCTCTACAATCGATTCCTGTTTTTGTTCCGGCGTCAGTTTCTCGCCATGCTCGTCGTACCAGTCGGCCAGAAATCTCTTTACATAGGCGATAGAGACCGGGCTATCCAGGTTCGCTCGGTTGCAGACCTGCTCGCACGGATGCTCGCAAATCCTGCCGCATATCGACGGGAAAGGATTCGTCTCCGTCGCCGAGACATAAGCCTCTGCATATTTACCGGCGGCGGCCAGAGCAACATAGCCACTCGGATTGCCGTATATCGGGCAGCTATCGTGGCACGGAGCCACCCCAATCCGCGTCATCGCGAATTTATTGGGGACGGCCTGCGGATATTCCTTGAAAATCGCCTTCCTGTCGCCCAGAAGCTGGTTGTACTCATCCGGGAGCGAAACGGGACACTCCTCGGCACAAACGCCGCAGCCCGTGCATTTCTCAAGGTCAACGAAATGCGGCTTTACGGCGACTCTCGCCTTGAAGTTGCCCGCCTCGCCGGCCAGCTCGGCCAGCTCGGCATTGGTAATCATCTCGATATTTCTGTGAGTACCGGCAGCGACCAGCCGAGGCGATATCGTGCACATCGAGCAGTCGTTGGTAGGAAACGTCTTGTCGAGCTGGGCCATGTGCCCGCCTATAGCGGTGCCCGACTCGACGAGATAGACTTTATAGCCCGAATCGGCCAGATCGAGCGAGGCCTGGATACCTGCTATCCCGGCCCCTACGACCATTACCGAACCAACGGACGATGGACGATGGACGATGGACGAGAGATGTGCGTCCTTCGTCCTTTCGTCATTAGTCTTGTCTTTGTTCACTTATCCCTCCAAATCCGGGGAGTGGCGGAAAATTGGCAAAATAACTGAGATTCTTGCTCTGTAGAGTCTTATCATAGACGACATAAAGTATTACAACCCCATACGCCCATTCATACGGCCGTTATGAGATAATGTTCTTTCATTGCTCAACCGTTTTGTTTCCCCTTCCCATGACAAAGACTGCCGCGAAACTCGACCGTGAGTTTAGAAATAGCGCAGTATATGGATGCGCCTCCGCTTGTCAAGTGCAAAAAGTTGCGGTTTGGCGGGTCATCCAAGCTCTCGTTTGGCGGCTCCGACGATTTCATCCACCTGATTGGCCAAATCCGTCTCCGGCGGTTTTGGCTCGTGAGTTGTCAGGATCTGCTTGACTTGCTCGGTTATTCGCTCGGCCATCGAGAGCCTTCCGCTGTCGGCCCATCCATCCCAGCTTTGCCTCGTCCATGCCGGCCCGGGCAGCCACAACTCTTTGCGGAAATGGCGTACCGTGTGCTCTTCGGCCAGAAAATTGCCGCCGGGACCTACCTTGTCAACGACTTCGGCAGCCACTTTCTCGGCATCGACTTCAAAGCCACGTGCAATCCGCTTGACATAGTCGGCCAGCTCGTTGTCGAGAGATAGCCAGAGCAGGCTCCCGGCATGATCCGTCCCGCATATCCCGCAATGTCCGAACGTGTCGGCCCCGGCAAGCGCCGCCAAAAGCAGGCTCGTACCTTTCTCAACTCCTGCCTGTGCGTCCGGCAGCTTCGCATCTGTGAGACCAACGTTGACATAGACGGGAAACCCGTAGTGCCCGGCCATTTGCACCATCGCCGCGGCCATTAAACCCTGCTCCGGTGATCCGAACGAGCAGATGCTCGTCCGCGGGTCCATAATATGAGGAATGCCGCCGTACATTATCGGTGTCCCCGGCGCAAATAATTGGGTAACCACAACACCGGCAAGTATCTCCGCATTTTCCTGGGCCAACGTTGCCGCCAATGTCGCCGGCGCCGTGGCGCTCGTCATCGCCATCGGGCTGATACTGACAGGCTGACCGGCCCTGGCAAATTCCCGCACGATATCCAAACCATCTTTTGGCAGTTGCAGCGGGCTGATCGGTTCGAGAAATGCCTCGACCATCGGACGTTCTCGAATCGCCTCGGCACCGCCCGCGACCGCGCGATATATCTCAAGAACATATCGCGCCGTCCTGCCGTTCTTTACCCAGCAGCGGGTAGGCTTGCCGGTGCCCTTGACGAGTTCGCCGGTCAGATAAACGTCTCGCCAGGCTTCGGATATCTCCTCGGGCTGTGCCATCGAGCCGACAATCGTGATGTTGCCGAGGGCGTCGCCGAGCTTGATCGCCTCGAGCGCATCTGAGACCGTTGCCGGCCTGCGCCGACCGCTTTCGGTGTCGATCCAGCTATACTGCCCCGGGCTGCTCATGAGGACAAAATCGCCGTAGCCAAGCCTCGCCGTCTGCTCAGGATCCCTGCCGTAGAGAATGTATTTCTTGCCTGCCCGCTCGATACTGTCGGCGACAAGTCTCTCAGGCAGCCGTGCAATCTTTGAATCCTTGTCCACACCGGCGCCTGCTTCGGCGAGAAGCTCCAGCGCCTCATCGTGATGCACCATCACGCCCGTATCGCGAAGTATCCGGATCGTGCCGTCGTGAATGGCTCCTATCTCTTTGTCGGACAGAACTCGAACACGTATCTCCTGCATGGGCTTTTCTCTCCGTCTTGGGCGCTGGAGCACCTTATCCCTTTGTCTCGCCCTTGAGCCACAGGTCTATCGGCATGCGTACAGCCTTTGGTCGATACGGCAATCCCACCTTCTGTCCGATTCGTGCCGAGTGATATCCGGCGTAGAGGATTTCCTGCACAACGCGTCCATCTTCGCCTGTGGCCTGAGGCTCTTCTTTGCCGCGAACACAGCGGGCAAAGTGTCGCATTTCCTGCGGAAAACCGTAGTTCCACAATTCCTCGAAAACCGGATAGGTCCACCCTTTTGTCGTTGGGGCCTTCTCAACGGCATAGCCGTAGCCGTATTCACTGTAGGTGGGCAAGGCATTACCCATGTGCAGATCGGCATAGGTGACGCCGCCATCCCCATAGACCTCGATGCGGTCCTCCATTCCGCCCCGCCGGGCCCAGCTATCCTCAACTAATCCGACCGCTCCGCCGACAAACTCCAGGATACAAATAGAGTTGTCTTCGCCTTTGGTCTTGTCGGTGTGGACGTGTGTCGCCATCTGGCAATAAACGGTTTCGATCCTGGGCCGGTCAAGAAACCAGTAGCAAAAGGCGATGCCGTGGCAACCCATGTCCATGAAAACGCCGCCGCCCGACTTGGTAACATCCCAAAACCAGTCGGCGTGCGGGCCGAAATGCTTTTCCGCCTGCTTGACCAAATATACCTTACCGAATGCGCCCTGATCTGCCATTTCTTTGGCTTTGACGTACTTAGGCGTGAAAAATAGCTCCTCGGCGTACATCAGCAGCACGCCCTTGCTCCGGCACGTTTCGATCATCAAGTCCGCCTCTTCCAGCGTCATGCACAGGGGTTTTTCACAGACCACGTGCTTGCCGGCGTTGGCGATATCAACCGTCATCTGCGCGTGCAGGTGGTTCGGCGCCGTAATCGTCACCATTTCAATGTCTTTCTCGGCAAGCATCTGTTTGTAGTCGGTAAAGACGCGGGAGATACCGTATTTGTCCGCCAGCTTTTGGGCGTTGCCCGGCGTGGGAGAAGCAATTGCGACTACTTCTGCCGCGTCAGGAATCATTTGAAACGATGCGGCGTGAATATCACCTTCAAATCTTGACCCAATGATCCCAACTTTGACTCTTCCCTTGTTTGTCATAATGAATATGCCTCCTTATCGTTCAGATTGTCGCAGATTCTTACAAAGTCCATCCCGTTCGATATTTGTAATGCAAATACTTATTTGCTTCCGGCAGGTTAGTTACTTTCATGTTCTCGCTGTCCCAGAGTAATCTCTTGCCGCCCATGCGAACACTGACCGTCCCCAATAAGACCGCTTCGGTCAGAGGGCCTGCGAAGTCAAAATTGGATCGGGTGGGGCTGCCGATCTTGCAGGCCTGAATCCATTCTTTGTGATGGCCGACCGAGCGGGGCAGCGTCTTGGGCGGGCGCTTGAAGGCCTTCATTTTCTCTTCCGGTATCAATCTCGGGCTGTTGCCGCCCCAGCCTTCGACGTACATTTTGCCCTTATCGCCCACGAATATAAGCCCGTCTTCGCGGGACAACTCACGGCCCTCTCCCAATTCATCCGGGCGGGTGGGCAACATGCCGCCGTCATACCAGTGCAGCTTGACCGGCGGCATACCTTCACGGGCTGGGAACTGATAGTGAACCGTAGAGGCCAGAGGCAGAGTCTCCTTGTAAACCAGGGTCGAGCTGGAATGGACGCTGGTCGGAGCCCCTAATTTCAGTGCGGAAAAAACCGGAGCTAAGTTGTGAATCCCCATGTCTCCCAATCCGCCCGACCCGAAATCCCACCAGCCGCGCCATGCAAAGGGCACGTAAGCCGGGTGGTAAGGTCTGTACGGAGCAGGTCCAAGCCACAGGTCCCAATCCAGGGTCGAAGGTACGGGCGGGGTATCCTTCGGGCGGTCAATCCCCTGTGCCCAGAAAAGCTTGCCGTTATGCGTCGGTCTGTCGGACCATGCGTGCACCTCCCGAACCTGGCCAATGGCCCCATCCCAAATCCATTCGTTTATCAGGCGGTTACCTTCGAATGCCATGCCCTGGTTACCCATCTGAGTGGCGACGCCGGCCTCGCGAGCGACCTTAGCTATTTCACGCGCCTCGTAAACCGTTCGAGTAAGCGGCTTTTCGCAATAGGCGTGCTTGCCCATTTTGATTGCCGTCATCGTGGCAACAGCATGGGTATGGTCCGGCGTGGCAACCACTACGGCATCGATTCGCCTCTCTTTCTCCAGCATGACGCGGAAATCACGGTATCTTTTCGCCTTTGGATAGCGCTTGAAGGTATCTGCCGCCCGGGCCCAATCCACGTCGCACAATGCAACAATATTCTCACTGCCGACATTGTCCAAATCCCAGCTTCCCTGGCCACCCACCCCAATACCGGCAATGTTGAGCTTCTCGCTCGGTGGTGTGTTGCCGGGACCGCCCAGCACATACCGGGGTACGATGGTGAACGCAGCAGCAACGGCAGAACTACTAATCAAGGCCCGCCTGGAAATTGCCGGGTCATGTCTCTGTGTATTTGCCTTCTGTTTTGCCATAATTCCATTCCTCACGAAAAACGAGAGACGAGAGACGAAGGACGAGACATCCATCGTCCCTCCTCTGTGCCTTTGTGCGTGATACGTGATACGCAATACGCGATACGCAATACGACATTCTGTGCATGATCTGCCGAACCGGAAAGTGTATTCATCCGAGACATAATAATCCAATAAGTAGTCCAATTCCAGCAGGTTCCGAAAGCCCAGAGGGATTCCCGGCATTTCCGCCGCTTTCGCAGTGGAAATGTCTTTTTTGGCCTTGTTGTGGGTCATACGAAAAATGGAGGGGAAGAAAAGAATACGTATTTGCCGCAATAGCCTTGAGGAGCAGAAAATCATAGACTATCATGCTGATTACCCAGCGCCAACCGGATGTTTTCACGCTCGATGCGAAGTCCCTGGCATCTGTAAGAGGCTCTAACGAGGCGAAGGTTTATGCCAGAGCGATTGCCAGTACTTTCTGTCGGTTGCATAGACATCAATCGTAGCCCCATCGGGCAAATCGGCGGGCAAAATCCCGTAGTTCTTCATTTCGCTGACATAACCGGCAGGCGGGACAAAGCCCGGCATGTCGAACCGTTTGATCTTCTCCAGGAATCTCTTGCCTTCCCGGCACATTGCCAGAATCTTCCGATAGTCCGGGTCCTGCGTATTCGCAAACAGTGCCTCATTCTCGACCTTGCACAATCCGTACCCTCCAGCCTCTTTGGCTAAAGGCGCCAGCAGCATCAGTGACTTCTCGGGCCGTGTCAGATTAAATACAAGATGCCGGGTCATCCGCAGGCGCGGATCGTCAGGGTCGGGCTTCCAGAACGATACTTCCCGTTCGTCCGACAGATTGAGCGGCAGCACCTTGTTCCCTGCATGGCATGATGTGCAACGCTGACGGATTGCCTCGCCGGCCAACTTCGCCGATTCCCATTCGACGTCGGTGTGCACCTGGCGATTCTCATAGTAGCCCCCGATCATCCCGCTGCCCAAAGCGCCGTAGGTGCCGGGGTAGGGCGCCCCGGCCTCGATCCAGTAGCGTATCATCTTAACTTCGGCCGCCGACAGCTTCACGTCGTAATGTTGGCCGTCAAGCTTCTTCATCAGTGGGCTGGCGGCGGCTCCTATGGAACGCGGCGCCAGATTGCTCTCGGGATTGTCCCTGCCGTCAACAAACTCTCGCCGGTATGTCAGCGTGTAATAGCTGTGCGAGAACATCGGCCCCCTGTCGCCGGTTAGAATCACCTCTCCGGCATAGTTGTCGTAATCGTGACAGTCCAGACAATGTTTGTCGAAGATCGGCTGTATGTCGCGGGGGAATTCAAATACGTCGGGGATTCCCGGTATCGGTGTGACTTTGCTGGGTTTGCGTTTCAACGCGGCAAGCGTTCTTATATTGCGGTTCTCAGGTGTTTGCGTTCGGTGTTCATGGCAGCCTACACAACTGGTCGTTTCCCCCGGCATGACCGTCAGAAAGCTCTGCATTCTCTTGACGGTGTCGTCGTTTTCATCCAATGCAATGAAGAAGAAACTCCGCAATGCCGGCAGCTCCATATAAGCAGAACCGTCCGGCTCGACCGGCACGGTCCCCAGGACCCGCTCCAATGTGAATGTGCCTCCGAAACTGACCGGGTCCATACCGCCGGTATAGTGAATCGGCATCGGCAGCGTTTCAAGGACCAGCAGCTTCTTGATGTCGCCCTGTCTGACGCCGTCCATCCGTCGCCCGTTGTAAACATCCGACAAGATCAATCTGCCGGTCGTCTCCTTCAATGCTGCGCGCGGGGCTATCATCCTTTCCCTCGTGCGGGGCATTATCGGCCGGGGCTCATGCACTGTCACTTGCGCCTTGGCCAATGTGGCCGGCAACTTGTAGATCGTCCTGACAACACCATGCTCGTCCATCAACAGCAAACTTGCATCCTGGGCCACCAGAAAATGCTTTGCCGACAATGGATATGGGTCCCTGTAATTGTCCTTCTTACTTATGCGCTGAGCTGTCGAGAGATCGTCAGGACCTTTCTTAGGGCTCAGGACAGTTATGGCGCCGGCATGTTCGCGCCTGCCGTGACCGGGCGAGAAAACAGCGACCACCTTGTCTGTGCTCGGAATAGGCTTGGCGTCAATCATCACAATCCCCGGGTGCATGTTGCCGTAGAATATCATTTGTCCGGTGCCGTCGGGATTGGTCGTCCAGAGATGATGATAATGCACCTGGCTGCGGTCCACGTATTCCCAACGCTGATACAGCACCCTGCCGTCCGGCAAAGGCCAGGGCGTATTCTCATGCTCGCTGTTGCTGGAAATCTGTCGGATGTTACTGCCGTCCGCGTCGCAGCGATACATTACGGCGACTTTCGTCAGCCAGCAGTTCACCCAACGGTTGCAGCGATCCGAGCAAAAAAGAATCCCCCCGTCTGCGAGGTAGGTCGGCTCAATGTCATTGTATGGGCCGTCGGTCAACTGGCGCAGGGCGGTGCCGTCGGCGTTGATCTCATATAAGTGGAAAGAATCCGTCCCGCCCTTTCGGTAAGAAAAAACTATCCTGCGACCGTTATAATGAACCTGTGGGTCCCGTACTGTCCCTTTGGGATCATCTATAAGCACCGTCAGCTCGCTCGTGCGAACGTTTAGTTTGCACAGCCTGCCGAGGGCCCGGTAGGCTTTACGCTGCCCGTCACCTGCGTAGTACCCGAAATTGGCATACCAGTGCCCGTCTTTTCCTTCCTGCCGGCACGCAAAGACTATCTCCTCGTATCCGCCCAGCAAATCCAACAGGAGTTCCTCGGGACTGTCACTTCCGGCCGGTCCCTGTTGGCCCACGGCAACATCACTAATTGAGAATAGTCCGACAATGACCAGCCCTAAGAGCATGGCCCTTCTGCATCGCTCGTATGCGTCCACTTTAGACCTCCAAGATTGCTCTAATGCCAACTCAAAGACAATTCATTTTCCTGCGATCCCATTATTTGTTATACAACACATTCTACCAGAAACCATAGACAAGCTCTACATCAAATTCTTATCGAAAACCTTGATATTTACGACGATCTTTCTAAAATATGAGAATACCATAACCAATTGTCTTGAAAGGAGCGATGGAAGATGTCAAAGAAAATGCTATTTTGTACACTAACGTTGTTGCTGGCTGGGACGAGCGCGCTCGCCGGTCAATGGGTGGATTTGTTTGACGGCAGAACCTTAAACGGCTGGAGCATCCACAGCGGCTTTGCAACGTATCGCGTCGAGGACGGCTTGATAGTGGGAACCGCTGTAAAGGGCAGCCCCAACTCGTTTCTTTGCACCGACAAGGAGTATGGAGATTTCATCCTTGAATTCGAGGTCAAGTGCGATCCCAGGTTGAATTCCGGAGTTCAGATTCGCAGCCGGATTGCCGCCGAGGAGAAGTTCTTCGTGTTCACGGGCCGTGACGGCAAGCCCCGCACGCGCAAAGTCCCGCCGGATCGCGTGTACGGATATCAGGTCGAAATCGCCAGCTCTCCCGGCAACTCGGGCGGCATTTATGATGAGACGCGTCGCGGATTCTTCCTTGCCGGGGTAGGTGATTCATCGGAAGCAGCAAGCGCGCTAAAGAACAACGAGTGGAACAGGTACCGAATCGAATGTAACGGAAGTTCGATCAAGACATCGGTGAATGGCATTCCCTGTGCCGATTTGAGAGACTCGATGGACGCCAAAGGTACTATCGGCCTTCAGGTCCACGGTGTCGGCAGGAACTTTCAGCCCTATCAGGT
This sequence comes from Planctomycetes bacterium B3_Pla, assembly GCA_005223045.1. Classification (GTDB taxonomy): domain Bacteria; phylum Planctomycetota; class Phycisphaerae; order Sedimentisphaerales; family Anaerobacaceae; genus SG8-4. The sequence continues at coordinate 248,318 of NJBM01000007.1, read as the reverse complement.
CCGTTGGCGGAACATTCGGATCAAGGAATTAAACGTGGGGGGCAAGAGGGAACTCAAGGTGGCTGTGATAACCGGCGGACATGGTTTTGAGCGGGAACCGTTCTTCAAGATATTCGACGAGATGGACGGAATTCACTACACCGAGACCCCCCAAAAGGACCACAGCGAGCTATTCGAGGACATACGCGGCTGGGACTATGACGTGATGGTATTCTATAACATGACACAGAAGATCTCACCGAAACGGCGGAGAAATTTTCTCAAGCTGCTGGACAAAGGCATCGGGGTAGTCGCATTACACCATACAATGGGTGCGTATCAGGAATGGCCCGAGTTTAGGAAGATCATCGGCACAAAGTACTATTTGAAGGCGGCAGTGGAAGACGGCGTTTCGCATAAGCAGGGATCGTACAAACATGATGTTGACATCGCGGTCCACGTGACAAACAAGAGTCATCCTATTACAAGAGGGATGAGAGATTTTACGATTCACGATGAAACCTACAAGAACTGCTGGTTCGACAGTAAGAATCAAGTGCTCCTGACAACCGATCACGCCACCAGTGACAAGACCATAGGTTGGGTGAGAGAATATGCCCAGGCAAAGGTGTGCACGATTCAACTTGGGCACGACTCGAAGGCCTACGCCCACAGCAACTACTCGCAGTTGGTCGAGCGTGCAATCCTCTGGACGGCCGGGAAGCGGTAGAGCGTATAGCATTGTGATGACTCGAAGAACCTCTATCGCCAAACGTTCGGTTGTCCTGTGCTTGTGGCTGGCTTTCTGCACGGCCGGTTCCCCCCATCTCTGTGCAAAAGCACCGGATCGTGACGCTTTTGTCTATATCCTGAATCTGGGAATCAGAGACAACAAGATTGTCTACAACGGACTGCGCGTCGGGTTTGCAGTGGGAGACGGCCGGATGATTCTCACCGCTGCACATTGTGTCGAGGACTTCGAGAACGCCAATCACTCGCTTTTTCAGCCGCTGGTGATAAGTCGCCGCTACGGCGGCATCTTTGAAGCAGAGATTGCCGACATCGATGAGCAAAATGACATCGCCATCCTCAAACCGACATGGGATTCTCATCCAGGGCTCAAGATAGAAACCAATGATCGATGGAGGAAGGCCAGGAAGATCGCCATCGCCGGCTATCGCCCGAGCGATATCGCCCGGCGGGGCGGCACAAGACTCAGCCGCCAGATGTCGTTGGAGGAAGAAACCGTTGTCAGAACCAACGGAGAGGGTCGAGATGCAATCCAGTTGGGACCGATCAAATATCCGGGCAAGGGATGGAGCGGCTCGGCGTTCGTGCTGCCTGACACCGGCGCTGTCGTCGGCGTCCTGAGCAATGAGAGGTACGTGAGAAAATTCTTCCGAAAGAAGCGTTACATCTTCGGATGCAACGCCGAGGCGATTGAGGAGTTATTCCAAAGAAACGCGCTTCCTTTGGTCGCTTCCGCAAGCAACTTGCCCGGAAGAAGCGGTGCCGAACACTTCGATTCGATTTTGCAGTTGTTCGACAGCGTTCTGGTCGAAGATACCGAAACATCGTGTGAAATTGCCAAAGAGCTTTGTGAAATCTGTCCTGAGTCGTATATCCTGCACATCCTCGCGGCATGGATGCTCGATGCGCCCGGGGATGAGGAGTATTTCACCAAAGCAATCGAGCTGGCGGCCGGCAGAGCATTTCCACATGCGATCTATGGTAGTTACCTGTTGAACCACGGCAGACCCAAGAAGGCGTTGAGGCAATTCCAGAGCACACTGGCCATCGACCCGAATCACGTCTTTGCTCTCAGTGGCAAAATCGTCGCTCTGACGCGGACGAATCCGGCCGAGGCAGAGATGCAGGCCCGTGAGCTGACCGGCAAGTGGCCGTCGAACGGTGGCTTCTGGTTCGACTTGTCTCGCACTTTGAGAAGGCAGCGAAAATACGAGCAGGAGTTGCCGATCATAAGAAAGGCGATCGAACTGCCACACCCGGACCGTCTCCAGCACCTTTATCAGCGGCATCTGGCCGATTCGCTGGCCAACAATGGGGACTATTCTCAGGCCGAGGATGCCTACAAAATCGCACTGAAGGAGCACCCATGCGCGAGATGCTGGTCGGCCTACACATCCCTTCTGATCCGAATCGGCTCAGAGAGAGCCAACGATGCGAAGCTGGCCCTGGATAACGTCAAGGCGATGAACGAGGACGAATCTGTTCCGCAGGAAAACCTCCGAAAACTCGAGACGGCCATCAAAAGGATGACGAGCCCCGAAAGCTCCGGGCGATGATCCTGTTCGCCTCGTCGACGGCACAATCCCACTCCTGCTTTTTTTCAGACGAAACAAGAAATTTCCGCACTTTTTAATATAGGTAAGAAGGTTTTTCTTATCGGAAGAACCCTCCGTTATCGGGGCTAAGCGGGGCAAACTGTTTGCCCCTGGGCAAGAGAGTCAAGGTGTTAAGTTGGAGTTTGGGGTCAACGAAGAAGCAGTGAGAAGCTCCCGAATTGCCGGCGCTTTACCGGCGTTAAACCGTGACATGTCACCTGATTGAAGCACCTGCGAAAAGGCTCAAGAACAACAAGCGGATGTGCCGATGCACCATCATGTTTAAAACGAAAACGAAGCTGGCTCTTGCGAATGACCCAATCGGCCATGTTAGCTTGAACCCGCGTTGTCACTCAGAGAGGTTCGCACACAAGTCAGATCGTAACGCGTGCTCAATGCCGGGGAGAGCTATGTAAGAAAAGGAAAGAGTCCCAGTTCAGTTTTGCCCCTGTCAGGCAGAAAGACGATTATCTCAAAACCGCTAAAAATAATTGGAGATAAAGGGATACAATCGTCGATTCTCACCTGTGCGGGGGTTTTTTTATGGCCTCTTATTTGCGTCCTGCCGGAATTGTCATTCAGATAACTGCTTCCGGCTGCTTTGGTTGTCGCCGCAACTGGACGAAACGCTCGCTCACGTATGGCGTAACACTCGCTGCCGCTTGGATTCAGGCGCCCCAGACTCGGAAGAAGCCCCGACACACTTCTGGGTTGCCGAGTTCGTGTTCTTGCGACTTTTCCGGGTGCAAACTTTCGAGAAACTCCCCAGAAATTTTGAACCATCACGACAGACTTAACAGTATATAAAGGCAAAAGGCTCTGGAGCGTAGCCGGGCCGGAATATGAGAAATTATATGTGAGATCCCGGGCTATAGGGGTTTTCCCCTATGCGAGAAAGCGTAATATCCCTTACACTAATTACAGGGGCGACCCCGATTAACAGAATCTCAGCCTCGGCTATGATGCGTGTACTTTGGGACGCTTAAGATGACAGGCTCCGTGTTACGGAAGTTGCGAGCCATAAATACGAAAGGAGAATCAGTAGAGATGAACATTGTGAAAAAGATATTTGCGGTGGTGTTGATTGCCGCAGTTGTTTCGCTTGGCCTGACAGGTTGCAAGCATGAGGGCGAGCATCCGACAGGGGAACACCCAGCCGGCGAACACCCAGCCGGAGAGCACCCGGCCAAGGCAACTGAGTCCGAGGAAACCCCATCAGAGGAAACTCCGGCCGAGAAAACTCCGGCCAAGGAACATCCAGCCGGGGAACATCCGGCCGGAGAGCATCCAAAATGATATTCACGCTCTTGACTGCAACATGCGGCTAAGAGATGAAAGGTCTGTTATGAGCTGGCAAAAAATAATACCGGCAGTGCTTGTAGTCTGCACTGTGTTTGCAGGCTGTAATACGTCGCGCGATGAAGAGAACAACCCAGTGGAGTCTGCGCCTAACATAGTAACAAAAGATATACAGAATGGCATCGAGAAACACATCGAGGAGCAGACCCGCCTGGGTGAAGGATATTTCAGACTGCCCTTCGATGAGACGGAGCTGCGACTTAAACTGGTGCGCGTCCACACCGAGTACTTAGCCAACTTAGGGCCGCGCCGCCATTTCGCCTGCGTGGATTTGGCCAGCAGCGACGGCGACGTTTACGACGTGGATTTCTTCCTTGAAGGCGACCCGGGCGCGATAACCGTCACTGAAACCACGGTCCACAAGACCAACGGCCAGCCTCTTTATGTGTGGAAGCAAAAGCGTGACAAGACGTGGCACCGCCGCCCCGCGAAAGAAGCGCCGCCGGAACTACTTGGGGTAATCAAGGGCCGTGACGAGTTCGAGTTTCTATACCGGGCGACGCTGCCGGAGATGACCGACACCGCTCGTATATGGATTCCCCTGCCGAGCACGGACGAATTCCAGACCGCCGAGGTAACGTCCATCGAAGCCCCGGGCGAGCGGGAAATATTGCAGGAGCCTGAGCATGGAAACCGCGTGCTTTTCCTGACGCTTGGCCCTCAGGACAGCGGAAAAACCATCGAGATCCGCTCTCAAATACAACGTCGTGAGAAAGCCGTTTATGCAACGCAGACGCCCGCCGCCGGGCAATACCTGGACCCGGAGCGACTCGTGCCGGCCGATGAGAGATTCAGCGGCATTGCCGAGAAGGTCGTTGAGGGCAAGAACGGCGACCTCGTGCGTGCGCGGGCCCTTTACGACCACGTCATTGACCGCATGCGATACATGAAATTCGGCCCCGGCTGGGGAAAAGGCGATGCCGTCTATGCCTGTGACGCCCGCACCGGCAATTGCACGGATTTTCATTCCTACTTCATCGCCTTGTCCAGGGCCGTCGGCATCCCTGCGCGCTTCGCCATCGGTGCGGCAATCCCTTCGGCGAGGAATTCAGGCGGTATTGACGGCTACCATTGCTGGGCTGAGTTCTACACCGACGGCAGGTGGTGGCCCGTTGACATCAGCGAGGGTGACAAGTGTTCCAGCCTGTCCACCTATTACTTCGGCCACCATCCGGCCAACCGCGTCGAACTGAGCCGCGGCCGCGACCTCGTGCTCGAACCGGGGCCGGCTTCAGGCCCAATCAATTTCCTTGCCTACCCCGTGTTGGAGATCGGCGGCAAGCCGGCAAACGTGAAAGTCGAGTTTTCCTTCAAGCGAAAAACATCCGGCAAAGTGTAGTCTCCACCGGGCGTGCTATTCGGATGCTCCTACAACTGTCTCTTTACCGCCTGGGCGTGTATTAGCTCGAATACCGCTTTAACAAATTCATCTTCCAGGCCGAGTTGCTGGGCCTTGGCCATGTGATCGTCGAGAAGGTTCTCCCATCTGTTGATTTGAAGAACGGCAATGCCGTGCTGCTGCTTGAGCTTGCCTATATCTTCGACCCATCTCATCCTCTCGGCTAAGTCGCGTATAATCTGCGAATCCACGTGACTGATCTGACCACGCAAATGGGCGATTTTTCCCTTTACGTGCTTGTCCGTTATAGCCGTGTCCCGCGCTCTTAGCCTGTCCAACAGTCCAATCAAAGCATCCGGTGTAATCTGCTGCTTGGCATCGCTAAGCGCCCGGTCCGGATCGATGTGAGTCTCGATCATGAGGGCCTTTATGCCTATGTCCAGCGCCGTCTGAGAGATGGGTTCTATATACGCCCGGTTACCCGCTATATGGCTCGGATCGCAAATCAAAGGCAGGCTCGGAATCAGTCTCTTTAGCTCGATAGGAATCTGCCAGTCCGGCCGGTTGCGGTACTCCATCTCCATGTACGTGGAAAAACCCCTGTGTATCGCGGCAAGCTTCGTTATGCCCGCATGATACAACCTCTCGATGGCCCCGAGCCACAAACCAAGCTCGGCATTGATCGGATTCTTCACAAGCACAGGCACATCGACTCCCTTTAGAGCGTCGGCTATCTCCTGTACAAGAAACGGATTCACCGTAGTTCTTGCCCCGATCCACAGAATGTCAACATCATTGTCAAGGCAGAGTTCAACATGGTGCGCGTTGGCCACTTCCGTCGTCGTCAGAAAGTGAGTCTCGGCCTTGACCTGCCTGAGCCATTCCAGGCCGATTTTGCCGACGCCCTCGAAGGTATTGGGCCGCGTGCGAGGCTTCCAGACCCCGGCACGAAATACCTTCACCTGGGCCGACTTCTTCAGCGCTCGTGCCGTGGCAAGGACCTGCTCTTCGGACTCGGCGCTGCAAGGCCCGGCAATCACCCAGGGAATCTTGTCGGATTCCAGCCACGTTGAGATTTCCGATATATCTTCGTTCAGCTTCTTTAGTTTCTCAGCCATTGATCCGGCAAAACCTCTGTAATCACTCGATTTTCTCTAATTCCAAAGACAATACGTCCCGGCACACCGCGACCGGCGGATTATAGCCTGCCATGCCCAGGAATTCAACGCCCACCTCCAGACCGGATCCGCACCTGAGATTTGCCCCGAAAATGGTTTTTTTTTAATTAGCCACGAATGAATACCGAATTGAAACCACAGATTAACGCGGATTTTTGCGGATTTAGGACTTTTCTCTGAAATTAGCACCATGCGATATGGGATTCGCCTCAAATCTCAACTATGAGTTTTGCACCGTGTATACGCCAGCGCATGATAGCCACCATCTGTGCAGACAAACCATCCAGCGATGGCAAACTCAGTCAGACTTGCACTCAAGTCATCAGCGAACTTGTCGCAGGTGTCGCATTTCTCAACGACGATCCAAGGAGGCCTCAGCGCGATTATACTACACGACGGGGTAGCGGGAACAAACATACCCCTCCCGCCACACGCTTCACATTCATGTTTGCTTTCCATTGGAAACCTCCTGTCTCTCAACTCAGTGGACTATCACCCAGCGACCTTGTTGCAGGTCCACTTGTCCATTTCTCTTGAGTTGTTGCTGTGCCGTTCTCACAGCATGTTTCCATTTCTTTCCAAAGTGTTTCCCGTCGATAACTCGGTCAATAGTGTTATCACATAAGTCTGGGTGAATCGATTCTATCTTCGGGTGGATTTGAACTGTTGACAAAGATCCGTATCGACGTAGCAGGTAAAGAATGGTCTTGGCGAAGACGGTGTGCATGGCTCCACCAGAAAGCCGAAGGCGTATGAGTTCGTCCTCTGCAGTTAGAAGCTGCTGGTTGAATTCTCGCTGTACTGATCTGACGATTGATTTCTGCTGCTTCTTGTAGGTGGCGCGCAGGCGCGCTGCAATGCTGCAGTACTGCTCAAGCTCGTGCGCACTGATCGTGGCACCAAGATCAGATTAATCCCTGATGTCGTCCGCTATGTCCTTAACGAAGCGGTGCTCCGAGACTCTTATCCCGTATTCGTAGTTTCGTCCGAGTCCTCCGGCAGTTAGGTTTGCAGAGGTTACTATCGCACAGCGAAAATCGCCGACGTACACTTTGGCATGGAGTCTGGGAAGATGCAACAAAGTAAAGTCTGCCACTGCATGCCATAACGTCCTGATAGCAGCAGGATCTGTTGCACCTTGACAGACATTTGTGGGTGAGAGATCCGTAAGTACGCGGAGTTTGATTTTTGGAGCAACGCGTTTACGTAAGTTCGCCAGAATAAACGCACTCCCTTGGCTCGTCAAATATGGTGACGATATAATGATTTGCGTCTGTGCGCTTTTGACAAGGGCAGCCAACTCACACTTCCAATCTCGCGACAGTACCGTCAAAGATTTCATTGGAGTGCTCCGAGGCATACCATGTTCGACTTCTTGTCAACTCTCATCGGGATAGATGATAGGGCAATTCGTGATTTGGTCAAGAGATAATCATATAGGTTTTGGAACATGCCATGACTGGGAGCCAGTCCAATAGGCTTTCCCTTTCTATCTAATAGACAACAGAAGAGAAACAGAATCCTCCAAGGCCATGCCAGACCGATCCAACAATGTCGATGAATCCGGGCAACGAGTCTCGAACAGACTCCTTAGATGCACCCGGAGTAACACGATATTCCTTGATCAATTCAATTGATGATTGGTTAATTATTATTAATTATTTTGCTGCGCTTCAGGTTTTCGGCTGGGCAAAATTTTGCGGGGACGGCGGAAATCCGTGGGATCTGCCGTCCCCGCGTTGTGGTTCTATTCTACTCCGGTTCTTTCAACAATACCTGTCCACAGGATTGACATTGGCAGCGCCAAATCGTGGGAGGCAGGGTCTAAGAGCGGTATAACCTCGACGCTGTCGCCTGCGGCCGAGATGCTTGCCAGGCATGGGTAGCAGAATGCCGGCTCGGCCGGATTCGGGTCCTGCGGGATGTCGTACATGTTGAAGCCGGCGATCCACAGTGTCCCTGTGGCCGGATCCTCGGTTATGCCGGTTACGTGCTGCAGGCCGTTGATCGTGACGGACCCAGCGGGAGCAAGTCCACCCTGTGTGGAGAAGACGTATATGACAGTCGAATCCGGTTCGGCTTGGTTACCGGCGGCCGAAGCTAAATACAGCGTGCCGGTTGTCTGCGAGACGCACATTGCGATAGGAGCGGGCACGTAGCTGCCGCTATCCGGTCTGCCCAGATCCAGACGCTCTACCGTCCCATCCACTGCGTATTTCCACAGGATATCGCTTTCATTGAGCGAGTGTACGTTCAGGACGTAAACGTTGCCGGCGCCGTCGATTTCGATTTCCCGCAGATTGTCCCGGTACTGGTTGTCATTGGGCAGCGGAGCAACGTCATACAGCTCGACCAACTCGTAAGGCGGACTGCCTGCCGAGAGCCTGAGCTTTGCCGCGGCGGTATAAGCCTCGCCGCCGTCGGGACTGACCACCACCGGAACGACATAGACATATTCGTCATCCAAAGCGACATCGAGAACGGGCCGGCCGAATGAATCCGGGCCGCCGTTTTGAATGCCTACGTAAACCGTCGCGGATGAGTTGTAGCGAGGTTCGCCGACAATATCGAGCTTGCCTGAAGGTACGACCACCTCGCCCGTGCCGTCCAGGCGAACCAGGCCTGTCTCGGAATTGAGCTGGTAGATTCCACCGTCAGGTCCCTGCGCAAGTCTGATGTTGCCGCGACTTGAGGCAGACGATCCGCCGGCCTGGCCGGCACTGTCAAAGACGCAGAGAGAGTCCTTTAGTTCGGCTGTCCTGCCGGCTATCAATATGTCGCTCAAATCACTGGGAGCATTTGCGGCCAGAGCCACCGGTGCGCCGGCGCTCATAAGGCTAACGCCGCCGGATTCGCCTGTTAGAGGCAGGCCGCAGTAACTGAGCAGGCGCTGATCGGAGTTCATGGCCCAATCCCACGCGACAACGTCATACGAATCCACGTATCCGTCGGCGGTGAAGGCCCCTTCCAGGCAAGCCGTCGCGCCTGTTGCAGCAGAGCCATAGGCGCCAACGACTTTCAGAAGGTCCGCACTACTGACGGCATTGTCGCCGTTTATGTCCAAACAGACGCCGTTGCAGTCTAACGACGCACTCCAATTGTCAATATAGACCAGGCTGCCTGCGCCGTTGACGGTCTGCTTGGTCAACTCCAACTCAACATACAGTCCGTCGGCAAAGTTCAGATCTTCTGTCCAGACCACTTTCTGAAAGACTGCAAAGCGGTCACTGCCCGGCGAGCCGGCCTGATCGGCGGGCGGAGGCGCCAGCCGTCCGACCTCGATGTAATGCTCCGCCCGCAGAGGATCGTCCGCGGCCAGAAGCGCCGGTGAATCCGATATGGAGACCGCCAATTCAACGTTCGGGTCCGTGAACAAATATTTGAAACATATCTGAATCTCATCGGCAGAGGTCTTGGCAAAGGTGCCTTTAGCACGTGCCAGGTTGCTCATTGCCATCACCTTGTTATCAGGATTATCCCCGAGGCCCACCGGTTTGACAATAACCAGCGGCTCGTTCGGTTCAGGCTGGTTGTTGGTAATAATGCCGTCCTTGAACTCGCCTTTGGCCTCAAATTCGTACGTGCCAAGAGATTCACACACCTTCTTTTTGAACGTGACGTGAATTGCGTGATCTTCATAGATGGGACCGCTGACCTCATAGGTAGTACCGCCTGTCTGGGCTACGCCGCCGTCCATGAACCACGTATCTACCTCGTAGCCTGTGTCGGGAGTGGCGGTGAACGTGTAGTTGCCACCGGAAGTCACACCAACGCTTTTGGGACTGACTGAGCCGCCCGGACCGGCCGTAGCTGTAATCACATAGTCGACCTGGCCGAACAGGACAGTAACGTCGTGATCGTCCTGAATATTGTCGAGGGTGAAGACGGCGCCGCCCCACTGTGCGGTCGAGCCGTCCACAGACCATTTGATTATCCTGTATTCAGGGTCGGGCTGGGCTGAATACGCCAGGCTGTCGCCGGGCTCGGCCGTAAGAGAACCGTCAGGATCGATCGAACCACCCCCGATGGACGAGGATGATACCACGTAGTAAAGTAAGCTGAAGCTCACATCTACTGAGTGGTCGGCAGAGATGCCGGTAAGCATATAGGTATCTCCGCCTATCTGAACCTGCTCGCCGTCCACAGACCATATACGCACCAAATACTCCCCTTCGGGGGCGGCTGTAAACTCCAGATCGCTGCCCCAGGTTACGGTAGTGTCACCATCGGGGCTAATAGCGCCGTTCGGACCGGCTGTGCCGCTGATATCGAATTCGAGCAGTTTGAACGTCACATCAACGGAGTGATCGGCCTGGATATCGGTCAGCGAAAAGCTGTCGCCGCCTGTCTGGGCCTCAGAGCCGTCTACTGACCATTTATCAACCTCATAACCCATGCTGGGATAGGCCGTAAAATCCTGGTCGTCGCCGTAAGTAACGGTTTTGGAGCCGTCGGGGTAAATCGCCCCGTTCGAACCCGCCGAAGATGAAATCTCGAGTTCGAGCAGTTTAAAGGTCACGTCAACTGATTGATTGGCCTGGATATCGGCAAGTGTAAAGCTGTCGCCGCCCGTCTGGGCCTCGGAGCCATCCACAGACCATGTATCGACCTCATAGCCCGCGGCGGGAGTGGCTGAAAAACCCAGGTCGCTGCCGTAAGTGACGGTAGTAGTACCGTCAGGACTGACCGCGCCGTTCTCGCCGGCCGAGGATGAAACCTCGAATTTAAGGAGTTTGAAGGTCACGTCAACTGTGTGGTTGGCCTGGATATTGGTCAGTGATAAGCTATCGCCGCCTGTCTGGGCCTCAGAGCCGTCTACCGACCATTTATCAACCTCATAACCTGTGTTGGGAGTGGCAGTAAATGACAGGTCGCTGCCGTAAGTGACGGTAGTAGTACCGTCAGGACTAATCGAGCCGTTCGTATCAGCCGAAGATGAAATGTCGAATCCAAGCGGTTTGAACGTCACGTCAACCGTTTGATCGGCCTGGATATCGGTCAGTGTGAAACCGGTGCCGCCCGTCTGGGCCTCAGCGCCATCGACAGACCATGTGTCGACCTTATAGCCCGTGTTGGGAGTGGCTGTAAATGACAGGTCGCCGCCCTTGGCAACAACAGTGTCGCCATCGGGACTGATCGCGCCGTTCGGCCCGGCCGAAGATGTGACAGTGTACTCCACGGGGGGATTGGCAACAGACACCGGCACCCACAGAGCCCCGGATGCAAGAAGCACAATGCAGGCACACAACACTCTCGTAATGGTTGGATTGATTCTTGTCGTCAACATGTCATTCTCCTTTCAAATCTCGACAATATTCATTGTGGTGCGGCTTGGGCCTAAGCCGAGGCACGAAGGACGAAGGACGAAGGACGAGAGACGAGAGACGAAAGACGAAAGACGTCCATCATCCATCCTCAGTCGTCCATACTGTACTCGTGCCTGGCTACCTTGATTATGCCCACTAAAGCCTGCACCTTTGGCATCTAACCAACTGTCAGAACCAAGATTGCCTGCCGGATCGGACATGCGCTATTTAAGACCCGGCACATTTCTTTCCTTTCCTCTGCTCTGACTGACGAGGCGAAACAGCTTCGCGTAGCGGTCGCGAAAAACCTTCAGAACAATAACCGACACAAACCGAGGAACTCCCTTCCTCCTGCCCAGATAAACTCCCGAAAGGGACGCCTTACGGCGGAATACCGAAATGGTATTATCTGTACAGGTCGCAAGATTATACCACGGTTGCGACCAAATTTAAGTTTTTTTTCTCATTTCCGGCAAGTCGGCACTATGTGCCCAATTGGGCGCTTCTACTTATAAGGCGTTTGTGACAGGGCAAATGTAGATGGAAAAATGGGGAAAAATTGAAAAAATTTTCAAAAAATGTTAAAAAATAGCGTTTTCTTAAGGCAACTGTTCGGTGAATCTCGCGAGCCGGTCCTTAAAGCTGCCTAAAAACGGCAGGCTGTAAACCGCAATAGTTGGTAGCCATCAGCAGATTTTTTCAAAGAAGGCCGCAACAGAAAATTAGAAATCAAACATTAAAGATCAAAATAGTGGAGTCCCTTAGGGACGACTTCCTTAATTTTTGAATTTTACACTTTGATTTTTGATCTTCTTATGGACAATATCAAAATGGCGGTCCCAGGGACTCCGCCGAAAGGTGCGCCTCACGGTACTTACGGAGAATCGCGGCAAGCCGCGATGAATTCCGTTCCCGGCACGCCGGGATTGCATTTTGATTTTAGAAAGGAGCATGTGAAATGGGCAATGTTTATATTGGTTTGAACACGGAATTCTCGCGCAGCAGCGACAAACCCTTCGAGTGGGCGGTTGAGAAGACAGCCGAGATGGGATACGAATACATCGAGCCTATGGTGCATTTCGGAAGGGAGCTGATGAGTGAGGCAGGCTATTTCCACACGGTCTCGATGTTTGACGATCCTTATCGGATCAAGGAGGCCTGCGACAGTGCCGGGCTGAAGATGTCCGGCCTGCAGTCGCACGGACCTCTGGGAAGGCCCGACGTGCACGGCGAATACATCAAGCTGGCGATTCGAGTAGCCGCCGAGATTGGTGCCCCCGTTATCAACACGGATGAGGGGATCAAGGCCAAATGGACGACGGAAGAGGAAGACTTCGTATTGATCAAGTACACGCTTCAGGAAGCCGCTTTCATCGCCGAACGACGGGGAGTGAAAATCGGCATCGAGCCGCACGCGCAGTATTCCAAGACACCGGACGGTCTCGATCGAATCTATAATCTGGTCGATTCACCGGCTATCGGGATAAACTTCGACACCGGCAACGCCTACTTAGCCGGCCAGGAAGTGTACGAGTGGCTGGATCGCGTGGCTGAGAGGCTCGTACACCTGCACGCCAAGGACATATCCGTAGAGCACTCGGACGCCGAACGCGGCAAGGTGACCGGTACGCCTGTCGGTTGTGCCTGCGGTGACGGTGTGCTTGACTGGGCGAGGATCATCGGAACTGTCCGGGAAAAAACGCCGCAAGACATCGTTTTCTCCGTGGAGTGCGGCACGCCCGACCAGGCTGCCCGCAGTCTGGAGCACCTCGGCAAGCTAATTCGCTAACGTGTCGAGGGCGTCTCGCCCTCGATTCGCGGGCAGGATGCCCGCGACACAGTGAGAAGTAGGATGAAATTCTTCAGATTTGTGTAAATTTTCCTTGACGAGAATGTGGCAGTCTGGTATAGATGGGTAATTGAGGTCGATCAGTATCTGCGGATTGAGACCTCTCGGCGTATTACGTATCCATAGTTCCTGGGCAAGTGCCTGATGCGTTATCAGGTAATGGGACGTTAGTCGGAGTGAGGTAATACGGCATGAAACGGAGGAGCGGTGTAAAACAAGATACTTGTTTGCATCCACGCTTTAATTTAGCACTGCGGTTGCAGTCTATCCAATCATGTCCGCTTAACAACCTTACCTATGTACGATCCGGAGGATCTATGCGCAAGACCCTTCAGGTTGAAGAAGGTTGACGTGACTGTCAATAATGACATGGAGAAATAGTAAATTTTGAAAAAAGGAGAAATTGGGATGAAAAAACTGATAATTGTTAGTGCTCTGGCAGTTCTGACTCTGGCTGTGGGCAGCGCGCAGGCCGGCATCACGGGGGTAGCCCTGGGTACGGGCGCTCCGCCTGCGACGCTGGGGCCATATACGATGACGCCTTTTCCGGATGATGCACGATCTGAGTTTAGCATAGTCTCATCCGTTCCGAGTCCGCTGGGCGGTAGCGTTGGCTTTAGCCCTTCGCTGGATCTTCGAACCGTTGGCTCGGGCTGGGCAACATGGAGTCATGGTTACACGGGAGATGTGTACTTCACAGGAGGGGCTTCTTCGGTAACCTTGACTATGCCTTTGAAGACGGCGGCGTTTTATCTTTACGCCGAGCCGAATCTGTTTGAGATTTGGACGATCACCGCAACAACTCAGGATGGTATCGCCGTGTCCCAAGACGTGGATGGCTTTGCCGGTGCCGCCGGCTATGGCTTTTTCGCCACAGGTGGCAGTCTTATTTCTTCGATTCAAGTTGACTTTGCGGGCCAAGGTGGTTTTGCGGTCGGTGAGTTCGGCATTGCTGCAATCCCGGCGCCTGGAGCCATTCTGTTAGGCAGCATCGGTGTTGGTGTTGTTAGCTGGCTAAGACGACGCAGGACACTGTAAGAGTGTTATTAGAGTGACAGTTTGAAATCAGGAGGGGCTGTGAGTTTAGTACTTGCAGTCTTCCGGAGCGCCGGTTAGATGCGTATGAACATCTTCCGGCGGTACAGCCAGTAGCAGACGAGCCAGAGAGCAAGGCCGATCATCGTTGATTGCACCATCGGTGCGCAGCCTTCGCCCATGATTTGAAAGACGTCCCGGCCCATAAACATCCTGAGCGTGCGCCCGACCCAGGGCTTCAACTGGTGCGACATGCAGTACATGGCAATGGAGTTGACACCAACCACGGTCAAGGGAAATGTCCAGCGGTGGCATTTCAGAACATCGACAATGGCGTAAAGAGTCGCCAGAATCAGGCAGCACCACCCGGCAGAGAAGAGAGCCCACGCCGGTGTCCAGATACGTTTGACCACCGGACACAAGCCAGTAAGGTGCAACAACTGTCCGGCTGCCAGGCCGCAGAATCCGGCGATCAGGAGTATCCTGATCTTCCGCCTGCCTGACCGGTCCGAGCGCAGCAACTCACCGCACATAAGCCCGAAGAGCATCGTCACAATGGCCGGGATGAAATTGATGGTCGGGTAGCCGCCTCTATTGAACTCAAACGCTTCGGCCCGTGGGAACAGATTCAAAAACCACGTGTCGATGGCATGACCCACATTGGCATTCTTGTGCCATGCCCTGCCCACATTCTGAAGATGCTCCCGAGCCCAGTCGGCAGCCACGCCAACGTCCGGGGCGCCCGCCTCGATATCAATGCCCTTACCGGGGTATGCGACGTAAAGCAGCCAAGTGGCGATTAGCAGCACCGCCGCTGCGACTGCCTGCGTACGGAAACTCCGCCACCACAGCAAAAACAAAAAACAATACCCAAGGCCGATCTGGCACAGGACATTTGCAAAAGTCCAGTTGATCGCCTGCTGACCGTTTGATGACAGGAAAACCCCCAGGAAGATCAGCACCAATGACCGCCAGCCCGCGTGGGACAACATGCTGACGTAAGAATGGCCCATTCTCCGTCTCTTGGCATAAGAATACGCCATGGAGACTCCGACCATGAACATGAAGGAGGGCTGGATCATGTCCCAATATCTACAGCCCGCCCACTGTGCGTGTACGCACTGGTGTTGGACCACTTTCCAGAATGCCGATTCGGGATCAGCCTTCAACTGCAATCCTGCCGTTGCGGCCAGACCGAATCCACCGAAGGCCAACGTAATCATAATCAGGCCGCGATATGCGTCAAGCGATTTGAGCCGCTCGGTAACTACACTGTCTGACGGCTGAGTTTGAGCCGGTAGTGTCTCGTTCATTCTGCTCCTTCCCGCTCGTACACGACTTTGCCGCCTACAATTGTATAATCCACTTTTGCCGACATGATCCGGTCATGCGGGATGGTCATTAGATCTTCATTGAATATCACGACGTCGCCCAGGTAGCCTTTTTTGATCATACCTTTGCGATCTTCCGTGAACTCAGCGTAGGCCGAGCCAAGGGTGTACAATTCGATTGCTTTTTCCATACTCAGTTTCTGGTCCGGGAACCATCCGTCACCCGGCTCGCCGGCCCTGTCTTTGCGAGTGACCGCAGCGTACAAACCTTCCAGCGGGCTGATTGGCTCGACAGGGTAATCCGTACCGAAGGCGATCTTCGCCTCTGCATCTAACAGCCGCTGCCAGGCGTACGCTCCTTTGCAGCGATGCCGTCCGATTCGCTTTTCGGCAAAGCGCTTATCGGTTATACAGTGCGTAGGCTGCATCGATGCAATTACGTCCAATGTCGCAAAACGAGGGATGTCATCGTCGCAAAGCACCTGGGCGTGCTCGATGCGATGCCGGCTGTCACGCCTGCCGTTAACCTGTCGTGCCTTCTCATAGGCATTGAGGGTCCAATGGTTGGCCCTGTCACCGATGGCATGAATGCCAATCTGGAATCCTGCTTTGTCCAGGGACAGCACCATCTTTTGAAATTCTTCATACGGCATCTGAGGCAGACCGGTCTTGTCGGGGGCATCAACATAAGGCTCAAAAAACAGCGCTGTGCCCGAACCTAACGTTCCGTCGATAAATCCCTTTATGTAGCCGAATCGTATCCAGTCACCGTCCCTGGGATACTCCTTTTGAAGTTCAGCGTAACGTTGCAGCTTCTGCTTGCTGGTCGTCAACGATCCCCCGGCGTACACCCGCAGCGTGAGCTGGCCCGTGTCTTTGAACTTCCGGTATATGTCAAAATCGCCGCCGGGCGGCAACTGTATCGAAGTGACTCCATTCTGTGCCGCCTGATCGAACGCCGCCTGCCATCCACGCATAAGTCGCTCTCGCTGCTGTTCGGCAGTCCGATCAACAGGCTTGTCGCCATATTTCAACAACCCTTTAGCCCTCTCCTTGAAAATGCCGGTAGGCTCTCCGGTGGCCGGGTCCCTTAGTATTTCGCCGCCGAAGGGATCGGGAGTGTCCCTGGTGATTCCCGAATTGCGGATGACGTAACTGTTGACCAGAACCGAGTGTCCATCGGCGCGGGACAACACAACCGGATTGTCCGGCGCCACGGGATCGATAAGCTCTTTGGTCGGCCATCGTTTGTCGGCGAACATTTCGTGTTCCCAGCGCCCGCCGCGTATCAGCTCGCCGGGCCTGGCTCCGGCAACCGCTTCTCTGACCCTCTCGGTGATGATGCCTGGATCGGTGATATATCGAAGATCTATATAGTCGGGATCAACGGAGCCAAAATGGATATGCGCATCGTTGAAGCCGGGGACGACAAGTCTGCCCTCGGCGTCAATTATTCTCGAAACGCCTTCCTTGAGATGTTTCTCGATGCCCTCATCTGAGGTCACGGCGATAATTGTCTCACCTTTGAAAGCTATGGCCTGGGCGCGGGGGTTTTCTTTGTCGATAGTGACGACTTTGGCGTTCTTAATTACCAGGTCCGCTGCAGGAACACGATTTCCACTCGAAACACCGCAACAGGATAAAGCAAGAAGCAAACACACTACCGTCATTCTGCAGGTTGATGCGCTCGGCATTTCTACAAGCTCTCCATTTCGGGACTATTTGCGGTTCGGGCCTTCGCAATGGATTCTAATGCGTTTGGTTGACACTTTCAAGCGACTCGTTCCCGATGTTTTCCTGGCTACGCACGGACCGGGTTTCCCAAAACTATTGTTATTCCCCGCATAGGGTATATACTATTAACGGTTTTGGATGAGGAGCAGAAAATGCAGGAAAGTAAGCTAACACGACGCGGCCTATTGCGAGCGACGGCTGCCGGGACAGCCGCAGTCGCCCTGAGACGGCCAATGAGCGTATCGGCCGGACAAATCCAGCCGTTGAGAATTGAAGAACCTTTTCACGGCGCGGTTCTGAACCGAAGGCACGCTTGCCCTGAGCCTGCCGAACGGGGCAGGGAAGGTGAGGACGGTTTGACGATTCGAGTCTCAGGCCGGGCGCCTCTGCGCGGCCAGGTGACGGTAAATGGATCGCCGGCACGACGCGCAGGCACGACTTTCACGGCGGAAATCGTGCTCGATCAAAAGGAGACGGAGATTGTCGCCACCTCGCACGGGAAGTTCGGCCGGCACGAACATCGCGTGCGCGTAGTCTGGGACAAGCATTCTGAGCCGCGATATCGCTTCTCTATCGACGACAATAGTTTCTTCCTGCGTGATATTGCGAAAAAGAAGTATGCCTCTCTATTTGACTGCTTCTACCTCAAGGGCCTGCGCGAGCTGCACTCAAAGTACGGGACGCGATTTGTCCTTAACATCTATTACACAACCAAAGACGGCTTTGAGCTGCCCCAGTTTTCCGACCGCTACAAATCCGAGTGGCAAGGCAACTCCGACTGGCTCAAACTTGCCTTTCACGCGCATGCCAACGAACCCGCTCGTCCGTACCAGTATGCTTCGGCCTCCAGGTTGATCGCTGATCTGAACAAAGTAGCCGAACAGATTGTTCGCTTCGCCGGAGAGCAGACATACTCACCGCCTACCGTTATCCATTGGGGCATGGTGCAGCCGGCAGCGTTGAAACCGCTTTTTGAAAACGGGGTGCGCGTACTCAGCGGTTATTTTCGCCGGCTTGGCGGCGTATGGGATGTGAATTACCTGCTGGACGATATTCGGTCTGAGTATTTATCCCGGCACGATGCCCTCATGGATTTCGACAGCGGCATAGTTTTCTCCAAGGTTGATATTGTCTGCAACAGCACTCCGGTAGAACGTATTGTGCCTACGCTCGAACCGCTCACGAAAGACACCAACCAGGCGGAAATCATGGATATCTTCACTCACGAACAATACTTCTGGCCGTTCTATTCCAACTACATTCCCGACCATTTTCAAAGGCTCGATGAAGCTATCCGTTTCGTCACGGAGCGCGGATACAAGCCGGTCTTCTTTCACGAAGGATTCATGGGCGGCTCTGAATAGAATGTGAAAATGTACGAAGGTAAAGACGCATGGGAATATAGAAAACTGTAACTGAGGGAGTTGACCAATGAAAGAATATCGTGTCGGTGTATTTGGAATCGGCTGGGTGGCAGGTGAGCATATCAAGGCGTACATGCAGAATCCCCATACGCAGGTCAGGGCGTTAGCGTCCCGCCGGAAAGAGTCCGCCCAGGCCAAAAAGGATGAACTCGGTTTGGATTGTGATATTCTGGATGATTATGAATCTCTGCTGGAAAGGGACGATCTCGATGTCATCGATATTTGTTCTCCCAACTTCCTTCATGCACAGGAGGCCGTCGGCGCCGCGGCGGCAGGAAAGCACGTAGTGATAGAGAAACCCATCGCAATGAACCTTGAAGAGCTAAAGGCGATAAAGGATGCCATAGTCAAAGCCGGTGTCAAATCACAGGTTGGCTTTGTGTCAAGGTGGAATCCCCACGTCCGCTCGATAAGGAGCATGGTTGATAAAGGCGGTTTGGGGGAGATTTACTACGTAGAAGTGGACTACTATCACGAGATCGGACCCTGGTGGAGCGGCTGGAGCTGGGGCGCCAACACGAGAAAGGACGGGCCGTCGGCAAGCCTTTTGGCCGGTTGTCACGCAGTGGATCTGCTCTATTACTTCGGCGGCGACGTTGATGAAGTTTTCGCATACGGCACGTTCGGCCATCGCAAGGACTACGAATACGAACCGACGTATGCAGCCGTGGTGAAATTCAAGAACGGCAAAATCGGCAAAACAGGATGCAGCTTTGAAAACGAGTGTCCCTATGTTATGAACATCGTCCTTCATGGCAGCAAGGGATCGGTGCTGAACGAGAAGTTCTATACCAAAGAATGGTATCCCGGCCAGGAGGGATGGCAGAATTTCAACACTATCTATCTCGACAGCGGCGATGTGGCGCATCATCCTTTCAAAGAGATGGTTGATGACCTCGCCGAGGCGCTTGTCAATGACAAGGAAACCACTGCCAACATTCATGAGGCCTACAAATCGCATGAGATATGCCTGGCAATTGACCGCTCAATTGAGACGGGCAAGGCTGTCCGGCTGCCACTGGCGGAATAAATTATGAACCGACGTGACTTTTTCAAAGGTGCTATCTTGAGCAGTGCTCTGTGCTCGGCAAATACTGCTCGCACAGTCGGTGCTCAGGTAAAGGATAAGATGACAGTGATCGACGCTCATTGCCATGCGGGCAAAGGCGTGAACTACGGCAAGAATGACTCAACAAGCGACCCGTGGACTACGTACAATGATCCGCGGTGGACTCTGAGCCGGGCCAAGCAGGTGGGGATCGACAAGACAATCATTTTCCCTATCAACAACACAACATACCGCCAAGCCAATGAGGAAATTGCTTCTTATGTGAAGCGCTGGCCCGACAGGTTCATCGGGTTCGCCAAACATGACTCGCGGACCGAAGCGGGCAAGATACGAAACATGCTCCGTCACGAGGTCCGGGAACTTGGCCTCAGAGGATTGAAGCTCCACGGCGTGCCAAGCAAGGAGATGGTGGAAACCGCCGCCGAGCTGAGCATTCCGATCCTCTTCCACCCGCCGAAGGTCGATGACAGCCTCGATGTTGTGGAGTCTAATCCTGAAGTCTCCTTCATTCTGGCGCACTTAGGATGCTTCGCTTCGCGGAATTGGCGGGAACATGTTCGCGCCATCGAGGCGGCCAAACGGCTTGCGAACCTACACCTCGATACGTCTTCGGTCGTCTTTTTCAAGCATCTCGAACAGGCGGCGCACGAGCTTCCCGCAGAAAAGCTCCTCTTCGGTTCGGACGGTCCGCTGGTGGACTCGCGGGTAGAGCTTTACAAGATCAAACTGCTCGATCTGCCGCCGGAAAAAGAGCGACTGATTTTAGGCGGCAACATCCTCCGCCTCCTTGGCGACTGATGGCGACACAGAAACCATAATCATCTGTACAGCATTGGAAGAAAAAGGTGCTAAGACAATGAATCGAAGGACATTTCTAAAAGATATATGTGTCGGGGCAGTAACACTGTCAGGCTTGCCGGGTATATATGCGGCTACGAAGCCCCGGAATTCGAAGCCGAACTTCGTTATCATCTTCACGGACGATCAGGGCTACGGCGACCTCGGATGCTACGGCTCTGAAACCATCCGTTCGCCCCGGCTGGATGGCCTGGCAAAAGAGGGTACGCGCTTTACCGATTTCTATGCCCAGCCAGTTTGCGGACCCTCCCGCTCGGCTTTGCTGACCGGGCGTTATCCCGTTCGCAGCCAGGGATGGTCAATGCCTGAAAGTGAGATCACGCTCGCCGAGCTTCTGAAAACCGCCGGCTATACGACAGGCTGCATAGGCAAATGGGACGTCTCGAACCGCAGGGACATCAAAGGCCGGATCCCCAACGATCAGGGCTTCGACTATTACTGGGGAACGTTAGGCGCCAACGACGGCGGCGCAGTGCGACTCTATGATAACCGCGAATCCATAGGCGTTGATCGTGATATGGCCGGCCTGACCAAACGTTACACCGATAAGGGGATCGAATTTCTCAAGGCGAACAAGGACAAACCATTCCTGCTGTATCTCGCCCACACAATGGCGCACTCCGTGATCGATGCAACACCCCGGTTCAAGGGCAAATCCAAAGGCGGCCTTTACAGCGACGTGATTGAAGAGCTGGATTACCATACGGGCCGACTGCTCGACGCCATCGACGAACTCGGATTGCGGGACAACACGCTGGTCATATTCACGACGGATAACGGCCCCTGGAACAACATGCAGGAACCATTGCGAAAGAAACATAAAGGCGCCGTCGCGTGGGGTTCGTCCGGTCCGCTCAGGGAAGGCAAGGGTTCGACCTGGGAGGGCGGCGTTCGCGTGCCCTGCATCGTTCGCTGGCCCGGACACGTGCCGGCGGCTCGCGTGAGCAATGCAATCTTTTCCACGGTGGATTTCATGCCGACTTTCGCAAAGCTGGCCGGATATATGGTCCCCACAGACCGGATCATTGACGGCGTCGATCAGACTGAGCTGTTGCTCGGCAAGAATGAACAAGGCGCACGAGACCACTTCTACTACCTCTGCAGGAACGAGCTGCACGGCGTGCGCAAGGGGAAATGGAAACTGTTGCTCGAAGACCGCAAGAACTACTACGGCTACGTCAAGGACACTGGATCGAAAGAGAAGGAACTCTATAATCTGGAATCGGATATCGGTGAGAAACACAACCTGACCAAGCAACATCCCGAGATAGTCGAAGAGATGCTCGAGTTAATAAAGGCCTTCCAGTGGCCCGCAAAACTGCCTGACACCGCTATCGTTCCCAGGAAGAAGAAAGGTAGATAAATTCCGATCCCGATGAATCTCGATCAACTCTCATCGGGAATCGGGATCGGGAAATAATCCCTGGCATTATTGAAGCAGATGTCCTCGATCATCTTGCCGATCAGCGCTGGATCGTTCGGCAAGAGGCCCGCTTCGACGTCGTCGCCGAGCATATTGCATAGTATTCTGCGGAAGTATTCGTGCCGCGGGTAAGAGAGAAAACTTCTCGAATCCGTGAGCATGCCGACGAACCGGCTCAGCAGCCCCATGTTCGAGAGCACGTTGATTTGTTCTTCCATCCCGTCCTTTTGATCGAGAAACCACCAAGCCGAGCCATACTGCATTTTGCCGGGCGCCGAGCCGGCCTGGAAGTTGCCGACCATGGTCGCACACAGTGCGGTGTCTCGCGGGTTAAGGTTGTAGATAATTGTTTTCGGCAGCTTATTTTTTGCGTCGAGCCGGTCAAGGAATTTTGAAAGGGGCCCGGCTGTCTCGAAATCGCCCATCGAATCGCATCCGATATCCGGACCGATGGCCCGCAGCATCCGTGTGCTGTTATTCCTCAGGGCGCCGAGATGAAGCTGCTGGATCCAGCCGGCTTCGTGGTCCATCAGCGCTAATTCGACCATCATCGCCGACTTGAATTTCAGCCGCTCGCAGGAGTCCGGTTCTCTGCCGCACCTGATTTTGTCAAAGATATTCTTGATTTCACTTTCGGTATAGTCTTCGGCGTATGCCGTCTCGATGCCGTGGTCGGAAAGTCGGCAGCCGTTTTGATGGAAATAGTAGTGGCGATTGCGCAGCGCCTCAATATATGAATGAAAGTTGGCTATGTCCATATTGCAAATCTCTTCGAGCTTATCAACAAACACATTGAAACTCGCCAGGTCCTCGACAGCCATAGCTTTGTCCGGCCGAAAAGCCGTGTGGACTTTTATCTCGAAGCCGTCCTGGCGGATTCTCTTGTGGTGCTCGAGTGAATCGAGCGGCCCCTCTGTGGTGCAGACCAGCTTGACGTTCATCCTGCGCATTATGTTACGCACACTAAATTCCGGAGTCCTCAGCATCTGGCTGCAGGTATCGTATATCTCCCTTGCAGTATCGGGACCCAGGAGCTTGCCTTTTACGCCGAAGGGATTCTTCAACTCCAGGTGCGTCCAGTGATAGAGCGGATTTCGAAGGCAGTAAGGCACGGTTTGCGCCCATTTCTCGAACTTCTCATAATCGCCTGCATCGCCAGTGATGTACTTTTCCGCCACGCCGTTGGCCCTCATTGCTCGCCATTTGTAATGGTCTCCGTCGAGCCAGGGCTGCGTGAGATTGTCGAACCGATGGTCGGCGGCAATCAGGTCGGCCGGCAGATGACAGTGATAGTCGTAGATGGGCATCTTCTCGGCGTACTCGTGATAGAGAATCCGAGCGGTTTTGGTTTGCAGCAGAAAGTCTTCGGTAATAAATTCAGCCATTTCCTGTCCCCGCCTTTGTGTATATTCCTGTTGGTTGTCTATGCCGACTTATCAAGGATTATCTTGACCGCTTTCTTCGGATTTCTCGTCTTCGGATGGGAATTTGCGCTTTGGCGGCTTGAATTGGGCCATTTTTTGAGCCCAGTCGGAAACCTCGCTCTTGCTCTGGGTGAGCCGCTTTGAGACCTGTTTGGGCTGGTTTTTCTCTTCCTCGGCAATCTTGCGCATCCATAGCCAGTACGCCAGCCATCCGATCGCCAGAGCCGGAACGGTGATTAGCATAAAAATCGTGTATGTTGACATTGCACTATTCCTCTACGTTGCTCCATATATCTGCAAAAAATCCTGGCCGATTTGGCGTCGCTTGGAATGATATACGATTAGCCGCCCAAGGTCAAGATAATGCACAGCGGACGGACTTTCCAATATTCCGAAGCTCCGAGCGAATCTCAGGGCCTCAGACCTGCAAATTGAGCCTTGAATCAGTAAAAAGAAAAAAATCCTAAAAATCTTTTGCCGGTGGTATTTTAGGGGTATAAGCCGTAACCACTGATATTAACAGTGGATACGGCAAGTGGATGACCGCAGGGACCTGGATTCGACGGACTATTATGGAGAATCGAAAGAAAAAAAACGAAAATTTGCCATTTTGTTATCAACATCTGCGGTCTGAGAAACGCCTTTATTATGAATGGATAGTCCTGTGCGTATGCGCGCGGACAACGGAGCAGTGTTATGACCAGGCTATCTTCCAGTAGCAGGTGCGGAAGGCTCTGGAGGCGCAAGAAAAAGGACTTTCTGCGCCTTCGGGCGCCTATCAGGAGTCATATTTGTGCATAGTGAACATGACATTTTCGCTAAGGGTGTTGAGCAGAGAAGAAGGCTCAAGGTAATCTTTCTCGGCAACGAGCGCCGCCGGAACGTGGCCGGCCAATGCGCCCCGCTGTATTATAGCAGGGGAAAGGTTGAGGGGGATGGGTTGGACTGTTATTATCTCTGGGACTTCGATGCCGACGAGGGCTACAATTTTATGGCTTTATCGCCGTCACAGATCATCAGCATGGAACTGACAGAGCACGCCTTTAGCCTCGACGAACTTGACAGCCCCGTCAAGCCCGCAGGAAACGCAACAAAAAGCCCCAGCGCCGTCTCCAACACATAAAGTCAAATTGCCAAAATCTGCTTCAATCCTCTTACGAACCGGCCGATGCCTTCGGCGGCGGTGTCTTTGTGCAAAGCTCCGTAGGCGACGCGCAGATAGCATTTGTCTTCCATGCCGAACGTCATGCCGGGGATGACGGCGACTTTGTGCTCTTTGATCAGCCGCCTGACAAGTTCCATAGGGTCTGAGTCTTTGTGCACCCGCAGCAGAAAATAGAACGCTCCGTCGGCGCGCGGGACAGTGACCAGATCGGCGATATCGGCCAGCTCATCCAACACAATCCGGCGGATCTCGGCGGTCATTTGCTGTTTGTCCGTGCAGTATTGGCAACCTGCCTCCATCGCCCCGACCGCAGCCCACTGCGAAATGACCGGCGGACAGATCAGGATCGTATCCTGAATTTTCCGGACCGGCATAAACAGATGCTCCGGTATGACCATCCAGCCGATCCGCCAGCTCGCAAAGCCGTAGGCCTTGGAAAGAGAAAACAGCGAGATTGTATGCCCCGCAGCCCCGGCAATCGAGCCGGGCGAGAAGTGCTCGGCGCCGTCGTAAGTGAAATACTCGTATGCCTCATCGCTGATGTGGTAGATGCCGTTGCGGCGGCAGATTTCGTTGACCTGCCGCAGGTCCGATTCGCTATATACGGCTCCGGTTGGATTATTGGGCGAGATTGTTACGATAGCCCGCGTTCGGTCCGTAATCGCGGCAGAAATCACTTCCGGCTGCAATTGATAGTCGTCGTCGGTCGGCACGCAGACAGCTTTGCAGTCGGCGATTGTCACCGCCATCTCGTGGTTGAAGTAGTACGGCAGTTGGAGAATTATCTCGTCACCCGGATCGGTAATGGCGAGGATCGCGTTGACGAATCCCATGTTCGCGCCGGCGGTCACAACAATTCGGCTGCCATCCGGAGACAAGCCATTCTCTTCTTCGAGCTTCTGCTCGATTATCTCCAGCAGTTCGGGGATGCCCTGCACGAGTTTGTACTTATGGTTTTCCGGATCGGCGAGGAATCTCCGGATTGCTTCGACAGCCTGTGGGGGCGGGCCGTAATAGGCAACTCCCTGGCCCAGCGAAATCGTGTCGGGATTGCTGCGGATCAGCTCGCCGACTACTGGAATGATTGGCGACTGCACAGATTGCATCCGGAGACTGTCGTACATCGATTATGATCCCTGCCGTCATACCGTATAGGTCGAAGCCGCCGTAGTTCCGCCCCGGCCGGTCCAGTTCGTATGGAAAAACTCGCCTCTTGGCTTGTCCACCCGCTCATAAGTATGGGCGCCGAAATAATCCCGCTGGGCCTGCAACAGATTCGCAGGCAGGCGTTCGCTGCGATAGCCGTCATAGAAGGCCAGAGCAGAACTGGTAGCGGGCATTGGAATACCCATTTCGACTGCGGCGGTTACGACGCGACGCCAGGCGGGCTGGGCTTTCTCGACTGCACTCTTAAAGAACGGATCGAGCAGCAGGTTGGTCAGGCTGGGATTCTCGTCGAAAGCTTCCTTGATCTTGCCCAGGAAGACCGAGCGGATAATGCAGCCGCCCCGCCACATCAGGGCGATGCCGCCGTAGTTCAGGTTCCAGTTATGTTCGGCCGCGGCGGCGCGCATCAACTGATAGCCCTGGGCATAGCTGACGATTTTCGAGGCATACAGGGCCTGGCGCAGGTCATCGACGAAGGACTTTTTGTTGCCGGTGAATTCGGATTTCGGGCCGGAGAGGACCTTTGCAGCCGCGACGCGTTCTTCTTTTAAGGCCGAAAGGCAGCGAGCGAACACCGCCTCGCCGATTAGTGTCAGAGGCTGGCCGAGGTTCAGGGCCTCTATGGCGGTCCACTTTCCTGTGCCCTTCTGGCCCGCCGTATCGAGGATAAGATCGATCACCTCATTGCCGTCCTCGTCTTCGTAGCCGAGGATGTCGCGAGTGATTTCAATCAGGTACGAGTTCAGCTCGCCTTCATACCACTCTGCGAAGTAATCGTGCATCTTTTTGTTTGTAAGGTCAAGCCCTTCCCTCATCATCTGGTAGGTCTCGCAGATCATCTGCATATCGCCGTACTCGATGCCGTTGTGCACCATTTTGACGAAGTGTCCGGCGCCGTTTTCTCCGACCCAGTCACAGCATGGCTGGCCGTCATCGGTCTTGGCGCATATAGTCTGGAAGATAGGTCCGACGTGCTTCCAAGCCGGCGGTGATCCACCGGGCATGATCGAAGGGCCTAAAAGCGCGCCTTCCTCGCCGCCCGAGACGCCGGTGCCGATGTAGAGCTTTCCCTTACTCTCGACGTATTCGGTGCGCTGTATTGTGTCGGGGAAATGCGAGTTTCCGCCGTCGATGATGATATCGCCGTCTTCGAGGTGGGGCAGCAATTGGTCGATAAAGGCATCGACAGCCGCGCCGGCCTTGACCATCAGCATCACTTTGCGCGGTTTGGCGAGGTTCTCGGCCAGTTCCTCTATGGAATAACAGCCAATGATGTTCTTGCCCTTTGCCCGGCCTTCGATAAAGTTGTCCACTTTCGAGACGGTGCGGTTGTAGCAGGCCACCGTAAAGCCCTTACTCTCCATGTTGAGGATGAGATTCTCACCCATTACCGCCAGCCCCACAAGGCCGATATCAGCTTTCGCCATTTTGTTTTGCTCCCTTTCAAACTGTTTTAAACGGCTATTCAATTATTGATTTGGAATCGTCGGAATATATCCGCTGGACAATCTGTGCAGTACTTCGCCTGCGTGGGGGACGACCAGCACTCCTTCGCCCTCTCTGTTTTCGTAATCGGCTATATTTATATCCTCCGGATTCATATAGTCAAGGTTTACTTTTTCACAGCGCTGCCTGCCGATGCCTGTGGCGAGCACGACGTTGGCGCGAGGCTTTTCCACGCCGTCTATGAAAGTGCCGATTCCCTTTACATGCGTCGAGTGGGCCATAATCCCCCGGGGGATATCCGCAAACTGCTCCATTCGCTTTAGGAAGTAGTCGCGGGTGTGATAGCCGATTTTGTCGAGCCATTCGCCGTGGCTGTGGGAAATCTCGGTAATGTGCGGGGCATAGATAATCAGCGTTCCGCCGTCGGCGAGTATCGGCTCGAGCTTGTACATGACCTTGCCCGCAACCCAGATATCATCGTACATTTCCGGGGCGATGCCGAGAATAGTGTTGTACGATTTATCCTTGTAGATGATATGTACCTGCTCGGACAAGTCCGCGGCTTTTTCCCAGGCTTTGAGCGCGTCCCCGATGAAAATTCCTTTAAGCTCATTTTCCAGCGCCACGATTGCAAACAACTTGTGCGGCACGGTTACAAACGAGGCGGCTTTCTCTACGACCTCTCTCGTCGGCGTCCATTTGTTGCCGATTATTGCCGGGTTTGTTATCACGCCAGCCAGCCAGTGGAAGAAGTGAATGATCTGGTCGCCTGAGATCCCCGGGAAGATGTATTTGTGCCCGCCGGAAAAGCCCACCACCTCATGTGGAAATACGGGACCCAAAATAAAGAATTCGTCGTACTCGAAGATCAGCTTGTTGATAGAGACTTCCACTTCTTCGCGAAACAGCCCGCCACTTATCTGCTCGATTTCATCGGCAGTGATTTTCCCGATAGAGGTGAACGTTTGAGGATTGTCCCATTCGTGGTTGAAAAATTTCACCGCCGAATACCGGTTCTTGCGCTCATCAAGAGTCATACTAAGACGTGTGCAAATCTGCTCTTCGCTCATAGGGTGATGGGTCCCCAGCGCAGTCAGGCAATCGACCGCCTTTGCCTTTGGCCCTAAGAACTCGTACATGAGTTTGAACATATCGCCTATCGGGCCTGAACGCGTGTTGTCGGGGATTATCACCAGGATTCGTTTGCCGGTGTAGTCGTTTTGTGCGAAGAACTGAGCGATTGCCTCGCGCGCCTGCTCATTTTCAACGAAACCATCTCTATTTTGTCGTTCAATTACCATAATTAAGTCGCCTTAAGGGGTATCATAACAGTTGTCAGGCTAATTCATATACTCCAATACGGTGTTCGCCATTCGTTTTCACAAATCAGGCCGGCTCGCGCAGAATCCCAGCGTCAGCCCGCCGTCAACAGTAATACTTGCGCCCGTAATGTAATCGCACTCGTTCGAGCTTAAGAAGGCTGCGAGACGGGCTATTTCTTCGGTTGTGCCGATCCTGCCCGCCGGGACAGAGGTCAGGAATTTCTCCTGCCTGTCCAACGGGGTCAGTTCGGTGGCGATGGCGCCGGCTACGATAGAATTGACCTGGATATTGTACGGCGCAAGTTCCAGGGCCAGGGATTTTGTCAGCGTCTCCAAACCGCCCTTGGCGGCACTGTAATGGGCATAATGCCGCCTGGCGTCATAGGCATGGACTGAGCTGATATTAATAATCTTGCCGCCGGTCTTGTTGCCCCGCATGATCCTGCCGGCATGTTGGGCGCACAGGAACGGCGCCCTGAGATTGACCGAGAGCACGCGGTCCCAATCCTCCTGCTCCAGCTCCAGAACAGGGCTGGGATTCTGCGTAGCCGCATTGTTGACGAGTATGTCAAGTCCGTCGAAAGTCTGCTTGATCCTCGCGAACATCTTGTCAATTGCGGCAGGCTCGGACAATTCCGCTGCGACCTTGATAGAGTCGGGGCTCAGCTTCTTGACGTCTTCGAAGGAACTGCGCAAAGCATCGGATTCTTTCGAGCCGTGAACGATCAATGTGCATCCCCTGTGAGCCAATTCGTGGGCAATAGTCTTGCCGATGCCTCGACTCGATCCGGTTACCAGCGCCACTTTACCTTCGAGCTGCATGTGTCGCCTCCAAAGGAAAACAAATGGAACCGGCGTGCTCCATTGTGAGGTAGCGAAGATTAACCTTCTCAGCTATCAGGCGAAATTCATTTACGTCGGCGGTGTTGATGGCAAACATATCATAGTGCATCGGAATTGTAAGGCCGGCTCTGATATCAAGGGCGAACCGGACCGCCTCCTCGCAGTCGAAGTTCCCCGCGAAGTCGAGCCCTTGCCTGAAGTCATCTCTGCCGTTGATCGGTAGAAAGGCCAGATCAATTCGATATTTCCTGAGCCGTTCGGCCTGTCCGTGATATCGAATCGTATCGCCGGCGTGGAAGATGTTAATGCCATCTATGCCGATCACATAGCTGAGATACGGATAGCCCTTATCGGGGTGCTCATCGAATTCCTCGTGTTTGGCAGGGATCGCATAAACATGAATATCGTCCAGGCGCAACTCATCGTCGCCTTTCATTGTGTGAATTCTGCCGTCATCGACTCCAAGGCCCCGCATCGTTTCAAGAGCGCATTCGGGCACGACAAAACGAGCACCGGGCGACTTGGCGGCGATGACCGGGATGCTCTCAGGGTCGATGTGGTCGGCATGGTTATGCGTGCAGAACACGATGTCGGCATGGTCAACGTCTTCGGGCTGCATCGGCGCCGGCTTGATGCGCACATGCTCGTCGGGCCTGCCCTTGGTCACTTTCTCGGCGTAGGTGCTCAGATAGGGATCGATATAGATGATCCGCCCGGCCGACTTGAAGACAAAACCTTCCTGGCCTAACCACCAGATTCTTAGAGTGCCCGGTTCGATCCGGGCCTCATTGATTTCATTAGTTAATGCGTTCATGAGTGAGAACCAATTGTCACGATGACTGGGTCGATTTTGCTTTTGTTGCAGCAGGTAACAGGTAGGGTGGGGCTTGCCCCACCTTTACGTTGAGTTCGGTGGGCTAAAGCCCACCCTACAGTTTCGTTTGTTTCATAGATCAATGCGTTCATAACTGACAATCGATAATAACCTTGACCGCTCCGGTTTCGCTTTTGTTGCAGGCCACCCCAAAGGCCTTTTCGGCATCGGACAGTTTGAACCGGTGGGTGATGAGCGGATCCACCTTGATCTGCTCGGAGGATACCAATTCGATGGCTCGTGGAAAATCCGTGTACATGGCATTCGAGGATGTTCTTATCGTCCGTTCGCCGCTGAGCAGCAGCGATGGAAAGCTCAGCTCGTCCTCTTTGGCGGCCATCAGAACCAGCGTCCCGCCCTTTTTGAGGATTTTCAGTGATTCGAGAATGCTTGCCGAGGTGCCGACCGTGTTGAAAGCAAGATCGACGCCCAGCGAATTCGTTTGCTCCATAACAAGATCGTAGAGACCCTTCGAGCCGTCACTGAGATTCAGCGGATAATCAACTCCTACCTTTTCAGCGATGGCAATATTCTCCGCTGCAATGTCGGTAATGAAAGTCCGGGTCGCCCCGTAAACTTTGACAAGCTGCGCTATCAGCAGGCCGATAGGGCCGGCTCCGAGAATTGCAACCTTGTCCAGCGGCTTTGGCCCGCCTACATCTACGGCATGAATCGCGGCAATCAGCGGATCAAAAAACGTAGCCTGCTCATCGGTCACGTTTTCGGGCAGCTCATAGACCTGAGAGGCGAACGCCGGGCAAAACTCCGCCATGCCGCCGGGGTAGAAATCCATTTTGCCCCACCCCTGCCCGTGGCCGAGGTGTTTTGTGTAGTCGCACAGGTTCTCTTGTCCGTTGCGGCAAAAGCTGCATCGCCCGCAAGTGATCCATGTATTGATGCCCACGCGCTTGCCGAGCAGATGAGCATCGGACTCGTCGAATACCTCGTGGACGACGCCCGTGAGTTCATGGCCCAGGATGATGTTGGGCGGGTTGTCGATATGGCGACCAAGGGTCTGCTTGGCCCAGGGGTTTTCGCCGTGGAAGTAACGAACGTCGCTGCCGCAGACGCCGCACTTGGAGACCTTGATGAGCACCTGCCCGGCGGAAAGCTCCGGCTTCGGCACATCCATTACTTCGAGTTGCTCGACAGATTTCAAGACGAGTGCTTTCACCGGCTCGCTTCCTCATTTTCGTTACGGATGGAATACATTTTCACCTTTCCCACGGGGGCAGCTCCGGCAGGTACGCGTCGAACTCGGCGATTACCTTTTCCTCGTATTCGCCGGCGTATTGGCCGGTGATGAATTTATCGAACGCCTCGTCGCCGAACCGCTTCCAGGACTCGACTTCGTCGCCAGGATTGATCGGATAAAACAGAGCGTCGTTTGCCTTAGCCGCCTTCATGTCCCCCGGCGCGTCGCCGATCATCAGGACATGATTCTTCTCGTATCTGCCCTTGGTGGCGTACTCGATGTGCTGGGCCTTCTTGCCCATTTCCTGCCCGGCGATGACCTGCGCGTATTTGGCGATATCGTGCTCTTGCCACTCGCGCCTGAGCGCTTCATCGGGCGTGCCCGATATAACGATGACATCCGCCGACTGCTGAATTTTCTCCAGGCTCTGGCGCACGTAAGGAAACGGCGGCAGATCCTTGACGATCTGGCTTATGGCCTCGTTGACCTTTTCACTCCAGGCCAGCGCATGAGTCAGTTCCTTCTTAGCCTCCGGGTCGGACGCCTCGTTAATAGCCTTCTGCAAACCGTCGTTACTTAGCAGACTATCAGGATCATCGACCCATGCGAAGTAGTACCGATATTGAGGAACCGTAAAATTCCTTGCCCTGGTCATCGGATGATTCGGCAGAAGCTCGCTTAAGATACGCCTGGTGGTCTTGTGCCGGTTGCCGCCGCGCGTTTTAGAGAACAAATCCGCAAAATCCTTGCACTCGCGGGCCGCCTGCGCGACCGGTTGCAATCCAAAGCAGGCGATAAGCCACGGGCAAAAACACTCGCGCTGTTTGATTCCCATCGTATCGAAAGCACAGCCGTCCGAATCGACACCGACGAAAAACTTATGCTTCGGCTCGAAATCCCTCAGAGCTTGTGCCGGATCAACAGCAATCACTTGGCGATCCTCCGGAATAGTCATCCGCTCAGACTCCACTGAATGCTGAGAATCCACCGTCGATTGGGACTACGATCCCGGTGACGAATTTCGCCGCGTCGCTAAGCAGCCACATAACCGTGCCGATCAGCTCCTCGGCCTGGCCAAATCTTCCCATCGGTGTATGGTCGATAATTGTCCTGCCCCGGTCGGTCAGCTCGCCGGTCTTCTCATCGGTCAACAGGAACCGGTTCTGTTCGGTCAGGAAGAATCCCGGCGCAATTGCATTGACGCGGACGTCTTTGGAGTAGTTCTGACATATATGCACGGCCAGCCACTGCGTGAAGTTGCTGACGGCAGCTTTGGCCGCTGAGTACGCGGCGACCTTGGTCAAGGGCGCAAAGGCGCACATGCTGGAGACGTTCAGGATAATGCCGGCGCCAGCCTCGGCCATTTCTTTGCCGAAGACCTGGCTCGGCAGCAAAGTCCCCAGGAAATTCAGATCGAAAACGAACCGCACAGCTTCCTTCGGCAAGTCGAAAAACGCCATATCGGGCGAGGTCGTTGCCTCTTTCTTGTTTCCGCCGGCCCCGTTAATCAGCACGTCGGTCCGGCCGTACACGGAATTGACTTCCTCTTTCGCCGATTCCAGGCTCTCCTTGTCCAGCACGTCACATTTGACCGCAATGGCCAGGCCTCCGCTGGATTTGATCCCGTCGGCAACCTGGGCGGCGGCGACTTCGTCCAGGTCAAGTACGGCGATTCTCGCCCCGGCCTTAGCCAGCGCCTTCGCCATCGCGCTGCAAAGAACGCCTCCGCCGCCTGTTATCACGATTGATTTGTCTCTGACATTGAATAATTCGCTCATTATGCTCATCCTTCTTGTTTTACAGGTTGATAAAATCACGCCATTTGGAGAGAATATACACGACACTGGTTGTTGTTTCAACTGTTTTTGGAAATCGCCGATACGGCATTATTAAGGGCAGGTTATGGCAAACTACATGATCGCAAGTTTTGACGATATTGACGCCGTCGAGTGTCCCTGCGGCTTTTCCAAAAGGGCGTTCGTCGATCCCGAAAATCCCACGGCTACGATGCACGTAGTCGATATCCAACAGAACGCCCGGGTCCACTATCATAAGAAGCTGACCGAGATCTACTTCGTCCTCGAAGGTTCCGGAGAAATGGAGCTTGACGGCGAAAAGGTGCCGATAAAGCCCTTCACCGCCATCTTCATCAAGCCCGGCTGCCGACACCGCGCCGTAGGAAAAATGCGAATCGTCAACGTCTCAATCCCCGCATTCGACCCCGAAGACGAATGGTTTGATTAGTATAGGCTGCTTGCTAATGGTATAATAAAAGGATGATTAGGCTTCAGAAAAACCGGGCCAGACTAAGGAAACTGAGCGACGAAGACGATGATTTCGTGGATGCATCGCCGGCGGAACGTCTGGGCATAATTTGGGAGCTGACCGCCGAACTGTGGTCTTTGAGAGGGCAAGACTGTGCTAAACAGCGACTACAAAGACATGTTACAAATCTTGTTGACCCGAAACAAACGCGCGACGGCCCGAGACAAGGATCGCCTTGACGCAAATCGATTAGAGAAAGAGAGACCGTGATTCGCAAGACCGTACAGAAACACAATTTGGATAGCTTCTCGGAGATCAAGCAGAACCTTGAGTACTGGCTAAGTCGGCCTCCGGAGGAGCGCCTCGCGGCGGTCGATGCCCTCAGACGCGAGTATTATGGAGATTCGCAACGACTTCAAAGAGTTGCTCGAGTTGTTCTCCGTCAGGAGTCCCCAGGACAACAAGC
The DNA here is from genome assembly GCA_005223045.1 of Planctomycetes bacterium B3_Pla. GTDB lineage: Bacteria > Planctomycetota > Phycisphaerae > Sedimentisphaerales > Anaerobacaceae > SG8-4. The sequence continues at coordinate 213,922 of NJBM01000007.1, read as the reverse complement.
ACAAGGTTGAATACTTAATCGTCGGTGGCTACGCCTTGGCCTTTCACGGCGCCCCACATTTATTAATCGGTGGGCCAAGGCCAGCCCTACAAAACTGCATCCTCTTATATTGTGTGAGGCAGAAAAATGATAAGACTAAAGACATACTCGTTCAGATTTGCCGAGCAGGTCCTAAACGCCCGTCTCGCACTCAAGCAAGAGGTCGAGGGAATCCTCTTGGATCCAATCATCAACCTTCCGGATCTGTCTCGTCCACGGTTCAACCAGGTGCTGGACGAACTCTTCAAAGCAAGAGGGTGGCAGCCTCAGCCTCAGGTTTTTCCGGAGCCCAAAGATCCATCAGCTAAGATGGATTTCCTTAAGGATAGAGTGGGAGTCGAGGTTGGCTTTGGTCACGCCTCATTCATGGGTATCGACCTGCTCAAGTTTCAAGTTTCGTCGTACTCGTCACTCGACCAGATCGACGTGGGTGTATATGTCGTAACAACAAGGTCATTCCAGAAGACTATGATTTCAGATTACAGTCAAAAGTGGGAAGGGAGTCTGACGTTCGAAAAGGTTGAGAGGTATCTGCCCCATTTTAAGAGTGCAATCCAAATTCCGATCTATTTGATTGGGATTGATTTATGATTACTCAACAACTGGGACCGAGCGGTAGGGTGCGATGAATCGCACCGATCACGTGGGGGATACGAAGGTCGTGCGAAATGTCGCACACCCTGACACTCTGTGGTTGTCGTACAAGCTAAAAAGAGCCGGGTAGTCGGGTAGGGTGTGCAAAATTCATTTTGCACACGCGGGGTAAATATATATGCTTGTTCTATGTCATATTACAGGCGAGCGAGATTTTGTGGAGGATATTATTTCTTTACGGTTGTCACGTACAAAAGGCGCAAAATCCTTACAGGTGATCTTGCACGAAAGCACCTGCGCAAGGCGTTTGAAAAAATACGTTCGAGAAGATACTTCAAAACGATAGCGTTTTGTCTTCTGCCGGAGCACCTGCATTGTATATGGCAATTGCCCCCGGATGACGGAGATTTTTCGACAAGATGGTCATTGGTAAAAAGAGACTTTACGATGAATTTCCTGAAGGAGGGAGGGGATGAATTTGCCCAAAGCACTTCGAGATTAAAGCACCGGCATCGCGGGGTATGGCAAAAAAGGTTCTGGGAACATCAGATACGAGATGAAAGAGATTTGCAGAACCACATTGATTATATCCATTACAACCCTGTTAAGCACGGATTGGCCAAGAATGTCGATCAGTGGTCCTGGTCAACGTATCACAAGTATGTTGAATCAGGCCGTTACGGAAAAGTGGACTTGGAAGAAATGCAAGAGCGTATAGGCGACGTTTTCGTTGGCGAATAAATCCGCGTGTGCAACAAGTTGCACACCCTACTGCTGTATGGACAAACAGGTGCAAGCGAGACTTAAGCGGCTCTTCTAAAAACGGCAGAACTTTCCTTCGTCGCCCTGCTCGCGCCGCTGGGCCTTGCCCGGCGTTATCGGGCCGGCATGTTTAGGCGCATTCCTATAGTGAGGCTGTCCTCATCCTCTAAGAGACCGCGATTCAGACTGCTTATCTCCTTGTATCGACTGCCGTCTCCGAGCTGCTCGGAGGCGACCAGCCACAGGGAATCGCCTTCTTGCACGACGTACTGTTTGGTCTGTTTTGCGTTGCTGTTATCAGCCGAGAAGTGTCTTGTGCCGATGGATTCGACATTTTCAAACATTGAACGTGGAAAGATGCTCCCAATTGCATTTATGTCCGCGTCCGAAACTCCCAGCGGCGGTATGACGAGCTTCTGCCCGACGATAATCTCGTGAGGAGATATCAGCAAATGGCGATTGGCCTGGAATATCCGCAGGACGTTTACTTTTCTGTTGCCCTCAAGGGCGCCGTATAACTTCTTGGCTACGTCGGCCAGATTGTCGCCCTCGGCGACGGTATAATAACGGACTTTTGCCAAAACCGAACTCACCGGATCAGGTTTCGGAACTGTGGATTGCTCGCTGGTTGTTTGCCCGGGCGCCGGCAGCGCAGCATGGACGCCGGCATCATTATTGACCTGACGGGCAGAGCGATATTCTTTCTGCCCCTTGATCGGTTCGGTCGGCCTTTCGAGAAAACCTCGTTCCCTGGCTCCGATAACCGACGTATTATCGACAGCGGGTGTGATCGGCGCATCGCCGTCTGTGGCCCTGCCTAAACGAGGTAGGCCGTTAATCACAAATGCGATTACGAAAATCAATACCAAACCTAATAACAAACCAATCTTTGCGTCGGTAGCCATGACAAAACTCCTTTGTTTCGTACAATGCTCAACAAGGTTATTGTTTTGCGTTTCCTGCTCGCCGGGCATCACTTGTATCCAGTATATCGGCAGCAGCGTGCTTTGACCTTTGCCGATTCTTATATCGGGCGGGATTTTGTTCACATACTTGCCATTAGCCGTCAATGGGGCGAGCGTTGAAGCAGCTCATAAAGCTGGCGATAATAGCCGCGGCGCACCATGAGCTGGTCGTGTGTACCTGCATCCACCAGCTCGCCGTGGCGCATCACCAGAATGCGGTCAGCGTGGCGGATGGTGGAGAGTCGATGTGCGATTACGATGCTTGTGCGATTGTGCATCAGTTTGCCCAGCGCATCCTGAATGAGCACCTCGGTTGCCGTATCGACGCTGGCGGTGGCCTCATCCAGCACGAACAGCAGCTTCGGATTCTGCGCGAGCGTGCGGGCCATGGACAGCAATTGTTTCTGCCCGAGCGAAAGTCCCTCGCCGCGTTCGTTGAGCATTGTGTCGTAACCGTTGGGCATGTCGCTGATAAATCCGTGAGCGTTGACAGTTTTCGCCGCATCGATCAAGTCGCCGCTACCCAGGTCCGGGTTGAGCAGGGAGATATTATCGGCCACGGTTCCGGCAAATATGAACGGGTCCTGGAACACGTAGCCGAGGCGGCGGCGCAGATCCACCCTGCGAAAGGCCCGCACGTCCTTACTGTCGATCATCACCGAGCCTTGCTGCACGTCGTAGAAGCGGCCTATCAGGTTGACGATGGTGCTCTTGCCTGCGCCGGTGGCGCCGACTACGGCGACCACACTGCCGGGCCGGACGCTGAAGCTGAGATTCTTCAACACCCAGTTTTCATCTTCATAGGCAAACCAGACGTTGCTAAATTCAATGTTGCCGTCAATTTTTTCAGGCTCCAGCGGTTCGTCCGGATCGGCGATTTCTTCGGGGATGTCGATCAGGGCAAAGACGCGCTCGGCGGCGGCCATCGCCATCTGGAACATGCCGGCTTTGTCAGAAAGAGAGCCGAGCGGTCGGAAGAAGTTGCGGACGTAAGTCAGAAATGCAATCAGCACTCCGAGGGAAATCAGGCCGGTGTTGTTAAGCAGCAGGAATCCGCCGGCGCCGAGGATCAGCAGAAAAGCGACGGCCTGACCGCCTTCAATAACGGGAAAGTACAGGCTGAACCAGCGGACCTCTTCGAAGTAAGCGGCGCGCAGGTCGGTGTTGCGCTCCATGAATTCGTCCTGGGCGATAAGCTCACGGTTGAACAACTGTATCGTGGTCATCCCCACAAGGTCTTCCTGGAGCAGGGCGTTGAGCGAGGCCTGCCGCTTGCGAATTTGGCGGTTGGCCTCACGGAGACGGCCGTTAATCAAGAACAAAGCCCCGAACATCAGCGGCAGAACTGCAAAGAGAACCAGGGCCACCTGCACGTTGATCAGCAGCATATAGACCATAATGCTGACCAGCATGAAAACGTCGGCGACGGTCCCGACCACGCCGTCGGTTACAAATCGCTCCAGGCGGTCAATGTCGGAGGTGACCCGCGTGAGCAGCGCTCCGACCGGCATTCGATCAAAGTAGGCTTGGTGCAACCGCGTGACTTTTTTGAACAAATCGACGCGGAGGTCATAGATTATACGCTGCCCGAGCCAGGCGGTCAGCAACCCCTGGAAGTAGCGAATTAAGTGTCCGCCGGCCGCAAGCATCAGGTAAAGCCAGCTTAGTTGGGTCAGTTCTTTAAGACGGTCATCTGCGGCGACCTCATTGTTCAGCAGGCATGAGTCTGTAATGCGTTTTATCAGCACCGGCAGGAAGTTGATCATGGCCGAAAGGGTCAGGATCAGGATCAGCGATAGCAGCATCCAGCGCCAGTAGGGCGGCGAGTAAGCGAGCAAGCGCCGGGCCAGTCCGGATTTGGGAGGCTTTTTCTTGCCCTCGGTCATGAGCCGGCCTCCAGTTCCTTCTCGATCTGCTGCATGGTATTGAGTTCGGAGTAATAACCGGGCCTGGCAATAAGCTCGTCGTGTGAACCTCGCTGAGTTATGCGACCATCCTCAATCACCACAATCTCATCGGCGTAGCGCAGCGTCGATACTCGGTGGCTGACGAAAAGGCTGGTGCGCCCTTTCATGACCGGTTGGAGCTTCTCCATTATGGCCGCTTCGGTTTGTGTATCTACTGCGGAAAGCACATCATCCAGAATCAGAATTTCCGGGTGGCGCGCGACGGCCCGGCTGATGGAGGTGCGCTGGCGCTGGCCCCCGGAAAGGGTCACACCGCGTTCGCCTATCATAGTCTCGAACCGCTCGGGAAAGGTTTCTACATCCTTCTTCAGATGCGCAATGTCGGCCGCCCAATCGATGAGACGCTCGTCGGGTTCACCAACGCCGAAGCCGATGTTGTGTTCCAGCGTCCTTGAAAAGAGTATAGGTTCCTGTGCGGCAAAACCGATGTGATTGCGCAGCACATCAAGCGGGATAATCTTGACATCGTGACCGTCGATGGATATCCGTCCTTCGGTCGGGTCCATCAGGCGGGCGACCAGTGAGGCCAGCAGAGTTTTGCCGCTGCCGGTTGGGCCGGTGATGCCCAGGGTCTTGCCGGAGGCGATGTTCAGGTTGATCTGATGCAGAAAACGCCGGCCCTCGATGTCCAGCGACAGGTCATCGAGTGCAATCTCGCCGCGCAGGCTGCTGATGCTGTGATCGGTTTGGTCCGAATCTCTGATGACCGGCTCATGCTCGAGTATTTCCTTAATGCGGCGCCAGCTCACTTTGCCGCGCTGGAGTAAGCTCGTGACCCAACTGAATGCAAGCAGCGGCCACTGCATATAGAGCAAATACTGCATAAACTGCACTAACGTCCCTATGGAGCGCTGCCCGCTAATCACCTGGCGTCCGCCTATGGTGAGGATCATCACGACGCTCAGGCATAACCAGAATGCCATGAACGGCCACAATCCCTGTCTGGCCACCTGTACCCGCATGTGCAGCCGGATGAGATCTTTGTTTATGGATTCAAACATGCCGATGCGCCGCTGTTCAATCGCAAATCCCTTTATGCATCGGATGCCGGCGAAGCTTTCCTGGCAGAAGTTGGAGATGTCCGAGACCTGTTCCTGCAGGAGCTTTTGCCGGCGGCGGAGCGTTCTTAGCACGAGGAAGAAGACAAAGGTCATCGGCAGATAGAGCGACAGCACGAGCAGAGCCAGCGAAGTGTCGGTGACCAGCATGATTATTGAAGCAAACAGAATCACGCCGGTCGTGCGTATGCCCTGGAGCAGACCCTGGCCGATAGAGTCTCGCACAAGGACCATGTCCGCCGACATGCGCGTTATCAGATCGCCCGTGCGCTTCGCGCGGAAAAACTCCTGATCCATCCGGGTCAGATGATCGAACATATCTTTGCGCAGCGCGTACTCGACCTTGTGCGAGAGCTTGAGTGGTATCTTGCGAAGATGGCGCGAGAAGTAGAGGCCTGCGACCGAGAGCCCGGCATAAAGCAGGAGCCGGCCGGTCAGGTCGGAGCCGGTAACGGTTCCATCCGTCAGACCGTCAATAACATAACACATGATAAACGGCAGGTAGAGGCTGATTCCAACCGTAACTACTGTGCATAGCACGGTCAGTGCGATTTCGCCCTTGTACCGGGTGATATAACGTCCCAATTTGACTTCTTTTGCCTTAATGTCCCAATCTCCGGGCAGTAGGGGCGACCCTATGTGGTCGCCCTTGCTCCCGTTGTCATTCGGGCGGTCACATGGGGCCAGCGCTCTCCATTGTCCCCGGGCAACATCTTATCCAAGAGCAAGTGAAGAGTCAAGGCCACTGGGTGGTTGCCGCCCGCCGTTGCCGATTTCCCGACGCCATACTTAATGTAACCTCATCTGCAACAAAATATTATGAACATACAAATCCTTTCGGAGTTTGGAAGAACAAAGCCAATTTCAAAATCCGGCTCAATGGAGCGGCAAGAAAAAAGACACCAGGGACTTCCTTGCGGCTCCTAAGTTGGCGGAAAATTGCTCTAATCTTCAATAAAGTCTCAATATACTCATGTTTTTGAACGATATAAATAGATGTCTGGCACTGGGTAGAAGGATGCGTTTATCGTTCTGATATGGAGATGGCACAATGCGAATAAAGTACGTTGTTTCAACGATGGTATTCTGGGGACATGAGCATCCCCTTTCATTTGAGCAGGAGTGCCAGTTCTTACAGTCTTTGGGCTTCGGCATAGAGTTGTGGCCCAACATCAAGGGCCAGCACGAGTGCCGTTACGGCAGGCGAAACTGGTCCCGGCTTATGGCCGCCACTGAGGGTATGCGGGTGGTGATGCGTTCGCGGGATGACAGCCCGACATTAGAGCAGTGGAACGAGCAGATCGAATGCGCCAAACTGCTCAAAGCGAACATCGTGAGCAATTTGCAGAGTATGGGTATTCCCCAGAATCATGAATTCAACGGCAGTTGTTTCGCCGACGATGTGGTCGAGCTGGCCAAGCAAAATGATGTCAAATTGTGCCTCGAAACCGGCCGATTGCCGATGCTGAAAAAGACCGGCGAGAGATTTGAGTCCTTGTGGTATTGTCTCGACACCGGTTATGCCCATTTGGACAGCGAGTATTCGTTCAGGCAATATGTTGACGATCTGGCCCCGAGAGTGGCCCACCTGCATCTGACCGATAATTACGGGCAAATGGACGACCACGAGCCGCCCGGCTTGCAGGGAGGGATGCCTCGGGAAGACTGGGATTACTTGTTGAAAGTCCTGAGTGAACACAACAATGAGGTGGTCGGCTCGCTTGAAATGTGTCCGTGTATGCCGGCTGTGATGATACGTCAGGCCACCGAGTTCATGTTTGACGCTCTGAAGTGGCCCAATCGACCTCAAGGACAACCGGGATACGCTGACGTTAGCTATAATCCGATATAGGGCAATTCAGTCGTCAAGATGTGGGGCGGCCCAAAATTTTACATCGAAATGGGGATTTTGATTTCAATTTCTCAGCCAATATGTTAAAATGAGACAGTTGGGTTATATAGATAATGTGTTTTCTGGGAGACATAGACCATGAAAATCATTGTTAGCATACTGGCAATAGCAATTTTGATGTTTGGCGGCTGCCGCTCGCCGCAGGAAAGTTCCGCCAGGATAGACTATGATTTCAGCACATTGGACAAGGTCGCTATCGTAGCGGTTGAAGGCGCCGTCACAAGCGAGGCGGCAAAAGACCAAATTGCGGATTTCTTCGCCATCGAGTTGCTGGAGCAGGGCTATGCACCGGTTGGCCGCTCACAGGTGCGAGCGCAGCTTGCGGGGCAGGAATCCGAGTCAAAAGACCTGACCACGACCGAAGCGGCAGTTGAAGTCGGGCTAATCCTGGACGTGCCGGCCGTTCTTGCTATCAAAATCCCACATTTTGGCGAGGAAATAGCCATAACGGCAAAGATGATTAACGTCGAGGACGGCAGCACTTTGTGGCTTGCCAGCGGCTCGGGCAAAGGCAAGCGAACCTTGTCCAGAATGTTCGGGCTTGGCGGGGGCGGCAATGATCAGTTGATGGGCAATGTAATGGGCGGCCCGATGGGCGCACCGCCCGCCCAGCCACTATCTCCCGACGAGGCCGACAAGGCACAGAGGATAATCAAGAGGATGTGCAGAAGTCTGCCGACGAAGACGACGCCGGTGTGGTAGGAATCACTTTATTGACGGCCTGCTGCCGACAGAAACGCTTCGATATTCTGCGTTGGAACATCGGGGGGCATGCCGCCGCCGCACGACAAGACGATCCGGCTTTTATCACTCACGGGTTCAATAGCCGCTTTCACGCTGTTGCGGATGTCCTCGGGCGTACCGGCGGCGAGAATCTCCCGGGTCGGGATGTTCCCAAGCAATGTTACGGCATTGTTTGTCAATTCCTTCATTTCCCCCAGCGTGTGCTGGAAACTGAAATTGAATAAATTCACGCCGATTTGAGCAAGGTACGGCGCACATACCAGCCCGCCGGCATCGTTGTGGAAGAATTTCACGTTTGCCTCGAACGACTCGAAAATGCTCTTGAGATAGGGCAACGCCGTTTCTTTGAAATCGTCCTCACCCAAGAAGCCCACTATGTCGTCGAGAATGAGTATGCCGTCTATGGACGGGAAATCGCGGGCCTGAAGCTTGAGCCAGTCAATGGTGAAGTCCGTTATCGTTGCCAGCAGCTTGTGGACCTGGTCGGGATCGGTGCGGACAGCCATGAGAAACTCGGTGGTACCGGCCAGGAACGACGCTATGTTCAACGGCCCCCTTGAGACAGCGAACTTGATACTGTGCCCTTCCTGCTCGATTCGGCCTTGATAATGCTGGAGCCTCTTGAGGACGAACGGCAGCAAACCGTCCTTTTCGGGATCAGGCTTGCTCAGCGAACCCAGTGCCTGAATGTCGGCTATGATCTTGTCGGCGTAGGGCAGTTCAGTCTTGTCCCACGAGCATTTCGCCCCGAAAGCGGACGGCTCGGTGCACATCCCGAATTCGGACCAGAAGCCCGGCAGGAAAATGGCATCGGGAAACTGCTTCACGGCCTTTAGATTGGCCTCAAACCACATCTGCTCGCTGGAGTAATAATCAAGCGCCGTGATACCGGCCCAGCCGGGGAGCCAGGGGCTGTCGATGACGAACCCCACCGGCAGCGGATCAAGGACCTGGCCGTCAATTACGGCGAGCAATTTCTCCCATTGTTCCGGTGTCATGCTGTCTGCGGTTTCTTACGAGCAAAGTGAACGACAACGCACAGAGCGATGAAAGTGATGAGCAGGACGATGCCGAGCCATCGCAGTTTCGACCAGAGACTCCAAACACTGCCGAATGCAGCGGCGCCGGAAGCCAGCGCCATAAGGACGTTCCAGAGGATACGTTTGCCTCCGGTAGGCATGTTGTTGCCCATGAAGGTCTTCTGGTTCATCAGCAGGAAGAATGCGAAGTACGCGATTGGCAGCAGGACCATCGCAAAGACCGATGTCGGGATGGCCAGATACGGAGCTGCTTCTTTCCAGAAGAACGGGCCGAGCGCTCCGACCGATACCATTAGGGTTCCGAATTTCTGGATCCAGCCCTTGGGCGGCCTGCCCAGAAGCTCACAGAAGCACAGACCATTGATTGTCATAAGCATTGTCGCGGCGCTCATCGCCATTCCGATGACGCCGAAGCCAAAGAGATATTGGGCAATCACGGGGCCTGTCAGCGGCGCGAGCGTATCGGCCAGATTAAAGGCGTCGCGCTTGACCAGCATGGCCGCCATTCTCTTGTCGGCCCAGGGCAAAGCCTTGATCTTGCTTGCCACGGGGGCCTGCATGGCTGTGGGAAGCGTCTTGTAGGTATCTACGGTGACATTCTTGTACGTCTCATCCTCCAATCTCAACTCCATCAACGCCCTCTCGACCAATAGGTTGTTATACGAGCCTACGAGGTTCGCAGCCGGCTCGGCTGTTATTTCACCGCCGGGCTCGTCGGCAACGAGGCCTTGTGCCGGTACACCGTGGAACTGGCTGCTCGAAGCTATGACGACGCAGCCGGTCGCGAGGATGAATGGGATGAATAATCCGGTTGAAAGATCGAAGATCGCCAGGCCGCGGAAATGCTTGTCCCAGCCTTTGCGGAGCATCGAGTACGGCAGCAAAAATGTCATGTTGATACCGACGGCAGTGGCCGCGGCGCTGATCATGACGTCGCGCTGCTGGCCCACGAGCATGTTCGTCCAGAAGGGCCTGAAGTTCTCGGCCACCTTTTCTATGTGAGGCATTATTATGTCGGTCGGCTTATTGAACAAACTCAAATCAGGAATCAAGCCGCTGAGGATTTCGCCCCAGATAATCTCGCCTTCGATGCTTAGCTTGACCACAACGCCGAGGAAGCTGAGCACAATGATACTGACGATCGTCTTGATCATGATCTCAAATATCTTGACACCCTTGCCTCCTGCGCTGTAGGTCATGGTAACTGCCAGGCAGATTGCCAGAAACGCGCCGCCGGCTATCATCTTGCCCTGTATCTCACCCATACCAGAGTCAGGGCCGATGAGCCCGGGCAGCAGGTTCTGCCGCAGCGCCGCGGTTCCAAGTGCGAACTGAGGCAGGGACCAGACGAGGTTCGCCATCATCGAGGCAATCAACCAGCCCCAGCCTAAGACGGGACTGACGTGCTCGTTGATGCCGCGCAGAGGTCTCTCTCCGGTCGAGAGCGTGACATACGCGATGGCGCTTAACATGATGACGCCGAAAACCATTGCAAGGGGCTGGAGCCACATGAAGCTAAAGCCCACCAGCACGCCGAGGTAGAGGCTCGAAGAGAGCGAGCCGCCGCCCAGAGTGATGCCGCTCTGCAGCCAGCCGGGGCCCGATAACTTGAGAAACACCTTGAAACGTGCTCCTGTGCCTTTCTTTTCCGCATCCAGAATCATTTGACGATCCTTTTCGATGCGGGGATTGACGTGCATAACTTGCTCTGGTGCGCCGGAGGTTTCTGGCTGATTCTGGTTAGCCGTCATACTCTGGTCTCCTGCTTAAACATTTTGCTGGGTATCCCTGGACAAGATATATTCTCGTGCTTTCAAAACCATGTCGGGATTCGCCTCATACGGCAGGCAGCCCGTGCCGATGCAGACATTTCGCCTATTCTCCGCAAGGGCCAGAACCCTGTCAACTTCCTTTTTGACGTCGTCGAAGTTTTTTGATGTGAGTCCACCGGGGTCCATATTGATTCTGACCGTCACATCGGGATGCGCCCGCATTTTCTCCATGAACTTTTGCTGGTCTGTCTTGGCCGGGCAGCAAACGTAACCTGTCCCCGTCCGGAGGATATAATCAAGGATCGGCAGCGTATCCCCACCCATTATACACGGGACGGGATGGCCGACGACCGCCGAGGTCTCGGCCATGATTTCTTCCAATGCGCCAAGCTCAATGTCTCTGAAGTTGTCCGGCGATATCAACGGCGGAGTTGCCGCCGACTCGAAGAAAGCGATGTCGAGACCGTTGCGAACCACTTCTTTGCAAAACTCGACTTGCCCTGCGACGAGATGTTTCAAGGCTTGGGCAACCAGATCGGGATCAGTATAAACCTCACACAGCAGGCTCTCAAACCCGACGAGATTTGCCGCCAGTGAAAATGGACCGCTCAACGGGATTCTGACATCGGTCTGGGGGCACTTGCCGGCTACACGCTTGCCCGCTTCTAAAACCATCGGGATGCGACCGTCTGTCTCCGGGTCAAACGGCTCCAGGCCAAGCAGCTCTTTTACCGAACCATACGGATGCCTGGATATAGCCGGAATCCCGTTGCCGGCGGGCTTATCGACTGCTGCGCCATAGGCCTCGGCTTCCAGGTTGTAGATGTCTATACCCACGACAATGGGGCAATGGTTATAGAGGCGAAACGCTTCTATGTGGCCCTGCGAGAGCAGATCGCAACTGCGCGACACTTCCCAGGGACTCTCGCCGATCACCCTTGCGGCGTGCTCGTACACCGAAGGTGCGAACTGAATTTGCCCGGTCTGTTTTGGCGGTTTTTGCTGACTCATTGGCAAGTCAAAACGTTTTGATGGAAACTTCGGCTCCCGCTTTTTCAGCCGAGACGTATGCACTGTAGATAGTCGAGATGCAATCGGCAGCCAGGTTACTGGTGCTCTCCAGCGCCTCGCCGTACGCTATGGTTCTGTAGAAGGCCTCCATCTCCTGCGGGTAACCCGTGAACCAATCCTCGTCCGGCGAGGGATTCGACCAGCCCTGCTTTGTGCCGGTCTTTTCCACGACGTATATATCGTCGAAATTCGCATCGACCGGGTTATACGTCTTCATCGCCGTGTTGGGGTTGATGTTGCAGACGGTCCGGTGGTTGTTTGCCGATACTTCGAGCCAGTTGTGGATGCCGCCTAAGATAATGTCGGAGGCGAAGATGTCGGCAATCGTGCCGTCCTCGAAGACCACGTGCATCAGGGAAAAATCATCGATGTCGTGGTAGTCGCAGCGGATGTGTCCTTCGTCCCGGAATTTCTCCAGCCTGGTAATCGCGTGAACTCGCGCCGAGACCGCCTTTGGCTTAATCGGCTCGCCATTTCTTGCCATGCCCTCGACGCGCTTTAGATAAAGCGCCGCTGTCAGCGGGTGGCAGCCTTTGCCTATCATCACCCCGCCGCCCGAGAATTTCCAGTAGGCGTAAGTCGCGGCGTGCGAGCCAGAATGGGCTTCTTCGCCGTGTATCCAGAGTATCTGAGCGCCGGTCTTTTCGATAATCTCGCGCTCCTTCTGAATCGAGGGAGCGTAGATCCAGTTCTCGGCGTAGAGAATCTTGCCTTTGCTCTTCGATTCTGCCGCGAGTATTCGTTCGATGCTCGCCAGAGACTGATCGAGAGCGTCCTGCTTTGGAAAAGTATCGCCGCTGAAGTCTTCCGAACCGTCGCCGAAGTAACCGGTGAGGGGCTTTTCCACGATGGCGAACTTGTCCCGTTCGAGGGCTGCGACTGCAATATGCTCGTGAGCTACCGGCGGCGTGCAGACGTGAACGACATCCACTTTGTCGAGAAGCTCTTCCAGACTGCCGCAGGTGCTAATCCCTCGCTTTTTGGCATAAGCCTCGGCCTGATCGGTGTCGGTTGCGAACACTCCCTCGACCTCGACGTCGGTGCCGTGGACTTTCTTTAGACATTCATAATGAAACGTCGCGGCGAAACCTGCGCCGACAATTCCGGTGCGAATGGTCTTCTTTTTCATCTGGTTCTACTCTGCCAAATCAAAGGGTGAGATATAATCGCCATATTTTTCACGGGCTTCGTTGAGACGCTTTTGTGTCGCCTCCAGTGTGTCGTAAACCTCCTGCGGACTGCCCGGCACGTTTTCCCTGTGGTATTTCTCAACACGTTCTATCTTGGCCAGATTCTCAGGAACCCGGATGGTGAACTGCTTGACATAGTCCTCTTTGGTGTACTCTTTGTCGAAGACTTCTTTGAACAACGGCACGAGGTCTTCATAACGCGGAATCTGGCCGGTCGGGCAGGTGATTGCGCCGACGTCGCCGTGAATGCGCAATTCCATCCATTTGACCCAGACGTGCTTGTCGGGCACGTCATTAGTGAATTTGCCTTCCTTGTCTCTGAGGAAGTAGTTGACGCCGAACACCAGCGGCGGTCTATCGATCCCCTGAACAAAATCGATGTTGTTCCGGATGTACCTGGCAAGAGGAATCGCAAGGAAGTCCTGGATGCTCATTAGGTTGATTTCCATTACGCCTTCTTCGCCGATAATCGCAAAGGTAGTCTCAGTTTCAAGCGAGGCGCCGTACGAGACGATGCCGTGGGCCCAGTCAAATGCCTGCTGAACCGGCACGGATGCTTTTGGATCGCGCCCACCATACATTACGCCGCTGAGAGGGACGCCCACGGGGTTTTCCAGCTCCGGATCGCAATTAGCCAGGGCTGTCAAAGTTACCGTATATCTTGCGTTCTTGTGGGCCAGCGGTATTTCTTTCTCGTTGGCGTCTTTCTTGCCTTTGTGCCATTGGCCCGAGAAGTTCACGCCGTCATCCGGTGTCTCTTCCCCCATGCCCAGCCAGTAGGGTTTCTTGTCCTTGACCAGGATATTGCCGAAAATCACCTCGCCGGGATTGTGCAGAATGTCCCATATCATGGGATCGTCTTTTTCCTTGACGTTCTGAATGATGCCGAAGATGCCCGCTTCGGCGTTTACTGCGCGGAACTCGCCGTTGATCTTTCTGAAATATGCAATATCGTCGCCCAATATGGTCTCGCCGGGCAGCATCGCCGTCGAGGTCTTGCCGCATGCGCTGGGAAAAGCGCCGGCGAGATACGTCTTGCGTCCTCCGGGGCCGTAAACGCCGGAGATAAACATGTGCTCGGCCAGCCAGCCTTCGGCGTCGGCCTGGCGAATCGTGAGCCTCAGGGCAAGCTTCTTGAGCCCCATTGTATTGCCGCCGTATTGAGTATTGACGCTGTAAACTGTGTCCCTGGTATAGTCCATGTAGATGCGCTTGTTTTTCACATCCACGCTGATCATATCTTCGCTCAGCTCACCGGCCGAGTGCAGGAAACAGAAGACATTTTTGTCCTTTTCTATTTTACAGAATTGCTCGTAGGCGGTTCGATAGAGCAAATCCTCGTTGTGGGCCACATACCACGAGTCGGTCGCCTGGACACATGGAACGCTGAAAACCGAACCGGCCGGCCCCAACGACAGAAACCGAAGAATCATCGCCCTGCCCTTCATGGAGTCTTTGAGCAGTCCCCGCACCTCGGCGAGCCCCTCTTTCCTTTCCATCTGGTTCAGCGCCTTGCTCAACGTCTCGGTCTCGGGTACCAGATATTTGGTTGCCTGCCTGTCCCGGCCCTGATCGCTGGGTCCGTCGAAGTGATACGTATGCCCGGGCGTTTCAAGAGGACGCTCTTCGCCGCTCTCGACCGCCATCTTGCGAACACGCTTGACATCTTCTTCGGAATCCGTACAGACAAACACCGTCTCCGGGCCGGTAAGCTCTATCGCATCGGCAACAAACTCGTGTATCCTAGTGTTGTCCACAGCCATGAGCCTGTCGTAGTTTTCCGCCGTCAGTTTTTCTTTCAACAATTCGTTTACATTAGTCATTTGCAGTTGCCACCTATTAAATACGCACCAATCAAGTTCAAAAAACCGTGGAATTGTACTTGCAAGGCTGGTAAGCGTCAACTCCTTTCTGGAAATTGTGATTACAAACGAAAAAAATGGGCTCGGACAGTGGAATCAGAAAACAGTCGTAAGAGGAAGGAGCGATTGACCTGATCCGCCGGATTTGCAGGTGCGCAAAAGAAAAGGGCTGTAAGCACTGTTTCTGTGCTCACAGCCCCGATTAGCTATTCTTAAAAGCCCACTACAGGCAGTCCGCAAGCCATTTGGCGGTGAAATCCGCCAAGTCGTCCATGTCTATTACTCCGTCGCCGTTAACATCTTCGCACAGCGGGCAGTCCGGGTCGCCTGGTATTTCAGGGGTGAAGAAGTAATCTTCGGTTTCGCCGATCTGGTACTTGTCCTGGGGTCCGGAGCCGGCATTGCCCAACTCGCCTGGATTGCTGCCGCCGGTCCAGGGCTGTTCCGAAAGGGTAATTCTCATCCAGATTTGGTCGTGCACACCCTCATGCACGGACTTGAATCCTGGCGTGGTTATCTCATTGAGCCCCACGGGCAGATTGAACAGGAACTGGTTCTGCACGACCCATTCCGGTACAGGGCCGCCGGGACAATCGAGAGTGTCGTCCCAGTCGGCGTCGCGGTTGAAGTCGAACCAGACGTTCACCCAGAGATCGGTGTTCGGCTCGACAACCGTGACTTGATAGTCGAACGTCGCCCAACCGCAGTTGGGCAAGGCCAGCGGCACGTTAATAGCGTCGTCGCCAAAGTCACGATCTGACTGGCTTTGTGGGGGAACGATATTATTGGCGCCGAGGTAATCCTCGTCCGGGCCATTGTCGGCTTCGGTTTCTGCCGTGATGCTCTCGCCTAAATATGCCACCAAGGACTCGTTCAAATGAAACGGTCCGTAAGGTCCGAGTCCGCTGCCGTCGTCATAGACGGTGGGGAAGTGGCCGATTACTGACGGCGGCCAGGGATAAGCTCCCATATCATCGTTGCCGAAATTGTTAGTGCTGTCCGGGGCGTCACCGAGGTCCGGTTTGCCGGGAATGCTTGGAATTGCCTCGCCCTGACAAATGACATTTAATACGCCCTGGCCGGTTTCAGAGCTGTAACCGCCAACCTCAATCAGGTACTGGCCGCCGGCGACGGTCGGGAAGGTGATCTCCGATGTGGTGCCGGGCCCCGAGTCGTCGTCGCACTTGATCAGATTGTCCGACGTCGGATCGCATTCACAACCTTTGTAAACCGCGAGCATCGTGTCGAAGGCGCTGCCGGCAAGGCTGACTGTGGCGTTACCCGTACACGTAGCGGTATAGCAGTACCAGATATTCGGGCTGGTCAGGCACAAACCGGGGCCGTCGGCAGTTGCCTCTGTTGTATCGAACGGCAGGTTTTTTACATCCCCGATAGCCTCTGCGTTAGCACAGTCGTCCTTGGACGCCGGCGGAGCGGGCTCTCCGTCGCAACTGATATTCAGTATGCCACGCCCCGTCTCATCGCTGTAGCCGCCGATCTCGATCAGGTATTGTTTGCCGCCGACCGCAGCGAACGTAATCTCCGACTGGAAGCCGGCGCCGGAGTCATCGTTGCACTCGATCAAATCGCCCGATGTCGGATCGCATTTGCACCCGTCGTAAACCGCGAGCATCGTGTCGTATCCGCTGCCGGCCAGGCTAACGGTTACATTGCCCGTGCACGAGGCGGTGTAGCAGTACCAGAGGTTCGGGCTTGTCAGACAGAGGCCGGGGCCGTCGAACGATGCGTCCCTGGTGTCGAAGTCCATATCCGTTACGTCACCGATCGGCTTTGCGCCGGCGCAGTTGTTGTTTCCGACACCCCAGGCGACGTGCGTGGCGGCAGGCAGTAATATCATTGTACAAGCCAACACCAGTTTTGATCCAAGTCTTCTCATGATCCGGTTCTCCAAAAAAATTGCCTATTTTCGTTATTTGCCGGCTGTACAGACATTATGTTTGGCCGCCTGTCGAGCCTGCTGAAACACCCAAGAACTCCTTGATTACATGCGTATGTATATAAGAGTGCCAGGTTGTATCCAGTGCGCAACGAGTTTTTTTGTCTCAGTAGTGAGATTTTTGGTTCTTATTGGATTTTTCGGACAATAAACGACGGCTCTTAACTGATAATTTCGCACGTTTTCGCTGCCGGGTGAGGAAAATATTGACTGGACCAAATCGGCAGGTTTTCTCGGACCCACGCCAATAGTCAATAATAAATAGGCCGGGATCGGGACAGCGTTCAGCGTAGAGCGTATAAAGGATAGCGGATAAGCGCGTGTGCCTTTATACGCTATCCGCTATCCGCTATCCGCTCATTAGGTCCTCTCAGAGCCTCTTAAGGATTGACCCTGGGGGTCACCTTACGGCGGAATCTCTTTTTCTCGTTGACAGCAGGATCAGGTTCCTTATCGCCTCGGTATCTCGGGCGGCGAGCCATTGCTGCTCGAAGTCCTTCTCCTGGGCAATCTGGGCAATCGCCATCAGGGCTCTCAAGTGATAATTCCTTTCGTCCTTGCTGCCGAGAAGGACAAACATTATCCTGACCGGCTCCTGAACGCCTCGGAACTTAATGCCGTCGCGGGCGCGGATGAGCAGAACATCGAATTTGTTTTGGCCTTCGACCACAATGTGAGGTATGGCAAAACCCGGCTGGACCACGGTGCCGCCCTCGGATTCACGATGGAGGAATTTCTCGAATAGTACGTACTCGTCGCTTCCCAATCTCTCGGCCAGCATTGTGGAGATTTTTCGGAAGATTTTCTCGGCGCTTGTCCGGCCTTTGATGTCAAGAATCCGGCATTCTCTTATCAGCTTGTCGAATCGATCTTCGATGACATCGTCTCGTTCGAGCAGGATGTCCCTAAGCTCATTCTCGAGCGTAACCGTCTTAAGCTCTCTGTCGGTGACGCGCTCGACGATGTGCAGAACCGCCGAGGCCCGACCGACGCGCCTGCGAACATACAGCCAATACCAGACGGCACTCAAACCCACAAAACCGGCGGTAGTCACAAGCGGTATCCGTCCCATGTCAACTATCAGCGCGCCGTAGGCGACGATAGCAAAGATATGAATATAGGGGTACAACGGCGACTTGAACCTCGGCCTGTAGCTTTGTATTCTGCTCTCGCGCATTATGATTACGCTGACATTGGTGAGAATGAAAAGAATTATCTTTAAGGTCGAGGCGGTCTTCACCAGCGCTTCGATATCGAGAAAAATGATTGCCGCGATCATGCAACCGCCTGTGAGCAGGATACTGACATGAGGGGTCTTGAACCTCTTGCTCACGCGAGCCAACACCGGCGGCAACAACTGGTCCCTGCTCATGGCCATCGGCGAGCGGGATGCGGCGAGTATGCCGCCGTTTGCCGTGGTAATAAAAGCCGCCATCGCAGCGATACTCAGCAGCACGAACCCGGCCGATCCGGCGAACTTGCCCGCCGCCGTCGATATCGGCATCATGCTGCCGGCCAACTCAGCGCCGTCCACAAGGCCGACCGCGACTATGAGCACTCCGATGTAATACAGGCCAACAACAGACCAGGCCAGGATCATCCCCAACGGCAGATTCCTGGCGGGGTTCTTAACCTCCTCGGCGATGCTGGCGACTTTGGTCAGTCCGCCGAAGCTGACAAAAACCAGCCCGGAGGTTGCGAACACAGCCAACCATCCCTTGTCGAGGAATCCCTTGTATCGAACGGCTTCCACGTTTCCGGCGCCGGAGATTACGAAGAACGCCAGCACGGCCAGCAAAATCCCTACGAGCAAGGCCTGAAATCTGCTCGTATGTTTGACGCTGACAATATTCAATCCGGTAAAGCCCAGGCAGCATGCTACGCCGGCAAGTTTCAGATGCCAATCGCTCACTTGCGCGCCGAAGACCTGTTGCAGCACGACCTCAATGAGCACCGCCATTCCGACGACGGCGAACGCACTTTTCAAAGCCAATGAGAACCAGCCCGCAAATCCGCTGAACAATCCGAAGACCGGACCCAGGCTGCGCTCGATAAAGAAATACGTTCCGCCCGCCCGCGGCATCGCCGTGCACAACTCGGCCTTGCTCAGAACGCTGGGAATTATCAGGATCGATGCGAAGAAATAGGACAGTATTACCGCCGGCCCCGCTTTCGTATAGGCGATGGCCGGCAGGACAAACAGACCGGAACTTATCATCGCCCCGGCTGCTACGCCGAATACATCAGGCAAACCGAGTTGTTTCTTCAACTGAGCCAACCTACAACTTCTCAGTCGAGCCGACAAACGTGCGACCCGCTATCTTCCAACGTCTCCATACGCAAATTGCGGCACTACGGTTTCCGCTTACAAGTCACACAATAGCCGGAATCGGCGCTGCCGTCAAAACAAAAGCATCAAAGCAAGGGCTGGAGGATCAGCCGGCATAGGCACACAAGAGAGGCCGAGCCGGAAGGCCCGGCCTTGCATTATCTTTAGCCGTGAACGCCGTGCTCAGAGATTGTGCTGAAAAGTCAGTTGAGAAAGCCCATCATAACCAGAGTGGCCTCCTGGCGCAGGTTCAGTATTTTGCGCAGCTCCTGCTGCGCTCGGACCCACTGCTTCGTCGCTTTTTCCCTGGCTCTGCGCAGGGCATCGAGCTTCTGCCTGAGTTCGGCCGGCTCGGGCTCTGGGTCTTGCAGCAGCCATTGAAGCTCCTCGATGAGCCTTTCGCCGTCGGTCAGTGGGCGGTCGGGATCACCAATTGGTGAGATACTGCTTGTTGCCATGCCGCCTGCATTGCCGCCGGCCTGGAACTGAAAGCCGCCGGAGAAACCGCCGAAGCCCCCAGCGACTCCCGGGCCCGTGCTGAAGGTCGAGAAGTTGCTCTGAAAAGGAGGTTTGGTGCCGATGAACGCCTGCTCTCTATAGCTCTTGACCTTCTTCAATTTGGGCTCGATGACTTTCCACTGCTTCTCGTCAACTCCGAGGGCCTGCTGCATTGCAAGAGCCTCTTGTTCCTCGGCCACCCTCCGCTGTTCTTCGAGCAGTTCCTGGAAATACTTCGCCTTCTCTTCGGGGCTCATATTCTTCATCCGCTCGAAGTCAGGCCGGCCCGGCATTCTTCTCATTCTCATGCCGCGCGGCCGTGAAGAGCCGGCGCCGCCTGAGACTCCACCCGATCTTCTTACGTTCTGGGACGACAGTTCCTGTGTAAATACCGCGATAAAAACGCATGAGGCCGCCGCGATGATCAATTTGTGTTTTTTCATTATAGTCTCCTTCTCTTTGAGTCCGTCGTGCGTAATACGCAACTCAGTACATGAAAATCTGCACTTTCTTCTCGAACTGTTCGAAATCCAGCTCTTCTTTGGCGAAGTCGTCCACGTCGGACTTCTTCGCCCGGATAGTCAGGACCGTGGACGCAGAAAAGCTCGTGCCGCTGTAAGTGCCCATGCCGCTGTACATATCGCCCATGCCGGCGCCCATCATGCCTCCCATGCCGCCGTAGCCGCCTACGACAAAACCGCTGCTGCCACCGCCGCCAAAGCCACCCATGCCACCGCCGCCCATGCCGCCGCCGAAACCACCCATTCCGCCTGATGAGCCGGCGCCGCGTCTCGAACTCCGAGACCTCGACGCGCCCACGCCCGAAGGAAAGTTCGTGCCGAAACCCATGCTGAACTGTCGTTGCCCTCCTATGACCGTAAGGATTACCCACTCGTTCGGCTGGATGTTTCTGATATTCGCCGCATGTTTCAGAGTTGCGATAAGGTCTCGTTTCAACTCCTCGACCATCTGGCTGTTATATTGCTCAGGCGAGTCGGCCTCCGCCGCTGCCTGCGAACCGCCGGGCGAAAACACCTGACGTCTTGCCTTCTCCCAGGCTGAATCGACCTGTTCGTCCTGTTGCTCAGTCTCCTGCCCCTGAGCTTTGGGCGGAGGCGAGAACGAAAAATTCACTTCTATCGAGAAGAGCACCCCATAGCCTTGTAGATAGGTAGCTTCTGTGGCGCGATTGTCCCGCCCGAAGAAATCACCGAAATCAATGAACACGCCCTGAATCCGGCGCGTCTCCTTGAATCGCTGGTCAAGGATATGCGACATGACCTGCATATCCTCTGTTATTGCGGCAAGCTCTTTGGCTTTGACCTGTCCGGATGGGACCACGAGAACCTTCCGCCTGCTCACAGGCCCAATGGCCGGCTTGTATCCTGTAGATCGTCCCACTCGCCGCCGATCAGAACTGGAAGCTCCCACGCCGGTAGGTACCCACTTATCATCTACAAAACGCCCTCCCGGCCGTGGTCTGGATTCGCTTTCTGTCGCGTTACCGGTAGCATTTACAGATGTGCTTTCGGGATCGCTCTCGGCGACAAGAATACCTCCCGTCAACAGACTGAAAACGACGAGCACAATAATTGTTCGGGTTAAAGATTTCATTTTTTGCTCCTTTCATTTCAGGGCAATACTTTCAAATACATTCGAGATTAAGCTACCGAGCCAGGAATTGCTCAATTGGGCCGATTCTACTCCGGACCCAACAGTTCGTTCGTGTGGGCGGCCATTGTCACTAAATCATTCCCAAATCGGGATCCCATATAGCCAAAGGCCTCTGCAACACGCCGGCGGTCCTGCATTCGTGCCGCTTCGATGACCTGAATCAGTTCGGCCAGACGCTGCTCGGTCTGGTTGCCGGCATAAGCTAAAGTCTGCGTCGTGAATTCCATCAGGTCTCGGCGAACCTGATGTTGGAGTTCGTCTTTGAGTTCGACGCTCCTGGCGGCAAAAGCCGAGTCCCAGCGTGCGTCCACCTCCTTGAGCACGTCCTGCCTGATAGCCGGTTCGAGAGTCGCTCTCAGCGAGCTTTCGATGTCCGCCCGGAGTTGTTCGGCGTCGAGCGGCGCCGGCGCCGAAAGGCGCCCGCCGAGATATCCCAGACCAATCATCAACACTGCCGCGGCGGCAAGTTTCATTATACGTAGGGTGGGCTTTAGCCCACCGATCAACGATGGTGGGGCAAGCCCCACCCTACGGTTACGCCCCTTGTCAGCTATCAGAGCATCGCGGACCTTCTGCATCGCACGGTCGGTGGCCTCTTGAGCCGGCCCCGTTTGCGAGAGGGTTTTCAGGCGGTCGCGAATCCGGTCTTCATTTATTATGGACATTCTTTATCTCCTTTGTGGTTAATTGCCTGTGATTGGAACCAAGCATATTCCGAAGGCGGCCTATGCTCCTCGAGCACATAGCCCGGACCTGGTGGGACGTCTTGCCCATCTGCTCGGCGATATCATCATAAGATTCCTGCTGGATATACCGCATCACGAGAGCTTCGCGTGCGGTCTTCTTGAGCCGCTCTATCGCATTGAGTGTTTCCTGCATTTCTTCCGAGTGTATCAGCTTGCCTAAAGGCGAAATGTCGGCGGCGATGGGTTCATTGATCTGTCCCAATCTCAGAGCGGCACGCTTTCGGCCGCGACGCCAGTCGAAGGCCAGGTTTATCGCCGCCCTGCGGGCATAGGCGTGCCAGTTGGCGATTTTGCCGGCGCCCCCTGAATTACTTAGTTTTATGAACAATTCCTGCATAAGTTCCTCGGCAACGTCCTCGCGCAGCGTCAGCCTTGTCAAAAGCGCGTACAACTCCGCCCCGGACTTGTCCAACAACTCCAAAAGCTCTTTGTCGCCGCTACTCAAAAAACCTCCTGATGCCTGCGTTCGATGACTTCACCATTATAGACGAAAAAACAGCGCCGGCGCAGCATCTGTTTTTTCGGAATCCGTATAATCGTCTGCTGTCGATGCGCATGAAAAAGGCCGAACATTCAAGCCCGGCCTGTTTTCGCTGATATTGTGTTTGAACTACTTCTTGATCTTGAATTCGTATCGATAGACGTCTAAGTCCTTATCAGGGCAGCGTAGCACAAAGCCCTCTTCTGTTTTCTCATACTCAAAATCCTTGTCGCTGAATGCGTCTTTCAGCAGCCCTGAAGGCAGGGTATCAGGAAGCCGTCTCGCCTTACCACGACTCAGCAAGACTTCAATCGCCACCCTAATCGCGTTGGCGTGCGTATCGATCCCCGTCTTCTGCGCAAGTATCTTGTCAAGTGCCGGCGAAAAGGCTCCTGCGGTTCTCGACACCGGATCGTCTTGATCGAAGTCTGCCAATTGCTTCAACTGCGAATGGGCCTGATCGTACAGCATAGGCGTACTCAAGACGGTGAGCGCCAAGTTCATACGCTCAGCGTATACTCGTCTTGCTCGTTCCAGGATTTCCGCGTCGGCCGCCCTGACTATTTCCGCTGTTTTCTTTCCATTGCTTGCGGCCAGAATCCGGGCGAACTTTTCGACATTTTCTATCCTCATCAGGTCGTTCACGATCTCTATTTCGATCTTCAGCGGCCGTACAGGAGAAACTGTCACGGTATCAGACGTTGCCAGCTCATTCTTCAACCATTGCAGCAGTTCCGCGTCGCCTGCGGCCTGCCCCATAACGTCCTGCATACACTTGTACGTCAATCCGCGCACCGAGATAGAGACAAGATACGAAATGAACGTATCGTCACCGATGTGGCGAGCGAATGTCCCCGTCATCAGGCACCGTTCAAGCGCTTCCCTGTAATCGCCATCTGCGGCGCGGATGCGCGCATCGGCAATCAGGACAAAGGTCAGATACCGCATCTGCGCCATTTGCGGCATCAAAGCGTCGAATCCTTGTGAGTAGCGCACACCCCAGTGACACGTTGGCACCTTTGCAGCCGCTTCGGCGAATTGAATGGCTCCGCCGCACTTGCTGATGTCCTCCCGCACTTTATCGTCCGGCGCTATCTTGCCTCGGGCCACACCACCAATACGGTCTCGCGCCTCTTCGTCAAGCTCCGCCAGCGTCAGAAATCCCTGGTAGTATAACAAGGCCGCGTTGTCAGGATCCGGCGGAATCGCCGGAACAGGTGAGGCTATTAATAATATCATCAAACTGACAAGCACCATCCCGGCATATTGGTTGTTACACATTCTCTTCATGATTCAATCCTTTCGATTTTAAGAACCGTTAAAATCCTGGAGCAATTCCTGCTTTGACACACTCGATGACCGTGGTCCCAACACGTTGAGCGTATCTCGAAATTGTCGATCCAGCGCGTCGAATCCCCCTTGTTGATATGCCATCCTCAGAGAAATCATGGACATCATCTTCTCAGGTGATTGGGCAAGGAGTCGTGGCTCTGCCGCCGGCTCGTTTGGCGCTTGTGTGTCCGGGCCGAGGAAGACGCCGGTCACTACGACAATCACAGCCGCAACGGCGGCGAATCTCATTGCTCTGCTCCGCAGGATCGTACCGGCGGCACTCGTCCTTTTAGCTGCAATTGTTTCGTCCATAGCTGCAAACGAATCGTCCAGAATCCGCTTATCCATTTGCGGGCCCGTTATGACGTCCGGCTTGCCACTGCTTACAAACTCTTCGATATTTTCTATAGGTTTCATTTGGTCACCATACTGTTAAAGATCGAACGAAGCTTGTCCAGGCCGTAACGATACCGGCTCTGAACCGTGTTTATCGAGATGCCGAGCGCCTCGGCTATTTCGCGAAATCGCATCCCCTGATGCAGGTGCAGAACGATAATCTCACGCTGCTCGTATGGAAGGCATCCGAGCTGCTCCTGCAACCGTAGCGCTTGCTCGGAGCCGACCACATGCTCCACAGGGCAGTCCGAATCGGAGCTTATAGCTTCGGCGGCATCGAGCCCGACGTTTTGATTTGACCTCAAACGGTTTCTGTCATGGGCACAATTGGCCACGCACGTCGATAGATAGCCCTTCATGGTCCCGCTGAGATGGAAAGAGCCCGTAGTTCCGGCAAACGACACAAACACATCATGCACCACGTCTTCGGCCAGGCTCCTGTCCCGTAATAGCGTAACAGCCAATCCGAGCAGGTCATCTTTGTACTTTTCATAGAGCCGTCGCAGAGCATCTTTGCTGCCGCGATTGAATCTCCAAACAAGTATCTTCTCGTCGATCATCAAGTCAGCTTACCCAGTTTCAGGAACGGCCGTTTCTTACTGTTACAACGGATCGTAAGCCCATTTTAGTCTAAATTACCCGCTATCCTGAAACAAAAGCGCGCAAAAAAAAGCTGACCATTGCGATAGTCGGCCTTATCTGCGAATGGTCTGGCTATCAGTTATTTGCCTCGTTCTGCTGCACCGCTTTTGATATTTCTTTGACTTCTTTTTCGATTTCCGACAATTGCTCCTTGGCCATTTGGATCCTGGAATTATCTCCGGTCTGTGTGTATAACTTCACCAGCCCGTTCAAAGCACGCTTCTTACATGCAGTCCCGACCAAACGCGTTATTAGCATTCCCTCTTTGTTGGCACCTAATTCTCTGCCCATCTCCAGAATGCGGACAAGATACGCCTCCGCGATTAAATAGTCCTTGTCGACAATAAGGGATTCAGCCTCGGCAACAACGTCCAGAACGTAGCTGCGTATCTCCCGACAATTCTCGCCAATCTCTGCATCGGCTCTTTCCCGGTCCTCGGGCGATAACTGCAAGTATTCACGCTCAGTCAGCGTATGCATGTAGGGGCGATTGAAGATCTCAAGACTCAGGTTCTTTTCTTCTGTGTCCGTTTCCAAGAGCCCCAGTTCTTTCTCCCAGAAGTCGAGAACAAATTCTTCCAGCATTTCATCCTGCTGCTCCTGGGACAGTTGATTGAATTCATCCTGCGTGAAGGAGGAGTCGTCAGCCGCCAATGCTAAAGGCTCATTGTCCTCAGTTTCCCCGTGGCTGTCAGCCGTGACTTCCGGCGCTTCTAATGTTGAGCCGTCTTCATCTGATGAATCACCGAACAAGAAGAGCCACAGTGCGATTACTACCAGAACTGCCACCACACCTGCTGCCTTCTTCATTTTGCTCTCTCCCGGTTTTCGAGACTGCCCCGTGAGCTTGCAGCCTAACTACACGATGCCGGCCGCATATCATTGTTATAACGGATAGCCGGCCCGTTTTAGTCTAATGTCTTCGGAATGCCTCTATAAAAGCGCACAACGGCAAAGGCTAATCAACGTACCGGCGGGCGAGATGGGTGGGTGCTTGATGCAGAATTGTCGAATTGACTGTCTCATTTCCCGCAGATTTGCGATTATGCTCCACTGTTGGCATCAGGAGCGCAAAGCGAAGGCCGACTCCTGTGAGCCGGCCTTCGTCTAAAGCAAACAGTTTAGTGCTGCCGAACACACTTTCCGGTGTCCGGCTTCTTGCTGTATAGAACCATGTTTTGAGTCGAACCGCAAGCCGCGCGGAAACGACAGCTTATTGCCCTGCAACGGCTGCTTTAGCGCCGGAACATTCACCCGCAGTCGCGGGCTTTCCACAACAGCCGGCGGGGGCCTCTCCGCCACAGCACGTCTTGGCTGCGCCGGCCGTTTTATCGCACCCTGCCGCGGTTTCGCTGCTGCAACCTGCTTTGGCCGCCGCGGATCCCTCGCTACAGGTTTTCGTGGTCTCTCCCGCAGCGAACACTTGAGCATGTATGGCTGAATCTACCTTATCGCCACAGCTTGCTTTGTCTTGCCCTGCGGTACAGGTCATGGCTTGCGCGGTTGTTTGTGACGTCGAACATGTCTTTGGCTGCGCAGCGGTTTTTGACGCCGAGCAGGCTTTCACTTGTGCGCCGGAATCGGGTGCATCGCCCAAAATTTCAGTATAGCTGCCAAGCAGTGCTGTTCCTGCCAACAATGCGGCAACGACGGCGAGAAAAACTACCAGATTTTTTTGTTTTCCAACATTCATCAGACTTGTACTCCCAAAAAGTTGTTATCACTCATCCGGCCCCACACGAACGCTGAAATAGAGCCTTCGCCAGCGTATTATACCATTCTGAAACAGACTCTGTTCAACAAAAACTATTAAATTATCGAATATTAGAATCATTTTCCTTTAGACAATCCATCAGCATTCCCATAAACGTACAATATGCTCTATTTTATCGGTCCAGATGCTCTCGCGCCAAGCGTTTCGCTGACGCGTAGAGCAACTCACGGCTGTTTCTCAACGCATCATCAAGCGGCAAATCATCGGGTTTGCTCGCTATGGCGACCTCTATCCCAATTTTTTGGCATTCGTCACGCGGTATGTTCACCTGGCCCGCGAGTACGGCGACACGCGTGTCCGTTTGCTTTGCCAGTTTCAAGACTCCGGAAACTACCTTGCCGTAAAGTGACTGGTGGTCGAACGAGCCTTCACCGGTTACGACCCAGTCGGCGGATTCTAGTTCGGCCCGGAGATTGCTGCGAGACATTACAGTTTCTATGCCGGAAACTATGCCGGCAGCCATAAAAGCTATCGCTCCAGCCGCCAGCCCCCCTGCTGCGCCCGCACCCGGTACGTTCTCAATATCACGGCCGAGCTGCGCCCTGACAAGTCCGGCCAAATGCAAAAGCCCCGCTTCCAACTGTTCCACCATACGGGCTGTAGCCCCCTTTTGCGGGCCGTAAATCCTGGCTGCGCCGTGTTCGCCGCACAGCGGATTATCCACATCGCAAAGCACATCTACAGGAACGGACATCAGGTTCTCGGGCTTGACGATTCTGGCAATCCGCTCAAGGCTCCCGCCTCCGAGCGGCACAGGATCACCCTTGCTATCAAGGAACTTCCAGCCCAGAGCCGCGGCAGCTCCTGCGCCGCCGTCCACGGTGGCGCTGCCGCCAACGGCCAGCAGTATATTGCTTGCGCCGTGTTTGACCGCAGCTTCTATGAGCTGGCCAGTTCCATACGTCGTCGTCCTCAGCGGATCCATCTTCTCTACGGTGAGCAGCTCCAGCCCGCTCGCACAGGCCATCTCTACAAGCGCTGCCCCGTCTGCAAACCAGGCGAAACCTGCATCGACCTGCATTTCTGGAAGGGGGCCCATCACCGTCAGCGGCACCCATTGGCCGTCGCCGGCTTCAATCATAGCCCTTGCGGTCCCCTCTCCGCCATCGGCCATGGGTCTATTCACAATTATAACGTCCGATAATATACTGCTTATAGAATCTGATATTATCTGGCATACCTCATACGCTTTGAGTGTGCCCTTGAATGAGTCCATTGCAATGACAATTTTCATACCAGAGAGCTCCAGTCAGCAGCACCGAGAACGAGCTGGTAAGCGTGTTAGTATTCTGCCGCTTCAGATTGGCAGCAGGCATTCGGAACGTCGCAGGCTCCTGTCAGAGCAGGGCATCTGCGAGCACCCGCCAAATCAGGAAAAATCAGCGCACGTAAGCGATATCTATCCGAAGCCAACCCCAGTGTCAATCACTTTCCTGTTGCATATTGTGCTGCCTGCGCACAACCAGGTACACAAGGACGTGTAATATTCAGGGCAGAAGTTTAACAGGGAAAGCAGTTTCGGATACAATTATTGCCATCGCGGTGCGGTTCGAGCCATCTTGAGGACGCCAAATCCGCGTTTGAAACGCTGAGATGGGGTTGTTGAAAAAGGTGAGATTGCTTCGTCGCTGTGCTCCTCGCAATGACAAAAGGCCCATTTTAATGTCATTGCGAGCTTGGCCCCAAGGAGCCGATTCGCAGAATCACGCGGCAATCTCAGGCTTTGCGGTGGGACTTTTTCAACAGCCCTATATAACCAATTACAGCTCTGTCGAATCGTCTTGGTGTTTTCTTGCCCAGTTTGAGGCTTCCCGGCCTGGCTGCCTGTTGGAATGAGAGTTATGAGGCGATTTATTATGTCAGTAAGCGGCATTCTCCTTGCCCGGCATTGATTTGGTGTTGACGTTTGCCCACGAATGTTTCACGTGAAACAGTCAATTGCAAGGTGATGAGGATCGTTGGTATGCTGCGCGGATGCACATGGTGTTTGCACCCAAGGAGCCAGTAGTTTCAAGATGCCGCGAGCGACAGTCAGTTAGCCAATCGAAACTCAGGGCCGGATCGCTGCTTCTCAGCCAGTCAGGAAGTTGTCGTAGTTGTCAGTAACGTGTTATTTGCAGATTTTTCATGCCGAGCATATCGAAGCATCTGCCTATCGATCGTTTGAGATTCTTCACTGCGCTGCTCTCCGTTCAGAATGACAGATCAGCATTTATCCCGTTACAGACTCCTAAGTAGTCCGTCAATTATGAATCTATGAACTGTTTTCGCGCGATTGGGGAGCTTTGCCATCCCCAAGCTTCGCTTGATGCTGCCACCCGGCACCATGTTCACTCACACATTATCCGGAAGAACCTCTTCTTGATAGCCGGCAGATGTCCTTCCTGTCTCTGCGATCATTGTTTCACGTGAAACATTTCTTGCAGAAAATAAATTTTTCGGCTGGCAAATCTACAGAATATTCAGTAAAAAGTCCGAAATACTATCTGGGCCGACGCCAAACATCGGTGCGAACGCCCCATGTGTATAGAAAGCAGCAAAGAAACCAGGATCTGCAACGTACCACAAGAAGGAGCATTTATGGCCGACAAAAAGAAAGAGAAACCAAAACATCTCGGCAGGGGGCTTCAGTCCTTATTAAGTCCGATAATGCCCGATGCGCCGGGGACCGAACACGAGTCCGCAAGCAGTGATATCACACCTATCTTCCCACCTGATAATGAGTTGCGCGATTCGCTGAGGGAGATCAGCCTCAATTCGATTTCTCCGAATCCGTACCAGGCGCGGACCGTGTGGAACGAGCAGGACCTGGCCGAGCTGACCGAGTCAATAAAGGCAAACGGCATAATTCAACCGATTGTCGTTCGCCCGCGCGGAGTAGGGTATCAGTTGATCGCCGGGGAGCGTCGTTTCCGAGCCGCCAAGCTGGCATCCTTGACAAAGATACCGGCCCTGGTTCGCCAGGCAAGCGACGAGCAGTTGCACGAATGGGCGCTGGTCGAGAACATTCACCGCGTGAACCTGAATCCGATTGAGCGTGCGAAGGCGTACCGCGAGTATCTGAGCTGTTTCTCTCTGACCCAGACAGAAGCTGCCGAGAGGCTTGGCGAAGGCCGCTCTGTTGTTGCTAACTACTTACGGTTACTGGACTTACCGCATGAGATCAAGCAGATGTTGGCTGAGGGTCAGCTCAGTATGGGCCACGCTCGGGCGATCCTTGCGCTGCCTACCGATGAACTTCGGCGAAAGCTGGCCAATCGAGCAATGGCAGGGCGGCTCAGCGTGCGGGAGGTAGAGAGATTAGTGCGAAAGTATGTTGCCGGCACTGAGCAGGCTAAGGTAACGGTGCGCTTAAAACCGGCGCACATTACGGACCTGGAGAACAAGCTGTCCGGCGAGCTTGGAACGAAGGTGAGTATTGAGACGCGAAAGAATGGCCAGAGGGGCAGGATTGTCATAGAATTTTACTCACTGGACGAGTTCGACGGCATCACCGAAAGGCTTGGTTTGCCTGTTGCGGAGGGCGTCTGAAAAATGCAACTTTGCAGGATTTTTCACTGGGAAGTTGACCGGTTTGGTGTATAATTAAGGAAGAGTCTATTTTGCGTGAGCGCTATGCGCGCTTGCGAGTCGGTTGTTGGGTTATGTTCAGTGTTTATCCTGATTAGGAGGACATATCATGAAACGTCATCATATTTCAATATTGATATGCGTGCTAATCGTGTTTTCGTGCCTGGGTGTTGACGTTGCATGGAGCCAGGCGAAAAAGGATTTGAACCAGGCCGCAGTGGACGGTGACCTCGACCGAGTCAAGTCCCTGGTTTCCGGCGGCGCAGATGTGAACGTGAAGAACAGGATGGGCATGACGCCGTTGGTCGTTGCGGCGATGAACAGTCGCACGGCAGTTTGCGAGTTTCTTGTTGCCAATGGGGCCGATTTGAATGCTAAGGACGGCCGGAGCCAGACGGCTCTCTATCTTGCCGTTAACAAAGGCAACAAAGAATTGGTAGAACTGCTTGTTAAGAAGGGGGCGGATGTCAACATTACTACCGGGCGGGGCGAGAACGCTTTTTCACTGGCGAAAAAGAAACGCAATGCCGATGGCAATACTGAAATAGTGGATTTTCTTGCCAAAAACGGTGCTACAGATCCTGTCATCTCCGATGTCTATGGAGACGAATACTACGGAGGAGAGGGAATGCGTCCCGGTGGGCCTGGCGGAATGCCGCGGTCAGGGGTGACAAGAAGTGTTGCGCAAGCGGCTGTTCAGGTCGATTTGCTTGCCGATCCGAACGAGATCACGGCAAGGATCAAAACTTTCGACGGCCTCGATAAGGCCATAGTGGCGGTTGCGGCTAAGAGTTCCACTGAGCTGCGCCACTGGGGACAAAGCAGATATGACAACAGAACATCTCTTGCGAGAGCCGTCCAGAAGCAGGTTGAAGACGAGTTGGCTTTCGTGCGAAAAATCGCCGTCGAGGAAAAGGCTGAGAAAACGACCGCGGCGATCGACACCCTGGTGAAAAGGAAGCAGGCTCGGTCCAGGCTGGTCAACAAGGAATTGCTCCAGCAGAAAAGGGAAACGGCCCAGAGCGAGTCTTCGCGCTCGGGCGGCCGTGGTGGTCGAAGCACGGGCAGATCATCGAGAGGGCGTTACCCGACGGGTGACCAGGCTTACGGCGGCCCAACCGGTGATGGCGCCTATGACGGCGGTGAGCGCGGGATGGGCAGAACGGGCCGCTCTGGCCGTTCAAGCAGACCGGCTGAAGAGTTGGATCGCGAGACTCAGGATGAAATTCGCCTGTGGCTTCAGGCAACGATGGACAACAAGCCGGATCTCGCTAAGAGCATACATCCGATAATCCACACCGAGATTGCCGTGATACGCCAGATCGCTGCCGATGAAGAGGCGAAGAAGAGCACGGCTGCCATAGACGGGGTTCTATTGGCCAGGCAGGTGCGGTTTGACGTGTACACCAAGATGGCTGAAACATTGAGAAGGGCCGCTGCGCCGGGTCAGGATCCGCGGACGGCCGGCAGATACGGCGACCAGGCCGGAAGAACCACGGGCGGCCGCAGGGGACGCACGGCCCGGGGAGGGGCAGGATCCACTCAGCAGCAGAACACGCAAAGAGGAGGTCGTACGCGGCGGCGCTAAGCAAGGATGGCGGAACGGTTAGCTGGAAAAGTCGCGATAGTAACGGGGGCCGGCAGGGGAATTGGCCGGGCGATCAGCATAGCGCTGGGGCAGGAGGCCGCAACGGTTATCTTAGCCGCGAGATCGATTCAAAAGCTGCAAGAGACCGCCGAGAGGGTGGCAGAAGCGGGCGGAAAGTCTAAGATCGTCGTCACCGAGCTGACCGACGAAGAATCCATCAAGAATCTCGTCCAGGCAACCGGCGAAGAATTTGGCCGGCTTGATGTGCTGGTCAACAACGCGGGCGTTACTCACTCGGCCACTCTGGAGCAGACTTCGACCGAAGATTGGCAGCGCTGCATTTCGATAAATGCACGCGCGCCGTTCATACTCTGTAGGGAATGCCTTGCTTTACTTAGAAAATCGCAGGCCGGCTATATTATCAACATCGCATCGGTCGTAGGCGTCAAAGGTTATCCGCTTCAAAGTGCATATACTTCCTCGAAGCATGCCCTTCGCGGCATGACTATGTCGTTAGCCGAGGAACTGAGAGGCTCGAGTGTGCGTGTGCATTTGCTTTGTCCCGGCGGAGTGGATACGGACATGGTCGAGAGAGTCCGCCCGGATATTCCAAAGGATGAGCTAATAAAGCCCGAAGAAATTGCAGAGCTGGTTGTTTACCTTGTCACACACAAGGGAAACGCCGTGGTGGATGAGCTGCACATTCGACGGGCAACTTCGACTCCCTGGTTTTGACCGGCCTATGGGGCTGTCGATACGAATTGATACTCTCCTGAGCCTGTAGCGAAAACTGCGTTGCCATGATCCATGCGCACAAACCTCACGGCATGAGCATTAGCCGCCGGTCGTCCACCTTCGGTGACACTGTCGGCACTTTCGGCCGGCACATAAATCGTTGCCGTGGTATTGGCAGGGACGGCAACGTTTAAGGCGAACGTCTTACCTTCGAGCTTCCAGTCGCTGACTATCGTGCCGTTAATGGATTCGTAGCTTGCCTTTGCATGGGTTATTCGGCCTGGCCTGGGGTGAATGATGATCTTTCTGAAGCCCGGCCCGTCGGTGTCGATGCCGGCGACGGTGTTGAAGAGCCACTGTCCGACCGAGCCGAACGCGTAATGGTTAAACGAATTCATACCCGGGGTCTGAAAGCCCTTATCTTCGGTCCAGCCGTCCCAGCGTTCCCAGATGGTGGTCGCTCCGTTCCTGATGCTGTAGCCCCAACTGGGGAAAGTGTCGTTGGCCAGCAAGCGATAAGCGATGTCCAGATGCCCCGTCTGAGTGAGTGTCGGCAGCAGATAGCTTAGCCCGACGAACCCGGTTGACAGGTGCCAGTTCTTTTTCCTGATAGCTTCGACAAGGTGTTGTGCCGCAAGTGGGCGTTTGTCGTCGGCAAGCAAGTCAAAATAAAGGGCCAGCAGATAACAGGTTTGCGTCTCGCCTTTTACGCGGACATCTTCGGAGACGTAAGCCTTGTTGAAAGCCTCTTTGATTCGCTCGAAAAGTTCTTCGTATTCTCTCGCTTCGCCATGTTTTCCGAGCACGGCGGCGGCTTTCGAGACCAATTGCGTGCTGTAGGCGAAATAAGCCGTGGCAATCACATCTTTGGGCGTATTCGAGGCGATGGAGACCCAGTCGCCGTAACCGTAGGCCGGACGCAGCAGATCCTTGCTGTTCTTCTTCAGATATGCGATCCACTTTTTCATCGACTCGTAGTGCACATCGAGGACTCGTTTATCGCCATAGACCTGGTAGATCGTCCACGGGCAAATAACGCCGGCATCACCCCAGGCGGGAACGCCGCTGCCCATTGCGACTTTGTGCGGAGCTACATCCGGAAAAGCCCCTTCTTCGGTTTGAGCATCTTCGAGATCCACGAGCCACTTGGTGAAGAACGCCGAGACGTCCATATTGTAAGTCGCGGCGCGGATGAAAATCTGGGCGTCGCCCGTCCAACCCAGGCGTTCATCCCGCTGCGGGCAGTCGGTCGGTATCTCGATGAAGTTGCCCCGCTGGCTCCATACTATATTGCTGTAGAGCTGATTGACCATTGGGTTGGAGCACTCGAAGGAGCCTGCAAGTGCGGTATCCGAATGTAGAACAACACCCGTAATCGTATCGAGCGAAGGCTTGCCCGGATAGCCTGTGATTTTAACGTATTGAAAGCCGTGAAAGGTAAACCGAGGCTCCCAGATTTCCTCGCCGCCTCCCCTGAGAATGTACGTATCGGTGCAGCGGGCCTCACGAAGGTTCGTGGTATAGATGGTGCCGTCGGGATTGAGCATCTCGGCAAACCGCAGAACGACCCTGGTCCCGGCGGCTCCTTTGATTCTCAGGCGGACCCAGCCGGCAAAGTTCTGCCCCATATCGAAGACATACTCGCCTTTTTTAGGCTCGGTCAGCTTTTTCGGCTTGATTTCAAGAATCTTCCGGACCGTCTCGCCCGGATAGGATTGAATCCTTCCCTCGATCCTGTCTGCCACAGCCGCCGCATCCCAGGCCGAATCGTTGAACAGGTACGTCGCCCAGCCGGGGGATTCTCTGCGACTGTCATAGATTTCGCCCATCAGAAAGTCCGATTCAAGAAGCGGCCCGTAGGCTGCTTTCCAGGATTTATCGGTGACGATCGTCTGCCTGTCGCCGTCGGTATATTCGATTTCGAGTTGTGCCGAGACCCTCGGTTTGTCGCCGTAATGTTCTCTCTTTTTGCCGAAACCGAGATAGCCTGAATACCAGCCGTCCGCAAGAATGGCGCCGATAGCGTTGCCGCTTTGGGTGATCAGGTCGGTAACATCGTAAGTCTGGTAGTACACCCTCGTGTTATAGTCGGTCCAGCCGGGTGTGAAGTAATCTTGTCCTACTCGCTTGCCGTTAATATGCAACTCATAAAGACCCAGCGCCGAAGCATAGACTGTGGCGCGCTTGACGGGCTTGTTGACAAAAAACGTCTTGCGCAGATACGGCGGCGGCGGCAGGACCAGCTTGTCCGGCGCCGGCTTGCCCCACGGCGAGTCACCGACGCGGGCAATCTCTTTCGATCCAGACCAGGCGTCGTCATCGAAATCGGTTTTTTCCCAGCCGTCCTGTTCGGCATCGGATGACTTCCATGAACGGTCTATCGAGACAGTCATCGCAGCGCCGGTCTCGAACTCGATTTGCAGCTTCCCGGCCAGGCCCGCCGGACCGGCGGCGTCACCTTTGTTTGCAGCGGCGATAGCCAGAACATTCTTTCCCGCCGACAGCTTGCCGGTTATGTCAAGTGTCCCGGCGTTCTGCCAGCCGCTGACTTTCCCCGCCTGCTGCCCGTCAACAAAAAGCGTTGCCTCGTTGTCCACAATCAGCCGGAATCGCGCTTGTTTGATCTTTCTGTCCGATGCGATTTCTATCTTACGTCTGAAAAACCGAGTGCCAATCGGAGCACTCTTCTGCGGATCGCCCTCGTCAAACCAGATCCATTTGTTGCCTTCAAGTGTGAGCGGATCGGGTTTTTCTTTCGGTTTGTAGGACGCCGGCGGTTCTGCGTCATAGCCTATCCATTTGGCCTGCCAATCTTCCTCTTCGAGCAGACCGACAGTCCACGCAGCCGGCTCACTCCAGGCTGATACTGCACCGTTGCTGTCCCATACACGCACCTTCCAATGGCAGCGCATCCGTGACTTCAAGGGCTTGCCCTCGTACACGACCTGGTTGCTCCGGCTGGAGCTGACTTTGCCGCTGTCCCAAAGCTCGCTTTTGTTCTGTGCGAGACATTTTTTGCAGCAGGCCGCCAATATCTGGTAGGCGCTTTGTGACTGTTCTCGCCGGTCGGATTCCAAAAGCCAGCTCAACCTGGGTTCGGCCACGTCCACCCCCAGCGGATCAACGCGGTACTCACAGCGCAAATGCGTGGCCGTGATTTGCTTACTCTGAGCTTCGTCGCCCGTGCGTACGGCACTTTGGTCGGTGCAGCTCGAGCCGGACAGCAGCAAAAAGACAATACCTATGACTGATACAAGCTTGGTCCAGTTCATTTTACTTGCCTTTCCTCAAAGTGTAGCTTCGCCGAGCACCTCATAGCCGTGAGTGGCTATTGTTTAACGAACTGTGCAGTGTGGCAAAACGCTATGGGCGGTTATTTTGTTCCGTTTGAGCCGCCGTAGATAAAACGCATCCGGCCAACATTGGGAATAACGCCAAATGGAAATTGTGCAAAAGGTTTGAATCCGCTCGGCCAATAGACGAACAACGCCTTGCCCACCAGATAGTTGCGTGGAACAATGCCGGTGCGGTAGGGATTCAATCCCTTGTTTGCTTTGCCGCGCCTGTGCCACCACCTGCAATCCTCGCTGTTGGGACTGTTGTCACCCAGCACGAAAAACTCATCTTCCCCAAGGACAAACGGTTCCTCTGTCGCTCTGCCGGGCGCTCCGCTGTTGCCGTGCTGACGTTCCGTGTATTGAATGTCTCTGAAAACGGCTATGTGCGACAGTGTTAGTCTTCCGGAGCCAAAGATTTCCACTCCCGGCTGGAAACTTCTGCTAATCGGGCCGGCGCCTTGGGGATTACGGCCCAAATCGTACATCAACTTTGTGCCGCCGTACTCGAATATCAGTTGGTGGTCAACGTTGGCGAATCTGACCGGCGTTTCCCCGCTTATTGCCGGCACTTGGATTAACGGCATCGAGGCCAGTTCGGTGCGCTCCTGCCCCCTCTGCCTGCTGATAACCATTTTCCCCGACGACAAACGCACCTCTGCCCGATAGGTCGTCCCATACTTACTCAGAGCTGCCCCGATGCGTGCGTCCGGACCGGCGGCAAGGCACGAGAAACGCACCATCAGGTCGCTGCAGTACGGCATGTCGCCATACCTGCGAACTTCGTCGTAAGCGTATGTCGCTTTAAAATCGTTGCCTGCCGAAGTGTCATAGAAAAGCGAATTGGTGCGCCCGGAGGGGCTGTCCAGACGGAAGGTCGTCGGGCTCTTTCGGTCATTGGTTATCCATTCTGAGCCTGGGGCGTTTTTGAACGGCTGTGCCCAGGTGTGACCGTTGAAGAAACGCTCGTCGGGCCGAACAGGTTGAAAATCATTGTCGAAGACCGGCATCCAGAGTTCGTTCTGGATTTTGGGCGGTTTCCGGCTGATTTTGCCGTTGATATAGATGTCACCATCGAGTATCTGCAACTGCTCGCCCGGAAGGCCGACTAATCGCTTTATGTAATTTATGGAAGGTTCAGGCGGATTCTTGAACACTATTACATCCCATCGCTTGGGCTCTGTGAACTGATAGATGCATTTGAGCACAAGTATTCGGTCGCCGTTCGCCACCGGCATCCCTCCGCCGGCGCGACCCACGCCGGTCCGATGGTAGTAACCACAACTGGGACAGCGGGTAACAGGGGGCGGGGCCGGGCGCGAGGGAATCGTATCCTCAGGCATGTTATAGCTTCTCGGCATAAAGCCATGATCGTAGCTATACCCGCATTGCCGGCATCTCATGCGAAAATGAGCCCCCTTGAGGCTGTCAGCCATGCTTCCGGTAGGTATGCGAAACGCCTCCATCACGAACGCCCGAAAGACAAAGGCCAGTATGAAGGCCGTTATCAGCCATTCAAACGTGTTTGCAACTTCGTCCGCCCGATCTATCTTTTTTCGAGACTGCTTGTCGGAGCCGCCTTTCTCAGTCTTGTCTGGAGACATAAACGCCGATCCTGCTGTATCAGAAAACTTTTCGCCGGCCTTTTCGGGGCCGAAACAAAAATATTGATTATGCCTTCAAATCCTTTGCCGGTCAATAGAGTATTTTGCATCGGGCCCATTTTTACCCGAGATTGCACCGACAAGAGCCTCATATCGAATCGCCTCAGAGAAAAAAACTGCCTGCCGACGCAGTATTGTTCCAATATTAACCGCCGAACATCTTTTCGAGAAGTTTACCCAACGGCGACCGCGGACGCTTTCGTGCCGGATGTTTTTTTTTTCACTGTTGCGTAAGTTTCAAGATTTTTTTAGAATCTGAAAGATTTTGTGCAGAAATTGTTTGAGCTATCGAAGTCTTTGTTGTATAGTGAGTTGTGGTGTTTGTGCAGCAGCCTTTTTCTAACGTAAACTTGAATACAGTTTCCTAATTGCTTTTTGCTGAAATGAGGTAGTCTATGGCAACAATTACCAAGAAAGAACTTATCGACCGGATCGCCGAGTGCACACAGGCAAAAAGAGTAACAGTCAAGTGCATAATTCAGGCTTTTCTGGATGAGATAACCAGGGAACTGTGCGAGGACAACCGTTTGGAGTTCCGGGATTTCGGCGTTTTTGAGACGAGAACAAGAGCCGCAAGAGTTGCGCAGAATCCCAAAACTCTCGAGCGCGTCGAAGTCCCTGCAAAACGGACGGTTAAGTTTAAGATGGGCCGGCTAATGAGAGAAAATCTCTGCGCTCCTGTTGTAGAGTCGGCCAAGGCAAAATAATTGTTCTGGTTAAATAACAGTCGCCGCGCAGCAAGACCCGGCAAGTTCCGGCGGTGGGCCGTCAGCTACCGTAAATTGTGTGGCGTGCAACGGAGAATTCGTTTTAGTTAGCAAAAGGAGCGTTTCATGTCAGACGGAAAAGTCAAGTGGTTCAACCCGAGAAAGGGTTACGGATTTATCGCTACCGAGGATGGCCGCGATATTTTCGTCCACTATTCAAGTATTTCAGGTGATGGATACAAAACTCTTGTTGAAGGCGATCCCGTCACTTTCGATGTTACCGAAGGAGACAAGGGGCTGAGGGCCGAGAACGTGGTCGCTCAATCGGCGTCAGAAAGTTCGGCCTCAGAAAGTAAAGAAGAGTCGTAAAGCTGCTTGTTTGTTTCAGGCTCGAGAGGAGGCTGGAGAGCAAGCACCACCTCTGATTGCCCTGTTGCCTGATTCAGGCCTGAACGGCAACAAGAGTAGCCGGTCGTTTTGCATTGCCCGAAGCATGGCTGCAACGGCTGCGAAATGCTCCATTTCACCTTCGTGACATACTGTGATGAAAAAGACATTTGAGATATGAGTTATGAATGCAGGAGAATATCAATCCGGGCTAAACTGTAACGTGCTTGTGCTCAACCGGCATTATATGGCGATCCGCATAGTCGGCGCCAGGCGGGCGTTTTCTCTGCTGTTCCGCGACCTTGCCGAGGTCGTCTCGCTCGAAGAGGGCAGATATTCCAATTATGATTTCGAGAGCTGGTGCGAGCTGAGCCATCTCAGGCGTGATTTCGAGCCGGACGGACACGATTGGGTCTCGACGATACATTTCCATATCGCCGTGCCGCGTATCATCCGGCTGCTGTTCTACGACCGCCTGCCGCGAAACGAGGTCAAGTTCAACCGCAGGAACATCTTCGCCCGCGACAAGAACCATTGCCAGTACTGCGGCAAACGTTTCCCGACCAGCGAATTATCGCTCGACCACGTAATCCCCCGCAGCCTGGGCGGCAAAGCGATGTGGGAGAACATAGTCTGCGCCTGCACCGGCTGCAACGTCAAAAAGGGCAGCCGAACCCCCAAGCTCGCCGGCATGAAGTTGATAAAGAGGCCCATAAAACCCCGCCACAACCCCCTCGTCCACGTCCACCTCGGCCACCACAGATACAGAAGCTGGAAACAATTCCTCGACCACGCATACTGGTCCGTAGAATTGAAATAACTCTTCTTACTCTGACTTTCGGGCGCGTTGCTGGCCCCGAATCTGGACAGCGCGGTTTACTCTCTGATAGCCAGAGTGAGACGAAAAATGGTTGTTTTACGGGGTGGATTCGATATAAATAGACCCAACAATAGACACACAGCGTACAGTACGCAATACGCAATGCGACATACGCAATACGAGACTACGGAGACAAGATATGACGGCGTCGGTTACGGCAATACTTGGGGCGGGGGATTGGTGGTCGGAGACTGTCAATTATGAGATCGTCAGGGGAAATACTATCTGGCGGTTCATGCTGGTTCTGCTGGTGGTGATCGCTGCGATGGTGGCGGCGCGGATCGTCCAGTTCGCCATCAGCGGCTACGCCGGGCGATTGGTCAGGAAAAAAGGCGAGACCTCCCTGACACTGCTGCTAAAGGCGATTGTTAAGCCGCTGTATGTGGCGATGTTTGCCGGCGGTATATTCTGTGCCAAGCTGCCGTTATACTTCAATGACGAAGATGGGATACGGCTGTCCGTCAGCGAAGGATGGACGACAATTGCACAGGCTGTGGCGGCGATTGCGGTTGC
Source organism: Planctomycetes bacterium B3_Pla (assembly GCA_005223045.1). GTDB lineage: Bacteria > Planctomycetota > Phycisphaerae > Sedimentisphaerales > Anaerobacaceae > SG8-4. The sequence goes on along the minus strand of NJBM01000007.1, from coordinate 173,738 downwards.
TTATGCCCTTTACCGGCTGGTGGACGTTGTTGAATACTATCTGGACCGCCTGGTCGGCAGGACGGAAACGACGTTGGATGACATGCTCGTGCCCGTGGCACGCAAGGCGATGCGCATCACAATCGCCATCATTGCGGCCCTTCTTATCGCCGAGAATGTCCTGGGGACGGACGTCAAGTCGCTTTTGCTCGGTGCCGGTGTGGGCGGCATTGCTTTGGCCCTGGCGGCCAAGGATACGATAGCTAATTTCTTCGGCTCCATAACCATTTTCGCCGACAGGCCTTTCCAGATGGGTGAGATGATAAAGATCGGCGAGCATACGGGGCCGGTCGAGGAAGTCGGCTTTAGGAGCACGCGCATCCGCACGCTGCAGGGCCATCTTGTGACGATTCCGAACAGTGTGATTGTAAATACATGCGTGGAGAATATCGGCAAGCGTCCTTTTATTCGCAGGACGTCCAATCTGACGATAACTTACGACTCGGGCCACGTCAGGACCGACAGGGCGGTTGAGATTGTAAAGGAAGTTCTCGCCGATGTGCCGGAGGTTAATGCCGATGCTGAAAACCCGCCGAGAGTGTATTTTAGCGATTTCAACGATTGGTCGCTGAATATCTATATGAGCTATTGGGTCATGCCGGCCGAGTATTGGTTGTACCAGGAAGTGAATGAGCGGGTGAACTTCGAGATTATGAAGCGATTCGAGGCCGAGCAGATCGAGTTCGCCTTCCCCAGCCAGACGCTTTATGTGAAGAAAGACTGATTCGTCGCTCGTGAATCGGCAGTAGAACTGCGAGCCGCGAAGCGCGAAGTGTTAATCTCCCGATTATTCTTCGGCAGCCTTTTTCTCGGCTTTGGTAGTGGCCGGCTTCGGTCCATTGAACTCGGTTATACTAAGGGCCTGCCGCTCATCTTCCGACATTACGAGGTTCTTCATGATCCGCGGGGTAATGAAGATCACCAGCTCGTTGACAACCGTTGTTTCGCCCTGGAACTTGAAGAGGTTGCCGATCAGGGGTATGTCACCGAGCACCGGCACCTTGTTGGTCTGCTGGGTGGTGTTCTTTTTCCGCAGACCACCCAGAACTACGGTTTGGCCGTCGCCCACAACTGCGGTAGTATCGAATTTGCGAGTATCGACAATAGGTACATCAGTGGAGGAGATTTGGACCTGGCCGACCACAACGCCGAACTCAGGCATGATATGCAGTCTCAGCGCACGGTTTGACGTGATGTGCGGCGTGACTACCAGCTTGACGCCAACCTCTTTGAACCTGACGGTCTCGGTGATGCCGGAACTCGTTATAGTTCGCTCGATGTAGGGATGTTCGGTCACAATATCAAAGAGGGCCCGTTGGTTGTCGAGCACCAGTATTCTCGGATTGGCCAGAAGTTTGGCATCTATGTCTTCCTGCTCGGCTCTCAATTGTGCATCTACATCAATGCTTTCATTGAGCAGGCCCAAGCGGAGAAACGCCAGAGTGCTGTCGGCCGTCTTATTCGTTGCGCCTTGAAAGCCGCTGGCGGCAAACGGATCGGTTTTGCTGTCGAAATAGACGTCATTACCGCCCTGCTGGACCACTATGTCATCATTCAGAGCACGCGAAGGGATAGTGGTAGAAAAGTTTGTTCGCCTGCCCGCGCCCCACTCTATGCCGAGATCGAGGTTGTCCTTGCTGGTGACATCATAGATTCTCACCTCGACCAATACTTGCGGCGTGACGCCGTCGATTTTGTAGAGCAGGTTGGTGATGTCTCTGATCTTGCTCTCGGTATCGGTGACGATAATATAGCTGGTGCCCTCGATGTAGGATACCGAACCGTTGGCCGATTTGAATTTATCCAGTGCCTTGACGACCTCTGCGACGTCCACGTGAACGATCTGAAAAGTCTCGGTAACGAGCCTCTCGGTCACCCGGGGCATTTCGACGAGTGGGAGTATCCGTATGACATTTTCGCCCGGGATATAGCCGGCGCCGTGCACGTCGAGAATGCTCTGCAATGCCTCTGCGAGTGATACGTCGGTAAGCGATACGGTCACGTTTCCGGTGACCAGGGGGCTCTTGATAAGATCCACGTCCGCCTGGTCGGCCAATTGTCTTATCACCATGCCGATCGGCACTTCGTTGACATCAATGCATATAGTCTTCTGCATCCGCCTCTCGAGATCGGTCAAGACCTCCTGAGTCTCACCATTCTCGGCTTCTTCGGTCTGGGTACTTTCGTCCGCGGCAAGGACCGGGACGCAGCACAGGCAGACAAGAGCGCAAGCGGCCAACAAAGGCAATCGGCCGAATTTCCTCTTGACGCTTTTCATGACTGTTCATCCTCTTACTTGGGTATTACTCAATGTACTTTTCAGTTTCTGTTGGGATAGTATCCTTTTCGACTTTTATCACCTGGCCGAAAACTCCCCTTTTCTCATCGGGCGACTCTTGAGACAGCATTCGGTTTTAGTCGCGTATGTTTTGCACCCAGGTTTCTCCGCCCCTTTTAAATTCCACGCTTTTTCTGTTTATTTTTACAATTGTAATGCCGTTAATCGTGGTGCCGACGTACACTATTTGATTTCCGATAACGGCAGACGGTTTGTCCCTGGAGTACACGATGTCTTTGACGTGCAACACCGCTGTTTTTACTTTGCCGGTTGTCCCGTTTTGCCCGGGGCCTCGCGTGCCGTTCGGATCTGAACTCTTCCCATCGTCCTGGCCCGGCAGTGTTCTTGAGCCCCTCATCTCCACCAGCAACAGTTCGGGAATCTTCCAATCGATCTCGTCGCCCGAATCTGCTATGGCAACAATAGTTGTGTCGCTCCCGGCATCGGCCTTCGCCCTGCTCGGAGATTTGCCCAGAACCTGTATGAGCACGAAAATCATGACGATGGCGAGAACCGGCACCAACACGACCATTACTTTCTGTCTTGCACTGCTGACGCCTTCCTTTGGCGTGAAGAGTTTGTCCTTTATCCGTTGTGCGAAGCTCGGCTCGGCGACTTCCACCAACGGTTTCTCTTTGGCTTTTGCGGACGGCTTGCTCTTAAGTGGTATGGCCGGCGCCGGTTTTACAGGAATATCGGAACCGCCCTGCGGTGCAGGTGTGCCGGAAGACTGCCGGTCGCCGCTGTTTTTCGGAATAGGCGCACCATCAGGCACTGATGAGACCTTCTTCTGCAATCCTGCCTTGTTGTTTTTTCTTTCTGCCATAACCTATCTCCCGACACTAATCTTGTTGTAGGTTGTCTGCTCAACTGGAATCCGGCTGTTGATCACTTCCTCAGCCAGTGCCCTGTATTCGGCGGCCGCGTTGCTTGCCGGCGCATAAGTCAGAACCGGCTCTCCGGCACTTGGCGCTTCGGCCAGCTTTACATTTCTATGAATAGCAACGTCGAATACCAAATCGCCGAAAAGCTCGAGCATCTGCTGACGGATCTGCTTACTAAGAAGTGTGTTGTCGTCCACGAGGGTCAACAAAACGCCTAAAATTCTTATCGAGCGAGCCTTAAAGCGCTCTTTGATAATGTTAGCGATCTCTAACAACTGTTTGAGGCCTTTCATATCGTAGCAATGCACCTGGACGGGCACAACGACACCGGTGCTGGCGAGCAGTGCATTGAGGGTCAACAGGCCGAGCGACGGCGCGCAGTCGATAACGCAGACATCGTATTTGTAGCTTACCGTTTTGAGCTTCTCGCTCAAGACGAATTCTTTGCCGACCATTCCGGCCAGATCAAGCTCGGCGCCCGAGAGCAGGACTTTGCTTGGGGCCAGGTCAAGCCGCTCGACTGTCGTACCGGTTGTGACTGAGTCGATTCCGATTTGAACGTTTACCAGCGCATCATAGATGGTCGCGTCCAGCTCGTCTGGATTGTAGCCGAAGCCTATCGTGCTGTGACCCTGCGGGTCGAGATCAATCAGCAGGGTCCGGCAGCCCTTCTCGGCAAATGCCGCCGCGAGATTGACTGCGGTAGTTGTCTTACCGCAACCACCTTTCTGATTTGCTATTGCTATCGTTCTCATTTGTTTGCACTGTAAACTTGTTCCGATGGTATATCGGCTGTTTCGGTGTCCTGTTGTTTCATGACAAGAGCCCGCACCGCCAGAGTTGCTTTATAGACAGAGTCATCCTTTTTTGAGCGAGCTATTACAAACTTATGTACGAAGAGAACCGGTCGGTGTCTCTCTAAAGCATTTACGAAAGCAGCAAACTGATTGAAGCCGGCGGTGAAGCTGATTTCGATGTAGCTCTCTTCCACGCAGTTGCTGTCAGGTACCGGCGTTGCAAAGGCTGCCGGCTTTTCTTTGGGCTCGACGCTGAATGAGGTCACCTTTTTCTCATTGGCGATTCGACCTATATCGAAGGTCAGATTAACCGCATCCTCGGCGTCGACAACAAAATCCTTCACTCTCTCGCGCAAACGCTCGATTTGCTCATTCAGCCGGATTTGGGTCTGCTCTTGTGCTGCTAATTGCGCAAATTCGTACAGTTGCTCTTTCTCGACAAGCGTTCTATCGAGGCTTTTCTTGTAGTTCGTCTGCGGTCTGAGCAGAATCAGATAAGCGGCAACAAAAAGCACCAGGCACACCGCCCATGCTATGGCTGTAATCATGAGATATTTCTTGTAAATCTTTATAAGAGCCATGCTACAGTCCCGGCTTGAAAACACAACTTATCTCGTAAGAGATAACTTCCTGGCCGTCAACTATTTCATCCTTTCTCGATGGGGTGATTTTTTCGAGTCTCGGCCCGAGAACGGCCGAAGACTCGAGGCGATCCATAAAATCCTTGACCGCTTCCTGGCAGTTGCTCTGCGGACCGCCGCTAACACTCAATTGCAGCGTTCTTACGCCGACACTGATCTCCACCTTTATTTTGGGATCATCCGGTTTGGGGACTTTTCGTTTTACGGAATCATTTTCTATCCCAAGTGAGGTCAGAACTACCGAATCGGGTATATTCTCCATCAACGTCGCTAAAACGGGCGACCATTGAGTATATTTCTTAATGGAAGATTTCACCTCCGACAGACACTTGCCGTAGTTAGCTTTTTCTTGCTCCATTGCGTTCTGCCGCTCCAGGGCGTCCGACAGTTTGGCGATCTCGGCCTCGCATCCGGCTATTTCCTTTTCCTTTGCCGATACGGCGGCTTCGATCTTCGAATAAAAGCTGAACATGCCGATTGCCGCGACAATCGGCACTATGGCCGTCACTGCCATGATGGCAAGGCCGCCGGACTTGTTGTCGAGCGGAATTGCCTGTCCTTTTAGCAAATCTATCGTAAACATCGCTTCGTATCTCGCTGCTTGTATAGCGTTTACTTCTTGTCAATAACCAATTAGATCGACCGCATTGCAAGACCGGCCGCCACCGCCAGCGCAGGGCCCGCCTTTGCGAAAACCTCTTGACGTTTCCGGCTTGCGCTACTGGGTATCCACTTGAACGGATTCCACAGGACCGACTCGGTCCCGAGCTTGCTGTTCAACAACTCAATGAATCCGCCGGCCAATGCAAAACCTCCACACACAAGTAACTTTTCAACATTGGATTTACCCTGGGCCGCATAATAGCGCAATGTCCCGGTGATATCGGCGATCAGTTTCTGGCACGCTCTTTCCATGCTTTCACGCACTTCCGGCCCAATTGCCGCCGGATCGCCGCACAAAATACCCTTGACGATTTCCGTTGACGTGTCGTTGTCGGCGGCGACCTGCCTGACAATGTCGTCACCGGCATAAGTCATGTCGCGAATAAACGGCCAGCCGTCATTGTCCAGGATTGCAACGGTCGTGTGAGAGCCGCCGACGTTCAATATGGCAACATTCCGTCCGGCCTCGGACTCCTCGCGCCCATCGGCAAGACCCTCGAAACAGTTAAGAAGCGCCAATCCGTCAACGTCCATCATGACGCACTTGAGGTGGGCTTCCTTAGCGAGCTGCACTTTGTCTGTTATCAGCGTATTCATCGCGGCGACCAAAACGCCTTTTGTGTTTTTGTCCCCGTTAGGCATCAATTGATAATCGACGGTGCTGTCTTCGGCAGGGAACGGGCAAACCTGTGAGGCTTCGAGTGAAACCGCGCTGGCCATCTCCGCGGCTGAAAGTGAAGGAAGTTCAAAATCGCGCACCGCGACCTCCGGACCGCTTATCCCGCAGACGACCAGCTTCCTCTTGGCCATGGTCCGCTCAAGACATTCACGGATTGCCGCAACGGTGTTCTTGCCGTGATGATCGTCGTTGTTTTCGCTCGGAGCAATCTCAGTAATGCCGGCAGCAACGGCCGAGTAGCCGGCGCCGTTCTTGCGCAACGCAACCATCTTAACGGCCGATGAGCCAATATCCAGGCCGAGGATCTCGTTCTTTTTCAGGTCTATGTTTCGTTTCCCGCTCAAGGCCATGAATCCTCTGCAACAGAGTTGAAAATCCCCGTACCCATTCACGGCGCCACATTTTGCGATTCATCAAGAGACGACAGATCAGTTACGTATCCACGCTAAATAGGCGCTGAAATACTTTTCCATTTATTATTTCATCGGCTCAATAAAGGGGGCGTTTTACCTGGAAATCAAAAATTGTGCTGATTTCATGTGGAGACTTATGATTTGAGCTGTCCGGATCATGTTCCTGTAAAAGGCGGCTGCTCTGCCGGTTTTTGAGCAGGGATTATCGCCGGGTTAGCGGTAGTTTATGTGCGCGCTGTTTGAGCATGCATATATTTACTGTATAAAGAAGAGCTTAACTTTCCATGCCCCTCCCGCTACAAGGCAACTTCGGGTTCTCGCCGCTCTACGCAATGTCCATTCTTACGGACCCCAGGAGCCGTTTGTACGCAGTATATATGGGCCGTTGGCCGGTGCATCGGCCTTGCTGCCGTTCGCAACCGTAATCTCGGCGAAGCCCGAAGCATCCACCGCTGTAATACTGTAATCGCCGGGTGCGAAGTAGGTGCCCTCCAAATCCGTCGCGCTGAAACCCAATATTGCATTCCCACCGGCCAGGTTCGTGCCAACAAGCCCTTGAGAGGTCGCAATGCTTGTCTCGGCGGCGTACGCGCGAACAGCCGTACGGATTGTGCCTGCCGTAGCATTGGCTTCCGACCACTTGGCCTTATCGATACGACCTTGCATCAGTGGAATCGCCACTGCCGCCAGGATGCCGACGATAAGAATAACTACCATCAGCTCGACCAGTGTAAAACCTTTTTTGCTTCTCATTTTCATCTCTCCAATAAACGTTGAAAAGTTTTGTGACCAAATGCGTCACCTGGTCTTTACACAATCGGTTTAATCGATAAACGACTTAACTGCTGATCCCCGATTCCCGATCACAAATCCAAAATCGGAAATAGAAAATTACTTTCCTGCCCCCTACATGTCCGACATTGTGAAAATCGGCAGATACAGCGCAATAACTACAATCGCCACAACCCCTCCAACCGACACAATCATCACCGGCTCGAGGAGGTTCAATAAAGCAGTCACCGTGCAATCGACCTTTCGTTCGTAATGTTCGCTGGTCTTATCGAGCACTTCAGACATCGAACCACTTTCTTCGCCGACCTGGATCATTTGGACAACCATGTTCGGGAAGAAACCGGACTGGGCAAGACTCGAAGATATACTCGAACCGCCCATGATACTTTCCCTGGTCTGCACTACGGCTGCCTTTATGATATCGTTATCAGTCATTCCGGTAAGAATATTGAACGCATCGAGCACGGAGACTCCCGCCGCCAGTAGAGTTGACGTCGTTTTGCAGAACGTTGCAACAAAGGCCTGGCTCACTATCTTGCCAAACAACGGCGTCGCCAGGATCAGTCTGCTAAAATAGTAGTGGCCTTTCTTGGTCCTGGACACGACAGTGCCGAAAACCACCAGAAAGATCACAAGGGCTATAATGTAGTGAAGATTATAGCGCAGGACATCGTAGAATCCCATGAAGCCCCGGGTAAAAGCAGGCAGCGTGCCGCCGATTTGATCGAATATCTTCTCGAATCGCGGGACAATGAAGGCCATTATGAATATGACTATGATGACTATGAATGAGAGCACAAAGATAGGATAAACCATCGCGCCTTTAACTTTTTTCGCCAGCTTGTCGCGATTGTCAAAATACTGTGCCAGTTTACCGATCGCACCTGCGATATTACCGCTGGTTTCGCCGGCCATGACCATGGCGCAGCAGAGCTTGTTGAAAACCTTCGGGTATTCGGCCACGCATTCCGAAACGGGCTGACCCTTCTTGACTTTATCCGAGATCTGCTTGAGAATCGTCTGGAGTTGCCGATTGTCCGTGTCATCGGAAATGATGTCGAACCCGGTGGTGATGGGAATTCCCCCCTCGAGCATTGTCGAGAGTTGCCAGCACAGTGCCGAGAGGTCCGCCGATTTGATTTTTTTGCGACGACCTTTTTTTTGCCGGGTCTTGGGGCTGCTCCTGGAAACCTCCTTTACAGAAATAGGTGTAAGACCTTGCGCACGAAGCCCGTTGAGCACCTCATTCGAGCTGTCGGCTTGCATTACTCCTTTTTTCCGCTTCCCCGCCGCACCTTGAGCGACGTACCCGTAACTTTTCATGTATCTGATTTTCCTATAATGTAGCTTCGTTCATCGTGTTGAAGGATCTGTTATCCTTTGTCCGTGAAAGCTGTGCGAATAACCTCTTCGGCGGTTGTCAAACCCTCCAACACCTTGCCTACGCCGCTTTCGAGCAGGCCGCCATAGCCTTTGTTACGCGCCGCCTCCCTTATCTGGGATTCGGTCTCACAGGCGATTATTCTCTTGCTTATGTCATTATCCACGACCAGGAACTCGAATATGGGCAGTCTGCCCAAGTAGCCCGATCCTCCACAGGCCTGGCAGCCCCGGCCCCGGTAGAAGGTCGATTCCTTGGCCCGTTCGTTGTCAATCCCCAAACGCCCAATGACTTCTTCATTTAGGGTTACAGGCTCTTTACAATGGACACAAATCCGCCTGACCAGTCGTTGAGCGATGATCAAATTCAGTGCCGATGCCAGCAGATACCGCTCGATCCCCATATAGAGCAATCTGCTTATCGCACTGGGCGCGTCGTTGGTGTGGAAAGTGCTCAGAACCAGATGGCCCGTCAAAGACGCCTTTATCGCGATTTCTACTGTCTCTTTGTCTCGAATCTCACCGATCAGAACTATGTCGGGGTCCTGCCTGAGGATCGCCCGCAGGCACCTGGCAAAATCGAGGTCGATTTCCTGTTTTACCTGGATCTGGTTAATCCCTGCAAGGCGGTATTCGACAGGGTCCTCCACCGTCGTAATATTTTTTGTCGGATCCTTCAGATGGGTCAACGCCGAGTACAACGTGGTGCTCTTGCCGCTGCCGGTCGGCCCGGTGACAATTATGATGCCGTGAGGTTCGGCCAGCTTGTCTTTGAATTCTGAAAGATATTTGGGTTCAAGCCCGAGCTGATCCAGATCGTGCTTGATCGCCGATGCGTCGAGGATTCGCATCACTACTTTTTCGCCGTATATTGTCGGGATTGTCGATACGCGGACGTCTATCGCTTTGCCGGAGATTTTCATTTTGAATCGGCCGTCCTGCGGTAGTCTGCGCTCGGCGATATCCATTCGTGCGACAATCTTGATCCTCGCCGTCACCGCCGCCTGCATTCTTCTTGCCGGCGGAACCATGTCCCGAAGAACGCCGTCAACCCGCATACGGACAACCGTCGATTTTTCCTGCGGCTCGATATGAATGTCACTCGCCCTGCACTTGACCGCCTGGCTCATGAGCAAGTCAACGAACCGGATCACAGGGGCTTTGTTTGCGGCATCTTCGCCGCCGGAATCCGGCTCAACGATGTCTTCCATCGTCACATCGTCTTGCCTGGTTTCGTCGCCAACCTCGATCTCCACCAGATTGCGAAGCTGCTGTTCTTCGACATCCGAACCGTGATAAATCGACTCAATGGCCCGACGAATTTCCGACGGTGAGCTGATCGCCGGCTTGATGGTACGTTTTAATTTCAGCGTGACGGTATCCACCGCGACAACGTTTAGCGGATCGGCCATCGCAATGACGACGTTGTTGTCCTCCTCGGCGACGGCCACAAGACAGAACCGCCTGGCGATGCTCTCAGGCAGCTTTCTGGCGATTTCCATGTCTATTTTGTCCGCCTTGGCGTTTTCATCGAAGGTAATGTATTCCATCGAGAAATGTTCGGCCAGAGCGGCAGTGAGCTCCTTTTCGTCCAGTATCTTGAGCTTGAGCAATACCTCTCCAAGACGGCCGCCTTGCTCACGCTGTTTTTCCAGCGCTTTGTGCAAATTGTCGCGGCTTAGCAGACCTTTGGAGACAAGCAGCTCGCCGAAAAGAAGAGTGGCCTGCGCCTTGGGAACTTTGGAGGTAGTCTGTAAGGAATCCATTCGGCTTCCATCAACTCCCATTAAATACTTCTATTCATCAGCTTCTTACCGGCTTTCTACGCCCGATAAATCACCAACAACAATACAATTCGACAAGCAAGCTCCGCCGTGGTTAAGCGCAAACAGTCAGAAAATATGCCTGGATACTCCGCCTTCTTCCGCCTGTCATATCAATTGGGACCTTGCTTCACTCAAAATATACCCCTCAAATAACTAAAGACGAAAAATCGCCCTCTCACTCAATTTCGGACAATTAGCCGCAACAATTTACGTAAATCTCGCAAGACTTCGGGCAATGCACGCTCAGCAGAAGCATTCGGCACTTCCAGGAGGACGCCGACCATTTATAGGACATCCGGCTCTCCCGGAAGTCTCCCGGGACCCTGGACAATGCGCGATCTGCAGATGCTTCAGGGAACAGCCGAAGATTCACCGCGTCAGGATAACAGGCTGTCATGTAATGGACATCAGGTTAGCAGGATACCAGGGTGCAGGATGTCGAGGCGCCGGGAAACAGGGCTGGAGACTACTCAGGCAAGGGCAACTTCGTCCTGACAACCTGATTGCGAAGTAATCCGATAATATGACTACGCGATAACCTGATCGGCTTGCATTTTTTCTGGCCGAACATGGGCCAAAGCCCTTGACGAAGTGCCGGAAGTTGCTAATATGAAAGAATTAGGAATTCTGAATGGAGAATTGCGAATTCTAAATTCTGCATTCTAAACTCTAAATTCCAATTGCCGCGGATGTGGCGGAACTGGCAGACGCGCAGGCTTCAGGTGCCTGTGCCCTTCGGGGCGTGGAGGTTCGACTCCTCTCATCCGCACTTGTTCTCGTATCTCGTGTATCGTATTGCGTATGTCGTATTGCGCAATGCAGGGTGCCAACTTTCGGACCATCTACCTTGACAATCGGCCTGTTTTGCTGATAATAGCAACATAGCTGCGGCACCTGTCAGAGGACCACCAAATGGAAAAAGCGGAAGAACAGAACGATCCCGGCAACATGACGTTCGAGCAGTTCGTCAAGAGACCGCCCGAGTTGGCCGTTCTGACCGACCATCCACTTACGGCCGAAGACACGAAAGAAACCTTCGCCGACGATCCGTTCAATTTCCGCTACAAGCTCGGGCCGGTCTTCGACATCCTTCGGGATACCAGCACAAAAACACCGGCAGCGATTCTCATCTCCGGCGGATGGGGCACCGGCAAGACCTCTGCCATGAAATGGCTCGAATACCTCCTGAAGGAATGGAACGAAAAGCTCGACAAGTGTGAGGTTGAAAAGAAACCAGATGAAGAACTTATCAAAGTCCGGCCCGTCTGGTTCTATCCCTGGAAATATGACAACAAAGATGATGTCCGTAGAGGGCTTATCGCTGAGGTCATATTGAACGCGATGACTAAGGAAGCAACCTCGAAAGACGTCGTCGAAGCCTTCAAAACAGCAGCAATCTTTGTTGGCAAGTCTGTCTTGGACTTCGCCTCCGCGACAGAAATCAATCTTGGCCCGGTTAAGGTATCTGGCAGTTGCCTTAGAAACGTCAAAAAGAATCTCAAAAACGCTGTATTTCCGGAAAAGCAATATCTACAGCCGTACGAACAGATTATCAAGGACTGGGTGAAAAAATCCCTCGGCAAGGATGAGCGGATGGTTATTTTCATCGACGACCTCGACCGGTGTATGCCGGATATAGCTCTGATGGCTCTGGAGTCTATAAAGCTCTATCTGAATATACCGAATCTTGTCTTTGTTCTCGGTGTTGATAAAGATGTCATCCAGAAACTCGTCGTCGAACATTATAGAAAGCTCGGTCTGGTTAGAAAGAAAGAAAAAGATGAAACCGCAGACGAGAAACGGGAGCGTCTGCAAGAGGAGCGAAAGGCACGGCAGTATCTGTCCAAGATGTTCCAGGTAGAAATCGAGCTTTCACCGAGCCAGAAACAAATTGCAGATTTCTTTGAACAACAAATCAAAGACTTGATAGTATGGGACGAGCATCTTGGAAAGAAAGATGATCAGCATCAGAACTACAGGGATTTATTCGAGGGTCTTATCCTCAAATTTGCCCGACGAAATCCTCGTGATCTGATAAGGCAACTGAACAATGCCTTGATGGCGGGGGTTGGCACAGAAATGATAGTCGTAAAACAAGACGATGATGAACCAACGTTCCAGCAGGGCTTGCAACTCTACTTCATCCGCGAGATACTTAGAGAAGGATATACCCTTATATCGGATATGATCAATACCGATTCAGGCCGGAGATTCTTCAAGCATTGGTCTGATTTGGCGATAGAATACAAGTATATATCAGAAGAATACAAATACGCTGAATCAGCATCAGATGAGGAACCAACTGGGAAAAGGAGTCTTCTCACGGATCGGCTCAGCAAAATGGACGATGCTTACCTTCAGGAGGATTATCTACAACTTCTCAGCAATCTCGATTTGCGAGCGCTTATGGAGATTCCATTTTCAAGGAAATTAGCAGAGTTTACGAGTCTGTCTCCATTGGTAATCACGCCAGAGCCGGCGGATGCTGTAGCGGTAGCTGAAGGAGTTAATGTAGTTATAACGGACAAACGACACGCATCCAAAGACTATATAATTGTCCGCGATGCAGTTGCCAGGCAGTTAAACAAAAGCCCTGATGAGTTGACCGACGACGATTACAAAAATATTCGTTTCTTAAATATTTCAGGCACAGGAGTATCTGACCTTAATCTTTTAGTGAAACTCACAGGGCTAACACAGTTCGATCTCAGCGATACTTCTGTGAGTGATCTGTTACCGTTAGAGGCTCTAAAAAGCCTTCAAATGCTTAAGCTTTCCAACACGCAGATTAAGGACATTGAACCACTAAAGAACCTTAAAAAACTCGAACGCCTAAACGTGTCTGGGACGGCGGTTGAGAACATCCATCCACTTGCAGACCTGGAAAGCCTCACACTTCTTGGCTTAGCTGATACGAGAGTCTCCGACTTACAGCCCATAAGGAACCTCAAAAAATTGAACTGGCTTGATATACGCAACACGCAAGTAATAGATCTAGAACCTATAGCTGGTCTTTCTTCTCTACGAAGCCTTTTTATATCTGGTGCAAAAGTCTCCAGTCTCGAACATCTGCTTAATTTAAAAGGACTCCTTATAATTAGTGTTTCTACTGGCCAGTATCGGGATCTGTCATTTTTGGCAAATCTCCCTTCGCTACATGAACTTATTTTGGTCGGGGGCGAGGTTGACAATCTCGCAGGTATCCAGCAAGGTCAAAATATAGAAGCGCTTGAGTTTGCCGATACGAAAGTTGCTAACCTCCAATTGCTACAAGGACTCCCTCGTTTGCGTAGGTTGAGTTTTACTCGCACGCGAGTGAACGATATCGCGTTTCTGAAGACACTTACCAACTTGGAAGCACTTACCCTTTTCGACACAGACCTCACTGATGAGCAGGTGGCAGAGCTCCAAAAGGCCTTGCCGGAGCTGGAGATTCTTAGATGATTTTCTGGCCTCCTAAGTCCACTATTATGGCCAAGACTTGACAACATTAGGGACCGCCGGAGCGCTGATAAAGTCCCAAAGGAGCATTCTGAGATTGCTGCGTGATTCTTCGAATCGGTTCCTTGGGGCCAAGCTTGCAATGACGAGGGAACACATCTCTTGTCGCTGCCAGAAGCGCAGCAAGCTAACCTCTTTCAACAGACTCTCTGCGCCATTTGCGCTTTGTGTGGCGCCAAAAAAGCCCTTTTTCCTGAAATTTCGCTTGACGGATAACCTCCAAGTATATATGATAGATACAAAACGAAATGTGAATTTAGAACGAAGAATTGAGAATTGTGAAAACGGCAGAATACAGAAGGAACAAGGGAAAAGTAAAAAGGAGAAAGGCAAAAAGGTTAAGGGCGCTGTAATGTCCAATATCCGCCGTAAGGCGTCCCCTTAGGGAGAACAAAGAATGTCGAATGTAGTAGGGTCACTTTGTGCTATTGTGGCTATGGATCAATCATCTAAGACGAACCGACTCTATTCAGCGCTCTCTGCGGTCTCCGCGGTTAATAGGAATTGAAAAAACAAACCCAATTTTATCGTTCTGAGTGCTGCGTATCGCGTGCTGCGAATCGAATTTGAAAAAACAAAGCCAATTATCTCGTATTGCGTACTGCGTGCTGCGTACTGCGAAAAGGAGTTTGAAAAAACAAAGCCAATAGCCGGCCTGTGGCCGGAAATCCGAAGCTCGAAATGCTAAATCCGAAACAAATCCGCCCTTTTCTGCGTTCTCTGTGGCCTCTGTGGCAACAGAAGAGTGCAAAAACAAACCCAATTTATGGGAGATTAAGCAGTAATCAGTCAGATACGAGCCGTGTTTACAGGCTTGAAATGCACAATTTCTGCTGTTATTGGCCCGGGAAAGCCGAAGATATATTCAGGTCTGTGCCTTCAACTTCGTTCAGGGCAAGTTCTGAGCCTGTTCGACTTCACTGGGGGCAGGCTCTGTCGAAGGACAGAAGTCTTTAGGTACGACGAAATTCAATGATTGCCGCGACAAGAAACAATCCGGCCGCTGATTGCATTGCGATGGTCATCGTCCTGCTGATGGCTATCGGCACGGTCTTTGTCTTCTCGGCAAGCGCTAACATCGGCCAGGAACTCGACTTACACAGATTCTACGATTACCCCGGCCTGCGCCAGATCCTGTTTTTTCCATTGGCGTGTGGGATTATGTACCTCTTCTCTTGCATGGACTATCGCCGGCTGAGCCTGGCCGACGGCTGGTCGCGGAATCCGACGATCTACCTGTTGCTGCTTAGCATAGTATTGCTCGCCATCGTTCTCTCACAGCGATTCTTCCCCGCGCTGCCGCGATTCGTTCCCAGGATAAATCAGCATTACCGCTGGCTGAGAATCCCGCTCGGGCCAATATCAGTCAGTTTCCAGCCGTCCGAGCTGGCAAAATGGGCAATCGTTTTTTTCGTTGCCGCCGTATGCCACAGGTTTGGTGACGAAATCAGACTATTCTGGAAGAGGTTTGTCCCGGTCTGCTGTGTTGTCGGCCTTGTGGTCGGACTTGTAATCGTCGAAGATTTCGGCACGGCAGCACTTATAGCACTGTTGGCGTTTCTGATGTTGATAATAGCCGGGGTGAAGTTATGGCACATTTTGCCGCCTCTGCCATTTACCGCACTTGCCTTTTACGCCGCAATTGCGTCATCAGAGACTCGTAAACTGCGGCTCCTGGCGTTCCTGCATCCTGATAAATGGACCGCCGGCATAAACTACCAGCCGCACCAGTCGTTGATTGCCTTAGGCTCCGGCGGGCTGTGGGGCAAAGGTTTGGGCAGAGGAATCTGCAAGTACGGGCATCTGCCCGAGGATACAACGGATTTCATTTTCGCCATCATCGGCGAAGAACTCGGCTTTGTCGGAAACGCGGCGGTGATCTTGCTGTTCATCGCCTTTGTCTGGCTCGGAATCCTGGTGGTGATGCGCTGCCGTGATCGTTTCGGCCAGCTTCTCGCCGCCGGCATCGTTCTGACAATCGCTGTTCAGGCGGCGATCAACATCGGAGTCGTAACGGTCGTTCTGCCGACAAAAGGCATGCCTCTGCCGTTCGTAAGTGCCGGCGGCACGAGCATGCTGCTATCGGCCGCGGCGGTCGGCGTATTGATCAACATCGCAAAACAGAATCAAAAGCCGGTAATCGATGTATAAGAAAGGCCACGAAGACACAAAGACACAAAGGAGGGGAGGGACGATGGAGGACGGACAATGGACGTCTCATGTCTCGTCTATCGTCACTCGTCCGTCGTCCTTTCAATTGAGTTCTTAAATGGACCCTCGGCAAGGAAAAGAGACGATCAAGTCCGTGCGTCCCTGGGGCGATATCCACATGGTGGTTCGCAACCAGCGATGCTCGGTCGATTTGACCTTTGTCCGTCCGGGGCAGCGCGCCAGCCTGCACTCGCACGAAGTTCGATACGAACTCTTCCATTTCCTCGATGACGGCGCGCATCTTGAACTGGACGGTCAAATCTACCATCCGAAGACCCATGACGAGTTTCTCATCCGTCCCGGCATCAAGCACAGGTTCTGGGCCGAAGATGCGCCCTTTCGAATGTTAGTGGTTTCCTTCGGCCGGTGGAGCGCCGAGGACCAATGCCGTCACGAGGACGATTACGGCCGAGAGGGCAAATAGATGATTTCCGATTTGTGCCTCCAAAATCGAAAATCATTCTTCATTCACAATTCTACATTCTAAATTCCTATCAGTATATTCTGAAAAAGAAGGACGGTCCGAATAAATCTTTTGACATTTTGTTTCGGCGGCGTTACATTCCTTACAATTCAGCAATTCGTGCAAACACGGACATTTTCAAGAAGGGATGAGAAGATGAAAACGAGAGCGTGGACAAGTCTGGTTTTGGCAATGGTCTTGGCCTGCATGTCCGGCTGCGGCAAAAAAGAAGCAGCTCCCGAAGAGTCGGAAACCAAGCCAGAGACTAAGGAGACCGGAGCAATGAGTGCGAACGAGGAACCTTTTGGGCAAACACCGGACGGCAGGCAAGTTGCTTTGTACACACTGACCAATCCGAACGGCATCAAAGCAAGGATTACGAGCTTTGGGGCGATACTGGTCTCGCTGGAGGTTCCGGACCGGGATGGGAACCTGGCTGATGTTACCCTCGGCTTCGATGCGCTTGACGGGTATCTTGGCAAGCACCCCTATTTCGGGGCGATCGTCGGGCGGTATGCCAATCGCATAGGCAAGGCCGGATTCATGCTCAACGACGTTGAGTACAAGCTGGCGGCCAACAATGGCGAAAACCATCTGCACGGCGGCGCCAAAGGCTTTGACAAAAAGGTGTGGAAGCTCGATGACCTAAGGGCCGAGGGTGACGAAGCATCGGTGAAGATGAGCTACATTAGCGAGGATGGCGAAGAGGGCTATCCCGGCAATCTGGCGTGCAGCATCACTTACACGCTGACCAAAGACGATGAATTGAAGATCAGCTATGAAGCCGACACAGACAAGGCAACCGTTGTCAACCTGACAAACCACAGCTACTTCAATCTGGGCGGCCAGGGGACCGGCGATGTTCTTGGCCACGAGCTAATGCTCAACGCTGACAAGTACACCGTGGTTGACGAGGGTCTGATACCCACGGGTGAGAACAGAAGCGTCAAGGATTCGCCGATGGATTTCACTATCTCGGCGTCCATCGGTTCCCGGATCGCGCAGGTCGAGGGAGGTTACGACCATAATTACGTGCTAAAGAGCGGGGGGGGCTCGCTGGCTCTGTGCGCGCGGGCGTACGAGCCGACCAGTGGACGGGTGATGGAAGTTTATACCACCGAGCCTGGCGTTCAACTATATACCGGCAATTTTCTGGATGACTCGGTGACCGGCAAGGGCGGCAAAGTGTACAAGAAACACTATGGATTCTGCCTGGAGACACAGCATTTCCCTGATTCGCCGAACAAACCCGATTTCCCATCGGTCGTACTCGAGCCGGGGCAGAAGTACGCGACGGAAACTGTATTCAAATTCGCGACGCGATAAGTGCACTGCTTCAGTGTGCAGGTAGAATTGCGTCAACAGGAATCAGGCGAGGTAGATACTGTCACCGAGCTTAATCTCAGGTATTTGACTGAGCTTTTCCCTGATGTCCTCTTTCTCAAGCGCGAAGCTCGGAGCGATTTCGAGCAGGCAGTCAACGGAGCCGTCGGATTTTCTGGGGACGGTCACACCCGCCCATTCGAGCCAGTCGGCCGCACGGTTTGTTATCATTTGCCTGGTAGTCTCAACGCTATCGACGCCGGTCCTGTTCTTGGTGGGGGCAAATTCCTCGCTTCGCCGCGTTTGCAGAATAACCGAGTTCGAGGCCAACGGCAGGGCATCGAAAACAAAACTCTCGAGCTTTATGCCGTCGGATTCGACCGAATTGCCCTGGTCGTCTATGTGGTGGATTTTCTTGACGGCCCTGTGCAGCGGCAGAGCGAAATCTCCGGCATTCAGTCTCTCAACGAAGGTGCGGTTGATAATGTGGATGGCTATGCTGCCGAACTGGAAAACCAAAGATTGGTCAGAATTTCGTCTCTCGGCCAACTCATCGGGCAAGTCGCTGTATTCGATGACGTTTACCTTGCCGTCGATCAGGCAAAAGTTGCCGACCTTTTCTTTGGGGCGTGTCTTGATGACCGCCTTTGAGGACATCTCGGCGTTGTCGAGAACGTGCAGGCCGATAAAGAGAGGATCGAAAATATTTATCAGGGCGTTGTCAACCTGAAAATAACTCAGAAATTCCACGCCGCGATTCTTCATGTCTTCGATAGCGCCGCTTTGGTGAAGGGCCTTCAGGCTTCCGCCGTGACCATCGGGCGAGCAGGCGATAGTATTCTTGTCGGCGAGCAGGATTCTGCCGTCGGGGTCGAGGTTGGGCAACGTGCCCTGTTGAAAGAAAAAGACATTCTTTTCATCCAGGCCGTAGTAGTCATTAGAGCGAAATATCTCCACCGTCCTGTCGTAGTTCAGACGACTGGTCATAACATACCAGGGGCAGACGGTACGGTATTTCCGTGAGACTGCTGCGATAGAATCGGCGAAGATTTGAAACAATGTCCTGTTCCTGACCGGGCTGATGTGAAAATTTCCCTTGGGGCCGTCGAATCCGAGCCGGATCCCCTGGCCGCCGGCGACAACAAAAGCGGCGACCTTTCCGGTAGATATCAATTCCCTGCCCAATTCAATTGCTTTGGCATACTTGCCCTGCTGCTCCGGGCCGGCCGGATCGGGACTGTAGGACGTGGCGGGCGTAAAATTGGCACAATTCGGGGTGAAAGTGGGCTTCTTGACGAGATCGGCCATCCATTGGTCTATTTTCGTCAGATCCAGCCGCTGAATCTGGGCGAGCAAGTCCAGCCTCCGGTCCGCATCCAACTGCTCCCAGAAGGCCAGAAGATGGCTCTGCCCACGCTCTTGCAGTGATTTTTCAACGTTTTCGTAAGTTTCTTGAGCGCTCATATCTTAGATTCAAAGCTGAAAATGGGAATTTTAGGCGAATTGCAGAAAAATTTCAAGCGAATTGAAAAATTTGTTAAAATTCGGTTGACAGAAACGCTGATGTGTGCTAATATCATAATATAGATGCAGGTAGGTTTTCGAAAAGATTTATATCATAATCTGAAACTGTCATCATAATTTTGGTCCTGATTTCATATCAGAAAACCTCCTGCCGGGAAAGGGCTTTGTGTTAGAGTTTGTTTGTGTGCACTTGAGTTGACAACTGAGGAAGCATTTTTTATAGGACTGAGTGTGCGAACTTTATTGGCAGAAACGGTTTTGTAAATTTGGACCGATCGTTCTTAGGCGAAAACATTCACAAGTTGAGGAGATTCGCGGCAGAAAGAATAGTGTTTGGTGTCCCATGTGTGTGCGACAGTAGGCATTATCCATTAAAATGTAAACCGAAGCGTATTTTTTAAGAACGGTCGGGCATGCGAATCTCAAAAAGAAAAAAAGGAGAACAAGATGAAGAACAAGAAAGGTTTTACATTAGTTGAGCTGTTGGTCGTAATCGCGATCATAGCGCTGCTGATGGGCATTCTGATGCCTGCATTGGCCAGGGTCAGGCAGATCGCCTTTAGGATGGTCTGCGGGACGAACCTGTCCGGTATCGGCAAGGCAATGCTTATCTACGCTAACGATTACGAGGACGAATTGCCGCGGTCCGGCGGCAGAAACAGCACGTGGGCTGGGGCAATACCCAACTGGCTGGCTCCGAATCGATTTGGCGCCTACGGCGTAACGGCCGCGGGTGAAGGCGGCACGGGAAGCATCTCGTCCTGCTTCTACCTGCTGGTCAAGTATTCCGAGGTTACGCCCAAATCGTTTCTATGCAAGGGCGATTCCGGGACCAACGAGTTCAAGCCCGCCGACGACGGTGCAGGCGACAGGGATCTTATCGATCTGTGGGATTTCGGCACCGCGCCGACAGAGCATTGCAGCTACTCCTATCACATGCCCTTTGGCCTGTACTCTTTGACGACATCGAGCGAGCCGGGTATGGCGGTGGCGGCAGACAGGAACCCGTTCATGGCGTCTCCCATGGCAGAGGCCAAGGACATGAGCGCCTTCGTTCCTGAGGGCGGCAGAGAGCTTGTGAAAATCGGCAATGCCAACCAGCACCAGGAAGACGGGCAGAACGTGTTGTTCCTTGACAGCCATGTAAGCTTCATGAAGGAACCGTACTGCGGCATCAACGACGACAACATCTACACCATCTGGGACGGCGGCGACATCCGACGTGGCGCCCAGCCGTCGCTCGCAAGCGAGCCCCAGGACAGGACGGATAATTTGCTGGTGCACGATGACCCCACCGCCACCGGCGGCGGTGCACCTCCGCCCAAGGGCAGAACCTGCTTTGTTGCCGGAACCCCTGCGTTGGTGGACGGCAAGCTCGTCGAGATCTCGAAGGTCACTGCGGGTCTGACAGTCGGGTCATTGCAGGAGCACGAAGGTACGTTCGTTTGTCGTGATATCGTCCTCGAGACAGGAAATACCATCAGCGTTGTGGATGCACACTGCTTCATGGTCGATTCCGGACAATGGATCGCTGCACAGAACCTGACAACCAGCCTTAGATTGAAAACACTGACCGGCACAGTTGGCATCAAGAGCATCACAACGAGAAGCTATACCGGCAAGGTTTACAACCTGAAGATCCAGGGCTCAGATCAGTACATGGTAGGCAAAGATTCGGTAATCGTACGCGATTTTTGATACGGCGCCTCAACGCGTGTTCATAGCAGCTTAGAGAACACCGTACCGGCTCGTAGCTTAGTTGTGTAAGGATTATCTTTGCTTCGGTTGTTTACAGGCGGCCTTATGCTAAATCGCATAAGGCCGCTTTTTAATGCGCCTCCGGCAATACCCGATCCTTGCAAAATCAGCCTGTCGTCGCTATCATAATGCGAATGGTGACAAGATCACGCAAGGACAGGAACAAGGACAAGCAGGGCCCGGTTGCGGCAAATAAGAAGGCCTACAGAAACTTCGAGCTGGTCGAAAAGTTCGAGGCCGGCCTTGCACTGTTGGGCACCGAGGTCAAATCGCTGCGCGCCGGCGGAGGCGACCTGAACGGCTCGTACGCAAGGATCGAATCTGAGCAGTGCTGGCTCGTTGGCGCCGGCATCGCCCCGTACGAGCAGGCCGGGAGCCACCAGCACGAGCCGACCAGAAAACGAAAGCTGCTGCTGCACAAAATGGAGATCCGCAGGATCAGGGGCAAGCTCGAACAGCGAGGTTTCACCCTTGTGCCTTTGCGGATATACTTCAACGACAGGGGCCTGGCAAAAATAGAGCTGGCACTGGCCCGGGGCAAAAGACAATATGACAAAAGACAGACGATTGCCGCTCGCGACCAAAAGCGAGACGTTGACAGAAGCATGAAAAAATATCGAAGATAAAGGACATAGGTTTTACGAGGGCTTCGGAACATGGCTGAAGAGGAAAAGAAAGAAGAGAAGAAAATCATAGTCGATGAAGACTGGAAACAGGAAGCACAACGGGAGAAAGAAGTATTAGCCGCCCAGGAAGATGCCGAGAAGAAAGAGGAAAAGGAAGAAACTAAAGCCCGTGGGCCTTTGCCGGAAGGTAATCTTGCCGCCCTGATAAGCATGCTCGCCACGCAGGCGTTGTTTGCTTTGGGTCTGCTGCAGGTAAAGGGCCAGGAAAAGAACGAGCCTGATTTGGAGCTGGCGAAATACAACATCGACATGCTTGATACCCTCGAGAAGAAAACCAAAGGCAATCTGACCGAGGAGGAAGAGGCTGTATTGGCAAATACTCTAAGTGAGCTTCGCATGGGTTACGTCAGAGTCGCGGGGTAAGTTGAATTGGCGAACATATTAGACAAGATCATAGCCGACAAGAGAGTCGAGGTGCGCTCTCGACAATCGCATAAGAGTCTCGATCAGCTAAAGGAAGAGGTCTGCGAATTGCCCAGGTGCCGCAATTTCTACAAAGCCGTCACCACCGCTAACAGCCGGGGCATAAACGTCATCGCAGAGGTCAAGAAGGCCTCGCCTTCGGCCGGGCTTATTCGCGAGGACTTCGATCCTGTCACAATCGCGCAAACATATAAGAAATGCGGTGCAGATGCGATCAGCGTTCTTACGGACGAAAAGTATTTTCAGGGCAAACTCGAGTACATTAACCTGATACGCCAGGCGGTGGATTTGCCCGTTATGCGGAAGGATTTTCTGGTCGATATCTGGCAGGTTTACGAATCCCGCGCCGCCGGCGCCGATGCGATATTGCTGATAGCTGAGGCGCTAAAACCGGGCGAGCTGATGGACCTGATGATAGCCGCTGCTGAGCTGACGCTGACCGTACTTTTGGAAGTCCACCAGGCCGATTCGCTGCTGGCCGTTCGCAGCATGATCGGCTTTCCCAAAAAAGGCTACAGCATTCTTGGGATCAATAACCGCGATCTGACAACAATGAAAGTCGATTTGAATACGACAAGCCGCTTAGCCGGACTTCTCGACGATGAAGGGCAGTTTGTTGCCGAGAGCGGAATAAAGACACGGTCCGACGTCGAAAAGTTCAAATCCTTCGGCACAAAAGCTGTCCTGATCGGTCAAACTCTCTGCGAGCACCCCGATATTGAAGAGAAATTTGTAGAGCTGTTCGACCGACCGGCCTGAATATTTCGGGTCGATCTTTGACTACTTCTTTTTCGCCTTTTGCATCTTAGCCCACGGATCGCGCAATGTCGCGGTGCGATTGAATACGGGCTTTTCTTTTGTGCTGCCTTTGTCGGCGCAGAAGTAACCCAGCCGCTCGAACTGGTATCGACTCAACGGTTCGGCATCGGTCAGAGACGGTTCGACACGGCACGAACTTAATATCTCCAGCGAGTTCGGATTCAAGTTGGATTTGAAATCTTCCCCCTCAGCCGCATCGTCCGGATTCTCCTTTGTGAACAGATGGTCGTACAACCGCACTTCAGCTTCAAGTGCGTGCTCGGCTGAAACCCAGTGGAGTGTTGACTTGACCTTGCGTCCGTCCGGGGCATCACCGCCCCGCGTGGCGGGGTCATAAGTGCAGTGCAGCTCGACGATCCGGCCGCCGTCGTCCTTGATCACGTCTGTACAAGTGATGAAATAAGCGTATCGCAGCCGAACTTCTCGGCCGGGGGCCAGGCGGAAGAACTTCTTCGGCGGTTCTTCCATGAAATCCTCCCGCTCGATATAAAGCTCGCGCGAGAACGGGACTTTCCGCGTGCCTGCGCTTGGGTCCTCCGGATTGTTGACGGCATCGAGTTCCTCCGTCTGGCCCTGCGGATAGTTATCGATGACCACTTTGAGCGGCCGCAGCACCGACATCACTCGCGGGGAGGTCTTGTTCAAATCCTCCCTGAGGCAGTGTTCCAGCAGTGCGATATCGACGGTGCTGTTGAACTTGTTGACGCCGATGCGCCTGCAAAATTCCCGAATAGCCTCGGGCGAGTAGCCTCGCCTTCGCAGGCCGGACATCGTCGGCATCCGCGGATCGTCCCAGCCACTCACGAGGCCTTCCTGCACGAGTTGCAGGAGCTTTCGCTTGCTCATCACGGTGTAGGTCAGGTTAAGTCGGGCGAACTCAATTTGTTGCGGATGATAGGCTTCCAGCTCGTCGAGGAACCAGTCGTACAGAGGCCGGTGGTTCTCGAATTCCAGCGTGCAGATCGAGTGTGTAATCCGTTCGAGCGAATCTTCAAGCCCGTGGGCCCAGTCATACATCGGATAGATACACCACTTCTCGCCGGTGCGATGGTGTGCCGCGTGCACAATGCGGTACATCACCGGATCGCGCATATTCAAATTGGGATGCGTCATGTCGATCTTTGCTCGCAACGTGCGCGAGCCGTCCGGGAACTCGCCTGCTCTCATTCGCCCGAACAGTTCCAGGTTCTCCTCGACCGAACGGCCGCGAAACGGACTATTCTTGCCCGGCTCGGTCAGTGTGCCGCGGTACTGCCTTGTCTGCTCCGGCGTAAGATCGCAGACGTACGCCTTGCCCTTGCTGACAAGCTGCACGGCGTATTCGTACATCTGCTCGAAGTAATCCGAACCATAATAGAGGTGCTCGCCCCAGTCCCAGCCAAGCCAGCGAACGTCCTCGATGATTGAGTTGACGTACTCCTGCTCCTCTTTTTCAGGATTGGTATCGTCGAAGCGCAAATGGCAAACGCCGCCCTCGTTTTCAGCGGCAATGCCGAAATTAAGGCAGATACTCTTGGCGTGGCCGATATGCAGATACCCGTTCGGCTCAGGCGGAAACCGCGTCACAATCCGCCCGTCCCATTTGTCGGTCCTGCCGTCCTCGGCAACAATCTGCCTTACGAAGTCAAGGCTTCTTGAGTCCGCTTCAGCTTCGTCACGCGACATGAATCATCTCCTGCTCGATTGCCCGGCGAACCTGTGGACGAAGGGCTTTGTCGGTAACCAGGTCAACTTGTGTTCCCAACAGGTCTTCCAGATAGAATTTCAGGTCCATGAACAGATCAAAGTCGGCTTTCTTGTCAAATACAACCAGCACATCGACATCGCTGTTGTCGGCGGCCTCATCCCGGACTATCGATCCAAAAATCGCAAGTGCTTCAACAGAAAACCGTTGCCTGATTTCTCCTATGCAGCCTCTAAGTTTTGTAATAATGACATGTTTGTCCATAATAGATTTCCTTGCCGTCAACAGGGCATCTTGTCACATTACGTCATAGCAGTATCGTAGTTTAGTATATTGGATTTGACGCAGACGGCAAGAAAACATGTTGACTATTCTTCTTCGAGGGTCTGTTTGGCCCGTCCGAAACAGACTAACGATGTAAGAATTAGAACAACGCCGGAGAAGAAGAGCGTCATTTTTTGCCGGGGCTGGCGGCAGCGGTCAAGCCATTTGGGCATCCCTGACTCCAGTGGCCCTAAGGCCGGTTCGCCGGAGTCGGCCGTCAGGGCCCTGTGAGCGGCCGCCAATTGCTCGGCTGTAGCCCTTGGATAAACCGTGTTGGGATCCGGATGGTTTGGATCGGGGCCGAGTATGGCCCGGCGGAGGTGCTTAACGGAATTCGGGTCATTGGGGTCGGCTTGCAGCCTCTCGAGCACTGCGCCGTAGTCGGCGTTGAGAGACTTGAGCCGGTCCAGAGTTTCCTGTGCCGCTCTTAGCAGCTCGGCGTTCTGATAGTGCTGAACCAGATCATCACATAGTATGGAAATGCTCAGCGCCGCCGCACCGATGCTGAAGAACAGAGCAAACAAAACCGCCCGGATAACGTTTCGTCCTTGCATAAATCGTGGATATTATCCGCTTTTCGCCCCGGCGTCAAGCGGCGATCTAAATCGGCATATCCTCTTGCCGGAAGGAATTGTTCTTAATAGCCGGGCCGGCAGGGGGGCATACAGTGCTCTACATACTCATCGCACCGAGCCGGCCGAACACGAGCTGATAGACGCAGACCACCAGGTACATATAAAGAATCGTCACGTCTAAAATGACCACGGCCAATCTTTCATACTCATCTTGACGGTATCGCCGATGTGGCTATAATCCAGGCTGTTTGAGAAGGAGACTGAATGCGACTCATAGGTCATATTGAAAATCAAATACACGCCAAACGCTTCAGTGATTTTCTTTACAGCAATGAAATTGAGAATGCAACAGAACAGGATGCCAATGGTCATTGGGAAATCTGGGCCTTGAATGAAGATCGCATCGAAAAGGCTAAATCACTATTAGAACAATTCAACCAAAATCCGAATGATTCAGACTTTATTAAAGCTGCTCGTGCGGCAGGCAAGCAGAAAAAAAACTCTGAAAAAAAGCAAGCCAAAGGCCGAGCCCGAGTGATTGACAGCACAACAATTTTTTACAAACCACCTGTTCCGTATGGCCGCTTATCGCTGATTTTAATTGCTATCAGTATTGTAGTAACGATCCTTACCCATCTCGGCGAAAATGAGCGATTAGTCAAGCCATTGTTAATCACTGAGTACGAGGAGGAAGGGGAGTATATTGTCTGGGATTACAGTTTTTCCGAAGTTCGTCACGGCCAGGTATGGCGGCTCTTTAGCCCAATGTTCCTGCACTTCGGAATCATACATATACTTTTCAACATGCTCTGGCTCAGAGATCTGGGCAGCATCATCGAGGCCCATAAGGGTTGGTGGGTGTTATTGCTGTTGGCATTTGTTATTGCCGCAGTGTCCAATGTGGCGCAATTTCTGGTTAGCGGCCCCTTATTCGGCGGCATGTCCGGTGTCGTTTACGGCCTGTTGGGATATGTCTGGATGCAGGGCAAGTTTAATCCCGCTTCGAACCTGCATCTCCAGAGCCAGACCGTGCGGCTTATGATTATCTGGTTCTTCGTTTGTCTGACCGGCCTGATCGGGCCCATCGCAAATATGGCCCATGCCGTAGGTGCTATAATGGGCATTGCGTGGGGCTATATCACTGCACGTTTAACCAGGATCAGACAGCGTCGCTGAATCTGGTTGAAATAGAAAAACACTCCGTCTGTGAAACCCACAGACCGTTCTTTGCGTCGAGAAACAGTTAGGCCAGCTGCCGAAGGCCACGTATCTTGTGAATGGTGAATACCGGAATGTCGATTGCCGCCGAAACGATGGTAATGTGGACATTGACGTAGAGCGCTGACGAGTCCAACCAGCCGGACCGGAAAGAATCGGGCTTCCTGCCCAAGAATGGCTGTTTTTTCACAATTTTGAGGAATTTCCGGAAAACGTTGTAACTTTTTGAGTGGTTCTGCGTCTATATATAGTAGGAACACGTAATAGGCCGTCCCGAAAATGGAGTTTTAGGGAGAAATCAGCCTGTTTGATATTGCAGGCTAAGTAAGAACGAAATTATGCGTTATCACCCTCCTTCAAGAGGCCGACGCCCACAGAGTCGGCCTTTTTTTATTGATAGTTCGTGGTTGATGGTTCATAGTACAACAAACAATAAACCATGAACTGCAAACATGAAAATTCCACTGACTAAATACGGGTTTCCGCAGGTGGTCGTTTTCCCAGCGGCTGTGTTTACGGCGATGATTGTCGTTGGGCTGGGTACTATGACGCTCCTGCCGGGCTGGGCAATCGTTTCGATAGAAGCAGTCCTGGCCGCTGTGCTGATATGGGTTTTGATGTTCTTTCGCGATCCGACGCGCCGCTGTCCCGCGGAGTCGAATCTTCTGCTGGCGCCCGCCGACGGGCAGATAACTGATATTGAATCAGTTGAAGAGAACGACTTTATCGCCGGGCCTGCGCTGCGGATCGGGATATTCCTGAGCATTTTCAACGTGCATATTAATCGTGCTCCGTGCAAAGCAAGAGTCGAAACCGTTACTTACAGGCAAGGCAAGTACATAAACGCGATGAATCCGCAGTCCGGGCGTATAAACGAGTCCAACAACCTGGGTATGGTCCGAACCGATAGCCCCCAGGACAGGCTGGTTGTCCGGCAGATCAGCGGGGCGATTGCCCGGCGGATCGTCTGCGCCACGGCTGAGGGCCGGGAATTAGCTGGCGGCGAGAAATTCGGCATGATAAAATTTGGCTCCAGAACGGAACTGTACGTGCCTGT
Source organism: Planctomycetes bacterium B3_Pla (assembly GCA_005223045.1). Taxonomy (GTDB): domain Bacteria; phylum Planctomycetota; class Phycisphaerae; order Sedimentisphaerales; family Anaerobacaceae; genus SG8-4. The sequence goes on along the minus strand of NJBM01000007.1, from coordinate 145,720 downwards.
TTCGTCACGCGATACGCAATACGAAATCAAGTGCCTGGTCCGAATAGGCGATAAAGTCAAGGCGGGTCTGACGCCGCTGGTAAAATACGAGATTCGAGATACGGACGATGTCGAAACGGAAAACTGATGCCGCCAGGAAAAGCCTGCTTCGGCGGGTGCGAAGGCAAAGGTTAAAGTACATCACGATCTTGCCGTCGCTGATTACTATTCTCAACGGTGTGTTCGGCTTCACGGCGATAATCTTTGCCGGCAAAGGTTCCGAGGCATTATCAGCAGACTCCAAAATACCGTTCTTTACATTCGGATCCACCACTTACTTTGCGATGTCCGGCTATATGATTCTGGTGGCGATGGTTGCCGATATGCTCGACGGCCAGCTTGCGAGAAAAGTACAGGGCACTTCCAGCTTCGGCGGCCAGTTGGATAGTCTTTGCGATATAATCAGCTTCGGCGTAGCGCCAGCATACCTGATGCTAAATATCCTGGAATATGAAGTTGCATCTATAGGTCTTGCCAATGAAAGATTTTTGCAGCGTTTCATCTGGCTCTCGGCGGCCGCGTATATAAGCTGTGCGGCAATCCGGTTGGCCAGATTCAACGTGGAAAATGAAGAGGATGAATCGGCGCACATGAGTTTTATGGGCTTGCCGGCGCCGGCCGCCGCGGGGGTAATTGTCAGTCTTGTAATATTCCACCAGGAAACATTCCCGATCTTTGCAATTATTTGTGTCCTGCCTTTTATGGCTTTGGGTATTTCAATATTAATGGTCAGCAGAATTCGTTACCCTCATATCTTGAATCAGTACCTAAAGGGCAAAAAACCATTCGCATATCTTATAAGAGTCCTATTGCTCCTTGCTTTTGTTTTTGTGACCGGCATACAGGTGGCTTTAGTGCTGATTTTCTGTGGTTTTGCGGTGAGCAGCTTTGTGAAATGGCTCTATCTCAGGATTCCAATCTCGCGATCCCTCGCAAAATGGGGCTCCGAAGTAACGCGCAACAACGACAGTTTCGTCCCGGCGACGGAGCATTCAGCCCCAATGGCCGTTGACAATACCCAAATTGACGAGGCGGGCGACAGTGTCAGCCCGTTGGAGGACACGTAGTCCGGTGACTACACGGCGCTCGGGACAGGCTGCATATCCTGTTGCTTGACGCCTGACTGATTCATCCGATAATACTGCTCGACAACATATATGAGCCGGGTCAGAACCTGGCGGCCTTCGGGACTTGCCTCAAGACCGACAATCTGCAATCCCAGGGATGAACTTTCGCCGTCCGCAGTAGGCAGAATGCTTCTAATCTGGGCGGTAAACATGACCGGCGTCTCGTATGGTGTAGGTGTAAATCGCACACCAATGAACTGTCCTTTTTTCAAGCTTACTTTCAGTACACCGTTTTCGTGCGGCACCGTAACCTGCGCGCCGCCTGCAGAAATGTCATCGAGCCTGCCGTGGCAGCAATTGTGCATTTCGTCTGTCACGTCATGAAGGTGGCGTTGTTCTTTGAGCTTGCCGCTGCGATGCCACAACAGGGCTTCTACTTTCAGGGATTCCGGAACGCTGACCCGGAAATAGCTTCTGCGCTGGACTACTTCAATCTTCTGAGGCATGGCAAGCACAATTGTTCCGCCCCGCTCGCGATCTGCCTGAGGACTTCGTGACGGCTCAAGACCCTCTACTGTCGTGTCAAAAACAAACTTGCCATAGCCGTACTTGAAGGACAGGCCGACAGGCTGGTTCATCTGGATATTTATAGGATGCTTCTTCGAGGAAGTACTTTCGATCTTTAGGCTGTCGGCAACAAGGTCGATTAACAGCACCTTTGCGACGTGCCATTTGTCCCTGGACAAATAGGACATAATGGCCGGCACGTTCTCATCGATTGCGGTTTGCAGGATTTTCTCCGGCTTGACCCTATGCGGCGTCATTTCTTCATTCATGTCAACTTTCCCTACTTCAAGTGCATACAACATCTTCTCAGGACCCTGAGATCATTTCGGACCCACTTTGTTCTCAGGGAACTCTTTAAAAATATATGAATGAATCAGCCGCCAACAAAATACAATTTATACCAAATATGTCCAAATTCCTGCCGGCCGGCGGCGGCGAATCGAAAGACAGGCTTGAAAACAGTGCCGCCATTGATTACTATTACCGCATCTATGACCGATACTAACAAAGTAAAAAAACTCGCGGCCGATAAGGTAGCCCTTTTGGGCCTCTTTGTTGCCGCCTTGCTAACTGCCCGCCTGGTAGTTGCCCTGAAGTCCGCCCTCGTGCTCTCAGAGCCGGTCCCGCTGTCTCGTACGGGTCTATCGGTCTCGGTGCCGACAGGCAACGGCTGGCAAAGTCAGCGGCAATGGAGGCGTCAGGCCAATGGTTTCACTTTGAGAAGCGATTTCGCCCTCGTTTCGAGCAAACCGACCGCCAGGGTAGTCTGCCGATACCTGTTAGCTGCCGAGAAAACTACGCCGCTGATGCGATTTGAGCAAGAGTTCGAAGTTCGTGGTGTGGTTGTACGGACAGACCTGATACACACGGATACGCTCATTGTTGGCTGGACTCATGTAACGGGCGAGGAAATGCCCCCAACGATGTATATGGGCACTGCGGAGCTGCCGGACAACCGGCAGCTCGATATCGAGGTGTATGAGATTACAGGCGATTCCGGGTTCGCTGAGCAGGTCTTCAGAGCCGTCGTTGGAAGCCTGAATTTCAAAGATAACCGGCTGCTCACGGCAGTCTCAGGCAGGGCTGGTTTAGACAGAGAATTGCTATGAACGCACAGAAACCAGGAACAAGAACGATCAACCAAAGTGCAGTCGTGTTTACTTTATGCTTGACGATTCTTTGTTTTGTAGTGTTGGGGTGTGTAACGGGCAATGCTGCTCGCAATCGTTTTGACCGGGAGAACTGGAGCGGTATGAAACTCTGGTACCGACAGCCCGCACAAGATTGGACCGAGGCGTTGCCGGTCGGAAACGGGCGTCTGGGGGCAATGATATTCGGCGGCACGCAACAGGAACGACTCCAATTCAACGAGGACACATTGTGGACCGGCCGGCCGCACGAATACCACCACGAAGGAGCGGCTGAATACCTGCCGGCTGTCCGTAAGCTGCTCTTCGACGGTCAGCAGCGCCAGGCCGACAAACTCGCGGCCGAGCACATGATGAGCGTGCCGCTCCGACAGGAAAAATATCAGCCGTTCGGCGATCTGCTCCTAAACTTCCCGGGCCACGACGAGTACAGCGATTATCGCCGTCAGTTGGACATCGACACTGGCATCTCCACGGTTCGCTACCGCGCAGGCGACGCGACTTTTACACGCGAGGTCTTCTCCAGCTTCCCCGACCAGGTGATTGTTGTCAGCCTGACCTGTGATAAGCCAGGACGACTCACATTCACCGCAAAATTGGATAGTCCGCACCCAGGCTCGCAAACGTTGGTAGTCGCTAATAGGTCCCTTATGATGCGTGGTCAACTTCATGAGTACATGGACAGACGGTCAAAACGGAAGAAGCCAAGCGTACTGAAGTTTGCAGCTCGGCTGGGCTGCCAGGCTCAAGGTGGCAAAGCAAAAGCTGTTGACGAGACCTTGGAGGTTGAGAACGCTGACTCGGCGACGTTGGTTCTCGCGGCGGCTACGAGTTTTGAGAACTTCCGAGATGTCAGTGCTGACCCGAAGCAACGCTGCGATGATACTATAGGAGCGCTTCGTGCCAGGGACTATGACGTGTTACGGCAAGAGCACGTGGACGATCATCGCCGACTGTTCCGCAGGACCGCGCTCGAGCTGGGAACCGGCGACGTAGCTGAGCGGCCGACGGACGAGCGGATAAAGAACTTTGCCGGGCAAAATGACCCTGAACTGATGGAGCTTTATTATCAGTTTGGCCGCTACCTGCTTATCGCAAGCTCGCGCCCCGGCTCACAGCCGGCCAATCTACAGGGTATCTGGAACGACAAGATCGACCCTCCCTGGGAAAGCAAGTGGACAACCAACATCAACACCGAGATGAACTATTGGCCCGCCGAGGTGACCGCTCTTTCCGAATGCCACGAGCCGCTCTTCGACCTGCTCGACGACGTTGCTGTCTCCGGCGCTAAAACGGCTAAGGCACACTACAACTGCCGGGGTTGGGTCCTGCACCATAACACCGACCTGTGGCGAGGCGCCGCCCCCATAAATGCCGCAAATCACGGTATATGGGTCACGGGAGGGGCCTGGCTCTGTCAGGATCTCTGGGAGCGCTACGCTTTTACCGGCGACAAGGAGTTTCTCAAAAAGCGCGCCTATCCTTTGATGAAAGGTGCGGCAACGTTCTTCGTGGATTTTCTGGTGGAAGATCCGAAAACCGGCTGGTTGATAAGTACGCCGTCCAATTCGCCTGAGAATGGCGGCCTCGTAGCCGGCCCGACGATGGACCATCAAATCATACGTGATTTGTTCACTAACTGCATCAAAGCTTCAGAGGTCCTCGGCGTGGACGAAGATTTCCGGCGCAAGCTCACAGAGTTGCGAGGCCGAATCGCGCCCAATCAGATCGGTCAATACGGCCAGCTACAGGAGTGGCTCGAAGACAAGGACGATCCGAAAAACAAGCACCGGCATGTCTCGCACCTGTTCGGATTGCACCCGGGCAAAGAAATAACGCGCCGGGGTACGCCCGACCTTTTCGCCGCGGCACGCAAGTCATTGGAATTCCGCGGCGACGGCGGCACAGGCTGGTCGATGGCCTGGAAAGTCAATTTCCAGGCGCGCTTCGAGGACGGAGACCACGCGTACAAAATGCTCAGCAGCCTTCTGACTCCGCAGCGAATGTTTCCGAACATGTTCGACGCCCACCCGCCGTTCCAGATCGACGGCAACTTCGGCGGCACGGCCGGAATCGCTGAGATGCTGCTCCAAAGCCACCTCGGTGAACTCCATTTGCTGCCGGCGCTGCCCTCGGTCTGGCCTGCCGGGTACATCAAGGGCCTGCGCGCCCGGGGCGGCTTTGAAGTGGATATCCACTGGAAAAATGGGATACTGACCAAAAGCGTGATTCGTTCAAAACTCGGCAACAAGTGCAGAATCCGCTCAAGCGAGCCTGTCGCAGTGATGTTCAACGATAAACCGGCCAGGACCACAAAGCCTCAAGAGAATGTTGTGGAGTTTGAAACCACAACCGGTCAAATTTACATAATCTCAATTCCACTTCATTGATAAGAGCCGAAAATGAAACACTTGAAAGCAGCAGTCGTTTCGATATTGCTTGCGGCCGGATTCCAAGTGCCCGGCGCGCAGGCTCAATGGAATAATCTGAAGTTATGGTACAACAAACCGGCCCAGAAATGGACCGAGGCGTTGCCCGTTGGGAACGGACGGTTGGGGGCGATGGTCTTCGGCACAGTAGAGACCGAGCAGTTGCAGCTTAATGAAGACACCGTTTGGGCGGGCCGGCCTATCGAGCGGGACCGCGTTGGCGCCCACAAACACCTGGCTGAGGCCCGTCGGTTGATTTTCGAGGGCAAGTACGTCGAAGGCCAAAAGATCATGCAGCGGGAATTCATGGGCCAGCGGCTCATCCGCAGCTATCAGACGCTTGGAGACTTAAAGCTGCGATTCAAGGGCGGACAGCCCGTAACCGACTACCGTCGACAGCTCGATCTCGACAGCGCGATTGTATCCGTCAGCTACCGGGCTGGTGGCGCCACTTTTAAACGCGAGATATTCTCCAGTCCCGCTGACCGGTGCATTGTTGTGAGGCTCTCGTGCGATAAGCCGGCACAAATCACATTCGACGCGAGCCTATCCCGACCCGAGGACTTTGTTGTCGAAACAATCGCTCCCGACCGAATCGTGATGAGAGGCCAGGCTACGCAACAAGGTGAGCACAAGGGTGTTAAGTTCGAGGCGCAGTTGAGGATTGTCCACGAAAGCGGCAGATTAACGGCGACAGACGAGGGCCTGCGCCTGGAGAATGCCAACACGGCCACGCTGCTGATAGTTGCCGCCACCGACTATCGCGCCAATGATCCGGAGCTTGTCTGTAACGAGCAATTGGCTCGTGCCGGCAAGAAAGAATATACCGAGCTGAGACGGGCACACGTAGCCGAACACCGGCGCCTGTTTAGGAGGGTGGAGTTGAACCTCGGTGTGACCGATGCGGCAGACAAGCCTACCGACGAGCGTCTGGCTGCAATGAAAGTAGGCGGCGACGATCCTGATCTGTGCGCTTTGTACTTCCAGTTCGGGCGCTACCTTCTGATATCCAGCTCGCGCCCCGGCTGTATGCCGGCTAACCTGCAGGGTATATGGAACCACCACATCAAGGCCCCCTGGAACTGCGATTACCACATCAACATCAACGTCCAGATGAACTACTGGCCCGCGGAGGTGTGCAATCTGTCGGAATGTCACGAGCCGTTCTTCGATCTGGTGGACAACCTGCGCCCCCGCGGCAGAAAGACGGCAAAGGATGTTTATGGCTGCCGCGGCTTTGTCGCCCACCATACAACCGATGCGTGGTTCTGGACCAGTGCTATAGGAAACGTCGGATACGGCATGTGGCCCACCGGAGCCGCATGGTGCTGCCAGCATCTCTGGGAACACTACGCATTCGGCGGCGACCGGGAATTTCTGGCAGACAGGGCCTATCCCGCTATGAAAGAAGCCGCCGAGTTCTTCCTCGATTATCTCGTCGAGGATCCGAAAACAGGCAGACTTGTCTCAGGCCCGTCGATATCGCCTGAAAACCGCTTCCGCACACCTGACGGTAAGAACTCGAATCTGACGATGGGCCCGGCAATGGACCAGCAGATCATCCATGACTTGTTCACCAACTGCATCGAAGCCGCCAAGATACTTGGCATTGACGATGAGTTCACCTCACAGGTAAAGGCCGCTCGTCGAAACCTTGCCGGGCCTAAGATAGGTTCGGACGGTCGGCTCCTGGAATGGAACCAGGAGTTTGAGGAGCCAAGTCCGGGCCACCGGCATGTTTCGCATTTGTTCGCCCTGCACCCCGGCAAACAAATCACCGTGAACTCTACCCCGGACATGGCGGCAGCGGCTCGCAAGTCGCTGGAGTATCGCCTCTCGCACGGCGGCGGGCATACCGGCTGGAGCAGGGCATGGATCATTAACTTCTGGGCCCGTCTGCACGACGGCGAAAAAGTCCATGAAAACGTGCTGGCGCTGCTTAGAAAATCGACGCTGCCTAACCTTTTCGATACTCACCCGCCGTTCCAGATCGACGGTAACTTCGGCGGCACAGCCGGTATCGCCGAGGTGCTTCTGCAAAGCCACACCGATGAAATCCATCTGCTGCCCGCTTTGCCGAAGGCTTGGCCCGACGGTTATGTCAAAGGTTTGCGGGCCAGAGGCGGCTTTGAAGTGGACATCGTCTGGAAGGACGACAAGCTCAGCAGTGCTGTGATACGCTCGAAGCTTGGTGGAAAATGCTCGGTTCGCTCGGTCGCAGCGGTCAAGCTCGAATCGGACAGGTCTGTCTCCGGGAAGACAATTGAGTTCAACACAAAGGTCGGACGGACGTATGTCCTTTTAGCAGATTAAGTGCTTCTGTGTATCTTGCGCGGACAAGAAGTTGATAAGCGATTGAATTGCGAATATGCTATTGTACCGGCATTTTTTCGGAGCGAAATTATGCAAACAAGAAAATTAGGATATACCGATTTTGAGCTGACCACCATCGGCTTAGGTACCTGGGCGATGGGCGGCCCCTGGCAGTTCGGCTGGGGACCGCAGGATGACGATGAAGCGATTGCCGCAATCTTGGCTGCGCTCGACACGGGTATCAATTGGATAGACACCGCCCCCGCTTACGGCCTGGGTCATTCGGAGGAGCTTATCAGGCAGGCCCTCAAGCAGACAAGTTACAAACCGATAATAGCGACAAAATGCGGAATCCTGTGGAATGAAAAGAAGGAGAAGCTGACATGCCTGAAACGACAGAGCATCCGCGATGAATGTCACGCAAGCCTGAAAAGACTCGACGTCGAAGTCATAGATCTATACCAGATGCACTGGCCCGATCCTGACGAAGACATGGAGGAGGCCTGGGAAGAGATGACCAGGCTATGCGAAGAGGGAAAAACTCGATACATCGGGGTATCGAATTTCAGCGTCGGGCAGATCAAGCGTGCGCAAAAGATTCACCCGGTCGCTTCGCTTCAGCCGCCCTATAGTATGCTCCATCGCAAAGTCGAAGATGAGCTTCTGGGATATTGTGCCGAGAACGATATCGGCGTTGTCGCATACAGTCCGATGCAGAGAGGCCTGCTAACGGGCAAGTTCAGCGCCGAAAGGCTCGCGTCTCTGGCCGCGGACGATCATCGAAGAAGGCACCGCGATTTTCAAGAGCCACAGTTCAGCGCCACGATGGAGCTTGTCGAAGGCTTGAAGGCAATTGCCGAGCGCAACGGCAGGACCTGCGCGCAGTTGGCCCTTAGCTGGGTCCTTCGCAGATCCGAAGTTACCTCCGCCATCGCGGGAGCGCGAAGACCCGACCAAATTGCCGAGACAACTCCCGCGTCTGATTGGAATTTGGGCGAAAAAGATATCGAAGAAATCGAGCAATTGTTAGCTGGTCGTCAGGCAAAACTTGATACCGAATAGACTCTGACATCGAGAACAAAATGGCTAAAGACAGAAACGTTTACACAAGTCCTCTTGTTGAGAGAAACGCTTCAAAGGAAATGGCTGAGCTTTTTGGGGCGCAGAAGAAGTTCGGCACCTGGCGCAGGCTCTGGCTGGAACTTGCCAGGGCGCAGAAGAAGCTCGGCCTGGATATAAAGCAGGTCCAGATAAAGCAGATGGCCGGTCGCCTTGACGATATCGATTTCAGGAGGGCCGCTCGCTACGAAAAGCAATTCCGGCACGATGTGATGGCACATGTCTATACGTTCGCCGATGCAGCGCCCAAAGCCTCACCGATAATCCACCTCGGCGCGACAAGCTGCTACGTGGGCGATAACGCCGATCTGATAATCATTCGAGAAGCGCTGGAGCTGATCGCAGGTAAGCTGGCGGCGGTGATAAACCTGCTTGGCAAGTTCGCAAAGAAATATCGTTCGCTGCCGACGTTGGGCTTTACGCACTATCAGCCCGCCCAGTTGACAACTGTCGGTAAAAGAGCAACGCTGTGGTGTTACGAGTTCGTGATGGACTTGCAGGAGATCGAACATCGGCTCGAAACGCTGCCCTTTCGAGGTGTCAAGGGCACGACCGGAACACAGGCCTCGTTCCTGGAACTCTTCGACGGCAAACACGGCAAAGTCAAGCAGCTCGATAAAGCTGTCGCCGCCGCGTTCGGCTTCAAGAAAATCTGTGCCGTGACGGGCCAAACGTATCAGCGAAAGATCGATGCCCTCGTCGTCAACACCTTAGCTTCGGTAGCCCAGTCGGCTCACAAAATGTGCAACGACATTCGGCTGCTCGCAAACCTCAAAGAGATCGAAGAACCGTTTGAAAAATCGCAGATCGGTTCCTCGGCGATGGCGTACAAAAGAAATCCGATGCGCTGTGAGAGAGCAACCTCGCTTAGCAGGTTGGTGCTCAGCCTGGCCTCCAGTCCGCAGATGACCGCCTCCGAGCAGTGGCTTGAACGAACGCTCGACGACTCGGCCAACAGAAGGGTCGTCATCCCCGAAGCCTTCCTGGCGGTTGACGGGATTCTTCAGATCCTTATCAACGTCACGGGCGCACTTGTGGTTTACCCGAAGGTGATAGCAGCGCGAGTTATGGCGGAGCTGCCATTTATGGCCAGCGAGAATATACTGATGGCTGCGGTCAAGGCAGGCGGCGACAGGCAGGAATTGCACGAGAAAATAAGGCTGCACTCACAGGCTGCCGCAGCGCAGGTCAAGAAGCTTGGCAAGCCCAATGACCTGGTAGGCCGGCTCAAGGCGGACATCGCCTTTGCCAAAGTCGATCTTAAAAAGATACTGAATCCTGAAGCTTACATCGGAAGGGCCCCGCAGCAGGTCGATGAATTTACCAGGGACATTGTCACCCCTATTCGCAATAGGTACCGGAAAGAAATCAACAAGAAAGTGAAGCTGAACGTCTAAAGAACAAGATGGACTTGAAAGACAAAGTGGCTTTGGTCACAGGTTCTGCCGGCAGTGGCATGGGGCGCAGCGTTGCGCTGACCCTGGCTCGTGAAGGCGCGAAAGTTGCCATAAATTATCGTACGAGCAAAGATGGAGCACAAGCCATAGTCAGCCATGTTCAGAGTCATGCCGGCGACGCGGTTGCTATTGGGGCCGATGTATTCAAAGCTGATGACTGTAGAAATTTAGTGAAAACGACGATTGAGCATTTTGGCCGGATCGATATTTGTATCGTCAATCCCGGCGCAGGATGGCATCCGGAACCTATCGACAAACTTGACTCATTAGCTGCAATAGAGGATGTTCAGCATGAGGTCGCGCCTTTCCTCCATTTGATGCCGCTGGTGCTGCCTCAAATGTATAAACGGAAGTGGGGAAGAGTCATTGGCATTGCACTGTTGCCGCCTTATGAATCGCCTGCTTATTCTTACAACGTGGGCAAGGCCGCCAGAACGCATGCGTTGCTCCAGGCGCGTGACCAGGCCTGGCGTCATGGTGTAACCATGAACGTTGTCGGCCCGGGCCCTGTACCCGCGATCGACAGCCTGGCCGAGGCTATTGAACAGTGTGAACATGGCCCGGCCTGGCAACAACGTAGCAACACTTCGCCGCAGGATATTGCGGAAAGCGTCGCTTTCCTGTGCTCCGATGCCGGCAGGTTCATCACGGGATGCGTATTACCCTTTTTATTTAATTCATAGGTAACGTTATTATGACCAGAGAAGAATTGATTAAACGTATCAAGGAGACCGCTTACCTTGAAGGTGATTTTGTCCTTCGCAGCGGCAAGCGGAGCAAATACTATCTCGATAAGTACCTGTTCGAGACCTGCCCGGACATACTCAAAGGCCTCGGCGAAGAATTCGCCGGGTACGTGGGCGACGATGTTACCTTGATAGCCGGCGCCGAATTGGGCGGCGTTGCCTTAGCGGCGGCAACTGCAATGGAGTGCGGCAAAAACTGGGTCATCATCCGCAACAGCAAAAAGGGTTACGGCACCGGTAAATTAGTCGAAGGTGTCATGAAGGCCGGCGACGTTGTTCTGCTCGTTGAAGACATCGCTACTACCGGCGGACAGGTCCTCGAGGCAGCAAAGGTCATTACCGACGCCGGCGCGACGGTCAAGAAGATCGTCTGCGTAATCGACCGCAAGCAGGGAGCTGGAGAGAACATAACCGAAGCGGGCTACAAATTCGAGTCCATCCTGACAAAAGACGACTTAGGTATTAAGGATACGGATTAACCAAATCGCGTTCGTTGGAATTGATAGGAATCAGGATGATTATTGGCGTTCCAAAAGAGATCAAGACAGATGAATACCGTGTGGGCATGCTTGCCGTAGGCGCCGAGCTGCTGGGCCGGGACGGTCACACCGTGCTTATCGAACAGGGAGCGGGCGTCGGCAGCGGCTTTGCCGACGAGCAGTACTCCTGCGTCGGAGCCGAAGTCGTGGAGACTGCCCGGGATATTTACGCCCGGGCGGAATTGATTGTCAAGGTCAAGGAGCCTCAGCCGCCCGAGATATCTCTGCTTCACGAGGGGCAGACAGTATTCTGCTATTTCCACTTTGCCGCTTCGCGCGAGTTGACCGTCGGGTGTCTGGAGGCTGGGATAGCCGCGGTTGCGTATGAGACCCTGGCAGACGCGCAGGACCGGCTCCCGCTGCTTACGCCGATGAGCGAGGTGGCCGGTAAAATGTCGATACACGAAGGCGCCAAGTATCTGGAGCGGCCGATGATGGGACGGGGGATTTTGTTGGGCGGCGTTACCGGCGTGGCGCCGGCAAATGTCCTGATCCTCGGCGGGGGAGTCGTCGGCACTAACGCTGCGCGCATAGCCGCCGGGATGGGTGCAAACGTGACCATCATGGATATCAACCTCGACCGGATGCGATACCTCGATGAGATTATGCCTGCCAACGTTACGACTATCTACAGCGACCCACATGCGATAGAAAGCTACGCGGTTCACGCGGACCTGGTGATTGGTGCCGTGCTGATTCCCGGGGGGCGGTCGCCAATTCTGATCGACCGCTCGCTGTTGAAGAAAATGAAGACCGGCAGCGTTGTCGTTGACGTTTGCGTCGATCAGGGCGGTTGCATTGAGACATGCCGGCCGACCACCCATCATGAACCCACCTATATTGTCGATGGTGTCGTGCATTATTGCGTCACTAACATACCCGGCGCCGTGAGCAGGACGTCCAGCCAGGCGTTGTGCAATGCGACCCTGCCGTTTGTGCGGGAGCTTGCCTCGCTTGGAGTTGACGCTTTTGCCGCTGTGGATGCCGGCCGCGCCGCAGCGCTGAACATCCACGACCACCGGCTTGTCAACAATGCCGTCTCAGGTGTGTTCCCCGACCTGCCGAAGCGATAATTTACAGGCACATAGCCCTGTGTTTACATCAAATGCGCATCCAGCGGTACGGCATAAGGCCCGTCCGGAAGTACGAGCGTTTCTTTGCCGGCAAATCCTTTGGTCAGCTCATCTATCGTTTGTTGCAGAATTCTGCGGGCGAAATCCACGTTCGACTCGTCTTTGAGCCGTTTATTTCGTGCCGCCACGTTTGTCTCGGGCAGCAAATCCCCTGGGCAATCTTCGAGTTGCGGCGCGCAGATGTAAATCTCCCCGGGGCTGGCCAGGCGGCGGTAGGCTTTCGCCCACATTTGCACTTCCCATTGGTCGGGCACGAAAGTCCAGTCTTTGGCTAAGATTTTCTGGAGAAAGCCGTCGGATCCCAGGCGAATTGCCAAGCGAAGCATGTCCTTGTAGTTCGGATTGCCTACAGGATCAGGATCGGTCAGATTACCCAAAAGAACGACCTTGCCGTCGGGTTTGGCAACGCGGGAAGCTTCAAAAACGGCTTTAACACACTGATAATGGTTTACGCCGACGTCGCCGGCCGGGATAATCACCACATCGTACAATTTGCTTACCGGAATCGTCGCGTAGCTGCGGAGATGCTCAACGGCTGCCTGGTGAGCATCTTCCAGATCCCCGGCAAAGACTCCTGTCATTTTCCTGTTGTTGTCAATGGTCACATTTACAATAAAGTCAACGCCGGCCATCCTGGCGATGCGTAGAGCTTCTTCGTGACAGGGATTACCTTTAAGGACCAGGTTCGTCGAGCCTTCTTCGTTCAGTATGGAGGCCGAATGTAGCCCGTAAGTTACACCTTGGCCGCAAATGCCGGGACAGATAGCTTTTCGGCCTCCGGAGAATCCCGCCATAAAGTGCGGCTCAACAAGGCCGGTGGCAATTTTCAGTTGAGCGTCGAGATAATAACGATTGACCATTACCTCCGGCGTTCGGTCGGTGCCGCCGATAGATCTCAGCATCGAATCATCCGTCGAGACGTGATTCATCACTTCGACTCCGTCTTGAAAAGCCGCGTCACCCAGCATATCCCTCAGTTCAGGTTCGGTCATCGGCCGGTGAGTGCCGCAGGCTACGATGATCTTGATGTCGTTGACCGAGTTTTGTTTGAGCGTCTCTATGATCGGCTTCAAAATACCGTTCGGCCCCTTGTACGGCACCGGTCTGGTGCTGTCCGATACCACGACAGCAGCGTTGTCACAATCCCGGGCCAGCACCGCAAGAGAAGCAGTTCCAGTAGGTTTGCGCAAACTGCGGCGGACCTCGGCAGCCGGGTGGGACAAAACCGCGATCTTCCCTGCCGACAGAATATCAGACTCGCCGGGGACACCTACCTCAATATGGCTGTTACCAAATTGTAGAGCGATAGTCTTCAAGAGCTTTCCCCTTTATTCTTTTGAATAACTCCGCAACGAATGACTATGATGGCGGTCAGGACGATCAGGGCTGCAATCACCGTCCCCAGGTTCAACGCTCCGTCTTTAGCGTACCACACCACCGAGTAGCCCACAGCCCCGACGAGCAGCCAATAGTAGAAAAATGGCAGCAACGTCTTGCGAATCACAAGCCCCTCTTTGCCCAACAATCCCACAACGGCTGAAGCGGCGACAACGTTGTGCACACATATCATATTCCCGGCCGCGCCGCCGACGGCCTGCAGCGCAACTACCCAGCTCGGATCGACGCCGATTCGCCGGCCGACGTCAAATTGGAACAGGGAGAACATCATATTACTGATAGTGTTGCTGCCTGCTACGAACGCACCAATCCCGCCTATGAACGGGGCAAAGATAGGCCAGGCCGAACCGGCCAAAGCCGCTACGCCCTCTGCCAGCGCTATCGGCATCTTGGCGTAGCCGGCAGCTCCGCCGTCGGAGTTGATGAACACCTGCACCATCGGGACGGTGAAAACAAGGGCGCTCGAGGCGGCCAGCCCGGTCTTGATCGAGCTGCCCCAGGCGCGTTTGTAAGAGGCCGGGTCGATTCTATGTATAAAGTACGTCATGAACGAGACCAGAACAAAAATAGTCCCCGGTAGATAGAGCGGCTGGAACTCCGAGGTAATTCCAGTCCCCAGCAGATTCGGCAATGTCACTGTCCATGATTTGACCAGGCCGGCCAACGGCAGCGCTTTCAATCGAGTCAGGATCAGAAACAATACCACGAGCAAGTAGGGTATCCAGGCCTTCACCAGACGCATCGTGGTGTTGCTTTCGTTTTCGCTGATCTCGATCTTGCCGGTCCAGTCCGGGTCCCAGTTCTCGCTCTCGTCGAATTCCCAATGCTGGTCTTTGTGCGGCATCAGGAAACCTTTGCGCGCGCCGGTCGTTACGATGACTAAACCCACAAGGCCACCCAGCAAAGAGGGGAATTCTGGCCCTAAGGTAAATGCCACGATCAGATAAGGTATCACCATTGCCAAACTGGCAAATATGGCGAACTTCCAAACTCGCAGTCCCTCGCGAAAGGACTTGTTCCTGCCAAAAAAGCGAGTGAGAAATGAAACGAGTATCAGCGGAATCAGCACCCCGGCCACGGCGTGCAGCAGAGCCACCTTTACGCCGATCATAGCCAGGAAATCGCCCCATTCACTAAAGCCAATTTGCTGAGCATAATCATGCACGGCTTGTTCAGGGAAGAGGCCCTTATTGACTCCGATGAGAATGGGAGTGCCCGCCGCCCCAAAGGACACAGGCGTGCTTTGAATAATCATTCCGGACACCACCGCGGCCAGCGGCGGAAATCCCAGGCCGACAAGGAGCGGCACGCAAATCGCCGCGGGCGTGCCGAATCCCGCCGCTCCCTCCATGAGCGAGCCGAACAACCAGGCGATAATGATAACTTGAATTCGCCGATCCGGTGTAATATCGGTGAAACCCTTCCGGATGGCTCGCAGTCCGCCGCTCTCGTGCAGCGTATTCAAGAGCAGGATCGCCCCGAAAATGATGTAGAGCAAGGTTCCCGCAATCACCAGCCCTTTGATCGAAGCGGCGGCTATTCTCAGACCGGGAACCTGCCAGACGAATAGAGCCAGCACCACGGCTACAAGATAGCACACCGGCATCGCTCGACTGGCCGGCCAGCGCAGCACAACCAGAAAGAATGCCACCGCGATGATGGGCAGCAACGCCAGGACGCACAACAGTTCGGTGCTCATTTGTGGTTACTCAGAGATTCAATGTGCCGGATTGGCGAAATCTTACGTATCAACGCCCTCTGATTATCCCGCCATCATATAGAAACCTTCTCTCAATTGCAATCAACTGAAATCTGCTTTCACATATTTGCCGCCGAAGTCATCGAAATGTGCGAATTCTGAACGACCGTCGTGTTGTAAACTAATGACGCCGCGCTCTGGAATAGAATGCAAATTTCTGTTACAATGTTATCAGTGGTCCAAAAAGGACGAGCAAGAATTCTCCTGGTGATTGTGTGTGAAAGAGCAGGTGACAAATGCGAATCCACAAGTTGATTATTCCTGCCGCTGTGTTTGTGTTTCTCTATGCCTCTGTCGGGAGGTCGGCAGCAGAACAGAGTCGGGACTCTTCGCCTCAGTACCGTAAGATGAAATATACATCACGGTCGGCGGATGACGCCGGGAGCTGGCAAAGTAATGTTAGAGCTGAACTGTCACAACTGCTCAAGATAGACGATCTGGTTCGGACGAAAGATGCGATACTCCTGGAACCTGAGGTACTTTTTTCCGCCGACAGGCACACGTATCGAGTCAAAGAGTTAGAAATAAATTCCACATCCACCAGGCGAATCCGGCTCGTGGTCACGATACCGGCTTTGCATCGAGGGCCTTTGCCAGCGGTTGTTTGCATGGGCGGTCACGGCAGCAGTCTGTACAGCCCGTACGATAAGATCACTGTCGCCAAAGACCGTGCGAAGGCAAAATCAAATCACATCTACAAGGGATTCGGCACTGTTTTGGCTGGAAAAGGTTATGTGACCATATCCACGACCGTCAGTCAGCACAAGGTCTATGAAAAGGATCGATCACTTATGGGAGAGCGTTTGTGGGATTTGATTCGGTGTGTCGATTACCTGGAGTCCATGCCCGAAGTGGATCGCTCCGGAATTGGCTGTGCCGGACTGTCGCTCGGAGGTGAGATGGCGATGTGGTTGGGGGCTATGGATGAAAGAATTGCCGCGACTGTCAGTTCCGGTTTTCTAACCACCATGGACCACATGGAGAAAAACCATTGTATGTGCTGGAAGTTTGAAGGGCTTAGAGAACTGGTCGATTTTGCCGATGTTTATTCTCTGATCGCCCCGCGACCGCTGCAATGTCAGAACGGCATGCTTGAGCCGCCCAGCCAGTTCTATGTCCCGCTGGCCCGTCAGGCAATGGAAGAGGTCGGAACGATTTATCGTGATTTGGGCAAGCCCGGAGATGCGGTGTTGGATGTCCACGAGGGCGGGCATGAGATTGACTTGCCGGAATTGTTGAATTTCTTTGAAAAGCACATTTGTCAAATCTGATGTGCATTTGCTAACCGAATGAACAGCTACTCGGGATCATCATTGACCGTGTCGGACTGCTCATAGATTTTAGTGATCTCATAGAGCAATGCTTCGAGTCTCGAATAATACTCATCTTCGGTGAACTTCTCTTTTTCATCGCGCAGCTTCATAACTTCAAGCTCAAGCCGGTCCCGCTGCGCCCGCAGGTTGGCCGGCATTTCGCGCTCGGCCCGGCTGCGAACCAGGTGAAACTGGTGGGCGCGGTATCCGTCGAGAGGCGCATCGTCTTCAGCCTCTCTCACGGGCCGTATGCCGCGGAACCAATCGGCCCGCGTACCGAGTCCATCTCCGTTGTCGTCGAGCAGGGCGTGCTCTGTAACGAGCCGGCCGGCGGCCGAGTAGAATTCGTCAACGCGGCCGGAGGCGGTCAGAAAAGCTTCCAGCAGGGAAGTCTGACCGTCCTTGTCAAGGTCCGCCTGTGGCTCGGCGATTGCATCGGCGAGGTATTGTCCGAACCGTGCGTAGCTTTGCTCGAAGCCGCTCTTGGTTGCGGTTATCACGACCCGTCCCGGCGCAGAGAGCTTACTGAGGAAAGGGGAGCTTGATGAGGAGGTGTTGATCACTGCGACCGGTCTGGATACCGGTTTGAGCCATTCGGTCAGATCGTCGGTTGAGATGTCGGGGCCGCGAAGGTTGAATTTCGCCGTCCTGCCGTCGAAAGTCCCATGCCCGATCAGGACAAGCCACAAGGCCGCATGGCTCCGGTCGATTTCTGCCGTCAGTGTTTCCTGCAGCTTCGTGCGATCGTCGGACACCTCAGCTTCATCCAGGCCAATTGTGACAAATCTCGCGTCGCCTTTCGAGCAAGCTTGCTCCCAAAGGCCGGCCCATTTGCCAAATTGGGCTGTGTACTCCGGTGTCCCGCCGGCGCCCACCACAGCTACCACCGTGGGCTTATCGTGGTCTTCTTGCTCTGCCGCATGTACCGAGCGAACAACCGCACCGAGCAGCAATATGCCGACCAACAGCGTTGTTAAGGCTTTAGCTTTCACGGCAGTCCCTTCCAGCGGCGCAAAGTCCATTCGCCTGCGAAACATATCAAACTAAACATAAAGACCGCAGGGAGAATCCCCGGCAGATCCCATAAAGGCTTGATCTGTGTGGTCGTAACCGGAACATTCCGGCTGGGCAGCTTGCGGGCAAAATCGTCCAATCCGTCAAGCTCGATAACCTGGCCACCTGTCTGCCGGGCGATTTTTTCCAGCAGCGGCCGGTTGGTCCTTATAGATCCAAATTCACGGGCCTCAAGATCGACGGCCCATCCGGTCTCCGCGTCGCCGATCTCATTTGCCTTTTCATCGGTTACGACCGCCCGTGCGAAGTAGCCGCCGCTAAAGCGCGGGATATGTACGGCCTCGAACACGCCGCTTTCACCGGGCACCGGTTCGGCCCTCAGTCGCGCCGTCTGATTATTGGGATCGCGCACTTCGATAACAACCGAAACATTATCCATCGGCTCAAAATCTTTATCGCGAGCGCAAACCTGGAGCATTACCGGCTGATTCGCCCGGTCGCGCTTGTGTGCGACCTGGAATGAAATCCGGTCCGGCACGTCGGCGACGAGCCAGCGCAGTGTCTGTCTCCAGAACTTGTTCATATCGTCGCGCATTTCAGCCCGTTCCATACCCCAGCGCCAAATATTGCCGATAGTCAGTGCCCCGGCGCGCCCGTTGCCGAATCGCTGTACGACCAGGGCAGGGAACTCTTGTGTCTGCTCATCGCCGACAGTGGCGACTATCCTGGCGCCGGCCTTGATGGCGCGGACCCGGTTGAGCACGTCAAATGCAGGCATCTCCGAGAGCCGTCGCTGTTCATCCTGTTCATTGTCGCGCAGCCTGGCCCAGGGTTGCAGCCAGCCTTCGCGTGTCATTTTCAAACGGATTTGAGCCGTAGTCTCAGCCTCGGGCAGCCGGTCTAAATAAACCGGCAGCGTGCGGCCTATGGGTGTGCGATGGTACCCGCCCTCCCGAAACGATTCTTTGCCGCCGAGCATCAGGAACCCGCCGCCGCGCTCGGCGACGAAACGCTGGATCAGTTCCATCTGGTCGTGCGAAAAAAACTCGGCGTCGATGTCATCGAGAATGACTGCATGATAGCCGAACAACTCTTCTTCGGTCTTGGGAAATCCGTCGCGAAGCTCCGCCTCATCGCGCGTGTTAAGACGCACAAGAACGGGCTGGTCGTATTGCTCGGTCTGGTCCGCATCCTTGTTGTCGAATCCTCGATACAGAGGATTGCTCCTCTCGCCTCTGCGTCCTCTCCAATCGAATTTGGGCTCCCGCCTTGCGACACGAAGCAGTCCTACAAGCTGCACTTTCTCATCTTCGCTAATAGCTCGCCGGAGGAACTTATATTCCCAGTTCGGCCTGCCGGACACGTATAGAATTCGATAAGGTCCCCGGCCGCGATTTACCACGAGTGTGCGCCGGTTGTTTGCCAGGGTTGCCTCTGACGGTGCTTCGGATTCTTCTACCGGCTCCTCCTTCGATGTCTCTGCGACCTCGAGGTGATAGAACAAGACGCCGGTCCTGTCAGGACGCAGCCGGAAACGAAACGCCTCTTTCTCGTCGCTCCTGGAGATTTTCCATGTTTGCTGTTCGGCCACGTTGCCTGAGTTTTCCACCAGGCTGACCTCCACGGTCTTGCCTGCGTAGCCTGATGCTTCAACGTCGGCCTGGATCATCACCGGGGCGTCCTCGAAAGACGTCTGGCTGACCGAGACGTTCGCTAAGGAGATATCTTTTTGTGGGTTGGCACTGCCGACGACAACCGGATAGACAGGCGGCGCGCCGGACAGATCGTAGGACTGCTCAGCCATGTCGGTGGCGTTGCCGTCGGTCATCAGCAGCACACCTGCCAGCGGTCTGCCGCGGTAACGCTCGGCGACAGTTCGCAAGGTCGCACCGATTGCAGAGGCTTTGCCGTCAAAGACCAGCTCTGAAAAGTCCGTTGCCCGGCGAAGCCGCGAATCAAATACATACTGGCGAAGCTGAAAGTTGTTGGCCAGAGTGCCGAGCCAGTCGGCGCGATCGACTTTCAATGCGGCTTGAAGGATCTGGCCCCGGCTTTGGGTCATGCCGCTGTCACGAACATTCATCCCGCTGCTATTGTCGGCTATCACCACGAACAAATTCGCGCCGGACTTGGCTCGCTTGCCGCTCCAAAGCGGCTCGGTCAGGCACAACACCAGCGCCAGCACACCCAGGAGTTTGAGGCAAAAAGCGATACCGTGAGCAGCGCTGATCGCAGGCGCACGGCGGTATGACCAGATCAGCAGCAGAAAGGCCACAGCCAGGATTGCGCCGGCCGGCCAGGCCCACTGGTTTGACGGGATAAAGATTGATCCAAGCAACATCATCAATCGCCGCCCCCCAGGTTCTCGTAATATCTTCGTACCAATTCGGCATAACGACTGGGCACCGGATCGCGGTCAATCGGAACCAATGCCTCCTTCGACTCGAGCTTGGCCAGCTCCTCGTCGATGCGCTTGCGCAGCTCAGTCAAAGGCCTGGTGACCTGCTGCCTGACCAGGTCCCACTGAGGCTCTTTGCCGTGACGCTTAAACTCCACTCGCATCGAACGGGCACGGTCGCGGACCCTTGCCGCCTCGTTACGCAGGCCAGGTTCGTCAAGCATTTCTTCCACGTCGCGCAGGCGGTCGGACCATTGCCTGAAGTCTTCGCCGGTAAGCGGTCCCCTCTCGTAGATGCCGCCCGACTGGTCGGGCAGCCTTTGCCCGCCGCCCCATCCCCTCGGATCGGCCCGTCCTTCGGCGCTTCTGCTTCTGGTGTTCGCTTGCCTTTGTGAGCCGTTGCGCTGGGAACCTTGTTGCTGCCGGCCGTCGCGAGCAGAATCCGTCGGACGATTTCCTCCCCCGCGGGCGTCTGCCGATTCTCTGCCCTGCTGTTGCTGCTCTGAGGGTTGCCTTTCTCCACGTTTACTGCTGGCACGCTGCTGGTTCTCCTCTGAGTCCGCCGGCTCGTTGGAATCGCCGGGTTGGCGCCGGCCTGCGCCGCCGGCGCGCTCCGCCTCGTCGTTCATCTGTCTGATCAGCTCATCGAGTTGTTGTTGGGCTAAGCGCAGCGATTCTGCCTCGTCGCCGAGTACGCTCTGGGCGGCTTCCTCGACGCCTTCCCTGATCTGTTCGATGCCCTTGCCGGCCGGTTTCTCGACCTCCTGCGCCTGCCGCAGGAAGTTGCGTCTGAGCAGCTCGCCGGCTGCTTCGAGCGATTTATCGACATTGCCGGTGCTTGCCCGGCGCAGCGTGTCGTAGAGCTTTTTCGAGAGCAGCGGCTCGGATGTCTCCGACTCCTCGCTCACTTCTTCCATCCGATTTATCAACTCATCGGTACTCTTTTTTTGCTCGTCAATCCGATCCGCCAGCTCGCGGTTATCGCCGGAATCCACGAGTGTTTTTTGTTTTGAATCCAACTGCTTCGCTATCTCTTCGGCTATCTTTTTCTGGCGCTCATCGAGCTGCTGAGCCTGCTCGCGCATGTCGCGCATTTCCTCGGTGAATTGGCCGGAGGTCCTGCGCCTGAACTCGTCGCGCATCTCTTCAAGCTGACGCCCGGCACGGGTCGTGGAAGTAACGGCCCTCGAAACCATCCCCTTCTCCAGCTCTTCGGCAGACTGGCGGATTCTCGACCGGGAATCGGCAAGCTGTTCCGATGCCTCGGCCATGCGCCGGCGGTTCTCAGGCCTGTCCATTCGCTGCTGTAGTTCGTCAACGTCTCGCAGCGCTTCGAGCTGTTCTTCTCTGAGGCGCTTGAGCTGGCGGCGAATTTCCTGCTTCTGCTCCTCGCTCTGGGCCTGTCTGAGCGCTGCTTCGAGTTCTTTGAGCTTCTCGCTCATCTCGTTCTGGCGCCGCGCCAGCTCGCGGAGCCGGTTTAGAACCTGAAGATCCTCTCGCTGAGCCGCCTGCTCCCGGGGCCGGGCCGACCGTTCTGTCTCGTACCGGTCCTCCTTTTGTTTGAGTTCCAGTTGCTGCAACTGCCGCTCGGAGCGATTTGAGCGGCCGCCACCGCCGCGACCGCGACCGCCGCTGCGACCGACCTGGTTTTCCTGTCGTTTAAGTTTGAGCAGTTCCTGGTAGGCCGATTGCTCGGCGCCCAGTGCCGGGATCAGTTCCGCCGCCGAGGCCAATTCCATCGCTTCGCCAAGATGCTCCAGTGTTGTATGCATGTGCTTTGATGCATCCTGCAGCGCCTGAACTGCGGACGGATCACGGGCTTTGGCCAGAGCCGTCTGTGCCTTTTCCAATACGTCGGTCTGTGACTGACGGACTACCTCGACATCCTCTTTTTGTTGCTCGTCAACGCTGTCCGATTGATCGGTCTGCCTCTTGATGTTCCATGTTGCGAGGATGATTTGTTTTTGCAACTCGGCGAGTTGGTCCTGCGGCTGGCCACTCTGCTGCTGGTTCTGGCGTTGCCGGCTCTGGGATGACTGGCTTTCGCGGAATATTTCCTCGAAATGGCGCACCTCAGCGAAGTACATATCGCTGAATGTCCTGCGATCTTCGCCGTCGGCGCCAACGTCGTCGGCCCAGAAGGAGTAGGTCAGCAACTGGTCTGGCTCAGCGTTAAGCTCTTCCAGCGCCAACAGGTGCTCAATCAGTAGTTTCTCTTTCGATGCGGCTAAGAAACCCAGCGGTACACTCCTGCTCTGTGTACCTGCAAGAGCATAACTTAGCCCGTAGCCGGTTACGCCGTAGTCGTCCAGGACCTCGGCCTCCAGGTTCAGCTCTTCCAAAGGCGATGCCATCACGTCACGGTTGGGAAAAAGAGGCTTTAGCTCGGGCGGCAGGTTCTTATGAACGTCAATTGTGAACCGTTGCGGCACCTCGTTTGTTAGTCCCTGGGCGTCGGCAAGGTGCAGCTCGTAGCGTTCGTCCTCTGCGGCGGTGATTGAAGTTGTATAAACGTTCGGATGCTCGCCGTCGGCGGTCAGATCCAGAGCGGGTCCTTCTCTGCCGACAAGCTGCGCCGTAGCCACGGCCTTGTTAAGAATGAAAGTCAGACTGATCTGCGAGCCTTCAACCGCACTTACCCGGCGGGTGTCTCTTATGGCCTTTTCGGGCAGTTTCGTATATGATGGAAAAACGATCTTGGCGTCGGCTCTTGTCAGTGCTGGGTGCTCATAGACGCTTATCTTGTAATCGCGTGTGCGCTTGCCTGCGTACTCGATATGGTAGAGCAGGTCGCTATTGATCTGCTGAATGATGCCGCCGAACACAGGGTCTTTCAGATTCTTGGACAGCACGATCTTCTGTGGTTCCTCACCGGCCCGGCCGAACAGAAGGCTTGCCTCCGGCGGAACGAGTTCATCGAACCGTGCCAGTATGACCACAGGCGTTCCCAGTTCGGCGCTGGTGTCCCCGGGTGTTACCGTGATGTTGTAGCCTTTTCTGGCCGGGGCATATCCTCTGCCGGTAAAGACAAAAGGCACAGAGGGCGCGATGCGCGAGAGTACGAGGAGCAGAAATACGAGCGATGCAATCTGGCCGCACTTGGCGAGCATGAGCTTTCTCGGCGCGACGCTGCGCAGCCAGTCGTGTTTTGCTCCGTGTTTGAGAGCTTCGCCAATGACCGACTCCTGGAGATAACCCAACCGGCCGTCCGGTCCTTCGGGCTCCTGCTCTATCGCTGCCAGCAGAAGCGCCCGCGCATCAGGATGCTGCCGCTCGATATTTCGGGCGGCGGCCTTGTAGTCCGGCTGCATCCGGCGGGATTTGTAGAAGACCACAATCGTAACCAGCACAGTCGCGACGCACAGCAGCCCAACCACAACGGGCGATCCCCATCCAAAGAGTCTGTTTATCGCTATTAGAACAATGCCTGCGAGTCCCGCGACAAGCCAGTAGGCCGACAACATCAACGCCAAATTCAAACGCTTTCGACGGTTGACTGTCGGCTGGATTCGTTTACGTAAAGCTTCTTCGATCATTCTTGCTGCCCCCTGGTTGTGTTCGGCCGGCCGGTTAGCCATCCGGCGAGCCAGCTTTCTATTAGTGCTACAGCCAGCAATGCAACGAGCGCCCATCGCCAGAGTTTCTGCTCGGATTCGAGTTCGGCGAATTTCCTGTGATGCGATGCCTGCTTAACCAGATCGGCCGGCACGCTCGCAGATTGTTCAAGCGAGACACCAAGCTCTTCCAAATCTTCGATTGACATCGGGGCGGTGCGACATTCAGCCGCAGGCAGGTTGACTGCGAAAAGCTGATTTCCTGCCGGCGATTCAATCGTGTATATCCCCGGCTGGTCTGTCTGCGCAAAGTCCTCCCGGCCGGGATCGTGGTCTATCAGCGAATCGTCGGGTTTGCGAATTTTCATGTTCGTCGGTCGCGATGTAGGTGAATCCGGCATCGGGATGCTGTTACCTACGAAATGCTGTTGCCGCTGTCCTACAAGAACTCCGCCGTATTCGAGGATTGAGTACAGCAGAGGGACAAATTTGGATGAAAGTGCGAGTTGACTGTCCGACGGGCGCCAACTGGAAGCCAACACCAGCAGCGATCCTTTGCCCACCGGCAGCTCGAACAATGCCGGGTCGTTGCTGTCAAACCGGGCCAGCACCCGGGCGCCCGGCAAATCCGTGACATCTATCCGGCGGTATTTCCAGAAACCGATCTGTGTAAAGTCTCCGAAGCGAGGCTCGGAAAATGGCGCAAGGAGCGGATGGTCGAATTCAATCCGGCCGAGCATTGCGTATCCATTGACTTCGGCTTCTTCGGATTGCAGGTTGTCGATCCCTGCCAGGGCCGCCACTGTCGCCGAGGCCTGCGGGGACTTAACGACCAGCAGGGCCGTCCGCCCAGATTCGAGGTATTGCCGCAGGGCATCGACATGCTGTTGTGGGAGCACGTCGGTGGCGATGATGAAATGTGCCGCGGCAACGTCCTCGCCAGCAAGTTCACCATCTGCGGGGCGGAAAATCATTTTTGGATTCAAAGCACGGCTGGCGCCAAAACATTGCCGAACATAATACAGCATTTCCCTGGGATCATCGGGCCTCTCGCCGCCTATGTAAAGGATATTGATCTGCTGCCGCACGTAGGGTGCCAGATAGAGCGCATTGTCGAACTCATGGTCGTCGCCTGTCAGGATGAGTTTACGCCGTGCCGGTTCGTCCGTTCGAGCCGGAATACGGACGACAGCGCTGCGCCCGGGGGGCACATATACGTCTGTGATCGGCTCGGCCTCGTTTGCATCGGTCTCGGCCCAGCTAAGCTCGAAGCGCTCCGCGGTCGCATCGGGCGAGTTCGTGATGCGAATGCCGGGCCTGACCGCGCCATCGGAGCCAGCTAAATCGTCGCGATTCGTCAGAAGCTGCAACGACGCATTTGTGGTCCCTTCGGCAGTAATCTGCTTGACTACCAATCCAGTCATTTCAGGCCATTC
This sequence comes from Planctomycetes bacterium B3_Pla, assembly GCA_005223045.1. Taxonomy (GTDB): domain Bacteria; phylum Planctomycetota; class Phycisphaerae; order Sedimentisphaerales; family Anaerobacaceae; genus SG8-4. The sequence goes on along the minus strand of NJBM01000007.1, from coordinate 120,291 downwards.
GTAGCCTTGCAGCGTTTCGAGCCGGCTGCCCTGCTGCAAGTCACTGACAAGAACGACTCGGCGCAGCCCGGTGGCGTGTTGTTGTTCGTTGATTTCGTCGTCCTCGATAGCTTCCGCCGCGGCGACCAGGGCCTGGCCAAGGTCGGTCGAGCCCCAACCCGGAGACAACTTTGATATCTGTTCGGCCGCGACCGAAGCCCGCCGGGGGGGATCCAGCTCGGCCCATTGCTCGAATCCTATCAGTGCTTGCGTACTCTGATCGAAGCTCATCACGCACACGCGATCCGTCGGATTTACGCCTTCCAAGACGGATCGTGCCTCGCTGACTGCCTGGCTCCACATTCGGTCGCGACGCATGGAAGCACTGGTATCGATTAGCAGGACCATTCGTCTGCCCGGTCGAACTTGCCCGGCGGGGGTGGGACGCGAGAAGAAAGGGCGCGAAAAGGCAAATGCAAGCAGGCACAACATTATGCACCGCAAAACCAGAAGCCAGATGTTCTGCAGACGGCTTCGGCTCGTAAATCGCGGCAGCGTAGTGCGAAGGAACATCAGCGAGCTAAACGTCACGCGGTCGCGCGTATGCCGCCGGATCAGGTGCAGCACGATTGGCAAGCCGACCGCGGCGATTCCTGCCAGAAATAGCGGGTATAGAAAACTCATGTCGTGCTCCTGGCTTTCGGGCCGCCGGCGCGTCTGACCCGCTTCCTGCGACGCATCCGGTCGTGCAGAAAGTCCAGCAAGGCCAGATCGAACGAGCGATCCGTTGCGAACAAGTGATAATCGATCCCCAGGTTGCTGCATGTCGATTTGGCTTTGGCTAAATGTTCGGCTAACATGCGCTTGTAACCCTCCCGTGCCGCGGACGGATCGACGTACATGTTCCGCCCGCTCTCTATATCCTGGAACAGTGCCGGCGAGTCGAAGTCAAAGTTCAGCTCGGCCGGATCCAGAACGTGAAACAGCACAACATCATGACCGCCGGCGCACAGATAACCCAGGTCCGATTCGAGCCGGTCAATAGAGGTCAGCAAATCGGAAATGAACACGATCAGCCCGCGTTTGGTCAGCATCTCGGCAACGTGTTGCAGCGGCGGTCCCAGGTCCGTGGTCGCACCCTGAGGAGGAGTTTCCAACGCCAGCATTAGACGGTGCAAATAGCCCGGGCGGTTGCGGGGCGTCATGTATTGCCTGATTTGATCGTCGAATGTTGCCAGTCCGACGGCATCGCCCTGGGTGGAGAGAAAATAAGCCAACGTTGCCGCCAGTGTGCCGGCGTATTGGGCCTTGGTATAGCTGCCGGAACCGTAGCCCATCGACCGGCTGTGGTCGATCAGCAGGTGGCAGCGCAGGTTCGTCTCATCCTCGAACTTCTTGATGTAGAGCCTGTCGCTGCGAGCGTAGAGTCGCCAGTCAATATAGCGCGGGTCGTCGCCGAATGTGTATTGGCGGTACTCAGTGAACTCGACCGAGAAACCGTGATAGGGGCTTCTGTGAATGCCCTTCCAGAATCCCTCGACGATTACTTTGGCGCGCAGCTCCATCGACTTGATCCTCATCAGCGAGACCGGATCAATCATTCCGTCGGCCCTTCCGGCAGCGACCTCGGGATTGGATGGCGCCTCTTTGTCTTTCATTTGGAGCTGCTCTCCTTGACGGATTCCAGCAGGCGATCTACAAGTTTATCGACAATCACTCCTTCGGCCTCGGCGCGGTAGTTTATCAGGACGCGATGCCGAAGCACCGGATGCGACAGGGCCCGTATGTCCTCGAATTTCACGTGCGACCTGCCGTGCAGCAGCGCCCGCGCCTTGGCGCCGAGCACCATATACTGCGACGCGCGCAAGCCTGCTCCCCACGTGACCCACTCGTTCACAAAGTCCAGCTTATTGTCCGCAGCCGGCCGCGATGCCGCCGCGATTCTCACCGCGTAACGCACCACGTCCTCGGCTATTGGCACTTTGCGCACTACACTGTGAAAACGAAGCAGGTCTTCGCCCGTGAATACCTGCTCGATAGGTTCCGGCTCGCTTGTGGTAGTCTGGCAGACAACCGCAACCTCGTCATCTTCGGGCAGGTAGTCGATAAACACGTTGAACATGAACCTGTCGAGCTGGGCCTCCGGCAGCGGATACGTACCTTCCATCTCGATGGGGTTTTGTGTTGCAAATACAAAAAACGGCTCGCTGAGCTGGTAGCACACACCGGAAGCGGTCACATGATGCTCCTGCATCGCTTCGAGCAGGGCCGCCTGCGTTTTGGGAGGCGTGCGGTTGATCTCGTCGGCAAGAATCATGTTAGCGAAAATCGGGCCTTCCACGAAGATCATCTTTCGTTCGCCGTCGCTCTGCTGGAGGATTTCGGTGCCGGTGATGTCGGCCGGCATAAGGTCAGGCGTAAATTGAATGCGCTGGAACTTGAGATTAAACAGTTGCGTGAGTGATTTGACCAGCAGCGTTTTGGCCAGACCAGGGGCGCCGGTTAGCAGACAGTGCCCCCCGGAGAGGATGGCTATGAACAAATGCTCGATAACATCTTCCTGGCCTATAATTACTTTTGAGAGTTCGGCGCCGATGCGCTGCCGCGCTGCCCTAATCTGTTCAACAGCCTGCCGTTCAAATTCGTACGTCGTAGTAGCCAAATTTATCTTCCTTTCTCAGCCAACAAATATCAAACATCAAAATTGTGGAATCCCGGCGTGCCGGGATGACTTCCTTAATTTTGCATTTTACATTTTGATTTTTAATTTGGTCTTTTATTATCAGTGTGTCATGGCGTAAAACACTATATTTATCCCCAGCGGGTATGCCTTCTTCTCGGAAAATTCCCGGAAATACCACTCATCCTCGCCCTCGCGTTCCCATCCGTCGCCGAGGTCGGTGTTATGGCAGATTATCGCCATTATCCGGCCCTGGTCGTCGTAGAGGGCCTTGTAATGAACCTCGCGTGCGTCGTGGCGTTCCCAGGTGATGCCGTAACCGCGCCCGCCGATAGCCTGGCCGATGCTGGGAATCTGCGGTCTTTCCTTGAGTTCGAATACGCAGTGAAAGATCGGGTGCTCGTAAGGGAGCTCTATCGGTTCGCGGTCGGGAAATACCCGCTTGATCTCGTAATAGAAGTTGTACCACTCATCCTCGCCCCAGAAATCGTCCACCATCAGAAATCCGCCGTTTAACAGGTAGCGACGGAGGATCTTGACCTCCTCCTCGCTGAATGCCAGATCGCCGGGTTCCACTATGTAGATGAAGGGATAATCGAACAATCTTTCATCCGTCAGTTCAAGGACGACGCCGTTCGGATCGACCTCCATAGAAGTCAATTGTTGCAGGCGGTAGGAGAAGTTCAGATCGCTGTCGGGGTAATCCGTGGCCCATCTGCCTCCCCCGTAGCCACGATATCCCCGGCCGCGACCGCGACGATACCCGCCCCCACCGTAGCCGCCCCCGCCGTATCGAGATGAATACCGGATTCGCACGAATGTGAAAACGTCCTTCGAGAACTCTTTGTCGGGTTTCCACTCCGGCACGCCCGCTCGTTCGTCGTAGTATCTCCGTGCGAACGTCAGGCCGCCCGCCAGCGATGCGGCGACGAACAAGACAATTAGCCACCTCGATTTTATCATGGCGTCTCCTCCTGAGTTGGCTGCGGCTGACGTGCTTCTTCGGTCATCTTTGACAGCAGCCTGTGGGCCTGTCGAAAACGCGGGGCTTCGGCGAGCGCTTCGAGAATGTGTCTTTTTGCCGCGGCTGGGTCTCGATGGTGGAGCAGTCGCGCCAGGCGGAAATTGACATCTGCCGGGTCGGCCGGCTCCAGCAGGAGCAGCCGCCGGTATGCTTGGGTTGCCTGCTCATTTTGGCCGAGTTCTTCGTTTGCGCGGCCCAGCCGCCGATGGACCGTAGCGAGCATAGGGTAAACCGCCATGTATTTGGCGCCGTTCCTGACGACCTGTTGCCAGTTCTTCTGCTCCACACCGATCTCCATCAGCCGTTCGTAAGCGTCCGCCGCATCGGACGAAATCGTCGCCAGGTCGCTGAGCACGTCGCGTTCCTGGTCGATCTCGCCAAGCTGCCGGTGAACTGCGGCAAGGAGCCGATACGCATTGTCCTCGCCGGAATACTGAGGATAGAGCCTTATCAATTTCTTGAGCGGCTTTTTCGCTTCTTCCCATTTGCGACCAGCCAAGAGTTTGGTCGCGTGCGCCGTCAAGGCCCAAAAGTTGTTTGGATGCTCGGCCATCCATCCGGCCAACGCCTCCGGATCGTCAGGATCAAGCTCTCCGGGCTGTGGCTGCTCCCAGTCCACATCAGGGGCCAGAGCCTCGGCACGTTTTAGGGCGAAGGCCTTAAATTCCTCCTCGATTTTATCCAGCGGGGCCGTTCGTTTCGCGATGGCGGCGTTGATCTCCTCACCGTTTGCCAGATCGGCGAGAATTGCTTTTAGGGCTTCTCGGCCGAACCGTTTGACGATAAACTCGACCGCGAGCGCCGAGTTGTGGTAGGCAAACTGCAGGTCCATCGAGCCGGGAGGTTTCATAAACGCGGCGCTGAGATTGCCTATAGGTGTGAGTCCGTCGGCAAGAATCATACTGCGATATTGCGGGTCCATCCGCTGGCCCCAGGTTGGGTCACGCTGCAACTCTTCGTAAACGGAAATCCCTTCGCTGAGCCAGCGAGGCATTTTGTTGTGCGTCAGGTTCAGCGTAACCACGTGGCAGAACTCGTGCCACAACATTGCTTTCCAGTTGGTGGGCCTGCCTGCCCTGGGACTGTTGGCTGTTATAACATTGCCGAAACAGACGCCGAGAAAGCCGTCCCCGCCGGGCATACCGAAAGTGCGCACGGCAAAATCCTGTTGATTGGGAAACATCTCGACGGTGACCGGCTGCCTTAATTCAAGGCCGTACTTTTTGCACAACTCCGCCTTGGCCTGCCGCAGCAGCTCCAGCACCTCGTCACCATAGACATCCGCTTCGTGCTCATCCATCCGGACGATGAATCCGTCGGCCCGCAGCGTTTTGAATTTGGCCATGTTGTCGCGCAGGTTGACGAGATTGTAAGCCTCGACGTTGTACGCATCACGATTGTGAACCTCGTCAGCCAGCACCCAGCCCTCTTGTTCCCGGCCGAGCCGAAGCAGGTCCTGGGACAGTTGAATCTTCGCCAGCACATACTGTGGATCGGATTTCAGCGCTTGGCGCTGGAAGGCCGCCCCCTCGGTGAAGCGATATTTTTGAGACAGTTTTCTGCCGATAAGATAATCGACATTCGGATTTGCGGCCCAGTACTTCAGCGCATTGGCGCGATTGTTGTCGCCGGCATCGGAATCGTTGGCCAAATGAGCCAGAACGGCCCGGTACGCCCAAGCCTGCGGATGCCAGGGATTGACTGCAATTACACGATCAAGCAGCTCGTTTGCGGCGGCATAATCTTCACAGTCGATCTGGTGCTCGGCCAGTAGTATCAGTGCCGGCGCGTGCCTGGGATTCAAGTGAAGGGCCGCATCCAGCGATTTAATCATTTCGCCGCGGTCGCTATTAAAGAATGCTTTAGCCAGTCCGTAGTGTGCGTCCGGCTCGCCGCCGAACCGCTCCAGGGCCTTGCGATACTGATTGGCGGCCAGTTCATAGTCCTGCTTGGCCAGCGCCAAATTCCCTGCGGCAAGATAGGCGTCGAGGCAATTGGGATCGCTCCTGACGGCGCGGTTGAAGAACTCATCCAGCACAAGCTTCGGTTCGCCGCCGAGCAGCAGCAATGATTCGCCCAGCGCCACGAGATCGGCGGCATTGACGAATCGCACGTCCCGCCCGGTGCCTATCCGGAAGATCCTCGTGAGCATCTCAGCGGCGCGGTCGGCCCGGCCGTTGTGCAGATACACGGTGTGGCCGAGCTTCAGAAGGCGAATGCTCCACCGATAATCTCCCAGCGCTGCATCCATATCCTCCATTGCCTTGTCATATTGACCCAGCGCCATCTGCGATTCAATCATGAGCAGCCGCCACTCTGCGGGATAGGCTCCGTCCTCAATGGCTTTTCGGGTCGATTTGAGGCACTCGGCATATTGACCTGTCCTGAACTGTTCGCGGGATTCTTCAATCTCGGCGGCAAATGCGGATCGGATCGGTCCGGCTACAAGTGCGATGCAGGTCACCGCCAAAGCCAGGCGGTTATGGCGCAGCACACGCCCTGACAAGTAAGCCATCTTATATCTGCTGGAGCTGGCGTACATCCAAATCTCCCATAGTATGACTCTGATGGATCACGCTTATTTGCCTGCCGCCGCCGTTGCATAAGCAGACCGGCGCTTCCAACGCATCTATTCTATTTGATTTATACGGCAGAGTCAACCGGATGTGCGTATGCGCGTGAAAAGCCCGAAATAGCGTACAGTGGAAACGAAAATGCAAAGATTAAAAATCAAATATCAAAATTGTGGAATCGCCTTCGGCAATGCTCTTTAAAACAGCCCGCGAAGCGGCTCCTCAATTTTGCATTTTGCACTTTAATTTTTGATTTTCTCGTTATCCGCTATTCTTTTGTCGTCGAACAGGTGCGCCAGAATTATGTCCTTTACCTTCCGACATGGTATCTCTTCCGGCGTGTCTTTGGAGTCCTGCCTGCTAATAAGTATCGGCTGGATATCTACAGGCTGGTCAACCCGGCCGTGCGAGCCTTTTACGAGACTTGTATCGAGAGGGATTAGGTCCATCAGCGTTCTGAAACCGAGTTTCTTCTTAAACAGTTTCAGGGCGATTTTGAGTTTTGGATTGCTAATTGCCGGGTCGATGAAGAGTTCGCAGGGGTCATAGCCCGGTTTGCGGTGGATATCGACCGTCCGGGCAAAGTCGGGGGCCTTCGAATCGTCCAGCCAGTAGTTGTAGCTGAACCAGTGGTCTTTGGCCGTTACGAGGACTATATCTCCGGATCGCCGATGGTCGATGTGCAGCTTCGATTGCGCATTCTTGTCGAGGGCCTGGTCAACGCCGGGGATTCTCTTGCATATTTCAAGTGTCCGGCTGGCGTTCTGCTCGTTTCTTATGTACACATGCGCTATCTGGTGGTCCGCTACGGCGAATGCTTCCGATGCACCGGCATCGAGCAGTTCCAGGCCCATCTCCTCGCGTATGGCGATCAGGCTTTCCTCACGAAGTATTTTGTTTATGGCTATTGATCTGCTTACCGGTTCTATGCCGTATTCGCTGACGATCATCGGCTTTACCGACCGGCTGTCGAAGTAGCTCAGCAGTTTGCCTATGACTGTATCAATCTCGGCCACATGCTTTTTGATGTCGTCATGGTCCGGGCCGAGTTTCTGCAGCGCATAGTCAAGGTGGGGCAGATATACCAGTGTCAGTGTAGGATTCAGTTTCTTGTGAGCGATGACTGTTGCCTCGGCGATCCATTTGCTTGATTTGATAGAGGAAGCCGGCCCCCAGAAATGAAACAGCGGGAATTGCCCTAATTCTGATTGCAATTCGTCTTTCAGTTCTGCCGGGTGGCTGTAACAGTCCGGGATCTTGCGGCCGTCCGCCTTGTACATCGGTCTTGGAGTGACCGAGTAATCGGCGCTGGAATACATATTGTACCACCAGAACATATTCAGACACGTGAACTCTGGTTCGCGTTTGCGGGCGGTCTCCCAGACCTTCTCACCACCAACCAGTCGGTTGGATTGTTTCCAGAAGTGGACCTCGCTGAGTTCCCGGTCGAACCAGCCGTTGCCTACTATGCCGTGATCGGAAACGTCACACCCCGTCAGCATACTGGACTGGACGCTGCATGTCACCGCCGGCAGCACAGGCTTGAGCCTCCTGACTTGGCCTTCGGCGCAAAACCGCTGGAGGTTGGGCGACCAATCGCCGATCAGCGACTTGTTCAGGCCCACGACCAGTATTACAGCCGTTGGATTGCTCATATCATGTGCCCCCGATTCTGCGGTGACTCAACGTTGTAGCGACAAAACACAGACCGGCTGCGGCCGCCGGTACGGGGCTGGCCAGTACCGCCAGAAACAGACAGTCCAGAAGGCATATACAGGCAAGCCATGTCAGTACGGCCTGCTTGATTCGCGGCGGATCGCCAAAGGCAAAGATCGCCGCTCTTGAAAGGATTATCAGCAGGATAACGGCAACAATGCAAGGATAAATCGTCGTCGGCAACGATATGGCAAAAGGCGCCGGCACAAGCAGCATGATGGCGACAGACAGCCATCGGCGTTTGTCTATCTGCTGTTTGTTCTCACTCCTGGCAATCAGCGTCACAAATGATATATACAATGCAAGTACGGCTGATGCTATCGCAATGTCCGCCCGGAACTCTTTTGCGCCGGCGCCGAGAACGGCATAAGCGGATATGATATAAATAAGTGCGCGACATGCGGCCATAAACGCCACCGAGAATGAAAAGCGTTTATGTGTTAGATCGTACAGTATTATCATTATCACCAATAGCAGGCCAAGGTATATGCAATGGGGAAAGCATATCAGCAGCAGGCTCATGGCAATAGCAAACAGCAGGATAATGAATACGAATGCCGCCCCCGGAGATATCCGGCCTGACGCTATCGGCCTGCCAGGTCTCTGCTGTCGGTCGATCTTCAAATCCACAAGGTCGTTCAGGGCCATGCCGGCCATGTAGAACAAGCTGATGATAACCGACAGGGCAACTACCGGTAGTATTGCCAGAGGATTTGATGCCGCTATTGAGCCTATGACTGAGCCGGTAAGAACATTCGTCCAGCAGGTCGGCAGGTTCGATATCCGGGTCAATTCTACATATTGTTTTATGAGTGTACGCATGTGACTTACGGTCGGCGTCATATCTCGTGGTCACAAGTCAACGTTTCAGGTGCACAGGCCCACGGTTTCGTCGATCAATTTGCCGGACCCCGCAAGTTCGTCCAACCGGCCTTGAATCCATGTCAGCTCTTGTGCAATCCCCCGGGCCAGGTCTTTGGTTTTCAGCTCATCCGGCAACACGGTCCAGGCATACGTCTCGACTTCAAAATGCCGGCAGTCACTAATCTTATAGATGCTTTGCAGACAGTCAACGATCTCGTGTCTGGTTGTCGCAAGATGGCCGAGTCTTTCGATGAAGATCGGCAGGTGAAAATGGCACCGAAGCGTGGCCCTTGTGTGGGCGTCAAGATCATTGATCGCCCGGGGCAGGTCGTCGTAGGACAGGATTCGATTTTTGTGTTGGATATATGTCTGGTGCAGGTATCTGTCTTCCTGGAATGCCCTGAGCTGCTCGATCATGGGATAAAAATTATCGCGCGTAATGTCCGCCTGGATGGCGGATGATACGTGAACCTTGCCGATCCTGATGCCGTTTGCGGTATAGTTCCTTATAGCGGCTTGCTGGTCCTCGAATACGACCGATGCGTGGCAGATGTCGTGGCAGGCGCGCAGGTGCCGCAGGATGTCGGCCTTATTTCGGCGGCCAAGTAGATAGTCGTTGAAAAATGATACAACATCGCTGCTGCTGCTCAGTACGCAGCCCGGTTCCGGTTCTATGTCTAAGTGGATCAGTTTTCCCGTCCGGCGTTCGTTGGCTTTCAATAACTCTACTACCTGGATCAGGTTGTCGGCTGCTTTCTCGTAATCGAATTCGCCCCGGGGCCATCCGAGAGGCAGTGTCGAAATGCCGGCCTGCGATCCTTCCGGCATCAGTTCCGTCAGGATTCTTACCAGGTTCGCCGTGTAGTTCAGCCGCTCCGGATGAGTCCAGTCCGGCTTGTACACCTGGTGTTTGACCGTCGGTCCGTGAAAGTTTGCATACGGGAATCCATTCATTGTAAACGCGGTCAGGCCGTTGGATTCAAGAAATTCCCTGAACTCCACAAGGCGGTTCTCGCCAAGAATCTGGCGTGCCGTTCGGGCCGAAAGCCAGAGCCCGATGGGCAGCGGCTCGTTGCCGGATACCCTTGCTTTGACGTCCAGCGCGTATTCTTCAAGGCTGGAGAGGTACTGATCGAGGTCTTCCCCGGCGTGTACGTTCGTGCAATATCCAACGACTCGGTCTGTTTTTGTTATTCTATTCATAATAGTAATTGAATTTCTCGCTCTGACTCAGGAACTCAATTGGATTTCCATACGTAACTTTTTCGATCAATTCTTCCGAGTGTCCCCGTTGTTTCATCTCGAAACGCATCTTCGGCACCGAGAGCGGGTCGCTCTGGCCCCAGTCGCTCGCGGAGTTTATCCAGATACGATCAGGGCCGTAGATTTCGACGATGTCTGCCGCACGCTGCGGCGTGCACTTGGTGTTGGGATAAATCGTCAGGCCCGCCCAGTATCCGCGATCCAGTATCTCCGCAACTGTGTGTTCTTCGGCATGATCGATCAGGACCTTGTCCGGATTGATGCCGCTGTTGGCTCCGATAGCGTCCATTATCAGTCGCGTGCCTTTGAGCTTGTCTTCCAGGTGCGGTGTATGGACGAGAATCAATTGGTCGTATTCTTCCGCGAGGGCTATCTGCTCTTGCAGTATCATCAGTTCGTTCTTCGTATTCTTGTTCAGACCGATTTCCCCGATGCCGACTACGCGCTGCGACTCCAGGAATTCCGGGATGATTGAGATTACCTCTCTGGCGAATGACGGATCGTCGGCCTCTTTCGGATTGATACATATCCAACTGTAGTAGTCGATATGATACTTGCCGGCCCGCCGCGGTTCGTACTCGGTCAGTTGCAGGAAGTAGTCGCGAAAACCCTCGACGCTGCCGCGATCGAAGCCGTTCCAAAATGCCGGCTCCGTGATGCAAACGCATCCGGCTTGCGCCATTGCCATATAGTCGTCGGTTGTGCGCGAGACCATGTGAATATGCGGATCTATGTACTTCATCAGGAATCGCCCTCCTCTTTTGCAGCGCCTGTCGCGCTCTTGATGCCGTCTGCCGACTGCGGCAGCGATGTAGTTTTGTCGCTGAATATCTCAAGTATTCGTCCGGCACGGTTTGTCTTGCCGTCGGACAGTATGTTCATGGCTCTAAACAGGGCCGCTACGCGATAGTCGCTTCCGGCTACGCCGTGGTCGCAAGTCCGGTCCAGGCGGTCCAGAAACGCCGCTAAGTCGATTAGTTTTGCCCGGTGCTCTAAGAAGTAGCGATCTATTACGTCCTGAGACCTGAGCGTATTATGTGCTTGTACTTTCATTGTGATTGCCCCACTTGTTAAATCTTTCCAGGTACGATATTGCGGCAAGCATTTGGTTGGTATCGATCTCGAATATGTCAAACGCATGGCCGATCCTGCTGATTGACGGGATTGTGAGTCTGCCGCCCAGGTGTTCCTGGAACTCGTCCAGCCCGCCGAGCAGCGTGTTGGCGTGCTGCATTGAGCGGTGGTACAGCCTGAAACCTGTTCCATCGAGGCATTCCAGAATCCTCCGATGGTCGGCGTCACCGAGCCAGCCCATGAAGTTGGCGTACGTTGCATCAATTGCGATACCGATGGCGACCGCCTGGCCGTGCGAAATCTCGAATCCGCTCATCTGCTCCAGTTTGTGCGCCGACCAGTGTCCGAAATCCAGCGGCCGGGCATCTTCGGTCTCGAATGGATCCCCATTTAGTGTGATATGGTCAAAATGCAGCCTGGCGCTTCGCCTGATGACGGGGACCGAAACATCAAGATTCCGTGCCCGGATGCCGCCGCAGTTTCTATATATGTACTCGAACAGCAGCGGGTCCTTGAGCAGAGCGACCTTGATCGCTTCGCTAAAGCCCGCCAGCCAGTGCGGCATCGCTAACGTTTTGAGCGTTGCTTCGTCGTTAATAATGGCCCAGGGAGTGGAAAAGACTCCCATGTAGTTCTTCTTGCCAAACGCGTTTATGCCGTTTTTGACCGCCATTGCCGAGTCCGCCTGTGATAGTGTCGTCGTTGCTATTCGGATCAATCGCAGACCCCGGTGCGTGATTGAAGCGGCGAATCCCACGGCGTCAAGAACGGCACCGCCGCCTATGGCGATGACAAATGATTTTCGGCACAGATGCGACTGTTCGATGGCATCTAAGATTTGTTTGAAGTTCTGCTGTTGGTTCTTGATCTGCTCGCCGCCGGGCACAACGTGTATCTTGGGTGAATTCTCAGGCAGATACTTCTTGAAGTAGTCGTTGATTTTGTTGGCCTGATTCGTCCGTGTGCGCGCGACGTTTGCGTCTATAAATATTGCCACGTTGGAACAATCCGAAGTTGCCTCGTTGAGGATGTTTGAAAGCGTTTCATTGCCGGCAGCGAACACGTCGCCGGTAAATCTCAAACGGTGAGTGAATCTGCAGCAAAACTCGGCATCGTGAGCAATGTTACAGGGCGCAGGAACCGGGCCAGTCGGCTCTGAAATTGACTCGCTAATTCCGCACTTTAGATTGCTGCTGTCCACGATGCCCCCCCCATTACAGGCATTACTATATCACGCTCAAGCATTATTATACCATAATTGGCCCCAGGAAAGCAAGTGAATTCCGGTCAACTGCTCCGACTTACGCAAAACTAAACCTAAGCACAACGCCCGATAACATCATCCATCATCCGCAGATTTCTCTTGACTTCAAGGGCGGCGGTTTTGTATAAATGTAATAAGCTAAACCGCCGAAATTTCGTGCTATGGGTGCTGAATTCTCATTTTTTCGGCGGTTCAAATTGGGTTCATAAAGGAAGGAGGTAGTGTCAAATCGCAGAGGAATTGTCTCATCCCGTATCCGGTGGTGGCGTTTTTTGCGAGACAACTCGCCGGGGCGGCCAGATAATTATTGCAATCTCGATGAGATTTTGACATTGTGGGGCTTTAAGCGTGCAAGAGTGTTTTTAGAGAAGTGAATATGGGAAATCTCAGATTGAATAAATTCCCGGTCAAACTCATTTTGGAAAGGGGCGGCAATGCGTAGAGAATGTGTGATCGCAGCGGCAGTTCTTGCAGTTGTCTGTGTGGCAGACCTGGGGGCAGGGGAACCGACGAATCTTGCGCCCAAAGCAACAGTTTCGGCCTCCAGTGAATACAGCAACAATTACCTGGCGCGGTGGGCGGTCGACGGTAAGATTCCGGATCAGGAGTGCCGGGCGGACGTCCGGGAGGCCTGGTGTGTTCGCGGGCAAGACGGTAAGCACGGACAATTCACTCTCACGTGGCCCGAGCCGATCGAGGTCGCGGAGATCGTCTATTTTGGTCGCACCGGTATGATCGTCCAGGAATGCTTCAAGGACTACGAAGTATATCTGGACGCCGCCGCCGAGCCTGCCAAAAGAGGCGTGCTTGAAATGCGTCACGGACCACAGCGAATCAGCATCCCGAAGAGCACCGTTCGAGAGATCCGCATCAAATTCCTCTCGGCGCACAAGGGGGCGGCCAATCCCGGCGCCTCGGAAATAGCCGTCTTTGGCGGGACGCCCGGCGATGCGCAGCTCTCGCGTATGCTCGTTCCACCCTACGAGCGGACGCCCGAGTCGCTGAGATTGCGCGAAGATCTGCTGGACGGACGAATGGGCTTTCGTGATATTCTGCTCGTCAAGCGGCATGCCCTGAACATTTCACACGTGTACGTTTACCATGTCGAAGGCTACCAGACAGGCGGCGGGCTCTATGTCTATACACCCAATGCCGACGGCGGCAGGCTCCGCTGCATCATCGACTCCTCAGAGGGCATGATCTCGACCGCCGATCTCTCTTATGACGGAAAGGAAGTTGTCTTCGCGTGGAAACGCGGCGGACTCAAGCTGTGCAATCCGGTGGCGATGCTCGAAGATATCGACCGCTCGGTGTCGGACAACAACTACCAGATATATCGTGTCAAAACAGACGGCACCGGACTCAAGCAGCTCACGTCAGGGGCATCGAACAACCTCGATCCCTGCTGGCTGCCCGACGGCGGCGTCGCCTTCATCTCCGACCGCAAGCCGGCCTACGCCTACTGCTACGTCGTGACCTCGCCCGTCGTGTACCGAATGGACCGTAACGGGCAAAACCAGAAACGACTTTCAGCCAATTACCTGATGGATTTTACGCCGTCGGTCCTCAATGACGGACGCATCATATACACCCGCTGGGAATATGTCGATCGTGCGGCGTGCCCGATTCAGAGTCTGTGGGCGATAAACCCCGACGGCACCGGCCTTACCGGCTATTACGGAAACCGGGTCATCTCGCCGGGTACGTTCATGGACGCACAGCCGATACCCGGAACCAACAGTGTTATTGCAACAGCTACCAACCACAACGGCCCCTGTCGCGGCGGGATCGTTCTGATCGATCCGTCCAAGGGCGCCAATGCCAGAGAAGCCCTGACCAATCTCACGCCCGAAGTCGAAATCTTCCGGTACAGCGGAGTGTTTGGCAACGGATTGACCGGGCCTTATGAGAAGCCCTTCCCGCTCGGGGACGACAAGTATCTGGTCTCCAACAATGGAAAACTCCAGCTTCGCAGCTTCGCCGGTGACAGGGTCACACTACTAAGATGCGACCGTGGACTGGGATATTACTGCGCTCAGCCAATTCGAGAGATGCAGGCGCCTCCCATGCTGACGGGCGGACCGATGGATCGAGAGGCGATATTTGCCGAAGACGGCCGCGTATCGGGGGCCTGGGCGACCGTGTTTGTCCGTGACGTATATGAGGGCCTTGAGCCGCACGTTAAACGCGGCGACATCAAGCAGATCGCGGTTGTTCAGGAGATCGAGAAGAGTACTCATTCGCCTCAGAACAACGTTACGCTCGACGGACACGGCAAGCGCAACATCGCCGTTTTCGGGTTCCAGTTTCCGCTGGTCTCATGCGGCGCGACCTATGCACCCAAGAGACTCTGGGGCTTTGCCGATGTTAAGGCCGACGGCAGCGCCTCCTTTCGCGTTCCCGCCGAGGTCCCGATTTACTTCATGGCTCTCGATACCGAAGGGCGGGCGATGCAGCGTATGAGAAGTTTCACGCACATGATGCCCGGCGAGGTGCAGGGCTGCGTCGGCTGCCACGCCGACCGCAACTCGGTAGCGCCGAAAATGGTCGAAGGCCCGGCGATGCACGATGTCGTGCAGGAGCTGACGCCGCCCGAGTGGGGAGCTGTCGGCTTCCGCTACGACCAGGTGGTGCAGCCGGTGTTGGACAGGCACTGCATCGAGTGTCACAACGAGCGTGAGCAGCCCGGGGATGTGGACCTTACCGGCGACAAGACCGACTTTTTCAGCGTCTCGTACGACATTCTTGCCAGAAAGGGCACGCAGGGCGAACGCAATTTCCTGTCGCACGGCAGCCCGGTAGGCCCGGCCGGTGACGCAGCTCGCGGCGAGAGCCCCTACACGTCGTGGATCTGGACGATCAACGGCGCCGGCCACAACGTCCTCGAAATCGCGCCCGGTCGCTGGGGAAGCCCCGCCAGCAAGCTCGCCGAGATTATCCGCACGGGTCACCCGGACACCGACGGCACGCCAAGAGTCGAAGTTGCCGATGCCGATCGACGCAGGGTTTATTTGTGGATCGATTTGAACGTGCCATACTACGGCACTTCTTCGTCAAGTTACAAGGAGCGTCTGGGCAGCCGTCGGATGTATCCCTACGAATTGGACTCGGTCCTGGAGGAGGTCGCTTCGCGACGCTGCGTCGAGTGCCACAAGGAAAGTATCCCTCGCAAGTACTACACACGCATGCTCAAGCCCGAGAATAACAATTTCATGCTCGCTCCTCTGGCCGCCTCGGCAGGTGGAACCGAGAAATGTGGTCGCGCGGTTTTCAAATCGAAGGCCGATCAGGATTACCGGAGAATCATGGAAGTATTCCGACCGCTCAAGGACATGCTCGAGCAACGTCCTCGTGCAGATATGTTGGCGTTTGATACAACTAAGTAGGGAGCAGGCAGGGGTTAAGCTCTAAACAGTTAAACCACTCTCAGACAAGTCGTGGTCAAATGTACCGCAGGGTTGAAATTATTATCGGTCATTTTTTCTGATCTCTTTTTAAGGAGGACTACAATGTACAGTAAGATTACCTATTTGGCTTGCCTTTTCCTGGTGTTTGGGCTTATCGCGGGCTCTGCTGGCGCTCAGTCGCTCCAACAGGATCCCGGCCCCGATGGGATTGTATCGGTCGAAGCCGAGAACTTCGACGCCAATGTTGAAAATGGCGGCCACGCATGGGTGCAGACCGGGCCCACTGAGGGCTTTACCGGCACTGCCGGCATGTGGGCGCCAAACGGCCAGGGAGGGCACAGCAGCAACTATCTGACCAACAGCGAGCGTCTGGATTATGAGATCAACTTTGTCAAGACCGGCATTCACTACGTGTGGATTCTGGCGTGGGGCGCAAGTGGCAGCGATGACTCGTGCCATGCAGGTCTGGACGGCGACGCAACACTCTCCAGCCAAATGAGCGGCTGGAACGATGATTACGAATGGAACAATGGCAGGTATCAGGCACCGGGGCCTTCGCGGATCGACGTAACTTCGACAGGCCCTCACACTTTGAACATCTGGGTGCGCGAGGACGGACTTATCATCGACAAGATCGTTCTGACCAGCAATCCCGATTTTACACTCTCGGGTAACGAGCCCGGTCCGCCGGAAAGTTTCTGGGGGGCCATCTTGAATGCTTACGATCCGGACCCCGCCGACGGCGCGCTGCATGACGTTACGTGGGCCAGCTTCTCGTGGTCCGCCGGAGAAACTGCCGCATCCCACGATGTGTATCTCAGTGAGAGTTTCGACGACGTCAACAACCGCACCGCCGAGACTTTCCGAGGCAGCCAGCCGACACCGTCGATGATCGTTGGATTTGCGGGAGCTCCCTATCCGGACGGTCTGGCCCATGGGGCGACGTACTATTGGCGAGTCGATGAGGTTGAGGCAGACGGCACGACCAAACACGCGGGGCCTGTCTGGAGTTTCCGTATTCCGCCGCTGAACGCGTACGACCCCAGCCCGAATGACGGGGCCGTGTATCAGGACACGGACATGCTGCTGACGTGGAATCCGGGCTTGGATGTGAAACTACACACCCTCTATTTCGGTGACAATTTCGAGGATGTCAACAGTGGTACCGTGCCGGGGATTTCCAGAACGACAGCGGACTATACGCCTCCGGCTCCGCTTGAGCACGACAAGACATATTACTGGCGCGTCGATCAACTTAATCCTCCAACCACGACAAGAGGCGAGGTATGGAGTTTCAAGACGCTGCCGGAGATACAGATCACCGATCCCAGTCTGGTCGGATGGTGGAAGTTCGAGGCCGGCAGTGGCACGAGAGTCGTTGACTGGTCAGGCCACGGTAATCACGGCACGATGTCCGGAGCGGCCAACTTGCAGTGGGTTACCAGCATGTTCAACCTCGGGCTGGAGTTCCTGGGTGACTACCAGGGTTACGTCGATCTTCCGCCGGGAATGGTCACCACGGGCAAAGGTTCTATCCTCATGTGGATCAACACGACGCAGGACAACGACGAAGGTATGCTCTGGTATGGAAGCGCCGTGGACTACGGTAACGGCTACGGCGGCGAGAATGAGATCCACATAAATATTGACGATCCCGGCGCAGGCGAGATCGATTTCTTCCTCGAAGAGGACGGCAGCGGAAGTGACATTACGATAAACGGTCCCGAGGTCGGCGGCCAGGGTTGGACTCACGTTGCCGCGACGTGGGACCTGGCAGATGGGTGCAGGCTGTACGTGAACGGCGTTCAAGTGGGTTCCGAATCTCACAACACGAACGTCCAGGACCTCGCCATTACTCGGCTTGGCAGTGCCGCCGAGGATGACGTGTTCTACGAGGGCATCATGGACGATGTCAGACTGTTCGACCGCGCTCTTAGCGCCGATGAGATTGTCGAGATCATGAGCAAAGGCGAAGATCCTCGTCGTCCCGGCACTCCGCAGCCGGGCAACGGTGCTCTGGCCACCCTGATCGAGGCAGCTTCGTTAAGCTGGTCGGCCGGAGAGGGAGCGACTGAACACGACGTTTACTTCAGCACAGACAGAGACGCCGTCGCCGGCGCCGACTCAACCGATGCGACCGGGATATACCAAGGTCGTCAGAGCACGACCACCTATGCACCGTCACAGGATGTCGAATGGGCCGGCGGGCCGTACTACTGGCGCATCGACGAGATAGCCAACGACGGAACGGTCATCAAGGGCGGAGTCTGGAGCTTCAGTGTGGCCGACTATCTGGTCGTTGACGACTTCGAGTCCTACAATGACATAGTAACCGGTGAGCCGGGCAGCAACCTGATATATGAGACGTGGAAAGATGGATTTGACAATCCGACAACAAACGGCTCGGCTGCGGGTTATATCGTACCGTTTGAGCCCACCTTGGAGAGCGGGATCGTGCATGGTGGCGGTAAGTCGGCGCCCTTGCTGTACAACAACGGCACGGCAGCTTTGTCAGAGATCACCGCAAACACCGCCGACCTTCCGGTTGGCCGGAATTGGACGATAGGTTCGCCTCAGACCTTAGTGCTGTGGTTCCACGGCAGTCCGGGCAACGCCGTCTCCGATCGACTGTATGTCAAGGTCAACGGCGTCAAGGTGACATATCCCGGCAACGTGGCCAACGTGGCCGCGGTGAGATGGAAGCAGTGGGACATCGACCTGGCAAGTCTGGGAATAAATCTCACCAATGTCACGCAATTCAGCATCGGCCTTGAGAGGACCGGCGCAGCCGGCGGCGCAGGCACCGTGCTGATCGACGACATCCGGCTGTATCGGGCGGCGCCCCCGGTTGTGGTTCCGTCGGAAGAGATATGGATAGAAGCGGAATCGGCCGTTTCGA
Organism: Planctomycetes bacterium B3_Pla; assembly: GCA_005223045.1. GTDB lineage: Bacteria > Planctomycetota > Phycisphaerae > Sedimentisphaerales > Anaerobacaceae > SG8-4. The sequence continues at coordinate 101,548 of NJBM01000007.1, read as the reverse complement.
TCAGCGAACCGATGAAAGTCTATGATGATCCGCTGGCATCGGCCGGAAAGTGTATCGGCACGGACGTCGGCATCGGCAACGAATCCGACACTCCGCCCGCCGACGGTGTAGCTACTTACAGCTTCACGGTTCAGGGTGGAATCTACAAAGTCACCGGTCGCGTGATTATTCCGGCCGGCGACTCCTTATGGGTCCGAATACTCGGCGCAGCCGATCTGACTCCGGGCGAAGACCCCGACAATCCCGGCACCGGCTGGGTGAGGTGGTCCGATCCGCCGGACGGAGACTATTGGCACTGGGAAGATGTATTCAGCGGCGATCACGCCGGCGAGACTGCCTACTGGACGCTGCCGGCCGGGACGTACACTCTCGAGATCGCCCGTCGCGAAGACGGCGCGCTCCTGGACGCTATCGTGATTTCCAGCATCGATTGAGTGAAAGTGAAGCCGAGCATTTTAGACCATTTCGGGGCCTATGCCGATGGATTCGGTATAGGCCCTGTGTTCATTCCGACTTGCGTAAAACTAAATCCACACATAGTGCTCGACAGCATCATCCGGAGATTTCTCTTGACCGCAAGGGCGGAATTTTTGTAAAATAATAGTAGGTTAAACGTCCGAAATTATGTGCTGTGGGTGCTGAATTTCTGTTTTTTCGGCAGTTCCAGTTGTGTTTATGAAGGAAGGAGGTAGCGTCGAATCTCATCAGAGGAATTATCTCCAGACAAGTCGTGGTCAAATGTAACGCAGGACCGACATTATTATCGGTCGTTTTTTCTAATCTCTTCTTTAAGGAGGACTACAATGTACAGTAGATTTGTTTACCTGGCTTGCCTTTTGTTGGCGTTGGGGCTGGCTGCCGGTCAGGCAGGTGCGCAGCCCCTGAACCAGGATCCCGGTCCGGACGGGATTGTGTCGGTGGAAGCCGAGAACTATGACAACAAAACCGAGGGCCAAAGCGGCTCTGAATATGTGGAAAGTGGGCCCACGGGCGGCTTTACAGGCGTGCTCGGTATGATTGTCGCCGATGGGAGCGAGGGCACGAACAATACCGGCTACGCCGCCGAGAGTCCGTCGCTTGAGTTTGAGGTCAACTTTGTCAAGACGGGCACGCACTACGTGTGGATCCTCGCCTGGGGTCCGGACGGAGGCGGTGATTCATGCCATGCCGGCCTGAACGGCGAGGAAATAGACACTTCCGACCGTATGAGCGGCTGGAACGGCCAGTATGATTGGAGCGGCAGCACCATGGACACTCCACCATCGTCTTTCGAGGTCCCCAGCGTTGGCGTTCATACCGTCAACCTCTGGATGCGTGAGGACGGACTCCTTTTCGACAAGGTCGTTCTGACCACCAACCCGGATTTCTCACTCTCGGGGATTGAGCCCGGCCCGCCTGAGAGCATACGCGGCGCCCGTGTCGTGGCGTTTAGCCCGACTCCCGGTGACGGCGCCATTGATGTGCCTCGCGACGTAACCCTCGGCTGGGAACCGGGGGCTCTTGCCGCCACACACGATGTGTATTTAGGGATGGCTTTCGACGATGTCAACGACGCCGACAGGGCCAATCCACGCGACGTCCTGGCAAGTCAGGGCCAGTTGGCCAATTCTTATCTTCCGCCGCAAAGGTTCGGCTTTGACGAGACTCACTACTGGCGGATCGACGAGGTCAATGCCCCGCCCAGCAATATGGTGCACAAGGGTGACATCTGGAGCTTTACAACCGAGCCGTTCTCATATCAGGTTCAGAACATCATCGCCACGGCTTCAAGCAGCGCCGTAGATAAGGGGCCTGAAAATACCGTCAACGGCTCGGGACTGGACAGCAGTGGATTGCACGGCAACACGGGCGAAGGCACCATGTGGCTCAGCGACGCCGCAGGGCCGCAGCCGACGTGGATCACGTTTGAGTTCGATACGGTTCACAAGCTTGATGAGATGTTGGTATGGAACTCCAACGAGAGCCTGGAATCGGTGATCGGCCTGGGATTCAAAGACGTTACAATCGAGTATTCCGCCGACGGCGTCGACTTTATGACTCTGGGGACCACCCATGAGTTCGCGCAGGGACCCGGTTCGGCAGACTATGCAAGCAACACGACCATCGATATGGCCGGGGTGGCGGCAAGGTATGTTAAGCTTACCGCTAACAGCAACTGGGCAGGCATCCTGCCACAGTTCGGACTCAGTGAGATCCAGTTCTTCTCCATCCCGGTCCAGGCCAGAGAGCCCGACCCGGCTGCATGGGCGACAGATGTTGCCCTGGATTTAGACCTCGGTTTTAGAGCGGGTAGAGAAGCTGCTACGCACGATGTGTACTTCAGCAACGACTACCAGGCCGTAGCAGACGGCACCGCCCCGGTTACTACCGTTACCGAAGCCGGCCATGGTCCGCTGGCCCTCGACCTGGGAAAGACTTACTTCTGGCGCGTCGATGAGAGCAACGACGTTGAGACCCCTGCATTGTGGACCGGCGAAGTCTGGGGCTTTTCGACAATCGAGTCTCTCGTTGTAGATGATATTGAGTCATACAATGACATTGACCCGCCTGATCCGGAGAGCAACAGGATATTCGAGTCATGGATAGACGGCTTCGGAATCCCGACAAACGGGGCGCTCGTTGGCAATGACCTTCCGCCTTATGCCGAGCAGACTATTGTTCACGGCGGCAGGCAGTCGATGCCGTTTTCCTACGACAATAGTGCCGGCAATTCTGAGGCGGTCCTGACGCTGAGTTCGCAGCGGGATTGGACTGTAAGAGGAGTTAAACAACTGTCGTTGTGGTTCAGAGGCTTTCCAGGCTCGGTGGGCAGTTTCACAGAAGGACCGGCCGGCGCCTTTACGATTACCGCCTCCGGCGCAGATATCTGGAATCAAGCCGACGAGTTCCACTATGTTTACAAACAGCTCTCCGGCGTTGGTTCGATCATAGCAAGAGTCGATAGCGTCGAGCAGACCGACAACTGGGCCAAGGCCGGCGTTATGATTCGCGAGACGCTCGATGCCGGCTCGAAATTCGCGGCGGTTTATATTACGCCGACGAACGCCGACGGCACGCCGACAAACGGGGCCAGGTTCCAGGGCAGGACGGATACCGACGGCGGCGCTTCGAGCGACAGTTCGGTGGCCACCGACGAGCAAAAAGCGGTAACAGCGCCTTTCTGGGTAAAGATAGAGCGTGACGTCTCGGGCAACTTCAGAGGCTCCTACTCCAGCAACGGGACCGCCTGGACGCCGATGGTATGGAGGCCGAGTATCTCTATGGGTTCGGACGTTTATATAGGTTTGGCGCTGACCAGCCACGACCCTGATGTGACGGGCGAGGCCAGGTTCTCAGGCGTCCAGACCACCGGCACGGTCACAGGGCAGTGGCAATCGCAGGACATCGGCATACTGAACAACAGTGCCGAGCAGATGTATGTCGCTATCGCCAACGCCAACGGCACGTCTGGATTGGTGGCCCACGACGATCCCGCCGTCACGCAGATAGATACCTGGACCGAGTGGCGAATCGACCTGCAACAGTTCGCCGATCAGGGCGTCAATCTGACCGACGTGGACAGCATCTCTATCGGCTTGGGCGACAAGGACAATTCGCAGGCCGGCGGCTCGGGGATAATGTACTTCGACGACTTCGGATTGTCTCCGGAGCCGGCGCCGCTGGCGGAAGTATGGCTCGAGGCCGAGGCGGCAGACACCATTGGAGCGAGCTGGCGGACCTATGACGATCCGGCGGCATCCGGCGGCAAGAACATCGGCTCGGACGACGGTGACGGCGACGACAACGACTTTGTGCCCGGAGCCGAGTGGATCGCCACTTACAATTTCAACGTTCCTGTTGCCGGAGACTATAAGATCCTGCTTCGCGGTCAGGAGACCGGCGCCGACTCATTCTGGGTCCGGATTCCAAATGCCATCAGGCAGACCCACGAAGACCCCGACCAGCCGGGAACCGGCTGGGTTCGCTTCAACGGGATGGATGCTCCGAGTGGATGGGCCTGGGACGAGGTTCACAGCGACGACCACAGTCAGGCGATCACGAATTGGCTGTTGCCGGCCGGGGACCATACGCTGGAAATCGCCAAGCGTGAAGACGGTGTGTTGCTCGACGCCATTCTGATTACGAACAATCTCGATCAGGACCAAAACACGCTGCCGGACACGATTCCTCAACCGTAAGTTAGTTTTGATCGCGATGAATTTGGCGCAATTTATGGGCCTATACCGAACGACTCGGTATAGGCCCTTTGTCTGTTTGAAGCTGACTGGCCGCTGTTCCAGCGGGCACCAGGTCGCAGTAGTAGAAACCGTTGTCCCTCAAGACAACCTCGCCTAATGTATGCGGTATCTGCTGTTGAAAGATTGGCCCGTCTGATACGAATGAGTGGAACTCTCCGTTTTCGCCGCAGGGATCGACGCCGGCGGGGAGCATGGACAGGAACTGCTCATCGAAGGTGCAGCCGACAAGCGCGCTGTCGAGCAGATTCGAATCGGCGCAGGTCACAACAGCCTTGAAACCCAAATCAATGAAAGCACAGGCAAGCTCGGCGGTGTCTCTTTTCCATAAAGGGAACAGCCCGTCCATACCTATCTGAGCGAGCTTTTCCTGCCGATACTGTTTCAACTCTTCCAGGAAGATGTCTCCAAAAACCACGGCGCAGACACCGTCGGCCTGATATTTTTCCAGGACCTCTCGCATCCTTGCTTCATATTCGTTGTTGGAAGCGTTCTTTGAGATGAATATTTTTTCAAGGACAAGACCGAGGGATTTCGCCTGCTGTTCGAGCAGGCTCGTCCGCACACCGTGCATACAAATCCTGTCATAGTCTCGGGTAATCGTGGTCAGCAGGGCTGCCACTTCATAGTCGCCGTTTTTACGAAGTTCGTGAAGGGCCAGCGCGCTGTCTTTGCCGCCGCTCCATGAAAGTATCACTCTTGACTTCACAACCTTGTCCTTTCACTTCAAATCGTATGGGCTGTTGTCCACAGGCTCGAACCAGCCTAATTTCATCTCGGCCGAGGCGATGCCGTAGGCATTCTCGCCGTCGAACTTCGCCAACCGGCGCGGGTCAATGTGGCCGTCGGCCCATCCGACATTCGCACGATCTCTATGGCGAAAATGAACAGACGGCGACAAGTAAAATCCGGTCGCGGGCTCGCCGCCGACAACGGTAAAGGGTGGCTCGGCAAACGAGTATTCGATCAGAGTTCTCCGGGCGTTGGCCATTGCAGTATCTGTGAACATCAAAGTCTCACCCGGCGTTGCAACTTCGGTCATGCGAGTTGTCCTGGCATAGGAATCTTTCCATGCCTGGATGCTGCCGACACCGCCTTGCCAGAGCCGGCTGCCAATGTAGGTCATGTTGTAGCCGTAGCCGCCGCAGCCCTGCTCGAAATTCGCTTTCCAATCCTGCCCTTTTACGAAATCCACTTTGGCCGGACATTCTTTGACCCGGCCGTCAGCCAGATACCCCGCCAAAGGCCCTCTAAGCGGATCGAACGGATCGTCACGCGTGTCCCTGCGTCCGTGCCAGCGATGCAAGCCTGCGTTGTCCCACAGGTCGCTTGCAGCCGGTACATAGGAGCCGTCGTTTTCGGCGGCGTAGCCCGTACTTGCCAGCAGGAGCTGGCGCAAGTTCGACTTGCAGGCCAACGCCCGGCTGCTGGATCTTGCCGCACCCAGAGCCGGCATCAGCATTGCCATCAACAAGGCAATGACTGAAATTACCACCAGCAATTCAATCAGAGTGAAGGCTTTAATGGATTTGCGATTTGCAACAATCGGCAATCGAAAATCGAAAATCGCAAATGTCACAATCGCCATTGTTCTGTCTTGTTCCATTGATCGACAAGAACTCCGAAATCGAGAATGTCAATAACCATATCTTTAGGCTCGGCCAAATCGCACCTGTCTATCCACACAGGCCCGCCGAAGTGACTGTCCAGCACCGAGATGAACAACTCAAAATCGAGCACATCGACAATCCCGTTTAGATCGATGTCGGCGCTATACTCCTGCTCTCTTAGAACGCCTATCGCCTCCAGATCGAACCCGCCCGAAGGATCCGGCGCAGTAGATGCGTCCCACGCATCGTAGATCGGATGATTGTCCGCGTAGAAATCCCATACGGGCCAGGTGCCGGGATCGATGTGCATCGCGGCTTCATCATGAAAATCGCCGCTGCCGGGTATGTCCACTATTCGCACGTATTTTATATCGTTGACGTCCACCAACCCGGAGGCAACGTCCGGATCGTCGGCTATTTCCTTCAAGTCGAACGGCGTGCCGGTGCAGATACCGTTGGCGTTGGGATGTTTGCCGGCCAGATTGTACACGTTGCCGATCTCGATTGTGCCGTAGCGACCCACAGCCTCCGGAGTCAAAGACACAACGGGAAATCTGACAAAATCCGTGCCGTTGGAAGAGACCTCAACGTATGCAAGCTCGGCGAACATCTGACCCGCAAACAAGCCGTCACTCCAGTCGGCACTGGAGACAAATCCGTTCTCGAACACAACAAAATCGTAGCCCCTGCCCTGACGAATGGGATCGCTAAACAGCAGCGTGATTTGTCCGGGCGGCAAGCCCTGGCTGATCTGCTCCTGATTTAGATGACCCAGGCTGACGATGTCGATATTACTTCCGGTAGCCGGCCCCAAAGCCATGCTCGGATCGGACCATTGCCCCGCCAGGCCCGGCGCCGGCTGATAGCTGACCACCTCCGTCGCCCAGCCGCGAAATATCGGGTTTATAACGGCGTTCGGATCCTGCGGATCGGCGTGACCCCAGTCGTTGCCGGGATCTGTATATCCGTTTATCCCCACTTCGGTATAGGGCCCGGAAGGATCAATCGCCGGCCGGACTACGATAGTATCGACTGCAAAGTATGCCGGCGTGTTCATGCCCCAATCGCCGACGTCGCTGGAACTCAAGGTGAATTCCAGGCTGCCGACAACACCTAACGACGTCAGATCGACGTATTGCCACGTGTCAACGATGTAGTCGGCGCTATTGTCCGCAGAGCGATAGTCAGCTAAGTAGAAATCGACCGTGCCTGTCGCAGCACCGCCGGCGTCTTTGCCTGTGATAGTCAGCAGAAAGAAGTCCGGATCGTCGCCGCTGCCGCCGCCGAACTTTTTGGAAAAGGCATCTCCGTCGAGCATTGCGTAGTAAGCGTAGTTGCAGTTCGTCACGTACAGCCCGTCAACGACGCCGGGACTGCTCAACGTAACTGCCGGAGGCAGTGCCCAGCCGACATAGCCGACGGCATAATTCGCCGAGCCGCCCTGGCCCGCTCCCGTGATGGCGTTGTATTGTGCCGCCAGCCCTTGTGCCGTGGTATCGGTGGCATTGGAGTAGGAAAAACCATCCCAGGAGCCCCATTCGGCATTGTAACTGTTGCTCAAGTGTACGCTTTCGCTGGTAAAACCGCCCGATCCGTCCGAGCCGTTCCAGTAGGATTCGGCAGGCAGGTTCAAATCTTCAAAAGTGGCGATATCGGCGTTCGCAGCGCCCATCGCCGCAAAAACAACGATTAAACAAATCAAATTCCTAAATCTCATAATACTTCCTCCAGTCCAAAATACTGCTACTGCTCGGTAACATCAGAAACGATTTCTGTCATTGCGAGCGAAGCGAAGCAATCTAAAATCTTACATTTTGCATCTTTCGACTTAGCTCAGGACATGCTTTGATTTTTGCATTTTCTTCCTCCCTTCCGTTTTATCCGGCCCTTATCGCGAGGGCTCCGCCGTAAGGCGTCCCATAGGGACAATAAAAAAACCGCCGTTCTCACGAGAGAAACGGCGGCTTTTAATCGTCCAGCCCAGGCTTTATCCACAGCCGACAAACATCAGGCCACAGAATCACACATACGTTCCAAATCGCGAGAACACAACAAACGTGCAATTGCAGGCAGGTTTTCTGACTTGCGTCCTACCTCGAGACTCCTTCCCATCCGGCACTAAAATCTCAGTGCTGGACAGTGGATAAAACGTCTCTCGGATTTCCGAATCGAGATTTAGACACAGATTTCACTGATTTCACGGTAAAGAAAGAAAACCACCAAAAACAGTGTTAATCTGTGAAATCTGTGGCATAAGAAGAATCAAGATCGGAACAGGCGCTCACAGCGGCGCGACCGTCGCGGATTTTAACCGCGTTCCCATTTGAATATCCCAGGGCAAAAAGCCCCCGGGACCTGTAATTGAAATATCTCCTTGTCAAAGAGCAACGTTTTAGACAGGATAAACAAGATAAACATGATAATCCTGTAATCCCGTCAAAAGCAAACAGCACTTCCTAACAAATCCCAAACCAAAGGTCAAGCGAAAAATACAATTTTTCTTGGATACCTGCCAGACTAAAACTTGTGTATGCGAAGCGGTGGTGCTTGTAAGTAGAGCATCCGGAAATCGGCTTCATTGACTGCGAGCATATTGCATAACTCTGCCGTGGTGTAGTCATGCTCTTTATGGTAGACTTCAATGAGTCGCCGGAGCGTAGCTGGTTCTTCATCATCGGGGAGCGTGACTGGTTCAACTGTTCTGTAGCCGGCTGCTCCCATAAGCGTGAAGAATCTGCGCTTTTGTGATTTGGTCAGGATCCCAAGGTCGAACGCACGCATAATAAGAGCAGCGATTGAAACCTTCCATTTCAATTTCAGCCGCACTGCTCGTTCTAGCGAGAAGGGAATAAGGTCAGGTATGATCTCACGCCGAGGCATTAGAAAAGATGAGGCAAACTGATTAGCTTCATCTTCAATGTTCGTTGTCGGGATACGGTGCATTATGACATGCCCCATTTCGTGCGCGAGTGTGAATCTTAAGCGATCTGTGGGAATGTCCTTATTAGCGAAAAAGAGCGGTGGTAGACCGCTGATCCAGCGGCTCTGCGCATCCAATTTTCTGGTACCCATGTCACATTTCAGTACTATACCTCCCGCACTTTCAATGACACCGATGACGCTCTTAATTGGGCCCAAAGGTAGATTCCATTGCGCGCGGACCAGTTCAGCGATAAGTTCGGCGTTATCATCAAAGTCCTCGACGTCCAGACGATGAAACTCATTCTCCGCTTTTACCTCCGCACCCTCCAGCAGCTTTTCTATTTCCATTGTGCGGATATTGAACTCAGCCTGAATTTTTTTCAGTGTCAACATAGGTATGCTTTGACGCCTTCTGTGATAAACTCCACTGACTCCAAAACCACGCGGTTGCACCGACTGATGAAAGAAAGATTTAGGATAGTCAAGAACTCTCGCTATCACCGTAAGATCGCTGTCAGAAATCGGTGCATAATCTCTCTCATATTTTGATATCTTACTTTGTGAAATAGACGCTAGTCGAGAAAGGCGCCCTTGTGTAAAGCCCCTGGACTCTCGAGCGAGCTGAAGCATTTCTCCATTCACCATATCAGTCATTGTTATCTCACCGCTTGGGCGTCCCCACTAATGATTGACACAGCTTTCGTGCTGGTACACTCTACAACCCTGTTCTGAATGGTCTGCGGATGGCCAGTTTGTCATACAGATCGCTTGGCACGTTCTCTGTCGATTTTGACCTTCTTGGCCACTACTACTGGAGGCACACTGCTGTCAGGTGCAGACTCGATTGGCTGTTGCATTTCGTCCAGGCCAGGCAAACGCAACGACCAACGCAACTCGGAACCAGCCCAACAAACAATGTGTGCGTCTCGAAAAGACCCAACTGAATTGAGTCTGTACCCGGCAGTTACAAGAGTAGCGGGTCCGGCGAATAAAGTTTGATCATCGCACGCTCGTTGTTGATGAGTCTTGACGTTGTAGGGACGTAACTCATTTGACAACTTCTTGAAACGCAACTTAATCTTGCCGTAGAAGTCGACAACGAGGAAGCCCGCGTCCGCAGTTAGCATTACATCGGGTTCCATCCCACTGAATACTTTGCGAGCATGGTATACCATGTGGTTGTGGATTATGCCCGCAATGGTGCATGACGTTAAGGCCACACATTTTTCTTTGGCACACTTCTGAAACCCTTGCCATGCACCCAGGCCAACTGCGATGCAGGCATTTGCCTTTTGGTAATGGGTTTGGAGTAGCTGGTGCGCTTGTTCACCTGAGAGCAGCGCATGCTTGAACAGTAGTCGAGTTTCTCTTATTTTTTCCATAATGCGGTAGTTTACTTCACGCTGGCGCAAAAAGAAAAGAAAAAATTCCAATAATTATTCCCCTGCCTACTCAAAATGTTCTTAAGTACAGCCCTTATAAGTGCTTAGCACAAGAAAATATTTGCTGAATTCTGCCTGTCGTACCCGTGCGGCCGGCCGGTTATACGCTGTTCTTACTACGCAATGCGCAATACGACATACGAGATACGACCAAAGAATCCGCGTTTTTCAGTGCAAATCTGCGGTTTACGAGATTGATAATTGATTGCTTCTCTGTGTTCTCTTTTTCTCTGTGGCCGATGTAATTGATTATTGTCTTTCTTCTTCGTGCCTTTTTGGTAAATAATAATCCGTGTTAATTTGCGTTAATTCGTGGTTAATACTCGTGTTTTTGAGATTTTACTTGACGGCTACGTCTGCGCTATGTATGATGTATATCAAACGAATAGCGTATCGTATTGCGTATGTCGTATGTTGCATAGCTGATAGCGGGTAGGAAAAGGGTGAAAAGGCAAAAGTGAAAAGGTAAAAGGTGGAAAGCGTTGGAATATCCAATACTGAACAAGGAATGTCGAATTTGGGATTTCGCCTTGTTCCTTATACTTTGTTGATCTCTGTGTTCTCTGTGGCCAATAGGAAATGAAAAAACAAACCCAATTTGATTCGTATTGAGTGCTGCGTGATGCGTATTGCGAAAAGGAATTAGAAAAAACAAAGCCAATTTTATCGTGCTGCGTGCTGCGTATTGCGGAATGGAACTTGAAAAACAAAGCCAATTATCTCGTATTGCGTACTGAGTGCTGTGTACTGCGAAAAAGAGTTTGAAAAAACAAAGCCAATTTTGTGTCTCGTATATCGTATTGCGTATATCGTATTGCGTATGTCGAATTGCGAATTTAAGATTTTACCTTATGCCTTGTACACCTCTCCGTACCTCCGTGGCTATGAGTCAATTTGAAAAAACAAAGCCAATTTATCTCGTATTGCGTACTGCGTGATGCGTATTGCGAAATGGAATTTGAAAAACAAAGCCAATTTTGTGTCTCGTATATCGTATTACGTATATCGTATTGCGTATGTCGAATTGCGAATTTAAGATTTTACCTTATGCCTTGTGCACCTCTCCGTACCTCTGTGGCTATGAGTCAATTTGAAAAAACAAAGCCAATCGCCGGCTCTTGGCCGGAAACTCGAAGCGCGAAGCACAAAATCCTAAACGACTCGAACCACAGAGGCTCTTTCGCGAAACAAAGCCAATTTGCGAAATGGTTGAGTGGACGTAATTCCTTATATAGCAAGGGTATATAGTAATATATACCGCCCGGGGCGGGAAGAAAACAAAGCCAATTCAAATCCAATTTCGAGATCGCTTAGAACTTGCTGACGTAATCGAGGAACTTCCTGGCGGTTCGGTCCAGGTTCTCGATATCTCCGCCGCCGGACAGTACGGCGCACATTTCGTAGCCTATATAGCCGTGATAGCCGATCTCTTTGAGGCTGTTGAAAAAGGTCTCGTAATCGACAATGCCCTCTCCCATCGGCACGGCTCGAATCAAAGTCTCGTCCCGGCAATAATTTACCAGAGCGCCTTGGTAATGATACCTCGGCAGGCGCACATATTGGGCGGCGGTGGTGTGGACGATAAAGGGCTTCATCTTCAAAACGGCGGCTCTCAATTGCTCGGTATCCAGGCCCTGCAACGTCGGACTCCAGGCATCGAAAGCCGCTTTGACGTTCGGCAGGTTGATCTCTTCGAGCAGCCAGTACATCGTATCATGGTGCGATGCAATGTCGTGATGATTCTGCACGGCAAGAGTTACGCCGTGCTCGGCAGCCTTCTGCCCGGCGAGCTTCAATCCTTCGACTACCTTAGCGTACTGCGCGTCGAAATCCGCGCCGGGCCGTTCATAGCCGGTGAAGATTCGCACCATGTCGGTCCCGAGATCGCTTGCCAGTTTGGCCAGCTCTCCGACGTAAGATGCCTGGATTTCCACATTTGGGATTTCTGCCCTGTCAAGACCGGCTGTGAAGTCCGTATATCCGGCCAAGCAGACCAGGTCGAGACCGAGGCTGTCAATCTTGCTCCTCAGCGCATCGCGCGCCGCGGCATCGTAATCGAACGGAGAAATATGCGGTCGCTTCGCCGTCAGCATTACGCCGTCAAAGCCGAGTTGCTTTGCCTTGTCCAGAAATTCTTCGACGCTCAGCCTTGCCTGGCCGCGCCAGAACCCGGCGTAGCTGACCGAATGCAGGCACGTCTTAAACTTGGAATCTTTTGGATTACTCATCGTCACCTCCGGCAAAAAAAGTCATAAACCATAAGTCGTAAGGCATACGTCCGGCCGCCTTCGGCCCTTGTGTTCTCATTTAGTGCTTGACGGTGCTGCGCACAGCTAATACTATATCGGCCGCTCAGTATTGTTTCAAGGCGATTGTAGGTGTTCTTAATTCATATACGGCCGCCGGTTTTTCAGAAGGAATTGCAATGGCTTCTATCATCGTGATGTCAGGAACCCAGAAAGGCGACTACTACCCGCTCGGGCAGCGGCCTAATGTGGTGGGCCGGGATGAGGCTGTTCCGATCCAGATACTGGACGAGCACATTTCCCGCAAGCACATGCAGATCCGTTTCGACAAAGACAAGGGACAATATCGCGCGCTGGACATGAAGAGCAAACACGGCGTGTTCATCAACGGCGGCAGAATTCACGATGAGACCGTTTTGGTTGACGACGATCAGATCCACATAGGCCGAACCGATCTGTTGTTCACGGAAAAGGACTTCACAGATCGCGACAGTGCGCTGTCCCACTTCAAGAAAGTCGGCGAGAGAATGCGCGCGACCATAATTGATTAGAGCGCCTTGAAATGTTGTGCCTGCCGGAGCGAAGACTTAATCAGACGTTCTCTCGCGTAATTTTGGCGCCGACAGGATTGAGCTTCTCTTCGATTCTCTCGTAGCCCCGGTCGATATGATAGACCCTGTCGATTATCGTTGTGCCTTCGGCGGCCAACCCGGCCAGGACCAACGCCGCCGACGCCCGCAGGTCGGACGCCATCACCGGGGCGGCTATCAGCTTCTTGACGCCGGCCACAATAACGGTGGGGCCTTCTTTGCGTAGATTCGCCGCCATGCGATTTAGCTCGGCAACGTGCATGGACCTGTCGGGAAATATCTTTTCGATAACGACGCTGTTGCCCTCGGCGAGCGACAGAAGAGCCATAAACTGGGCCTGCAAATCGGTGGGAAAACCAGGATACGGCTGGGTCGTAATATCCACAGGTCTGATCGGGCCTTGCCGGCTAACGACACAGCCGTCACCATCGGCGTCCACCGTAACCCCGATGTTCCGCAGCGTGTCCACGACTGCCATCATATCGTCCAGCCGGCAGTTCCGCAGCCGCAGCTCGCTTGAGGTTATGGCCGCGGCAACCATAAACGTCCCGGCCTCTATCCTGTCCGGGATTACGGTGAACCGGGCCGGCCGCAGTTGTTCGACTCCTTCGATAATCAGCCGGGGTGAGCCAATGCCTGTTATCCTGGCGCCCATTTCGTTCAGGCAGTTTGCCAGGTCTGCTATCTCCGGCTCACAGGCGGCCGATTCGATAACGGTTCGACCCTTTGCCAGCGTCGCCGCCATAAGCACATTTGCGGTGCCGAGCACGGTCGAACCGAACGGCCCGCCCATGAAGATATCTTTGCCCTTGAGGCCGTTCGGAGCCTCGGCGATGATATAGCCGTTCTTGAGATGGATTTGCGCGCCGAGGGCCTGAAGACCCTTGACGTGAAGATTGACCGGCCTGTCGCCAATCGCGCATCCACCTGGCATTGAGACTTCCGCCCTGCCGCAGCGGGCAAGCAGCGGGCCAAGTATGCAAATACTGGCTCGCATCCTGCGGACAATCTCGTATTCGCCGACGGGATTGTCGATTACCGTCGCATCAATGCACATATCTCCGTCCGGACCTCGTGTGAGCTTGCAGCCCAATCGGCCGAGCAGTTCGCTGCATACGGAAATATCGGAAAGATGAGGAATTGCTTTAAGAGACGATTTGCCGGCAGCTAAAATCGTTGCCGCCATTATCGGCAGAGAAGCGTTCTTCGAGCCGCTCACACAAACGCTGCCGGAAAGCCCGATCGGTCCTTCGATTCGAAATATGTCCATCGCCTGTTTTCCTTTGACAATTGGCGGCTAACGACTGACAATTGGATGATGGTAAGCAGCCGATAGTAAATAGTCAATGGAATTCGCCAGGACCATAACCATAGAAGATCTTATCTGCTTTGCAGGGCTAACATTATTCGCCTGTTGGCTGCTCAAGACCTCCCTTGGCAGAAGAGCTTTGGCTGATTCGGTGCCCCGCCGAAATAATATGCCGCTCTATACGCCTTTTATTCCTCTGTTTATATGGTTTGGTGCCGTTCCGATGGCAACAGCAATCGCGAAAGCACTGGCGGGAGATTTGCATGACTGGCAGACTGCCTTTATGGATAATATTGTTTTCTGTGTGTGGGCGGTAATAACAACAGCAGTAATGCTTTTTCTTGCAAGAACGCATTTTGCCCGGCGATTGAAGGGATTCGGCCTGAACATAAGAACGATACACAAAGACTTTGCCGCTGCCGTCGTGAACCTGCTTGTCGTCTGGCCCCTTATAATCGCAGCGATAGCAGTGACTGTGTTTCTTGGCGAGTTCATCCGGGGCCAGGAATACCAAATGCAACAACATCAACAACTCGAACTCATCACAGAGCATGCGCGGCTGCCGCTTCACGTACTGATTGCTTTCAGTGCGGTGGTTACAGGCCCGGTGCTCGAGGAGTTGATGTTTCGAGGATTCATTCAAACGACGATACGTTCGTTTTTCAAGGTCGGAAATGGCGCCTGGATTGCGATTGCGATAAGCTCCGCGCTGTTTGCAATGATGCATGAACACCCGGGGCATTGGCCGGCATTATTTGTCCTGGGCGTATGCATGGGTTATGCCTATGAAAAAAGCGGCTCGTTATTGCGACCTATTTTTATCCACTCGCTTTTTAACGCAACGAATGTAATAGCAGTTTTGAATCAGTAGCTTTACCTGGACAAATGCGACTACTACTTCGTAACATTCGAATTTGTGAACTCTCTACCCGCGACTGGGTGGCAGCCTCAAGCCCGAGGCTCGACCCAGATCGGGCTCGACCAGGCGTACTGATTGTTGGCCTGAACTACGCGCAGATAATACCAGTTCAGATCTTTGCCGTCGTCGTCATCGGCAATTTTGTAAGACGTGTGGTAGTGGTCGGCGAAGACCAGCCTGTGGAGCATGGCCGACTCCTTCGGGAAATCGCCCGTGAAAAGCATTTCATTACTTTGGGCCAACTGCCTGAACGTCTGGGACAAAGACACGTTAGTGGGCTTGTTCATCGTGATCTTCACGCGAGTGTTGGGACCGCCTCGTACCTTCAGGACTACCGCCTTAGTTGAAATGTCCTCAAACTGCTGGCGAAGAGCGGTGAAGGATTGGACGCGAAGATGTTTGTCGGATCGTTCGAGGATTTTGTCCCTGCGGCTCTCGTCGAGCGGCCCGGCCTGGAAACAGGGCTGAACGTTTTCCAGAACGCCGCCCTCGATTGTGATGGTGAAATCCCAATCACATATTCGCGTCATATCCAGAGCGGGCCATGGTCCCCAACCATACTCGAAGCGCAGCAGCACCGGCTCTTCCCAGTTCTTGGCGGTTGGCTCGCGATCCATCGGAAAATCACGGTGGAGCACGCGATTGTTCTTGAGGATCTCGACCCTGTCGATCTGGTCCCAGCCGGTGACGGTAACAGCCAGCTCCCGCTGCCGGGTGTAAGGCAGCTCCCGGCCCATCAGTTGGCCGTTCAGTTGGAAATCCACGATGATACGGTCGCCCGTAACAGCATAAGTTCGTCGGTTCCGGATGGCATCGAAAATGGCCTCGCGTGTCAATTCAGGCGCGAGCACAACGGCCAGACCTTCGCGGTAGGCGCCGGGGAAGCCAAGATGGTCGTCCGTACTGGCGATTACGCCGAGCCGATGGCCCTGCGAAAGAAAATGATGAAGAGTGTTCTGGGTCCAGCGTCCGCCTTCGGTGTGGCGGATGTATGGAGAGACCGCGCGGTCATGCTCGGCGTTGCCCCATTCGGAGAACATCTCTATCACGGGCGAGACTTCAGGATCGCGCCTTGCGAGGTTCGCACCGCGGTGGCCGAGGCGGTTGGCCGGATGATGGGGGATCATTATCGCCCCGTGCTGTTTTGCGAAACGCTGAAATTCGCGCAGGCTGTCAAATCGAACGTACTCGGCTTCGAGCTTCGGGAAAATGATATGATAGTCGCCGAGACTGGTCGAATGCCACTCGAAGCCCGCCATGGGGACATACCTGCCGGGCTCGTCGTACTTGCGCACCGCCTCTAAGACTTCGGGCCAACGCCTTTTCGTGACCTCGAATCCGTCGAGCCATTTCTTCTCGATATTATTCTCGTATGTGCCGATATCGTGCCAGTACCCGTGCGGAGTGAAAGCAAAGAAATCAAGATGCTCGCGGGCGATTTCAAAAGCCCGCTCCAGCGAACCCCGCGCATAACCGACTTCACTGTGATTGTGTAAGTCGCCGAAGTAAACCTGATACTTGCCTACCTTTGGATGCTCAAACGCTCGCGGCGCGACTGCCGGACGGCCCGGCGATGCAAGCAACAGCGAGCCTGCCGCCGATGCTCTTAGAAATTCGCGTCTTGTAATTTGTGCTGCCATAATTTGCATTTTAATCTTTGATCTTTTATTTGCTACTTCCTGACCCTGAAGAGGATTAATACCTTTACTTGCAAAATGGGTCTTGTCGCTATTGACGATTCCACTGTTCGATCATTTCCCTGATTTTGTCCGGTTCCCATCTCTTCGACTTGGGATAGTCCTGGTTCGTCTCAAGCTCTTCGATAGACGGTCTCTTCGACGGCACGCCCTCGGCCGGCACGTCGGCCCCGGCAATCCATACCAGCGCGTTGAGCACGACTTTGCGAAAATCATCATGCGCCCAGTTGTAGTGCCAGTGTCCTCCGGTGAATCCGAATCCTCGTCCGCCGTCCGGTTGCTCGATAGCCCAGGCGACATGCTCGGGCATACCCATTCTGGCCCGCACGTGTGGATTGGCGCTGTGTGCGTTGTTGCCTTTTCTACGAGTGCCGTCCGGGGGAATCGTTGTCAAGATAGGCATGACGTTTTGCATGTTCTCGACGAAGCGCATGTGATAGTACCACTCGTCATCAATCGCAAATGGTTTGACGCCGCGTGTGATCGGATGCTCCGGCAGCTCTTTGAATTCGGCTTTGAAGTGCGGATTGACCGACCAGAACGTCTCGAAGTATCCGCCTGTCCATTCGAGCATATAATCGCCCGGTTTGCCATTGGGCACTTCAACCGCGTAGTGGAGCATGGCAATTCCCACGCCCTTCTTTGCTAATTCGTCCACTTCTTCGAGATGCCGCATGACTACGTGTCCGCCGCCGCCGTCACAGAATACTGCAATCGCATCGGCATTATCGCAGGCGGTCGGGTCTTTTGGCCAGCCGTTGAGGTACGTCGTCGCGTAAACTTCGGGCATGTTCTCATTGAGTCGTTTTGCCAGCAGCAGCATACCCGCATTGTGTTCGTGGCCGCCGTAGCCGTGGCTGCGCGGCCCGGCGACCAGGACGATCTTCTTCCTGTCGGCCAGTTTCAGGCGTTTGAGACGGATGTTCTTGAACTCAACCGTCATGGGCGGACCTGCGTGCAACTGCAGCGCCAAGACGCCGGACAGCTCCAGGTTCTTCTTTTCGTTGTCCTGAACCTCGGCGGTTACCTCGCCGTTGATCTTGAGGGTTATCCGGCCTCCCCGGGCGATGATGTGAT
Organism: Planctomycetes bacterium B3_Pla; assembly: GCA_005223045.1. Classification (GTDB taxonomy): domain Bacteria; phylum Planctomycetota; class Phycisphaerae; order Sedimentisphaerales; family Anaerobacaceae; genus SG8-4. Next base: position 83,501 of record NJBM01000007.1, on the reverse strand, counting down.
ACTCGTTCCAGTCGTCCTTTTTGATAATCTTCATCAGGGCCTGAGCATCGCCGATGGCGGTTTGGGTTTTCTTGCCGTCCGCGCCGATCACGGTTTTCTGCCCGCGCTCGGCAAGCATCCCGCGTCCATGCTCGTCGTAAAGAGCACCGGCGTATCTGCCGGTCATGTCGATATCGGCCTGGTAGCCTTCCGCATGACCGTCAGGGGCGACCAGGCTGCGAATCTGGATCCCGGAGTTGGCTTTGTCCGTTCCGTTGATGCGATACTTGAGCTTCAGCTCGAAGTCATCCACTTCGCCCAACTCCCAGACGAGGAATTGGTTGCTCTTAACCGGATTGTCCTGGGTTGAGCGTGCGGTGATAGCGCCGTCTTGCACCGACCAGTAGCTCATGTTCGGGGCTTTCCAGCCGTCGAGCGTCTTGCCGTCGAAGATGGGTTTGAAGCCGGCCTCCTGGGCAAAAGTGCTTGCCGTAGTGAGCCCCATGACGCCGAGCAACATAATACAGATTAAAGGTAGGGTGGGCTTTAGCCCACCGAATGTCGCCCGATGGTGGGGCAAGCCCCACCCTACTTGCTGGATTCCGTCTTTTCGATTTGAGATAGTTCTGCGCATAATAATTCCTCCGTTTTTAAGTTGAGTTTTGGCGCCGCCGGCATTTAGCCTGCGGCTTGCCACTGCTCCTTAATGAACTTCAGACCTTCAATATAGACCCCGTCCCGGCTGGGGAAGAAATCGCGCCAGACGCGAGTGGCGGCGGCTAAGTCGGGCAAAGCCCGTCCGAACGCCTCGATAACCAGCCAGTTGTCGTAACCTCCTGAACGCAGCGCCTTGAACGTGCCGGGCCAGTCGATGTGCCCTTTGCCGGGTGTGCCGCGGTCGTTCTCGCTGATGTGGACGTGCTTGATCACGTCGAGGTGCTCGGTGATGCAGCCGACCGGGTCTTTCTCCTCGATGTTGGCGTGGAAAGTATCGAACATGACCTGGCAATTGGGATGATCGACGCGCTTGATGTAATCTGCGGCGTCGGCCATCGTGTTGAGAAAATAGCACTCAAAGCGGTTGAGAGCCTCGATACCCAGCATCACGTTGGCTTTGGCGGCCAGCTCGGCGGCTTGTCGATGCACCTCGGCAGCTCGCTGCTTTTCTTCCTCGGTTGGAGGCTCACCTGTGAAAACGCCTAACGGCTGATAAAATGGCCCGCATAAAACATCCGAGCCCAGCGCTTCCGAGCAGTCGATTGCCCACTTGAGGTGCTCGACCGCCCCTTTGCGATTGGCAGCGTCGGCGCTGAGCGGGTTGTGCTCCTCGTCCGGAATGACCGTCACGGAAGTGCAGCCTAATCCGTTGTCTTTAATCGCCTGGCCGACCTTCTCGAAGTGTTCCGGATCACCGGCGAAGATCGGAATCTCGACGCCGTCATAGCCGGCCTCTTTGATCGATTTCAGCAGCGGCAGATCGTCATCTGTGACATGGGTGGTCCACAGCAACATATTGAATCCAACTTTCATTGTAAGTTTCTCCTTTTATCCATTGTGATTAGTGTTAGTTTGTATTTTCTTATCGCCGGTTCATTCATTCGCAGGTTCCAGCCCGGCGCCCCACGCACAGGCGTTGCGAAAGAGCCTGCCGACAGCCGGATTGGCCAGCGCCTGAACATCATGCCCGAGCACACTGTGGAAGACCCGGCCTTTGCCGTAGTCCAGCACGAAGGCCATTGGATAATCCTTGCCGTCCACTTTCGAGCGCGCCTTTGCCAGCACCTTAATCGGAGTCTTGCCCGTCAGACACGTGTACAACTCATCGACGGTCTCGAACTCCGTCAGTCCTTTCATCGCCGGGTGTTTGTCGTCGGTGATTTTTACTGTAAACTTGCCGTGCGGATCGTGTCCTCGCAGCTTGGGGTCCCACACGCGCCCGGCGAGTTCGGCGAATTCAGGCCACTCCTGAAACGCCCCGCAGGCGAAGTGGACCAGCACAAGCCCCTTGCCGTTCTTGACAACGCGCTTCAGATTCGCGCGGGCCTTTGGGCCCGGATCGGGAACCTCCCAATCCATAAAGTGCAGCACGATCGTGTCATAGTCGCTCAGATTGTCTTTCCCCAAGTCGCCGGGCTTTTCGGTCACAGTTACCTCCAGCCGCTTATCTGCCGCGATGGCTTTGGCCAGAACCGGAGCGGTAAGTTTCCACTTATGCCCGGGATAGTCAATGCCTGTGACTATCAGCACCTTTTTGCTCTGCGCCTCGTTCGGGTGTTCTGTTGAAGCTGTGCCGGTTTGACTATAACCTGCTAAGAAAACGACGAGTGCTCCACATAGGGCTGCGTACCTCATGACGGTTCTCCTTCAGAGCCAATGGAAATATGACCTGTTCATGATTGTCGTACTATAGCTCTGTCGGCACAGGCTGTCAATGGCATTTAGCCTGCGATAAGCCACTTGGTCGGCGGCCGTCGTTGAGCGAACTGGCTGGCCTTCAGCCGTGTAGGATGGGCTTTAGCCCATGCGGATCACTCATTCGCCCGAAAACGCCGCTTTTCACATCCGCGCGCCACGCCAACCAGCTTTTGTTAAGATTTCATGATCAGAGTGACTGAAGAAGATTGCGGAAGAACTTTCACACTTGGTCAGACAATTTCTCTAGCCAGATAGCTAATGTTGGTCTTCAAAATAGCCGACACTCTGATGGCGAGAATGCCCTTCTGTTTTGATTAGTTGGCGGCAAGGAGTTCCTCTGATTGGCGAGAAGTTCGGGATGTTGTGCGGAAACCATACGCACATAGTTGGCATTCAGTGCCACTCAACATTGGCCTAAATAGTAAACAAGTATTTGGAGTTACATGGTCATGGTTCGTGCTAGACGGACGACCATTCAAGAATTATCTACTGAGACAAACCTAGATCCCGAAGATGTGCTCCTACTTCTTTGGGAGGCAGGTTTCGACGATGTTCGTAATGTTAATTCCCGGATTCCGGCATCAAAGGTGAAGCAGGCGCGTGTTGCGGTGGCGGCTCCCAGTATAAGTCAGCTCCGATCACCGAGTTACTGGATGTCTGTCTTGCAGTTGGAGCCTAAGCAATTTGCAGATCTCTTGGATAGCCTCGGCATTGAAATAAGCGCCACTGCAAAGAAGCTTCCATCAAGCTCCATTCGAAAGTTGAAACGGCATGCCTCGAATCTTGGCCATAAAGACATGCGCAATATTTCGGTCCAACCGGTTCGCAGAATTACTAGTCGGGCAGCCCCTCTTGTTTGGGACAATATAGGGCGTTTCCGAGAGCTTCGGTATCTGTCAGAAAATGAAGTGCTAGCAATCCACGGTGCGCTAGTCGCTGATTTTGCTAACGATTCGGATCCTATCGAGCCCGCTGGGCCTAGAGATAAGAATCTACTGGCTTCAGCAGTGTTCCGTCCCCAGACTAGGGTCGGCGACACCTTGAAATACCCAACAGTGGAGATGGCAGGTGCCGCGCTGCTCCATTCCCTCGTACACAACCATCCATTTCATAATGGAAACAAGCGCACGGGTCTCGTTTCAGCGCTTGTTTTCCTCGACGAAAACTCATTGATAACAACATGTGATGAAGAGGAATTGTTCAAATTCGTACTTAGAATAGCTCGACACGGGCTGGTTGAAGCCAACTCAACCGAGCTGGCAGACCGAGAACTATTGGCTATGGCACAATGGATCAACGATAATGCTAGGACTATGGAGCTTGGGGAACGTCCGCTTCCTTTTCGAAAGCTCAGACGTATTCTTTCTCGCTATGATTGCACGCTGGAATATGCACGTTCCGGAAGCAAGATTAATATCTGTCGTACGGTTGTGGCTAGGATGGGTATCCTCCGACGTCCTCAGAACACCTCGTTGCAAACGCAAGTTTACTATGGTGGTGAAGGCAAAGAAGTCGAGCGTAACACCATCAACAAAATTCGCGCGGACCTTCAACTGAATGAGGAACATTGTGTAGACTCGAGTGCTTTTTATGATAGTGAGCCAACTTCCATAGATGACTTCATTCTACGGTATCGAAAGACTCTCAGACGTCTCTCCAGATTGTAGGGACGATATTGGAAACCAGCCTGTTTAACGCACCCCAAACCATTTTACATGTACGTTCACTTAATGTATGATGATTAACATGAAATACGACAAGGAAGAAAAATCTATATTAGATGCATACGAAAACGGGCAACTGAAGTTAAAAACGCCGTCAAAAAAAGAGATTGACTCGATCAAAGCTGCGGCGAACAGCACTTTCAAAAAAGATAAACGAATTACAATTCGCCTATACGATCATGATTTCAAGGGAATCCAGAAAAAAGCAATCGAAATGGGGATTCCCTACCAAACGCTGATATCCGGAATTATCCATCGATATATCGAAGGCGATCTAACTGCAAGAACGGGATAACAAGCGGATGAATCCTGACCGGAGGGCTTTGAACGTCATTTCGACCGAAGTTCCGATGAAATCGGGACGAAGCGGAGAAATCTGTTTTTAATAGATCTCTCCGTTCCGCCTTCGGCTACAGTCGAGATGACGCACCCATTGGATAATCTTCGCGCAATAAGGCAGTTGCATGTTCTGGGTTGATGTGATATAAACTCCCCCCGGTGAATTATGGAAATAACGGAACTTAGATCGACTATATCAGAACTGTCGGCCCGGGTTGATAAAATCCGGGACTGGCTTTGACTTGTCCAGCAAGAAATCCGAACTGCAAAAGCTGGAGCGCCGGATGTCCAAGGCGGGATTCTGGGACAATCCGGATTCGGCCAAATCGGTTGTGTCTCAATTGAGTGCGCTTAAGTCCATCGTTGAGCCGGTGGAAGAATTGCAGCGCGAGGTTGTGGACCTCCAGGAGCTGTTCGAGTTAGCGGAAGCCGAGTCGGACCAGGATGAGCTGGAACAGTTGGAAGAAGATCTGGACTCGCTCGTCGGAAAGTGCGAAAAAATCGAACTGGCCGGGTTGCTGTCGCGGCCCGAGGATATGAAGAATTGCTTCTTTGGCATTCACGCCGGCGCTGGGGGGACCGAGAGCTGTGATTGGGCGAGCATGTTGCTGAGGATGTACACCCGCTATTTCGAGGCGAACAAATACGAGTTCAAGGAGCTTGATATTACGCCGGGGGAAGAGGCGGGCATCAGGTCGATAACGCTGCGGGTCAGCGGGCCTTTTGCGTTCGGCAAGCTGTCGTGCGAGACCGGGGTGCATCGTCTCGTGAGGATAAGTCCGTTCGATTCTCAAAACAGGCGGCATACGAGCTTTGCCGCGGTGGATTGCATCCCTGATTTTGATGAGGATATCGACATTGAAATAAACGACGAGGATATAAGGATCGACTTCTACCGCGCCAGCGGCGCCGGCGGGCAGCACGTAAACAAGACAAGCTCGGCGGTGCGGATCACACACGAGCCGACCGGCATCGTGGTGCAGTGCCAGAACGAGAGAAGCCAGCATAATAACCGCGCGCAGGCGATGAAGATGCTCAAAGCAAAACTGTACATGCTCGAGCAGCAAAAACGCGACGCTGAGATTGCGAAACTGTACGGCAACAAGGGCGAAATTGCATGGGGAAACCAGATACGCAGCTATGTTATGCAGCCCTACCAGATGGTCAAGGACCATCGGACCAATGTTCAGGTCGGTAACGTGGCAGCCGTGCTGGACGGAGACCTCGATGGATTTGTGGAAAGCTATCTGCGACATCGGGCGAAAACAAGGGAGACTAAAGACTGATAAGGACGAAAGGCCAAGAAGGAATGAAAGAGATTATTGATGTCAAGCTAAAAACGCGAACGGTCGATGTCGGCAAGTGCAAAACAGATATGCTTGTCGTGGGGCTGTTTTCCGACGCCAAAAGACTGGACAAGCTGAACAAAGCGCTTGATCGAAAGCTTGACGGTGCGATAGGTAACTTGACCAAATTGGGCGATTTTAAGGCAAAAGACGGGGCCAGTTCAGTCATATACGGCAACGATAAGATCGGTGCCAGGAGGGTCATGCTGGTCGGCTTAGGGGAAAAGAAAAAGGCGACGCTTGATACGGTTCGCAAGGCGGCGGCCGGTGCGGCTAAAAAGTCTGTGGAGATGAAAGTCAAGACGGTCAGCCTGGCGCTGCACACGGCACTGGGCGGGCGGCTTGATTTGCCTGCAATTGGCAGGGCCTGCGCCGAAGGAGCTTGCTTCGGCAGTTATCGCTACGATGAATTTGTTACTGAGAGTGAAAACGGGCGATTGGGTTCGCTCAAAGTTGAACTGATTGATTCTGAGCCGGCGAGGACAAAGAAGCTCAAAGAAGGCCTCTCAAGCGGGGCTGTCATCGGCCAGGCGCAAAGTTACGCCCGGACGATTGCAAACCGGCCTGCTAACGTAATATATCCCGCCAGCCTGGCTGCTGCCGCCAAGAAGCTGGCCCGCGGTTTGAAGACGTTGAGCTGCACGGTTCTTGACGAAAAGCAATTGACTACAAAAGGCATGGGCGGCATTCTCGCGGTCGGATCTGGTTCGCAGCACGAACCGAGGTTCATCGTTCTCAAGCACACCCCCGCCGGCAAAGCCGGCAGTGCTGGACCAAAGATAGCTCTGGTGGGCAAAGCGATCACCTTCGACTCAGGCGGCATAAGTCTAAAGCCGGCGACGAATATGGATGAGATGAAATTGGACAAGACCGGCGGGATAGTCGTGCTGGCAACGATGAAAGCGGTGGCGGAACTGGGGCTGCCTATCGGCGTTTACGGACTGATCCCGTCAGCCGAGAACATGCCGGGCGGAGCGAGCTATCGACCGGGCGATATTATCACGACCTTCAGCGGCAAGACCGTCGAGGTCCAGAATACCGACGCCGAGGGCAGGATGATATTGTGCGACGCTCTTGACTATGCCGTAAAGCAAAAATGCGAGACAATCATTGACGTGGCGACGTTGACCGGCGCCTGTCTGGTTGCTCTCGGCAGGTATATGGCAGGGCTGATGGGTAACGACGATAAGCTGATAAAGCAGCTCCAGGAAGCCTCGGAGCAGAGCGGCGAGAAAATCTGGCACATGCCGAGCGGCGATGAATACGCGAAGGAGATGAAGAGCAAGATAGCCGACCTCAAGAATATCGGCAGCAAATGGGGCGGCGCCTGCACGGCGGCGGCATTTTTGCGGCAGTTCGTGGGCGATGCAAAATGGGCGCATCTGGATATCGCCGGTATGGACATGTTCCAGAAGGCCACCGAATTCTCGGCCGAGGGTTCCACAGGCTTCGGTGTGCGATTGCTCACCACTTATCTTATGAATTTAACCGGGACCAAAGCCTGAGCATGAAGCAGTTTGCAGGTCACAGATATGACTGAGAAACATAAAAAGATCGACGCGGAACGAATAAAAAAAGCAGTAAAGGAAATACTCCTGGCGGTTGGTGAAGACGTCGAGCGCGAGGGGCTAAAGCAAACGCCTGACCGAGTGGCAAGGATGTACGCTGAACTCCTGGGCGGGATGCACGAGGACCCAGAAAAACATCTTCGCAGTGTCTTTACCGAAAACTACGAGGAGATAGTTCTTCTGCGCGATATCCCTTTTTACAGTATCTGTGAGCATCATTTGATGCCGTTTATCGGCTCGGCGCATGTTGCGTATCTGCCTTCCGGGAGGGTGCTTGGGGTCAGCAAACTGGCTCGTATCGTAGATGTTTTTGCCCGCCGGCTCCAGACCCAGGAGAGACTTACGTACCAGATAGCCGACTTCATTATGAGCAGCTTGAAGTCGCAGGGTGTCGCCGTGGTGCTGGAGGCCTCGCATAGCTGTATGACGATTCGGGGCATAAAGAAACCCGGCTCGACAATGGTTACATCGGCACTTCGCGGCATATTCAAGAGAGATCCGAAGAGCCGAAGCGAGATTATGAGCCTGATGCACAAGTAGAAAGTCCGGGGGTATTTCGCTTATGCACGAACTGGCCAGGCAGGTGCGGTTTTCAGTAAATCCTTTTCTGTCGGAAGATTGCACAGGATCCAATTCTTTTGCATCCAAACCGGCGGGCGAAGGATTGTCCATTTTCCTGGAGTTATCTGTCGAGTTAGTCGGCGACGTGGGGGCGGAAACCGGACTCGTTGTCAACGTAACTGACATTGACAGGGATGTCCGCAAATTCGTAGTGCCGCTTTTCGCCGGGCGGATAAGGCAGGATTTTCGTCGCGCCAGACATATCGGCTTTTCTGTAATGACAGAACTTCTGGGATCGGCCTGGGGGCGATTGGCCGATAAATTTGTCCCGGCCCGGCTAAACAAATTGAGTCTGAAGCTGAATCCCTTCAGGAAAATTGCCATCGATTCGGGGGATATGGATATGGTATATTTCAGTGAGAAGTTTGAATTTGCAGCGATGCACAAGCTCTGGAACGACGACTTTTCCGAAGAGCAGAACTTCAAAGTGTTCGGAAAATGTGCAAATCCCACAGGTCACGGGCACAATTATGTCATCGAGGTTACGATAAAGATGTCGGCGGCGGGGAATGATTTTCGCATCGGCTATTTCGAGAAGACAGTGGATGATGAGCTTATAAAGCTGGTTGACCACAGGAACCTGAACGCCGACGTCGATCAGTTCAGCGGGACCATCCCAACCATCGAGAATATCGCTATCTTCGCATGGAACAAGCTCGTCCGCCAATTCGGCGAAGCGACGCTCCATTGTGTAACCGTCTGGGAGACCGACAAGACATGTTGCTCGTACTACGGCTGATGCGATGGCAGGTATTGCATAGGCCGAGTCCGCAAATGCCATCGAGAAGTCAGCTTATTCCTGCGAAAACGGCATCCATCTTGCGCGGGCATCACCTCACTATGCGCCAATTGCTTATGGGACTTTGATCGCGTGCAGCTTCCCGGCATTGGAGCCTCTGCTGACAATCCGTCGAAGGCCTGTCCTGCAAGGCCGGGACCGACGCGGTATTTTCGTCTTTGCTAAAGCTATGTTCTTTATTTGCCGATACTTATGATATAGAAAGGTTGTTGGTCGGCCCGCACCGGCAGGACGTGAACATCGACTGGGCACGCAATTGACTTGTGCGAGCGCGACCGCTAAGAAATGGTCTCTGCCGAAAAGCAGGATATTGCAGCAGGGCTGCACTCATTTTGTGCGCAGCCCACGGGGACGGAGTCTAAACAGCTTTACCCGCTCACCGACATATCTTCGACATTGACAATCGACCAACACCTATTATTCTTGCTGTCAAAAGTAATTCTATCGGAGTCCACATGAAAGCATTAGTTACAGGCGGAGCTGGTTTTATCGGTTCTCATCTGACGCAGCGGCTGCTCAAGGACGGCCATAACGTGGCTGTCATCGATAACCTCAGTACGGGCAGCCTGAACAACATTGAAAGTTTCAAGGGGCATAGCTGTTTTGAGTTTGTCTCCGGCGACATCCGCAACACCGAACTAATCGGCCCTTTGGTGGAGCATTGTGACGTGATTTTCCATCTGGCTGCCGCTGTCGGTGTCAGGCTGATAGCTGAGGATCCGGTTCATACGATAGAAACCAATATTGGCGGCACAGAGATCGTGCTGGATATCGCCAACAAGTTCGGCAGGAAAATCCTCATCGCTTCGAGCAGCGAAGTCTATGGCAAGAGCGAATCTGTGCCGTTTTGTGAAGAGGACGATATTGTGCTTGGCAGCACAAGCATGCCCCGGTGGGCGTATGCGTGTAGTAAGGCAATAGACGAGTTCCTCGGACTGGCCTTTTACCAACAGTATGGGTTGGGAGTCGTAATCGGCAGGTTCTTCAACACGATCGGGCCGAGGCAGACAGGCCAATACGGGATGGTGGTGCCCCGGTTTGTTCAAATGGCACTCAAGGACGAGCCTGTTCTGATATACGGCAGCGGCAAACAAACTCGATGTTTCTGTTACGTGGCCGACGTTGTCGAGGCGATTGTGGGCCTGATGAATAGCGATCATGCGGCAGGCAAAGTGTACAACATCGGTTCGACTGAAGAGATTTCCATTGAAGAGCTTGCCGATAAGATTATCGAGATGACGGGCAGCAAGAGCCAAAAGCAATTTGTGCCGTATGAGGTCGCCTACGGAAGACCCATAGAGGACATGATGCGGCGTGTGCCGAATCTGGAGCGGATCAAAGAGACGACCGGTTGGGAGTTCGGGACAAATCTCGATGAAATCCTGCAAGTGATTATAGAAAGTTTCAAGCGGAATTCTCGCTCCGCGGATTGATATTGTTCGGGCAATTTAGAATGTTCATGCGGGCCAAATTAAATCAGTGGGACTACCTTATAGTCACGGCGTCCAATGAAGCCCAGCCGCCTAATGAGCGAGCAAGATTTTTTGATTTTGACGTCAGGGACGAGGGATTAACTGCAACTATCTCCTAAGGTTGGGGTACCATGAAAAAAGCGTTGATTACCGGTGTTACAGGGCAGGACGGCTCATATCTTGTGGAGCTGCTCCTGGAAAAAGATTACCACGTCTGGGGTGTGATGCGGCGCAGCTCCTCGTTTAACACCGGCAGAATCGATCATTTGTACAAGGACCTGCACGAACATCCAAGACTTAGACTGGTGTACGGCGATCTAACCGACGGCGGCAACCTCTCTGCAATCATAAATGAGATTGGGCCTGATGAGGTCTATAACCTGGGGGCGCAAAGCCATGTTCGCGTAAGTTTTGATATGCCCATCTACACGGTTGATGCCGATGCGCTCGGCACACTTAGGCTGTTGGAGGCAGTCCGTTCGAGCAAGAAGCCGGTCAGGTTCTATCAGGCCTCCAGCAGTGAGATGTACGGCAAGGTTCTCGAAACACCGCAAACAGAGAAGACGCCCTTCTATCCGAGAAGCCCGTACGGCTGCGCCAAGGCGTACAGCTTCTGGCAAACGGTTAACTATCGAGAGGCTTACGGATTGTTTGCATGCAATGGGATTTTGTTTAATCACGAATCGCCGAGGCGGGGCGAGACGTTTGTTACGAGAAAGATTACACGAGCCGCAACGCGTATCAAGTTGGGTTTGCAGGACAAGCTATATCTTGGCAATCTGGATGCAAAACGAGACTGGGGTTTCGCAGGTGACTATGTTGAGGCAATGTGGCTCATGCTCCAGCAGGACAAACCTGACGATTATGTTGTAGCCACGGGCCAAAGCCATTCGGTCAGAGAATTCGCAGAGGAGGTTTTTGCTTATCTGAATTTGGATTGGTGCGAGCATGTCGAAATCGATCCGCGATATTTCAGGCCGAGCGAAGTTGACATTCTGGTGGGTGACGCGAGCAAGGTGCGAAAAGCCCTCAACTGGAAACCAAAAGTGAGCTTCAAGGAGCTTGCAAGGATGATGACCGACGCCGACATGAAAATCGCTGAAAGAGAAAAGATCATCAAAGATAGCGAGGAAGCGAAACGATGAGTATTTTCTTCGAGAACAGACGAGTCGTTGTGACCGGCGGCACCGGATTTCTGGGCGGTTTTGTTACAGAGGGGCTAAGAAATCGCGGCTGCAAAAGTATTCTTGTGCCGAAGATAGAAGACTATGACCTGGTCAATATGGATAGCGTTGTTCGGATGTACGAGGATATGAAGCCGGACATTGTCGTTCATTTGGCCGCGGCTGTGGGCGGTATCGGCGCCAATCGAGAACATCCCGGCGAGTTCTTCTACAAGAACCTGATGATGGGCATTCAACTCATAGAACAGGCCAGACTGCAAAAGATCGAGAAGTTTGTCGCAATCGGCACGGTTTGTGCGTATCCGAAGTTTACGCCAGTGCCGTTTAAGGAAGAAGATATATGGAACGGGTATCCCGAAGAAACCAACGCTCCCTACGGGTTGGCCAAGAAAATGCTGCTCGTTCAATCGCAGTCTTACCGGGCTGAGTATGGTTTCAATTCCGTGTTCCTTGTGCCGGTGAATCTTTATGGGCCAGGTGACAATTTTGATCCCGCCGGCAGTCACGTGATACCTGCCTTGATAAAAAAATGCGTTGACGCCGTTGACAGCGGTGCGGACCATATTGAATGCTGGGGGACGGGGAATGTTTCGCGCGAGTTCATTTATGCCGCCGATGCCGCTGAGGGGATTCTGTCGGCGACGGAGCATTACGACGGCGCTGAGCCGGTGAACATCGGGGCCGGATTTGAAATGACGATAAAGGAGCTTGCCGGGAAGATCGCCAAACTTACGGGCTTTACCGGTGAAATCCGCTGGGACAGCTCCAAGCCGGACGGTCAGCCGAGGCGGTATCTGGATGTATCGAGAGCCAGGGAATACTTCGGCTTCGAGGCCAAAACTCCTTTCGACGAGGGGCTCAAGGCGACAATCGATTGGTACATGGCGAATCGCAGGCCGTCGTAGCAATCGCCAATACACTCATGTCAGTTGCAAAATCAAAATTAGCACGGCACTACTTTGGAATTCTTTGCGCAGCCCTTGCGCTTTACGTAGTCAGTTGCGCTCCCGGTGCTTTGTGGCAGGACAGCGGGCTGATTCAGTATCGCGTATGGCATAACGATATTGAAGGTTTTCTGGGCCTTGCCCTTTCTCATCCACTTTTTTACATATTGGCTATCGGCGCAAAATACGTGCCGCTCGGTGAATTTACTCACAGGGTCAATCTTGTCTCGGCAATTGCAGCGGCAGTGGCGGTGGCGAACATGTTCCTGCTCGTGCGTTTGTGGCTCGGCAGGAACATGCCGGCAGTAATCGCCGCTGTCACCCTGGCTGTATCCCATACGTTCTGGCGCCATGCAAGCATTGCCGAAACATACACTCTCTGGACGGCACTGTTTCTGGCAGAGTTGATAATGCTTTTGCAGTACACAAGAACAAAGCGAGTGTGCTATTTGTACTGGCTGGGATTGCTTGGCGGCCTTTCAATCGCGGTTCATATACTCGCGTCGATACCGCTCTTATGTTATGTCATCTTTGTCATTTTTCTGTTGGTCAAGAAGGAAATTCGCGCCGGAGATTTGGCGATTATTGATCTGCTATGGATTTTCGGCTCGCTGCCCTATGGGTATTTAATAGTCAGCAACATAGTACAGACCGGCGATGTCGCAGACACTTTGGCCTCGGCAGCTTTCGGCGAGCGCTGGCGGGGAGCTGTTCTCAACACTGCTCTGTCAGCCGAGATTGTGAAAGAGAACTTTCTGTATATTCTGCTCAACTTTCCGACGCCGAATATTTTGCTGTTTCTTGCCGGTTGTTTCGGACTTTTCAAAATTCGACTGGATCGAGGTTTCAGAAATGTTTTGTTGGGTTTAACCGTACTGTTCTTTGTTTTTGCTTTCCGCTACACGGTTCCCGACAGATATGCGTTCTTCATACCGTTCTACTGTATGGTTTCGATTTTCATAGGCCTCGGAACACATCTTTTGCAGGAACAGAGAAATCGCAAGGTTTTGGTGTTTTCTATCCTTTTTTTAACTTTGCTGCCCGTTGGCGTCTATACGGCCGGGCCGACGTTAGCCAGGAGGATGCGGCTTGATATCGGCGCGAGAGATGACGTACCTTACCGAGACGACTATGAGTATTTCCTGCGGCCCTGGAAGACCGGATACAAAGGAGCCGAGAACTTCGCCGACGAGGCATTGAGCCTGGCTCAGAAGAATGCTGTCATTTATGCCGATACGACTGCGGTTGGTCCTCTTCTATTGGCCCGGCAGGTCAACGGGAAACGGCCTGATGTGAAGATTGTCTCAGGCACCGTGAATAGCCGGAACGCACCGAAATTCAACGAGCAGACGATTGAGCAATTGCTGAAAGAAAGGCCGATATACGTTGTCTCGCCGAAGCCGGGATATTGCCCTGCATTTGTACTTGATAATTATAACCCGGTTCGAGTGGGTATTCTGTGGCGGCTTGTCGAATCCGAAGAATGAACTGAGTCAATGACGAATATATGAGCGAAGCACCGGTCACAACCTCCAGGAGACTCGTTTACAACACGTTATTCAACGTCGCTGCATTGGTTAGCAACGCCGTCATTGGGTTTTTTCTGATACGTTTTTTTCTCGGACAGTTCGGTTCGATCCGGTATGGCGTATGGGTGCTCATTGGCGGTTCTATCTTTCGTTATGCTCCTCTGTTAAGTATGGGTTTGAACAGTTCCATAAACAGATACATACCGGTGTACCTGGCAAAGAACGATGCCGACGGGATCCAACGGGTAATCAACACGTCATTGTTCTTCTTCACCGCCCTGGCCATTGTGCTTGTGACGGCAAGTTTACTTATTTGCCACAACGTCGGCTCCTGGTTTGCCATCGAACCTGAACTGGTGAGGACCGCCGGGACACTCGTGCTGGTGGTTGGATTCGGCTTTGCCCTTGCGATGCCTTTGCAGCCATCTACCGCGGTACTGAGCGGCTTGCAGCGATACGATCTCATCAACCTGGTGACGCTAATCACATTGTTGTTGCGCACCACGCTGTTGGTCGTGTTGCTGTTGCGAGGTTACGGTCTGCTGACAACGGGGGCGGTGTTTGGCCTGAGTGAAATTGCCATGAGAGTATCGCATACTGTTTTTGTCAGGAAACTGCTGCCGGCAGCATCATTGTCTCTTGCAAAGATAGATTTGCGGCTCTTGGGTGAAATGCTGGCTTACGGAATAAACACGTTTCTTTATGCGATAGGGGCTACGATCATTTATTATGCTAGTAATCTGATAATTGGCATTTTCATGAGTTCCGCCGAGATAAGTCAGTTCACTGTTGCGGCCGCCGCGGCAGTATTGCTCTCGCAACTGCTTCAGGCCTTTACGGCGGCGATAAAGCCGGCTGTCAGCGACCTCGATGCCAGAGATGACCATGCGCGGGTGAAAGAAATTGCCTTTCTGACACAGAAATACAGTCTGTTGCTGATAATTCCCAGCGGGTTCTTTCTGGTCGTGATGGGCAGAGAGTTTCTATGGGTATGCTTCGGAGACAAATTCGAGGACGCCGCAACAGTTGACGGAATGGCTGTGATCCTGGCTATCCTCGCTGTGGGACACTGCTTGAGACTGGCCCAGCACAGCAACTTCCTGGTTTTGGTGGGGTGCGGCCGACACAAGATTTTCGGCATTCTTACCGCTTTGATGGCGCTGCTTTGCGTCTCGGCTTCTGTTATTTCGGTGAAAGTGTTCAATTGGGGATTGCTGGGAATAGCCTGGTCGAATTTCCTGCCGATGGTGCTAATATCCGGCGTGATTCTGCCGATATATTTTAACTGGGAAATGGCCATTTCCGCTTCGGAAAGTGTGCGCGAGGTCTGGCGTCCGGCCATATTGGGTTCATTGCCGGTAATAGCCATGATAAGCGTTTGGAAATGTGCCGCTCCGCCGAATTCATGGCTTGGAATCGCCGGCGTGGTGATTGCCGCTGTGATCATGACAGCAGTAGGCGGCTGGTTCCTGAGTCTGAAAGAGATCGAGCAAAAACGATTTGCCCGCATTGCTCTGCGAAGGTAGGACAGTGGTTAAAATCAGTTACACAGAATCTCACAAATACGCAGCAAAAGGCGCCGAATACGAAGCGCACTATCAAACCGAAGCCTGGGAGAGATTTCTCTGGTCGCGTGAGCAGGAA
Source organism: Planctomycetes bacterium B3_Pla (assembly GCA_005223045.1). Classification (GTDB taxonomy): domain Bacteria; phylum Planctomycetota; class Phycisphaerae; order Sedimentisphaerales; family Anaerobacaceae; genus SG8-4. The sequence continues at coordinate 67,937 of NJBM01000007.1, read as the reverse complement.
ATCATCCTGAGGATTTTAGACAAGTACTTCGCCGGCAGGGACGTTGATTTGCTCGACTTTGCGTGCGGGACGGGGCGCATAACAAGTCTCCTGGAGAATCGTGTAAAAACATCGACGGGCGTTGACGTGTCCGGCTCTATGTTGGCGGTCGCCGGCAAGAAGCTCGAGCGCACGGAGATAATCGAAGCGGACATAACCCAGGATAATGTTTTGAAGGGACGGAAATTCAACCTGATAACCGCTTTTCGGTTCTTCCTCAATGCCGAACCGGAGCTGCGCTCGGCGGCGATCAAAGCACTTGTCGAGTTGCTGGCCGAGGATGGTTATTTTGTGTTCAACAATCATCATAGTCTCGGGTCGCCCTGGATCAGACTCCTGTATGCGCGCCATCTGCGGAAGAATCCGGAGGGAATATTCAATGTCATGAGTGTCGGCGAGATGAAGAAACTTGTCGAGAGTGTGGGATTGGAAATAGTCGAGATTTATCCTGTGGGTTTTTTCCATCCTCCGAAGGTTCCGGTTCCATTCCGGTTGAATCGTGCGATAGACAGTATTGCGTGCAGGTTTGACTTCCTGAAGCGATTCTCTGAGAGCCCTATTGCCGTTTGTCGCCGGCGCAAAAATCATGGCGGTGACGCTTCTGCTTCGAGGAAATAACTGATGGAGTTTATCGGTGATATTGTTCGAAAGACCGGGGAATCAAACCTGTTGGCTGTCGAAGCGACCAAGGCGTCCAGGGCGTATGAGATCGGCAAAGACAGTGGGCTGTTCGACGTCCCGAAAGTGGTCGGCTTCGATGCCGAAGCCGGCGTGCTTGAATTCGAGCGACTGAATGGTTTGGTCACGTTGCTCGATCTGGCGATCCGCAGAGACCGGCGACTGCCTGAACTTCTTAAAAAAACGGGACAGGCCCTGGGGATCATTCACCGAGACTTGACCTTGCCCGAAGATATGAAGCACGAGCTGCCGCCGGGATGGATGGCCGCAGCCGACGAGAACGTTTTCATCCATGGTGATTTTGCATGTATCAACGTGTGCTTTCACGAACCCTCCGGAAACCTTGTCATATTGGACTGGTCGGCGGCGCCAATGGTGGCAAGAACTCCCACTTATGGGAGCCGCTACTTCGACATTCTCTTGTTCATAAGCTCAGTCTTCCACGGCGCTCCCTATCGGAGAATATTGAACTGGGATGCCAAGGGAATGGCCGATACGTTTTTGAAAGGATACTGCGAAATCTCGGCCGAAGTGAAACTGAACGACTTCAAGAACTATTCGTCGAAGATATGCCGATTGCAGAGAAAGAACATCCGGCACCTCGCGCGGCAAAGACGACCGTTGAGGGCTATGGGTTACATGTTTTGTCAGACAGTGATGCATGCTCGTTTCTGTCTGTTCCTGCGCAGGCACGAACTGCCAGGTTAGGAGTTCTATATGTACAGCGAATACGAAAATGAAATATACGAAGATGAATTGACTTGCGAGCAGGGCGAGCGGACTTCCGACATCCAATTGCCTCCGGCGATAAACGTTCTGCTTTTTGCCGGTTGGCTTGTAATGTCCTTGATTGGATTTGCCGTAATCTTTCTTGCGAAGAATCCCGTGGTTGGGGCGGTAATTATAGCCGTACCGACATTCATCGGCATGGTCATCAAGCCTACTTTCGGTCTTTGCATTATGATGTTAGTATTGCCAACCGGCGCCGGTATTGGCTATGGAAAATTCTTCAGCCTCGATAGAGGCGTCGGCATAGCCCTCGCAGTCAGTTTTACAATGAACCTGTTGATAACCCGCCCGGGATTGCGTATCGGCAACAAGGCGTTATGGGTAGTGGTGTTTTACACACTCTGGGTCTGCCTGGCTTCGTTGGCAGGCCCGTATCTCGGCCTTGAGCTGGTGCGCGCCTTCACACAGGTTCAGCTTCTTATGCTCATTTTCATCGTGTACTGGATACTGCAAACGAACGGCGAAAAAACCTTTCGCTGGGCGTCAAGAGCATACGTGATCGGGACATTGGGGACAATAGCACTGACCTTCATAACCGGCTCGGCAATAAGAGCGATGGAGGACTCGCCGGAGCACAGGTACGCAGCCACTCTCGGCGAGGCGACCGACGCGAACATGTTGGCGACACTTGCCGCGATGGCGTTCCTGGCCGCGATCTACCTGCTTGCCCGCGACAGGAGCATATTCTGGAGAATATTGTATCTTGCCGCAATTCTGTTTCTCCCGATCATGCTGCTCAAGATCGGCTCTCGCGGCGCTCTGATTGCATTGGCGTTTACAGTATTGTCGCCGTTGCTGTTTATCAGGCAGATGGTGCGCAAACCGGCCCTTGCGGCGTTACTGCTTGCCGTCATTGTGCTGGCTTCGGTCTCAGCGGGGCTGATAGTAAGAAGGCGAGGATTGGAGGCGGGAGTTGCGGCACGGCTGACAGACATCCACCAGGCCAAGGAGGCGGTCAGCTACAGGATGATGCCCATCAAGCAGGCTGCAAAATCCGCCGTAAGAAAACCGTTGGGAACAAGTTACTACGGATGGTTCGAGCAAAGCGGTCTTAGAATTTTGCCTCATAGCGACTTCTTTTTAGCTCTCGGACTCTACGGAATACCGGCCGCTGTTCTCTTCGGGTTGTTCATAGTTATGCTCATGTTGACTGTAAAACGCATTCCGCTCGGCCTGGAGAAATTGTACGCCAGGGCGATTCTTACATATCTGTTGGTGATGGGCATGAACGTGGGGCAGTTGTACCAGAAACACTACTGGGTCTTCCTCGCGTTTGTTATGGCCAGCGAAAGAATGGCCTGGTTCTTCAGCGAGACGGAGGATGAGCTGATGCCGGAGCCGGAGTACGAAGAAGATTTCCTGCCGCAGGAACAATTCGCCTGATCGAGACATGCAGATGCACATAGCAATGGTTACAGTTTTTCCTCGGGATACTCAATCTATCGACGGCGGTGTGGCCGGCGTTGCGAGATATCTCGCCGATGAACTCGGCAGGCATCCCGACGTCAAGTTGACAGTAGTTGCTCCCAAGGGTAATGGCGGCGAAATTACCTGTGAAGGATGGGGAAACTTCAATGTTTACAGGATAGGAAAGAAAGGATTCTGGAGTTTTCTGCCTGGGACGGTTTACGACATTATTGCCGGTAAGCGGCAGATAAAGTCTCTCCTGAGCCAAATCAATCCGGACATCGTACATTTTCAGGGCACCACATTCTTAGCGGCGAACTGCGAACAGCCGAATGTTCTTACGATACACGGGATTGCGGAGCGCGATGCAATGTGGGATAGCCGGTGGGGTATTCTTCGCCGGCCTAAGCGGCTGCTCTTGAAGTTGACCGAAGGGTATGGACGCCGCCTGGTCCCGCACGTTATTTTAATAAGCGAATATGTGCGAAAGTTTCTGCCGGCCGGGAACAGGATTCAGAAAACATGGCTTATCGAGAATCCCGTTGCGGATTCCTATTTTGACGTTGAGTGGGAGTTTGAACCGGGCCGGATATTCTGTTGTAGCAGAATCAGGCCGTTAAAGAACATCCTTGGAATGATAAAGGCATTTGCTCTTATCGCCGAACAGTTCCCCGACGCACAGCTTCGGATTGCCGGGACGTCGGATGCCGGATATCTGAAGGCGTGCCAGCGGCAGGCCAGGGCAGAGGGCATTCGAGACAAAGTGCACTTCCTGGGGAATATCAATATCAAAGATGTGCAATTCGAGCTGTCCAGGGCGAATTGTCTGGTCGTACCGTCGTTCCAGGAAAACGCTCCGCTGAGCATCGCAGAAGCAATGGCAGTTGGTGTGCCCGTTGTCGCAGCAGAGGTGGGCGGAATCCCGCGGATGATCGAATATGGAAAAACGGGTTTCCTTGTCGATCCTCATGACACGAAGAACATCTGCGGGACAGTCTCGAAGATTCTGTCGGATGAGGCGCTAGCTCTGTCTATGGGGCGCTTAGCGAAAGAGGCCGCCATGAAAAGATTCAAGGCTTCGGCTGTATGCGAGAAAACTTTGCAGGCATATCGCGACGTGCTAAGTGAGATGTCGTAAATATATAGGTTGCAGATGCGAATTTGCTTTATCTCTCTCGGGACATTCACGCATATCGGGTCGTACCTTGATTATTTCAAAGAGGCCGGTCATGATGTACATTTCGTTTCGTTGTCTCCTGGGCCGCAGCGCGGAGTGCCGACTTACAACGTAGGGCTGGGCAGGAAATATTCCGAGAGCGAGGGCAAGTGGAAGTATCCGATCAGCATGCTTCGTGCAAGAAGGTTGATAAAGAAACTCAGGCCCGACATCGTGCACGCTCACTATGCCACCAGTTGCGGACTCACGGCATTAGTTTGCGGTTTCCATCCGGCCATCGTGACAGTGCACGGAAGCGACTTGACTGTCGGGATCAAGTCAAGAGTCTGGCGGCTGCTGTTGAAGAGGATATTCGAGTACGCCGATTGCGTAAATGCCGTCTCAAGAAATCTTCATGACAAGGTCGTCAGCCTTGGCATCAGCCCTGATAAGATTGAAACTCTCACGCTTGGGATCGACACTGAGAGATTCTCACTCATCGAACGACCGGCAATAAACCGGTCCCGACCATTAAGATTGGTGTGTACCAGACGCCTGGAACCGGTGTTTGACCATCGCACAATTCTCGATGCTCTTGCCCTGCTCAAAGGAAAAGGGATTGGGTTTGAAATGACTTTTGTTGGCGATGGATCTTTACTGGGGACATTGAAGCAACATGTCAGGCAAGTCGGTCTGGATGACAGCGTGAGCTTTACGGGCAGAGTGAACAATGATAATCTGCCGGAAGTCCTCAACCGGCACGACGTTTATCTTTCGGCGTCGCTGTGGGATGGGGCAAGTTTGTCTCTTTTTGAGGCAATGGCAACAGGCTTGTTTCCGATTGTCTCAGACATAAAGGCCAACTCGGCATGGCTGAGCCACAATGTCGACGGCTTACTTCATAAAGTTGGTGATGCGGATGATTTGGCGAAGTGTATCCTGCGGCTGCACGACCATCCACAGCTTGCCGTCGATGCCGCGAAGTGCAATCGCGAAAAAGTCGTTGAATCCGGAGACAGAAAGACAAATATGAAAAGCCTCGAGAGGATATACCAAAAGCTGGTCGCCGGAGAAGAAAAATGAGAATCGGCATATTCGGAATGGGTTACGTCGGAGTTGTCAGCGCTGCGTGTCTGCTCCGGGACAGGCTCGATACCGTGTTTCGTGTGCTGGACATCGCTGATATCAAGGGCGTAGATCGAAACGCAGGTTGTTACGAAGGCATTTATTGGTAAGTTGATAATTATGCACATTCTTTATCTGCACCAATACTTTGCGACACGAAAAGGGATGACCGGCACGCGCTCCTACGAGTTTGCCCGGCGACTTGTTGGCAAGGGTCACCGCGTAACAATGATTACATCGGGGCTGGCGAACCGGGAGTTCACAGTACCTCAAAGCGAGCAATACGCTGAGTTCGAGACCGAAGGTATAAACGTCGTTGCCATTGCCGCAGCCTACAACGATCCACAGGTCGGTACGGGCATGACCGGCTGGCAGCGTATGCTCAAGTTCTATCAGTTTGCACGGTTGGCCTGTCGCATCGGCAAGGGACTACTCAAGCCTGACGTCGTCTTTGCCACACACACGCCGCTGACTATCGGCCTGGCAGGCCTGGCTTTGGGCCAACACTTTGACGTTCCGTTTGTCTTCGAGGTTCGCGACCTGTGGCCCGAGGCCCTGGTCAATGTAGGGGCTTTGAAGAATCCTTTGGGTATATGGTGGTTACGTCGAATGGCAGTGAAAATATACGAGGGGGCAAAGCATATCGTTGCTCTTTCACCCGGTATGAAGGAAGGAATCATGCACACGGGCGTGCCGGCTAAGAAGGTCACTGTGATTCCCAACGGCAGCGACCTGGATCTTTTTAGCCCGGATGTGGATGGCTCGGCGCAACGTAAACAGCTTGGATTGGGCGACAGATTCGCCGCGATTTACTTCGGGGCAATGGGTTTGGCGAACGGACTTGAATACGTGATTGAAGCTGCGAGAATCCTTGCCGAACGTCACAGTAACCATATTGCCATCGTGCTACTTGGCAGCGGCGGGAAACGTTTCGAATTGGAGAAGCTGGCAGGCGAATATGAACTGAAAAACGTAATTTTTAGTGATCCGGCGCCCGACAAGGAGCAATTAGCTCAAATTGTTGCCGGCTGTGATGCGTGCCTGACTATCTATCGGGCTTCTAAGGAGCATAGCTGGTCGCCGAACAAGATGTTTGACGCATTGGCGGCGGGTAAACCAGTGCTGATAAATGTTCCGGGCTGGTTGGGCGAGACGATACAGGACAATAAATGTGGCCGATGGGTCGATCCACATCGCCCAGGGATGCTGGCGGACACGCTCGAACATCTCGCAGCTCATCCGGAACTGTGCCGGGGGATGGGGAAGAATGCCCGCGCGCTGGCCGAGCGCGAATTTGCCCGGGACAAATTGGCCGACCGTCTCGAAAGCGTGCTCATAAAGGCGGTCAGCGAAAGATAATTGACGCAAAAACATAAGAACAATTCGACTGCCTGTGACACTGTCAAGATTATAGAGGCCGGACAGGCCCACGCATCAGGCATGGCTCAATGCCATACTAAATCCTTCCCGGGACGATTTATGACTGAGATGGGTTATAATTGGCTTTGTGCACTTTATCAATTTTTCATTAAGCATAGCAGAAGTATTTGCCGGGTTGCCGTTGATGCCGACGGCAAAGTTGTTGGTCTGGCAGTAGGCGGCGACTCCCATATCAGGGAAGAATTTCTAAACTCGGCACTTTTTCGTTATCCCCACCTTATTTTCTGGAAGTTTCTCAGTAAGCGAATGGTGCGCCGAGTGCTCCTTCAAGAACTCGCAAGGAAATTACTACGAAAACATACAACTGAGAATTCGGTCAATATTAAAGCACCAAGTGCCGGGATTCGTTCAGGTAACCTGCTGTCGATTTGTGTTCTGCCTGATTGCGAAGGAACCGGTGTCGCCGGAAAACTTATCGAGTCCTTCCAGCTTGCCTGTAAGGCCGAAGGATACGAGCGGCTTACTTTATCTGTTGTCAGTGATGACAACCGTGCCGTGACGTTCTACAAAAAACATGGCTGGCGCCAGAGCGGCAAATCCGGAGAAAGTATTAGATTGTTTTTGGATTTGTAATTGCCGCAGGAGCATTTTTATGCAGGATTCACCTCTTGTTACTATTATCATGCCGATTCGCAATGAGGCCGAATTCATCGAGCGGGCGGTCAGGAGCATATTGGACAACGACTATCCTGCCGAAAAGATAGAGATTCTTGTCGTGGACGGCATGAGCGATGACGGCACCAGAGAGACCGTGAAGAAACTGTCTCAGGCGGATGGGCGAGTGAAGATGCTGGACAATCCACAGTGTATTGTTTCTACGGCGATGAATATTGGTCTCAGGGCCGCCCGAGGGGATCTGTTTATTCGGGTCGATGGACACGCCGAGATTCCCACGGATTTTATCAGCAAATCGATTCAGTGCCTGCACGAGCATCCGGATACCTGGGTAGTGGGCGGTCATATTGAAACGGTGGCGGACGACTTCACGGGACAGGCGATTGCCTCGGCGATGCGATCCCCAATCGGCGTGGGCAATGCAAGGTTCAGGCTGGGAGATTATGAAGGCTGGGTCGATACGCTTGCCTTCGGCACGCACCACAAGTGGATAGTGGACAAGGTCGGCTATTTCGACGAGGAATTAGTGCGGAACCAGGATGATGAATTCAACCTTAGAATAATCTTAGCGGGCGGTAAAATATGGATGTCGAAATCGATACAAAGCACATATTTTTCACGAGGTTCCCTACGTAAACTCTGGAAGCAGTATTTTCAGTACGGCTTCTGGCGGATAAGAACTTTACAGAAACATAAAAGGCCCGCAAACTTCAGGCAATTAGTACCCTTGTTGTTCGTTTTGTTGCTATTTTTGACGGGATTGGCAGGTTTTCTATGGAAGCCGCTTTGGATTCTATTGGTTATTGAAGCAGGATTGTATTTGCTGGCGCTGGTGACGGGTGCTCTGGATGTTGGGTGCAAGTCCGGCTGGAGATATGCGCCTGTAGCGCCGTTGATTTTTGCTATTCTGCATTTCGGCTATGGATTAGGTTCGTTGTGGGGTGGCGTCAGATTTTGCATACTGAACGGACGCGGCATGAAAAAGCCCGAGGAAATGCGAATGTCGAGGTAGCAAAGCTGCAATGAATAAGGTTATTGAAGAATACCAGCGCGAGTTTGCCCATTTCTTCGGGGCCGAGCGTGCCTTTGGATTTTGGAAGGGCAGAGTTGCGCTGTATGCGCTACTGCGAGCGCTCGATGTCAACCAGGGCGACGAGGTCATACTGCCCGGCTACACCTGTGTTATGAATGTCAATCCAATTAAGTATGTCGGGGCAAAGCCGGTCTATGTCGATATTGAGCCTGATACGTTCAACATGAATGCGAATCTGTTGGAAGAGAAGATTACGAGCAAAACAAAGGTCATCGTCGCACAACATACATACGGCTATCCCTGCGAGATGGATGCGATCATGGACATAGCTCAAAGCAAAGGCATATCCGTCATTGAGGATTGTTGTCTTGCTCTCGGCTCAAAGTACAAAGGCAAGCTTGCCGGGACATTCGGCCGGGCCGGGTATTTTTCGTTTCAGTGGAACAAACCTTACACTACCGGTTTGGGAGGGATGGTGATAACCAGCGAGCGTAAGTTGACAGAACAGATTGAATCGCTGCTGGCCGACGAAATGCGCCCGCCGCCGAGTTGGGAGGTTTTTATGCTCCGGGCGCAATTGATTATCTACAGGCTGCTCGTTTATCCAAGGACAACGGCTCTTGCCCAGAACGTGTTCAGATATCTCACAAGAAAAGGTGCCGTGGTTGGGTCATCGAGCACAAGCGAATATGAACCGGTGAAGGCGGACGATTTCTTCAAAGGTATGAGTACCGTGCAGGCTCGCTCAGGAATCCGGCAGCTTGGCAAGATAGAAGCAAACATCTCTCACCGAAAGAAAATGACGCAGTTGTATGACGAACTGCTTGCAGGCAGAGGCTGGCGGAGCAATAAGTATGACATGGATTTGGTCGAGCCGGTTCTGGTAAGGTATCCGGTGAGAATTACAGAAAAACGGAAGGCTCTCGCACAGGCGGCCAAAGCCGGCGTCGAACTCGGAAGCTGGTTCGAATGTCCCCTGCACCCGATTGAAACACCTCTGACGTCATACGACTACGAGATCGGAATGTGCCCGGAGGCAGATAAAGCCAGCCGTGAGGTAGTGAATCTGCCGCTGCACCCACGTGCCAATGAAAGGACCGCCGTAAAAACCGTTAAATTCATAACCGGCTTTACACAAATATAGCCGGATTTATCTTCAGCATCGACATCTACATTCACAACTCTTAAAAAAGTGAAAACACTTGTCAAATTCGCCAAAAAATCTTTAAGACAGGACTAACGTGATCCACTTGGCTTTTAGTTGGACGAAACGAAAAATTGATGGTTGTTATATTGTTTGCTATAATTAGATTATGATTTCTGAAGAAGATAAAGCGATGATTGTGAATATCGCCCGTCGATATGATGTCAAAGGCGTCCTGCTATTCGGTTCGAGTATCGATCCGAATAGAGCGTCAAACGATATTGACTTGGCAATCGAAGGTATTGCCCCCGCGAAATTCTTTGATTTTTACGGCGAACTGCTCTTTGCTTTGTCCAAACCGGTTGACCTTGTAGAGCTTTCAAGAGACAGTAAATTTAACAGGTTAATTTACCGGGAAGGGGTGCGGCTGTATGGCCAAAGTACGTGAACGGGTGGAAGCTGAGTTCGAGAACATTGAGCGTGTTATTGCGGAATTGCCTAACAGCAGCTTGCTTGAGCGTCTTTCATCGCTCGAATTGGCAGGCGTTGCAACCCTCATTCACAACTTCTACAACGGAATTGAGAATGTCCTCAAGCAGATTGTAATTGCCTCTGGCAAAGAACTGCCGGAAGGTGAATCGTGGCACCAGGACCTTCTTACCAAAGCAACATCATACAATATAATCTCAAAATCAACCGCTGAAGAACTAAAACGATACCTGGCGTTTCGGCACTTTTTTAGTCATGCTTACTCGTTCGACCTTGATAGGGAGCGTATAAACCCCTTGGTCGAAGATATTCAAAAAATAATTTCGTCATTTAGGCGAGATATCAACAGGGCAATTGATGAATCAAATGATCCAATTTCGTAGTTTCTATGGCATGCCATAATACTTCGATCAAAGGATCATTACTTTTTACGGATGGCTCCGCGCAGGCCCTCCATTTTCAGGTAGCCCTTCTTCCAGACAACGATGCCTGAGACTGCAAACACAAGCACGTATATAATCAAGGCATATCTTGCCCTTATCTTCGTCCTGAGGCTCAGTCCAAGCCCTATCAGTGCGTACATTGCGGCCAGGCCGTAGCAGATGGCGACGGTCTTCTTGAGTGGCATTCCTCTGTCAATCATTTGGTCATATATGTGGCCCCGGTCGGAAACAAACAACGGTCTGCGATTGATCAACCTCCTGACTAATGCTACGGCAGTATCGAGAATCGGCAGGCCGAATACCACAACGGACGCCATCCACCATCTGACGGCCTTCTCGGCGAACAAAATCATAAGCGTCGCCGCCACGAATCCGAGCAGCATACTTCCGGCGTCGCCCATGAATATCTTTGCCGGATGACGATTGAAAGGCAAAAAGCCACATACGGCGCCCAGAAGTCCCAAACATACAATCACACGGACCGAATCTCCGCCAACGGTGCTGGAGGCCCAGGTTCCCAGGTGGATCGCCAGCACCAGAAGGGCCGCGGCGATGATGACAGTCACGCCTGCGCAGAGACCGTCCAAACCATCGAGAAGGTTCAGTGAGTTCGTTGCACCGAGGACGAAAATGATTACGATAGGGATCCCCAGAACAATCTCGGCGTTATCGGTAATGTTTATTCCGAGATAAGCATGGATGAAGCTGAGACTGGGTCTGATGCCTACTGCAACTAAAATGACAGCGGCAACGATCTGCCCGAGCAATTTCTGATATGGCTTCATATCCAAGATGTCATCGGCGAGACCTACGAAGCAGGCTATTGTGCCGCCGGCCAGAACGCCAAAAAGCCATCTGAACGTCGCAGGGAGATGTTGCCTGCCGTGGAGATAGTAAATCCCGACGAGTATGCCGACAGTTAACCCGACGAGAATGCCTACACCGCCAAGATAGGCGACGCTTGCCTTGTGCGTTTTTACCAGATTGTCCGGTTTGTCAACGATCCCCAGCTTGAGTGCGATGTTCTTGCACAACCACGTGGCAACTAATGCCGAGGCAAAGGAAAACGCAAGCACGGGCCAGAATTGTAGCACCCACCTTAGGGGTCTTTCAGGACCTATGAGATTATCCAGCATATTTGTCCTCTATCCAACGCATTTGCCGGGCAAACAACTCTGTGCCGATTGTATCAAGTCTATCGGACATGGTTGGACCTGTCCAGCCCATTGGTGCGATGTTGACGGCAAGGTTCTATCAGGGTAAACTCTTTGTAATGAGTACATTTAATGTTTTAAAACGTGGATTTGACATTTTGATTGCTCTGTCGGCACTGATAATCCTTTCGCCTCTTTTGGCTATAATAGGTCTGATAATACGACTGAGCAGCAATGGCCCCGCCATTTTTAAGCAGGAAAGGGCAGGCATGAACGGCAAGCCGTTCGTCTTTTACAAGTTTCGCACGATGAAAGCCAATGTTGATCCGTATGGCCCGAGCCCTAAATCAGGCGAAGACACTCGGCTGACGAGATTCGGAAGATTTCTTCGGGAATATTCTCTTGACGAACTGCCGCAATTGTTTAATATACTGAAGGGAGATATGAGTGTTGTTGGGCCTCGGCCGCTTTATCTCTCGCAAATGCCCGAGTGGGGTGAGCGGCAGAAAAGACGGCTCTGCGTGAAGCCCGGCTTGACGGGCCTGGCACAAGTATCGGGGCGGGGCCGAATAACTCACGAAGAGAAGCTTGAACTTGACGTCAAGTACGTGGAGACAGCAAGCTTGTCAGGCGATATAAGGATAATACTGGCGACTATCACTCAGATATTCGGCCGACGGAACATCTATGAAAAAAGATACTCGCATGATGAATGTACGAGAAGCACACGGCAATGAATATTCGATACTATATACTAACTGTGGATTGGACCCGACTTTCCCAAGTGGTTCGTGATAAATAAACGTGTTTTCATGCAAATTTTCAGTAAAGCTGCCTCGGAAAAGAAATTTCCTAACCGTTCAAGGTGAATGTGGTAGAATCATTGGTTTCGTACGGAGAAAATCGTGTTTGTTAAGTGTGTAAATGGGAAATGTCAGACAAATATGAAATCAGAACTATCTTATTTCAAAGAAACCGGCTTTTTCCAGGAAAAAGATGAGGCAATGACTCACTTAAGAGATGCTGATGAGATTTTAACGGCAGGTGATGTGGATTACTGCCTGATGTTTGGAACCTTGCTTGGACTACTTAGGCACGGGGATTTCATACCTTGGGATGACGATTTGGATATTATCATTTTTGATATAAACAGATTTGAAAAACGGTGCGTAGAAGAATTTGAAGAGCGAGGATACCAGGTTCTACAGGATGTTCGCAAGATAAGTCCTTTTCGAATCACCCCGTTCCTGAAGACTAATACGCGATGTGGATATCGCATCTATGCGGAGAACGGAAAGGGGATACCAGGTGTTGCCTGGAAATTTCCCTGGCTGGGAGTATGGGAGCCGGTTGTTAAGAAAAAGGCGATGACACTCCCGCCGGAAAAATATGTCTATAATATCGAAGACTTTTTCCCCTTACAGAGAAGGCCTTTTCGGGATTTTTCCGTGATGATCCCTCAAAATCCCATAAAGATACTTAATGACTATTTTGGTACAGAGGACTGGATGGAATATTGTGTTCCTTCGGCACTGGACCATAGACATTACAGGCCTACTGGGTTTCCAACCGCTAAAAGGCCAGTAACAGATGTTTTGGCGTATTTAAACGTATAATAACTAATTGGAGTAATATGTTTAATGTTCGACAAGCAGTAATATTAGCGGCCGGGGTAGGATCCCGTCTCAAAGGCACACTGGATGATCGTCCCAAAGGATTCATAAAATTGGGAGAAAGGGCGATTATCGAGGAATCGATTGCCAAACTTATTCACGCCAATATAACCGACATTGTGATTGTGACAGGTTATTGTCCGGAGTTCTATGAACGACTTTCGGAAAAATTCGCTGTTATTCGTACAATATGGAATCCTGATTTTGCCGGAAGTGGCAGTATGCGATCTTTTTGTGTCGCATCTCCGTACATTAATAGTGATTTTCTGCTCTTAGAATCTGACCTGAGTTATGAGTATAAAGCTCTTCAAACACTCCAGAGTTCCTCTTTGGGTAGTTGCATCTTGCTTTCCGGTGAAACCGGATCGGGCGACGAAGTTTACGTTGGCATTAGTGGTCAAAGAGTCGTTAACATGTCAAAAAAGCGTAGTGATATTACCTGCCTGGGTGGCGAGTTGGTGGGTATCTCTAAGATCTCTCAGGAACTATATAGACGGATGATCAATATTTGCCCCAAGAAATGCAAACATAACCGTCAATATCACTACGAAGATTGTCTTACTGACATAAGTGATGACATTGCCATCCGTTACCACTATATTGAAGACCTGGCGTGGACGGAGATAGACGACGAAAATCAACTGACCAGAGCCCAGGAAAAGATTTATCCATTAATTAAACAAAGAGACTCCGGAATCACTGTTGCGAAAAAAGGTAATAGATATGTTTTACTCAACACAGGGCATACTGCCACTACCGATACAGTCACGCAGGTCACTTTCGATAAAGCCATATAAGACTAGATACACCTGTAATGGGTAAGCATAATTGACAGAAATCAACTTGTTTATCATGAGGTATTATTGGAAAGACAATCTGAAACAACCAGTCTGAATGATTCTAAATATCCGCAACTCGCAAAAAAATCGAGTGACGGCGCCTACAGTTATCTGGTTCAACGCCGTGTCTCGGCGTATATAACTCGCTTCTGTGTGCGAAGAGGGATTTCCGCCAGTTCAGCGACTTGCATTGATTTTGTTCTTGCTCTCTTTGCCTCTCTATTTTTATACTTGGGATATTTTATCGCCGGAGTGGTTTTTATTCAGATCTTCGGTATCTGGTCCTGTGTGGACGGGGAAATCGCGCGTCTCACTAAAAGCACGAGCCAGCTTGGTGATTTTTATGACACCATGGTCGACAGGATCGCCGAATTTCTTATTGTGGGCGCACTGATGCTTTCTATGTACAGAGTATCACCTGATGTCTCATGGGGGACTATTTTCTTTGCTTATATAGGTTTGGCATTTCTTATTACCGCATCGTCGGAAAAGTATCGTTCTGTATTCCATGAAAATTATCCTAAAAACAGAGTTGAGCCGTTTTTCTCCTGGCTTTGCGCCGGCAGTGACACCCGGCTGCTTTTTCTTTCTCTCGGTATTTTCGCCTACGCCATAAGCGGTTATGCTGCGATTGTTCAAGGGCTGATGGTTATTCAGTCCGTTTTACTTGGTTTTAATTTCCTGTTCCGGTTATGGAAAATGCCAAAACTTATACAAATGAATGAACCGATATCTGAGTAAATCCGCTTATGCCTCATAATCAAGCCTATCGCTCATTACAGGAATTTCTTGACCGATTGCAGGAGAACTGTCTGCTACTTGCACGGCATGGTGAGAGCGACTGGAATGCCATGGACCTTATTCAGGGACAACAGGACCGACCACTCAGCCCCGTAGGATTCAAGCAAAGGAAAAAACTCTTCTTTCTGTTGCAGTCGGTTACGCTGGCCCGGATATTTGCCAGTACGCTGCAACGGTCTATTCAGACAGCACTAGCCATAAGTGAGGAAAAGAAAATACCTCTGGAGAGAATGCCAGCGCTTAGTGAGGCAAAACTGGGTATTTTTGAAGGCGAAAGCAAGGTCTCTTTTTCTGATGATTTTTCAAGAAAGATGTATCAGGCATTTTTGGATGATGAAATAAACGTGATACTTCCCGGCGGCGGGGAGAATCTCAAAATGGTTGATATGCGGATTGCGCAGCCGGTTACCATATTTCTAGATGCAGTCGAGAGTTCAGGCCACACGCTGGTTATCGGGCACCGCAATGTTAATAAAATGATTATTAGAAACCTTCTGGGACTTTCCTTTGAGCAAGGATACCGGGTTGAACATGAGAACAATCTTCTCTATGTTTATGCACCGAAAATTCAGCAAATCTTTTCTATTGAAATCGGCAACCATGGTGCGCTTATTAGAATTGAACCGGGGTACAAAGAAATCGATTGATACAGAATGAGACCGACATAGACTATTAGTCCGTTTCGGAAATGACAGACCCTGAGGGGGAAGGGCTACTGAGAATTCTGTATCCTGGGACGTGGTGGTTATCGGGCCTGTGCTCAAGGCCCCAGCCACATAAGATCAACATGTGAGCCGAATTATGGTTGGAAGCAGAAGCGACAATAGAATGAGACATCTGACCAAAATAGAACAGTTGGATCAATTAAGCCGGACCGAATGTGCCGAGTTGAAGGCAGTTACCGACAAGTTTGCTTTCCGCAGCAATGATTATTACATGTCGCTTATCGATTGGGATGACCCTGACGACCCCATACGCAGGCTTATCATTCCGGCGCGGCAGGAACTTGACGAATGGGGCCGGCTTGATCCTTCGGACGAGAAAACCTATTGTATCATGCCGGGGCTCGAGCACAAATACAATTCCACCGCGCTGCTGCTTGTCAGCAATGTTTGTGACGGTATATGCCGGTACTGTTTTCGCAAGCGCGTCTTCATAAATCCACAGAGCGAATATCTGCGAGACGTGCCGGCGGCGATGCAGTATATCAGCCGGCATGAAGAAATAACCAATGTGCTTCTGACCGGCGGGGATCCGCTCGTACTTAAGCCGTCTAAACTCGAGAATATCATCCGGCAACTGCGGCAAATCGAACACGTAAAGATAATTCGCATAGGAACAAAAGCGCCGGCGTTCAATCCGTATCGAATTGTCAACGAGCCGGACTTGCTGGAGATGATAGATAAGTACAGCACGGATCACAAGAGAATCTATATAATGACTCACTTCATCCATCCGCGCGAATTGACAAACCTGGCGGTCAAGGCGGTCGGCCTGCTCCAAAAAGCCGGTGCGATTACAGCAAATCAAATGCCGCTCATAAGAGGCGTCAATGACAACCCTGAGGTCCTGGCGGAGCTGCTCGCCAGGTTGTCCTTCATTGGTGTGGTTCCCTACTATATCTTCCAGTGCCGCCCGGCGCTGGGCAACAAAGCCTATACGGTGCCGATCGAGGAGGGGTACGAGATTGTGGAGTGGGCGAAAGCCCTTGTTTCCGGACTGGCAAAGCGCGTTCGGTTTGTGATGTCTCATTCGACCGGCAAAGTCGAAATCGTCGGCAAGTCCGGAGGTCTTGTCTATTTCAAATATCACAGGGCTGCCGAAAATGCCGACAGTGGGCGTTTTCTGACTTTGACGAGTAATCCGGACGCTTACTGGCTCGACGACTATGTTGAAATGATCGAGGATTATCCGGTAGATTTACCCTACAGGTTCTACGGGCCACAATAATAACATACCCTCGACTAAGGACCGGAGTTTTGGCCCTGCAAATCTTGAGTCTTGTTAAATGGAGCTGACAGACAAATTGCGGCAACGACTGCGACAATTGCTCCGATGGAGATAGCCATATCCGGCAGTGCGAATTCCTTGCCGAGAATTACGGAAAAAAGCTTCACAGTCAAGAGTAAAACCACAGGCCCTGCCAATGCTGCTTTCACCCATTTCGCTTTAGTCCGCCTGGGGCGGGTTCCCGGTGAAAATAAATCGATACATTGCACCCACAGCATAGTGAAAATTGCATAGGCAAAAAGATGAAATGCAGCGCTTGCGACAGGTAGCAGCTCGGCCAGATTTTTCTGTGCGACGTTGGTCATGACGAAGATAACCGCGGCCGTCACTAAAAGCCCGGCAGGCCAAAACGTAAAGACCGAAAACAAAATCAAGCCTGTAATTGTGCCTGCCAGGTCCGCGACAAAATCCAGAATATCGCTGCTG
This sequence comes from Planctomycetes bacterium B3_Pla, assembly GCA_005223045.1. GTDB lineage: Bacteria > Planctomycetota > Phycisphaerae > Sedimentisphaerales > Anaerobacaceae > SG8-4. Next base: position 50,676 of record NJBM01000007.1, on the reverse strand, counting down.
CGTCCGGCCACATAGCCCTGGGACCACTCGTCGAGAATGCCGTACGCAAGTATTATGAGCAATACCCACCACGGAGTGGTTTTGCGCCAGTTCACTCTTTTGCCGGCGCCGGCAGCAAACCAGAGTAGGAAAGCCAAAATCAAATATGCAAGGAAGTGGAGGCTTTTATCGGAGACACCGGCCCGGCGAATCACCTGCGGGATGGGTATGTGCGTAAAGACAAACAGCGCCGGCCAGCAGAGGGCCAATAGGATTGTCGTGATCTTCTGTTGACGCGATAAAGTCATTGAAACAACCTGAAAGAACTTTCTCTGGCCATCGCATTCGAGCCAGGAACGTTTGGAATAACAGGACACACCATCAGCCAATATCGGATACTTTGTCCGGATCTTCGTCGTATGACCCGTAATTGCAACTGATGTGTGGAAAAATATACAGAGTTATGGGCTAAAAATAAAGTTTAATCTGGGAAATCGGCAATTGCGTGTATAATATAAATATACCGGTTGTGGACACCCGCTTCAAAAACTAATTTTGGAGGATCAAGAAAATGAAACGCTTGACAATTCTTGGGATAATCCTGGCTTGTTCGGTTGCCCTTTGTATGGGGCAGCGCAGGTCTCGGACCGGCCAACAAAAGATAATTCAGCTCACGGAGCCTAACCTGGCGGGCACCGTCAGTTTCGAGCAGGCAGTGGCAAAGCGGCGGAGTGTACGACAGTTTAGTAGTGAATTGCTCAAGCGTACGCAGATTGGCCAGTTGGCCTGGGCCGGCCAGGGCATAACGGATCCGCAGAGAAACTTGAGAGCGGCGCCTTCGGCAGGGGAGGTTTACCCCATAGAGCTGTTGTTTGCCACGCATGAGGGGCTGTTTGCTTATCGCCCGGCAGACCATAGTTTGTTAGAGACTTCCGATCAGGACATCCGCGTCAGGCTTGCGGCTGCGGCTGCTTCGACGCGGGACTCAGTGGCCGGCGCAGGCTGTGACATTATTGTCGCCGGCTCTTCGAGAAAATTCGCCAAGCGATTCGGCGCGAAGGCCCGAACATATACTTACCTGGAAGCGGGGCACGTCGCCCAGAATATTCAACTGCAGGCCGTCTGTTTGGGGCTGGGTTCTGTAACAGTTGGCGATTTGGATTCAGCGGCCGTCCGCAAGATTTGCAGGCTGTCGAGGGAACTCGAGCCGCTTTACATAATTTGCGTTGGCCACCCCATAGGAGGTGGAGCAACCGAAGGGCAGACCGACGCTGGAGGCAAGAGAGCGGCATTCATTATCGCCAGCGCTAATTTCCGCGATGAGGAGCTTTTCGCCACGAAGCTCGTGCTTGACTCGGCGCAGGTGCAAACGGTCGTAGCGAGCACACGAACGGGCATCATACGCGGTGAGCGCGGGGGCATAGCTGATGCAAGGGTACTCGTGAGCCAATTGAGAGTCGATGACTACGATGCAATAATCTTTGTGAGCGGTGCCGGGGCGGTTGAGTACGCTGCTAATCCCGATGCGTTGAATATCGCCCGCGAGACGGTCCGCAAGGGGAAAGTTCTGGCGGCAATTGGCCTGGCCCCGACGATTCTGGCCAATGCAGGGGTCCTGACAGGTGTCCGAGCTACCAGTTATTTGTCCGAGCGACAAAGACTCATGCAGGCGGGGGCCTTATATACCGGCCTTCCTGTTGAGCGGGAAAGGCTCATAATCACCGCCAGTGGGCCGACCGCCTCAGCCCAGTTTGGCAGAGCTATTGCGGACGCGCTAACCGTAAGTATAAGATAGATCTGTACTGAGTGCCTGCCAAGCGATTTGCGATTTTGGATTGCCGATTGTTTCAAATCAGCATTGGGCATTCGGCATTCAACAGTTGAGCGTCGTATCCCTGGAATGGCTGTAGCGATTCGTAATCGGCAATCGCCGGTCCTTGCCGAAGGCTTTCGGCGTAATTCTTATTCCCGGCGGGGACAGCCTTCTCTTGTATTCATTGCGGTCAACCATTAGAACAACCTTTTCGACCAGATCCTCCGGCAATCCCTGCTCAACGAGTTGCGCGATGGATCTATCCTCTTCGACGTAACCTTTGATGATTCTGTCGAGCAGATCGTAATCGGGCAGTGAGTCGCTGTCTTTCTGGTCGGGTCTCAACTCGGCGCTTGGCGGTCGTGTTATCACGTCGCGCGGTATTATGTGCCGTCCGGCTGTCTTGTTGATACGTTCGGCCAGCTTATAAACGGTGGTTTTGGGGACGTCCTTTATGACGGCGAAGCCGCCGGCCGTATCGCCATAGAGAGTTGCGTAGCCAACTGCCGTTTCGCTTTTGTTGCCGGTCGTCAGCACGAGCGAACCGAATTGATTGCTCAGCGACATCAGGATACAACCGCGAATCCTTGCCTGCAGATTCTCGTATGCAAGGCCTTCGCTGTCCCAGCCTTCAACTGTTTGCAGCGACCGGTGGAACGGGCCGAGTATCGGCCCGATAGGGATTGTGTGAAACTCGATACCGAGATTTTTCGCCAACTGCTCGGCGTCGCTTATCGTCTCGGGGCTGTTGAATTCCGAGGGCATCGTAATACCTACGACATTTTCGGCTCCCAATGCCGCCACGGCAATGGCGGCGACAAGCGAAGAGTCGATGCCGCCGCTGAGACCCAGCAGGACCTTGCGAAACCCGTTCTTGCGCGCATAGTCTTTTGTGCCGAGCACGAGCGCCTGATAGATTTCATCGAGAAGATCGGTCGGCTGCACGGCCGCAGGTTGCCGCGGCTGAATCCGTACGGCGCCGCCGGATTCGGGGACAACGTCGGCAATCATCAAATCCTCGTCAAACGCCCTTGCTTTGGCGATGACCCTGCCGGTAGAATCGGCGAACATGCTCCGGCCGTCGAAAATCAGTTCATCCTGACCCCCAACAAGGTTGCAATAAGCTACGGCGCAGCCAAATTCCTTCGCACATTTGTTGATAGTTTCCTCTCTTTTGAGAAGTTTGCCGGTATGGAACGGTGAGGCTGAAATGTTCAGAATCATCTGGATTCGGCCGGTCTTTTCGAGGAATTTGCGAAGCCAATCGATATTCCAGATATCGAAGCAGATGGTGACGGCGACGTTGAGACCTTCCACCTCGATTATCAGAGGCTCTGCGCCAGCCTGGAAATATCGCCGCTCATCAAACACGCCGTAATTTGGCAGTAATGCTTTTCGATAGATTCTGCTCACCTTGCCGCCCTGCAGCACGGCGGCGGAATTATGGCTGTTGAGTCGTTCGCCTTCGGCGAAGCCGATTATTATTGTTCTGTCGGGGCAATCGACCGCGAGCTTGTCAATTGTAAGCCGGCAGTCCTGGAGAAAATGCCGTTTGTGCACCAAGTCCTCCGGCGGATAACCACAGACGGCCAATTCCGGAAAGGCCAGCAAATCCACATCGGCTTCAATCGCCCGGGCGTAAATTTCTCGCATCCTCTGTGCATTCCCGGCCAAATCGCCCACTACCGCATTGAACTGTCCCAATCCTACGCGCACCGAACATACCTCCAGCTTACAAACGGCACATACATCACGACCCATTCAGACTAATAACAAAACGGAAAGGACACTCTGCGACCTGTCCTCTTTCTATGCGTCGAGTTTACGACCTGATTGCAACGGTTTCAAGAGCTTAGATTCCCAAAATCGCCGGTTTTGCATGGAAAAGTGTGGAAATGCCAAATTACCGTCTGCGACTCGTTTGACAATGTGCGCATTGGATTATGTGTTCCAAAGTGGCTCCGGGAATGCCGGCTCTGGTTTGCTCGCTCAAGAAATCAAGGAAAAAAACGCCGACTAACCGCTCTTGTCGCTCTTCAGTCCGAATTCCTTTATGGCGCTGTAGAGCACGGGCACCACGAGCATAGTCAGTATTTCAATCGTCATTCCCCCGAAGGAAGGTATCGCCATCGGCACCATAATATCCGCTCCCCGCCCTGTGGAGGTGAGCACCGGAATCAGCGCCAAAATGGTCGTTGCCGTTGTCATAAGGCAGGGCCGGATTCTGCGTTTACCCGCATCTATTACCATTTGACGGGTTTCGTCAATGCTCGCGGGTGTTTTGCCCTGGAACGACTGTTTGAGATAGGTGCACATTACGACGCCGTCGTCCGATGCTATCCCGAACAGTGCCAGAAAGCCGACCCAGATGGCGACGCTGAGATTTATCGTATGCACTCCGAACAGCTCGCGCATGTTCACGCCGAAAACGTCAAAATCCAGAAACCAATCCTGGCCGTAGAGCCATATCATCAGAAATCCGCCCGACCATGCGACAATTATTCCCGAGAATACCAGCAGGCTGGTGACGGTGGATTTGAACTGGAAATACAGAATTATGAATATGATAAAAAGGGCCAAAGGTATAACTACCAAGAGTGTCTTTGCGGCACGAATCTGATTTTCGTAGCTTCCGGCAAACGTATAACTTACGCCTTCGGGTATGACAAACTCGCCGCTGTCGATTTTGGCTTTTAGATACTGCTGGCAGGCCTCGACGACATCAACCTCGGCATGATCAGGCTTCTTATCGAACAACACATAACCAATAAGGAACGTGTCTTCGCTCTTTATGGCCTGGGGACCGCGCACGTAGCGGATTTCCGCTAACTGGATGAGAGGTATCTGCGGCCCGGCGGCTGTGGGAACCAAAATCTTGCCTAACGTCTCAATCTGGTCCCTCAATTCACGTGCATACCTGACCCGCACGCCAAACCGCTCGCGCCCCTCGACCGTTGTCGTGACGCGCCTGCCGCCTATTGCAACCTCAATAACATTCTGCGTCTGCCGAATATTTATCCCGTAGCGGGCAATGGCGTCGCGGTCTATATCAATTTCAATATACGGCTTACCGACGATCCGGTCGGCTATTACAGCGGTCGGCTCTACGCTGGGAACCTCCTTGAGAAGACGCTCGATCTCCAGGCCGACCTTATCGATCGTATCTAAATCCGGTCCCTTGACCTTCACACCCATCGGGGCGCGCATACCGCTCTGGAGCATTATTATTCGCGTTGCAATCGGCTGAAGTTTCGGCGCCGATGTTGTCCCCGGAATCCGCCCGGCTTTTACAATTTCGTCCCAGATGTCGTCCGGGTCCTTGATATGGTCTCGCCATTGTCGAAACGGTCGGCCGTGATTGTCCGGTATGAGTTCGCCGTCTTTGTCACGAACAAATGTTCCCGTCCGTCGGTCGTACCGGAAGCGAACACGATGTCCGTCTTTGTCGCTAATATACTCAGGCTTATAATTGATGATTGTTTCGACCATAGAAATTGGCGCAGGATCAAGGGGGGATTCCACCCGGCCAATTTTCCCCACTACTGAATCTATCTCGGGGATGGACTGAAAGGCCATATCCTGCTTCTGCAAAATGTCCAGACACTCCCCGATAGAAGCATGGGGCATGGTTGTGGGCATATACAAGAATGAGCCTTCATCCAGGGGAGGCATAAACTCCTTGCCCAAACCGGGAAAGCTGTGCGCGACGGCAGACCACACTGTATTTGACTTGAACTTCTCCGGCACGAAGAAAAAGACCTTTCCAAAACCAAACCACACCATAGAAGCTAAGACAATCACCATGCAGGGAATCGATAAAAACGCTATCTTGTGCCTGAGGCACCAGCCCAAAATGGCGGGATATAACTTCTGAAATATCTTGAAGAACAAGAGCAGCCCGCCTATCAGGACCGCCACAAACACAAGATTTCGCGCCATACCTTTATCCGAGCCTAACGGCAGCCAGTGGTCGGCAAGTATCACTCCAACCAGAAGCACGGCTACTGCATTGGCAATCAAGGGCAGGAGACTGTTCACTCTCTTTGGAATGTAGTCTCTTGTGAGATGGTAAAGGGCGAGCGCGCCGATGATAACACCTATCCACCAGGCAAGCCAGAAAGCTGCTATAACGGCAGCGGCGATCAGTAATCCGCCCAACAAGTAACGCCCCAGTTTTCTTGCAGCAGCTTTTCTTGTAAAGAGAATATGAGCTGCCGGCGGGATAATGGTCAAAGCCACTATCACCGAAGCAAGCAAGGCAAAGGTCTTGGTAAATGCCAACGGCTTAAAGAGCTTCCCCTCGGCCCCCGTCATCGTAAAGACAGGCAAAAAGCTGACTACCGTAGTCGAGACCGCCGTCAGGACTGCACCGCCGACTTCGCTGGCTGCCTTGAAAATGACTTCCCGCTTGTTGTCGTCGGGCCCTGCTTCATCGAGATGTTTCAGGATGTTCTCGCAGACTATTATCCCCATATCCACCATTGTGCCGATGGCAATCGCAATACCCGACAGCGCCACGATATTGGCGTCCACCCCGCCGACCTTCATCGCAATAAAGCACATCAGCACCGCCAGGGGAAGCAGGCCGCTAATCAGCACCGAGCTTCTAAGGTGCATCACCAGAACGATAACCACGATTATCGTAACCAGTATCTCCTCGCTCAGGGCGGTCTTTAACGTGCCCAAGGTTTCGTAAATAAGCCCTGTCCGATCATAGAAAGGCACAATCGTCACTTGTGAAATCGTGCCGTCCGGCAGAGTCTTTTTGGGAAGTCCCGGCGATATCTCTTCGATCTTGGCTTTCACATTCTTGATCGCGTCAAGTGGATTGTATCCATAGCGAACAACTACTACGCCGCCAACCGCCTCGGCACCGCCCTTATCGAGTGCCCCTCGCCGCAGCGCAGGCCCGAATGAAACTTTCGCAACATCCTTGATGTAAACCGGGACGTTATCGTTGACCTTTATTACCGACCTTTCTATGTCCGAAAGGTCTTCGATGAAACCTAAGCTGCGAATTACATACTCGGCCCTGTTAATCTCAATCGTCCTGGCCCCGACATCGATGTTGGACATCTTTACTGCCATGAAGATTTCATCCAGACCGACGTCGTATGCCCGCATCGCATCGGGATCGACGTCTATCTGATATTCCTTGACAAAGCCGCCCACGGATGCTGCTTCACTCACACCCTCGGCAGAGAGCAGGGCATAGCGGACCTGCCAGTCCTGAACAGTTCTCAACTCGTCCAGGTCCCAACCGCCTGCCGGCTCGCCGTTCTCGTCCCGGCCCTCGAGCGTGTACCAAAAGACCTGCCCCAGGCCCGTCGCGTCAGGTCCCAATGCCGCCCGGACTCCCTCGGGAAGCGTCCCGGCAGGCAATGAATTGAGCTTCTCAAGAACTCGGCTTCGAGACCAATAGAAATCCACGTCATCGTTGAAGATGATGTATATCGAGGAGAATCCGAAAAATGAGTAGCTGCGGATGGTTTTGACGCCGGGAACGCCAAGAAGGGACACGGTCAAAGGGTAGGTAATCTGATCTTCTACGTCCTGGGGCGAACGTCCCATCCACTCGGTGAAGACTATTTGCTGGTTCTCCCCGATGTCCGGGATGGCGTCCACCGGGACGGGGTCCCTCGGCATCCCCCAGAAGTCCCAGTCGAATGGAGCCACCATGAGGCCCCACCCGACAAACACTATCACAAGGAGCCCGACCACCAGTTTGTTCTCAAGACAAAACCGTATGACCTTGTCTGTCGGTGATTGGTTGTGACCGATTGGTCCGTCCATAACTTCATCCACCAGGTCTGAACTGATTTATCTATACACATAGAGCGCAGCACCTACGTTGCCCATAGGAGAAACCCACCCCTGACTGTTAGAGAGAGGGGCCGTCTGCACAACTAAAATTTCTACTTCTCAGCCGGTTGATTGAACTGGGGCAGCTTTGCGAGATACTGCTCGGGATTCGCTTCAAACTTTTTGTCGCAGCCGGGGCAGCAGAAATAAACCTTCTGGCCCTTGTACTCCGTGACGTACTTCTTGTTGATGGGATTGCCTTCCATAACCGGACATATCGTCTGCTCGACTGCGGCAACAACCGCATTTCCCGATTCGGTGTTCATAGCCGTCTCAGGGTGGTCATGTCCTTCGTGATCATGTCCCGCGTGGTCACCTTCCTCGTGCTCGTGCGTATGGTCGGCCGTCTCGCTGGGTGTCGGCTCGGACTTCTTGCAGCCCTCTATCATGACCAACCCGACAAACAAAAATCCCACAACCAACAACACTGTCATCAAACGTTTCTTCTTTGCATCCATAATCATTTTCCCTTTCAAATAATTGTCTCTTACTTTCATTTTTTGCAACTAAAACTGGTTTTCAAAAAGTCTCGTTTCATTTTGTTTTTTCGCCAAGGACTTCAACGACTTCACCGCACTTTAGCATCGAAGCGCCGAAATAAGGATTGCGTATATCCTCGTCCATCTGCAGCCAGTAGGCTCCCTTGTTGTCAAAAGCCATCGGGCAGTTAATCCTGTACAGAGTCCCGGTCCGGGGAACGCCAAATTGTCCGATCACAGCTATAAGTTCATTCGAGAGTGTCTCGAAAGCCTTGCGCATCGGCTCAATTCCCGCCGCTCCTTTTATCGCGTTCAATGCCGATCTCATCTTCATGCTGTTGCCCATCCACAAATCATGGGCCTGGCCTGTGACCAAACCCATATCAACCGCCGAAAGCGCCTCCGCGGTCTGGCCGGCCGCGCCAGCCGCGCCGTCTTTATCATCGCCGGCCAGCTTGTCCTGAAGTGACAAATATTTTTCGACAAGCCCCCATATTTGTCCGAGGAATTCATCAGGCACTTCAAGAGCCTCACGCTCGCTCTTGGCGCTCATCATGCTCGGCTTGGCCTGTATTTGGAGAGCCGAATCAATCTTGAAGTTGCCGTTCGTAACAACGACCTCTCCTTCCTCAAGCCCGTCTTTGACTAAGTAATAATTCCCTGCTCTCGGGCCAAGAACAACCTCCCGGCCTTCAAACGTCGGCTTTTCTTTATCCGGCACCTTGACGTACACGACCGCTCGCTTGCCGGTAATCAAAGGCGCCGAGGCGGGAATCACCAGGGGCGGCTCGTTCGGCTCGCCCACAGCCGTGTACAGCGACTCGGTGGTCACCAGATCCATGTCGCAGATATCGCACGCGCCCGCCTGCGCCTTGACAATAGACGGATGCATCGGACAAATCCATTTGCCCGCCAGGTCGGGCTCCATCACTGCGCCGCCCTGGGCGACTTTCGCCCGCAGCACGGCCCTGACAAACATCTCGGGCTTGAGCTTGCCGTTAGGATTCTCGACGTTGACCCGCACCTTGACCGTCCTGGTCCTGGCGTTGAGCACGGGATCGCGAAAACTAATCTTGCCCTTGAACACTTCGCCGGGATACGCCTCGGTTGAGAATTCGACTCCCTGGCCGTACCGAATCCAGGACAGATCAGACTCGTAAGCGTCCAGCATAACCCACAGCTTAGACAAGTCGGCAACGGTGTATATGTGCGTGCCCGTATTGACATACATGCCCTCGGTCACCTTTTTCTCGATCACAATTCCGCCGATCGGCGAGTAAATCGTAAGATGCGTCAGCGGTTCGCCCGCCTTTTCAATCTCCGCGATCTGCTCATCGGTCAGGCCTCTCAGTCTCAATCTGGTCCTGACGGCCTCGACGTTCGCCGACTTGAGCCTGTCGGCGAAATCGGAACTATCGGGCCTTATTCTCTCGGCCCCGGCTATCGCCGCCAGCAGCGCCCGCTGGTCCTCCAGCAGCTCCTTGCTGTAGAGGTACACCAGATGATCGCCCTTTTCGACTTTGATGCCGGTGAAATCCACGTAGAGCCGGTCTATCCTGCCGGGGACCCAGGCGGTGATGTGCTTGACTCGCGTCTCATCGTAATCGATTTTCCCGACCATCCGTATCTCGGACGTGACGAACCTGCGCTGTACGGCCGTAGTGTCGATCTCCATCAACTTCGTCGCTTCTTTAGAGAATGATATTTGTCGCGGCCCTATATCGCCGCCCTCGGAGGATGCCTGGATCAGATCCATAAAACAAAGCGGGCACTTTCCCTGTTTGGGCTGGCGGATCTGCGGATGCATCGAGCATGTCCACCATGTTTGGCCTTGCGCGGTCTGAGGCTGCTCGACAACTGCTGCGACAGGTCCATGCTCGTGCGTTGCAGTGAGTACCCTTACGAGGTACCCGGCCAGAAATCCTACGGCCAACGCGACGGCTGTTCGAGCAATCGGTTTTAACTTTCCACCGGTTTTCTTCATAGCAACCACCTCTGCTTTATCTATACAGAACAAAAACTAAAATGCCATGTGTTAATCCCAGAGTTACCGCCGCAATTGCTAACGGCAAGTGTATCTTGAGGAATTTTGTTCTTAGCTTCCTGCGAAACAAGCCGGTAAGGAAAGTCACACAAATAAGAGAAAGCGTCGCTATTCCCAACGGTTGCACCATAGTAAACCATGAGAATGTAAAGCCGCCACTGCTTTCGCTCCCGGCCTGCTCGCCGGCGAAGGCATCTGCAGTCAACGCCAGGCCGCAGACGACTACCAGCAATACAATGAACGTAATCTTTCCCTTCATTTATCTACTCCTTTCCCGGGCAAACTCCCAAAGACCACTAACTATTCTCTATCATCTGCCTTGTCGGCGGTGTTCAATTCCGCTCCCACTAACATCTCCAGCTCGGCAAGCTTTTGCCGGTTATCGGTCACCGCACGCTCGCGGAGCAATTCAAATTTGAGCAACGTTCGCTGGGCGTCTATCAGGCTCAGGAAATCTATCGTGCCGCCCTGGTAGGCCGCTTCGGACGCGTTGACCAGCTCCTGAGCCTTTGGCACCAGAATGCCGCCGTACAACCTTCGCTTCCGCTCACTGTCCTCGAAGTCGTACAGAACGCGTTCCACACGGGCAATCAACGTGTTCTTCGTCTCGGTCTTCTGATGTTGAGCCTTTCTGGCGAGGGCCTTGGCCTGTATCTCGGCGGCCTTATAGCTCTCGCGCCAAATCGGCACGTTCATACTGAACATCAGAACAATCGGGTCTTTCCCGCTGTCTCTCGTACCCGCCATAAGCGCATCGTCGGTTTGGATCCAGTCGATGCCTACGCCTATCTCCGGATAGAACTTCTTCTTTGCCAGCTCCACCCTGCTTTTGGCGCTCTCAAGCTCGAAGTCCAGCGCCCTCAGTTCGGGATTTTGTGCCGTGAGTATCTCTTTTATCTGCCCGCGGTCGATTTCTATCACGCGGTGTTTTTCCTGTTGGGGCCAGGGCAGCGGGCCTGGGCCTCGGCGGTTCAACACTGCGTTAAGCCGCGCCGCTATCGGCTCCCTTAATCCCTCAAGAGTTCTCAACTGGTCTTCCAGCTTGGCCAGTTCCACCTGCGCCCGGACGATGTCGGGGTGCCCCGCTGCCGCACCGATGTATTTTGTCAGCGCAACCTGTTCAAAATCCTCGATCAGTTCGAGATTCTCCCTTGCTATCTCAATTGCCTTTGCCAGATAGGCGTACTCGTGAAATGTGTTCTTGACTTCAAAAAAGAGCTTCAACTTTGCGGCTTCATAGCGCTGTCTGGCGGCCTTGGCGGCTGCCCCGGCGGCCTGTGTTCGCGCCTCGATCTTCCCGAACCACGGAAACATCTGACTTATTCCGAGCTTGTTCCGCTGCGGCCCGACCCTGGTTTCGACCTCCTCGATAAAACGGCCGTACGTAAAACGCGGGTCCGGCAGCGCCTTAGCCTGCGGCACCTGCTCCATGGCTGCTTTCCATTGCTCGAAGGTTGCCTTTAGCCCGGCGTTGTTCAAAGCTGCATATCGCAGGTAATCCGAAAGAATTCGCAAATCATCTGTATCGCCGGGCTGCTGCGAAGCCATACCGGACGGCGTCAAGACAAGCACAGCCGCAACTGTCACAAAGATTTGTCCCTTCATGTTTCAACCCCTTAAACTCATCCGGCCCAATCGTCCTATTATACAGAAGAACCGCCCTTTTAGAACGGCGTTTTATCCCCTGCGCGTCTGATGTATCAGTTTGAGGATCTCATCCAGCTTTTGCTGTTTTTCTTTCTCGGAACTGCCCTTTACAGCTTCGGTCACGCAGTGTTGAAAGTGCCTTTCCAGAATGCTTTCTTCCACCTTGGAAAGAGCGCCCTTAACGGCATATATCTGGTTTAAGATGTCAATACAATACTTGCGGTCTTCGACCATCCGTTGAACGCCGCGAACCTGCCCCTCGATTCGCCTTAGCGCGACCAGATTATCCTCATGATTAGGGTTTCTTTTCATTTTCTGCCTCTACTATTTAATCGGCGCATCCCCATATACCCCCCTGGGGTATGCTGTGTTCGAGAAAAATGACAAAATTTCCTGCAATTCAGTGCTCAGCGGTCGCTTCTGCGGATATTGTACCCCCGGCGATGATATTATCGTCCCTGTTGTACAAGACGAGCCTTTGGCCCGGACAGGGCGCGAATTGAGGCTCGTCGAACTCAACCCTTATAGTGGTTTGCCCTACATCGACAATTCTGCACGGCTGAGGATCGCCGTACGAGCGAATCTTGCCGTACACGTGTTTGCCTGCAATAAAATCCTCCGGTATGAGCACATTGATCTGGTTTGCCGTGACAGAACGGAAGCTTATTTGATCTCTCGTGCCCAGGGCTATCGTATTTGCCTGCGAATCTATCTTTCCCACATAAAGCGGCCGGCCGCCGGCAAAACCGATACCCTTTCTCTGGCCGAGTGTATAGTTCGCAACGCCTTTGTGCGTGCCTATCTTGTTGCCGTTCATGTCCGTAATGTCGCCGTGCTGCTTAGCCTCGGCACAACTCAGCGCAGCTCTGTAATCTCCCTCGCCGGCAAAACACAATTCCATGCTCTCGGCCTTTTCGGCAACAGTCAGCTTCAACTGTCTCGCAGTCGAACGAACCTCTTCTTTGGTCAATTCACCGAGAGGCAGAACAAACTGGGAAAGTCTCTCCGAGGCGATGCCGTAGAGGAAATAGCTCTGGTCCTTCGCTTTGTCTTTCGCCCGGCCGAGATACGCCTGCCCGTCCATGGTGGAAACTTTCCCATAGTGACCCGTAGCGAGATAGCTGATCCCAAACTTCTCCTCTAAAAAATCCCACAAAAGTGAAAACTTCAGAAGCGTGTTACAGTCAACACAAGGATTGGGCGTCTCGCCCTTCGCATAAGATTGTCGGAATCGTTCAATTATAAGCTCTTCAAAGGCCCTGGTGACATCGACGAAGTAATGCGGAATGTGCAGTTCGTTGCAGACAAAGGCGGCGTCCGCCCCGCAACAGCCTCTGCTGGTCGTCTCGCACGAGACCGGTATCTTCATAGTGATACCTAATACGTCCCAGCCCTGCTCTTTGAGCAGGTGCGCTGTAACGCTGCTGTCCACCCCGCCGCTCATCAGTACGGCTATCTGCTTCGAGCTTTCCCTCTTAGGCTCCCAGAGCGAAAAGCTCGGCTCCAACAGCTTGATTTCCCACTTATCGTCTGTCATTTATCATCTATCACATAGAATCATCACAAATCCAGTCAGGATTCTAACCACAGACCGATCCCTTGAAAACCCTCAAGCCGAAATTGCAGTTTAAGCTTTGCAGGACAGGTTACGAACAATATAGGTGTACTCAATGAGGTTTATGTAAGATAACTCATTACGCACTTTTATGTCTGTTCTTTCAGCCTTCTGTATTTGCGCCACAGAAGTATCGCCGCCAGAATCCATATATGGATCAGCAGAATCAGGAACGGCTTTCCAAGCTCAGATTCGGGAAATGCGTGGACGCCGGAATCCGGAGCAGACCGTGGGAGGAAGGTGCCTAAGATGCACAAACTATAGGTGATAAGGCTAAGTATGAATAGCAGGTTCGCAGAGAAAGGATTCCGTTTGGACACTCTGAAGCAGAAAAGCAGGGCGGTCGCCGTCAGCCAGGGCATCAGGAAGAAGTTTTGCCCGGGGTCCCAGGCTCGAGAGCCGCCCGGCCCGAGTTTTTCGTGGCCCCACCACATTCGCAGGACAATACCGATAGTCATGAACAGCCAGGCCGGCAGTATCCAGTTGCGAGCCTGCCTGGAAAGCGGAGCAGGGCCTTGCGCAGCGTCCCATTTCAGTGAGGCAAAGGCCCATGCGAAGGGAACTGCAAGTGTTGCAAAGCTAATGAGAAGAATCGGCGCGTGCAAAGCCATCGCCGGGTGTTGGAGCATTGGGTTTAGCCCGGCGCCGTCCGGCCGAATCGTCGTAGATACGGCAAATGGATTCTGATCGAATACCAGGACGAGCAGGAAGAAGGCGCTTACGAGATTGGCCGCTCCCCTGGCGCCGGCAGAGAAAGCCCCTTCATCGTCTTTGCATTTGTGGAACACAAGTACGATAAAGCCCGTCTGCATCCATAGCCACAGCAGGAGTGAGCCGGAGGCCCCCGCCCACAAGGCGCTGAGCTTGAATACAAGCGGCAAGGCTCTTGACGTATGTTCGGCCACATAGGTGACGGCGAAATCGCTCCTGACCAACGCGATCCAAAGGACTGTCACCGCGATAGTTAGGCACGCAAAACACCCAATCGTGGCGTTGCGTGCGCCGGCAATGAGTTTGGTGCTGTTTCGCCAATGCCCCAGGAGATTGGCTAAGATCGCAAAGCTGCTCAACGAGAATGCGAGGAGCAAGGCGAAATGTCCTGATTTTGCCATTGCCTACTCCACTCTCGTTTTGTATCTGTCCTTCACGATTATATCCCGGGCGAAGAAATTAATATTCTTTAGGTGAGTGCCGGTCGTTATGGCACTCCAGGAAACATCGGCCGTGAAAAACACCGGTGTCTTCGAAAGCCAATCGCCCCGTTGCCGGGTCGGAGCGCACTATGCTCGTATCAAAATTCATAAGGTGACTGTTGTTCGTCGTAGTCCCCTGTGCGGCACTAATGCCATGAGCATCATGACAAGCCGAACACGGGATTTCCTGTTCGAGATGTCGTTTGTGATGGGGAAAGCTCTCATCATTAAGAATGCTGTTTCGACTATGACATTTGTAGCACAATTCGTACGAAAAACTGCTCTCCTGCGTAAAATCAGATGTCTCGTAGCGATAGGCGAGCAGATTCGGGTAGTTGGAGCCGTGAGGCCCCTTGGCGCCTGATTCACTGTCTGAATTGTGACAGTCGGTACAGTATATCATGGTCGCAACGGTCATCGGCGATTTCAAGCTGGGTACGTTCCGATTTATGCCGGGCGAAACAACGGGATGAAAAGATGGGCCGGTCTGGTCGAATTCCAGCCGCACGTTCGTTTGGGTGATTTGCCTGGTAATCGCAGACTGGGCCCGGCTCGGATTGTCCCCGTGACATTTGAAACACACCTCGTATTCATACTGGACCTGTTCTATGGGGCTGCCGGAAGCCGTTACCCCGGAGACACCCCGCATTACGCCGGGCACTACGGGAGCTTGTGCGAGTGTATTCTGGGCGGCATGTGGATTATGGCAATCGACACATTCCACGTGTCTGGCCGCCGTGTTCGGAGATTCTTTCAGATCATGGACACGATGGTAGCGAACCACATCATGCCGGCTGAACTTGGAAAGCTCGGGTCTCAAGTTGGTGCTTGCCACCGAGCCGTCATGGCAGCTCAGGCAGTTGTCTTCCGATCTGGCGAAGTGAAGCAGCCGTTCGTGTCCGCCGGCGGAATGCGATCTGTGACAATTTAGACAGCCGTTCTCCATGACGGTGGCGTACTCGCTGTTTCGCAGATATGAATCGTTTGCAGCGGAAGCCAAAGCGAGTGAGCTTTCGTGGCTTGAAAGTGTCCATCCGGACAAATCGTGACACGCCAGGCACATTCTCGACTGGCGGTTAGACATAACCAGAAAGTTGCCGTATCGATTGTCATGGGCGTCATGGCAGGTAGTGCATTGCAGCTCACCCGTCCTGTCGAGCCTGAGTTCTTCGGGCAACGTCGAAGGCGGGCGTATCTGGACATCTTCTGTTGACAGTGCCGTTGAGTAAACAAAACTGATCGGGTGATCGTCCGACAAGTCGGTCCCAAGGTTGGCTGTGCCTGGAGTTATGTAGGTTCCGCCGCCGGAGCCGCCGGTGATGCTCTCAGCCAGGGCAACAGTGCCGTCGTGACAGCTCAGGCAGTATTTGCTCGAACCGGTCGGCTGGCCGACATTGGCCTCCAGAGATGAGCTTTGGTAGATACTGTAAACGGCATTGGAAAGTTTATGGCTCCATAGGGGAGTGCCGGCCAGACTACCGTGTGGAGTGTGACAGAAGCTGCAAGTGCTTCCTCCGGCGACGGCCGACAAGTCATGCGGAGTGCCCTCGATCATCGCGTTTGCCGTTGGGCATGACAGGGCGATCATCACAAGCATCTTTTTCAATTCAGTCCATTGGATTTTCATTTCTCGATCTTCTCCAGAAGTTCGAATACCTGGATTCTCTTGTTGAACGAGTCGGCAATATAAATTCTATTTCGATCATCTATGAAGATGCCGGCCGGCAGCCAGAATTGGCCCGGTTGTGTACCTTCTTCGCCGAAAGCCATAAGTATGTCCCCCTGCCGGTTGAATATCTGTACATTTTCAAACTGCCTGTCCGTGGCATAAATGTTGCCGAAACTATCCGTGGCGACTCCGCACGGGTGAGCAAAGCTACCCGGACGGTCTCCCTGCCGGCCGAACATTCTAAGGAATCTGCCTTCCCTTGTAAGCACCTGAATTCTGTAGTTCAACGTATCGCTGACATATAATGTGCCGGTTTTGTCCACGCACAGGTGCGTTGGGAAGTTGAACATGCCGGGATTCAGACCCCTGGCTCCGATTTTTTGAATGAATTTGCCCTCTCTGGTAAAAACGTGTATGTTATGAGCGGCCGTGTCCGTTACATACACTGTTTTGTCGCCATGCCAGTAGGCGATGCCGGACGGTCTTGTAAACAGCCCGCCTCCGAAGGAAAATATGAATCTCCCGTTCTTGTCAAAAACGCAGACCTTTCGCAGTGCACTGTCAACGATATAAACCCAGTCGTCAACTATTGCCAGGCTGACCGGTTGCAGCAGCTTCTCCTGACCAAGCAGGCCCGCAAACTGCTTGTACGTGCGCCTGTTCAGATCGAACACATGGACTACGGCGCCTGCCGTATCAGTCACAAACAGTCTGTTGTCCCGGTCAATGGCAACGGCATAAGGGGCGACAAGAACGCCTATTTCCTTCTTTCCAAAGATCAGCTCGCCCAGTCCCTGCCCCCAGGAGACTCCCCGTTTCAAGTCAGCCTCCGTGGATATTGTCCCGAGATATCTTACACGCGGCCTCTCCGGCGGCTCGGGCCAGGCGCGCAGCGCATCAGGCGGAAAGAACAAATCGCCGCGATCACTGGCGCATCCGCCACAGAATGACAGTAATACGAGGCCCAAAACGTATAGTTTCACCAAGCTGATCTGCACCTCTGTGAATCTCTTTTGCGTAGCCATATTATAAACTTCCTTGTTTCAATCAGAAGAAACGTTTTAGCTTAATATATAGAAAACTGCCGTCTATTTCATCATTTCGGCGATTGAGCAGGTTAAACTCGACGCCCGTGGAAATGCTCAGTTGACGAAAGTTGTATTTCAGCTCAGAGTTAAATTGAAATCCTCTGGTTGTGCCGAACCTCGTATCGTCCTCGTCCCGATAATCGGCGCGAGTAGAAATGCTGCACTCTTTCGTCAATCGGCTGAATATCTCGGCGCCGCTCTTGAAAAGATCAACGTCACGTTTATCGGGTTCGCCGAAATCCAGCCAGTGATTCAAGACTCGGAAACTTATATTTGTATTGGTGCTTATTGGCCAGCTATATTTGCCCTGCAGCTTCTTGCTCGTCGATGGAATCTGAGTTGACTCTTCTTCGCTGTACTCGGCCTGTAAAAAGAGACCTTTGTTAAGATAATCAGTACCGACTGTATTGACTCTGAACTCATCTGGTGTAATCTCAGTTATGGTCGAGCTGACATCTTCATCTTGCCGCCGGTGAGCGTAGTACACAGACAGGCCGTTCTTGAATCGCTCCCTGATGATGAAGTTATGACGCACAGTGTCCTCATCTCTTTCGGGCTCGATGAAGAAATTATAATCCACCAGAATCTCCTGGCCGTCGCTGACGTTGGGAGGTGCGATCCCCAGAGTTGTCATGTTTAGCTGTATGCGCCCGTTCGTTTCCGTGATGGTGTAATCGTCACCCAGAGTATATGTGTTCAATCCGGTGTTGTCAGTTACGACAATGCTCGATGTATCGATGTTTACTCTGTTCAAGGTTATGGGTAACGGGTCGGTAAAAGTATGCGATTCATCTATGACGATCCCTGTTCCGGCGCCTCCTGATTGCTCGCTCTTGGTAAGGCCTGCCGTGTACGTGGCGAACAATGTGCCCCAGGGATTGTTCTTTCGGTAGTTGAGAGCAAGTGTGCCGCCGCGTTGCGTTAGATCTCCCTGGGTATCGAGATCGGTTTCTGAGGCGAAAACATTAGCTGTTGTGACAAGGCTCTCATATAACCTGTGCTCGAATCCGCCCTGGCCGCGAACTTCTTTGTTCCTTATCGCCTGCCGGCTGGAATCGGTGAATCGCAGCTCATAATTGGTCAGGAAACTACCGGTGTGCCGTAGCCTCAGGCGTTCTTCCAACTGCAAGTTCTCGAACTCAAAAGAGCCGGTCTGATCGACATAGCTCAAGAATGAGTCAAGCCTGTGTTGTTCCTCGCCGCCGAATATCAAATCGTGCAACATGGTGTATCTATCGGTATCGGTTTCTATCGATGCACCCACGCTTCGTTGTGATACCTCGGTCCTGTCGAAATCGAAACTCAAGTGTGACAATTCACTAAAATCATGACTCAAGGAATACCTGAACCGTTCGTCATCCCTTTGGAAAAAGTCTCTGGCAAATGAAGACAGTCCGTCCTGTCCGGTCTCACTGGCTGTGTATTGAAATGTCATGGCCCAATCTTCGGGCCGCAGCGATAGTGATGCTCCTCTGTTCTTTCTTTCAGTTCTCAGAGCACCCAAAAACTGTCTTGAGATTAACTCCTCCGACTTGTTTGCGTAAAAGGTAGTGGGGTATATTTTTCCTCTCAACAACTGAGCGAATACGCTGTAATCATCGAGGGTCTCGCTGTGTCTGCCGGACTCGTCATCCGAGTCAATGCTCTGCTGGGCAAGCCCCAAGCCGACAGCTCCACTATAGAGCAGAAAGTCCGGATGATATACATCACCCTCCGTTTTAAGCCTTATTCTTTCCTCAAACACTTTAGTCGTGCTTTCGCGTTTGTTTCCACTTGTTCCCTGTTCATCGGTACGCCTTTCAGCGACCGTTTCCAGCTCGGCCTTGATTCTATCATGCCTTACAAGCGGTCGCTGCTTGCCGCCGACATTGACACTGCACCCTGTCAGGAGAATCCCGCCCGCGCAAAGCGCGAGTAACCAGCGGATTCTCCCTGGTAGCACCGGTTTAACAGCCCAGTGTCTTGTCCTACTGTATAGTCTGTTCAGCGAATCACGTCTCAAATCAGTCTAATCTCCGAGACAACAACTTCCGATCAATCAACTCGGTTACTGCTCTGTTGCTCCCCTGGCCAGGCGGTTGTCTATATCCGACAGGTAACCTCGTATCGTTTCTCCCATCGGCGGCGGAATTAAGCCGCTCTTCAAGACTGCAACAAAGCCTTTTCTGGCGCTTGCAAGTTTGCCTTCGCGGTACAACTCCATACTGCGGTAGTAGAGGTCGGCGACCTCTCTTTTCTGCCTGCTCAACTGCTCATTGTCCTTCTGTTCTTTGGCACGCTGGACGTAATTCTGCATTTTCACTCTGACTCTGTCAGAGTCTTGTCTCAGACGGGGCCGATCCTCTTTCAGAAGAGCTTTTGTCGAACTTGCGTGGGGATTGTGGCAGTCGGTGCACGCGGATGGTTGCACTGTCAAATGTGCTGGCATTGATTCGATCACGTTAATGTCGTGACACTTGTAACAAAGTTTCGGTTCCGGTTCTTTGAGCAGATATTGGATCCTGCTCTTATGGGGATTGTGGCAGAACAGGCATTGACCGACCGCCACGGGCCCATGAACAAACTGTGCCGAGACAGTATAGTCGTCGTGGCAATTGTGGCACAGTGCCGGCACGGTGGTAATCAGGATTGCCTCGGGAGCAAATAGTTTTTGTCCGCGCTTGCCATGACAGAGCGTACAGTCTTTGCGCGGCTCATGCACATACCAGAGCGGCTCCTGGGGCGACTGCGCGAAATTGGGATCGATGCGTACATCTTCAATTCCTGCCGGCATCAGCGGTCCGACCCCGTCAAAGAAGAATGTCAGAACCCTGTGACGATCCGTCTCGTGACAGCTTACGACAAATACCCCAAGCCAGATTAGCAATATTAATCCCACCGATATAGATATCGTTCGGGAAAACACGAAATGACGACCTTTCAATTCCTATCATACTCGCCGATCCCGGCAGCCCGGGAACTACGGTCTTGTGACTGGCCTCCGGATTCAGCTTCTATCTTCTCAGGCTCCGCCTTCATCGGGGTTGAATGCCCTGTCTCTTGGTCAAAGCATCGTCGATGTCCGCCAGGTAGTTTTCTATCGTTTTTCCCATCGCTGGTGGAATCAAGCCGCTGTTCAAAACTATGACAAACCCTGCCCGGGCTTTCTCGAGCTGACCGGTACGGTAAGACTTGATGCTGCTGTAATATGTCTCGGCAATTTCCTCCATCTGCTTGCTCCTGGCAGCACGATTTTCAATGTCTGTCAGGTAGCCTTCTATTGTGCCTGCCATAGATGCAGGAATAAGCCCACTTTTCAAAACCGTTGCAAAGCCTTCTCTCGCTTCTTCGTATTGACCGCTCCGATAAAGCGCCAGGCTGCGCTGATAAAGCTCAGCGATTTCTTCTTGCCGTTTGTCCGACTGGCTGTCGACTTGCCCGGGCGTTTCGCTGATCTGAGCAGGGCCCTTGTCTGCCCGCGGCGCCAGTTCTCGCTCTGATCCGGGCTCCAGGGTAAGCTCTTTAGCCTCGGCGACAGCCCTTTCCTGCACAGGAAAGCGGCCAAAGCCATAAACACTGATCTTATTTGGACCCAATTGATTTGATACCAGCACCAGAAACTCTATCTTCGCTCCTTCGACGGCATATTGTTCAAACAATTCGACGTTATCATAGTCCAGGACGATCTTTGCCGGCAAATTCATCATCCCGGGCTTGTTGCCGGACAGGCCGAAAAACAACAAGAGCCTGGCTTGCTGATCATATATCTTGGCTACCTCGGGCGCGGCGTCCACTACCCATATCCTGTCGTTCCTGTCAATGGCTATGCCTTTTGGCCTGATAAACTGATCTATGTTGGGACCCCATCTGCCGATAGTTCGCAGCAATTTTCCGGAGCCGTCAAACTGCGTTATTCGGGCCGCAGCCTTATCGGTAACATAGACATTGCCTTGCTTATCGAGAGCTAAATCACTGATAAGTAGAAGCTGTCCGGGGGGCAGTTCAGGCATCGTCCCCTTGGGTTGTGCAGCACCTTCGGTGCCTATGCGAGCGATTTCTTTCTGCGTGTTTTTGTCGAAGACTACGATCTGGTTGCTGTTGAAATCGGTAACGTAACATCGCTGTCCTCGAACAGTTATATCAATCGGGGCAATTTTCAAGTCTTTGCCCAATATGGTGCTGAGACTGTTATCTCCGTCAAAGACAAAGACTGCACCGGCTGTCGGGTCGGCAACGTATTTTATACCGTTGTCCGTGATGTAAATGTTCACCGGGTTTGTCAATCGCTCGTTTTTTGTCAGATAACTAAACGTGCGCTTCTCAAGGTCGAGTACCTCCACCATTCTTTTGCCGACGTCGCACACATACAGTTTACCGTCGAAAATTGCCATCCCGTAGGGTTTGGTGATGCCCTCCTGCGTTTCGGGATCGCCCAGCACAAACCTCTCGAAGGCGCCGCTTGTGGGAGCCCCAAGGTCTTCAGGGCCGGAGAAAGACTTGAGGAATTGAAGGCGCGGCCTCTCCGGCAGAGGAGGGAAGAAGACCGGTTCCTGCCTCTGTTGCTCGACTTCGGCTAATTGACATCCTGCAAAAATATATGCCGCCGAAACGGCGAATGCCAGAGCTAAGCCTCTATATAACAAGGAATTAGAGACTGTCATAAGTGATTTGTCGTCAAATTGGTTTTGTTTCCTTTACTAAAACTTCGCGTTTGCGGCCGGCACTGACGAAAATCCACTGCGCTGCGACTACCATCGAGTGAGTGATGTTCGTCGGTGTTCGCTATTTTGCCAGTCGCCCGATCGATTATATGGAAAGTGAACGAATGTAGTTTTCTCCGCCTGGTCGGCCACAACAATACTGAAAAGCGGGTGGGCAGACCTGCCCCGATCCATGGAACTTCGTCGATATCTCGTTGCTTCAGCCTGCAATTGAAGCGCAACGATACCCCCACAGATAAGCAGACGGAGATACCGCCGGCACCCCTTCGCGTATAGCCAGTGAAAACCCTGCTTGACATTGGCCTTTGTCCGGCCGTTTGTCTACGCCGATACTGCACATAGAGATTTGTAAAGAATCCGATCCGAAGCACGGAGCCACAACCGTCGCCTCGGGCCAAATTGAGATTAAATTGTTCGCGCGGGCCTACTTCAGGTGGCACATTCGGCACAAATCGGGTCCAAATTGCCTTCCGAAATCGTAGCCCCGCAACAGCTTGTCGCCAACCCCGGAGGTATGGACGTCATGGCAACTATTACACTGCACCTTGCTCTCGGGGTCCAACAAGTCTTCGGCGATGGTTCCACCAAGGGTGCTCGCTTCCGAAGGATCTTTCAATGCGCCGTCCAGGGATGCCAGGGCTGAATCGTACACAAATGAGATGGGGTGTGAATTTATCAGCTCAGAACCTTCGAACGTCTGATCCGGCACAATCATAGGCGACCAATCGGGGTTAGTGCCGTCGTGGCAGCTAAGGCACAGCTTGGAATCACCGCTGGGCTGGCCATCAATGGTGCCCTGGAATGTGGCACTGGAGTACATGGTAAACGTCACTGTCTGCTCAGCGCCGTTCCACAAAGGTACACCCGGTAAAGTTTCCGCATTATGCGGTTCATGGCAGCCATCGCAACCAAACAGGTCTGAGTGTGCTATTACAGCCATCACAACTGTCGGCAATGCCGATAGACACAGTACCACCAGAATGCCACAAACAACGACTCTTCTCATCCTACCTAATTTCATAATCCCTTGCTCCAAACAAAGACAGCTATTATTGTTCCAACGCTGGACAAAGCCGACGCTACCCAAAGACTTTACACTAATCTGAAAAACAGCAAGAGCCCATGCCGGAGGGGAAAAGCCAAAATGATACATCACCTTTCAACATCCACACTCCACAACTGCCCCCCTTGTTCTGCCTGGGAACCGCCGCACCGAGATACGTCCGAAAAAGCAGACGAACTAACAAAGCTAACTACTTCATTTATAGCAAAGTCATCTCTTCTCGTCAAGGAAAAAAACACGCTACGACCCCAAAAAAAACATTGCAATCTATGTTCTAAAATCGCCCGAGAGCGCAAGGGCAGAAGTAATTGTCTCTAAGGCCATGTAAGTACAGGGCTTAAGGAATTAAAAGATGAGGATGGGTTCTCATGTCACTGCACGGGGAGACTTTTGTTCTCGTTTTTGGGAATGGTAAAACTGGCTGTTATCAGTACTATAAATTGCCGATTATCAACGCTCGCCAAAAACCAATGTCAGCGCCCGGTGGTACGTGGCTATCGCTTTGTCCTTATCTCCCTGGGCTTGATAGATCTGACCCAACTCGAAGAATCCTCTGACGGACTTCGGATCAAGTTTGGTCGCTTCGAGCAAGTCTTTCTCTGCCATTCCAAGATCGCCCATTTGACGTTTTGCCCAGCCGGATATTAGGAGCAGCCTTGCTTTGTCGGGCCGTCTGATGACTTTAATTTTCCCGGCAACATCCAGAGCCTCTTTGCCCTTGCCGGCCCGGCAGAGAAGCCCGCCAAGTTCCAGGGCTGGTTCAACTAAGTTAGGGTCCATCGCCCGGGCTTTGCGAACTTCCGCGATGGCCGAGTCGATCCGACCTTTTTGCTCGAGCATTTTTGCCATTTTCAAGTGGCGTTTCACGCGCGCCCCGACGGTGGTGTTGTTCACTGCTTTGGCCTTCACTGATTTTTTGGGCGCGCCATCGCCGGCGATACCCAGTGCGTAGGTCAAGTTGGACCGCAGAGCAGGGGCAAAGTCAAACGTATGCCCTGCTCTTATCCATAATGCTTTGTCATCTTTTCCGATTATCAGCACTGTCGGCATTGCAATTATTCCGAGCTTGCCCCACAATTTGTATTGCGAATCCAGCAGAATGGGAAAGGCAACCTTCGAGTCTCTTTCGTCCGGTCCTAAGAAGTCCTTCTTCGGAGGACCGCTCATAACGCCAAAGAAATCGAATTTCTCAGCTTTGTCGGGCAAGCCCGCAAGAATTTGCATGATGTCGGCTGCTGAATTTTTTGACTGCTGTTGATTTGCTGTAAGAAAGGCGATTAGCAGCACGCGCTTACGATTGTGCTTGTACGTAAATGTAGCTCCATTTGAATCTGCCAGGGAGAACTCGGGCATTTTGTCGCCGAGTTTCAACTTTCGCAGTTCGGCCTGGCCTGGACCGGCAGAAAGCACAACGTTTACCGTCAGGGCCGATATGAGAATTCCAAACAGACTACTCTTCAACTGCGACGGCATGAGGAGACTCCATTTCTCTAATGTTATTGGCCGCCTTTAGTGGTCGCGTTCGCCGTCGGCGGCTTCGGTTTCTTGTACTCAACCGGTGCTCGACGATCGTAAGCGTAAGGCAAATGGCAACCCGGCTCACAACTGCCGCCGGTCTTGGTCTTTTTGTATTGTACCGGAAGTTCCCACTTTCCGTAAGGGACACTTTTGCGAATGTGTCTGGGTAGGTTGCTCGCATGTGTTGTATGGCATGAACGACACGTTCGCCCTCGCCGCTCCTTGTTCACGTGCAAAAAGTGGAGATTAACGTTGCCGTTCCTAAAGTCGGTAAGGTTTTTGGTCTCCCTTGTCAGCACCATACTCTCAGAGTGACAACTGAAACACAGGCCGTAATTCTCTTTGCTAAACGGGGCATAAAACTGTGGGGGATATTCTTTGACCAGAAGACGGAAGTGTTCGCTTCCGTGGCTGGTATGGCACCCCGCGCAATCCTGCTCAGCTACCGGGCCGTGCAGGAATTTCTTGCCTTCTATTTGAGCCGTAAAAGCCTCAAGTATTTCACCTTTGCTTTTTTCAATCGGTTTGTCGTGGCATGTCATACAGAGCTTTATCGGGGTATCCTTGAGGCCGCTCTTAACCGTAGAAGCGTGCGGCGTGTGGCAGAGAAGACAAGAATCTTTCTCGGTTACGGCACTGTGCTTATACTTCGATGTTTCGGCTATTTTCTGTATATCTTCATGACATGAATAGCATAGTTTGGGCGCTTCGTCTATAAGCATCTGAGCATTGTTCGCACCATGGACGTCATGGCATCCCGTGCATTCTCCTTTTGCCGGTTCGTGAACAAACTCAAACTTCTTCAACTCGTTCATTGTCACTTCGTGACAAGTGAAACAAAGCTCATTCGGATCGATATCCAGCAACCTCTCGTAGTCCGAACCGTGTGGATTGTGACAAACAGTGCATTCTCCCGCAGCAATCGGCCCGTGGAGGAATTTCATATCCTTCGTTACCTCATGACATTCTTTGCACGAATCGGCAACGGTTCGGCTCGACAGAAAGGAGTTGTTATCGCTGCCGTGAGGATCGTGACACTGAACACAGTCGCCCTTCTTTTCCAGAGGATCATGGAGATACTTCTTGGTTGTCTGATCCAGGTGACAGTACTGACAAAGGTCCGGCCCCTCTCGAGCAGGCTCATAAGTATGCTCTTGTGGGTTCAGAGGCTTGTGGCAGACCTTGCAGTCGCCCAGGGCGGTTGGACCGTGTACGTACGCTCTCTTGCTGTAATCGGCATGACATTCCGCCGTAAGGCACGTCCCTTGCGGTGTAGTCGGCTTTTCCACTGCGAATCCGCTGGAAACTAACGCACTGATCAACAAAATCACAAATTTATCAATTCTCTTTAACATTGCCACACCCTCAGGTTATCACTGGTGTTTACATAACACTTCACTTCAATCAATTGACGCGGGAGCCATTGGGCTGCGCCTGTAAAGAAGCACCAACGTTCCGTGTTCTGTTTTGTAATGGAAGGGTTTGCCGAGCTCCAAAATGGCCCGGCCACCCGCATTGTTTTGCTCAATCGTGGCGATTATAGCAGGGCGCAGCAGGATCTCAGATTTGTTCTTCCATTCGGTCTTGATGATTGCCTCGTCAATCATGCTATCAATTCTGAACGAGTACTCCGTCCCTGCAAAAGGATATGATTTGCCAAGCACGGCTCTTTCCGCCTGTCTTTTCCCCTTGTTGGAGAACAGCAGCCACGGCTTGGACTGCGGTGCGGTGACAAGAATGTATCTTCCTGTCGCGCCGCCCAGATCGAAATCAGTGAATTTCATGCGCACGGGGAACTTTGCCTGTCTATGCGGGGATGCCGGGAACTTCGCCCAAAGCCATTGTTCGAGAGTTTCGGTTCCATCATTGCAGGCTACCTTGACGGCGGGATTGATTGGCTTGTCCGATAGGTTGACCACCTTCTTCGTTTTGACATCAATCGAATAATGCGGCACATACTCCAGGACAGTCAGTTTGCTTTTGGACTCCGGCACAGTTACCGCCTTCGCAACCTTAGCCACATATTCAAACTGCGAATTATTATCTTTCGATGAAACGGATATGATGCCTATTGCTCGGGGGTCTCTAAGCTCTCGCACAAGCTTTTCTGTGGTTTTCGGGTCGCCGAGCCTCTTTATCGCAATGCCTCCGATGCGTGAAGACATCGATTGTTTGGACAACTCACCAGAGCTTAGCCAGATTTTCTGTTCCAGGTCTTTGCCCTTGATCGTCAGTTCCGCGACCGTCCCGCCACCGGGGTGTTTGACGGCGGCAGTCTCCCATGCCAAATTTGGAATATACTCATCGAGCCTTATTCTGATCGGTGTTCCCGTTACCGGCAAGAGGTTATCAAACTTTTGAGGTTTATTCTCGTCGGAGACTGTTATCGGAAGGCGCAGGCCTTCTCCCTCCATGCCCATCTTGACTACAAGCTCCCATGGCCCGGCAAGAAATGAGTGGTGCGGTCCCTGGGACATAGCCGAAGCCCGGCCGGTTAGCGCACATGCCGTCACGGCAGTAACCGCCGCCAGGACAATATCGGCCGCTCTTGCGGATGATTTGAGTTTCGGATCAGTTCTCAACATCAATCTCTATTCTGTGTCGTTTACGATGCCGCCTGCCCTGAGAAGCATTGCTTCGGTGTACTTGAAGTTATGCACTCCCCAGCTCCCATCGGATGCCACCGCCTCAAGGATCGCCCTGGCCTGGTTGACCTTGTCGTATGATTTCTGCGCCAATTGCGCATTGGTCTCGACCCGGGCCAGCTCCTCAAGTTTATCGACCTGATGTCCTATCTTCTCAAATAATCCTTTGATTTTTCCCTGCCAGAACGGCACGTATTGCTGTCCGGTTCCCTTTTTATGACATTTGTCGCACGCGGCAGGTACGGCTTTGGCCACTGTTCCGAAGCTGTTCAACACGCCGGATTTTTTCTTCATTCGTTCGATATGACATCCGGTGCATTCTACATGTGTGAGGAACATGGGGCTGAGAACTCGGCCTGTCTCTTCGTCCTGCGCCGAGTGTGGGGTCGAATAGATGGTCTGCTGGATCTGGTGAGTATCGCTGTGGCAGTTCTGACAGTTCATCATGACAGATACCGACCGGACTTGCGTTCTGCCGTGTGTGACTTTCCCGTGGCATGCAAAACACTCCACTTTTTCACTGTGCGTGTGTGCTTCGTGCAGTTTGACGCTGTCGGTCTCGTGTTCTTTGCCAAAATCGTGGCAGTTCAGGCACACGCTCTCGGACACCTCACTTTGTTTTTCAATTTCGTTCTTGTGACATGAATCATCGCAGCTTGCCTGGTAGGAAACAAACTCGCTGTGATTGATCGCCACGAAGCCACGCTCGATTACCTTGTTCGGCACCTCGTGGCAGCTCCGGCAATCGGTCTGGACAAGTCTCTCGCCAGTCTCATTGCCCTTGAGGAAATGGCACGTGAAGCATACCCCGCTGTTAACGCTGAAGTGCTCGTTTCCTTCGAAGTGACTGTGGCATGTGCCACAGGAGATTTTTATCCCGTCAATGTCAGTCCCGATGTGCTTCTGGTGAGTGAAGTCGATGCCGTTGTAGTCAACGCTCTGTGATGTAAGCTCCTGTGTACTATGGCACTCCGGTCTCAGGCAGGAGGTGTCCCGGACCGTGGCGTTGGCTTTGGTACCTACTCTGCCGACCATGCAGTCAACCGCCTGGGCCAGGCCGTTTATTTTGCCTCTTATATAACCTGCAAAGCCCGGCTGTAAATGACAATCAAGGCAGTTCACGTGTGAGTGTTCCGAGCTGTGCCAGCTATCGTAATATGTGTTCATGATGTGACAGGAATTGCAAAATCCCGGCTGTCCTGTGACCACAATCGCTCCCGCACTAAAAAAAGAAATGAGCACGATCAATAGCAATATCCTTGCAGGCCACCTCATCTGCTTCAACACATGTACGCCCGATGAAAATATCGTCTTAATGCTTTTCACTGTTCCGGTTCTCTGTTAACAATATTGTAAATCAAATTGTCCAACCTAAACGCTGTCCCGGTTGTTACGCCCGAAAGCTCAAGGCCCCCACAGGAACATGACCTGTCTGGCGCCAAGAGCCGGTCCTGACCAAATGGCCTGTCTGCTCATCCTGAATCCCTACTGAGCAGAACTCACACAACCAGGTCTATTTCGGCCACCAGTCATCTCGCGTGTGCAGGCTCTTGCCTATCTCTAATCGCTGCTAAAGATATATACACATGTCCGACATCAACCTACGGCTCAACAAGCGCCAGAATACACGGATAGCGCCAGTTGGCAATTCATCTGCAATTGGCGTGCCGGACCGGGGATCTTCACCGTCAAAAGACCTGACGTCCATCAATTTTGTTCTATACATAGCATTACAGAGCCAGGGAAGCAAGAAAAAACGAGAATACCAATTCTGTTAGGATGATACGGCGCGAGTCATTCTCATTCGTAAGACACCAATGGCGGCGAATTCTCACAGGCGAGAAAGTCGTGGATTGAGATGGCTTGCTGGTCCGACTGCTCGATTCAAAGCATCAGGCAAAGCAATATCGAATTCGTGCAATCCAAAGTTGACTTTTGGAGTTCATGCCATTTTTGGCAATGAAAGCTTAAACGCTGTTCCGGCACCTTCTTCACTTTCCACCAGTATTTGACCGCCGTGCCTTTCCACAATATACTTGACTATCGACAAGCCGAGGCCGGTGCCGTCTCGTTCAGCTCTTCTGGCGTTGGTGGCTCTGAAGAATTCATCGAATATCCTGGACTGTTCTTCTTTCGGTATCCCGATACCGGTGTCGACGATCTCCACCAGCACGCAATCCTCGTTGCTCTTGGCGCTGACTTTAACTGTCCCGTTTGCCGGAGTGTACTTGATCGCATTAAGCAGCAGATTCGAAATCATCTCTTCGATAGAGAACTGGTTGCCAAAGATTTTCTCCACCGACGTTTCGACATTGCAGATCAAGGTTATCGATTTGTCGTCGGCCTTTGTTTGCACGGCACTGACGACATTCTGCAGAGCTTTACTCAACGAGAAAGCATCCATCTCCAGTTTGTTGCTCAGCCGCATTTGCGTCAATCTTAACAGTGCTCTGACGAAATTAGTGAGCTTAACGGCCCGCATGTGCGCACGCCTGATTAGGTCCGCCTCCTGCTCGTCAAGCCGCCCGGTCATCCTGTCAACTACGACGGCAAGGCAGCCCTGTACCGTTGCGAGATGTCCTTTAATGTCATGCGTCACACGCGAGACATATTCATCTTTTATGCGGTCCTTCTCTTGAAGCATTGTATTGGCTTGTCTGTAGGCGTACTCGGTGTGTTTAAGTCTCGTAGCGATGTAGTTGGCCATATACACGGTCAGGTAAAATACCGTTGTGAAAACAAGAAAGGTGCCAAGCGTGTAGAGCATGTCTTTTTGCAGGCAATGGGGAACAAACCCCGTCAGGCAGTAGTGCGGTATAACCTCTTTGTGCTCGAGCAATACCAGAAGGCCGAACAGCAGAACCGCCAACGTGGCCTGTAAATAACTGTCGCGCGCCGAAAGCAGAATGCTTGCTATGACCATGTGAAAGATAAAGAAAAAAACGAGCGGATTTTCAATCCCGCCCGAAAAATGCAGTAAAACCGTTAGCAGAAACAAATCGGTGCATATTTGAAGGTTGATTATTCTCTTTACAGCTTTGTGCGATACCTCCTGACCAACTCTTGCTACACGATTCAGCAATACCAATACAATGATATTGTATATGGAAAGCAGCGTTGCAATAGCGTAGAGGGCGCCATCCTGCAGGGCGATGTTCAAGACGTTGCTGGAGATAAAGGTGCCGGCAAAAACACAGACAATGGCTGCCCACCTGAGTTTGGCCAGCCAGCAAGCTCCTCGGAGCAGTCTGATGTTTTCAGGTACCGGTTCCATCTCAAGCTTTCTGGGGAAGAAGCTTTTTGACCTCGGCCAGCAGGACTTTCGGTTCAACCGGTTTGTCCAGGAACCCATCGACAGGCAGCCACTCGGGGTCGCCCGCAGTGGACTTGAAGCCAATACCCGTTCTCTGCTCGACACCGGTCAGCATTATGATCGGCGTATCTTTATAATCGGGATTCTTTTTAAGCTCCCTGGCCATTTCAAATCCGTCGGACCACGTCGACATCATGACATCCAATATGAC
The DNA here is from genome assembly GCA_005223045.1 of Planctomycetes bacterium B3_Pla. Classification (GTDB taxonomy): domain Bacteria; phylum Planctomycetota; class Phycisphaerae; order Sedimentisphaerales; family Anaerobacaceae; genus SG8-4. Next base: position 19,837 of record NJBM01000007.1, on the reverse strand, counting down.
CAAATCCGGCTTATCAGCCGAAATTCTTTCCATGCCTTCTGCTCGTGTGGACGCTGTGACCACGTTATACTGCTCGCCCTCCAAAACAGTCTTCATCACCACCCTAAAATCGGGATCATCATCCACAATCAAAATCTTTGCGTTTTCCATAATTGGCCTCACAAAATTCCGTCAATTTCTTTGCGCAATATAATTCACCCGGCAGCCAAAGCTGTACGGATATCTATCATTAAGTCCTCACAAAAACAAACTTGTTTCTCCGGCCGGCGGTTCCCAACACCATGTTGTTTCTTAGAACTCGTCGTAGAAAATATCTTCCGAACGTATGCCTTTTTCATCGAGTATCCTGGTGACAGCTTCAATCATAGGGGGCGGTCCGCACAGAAAAGCCTGGCGAGGTATGTCGAGCTCCAGGCATTTGTCGGCAGCAAGATGAATGAAGCCTGTTTCTCCGTCCCATTTCTCGCCGGGCTTCAATTCATCGGATAAGGCATAAACCACGTGGAAATTCGGATGCTTTTTTTCAAGCTCCTTGAAACGTTCGAGGTAGAAAATGTCCTCTGTTGTCCGGCATCCGAAGAACAACCAGCACGAGCGATCGGGCCATTTATCGTAGATGGTATAGATGATATTCTTCATGGGCGCCATCCCGCAACCTCCGCCGACACAAATGATCTCGGTGGACGGATTCTCGTTCAGGTAGAACTCTCCGTATGGACCCGTAAAGGCCACCGGATCATTCACCTGCAGGTTATGAAGAAATGTCGAGCCAATGCCGCCGGGAATTAATCTTACGACAAGCTCCACAACTTTCGGCTCATAGACCGGAGAGCTGATCGAGTAGGCGCGAAAGACAGGGCCGTCGGGGGATGGGGCCTGAACCTGGACATACTGGCCGGGCCTTTGTGAAATCTCCTGATCGTCGTCTAAGGCGAACCTGATCTCCTTGATATCGTGCGTTAGCACACGCGTGCTTTCAACCGTCGCTGAAAACATCCTGACGTTTAGGAAATCCGCGGGAATGCGAACGAAAATGTCTTCTCGGATCTTAACCTGACATGCCAGTCTGGTCCCGGAGCGAACTTCCTTTCGCGTCAGGTACGGCGTCTCCGTAGGAAGCACTGGGCCTCCTCCGGAAGTGACTGTGAGCTTGCAGTGACCGCAGGAACCTTTGCCGCCGCAGGCCGACGGTATGAAAATCTCGCTGGCATACAAACTCGAAAGCAACGTCTGTCCGCCCTCGACCTCAAGCGGCTCTTCACCGGCATTGATGTCGAGCTTGCAGATTCCGTAGTTTATCAAGAAGCGTTCGGCGATCATCAATCCCGCTGCAAGGATTATCACCAAACCCGAGAAGGACAGTACAGAATACAAGTAAATCGAGAAACCCATTGAGCACTCCTGCCTATTGGATTGACACCATTCCGGCAAAGCCCATAAATACCATGGCAAGCACGCCGGTAACGACCATTGCTATAGCCACGCCTTCGAAGCATTTCGGGATATGGCTGTACCTCATTTTCTGCCTCAAACCGGCCAGCAACACAATTGCGACGGCCCAGCCGATGCCGGCGCCAAGGCCGAAACCTACGGACTGAAGGAAGCTGTATTCTCGAATGATCATGAACAAAGATGCGCCGAGAATGGCGCAGTTAACGGTGATCAAAGGCAGAAATATGCCCAGCGCGAAGTACAGCTTCGGACTGAACCGCTCCACGAACATTTCAACCAACTGCACGAAGGCTGCGATGACCGCTATAAAGACAATGAACTGAAGATGGCCGAGGCTTAACGGCACCAGGACAAAATAGTACATCACATAGTTTATCATTGTTGTCATAATCGTGACGAAAATAACGGCAGTACCCAAACCCAGCGAAGTCTTTATCTGGCCCGAGCATGCAATAAACGAACACATGCCCAGGAAGTTCGTCAGCAGGATATTGTTCGTAAATATCGCCGCAATGAATATCACCCATGCAGATGTCTCACTCATTATTTATTCTCCTCAGGATCGGGGCCTTTAATCCAATTGAAAATCCCGATCACGATGCCGAGCGCGAAAAACGCCCCGGGGGCCAGGATCATTAGCTGGTTGGGTGTGTACCACGAACTAAAACCCGGAATCTCGCGTCCCAGGATCTCTCCGGCGCCCAGCAGCTCTCTGAAAAAACCTATGATTGCCAGAACAACGGCGTAGCCCAAACCGTTGGCGATGCCGTCCACAATTGACAGAATCGGCGGGTTCTGCAGCGCGAAGGCCTCGGCCCGCCCCATGACGATGCAGTTGGTGATAATCAACCCGACGTACGGGCCAAGCTGTTTCGACATGTCCCAATAGAAAGCCCTGAGGAACTGGTCGAAAAGAATTACGAACGTGGCGATGATAGCAACCTCGGCAACCATTCGTATTCGGTGCGGGGTGTGCTTGCGAAGGAGGGAGACTATCAGATTGGAACCGACGCAGACGAATATGAGCGCCGCACCCATCACCAGCGAGTTCTCCAGTCGGTTCGTCACCGCCAGAGCCGAGCATATACCCAGCACCTGGATCGCCAGCGGATTGTTCGCCCAGGCTCCTTCTTTGAAAGTCACCAGCCCCTTGCCGCCGCACAATCCCTTCGGCTCACAAGTCGCACATACCATTTGATTATCTGCCATGCCTGTTATTTCTCCTCAACAATGCGCTTTATCGCTTCGTTAAGCATCGCCTGCAATTTGTCACAGGTCATCGTCGCGCCGCTGATGCCGTCCACCTTGTTTGCCGCCGGCTCCCCGCTCATGCTGATAATGATGCCGGGAGCTCCGGCCTCATCCACTATCGACTTGCCTACAAACTGATCTCTGAACCAGGGCGCGACGATCTCGCCGCCGAGACCGGGGGTTTCTTCCTGTTCGTAGATTGTCATTCCCCGGATCGTTTTCATGTCCGGCTCCAAAGCGAGAAAACCCTTGACCGGGCCCCACAAACCGGGACCCGCAAACCGCATAGCTGTTGCCAGGACCTTGCCGCCGGTATCGGGCGGAGAATACTCGTAAGTCGTGAGATTTCCCTTCTGCTTCTCCCTGACGTTTTCTTTTCTGGCCTTGACCATTTCGGCAGACGACGCTTCGTCGGGTAGAGGCACCTTCAGCGCCAGGAGAATATTGAGCGCTTCTTCGGCCTTCTGATTGGCCTCTTTGTATGGCTTGGTGAAACTCGCCGCGGCGGTCAACAGCAGAGCACAGACAGAGCCGAGCACTGCCGCAAAGCCGATTGTGTATGCACTACCCTTCACTTCTGAGTCTCCTGATGCGAATACTGATTACTATTTCATCGAGAATCGGGGCCATGATATTGCCCAACAAGATGGCAAAAGTCACGCCCTCGGGGTATGCTACGAAGTTCCGTATGAGGACTGTCGCCGACCCGATTACTATTCCGTACATCCACTTGGCCGCATTTGTGGTCGGACTTGTCACCGGATCGGTCGCCATGAAGAAGGCGCCGAAGAGCAATCCCCCGGCACACAAATGCCAAACCGCCGGGCCGAATACGCCGGGCACGCTGTAGGTAAGTTTGCCGCCGGCAATAAGTGCGACAGTAAGCACGAAGAACGAAGCAAGTGTCGCCAGTACCGTCCGCCAGTTAGCCACGCGTGTCAGCAGTAGAAACCCTCCGCCGAGGATTATCAGAAGCGCCGATGTCTCACCGGAACTTCCCGAAACACTTCCCAGGAACATGTGCGAGGTGGCAACCATCTCATTCTTCACCGCCAGTATCCCCAACGGTGTGGCTGAGGTGACCGCGTCGGCGGTCGAGCCGTCCACCCAGGTAAGCAGCCGACCGGCAACATCATGGCTGGGTTCGAGAAAACTCGCAGCCATTTGTTTGGGATAAGCAAGCGCCAAAAAGCACCGACCTACAAGGGCGGGGTTGAACACGTTGCGGCCGGTCCCGCCGAACAATTCCTTGCCGATGAACACCCCGAACGCCACGCCAAGCCCAACCATCCAGAGCGGCAAAGTCGGCGGCAAAATCAACGGCCAGAGTATGCCCGTGACGAAGAATCCCTCGTTTATGCCCTCCTTGCGCACCATCGCAAAAATAGCCTCCACCGTCAGACCCGCGGCGTAGGAAACAATAATCATGGCTAAGAATCGCAGTCCGAAAAAGTAAAAGGCCGCCAAAACACATGGAACTACCGAGATGATGACCATAGACATGACTCGCTTCAAATCGAGCGGGTCTCGGATATGCGGAGCTCCTATCGTCGTTGCCGACGGTGCAAAGAAGAAATGCTCCAACGCCCCGAACACAGGATTAAGAATTTGCAGCTTGCCGCCTTCCTCGAAAGTGGGGCGAGTTGCATCAATAATCTTCAACAACCACTTCACTCGGTTTTCTCCTCTGATTGTTTACGTGCTTCTTCCCGGCGCAACTGCTCCTGACGTATTTCTTCCTTTTCTTTCTCAATAAGGCCCTTGGCGTCGATGAGCTGTTTTCTCAGGTCTATTTTGGATGGGCAGACATAGGAGCACAGCCCGCACTCGACACACAGATCAACGCGGGCCTGCTCAGCTTCTTCAATCAAGTCTGCGTACAAGTATTTATGTATTAGATAGGGCATAATACCAGCCGGACAGATCTCTTCGCAGAAATTGCAGGATATGCACGGGCGCGGCTCGCCTCTGAGGCCTGTAGTTAATCGCTCGGCGAACGGTTTTCTCATAGAGCTTAAGAAGCATTTGGCGTAACAATCGCGGTCCCAGCCCGGCCTGATGAAACCGAGGAATTCTCTCTCCTCCATTTCCGGCAGGACCGTTATCCCCCTGCATTCGGTATCGATCCCCAATGCTTCTTCCGTCAGGACGTCACCCGTTAGTATGCCGCCGCTGATCACTCGCGCAGCCGGCTCGAACACGTACTTGTCTTTGATTGCCTGTATCGGATATCCCGGCATAACCTTAAGATGCGTGGGCAAATTCACTCCCGTCCCGCCTATGGATATTATCTTGACCGTACAGGATTTTGTGTGTGTCAGGGCGCGGTCGGCCGCCAGGACTCCCTCGGTTCCGACTGCCCAGACAGGGCCTCCGCTGCGTTTCAGACCCAGTCTTCTTGCAAGAATTGCAAAATGACCGTACGGATACGTCAGCGGTATCTCCAGCATCTTAACCCATGCATAGCCGCGTATTTGATTTCGAATCAGGTTGGCAAATTCCGATGTGATGTTGGGCATTGCCAGATAAATGGGCTGATATTCCAGTAGAGACTGCAATTGTTCCAGACCCCTGGTGAAGTTTAAGAGCCTCCTGTGAAGCTGCACATCTCCTCTGGCGACAAACGGCTCGGAGCTCACAGTGGAAACAATAATTGCTTGCGGCGTACCGAGCGGATCGGGCAGCGCTGCGGTGAAAGCATCGTGAAAAAACTGCCATGCGCCGAGCGACAGGAGCTTATACCGCTTAATGCCCGCCACGCCCGTCTCCCGCTCTGTATGCAGTATTTTCTCTTTAGCAATGTCGGCGTGTTCCTCAAGTCGAGCGACATCTTCAAGCACTATGTAGTTCTTGACCGCCTTGAGACGGACAGTTCCCGTTCGCGGCGCAAGCAGTGGAATCGCGTAGTTGTCGGGATCTTTTGCCAGGACATCGCCGCCGTTGACTGCCTGGCCATCCTTGACACAAATATCGCTGAATGTGAAACGTTTGCTGTGCAACGGCAGGTAAAGAACCTTCGGTTCCGGCATGACCTTTATTGCACTGTCGGGTCTTCCCTTGAGCAGTACGTTGTAACCACCTCTGAATTTCACTTTATCGATTTCCTCAATGTCCTTCAAACCGTCTCTAACGAGGTCAGATCGACTCTATATTACTCGAATGAATCGCCCTGTTCAACATTGTATCAGCTTCGGACCCGCCGGTCGACCGGAATTGATCCTTTTTTCTCAATTGCGAGATTTTTGTGAGGCCGCCGAACGTTGGCCAAAACGGAGCCAATTGAGGCCGACGAAAACCCCCTGTTATGATCTCGGTGTCCTGTTCGCGAGGCCCTTATGAAAGGATCACGGTCCCCGGGCAACGTTGAAGCGGGCATCAAGTTTGAAGAGTCGCTTCACGGGCAGATTCAAAACCTCCGGCTTTTCAAGGGACAGAGAAATGCGGATCTCATCGAGAACATTCTCTATCCTCTCCTCATCAACCGCGATCATCGTAAACCAAATGTTGAACACGTCATCACGAAGGTAATTGTGGGTCACTTCAGGGAACCGGCTTATCGTCTCGGCAGCACGGTCCACAAGCTCCGACTTCACACTCACGGCAGCCAATGTGCTGCAAAAACCAAGTTTGTTACTATCGAAGCTGGCCCCCATTCGGCGGATCACTCCCTCGTCGAGCATACTTTGGATTCTGCCCCATAGTTCTTCTCCTGGAATCTGCAACCTATCGGCTACGACCTTATAGGGTCTCTCACTCAACGGAAAGCTGTTTTGAAGTTCCCGAAGTATTCGGCTGTCGATTTCGTCCATAAGGGCCTTCCGGCAGTATGACAGATTCTACTACCTTTGCGGTTCATTGGGGCAATCCCCTGTTTTCACTTGACCTTTTTACGCCAAAGAGCTATACATTGCGAATATAGTGCAAGACTGCCGAGAAGTAAAGGCAGAAATCGCCGGATGTCACTTGCCTTGGTGTTTGTACCCAGCTTATATGGCTATATTTCTCGTTTCTGAGAATGTTAGAGATTCTATATTTTTTCAAAAAACTTCAAATTTAGGACCGTAATGTCAAAGGGAAAAATCTATCTTGTAGGCGCTGGACCAGGTGACGCCGAGCTGATTACGTTGAAGGGCTACGAGCTTATCCGCCGGGCCGACGTTATACTCCACGATCACCTCATTCCAATGGAGCTGCTGCAATTGGCCGGAGCCGATGCCGAGATAATATCCGTCGGCAAATTCGCCAGTCAACACACGATGTCGCAAGATCAGATAAACGCGCTTCTCATAGAGAAAGCGGCAGATGCCCGGATCGTTGTCCGGCTCAAAGGCGGCGACCCCTTTGTTTTCGGCAGAGGCGGCGAAGAAGTCGAAGCTTGTGCCGAGGCGGGAATCGATTTTGAAGTTGTGCCGGGTGTTACCAGCGCGCTGGCCGCACCTTCTTACGCGGGAATACCGCCGACACATCGGGACTTTACCCCGAACATCGCGATAGTAACGGGACATCGCAAAGATAAAAAAGAGATAGAAATTCCGAACGCGGGCACGATCGTTTTCCTTATGGGCGTAGCCAATATTCAGAAGATCATCGACTCTTTGCTCAAAGCCGGATGGCCCCCACAAACGAAGATCGCCGCCGTTGAAAACGGCACCCGTTATAATCAAAGAGTTATCACGGGAACATTGGAGAACTTTGTCCGGACTGTCCAGGATGCGAACCTGGGCACTCCTGCAATTTTCATTGTTGGCAAAGTTGTGGGACTTCACGAAAAGCTGAATTGGTACGGCAGAAAGCCAAGGGTTCTCGTCCTCGGCACGCATCCTGAAAAGTACAGACACCTTGGCGCCATCGTTCACAGGCCAATGGTGAAATGCGTGGGCCTTGAGGATTATTCGAACCTTGACCAGGTACTGAAACGACTCGATACATTCGATTGGCTGACATTCACAAGCGCCAACGGAGCAAGGTTCTTTTTTGAGCGACTGAAGCGAAATGGTTTGGACACCCGTGCACTCTCGGCAATGAAAGTCGCCGCCATTGGCAAGACCACCGCCCGAAGACTAACTGCTTTTGGCATTCTGGCCGACCTGATTCCCGACAAAGAATCGAGCGCGGGTCTTCTCGAAGAATTCAGTGTGCTTGAAATGCGGGACAAGAACGTGCTGCTGCCCCAGGCAGAAGGCGCCTCTCGCGAATTGCCCGAGGGCCTGGCCGCGCTCGGTGCGGCGGTCAAAGAAGTTCCCGTGTACATGACCATCGAGATAGAGCCGGCGGACGTTGACTTCGAACACATCGACAAGATTCTGTTTACAAGCGGCTCTACCGCGCGGGCGTTTGTAAAGAAATTCGGCCAGGCGCCGCCGCACGTCAAGGCCTATTGTCTTGGCCTGCCGACACAAGCAGCAGCACGAAAGTACGGTATTGATGCTGAAATCGTGCCGCAGCAGGATAACCAAGAAGCAAGGGAAATCGAATGACCACATTGCGAAAATGCAGGAAGCTGTTTGAGGATGCAACCAAGGTGATACCCGGCGGGGTCAACAGTCCGGTCCGCGCCTTCAAAGCCGTTGGTTCGAATCCAATATTCATCGACAAGGCAAAAGGTGCATACCTTTACGATGCCGACGGCAACAAGTACATTGACTACTGTCTTTCGTGGGGGCCGATGATTCTGGGTCATGCGCGCAGCGAGGTCCTTGCCCAGGTCAAAAAGGTTATGGCCAAAGGGACCAGCTTCGGCGTACCCACAGAGCTTGAAACACACCTTGCCAGGATGATTGTCCAGGCAATTGGCTCGGTTGAGAAAGTACGCCTGGTAAGTTCCGGCACGGAAGCTGTAATGACCGCTATTCGCCTTGCCCGCGGATGCACCGGGCGGGACAAGATCATAAAGTTCATCGGCTGCTATCACGGTCACGTCGATCACATGCTCGTACAGGCCGGCTCCGGAGCGATGACTCTCGGCTCGCCGAGCAGTCCGGGCGTGCCGAAAGATTTCACGAAACACACCATCCTACTGCCCTATAACAACACTGAAATGCTCGAAAAGGCCCTCAATAAGTACCGGGGTCAGATAGCTGCCGTTATAGTCGAGCCGATAGCAGGCAACATGGGAGTAGTGCCGCCCCGGAAAGGATTCCTGAAGACCATCAGGAAACTGTGTACCAAAAACAGCAGCATACTGATCTTTGACGAAGTTATTACCGGTTTTAGAATCAAATATGGAAGCGTCCAGGACATCTTCGGCGTAAAAGCGGATCTTACCTGTCTGGGTAAGATAATCGGCGGCGGATTTCCAATAGGCGCATGCGGCGGAAAAGCCAAATTGATGGACAAATTAGCCCCAACCGGCCAGGTCTATCAGGCTGGCACCCTTTCGGGAAATCCCGTTTGTGTCGCTGCCGGCATCGCCACCTTGAAGCTGCTCAAACCAAAAACGATATACTCCGGCCTTGAGCGCGCGACCGAAAAACTCTGCATCGGCATACAAGAAGCATTAGCCGGGCGCGGCATAGAGCATACCATAAACCGCATAGGCTCGATGTTCACAGTTTTCTTCAATCCGGGCCCCGTGACCGATTATGTCTCTGCCGTCAAGTCGGATACTAAAATGTACGCGAAATTCCATGCAGCGATGCTCAGAGATGGCGTCTATCTGCCCCCATCTCAATTCGAGGCGTGTTTTGTCTCGGCCGAACACAAACAGAAAGACATTGACAGAACAATTGTTGCCGCTCGCAAAGGCAAATTATAACACTTATTGATCAGTCAAAATGCTCTTGGTATCCTCAAGTGCCCTAATATTACGGGTGTGGATGTCCAACACACCTGCCGTTTTCGGGGCGGCCGGCTTTATTTTCGTTTGGCTCTTTGGGTCAGCGAGTGATTCCGGCAGGCTCAAGAACCGGTGCTGGGGATGGTTCCAGGCGGCAGTCGCCACGGTCGTCTCCTCAAGCAGCTCTTTGATTTGTCTTGTAGTGTCGGTCCAGATCGAAAAAATGCGGCAGTTGTCCGGCGTGCCCCCGCATTCACAATGTCTCAAGAAACAATCGTCGAATAACGGCCCACCTTCGATAGTCTCGAACAACTCGAGTAAACTGATCTGCTCCGGCGGCCTGGCAAAAACGTATCCTCGCTTTTTGCCTCTGACCGACCTGACGAAACCGGCTTTGACGAGCTGTTGGAATATCTTGGCAAGATAGTCGGATGGTACCCCCTCGGCTTTGGCGATCGTTGCCACTGTGGCAGGCAACTGTGTGCTGTGTCTGACCATATACATCAGCGCGTGCAGTGCATATCCGGCAGACTTTGTGATTTTCATCTCTTCAGCTCCAAAATCTCCGAGTGAACTTATTAATCAAGAGCTATTGGCTCGTTACCAATAATCCAATTCATGACTCTCTTAGCTGCAATTAGCGTGCCTGTGCCGGAAGGTTCTTTCCGAAAAGATTGATATGTCCAATTACGATCCCGCTACTGCCGAATAAGGGACAATAAAACGCTAAAATATGCATTCATTCGCCGGAAAATGCGAAAATAGTTCCCATACGTGGCATACAAAACGACCCTTAATTCTCATAAATGAGAAAATTAGGTAGTATGAGACTGATCGACCCCGCTCTTTGACTCAACATGCGGCAGACAAACTCTGAATCTCTCTACTCCAATGTTGATTAGGCTTGTGCCCCTTCTCTTAGGCGCCTGCGCTTTTGAGAGTCAATTTCCAGCTCGTCGATCTTCCGGTACAAACTTGACAATCCAACGTTCAATGCCTTGGCAGCCGCAACTTTGTCCCAATCGTGCTTGTTCAAAACCCGGTGAATGTATTCCTTCTCGTAGGCTCTGACGGCCGCCTGGAGGTTCTCGTCTTCCTTGCTCAATCCCATCGCATGGGAACCCAACAATCCGATGTCGGAGATCTTTATCGTATCCTCTTCGGCAAATATTACCGCTCGCTCAATCACGTTCTCCAGCTCTCTTATGTTGCCCTTCCAATCATAGCTCAAAAACAGTCGCATCACCGCATCGCTGACACCGACGCACTGCTTGCCCATCTCAGCATTGTACTTTTTGATGAAGTGTTCGACCAGCAGCGGAATATCTTCGATCCTCTCGCGCAGCGGGGACAGATGGATACCGACAACATTCATCCTGTAATACAGGTCTTCTCGAAACCGTCCGGCCTTGATTTCCGTTGGCAGGTCCTTGTTCGTAGCGGCGGTGAGACGCAGATCAATGTCGATAGGATCGGTCGAGCCTACCGGAATTATCTGCCTGTGCTCCACCGCCCGCAGGAGCTTCACCTGGCAGCTCATAGGCATGTGGCCGATCTCGTCAAGGAACAACGTTCCGCCAGAGGCACTCTCGAAAATTCCTTTCTTGTCACGAATGGCAGAAGTAAAGCTGCCCTTCTTATGTCCGAACAATTCGCTCTCCAGCAGGCCCTCGGGTATTGCACTACAGTTAATTGCAAGAAAACGCGTGCCGTTCTGAGAAGCCAGAGAATGTATGGCGCGAGCGACCAATTCTTTGCCGGTGCCGCTCCGGCCGGTTATCAGAACATTGCTCTTGGTCGGGGCCACCTTGCGAATCATCTCAAAGACCTCTTGCATCGCGGGGGATTGGCCTATGATTTGGCTGATATCAAAAATACGGCTCAACTCCTGCCTGAGCTGCTCGTTTTCCTCCTTCAGTTCCAGATACCGCAGGTTCTGGCGGATTTTTACCAGGACGTCATCCATCACTACCGGCTTCACCACGTAGTCGGACGCGCCGAGTTTTATCGCCTCAACAGCCATCTCAACCGTGCCGTAAGCCGTTATCATAATCACGCGCGTCTTGGGCCTGATTCGCATTATCTGGCGCAGAACCTTTATACCGTCAGCTCCCGGCATCCGGATGTCCAGTATGGCCACACCAAACGGCTGTCTCGTTACCGCGTCTATGGCGCTAATCCCATCGCCCACCGCCGTAACCGACATGCCTTCTTCACGAAGAACCTTGGCGAAGGTTTCCCTGAAGGTTACTTCGTCATCCGCCAACAGTATTTCTCTATTCATAGCTCGTCACCTCTCTTTGCCGCACCTGTCTTTCAGCGCGGCCGTTTACATATATTCTTACTTAAGTTTGGCATTCCTTAACCTGTCTTTGCTTTTGACGGCAAAGAGTTTTGCGAATCATCGCCTGCGATCAGCTCTTTTTTGGGCCTCAAAGGAATACGGATTATTACGGTGGCGCCTTTGTCAGGTTCCGAGACCAATTCAATCGTGCCGTCCACTTCCGTGACAAGATTGTAGCTTATGAAAAGCCCGAGCCCCGTTCCCTTGCCTATTTCCTTGGTCGTAAAGAATGACTCGAAGGCACGTTTGCAGACCTCAGGTTTCATTCCAATACCCGTATCACTGATTCGAATCTCAATCGTATCGTCGTCTTTGGAATCCCTTGTTATCTTGAGCGTATGCTCCTTGAGGTCCTGCCTGGCGTTCATTGCGTCCAGGGCGTTAATAATGATGTTGAGAAAAACCTGCTCGAAATGCTGCGGATTCAGCCATACCGTCGGCAAATCAGGACTGGCGATATTCTCGATAGTGACCGACCGGGCCCGTTTGTCGAAGTTTATAAGCGACAGGGTGTTGTCTATCAATGAGTTGACATCGGTCCATTTGTACTCGCTTGTGGCCGGCCGGGACAAACCGAGCATTCGTTTCAGAATGTTCGAGATGCGGTTAATATGATATTGTATAACCAATAACTGTTCCTTCTGCTCATATACCGTAGTCTTTCTGGTTAAATACTGCGCCACCGAAGAGATGCTCGCCAGAGGATTGCCTATCTCGTGCGCGATTCCCGTTGCCATCTGGCCGATTGCGACCATCTTTTCTCGCTGGGCCATTTCCACTCGTGACATCTTCAACATTTCGTTAATTTCAGTGACCTCTTCGGTTCGCTCCAGCAGATCTTCGGTCAGCTTTCTGTGCTCGGTTAAGTCCTGCCCGACAATCACATATCCCAATCTCTGTCCGTCAATGCCCACCACGGGGCAGCTCTTGACCTCAATATAGCGCTGTCCGGGACCGTCGGTATTGAATTCAATTGTCTCAGTCCAGTTTGCCGCTTTGTCACCGTCGCTCAAAAGAACTTTCATGTGCTCTGTTAAAGTGGGCAAGAAATTGTCAATCGAATTGTCCTTCTTGTTGACATCGCCGTTTTTCTTCCACAGCTTCGCTGCCGGGTTACAAATTGCCACTTTGGCATCAAAGGTGACAAAAATCAGCCCCTCGGCCATCGCATTGATGACCGCCTCGAGCACATCGTTGTTTCGCGCTGCTTCCAGTTCTTTTGCGGTCATTCGGGCGATGATTACCCTCGTGAGGTATTGGACCAGCACTATGGTGCTGACGAACGCCGCAAAAGCGCCGAGCACATATACGCGATTCCTCCATAACCCGCCGACAGAAGAAAGACGCAGCGGGTAATGTCCCAGCCAGGCGCCTCCGTACAGTTCGCTTACGGCCAGCAGGCCAAACAACAGTATGGCGGTCAGGCCAACTGCATACGACATTGTCCTTGGAAGAATTATTGTCGCTATGATGATGGGGGCTATATAGAGCAAAAGGAATGGGTTGACCACTCCACCCGAAAAGTGCAGCACGGCCGTAAGCAAGACCAAATCCGCCTCGATCTGAATCATTCCCAGCGTGATATCTTTGCGGCCGGAACGCTCGGCTTTCTTTGTGGCAGCGACCAGGTATAGGATGTTGGACAGAAAAAGCAGCCCCGCGCAGACATAGATCGGTACGGCGTTTTCAAACACGCCAAAGACGTAAGTTCCCATCAGGCAAGCGGCTACGATACTCGCGCACGCAATCCACCGCAGCCGTATGAGCCAGAGTATCTGCTCGGCGAGGGTATCGCGAGTGTACTGACTTGGCTTGTCCATGAAATCACTGACCGTGCTTGACTTTACGTCCATAATATTTTCTTGCCCTGCCTGCATGGTGCTTGGCGTTCCACGAATTCCCAAGGTTCGACACCCTGCAGAAGATCCCCCCCTTTATCCAGGTTACAGACATTCTATCCGAGTTGACAAAAGAAAGCAAGAAGAAATTCTCACTTTTGAGACAATTTTTCGCAGTTTTCACTGCATCTGTATCTCCCGGTCTCCAAAATTCAAGAATCAAGCAGGCCAAGGCTCCTCGATGGCCGTCCTGGAGTTGGCTGTGTGGCAACTCCCCCCGAGAAACAGATGTGTGCGAAAACTAATCAGGCATCTTGAAAACCTCTCCGCTGCTTTCCAATTCCGCCTGTTTCTGCTCATCCAGGCCTATCTCAGCGTCCGATAAGTAGCACCCGGGATCCGGTGCCCAGGGATCGCCGAAGTGCAAATCCGCGCGGACCCTTAAACTCCCGCCGCATCCGTCAAAGAACTTGCAAAGCCGGCATCTTCCCTTGACGTAGTTGCGGCGATCTTTCAGGCCCCGAAGAACCGGATCGCTCGTGTCGGTCCAAATCTGGCCGAAAGGTCTCTTTCGGACGTCGCCGAGGTCGTAATGCCACCAGAACTGGTCCGGATGCACTTTCCCGTGAAAATCGATGCAGCCGATGCCGACCCCGCTGCTGTACATGCCGCCGCCGTTCCAGGTCAGCAGCTTCCAAACTTCCTCTGCACGGGCGGGATCCTCTTGCTTCAATTTCAGGTACAGATATACACCGTCAACATGGTTATCGACGGTAAGAATGTCGGTCGTCTTGCCGGCCTGTTTGTACTGCCTGGTCTTGGCTAATATTGTATCGACCGCATCCCTGCTCTGGGCGTGCGTAAGATCCTCGGTCGCCATGGTCCCGCCTCTGCCGCTCGGGACAAAATGGTAGAAGCAGGCCCGCTCGATATTCTCGGTCTCGAAAAAGCCGAACAGACTCTCCAGATCCTGAACGTTCTTCTTGGTTAGCGTCAGTCGCAGGCCGATTCTCACGCCCGCATCCTGACAATTCTTTATGCCCTGCACGGCCCTGTCAAACGCCCCGGCTACACCCCTGAACTTGTCGTTTATCTCGCCTATGCCGTCAAGGCTGATGCCGACGTACGAGACGCCGTGCTTCTTTATCTGTTTTGCCATCTCGGCTGTTATGAGGGTCCCATTGGTCGAGATAACCGCACGCAGTCCTCGCCCGACCGCATACTCGATCAGTTCAAACAAATCGGGGCGCATCAGAGGCTCGCCGCCGGAGAACAAAACCGATGGAACGCCAAATTCCTCCAGGCTGTCCAAGACAGTTTTTGCCTCATCGGTCGATACCTCATCATTGGCCTTGGAGGCCCCGCTGTCGTTATAACAATGCACACACTTTAGATTGCACGCCCTGGTGATGTTCCACACAACGATAGGACGTCTCTCGGACGCTTTCTTGGGCACGACCTCACCTTCGCGCTCGCCCGAGCCTGTTTTTCCGTAGCGAAGCCAATCGCCCGGAGTCACCTGGTCACAGTACAGTTTGCTAATATTAATCATAAACCAACCTCTAATATCCAAAATAACTTCTTGAAGCTCAGCGGGTCGCTTCCGGCGGCACGTAAGCACAAAACGGCTCCTCGGCCATATAATTGCCCGAAGCAGCATACGCCCTGCCCCGGCACCCGCCACATATCTGTTTGTAGCCGCATACGCCGCACTTGCCTTCGAGTTCGCTGCCTTCGCGCATCCGCGCAAGGTCTTTGCTGCCGTACCATATATCCGAAAGCTTGTCCTCAAGAACGTTGCCGCAGTTCACGGGCAGGTAGCCGCACGGGAATACGTCCCCCTGATGCCCTACAAATAACACACCAAGACCTGCAAGGCAGCCTCTTGATGGTGCGCCGTGCCCGCCCCTGCCGGGGGTCTCGCCGCCGCTGTGGACGGCCTTCATTCGGGCTTTGTACAAACCCTGCTGCCTGATTACGCGCTCATAGTGGGGCCCGCAGGTCACCTTCATCTGCAATTCACCTCGCCCGTCAAGGCTGCAAATGTCAACCATTTTCTGCTCATACTGCTCGGGCGAAAGCATGTCGGTCTCGGCCAGCGACTGACCGCAACCGACCGGTACCAGCATAAATATGTGGACCGCCACGGCACCGAGGGACCTGGCAAGTTCGTAAACATCCTCCAACTGATGGGCATTATGCTTAGTCAGGGTGATATTGATCTGGAACGGCACTTGCCGGTCACGAAGATGTCCTATGCCTTCGATGGCCCGCTCGAACGAGCCTTCAAGCTGCCTCAACCTGTTATGAATCTCAGCGGTCGCTCCATCCAGACTCACCGATACCCTCGCTACTCCACTGTCACTTATCTGCTTAGCAACGGTCGTATCTACCAGCGTCCCGTTCGTTGCCAATGCGGGAGTTATTCCCAGGGACTTAGCCTGGCCGATCAACTCAAACAAATCCTGGCGGCAGAGCGGCTCGCCTCCTGAAAACACCAATACCGGCATCATAGGCTGTCCCTTGCCCAGCTCAGCCAACTGCTCTATAAGGGCCTTCGCCTGGGCGGTTGACAGGTCCGTATGGGCCTGCTCATCGGATTCTATCCGCCGGCAGTGTGCGCAGGTCAAATTGCACTTTATCGTGCTCTCCCAGAACAGGAGTCTCAGAATCTGTTTTGAACGCGAGGGATCTTTCACGACTGCGAATCCTCCTTATCGCCATTTGGCTCGGACGTTATCTCCTCGGCTTGTTTGACAATGGTGTCCACCAGCCTTGCAGCCTCGGTCGCTCCGTCCTCCTTAGCTACGATGTTGACGTTCTTTATCACACAGTGCAGCAGCTTATTGACCACGCGGTTGACCATCTCTTCCATAACTTCTTTGCATGAGGCTTCTTCTCTGGTCCCGACGAAGAACCGGTCCATCTCGTTCCTGCCGATCTGTGCGAATTGTTCCTTCATCCGGCCTATCAGAGGCCCGATGTCCTTGGCCCCGAACCATTCTGTAAACTCCGTCACATTTTCGAGCACGATCTCCATGCCCCTGGCCATATCGCGCTGGCGGGCCTTGCGATTCTGCTCGACCACCGCCGCCAGATCGTCAACGCTGTAAAGATATAGCCCCTCCAGCTCGTTGACGGCAGGCTCGAAGTTCCGCGGCACGGCTATGTCGATAATCAGCAATGTCTCTTCCCTGCGGCGGGCCATTATCTTCTTGAACGAATCCTTCCTGAACAGGTAGTCCTGCACCGAAGCCGAAGCTATCGCTATGTTTGCCCCAATCAACTGCTCGTCGAGATGCTCCCATTGGCGAGCGTCTATACCGTACTGCTCGGCAACCTTCAGCCCGCGGTCGTAAGAGCGATTGACGACCGTTATGTTTCGAGCGCCGACCTGAAGCAGGTGCTGGATTATCAACTGGCCCATATCCCCGGCGCCAATAACGACGACCTTTGCCGACGAGATATCGGCAAAGAGTTGCTTAGCCAGCTCGACCGCAACGCCGGCAACGCTCACCCTGCCGCTGGAGATAGAGGTAGTCGTATAGACCTTCTTGCTCGTGGCAAAGGCGCTGTGAAACAAACGATTCAGGACCTTGCCGGTGGTTTTCGCCGCACAGGCAAGCTTGTAGCTGTCTTTGACCTGCCCGATTATCTGTGCCTCGCCCACGACAAGGCTGTCCAGGCTCGATGCGACCGTCAGCAGATGCCGGACCGCATCTTCATCCTCATGGATGTATAGGAACTCACGGAATTTGTCCAGTTCGATGCCATGGAACTCCGAGAGGAACCCGGCGAGCCTGTCCGGATCGGCCCCCTGGCAGTGCTTGCCGGCACAATACAGCTCGACACGGTTGCAGGTCGATATGAGTGCGAACTCAGCCTGGGCGAACCTTTTTTTCAGCTCGCACAGCGCCCGGCTCGTCTCGGCTGTGTCGAAGGCCAGCTTCTCGCGAATCTCCACCGGAGCAGTTTTGTGGTTGAGTCCTAATACTACGATCTTCATTTCTTGCTCTTATATTGCCTGTTCGCCGGTCTTGACGTTGCTTCCGGCAAAGTCGTGCCCCGTCTCGCAGAACACCGAAGTCCCAACCACCGCGAACAGAATCAAGGCAAACGCAACGAGCGTCATGTAGGCAATTGTTTTTTCCTTTAGTTTGATCGTTTTCCACAGTACGAGGATCACTCCGAGCAGCAGCCAGACAATCTCTATGAGGACGATTTTCGGATCTGTGAGCCAGGCACGGCTCGTCATTTTCAGCGAGATTGACAGGCCGATGCCGCTGACCAGCCCAAACGTCAGTAGTATGAAGCAAAGCTTCACGCCGAGAAGGTTCATGCGTTCGAGCTTCTCTATATTGGGTACTTTGCCGAGGACGCCGAGCAGGTCCTTTCGCTTGAGCTTTCGCCTGGAGTACAGGTAAAGCACCGCGCTGGCTGTCGCCAGCATCGCCGCTGCGCTGGCCAGCGCCATCGAAATGCCGTGGGCGATCGCCCAGGGCCTGGAAGCCATCGCGGAGGCTGGAGAAGCAGGTTTAGCGACTACCGCCGCAAGCAGTATGAGCACCAGCATGACCCACACCATCACCGAACCGAACCACACTCTCTGGATGCCGATGCTCAGAAACAGATACGTCAGCCCGAACGCAATGGTAAGAACGATCATCGACTCGAACAGCCCTGTCAGCGGCACAGCCTTTATCGCAACGGCCCTGAATATGAGAATCACCGCCTCAAGCGTCACGGCCAGAGAAACGAGCGGCAACAAAAATCGCCTGTATTTCTCGCCCCCCGCTAACAACTGAAGCACCCCGGCCGCCGCGGCAGCGAGATACGCCGCAATGACAACGGCAAATATGATCATTTCAGATAAAGGCAACTCAAACATAACAATCTCAAGACCAAGTAGGGTGCGATGAATCGCACCATTGACATGTTCCCACATTATCGGTGCGATTCATCGCACCCTACTTCCTTTTTCCTTTTCAATTATGTACGTCGGCGGAACCTTCTTAAGTTCCTTTTTCGTGGCCAGTATGCGGTAATCAGATACCCCGCAGGCTTCGCTCATGCGCCCGACGGTCTGCTCAACCGCCTCGGCATCCGCCCCGTGGACCATTGTATATACGTTATAAGACCAGTTTTCAGTCGTCCTTCGCTCATAGGCGTGGCTGACCTCCTTGAATCCTGCCAATGTCGTGCCCACCCGCTCGACGTGCTTGTCCTCTACCTGCCAGGCAACCATCGCCCCGCCGGACAACCCCACCCTCGAATGATGCACTATCGCCCCGATACGCCGGAGCTTGCCGTCGCGTTTCCAGTCTTTCAGGACGGCCAGGAGTTGCTCCGTGGCAATACCCGCCTGTTCGGCCACGTCTTTATAGGGAGTCCGGCTTCTTGGAAATCCCCCCTGAAGAGCGGCTAATATCCTTCTCTCAAGGTCAGATAGCTGATATTTCATGCCCGCCATTCTAATAAGTTTCGCTTATAATTGCAAGAGAACCTTTTGCACCCACATATATGAAATATAGCTTCATCCGGTCAGAGAGCGGGCGCCCCGGACGACTTTTTTGTTGCCGTCCTCCGTAAGGAGTCCCCGGGACGGCCCATTTATACCTGCCGATTAGCCGAAAGTGCCTGTCTATCCGGCGGCTTCAGGGCCGGATGACACTTGCAGGCACGCTTTTGTCCTTCCCGCTGCTTTCGGGGGAGCTTGAAATTGGGTTTGATTGGCTTTGTTTTGCCCGTGTACGGGGCGGGATATCTTTTGATAAACATCCTGTAGTAAAGATGTTACACCTATTTGGGACGGAGAGAATTGGCTTTGTTTTGCGCAACCGGTACTTTGTTGCTGACAATCGGCGGCATTATCCATAGCCGTATGAATCTCGTCGGCATTTTTCTGTTTGGCGGCCTCGTGAATCTCCATTTTGCGCATCAATTGAAGCTTCTTTAGCTTGGTCATTGTTCTGTCTAAGCTTTGCTCGATCCGCTGTTCATACATAAGCAGACGTTCGAGGACCCTTGAATGTGCGAAATCATCTATAGCTATACAGCCCAGGCCCTTATCCTCGTGATAGAATCTAACAATGTCCTGGGGCAGGGACATTTTGTAGCACTTATGATAAATCCTCTTGGGGCATCCGATCGCCGGGCCGGTTACCTCACGTCTTAAAA
>NJBM01000023.1 GCA_005223045.1 Planctomycetes bacterium B3_Pla | reverse complement strand
CAAAATAACTCCAGAATTCGCCCCCCTATAGGGGGGCCTCCCAGAGGGGCTTACGCCATAAGAAAGATGTTACTGATAACGGTAAGAATAATTGTCGTCAGAGGGAATTTATAGTTGACGTCAGACAAAAACGGGTACTTTTGCCCTCATCTGGCGATTTGGGAAGTTAACTCTGTGGCGCGGAGCCTTTCTCCCCCTTCCCGCAAAATGGGCAGAATTAGGGGGTGTGAGGATAAAGAAGAAAGGGCTGCAAGCGGATGCTCACAGCCCTTCAGCCCTTGCCTTTTGATCCAAAATACTTAGAATCACGGATATGCGAAAAGCTAAAACCAAGAAAAAAACCTCGATTGCATGGTCGAAAGATGAAGTCAAGCTACTCAAGAAACTTTACCCGGATGGGGGAGCAGGGGAAATAGCTGAGCGGATCGGACGGCCTTTGACGGCGGTCAGACAAAAGGCATACAACATGGGGATTAAGACGAGGGAAAATCGTTTCTGGTCAGCTACCGAAATCAGACACCTCAAGAGACTCTACCCAAGTGAGACTGTACAAAGCATAGCTGATAAACTTGGGCGGTCTTATAGGTCGGTAGTAGCCAAAGCATACAAATTGGGGCTTACAGAAGAACTCCGTGTTTGGTCGAAGAGAGAGCTGAATCTCCTGAAAAAACTATATCCGAGCAGAACGGCACAGGAAATAGCCGACCAAATTGGAAGATCGGTACAGGCGACACGACTTAGAATCGTCACATTGGGTCTGAAGAAAAGGCGGTCGGCTGCGAAGAATTGAGAGAGAATGACCAAGAGATATTACAAGTATAGGGAAACGCATCGCACAGTTAAGGGTGTGAAGCAGAAACTCTGTGTGAAGTGCGGGACGTGGAAAGCTTGGAATAAGAGTGAGTTTCGTAAAGACCGTTACAGAAAGGACGGATTGAGGATTTGGTGCAAAGAGTGCGATAGGGCACACGAGCGAGCGTGTTACAGGAAAGGCAAGAAGCACGTGAAAGAGCTTTTGAGATATGAGGAGAGCCATCGGACAGTTCGTGGCGTCAAACAGAAGCTGTGCAGTTGTTGCAAACAATGGAAGAAAGGAAGTCTGTTTCATAGAAACAACAGCTCGAAAGACCGATTGTGCTTTCACTGCAAGGAGTGCGACAGCAAACATGCCCGCAAGCGTTACGAGCGGATTAGGAAAGCTGGGAGAAAGAATCTCCGATATGAGGACCGTCACCGGGTTGTTGATGGGGTCAAGCAGAAGTTTTGCCGCAAGTGCAAAAGATGGAGAAGCGAGACTGGATTTTACAAAGATAGTTGGACAAAAGACGGCTTAAATGACCGGTGTAAGAAATGTTCATACAAACCCGCCCACAATACTCGCAAGAAGCGGCAGAACCCGACTTAAAGCGCGATCTCTGAAAATATGACCTGTTGTGATATGCCCCAAGCCGAGATCGTCCATCCTGCAAGAGTCAAACACCTCTGAGGGCTACTCTGGGAGATTGTATAAGGAGCTCATAGAATGAAATCGCAGTATCCTGGCATCTCAGTCATCCAGTGATTCTTCTTGACGGGGAGGTGGCTGTTCTGGTATAAGTAGGGTAACGTGAGATCCGTGGATTTGAGGTCATCGGGGCAGGATCCTGCTTGTCTTTCGGGCTCTCAAAGGAAGGAGGCAGTCTCAAAGGGTGAAGAAGGGACAATTCTCAGCCGATAATTTCTGGACGTATGTGAAGTCACAACCATCATCAGTCGCGTCACATCAACGTTTATTGAAGGAGAACTATCATGTTTAAGAAATTGATCTACTTGGTTTCTTTAGTTTCCGTGCTGAGCGCAGGAACAGTCTCGGCCGAACTTGTTGGCTGGTGGCGTCTTGACGAAGGCTCGGGGACTATGGCCTTCGACTCGAGCGCCAACGGTAATGATGCGAGGTTCGAGGGTGCTCCCGTGTGGGTGCAGGATGGAAAATTGGGCAGCGCGCTGAAGTTCAACGGCAGTTCTGATTACCTGGCCGCACCTGACTCCGAGAGTCTTGATATTAACGGAGACCAGTTGAGCTTGGCCGCCTGGATCAATGGTGAAGACTGGCCGGGGGCGAACCACGCTGTCCGCAAGATTGCAGACACGGGAACTGGTGCTATCTACATGATCCGCGTGCAGCCGGACACGGTGCGGGTGTACCTCAATACGTCTGCCGGACAGACCATTGTACAGGGGACAACGACATTGGCCAGAAATGAATGGATCCACATTGCTCTGACGTACGATGGCACCCAAGCGCTCATCTATGTCAATGGCCAAGTGGATGCGTCGATGGATGTCTTCGGAGAACTCAGTGAGAGCGACAATGACCTGCGCATCGGCCGTGGAGAACCGGCGGGCTACTTCATAGGGATGATCGACGACGTGCGGGTCTACAACCATGCCCTAACAGAGGACGAGCTTTTATCAGCCATGGAAGGAAGCGGCGCAGCATATCCGTTTGCGCGCAGCCCCAATCCAGCCAACGGCGTCCTACATCTGCAAACGTGGGTGAACCTCACTTGGGGACCGGGAGATTTTGCAGTTACACACGATGTCTATCTGGGCGATAGTTTCGAGGATGTCAACGATAGTGCCGCCGATACTTTCCAAGGAAACCAGGCCGAGACGCTCTTTATTGTAGGCTTTCCTGGATTTCCTTTCCCGCAGGGTCTTGTTCCTGGCATGACTTACTACTGGCGAATCGATGAGGTCAACGAAGCCGAACCGAACAGTCCATGGAAAGGCGCTATATGGAGCTTCTCGATACCTCCGAAGACGGCCTATTTCCCCGATCCGGCCGACGGCGCCGAGTTCGTGGACCCGAACGCGACCTTTACATGGACGGGAGGGTACGGTGCCAAATTGCACACCGTTTACATGGGTACCAATTTCGACGATGTAAATGATGCAGTCGGAGGATCCCCGCTCGGGACTGCGACATACAGCCCTGACCCGCTCGAATTGGAGAAGGTATATTACTGGCGTGTCGATGAGTTTGACGTCTTGGAAACGCACAAAGGCGACGTCTGGAGCTTCACGACGCCGGGTTCCGTGGGCAACCCACAGCCAGCTAATGGCGCGGTGGATGTGCAGATGATAGCGACTCTCAGTTGGACATCGGCAGACAACGCGGCTTCGCACGAGCTATACTTCGGTGCCGATGCGGATGCTGTCAAAAACGCTACCACAGCGTCACCCGAGTATATAGGTCCCAGGACGCTTGGCGCCGAGAGCTATGATCCCGGAGGACTTGCATGGGACAGCAGTTATGCGTGGCGCGTGGATGAGGTCTATCCGGCTGAAACGATAAAAGGCTTGGTCTGGAGCTTTGCGACGGCCGATTTCATTCTCGTCGACGACTTCGAGTCTTACAATGACATCGATCCACCCGATCCTGCGAGCAACAGGATATTCGACAAGTGGATAGATGGTTTTGGGACTCTGACAAACGGAGCACTGGTCGGCAACGACTTGCCTCCGTATGCCGAGCAGACTATCGTTCACGGCGGTGCTCAGTCGATGATATACCGCTACGACAACGCCAACAAGACCTCTGAGGCGACTTTGACGTTGGTTTACCCGCGTGACTGGACCGAGGAAGGCGTCACAAAGTTATCTCTGTGGTTCCGTGGCGCTACCGGTAATGCGGCCGACCGAATGTTTATCGCTCTCAACGGTATTGCCGTGGTCTATCACGATGATCCCGCTACGACACAGATAACAGGATGGAACGAGTGGGTGATCGACCTGACGGCGTTCGGCGTAAACCTTACAAATGTCAATTCGATTAGCATCGGCGTCGGCACGAAGAATGCCCCGTCACCCAGCGGTGGGGCAGGGTCGATGTACTTCGACGACATTCGGTTGATTCGTTAAGCTGTAAGCGTTTGTGCGACTGATAAAGTAGATTTGGCTCATTTCGGGGCCTGTACTGATTGACTCGGTATAGGCCCCGGTTGTTTGCTCTAAGTCTGACTCAAAGCTAATTCAAAGCGCAATCTCGAAAGATGAGGCCTATGGCACAGATCGTCCCTCATCTCCCCCACCACGCTCGTTCTGGCGTGCAGAATCGAACGCTGCGGGGCGGACCACAGTTAAACTAACAGATTCTCATTCCCAATTCAGAGTATCAGATGGACAGAACATCAGAGTAACAGGTTTTTGTGCTCATGGCTGGGAACGAACTACGCGAAAACCAACGCTATAGTGGCGACCGTCAGGATCGCCCCCGTCGCGATAAGAGCAACGAAGATAGTCCGCGAGGCCGCTCCAGGAGCCGCCACGCAAAGAACGGGCATTCTTGTCCTTGTCATAGAAGTTCTCCATCCACTCCTCGACGTTGCCTGCCATATTCATCAGGCCTTCAGGCGTAGCTCCGTCAGGGTAGCGTCCGACCAGTGTCGTGGCCTTGACATTCCAACCGTAACTTGCCAGTTTCTGACTCGGGGGTCCCTTTTCAGACGCCCAGGGATATTCGCGTTCCCCCCCACCGGCCACCCATTCCCATTCGATCTCGCTTGGAAGCCTGTACAGACCTGCGGCCTTATCAAATGAAAGGTTCTTACCTGCTGCCTCAAGCAGAGAAAGCCAGTAGCAGTATGCAATGGCATCGAACCAAGAGACGCGCACGACTGGTTGATCCTCGCCGTTGAAACGCTTGTCGGTCTCGTAACGGGAGCGCAGCTTCTTCGGCCACATATTCGGCTTGTCTCCAAGGTAATTGCCGAAGCCTTTGATACCTGAAGCGAATTCAGTCATTCGCTTGTCAAACTCGTCCTTCAGCAGTATTTTCAGAAGCTTCCGCTCCTTCCCTTCAAGGTAGCGAATAAAGCGGTGGTGTCGTTTGTTCGTTACCGGATATTTGGCAAAGTAGACGTTGGGCACTTCTTTCTCGGTCTTACCTTGGTACTTGTAGCGACCGCCGGGAATGAGGATGTATTCGGCGTCGTATTCGTATAGGTTGTGGAATGATTTGGGCAGTTCCGTGAAAAGCTTAGACTCTTCTTCCGACATCTTCGGACTCCACAAAGAACGTTCGTTCAAACCGACATTTCTCTTTACGGCGCGATGTTTCTCGCGGTGCTTCTCTGGAATTATTGTACTACACTCCCGGCTGTCGCAAAGCGCGATCTCTTGAAATATTACTACGCTACCCCTCAAGCCGAGATCGTCCATTCTGCAATCACAAAACACCTCTGAGGACTACTCTGGAAGATTCTGAGGGCAATGATTGAAGGGCCGCGAACAGGTGAAGAATGCATCGGCATTTCCCCGGACAGGGGGGTGGAGAAGCAAGCTGGTTGATGCGCCACAGTTAACAATAAGGAATATCGTCTTCAGGATGCTCATCTTGGCCAATCCAGGCTCATTATGGTATCATTCATGACGGTCAAACAGGAGTTGACGATTGTACGTATACCCTTACAAATCAACAAGGACGGAATTTTCGGCAGGGACGGCTGTGCGGTCCTATTGGGGTTGACCGCTCGAGAAAACAATTGATTTCTCTTGCGACTTTCTCTATCTGCTCGGCGCTGAGTTCGGCAAACATGGGCAGGGAAACGAACTCGTCGGCACATTTCTCGGCGGCGGGGAAACTGTTCCTTCCGTGGCCAAGTTGTGCGTAAGCCTCTTGCAGATGGACGGGAACTGGATAGTGAATTCCACAGGAGATGTCCTTTTCAGCCAGTCCTCTTATGAACGCATCACGGTTTTGAGCACGGATGGCATAAATGTGATACACGTGCCTGGCGTAATCAGCCTCCGCAGGCGTGATTACACTTTTCACATTTGCCAGAAGGTCATTATAGAGTTGAGCATTTTTCCTCCGTGCGTCGTTCCACCCGGGAAGGTGTTTCAATTTCACACTCAGCACTGCACCCTGGAAACCGTCCATGCGGGCATTCCAGCCTATCATCGAGTGGTAGTATTTCTTGGCCTGACCGTGATCACGAAACATGCGCATCTTTTCAGCCAGTTCGGTGTTATTAGTCACGATAGCGCCAGCTTCCCCGTATGCTCCCAGGTTCTTTCCAGGGTAGAAGCTAAAACAGCCAGCATCGCCGATAGAACCCGCGCGCCGTCCTTTGTATTCAGCTCCATGTGCCTGGCAGGCATCTTCAACAACGAATAATCCATGTACACTCGCAATTTGCATTATGCGATCCATATCAGCCATCTGACCGTACAGGTGGACGGGAATAATGGCCTTGGTTCTGGGTGTGATATTATCTTCAAGGAGATCAGGATTCATATTATACGTCCGCTCATCGACATCAACAAATACTGGTTTTGCGCCGCAGAAACTGATAGCTTCGACGGTGGCAATGAACGTATTTGGCGTGGTTATAACCTCATCGCCTTCACCTATTCCCAGGCCCGACAGAGCCATCCACAGCGCCGTTGTTCCACTACCAACGCCAATCGCGAATTCGCATTGGCAGAATGAGGCAAAATCCTTCTCAAACTCCTCGACGAAGGGCCCACCGGCGAACGCCGTATTATCCAACACCTGCTGCAGAGCTTCTGCAATCTCGTCACGAATGGACTCGTACTGAATCTTAAGATCAAGGAATGGAACTCTCATTGTTGCCTACCCTTTCGCCTCGTTGGTCTTCCTTAGTATTCGTGCAGGATTGCCTGCAACTATCGTGTTGGCCGGAACGTCTCTGGTGACTACACTTCCTGCTCCGACAATGGCGTTTTCACCCACAGTGATGCCGCACAGAAGGGTGACGCTCGATCCGATCGAAGCTCCCTTCTTCACAAATGTCGGGACACAGGCCCAATCGTCCTCGGATTGGAGCTTTCCGTCCTCGGCGGTTGCGCGGGGGAAAATATCATTGATAAAGGTGACATTGTGTCCGACAAACACATCGTCCTCGATTGTTACACCTTCACAGACAAAGGTGTGGCTGGATATCTTGCAGTTGGTGCCGATCTTCGAGCCTTTTTGAATCTCCACAAATGTGCCGATCTTGGTGTTGTCGCCGATTTCACATCCGTACAGGTTCACAAAATCGTAGATCTTCACTCCCTCGCCGAGTTTGACGTCCGGTGCGATTTTACGCATGGCTATAGTTAAATCTTTCACGTTTGATTATCCTATCTGGCTATATAACTTTGATGTTCGAAACCGCCGCTTTTCCCGACTATTTTATATGCTATGACCGTCCCAATTGCAACAGAGAATCATAAATAATCTCATACTTCTTGGAAATATCCTGCCATCTGTATTCCTCGCCGATCCATTCTTTGGCCCGCCCGCTTAACTGCACCGCATTCTCATAGTTGTCCAGGCAAGATTTGATCTTTCGTGTCAGGTCTTCCGCATTCCCAGTACTGAAATAAACGCCGTACTCTTTTAAGACAGAGACATTTTCCGGAATGTCGCTGCAGATTGAGGGTACTCCAAGACCAGCGGCTTCCAGCAGCAGCATTGACATTGCCTCCACCGTTGAAGGAAGAACGAATATCTTTGAATTCTCTATTATTCCAAACAGACGTTCCTTGCTCTCGACAAAGGGGATGAATATCACTCTCTCATCCGCCATTTGGAACAACTCTTGAGAATAACCTTTCTTATGACTGAAGTCGCCTATTACAACAAGCTTGATATCCCTGGATACGCTTTCAAACGCTTTCAAAAGGGTGTGGCAGCCTTTGGTTGGATCAACCCTTCCTGCGGCAAAGCAGATGTATTCCTGGCCTGTCAGTGCAAACTTTTCCACAAGGGTATAATCCTTTTCACACTGCACTGTTTCAACACCATTGGGGATATAGTATATCTTCTTTGAATGTTTACCGTTCAACTCGTCTGACAACGAACTCGAAACACAGGTGACCGCATTGCACAATTTGAAGAACAGCGCCTCTGAGCATCTAAGGAAGCTCCTGGCCAGTAAACCCCATTTCTCTCTCTTGTATGGAAATCCGTGACATGTTCCTACTATCTTATATCTCAGTCTCAACAGCGGTACAATAAAACCCGCGTCGGTGTTGTGGACGTGAACCAGATCATACCTTCGGAATAGTAGCGCGTGAAATGCAGACATCACAAACAGAGAAAAGGAAGACAAATGCTTACCTTTCAAATTTGGCAACTTGATGAGATTTATGTTGTCATCCTGGTGATCCTTTGAATATGCTTTGCTGCAGTAGACGGAGATGTCGAGGTCATCTTCAAGGCTGCCTACAATTGCCTCAACTACCCTTTCGGCACCACCTTTGGAGGGCAGGCCCTTAATACCCATGAAGGCTATCTTCTTCTTCCGTTTCTCTTTCATGTTTCACCCGTCAATCAGAAGTTGTGTAACTAATCTAGCGGAAGGTCTTTGCCTAAGGCCAATCTCAGCTTGTTGTTTGTCACCCAGAGAATAGGGATATGGATTTTTTTTCTCATCGCCGGCACTGCAGTCCCGGTCATCCAGCAGTTCTTATCGCAGTTGCAGACTCGTTCTCTTATCACCTGTGCCTGTTCGCCATTCCAAATCTCGTCAAAGTCGGATTCTTTCAGATTCCCCATAATCCACGGCTCATCAGAGCCGTTGCAGGCCAGAATATTGCCGTACGGATCGAGGAAGAATGTGTCATTAGCCGCACCGCACGGCAGAGAACGGGTCTTACTCTGCATATGGTTTAGCAGCCCAAGATTGATGTATGCCCGGAACCAGTCCTTAATCTTCATACGCAGGCGTTTTCGTTTTGAGGTCAACAGGGCTTCGATGAACTTCTTCATTTGTTCAGTGACGAAATCCAAATCTTCAATTTTGTTATCGTTCTTGAAGAAGTAGAAGGAGTTGTGCATTGTTGCACTGGCGAACTCCAAATCCATGCCAGCCGCCAAATGATACAGATCGAGCAAATCTCCGGCATTTCGATCCGAGATTACCATGCTGAATCCAATGTCTTTCACTCCCAGATCTTTCAGTTGCAGAATAGTTCTCAGCGCGTGATCAAAGCCGTTTCTTATTCCCCTGACATCATCATTGAGTTTGGGCAAACCTTCCAAGCTAACTCTTACGGTAATATCTGGAAACTTTTTGGCAATATTGACAATCCTCTCCGTGAAATAGCCATTCGTACTTATTTCCAGTCGCGAGGTCTTCTTGTGCAAGACAGCGACAATATCTTCAATATCTTTTCGCAGTAAGGGTTCTCCGCCGGTGATGTTCAGTCTCTTATGTCCGGACGGGAGTTTATCAATTATCTCGGGCGTAATTTCATCTTCGATTCCGCTTGGGTTTTTCCAGGTATTGCACATCTGACAACGTGCATTGCAACGATATGTTGTGATCACCGCACACTCCATCAGCTTAGTACCTTTTTACATACTTTAGTCAGTCTATCATAGTGGATTTGGACGCTATGTGTCTTAATTGCATAATCTCGGGCAACTTGTCCCATTTCTTTTGCCTTCCCCGTATGGCCGACGATTCGCTTCATTCAATCGGACGCTATTTCATAGGTTCAATCAGTGCAGTCGTGCCTTTCGCCTGCACAACTCGTCCCAGAAAGAATAAACTGCTTTTCAACTGATACATTTATCATGTTTTGGATGAAAGCTTTCAAATATTTCCATTAGGCCCTTATAATGCAGTTCTGGATTGTACTTCTTCTCAACTAATGCTCTTGCATTCTGCCCCATTCTTGAGCAGTCTTCTGGATGGTCAATCATCCATTGCATCTTTTCAGCGAGAGCATCGCTATCGCCTGGTTCAAATAACAAACCGGTCTCTCCGTGTTTGACCAGTTCCGGAATACTTCCAATTCGAGAGCCGACCACCGGTTTCCCGTTTGCAAATGACTCCAAAATGGCGTTAGGCATGTTTTCGTACCAAATAGAAGGGACAATAGTGAAGGCCGAGTTTCCAACAATCTGAAACAATTGATCTTTCTCGACTTCATCCAAGACTTTCACCTTCTTGTTGCCGCTCAAGTGAATCCTTTTCTTCAGTTGTTCGGTTTCTTTTCCATAGGATTTGCCGACAATATAGAGTGGCATCGAATCTTTGCTCTTATTCCCTTTTAGCTTCTCATAGGCATCTAAAAGGACACCTATACCTTTTTCGTGGGAGATTCTTCCAAAGTAGAGAATGTAATTGCCAGGTTCAAACTTGGGTATGATTCTCTCCGAATCAACAAACGTTGGAACATGAAACAGCTTTTGCTTCTCAAAGCCGGCTTTGGCCATTCTTTCTAGAGTAAACTGAGAAGGACATACGAAAGCATCAATCTTATCTAGGAGTTTTAGCTGTTTATGCAATAATATGGAAAGAAAATTTATGAAACTCAATAGAAAAGAATTGCACACACACTTGTACCTAACCGAATGCGAAAACCTACCTTTGGTACATAATTCACATACCCTTCCATCTCTAAGTAGATGCGCCTCTGGACATATATATGAGAAGTCTGATATCCTCACTATAATAGGTACACGGGCTCGATACAGCTCGGTAATGAAACTTGGCGAGATCCAGCGAAGGAAGTTCAGGCAATATGCAATATTTACATCAGCTCTGTCTACAATCGCTTTTACATTCTTCTTCGCTTCAAGCGAATAGAAGACTCTGCCAAAAAGCCTAACCAGTGTTCTGGGATTCTTTCTAAGTTGACTAAGCAAGACAGAGTTTTCATCACTGGTTATTGGAGAAAGAAAGAACTCTGAGTATTCTGTTGACTGATTCTTAGGATGCTTAACAGAGAAAGGTATAATCTGATGGCCTTTTTCTTCTAACAGCTTAACGAAGTTGAATAAATAGCGTTCAGGTCCTCCTGAAACAAAGAACCTATAATTCACCAATAGAATACTCAAGGAATTATGTCGATCATTCATCTAAGTTACATCTTCCAAGAAGCAGGTTACGGTAATGTCCGGAAATATTGACAATCCTATCCGTGAAATAGCCATTGGTACTTATTTCCAGTCGCGAGGTCTTTTTGTGCAAGACAGCGATAATATCTTCAAGGTCTTTTCGCAGTAAGGGTTCTCCGCCAGTGATGTTCAGTCTCTTGTGTCCGGACGGGAGTTTATCAATTATCTCGGGCGTAATTTCATCTTCGATTCCGCTTGGGTTTTTCCAGGTATTGCACATCTGACAACGTGCATTACAACGATATGTTGTGATCACCGCACATTCCATTTTGTCACTTCCTCAAGTCTTATTACAAAGAATACACCATGAGCGTGTCAGCAGAAGCTCGTGAGGATACTGTGAAAGCTCGTGTGCCAACTCAGGGGTATAAAAAGCCTCTCCTTCTGTACCCGCTACGCCAAGGTCATGGTTAATATTAGTTGCTTCAAAAAGTATGATATTAAGCTCACGAGAAAAAGCCTCCTGGTAATCTTCAGGCTTCAGACGATTGAGGTAGACCCAAGCGGGAAAACGATTCTTCCGAAGGTGGTCCCAAGGGGGCACCCTTTTGGAAGGTTTATCATTCGGATATGCCCATTCCATATTATGCCCACCAGATAGCGAATAAAAATTATGGATGCGACCGCAGAAGTATCCACCACCTGCAAGCAGCCGCTTGATTTCATTTACAAATGTGGGAACATCCGCTACGTGCTCTAACACAGCATTCGAAACGATTAGATCAAAAGAACCGGAAGGTACCGGGTAATGTGCGTCTTCAGGATCGGCTATCACAAATTTGATTTTGGATTGATAGCGATGGAGGGGACTGCCATAGACCTCTTCAAGTCGTCTGTAATACAGTTTATCAAAAGCCAGTTTCCTAAAGATAGACTTCAAGGCACGTTTTAATCCATTATGCTTGATTGTCTTCACAAAGGCTACAGGCAAGAGATTCGGAGCTACGTAATTCACGTCCAGTGCCGTCACTTCAGCACCTTCGCAAGCACATTGCAAAGCGAAAGCGAACCTCTGGCCACAACCTAGATCAAGAACTCTTTTTCCCCTAATCTGATCAAATCCTTTTGATCTAAGAAGTCTCATCGTCTTAACGAAAACGTTCCGATGGTCGTGTTCGGCAAATTCTCGAGTATGCTTTAAATGATAGACTATCAGGTCTCGGATTTCTTTGGAAATCATTGATTCTTCTCCATAAATAGCTCACATTACTTTATCATATATTGTTAGCAGAGCGCAACAACATATCTACTGCTCGCATGGTCGTAGCCAATGCTGCGGCGTCAACTCACGGCGTTAGTAGCTCACCTTCACTATTTCTGATAAACTCCCTCTCCTCACTATGTTTTTTGGCGGAAGGTCTGGAATATTTCCATTATCCGCTCATAGTGCAATTCAGGACTGTGCTCTCTCTCAACTAATATTCTCGCGCTTCGACCCATCGTGGTGCATTTTTCGGGATGGTCAATCAGCCATTGCAACTTTTCGGCAAGATCATCGCTATTGCCTGGTTCAAATAACAAACCGGTCTCTCTATGTTTGACCAGATCCGGAATACTTCCAATTCGAGAGCCGACTACCGGCTTCCCGGCCGCAAATGATTCCAAAATGACGTTGGGCATATTATCGTAACAAATAGATGGGACAATAGTGAAAGCTGAGTTTCTAATAATCTCATACAACGGATCATGTTCGAATTCACCCAATACTTTTACCCCCTTGTCGCCGCTTGAAAGAATTCTCTTTTTCAGTTGTTCGGTCTCTTTACCATAGTATTTGCCAGCTACATAAAGCGGAATCGAAGCTTTGCTCTTTTTCTTTATTAGCTTTTCATAAGCATCTAAAAGGACACTTATACCTTTTTCGTATGAAATTCTTCCGAAGTAAAGAATGTAATTGCCACGGTCAAACTTAGGTATGATTCTCTCCGAATCAACAAATGTTGGAACATGAAACAGCTTCTGCTTTTCAAAGCCCGCCTTGGTCATGGTATCAAGAGTAAATAGAGAAGGACATACAAAAGCATCAATCTTATCCAATATCTTCAACTGCCTGTGTAGTGATATGGAAAGGAAGTTTATAAAACTCAACAGAAAAGAGCTTTGCACACATTTATATTTTACAGAATGCCAATAGTGGCCTTTAGTGCACAATTCACACACCTTTCCATCTCTAAGTAAATGTGATTCAGGGCATATATATGCAAAGTCGGAGAGTCTGGCGATGATAGGTATGTCAAGCCGGTTCAACTCCATAATGAAACTTGGTGATATCCACCGAAGGAAATGCATGCAGTATGCAACATCTACGTTAAGCTTCTCTATGATTTTCCTTATTTTTTTCCTCGCTTCAAAAGAATAGAAAGCTCTATCAAGGAGCTTAATCGCTGTTTTTGGGTTTTTTCTGATCTGGCTAAACAGGACAGCATCCTTGTCGTCAGTTATCGGTGAAAGAAACAGGTCTGAATATGCTGATGGACAGTTCTTGGGATGCTTAACAGAGAAAGGTATTGTCGTATGGCCCTTTTTCTCCAACATTTCCATAATATTGAACAAATAGCGCTCAGGACCACCTGAAACAAAAAATCTATAATGGGCGAGTAAAATATTCAATGAATTACTGTTTCTATCCATCTAATCAGAGCTTTCTAAAAAGAGAGGACTAAGCCGTCTAATTTAATTATAAACCGAAATACGTTTTATCGCCTTTTGCAGCCATGAACAGGAATTTCAAACTTGCTTATTATAAAAATGGAGGACGTTTCCCTCTAAAGCTTCCATGCCGCAAATACTTGAGACGGCCGAACAAACCGATAACTTGTCCACACAATATGTTGACAGATGCGTCATCCTGAATGCCAATTGCTTTCAACCTGTATGGATCCGAATTAACATCTACCCAGCCCACATCGAGTGTCCTGGCGGACTTGTGACCTGACCTCTTAACGTATTCAACTTCTCTTTCTCCGTAATCCCCATTGGGATAGGCGAAATGCTCAATTGGCCTATTTAGTAATTCACCCAAAGTCTTTTTCGAACTCTGGATTTCATCTCTAGATCTTGCATCATCGCATTGTGGCAAAATTGGGTGGAACTTTGTGTGAGATCCGAAGTCCACATAAGGTTCCATGTCGATTATTTCACTTTTGCTCAACGTCTCTCTTTCGGGGTATTCCTTCGTATGAGTGTATCCCAGTTCACACCTCAACTCTTCTTCGACAATATCGGTTCGGAGTCTTTTCAGAGGTGGAGTAGCACTGCTGGTAGCAGTGAACCAAAAATGTCGGTTAGTCCGTACGATGTGACTGCAAAGATAGATGGTGGGTCTGACATTGAAGGTCTTTATCGTGTCAAGTAGTTCGTAGTTTGTCTTGTGACCATCATCGATAGTTATAACCATCGCATTAGGAGGTATATCAGACCAATCCTTATTTCGAATTGCGTCGACTAGCTTATTCAGCGAAATGAACCTATAACGTTTAGCCAGATATGCTATATGCTTCCGGAAAGTCTCCGGTTCTGGCTTATGATAGACCATTATCGTCACTTTGTTTCTGCAAAACATACATCTAATTACCCAGAGTATTCCGGAGAACCTGAGCAGGAATCCAATGGCTTCCTTTATCAATTCTTGACGTTTCTTCACCTTGTCCAGTTTCTCCTTGCGGCCGTACATCAGGTGAGCTGTCCCCACTTCTGACGCGAATCCTTAGTCAACTTGTGTCAAAACAATTGCTCGTATTGTGGAAGAATGTTTTCTGACACAAAATCCTCTGCTCTCTTCATACCTTCCTGAGAGAGCTTTTGATGTAACGCATTATCCTGCAGCAACCTCGATACTGATTCAGCCAATGCTTGTTCGTCCGCAGGCGGAACAAGCAATCCGTTAATGCTGTGCGTTATTATCTCGCTCGGGCCCGACAGGCAATCTGTTGCCACTACGGGTACTCCGCAAGCCATAGCTTCGAGAATCGCATTGGGTAGACCCTCACGATCTGAAGACAACACAAAGACATCGGCTTTAGAAATCCATGCGTAAGGGTTGGATTTGTAGCCGACAAAATCAACCCATTTACCTATATTCAATTGGGACGCCAAATCCTGCAATGGTTTCAACAATGTGCCACTGCCGAGGATTATCAGACGAGCATCCTCATGTTCTTCTCTAATGGAAGAGAACATTCTCAGAAGTCTGTCAAATCTCTTTTCATGTTCCAATCTGCCGGCCGCAACAATGACCTTGTTCTTTTCGGTCAAAAGGGGGTGCCCAACACTATCTTTAGACTTGTCCCTTATTTCTTCCACGGGGACAGGGTTATAGATGCATACTATCTTCTGAGATTGGATCCCGAAGTCTTGTTCCAGTGCTTCTTTGATGCTCTTACTCACCGTGACTATCTTGTCTGCCTTTCTATAAGTCACCTTCATCAATGTCCTTCTAAGGTGTTTTAGGCGGCTCAGAGGCAGATATGTGCGGTGATAGCTACGTTCGGAAATTATGACCCTGGAAATCTTTTTCGGAAACAATGTTGCTATCACGGTGACAATATTTGTAAAAGCAATAAAACTGACTACGGCGGCTGGCTTAAAACTGACTATTGCTTTTCTTAATCTCAGAATCAGATTGAAGAAGTCCCTTCTGCCTCGCTTCTTGTTCAGGCACACAATCTTTACCGTGGATTTCAAGTCACTTGCACAATCCATCTTGTCTTCGAAGACTGCCAAAAGAATATCGTATTTGTTCTCGTCTAGATGATTGATTAGTCGTATAAGAACTCGTTCAGCTCCTCCTGCTACGAGGGATGGGATAACGAATAGCAATCTTTTCTTGGAAACAGAGGCTGAGTTCATGGAACGATGCGTTCGATTTCTTGAGTATTTCCTCATTTGTCGCGCAAGATTCTTGGGCTACGATTTCGGGTCTGAATAGTCTCAACGCCTGCTGCTTCGCTTCTTCTCTGGATTTCCGTATTAAGGCTCTGGCGGTAAGGAGCAGTTTCATCTTTTTGCGCCAGGCCGGATATGTTTCGAGAATACACCAGAAATCCTTTCTGACCATCTTCAACAAGATAAAGAACACTTTCCAACCGCAGACCGGTAACCATTATCCCGATAATACACGCACGTCCTAGCAACGGTACTCATATTCTTTAGGCTCAAATCCACTTTTTAACAATGCTTTCGCAATGTTCCGTGCCCGCCTGGTTGCACTCATTCCCCAGGGAAAGTCAGAGTTTTCAGCTATTATGATCAAATTCATTTCACGCTTCTAGAGAGTCTTGCGGTGACCCTTTGTGGCCCTTTTCGGTGGGTAATGCGCGAGAGATAGCACAAGCTTGACAGCCTTCTTGATCCTGTAAATAGACCTAACAATCCAAACCAAAAACCTGAATCGTTTAAGGTTCTTTTTCACTGCATTTATCCTATATCGGTTCGTCCCAACATGATTTGATGAATTCCGGCTTTCAGTATTAGGCACTATTTGTGTCGTTGATGTGACGATATCAATAAACTTGCATAGACTTACGAACCAAACAAACAAATCTGGTCCAAGGTATTCATAATCCCCTTTGTTAATACTTGAACACAATTCCTTAATTTTTGGTATACTGAAAATGCCAATATTCTTCAACGCATCAAAGTCGATCTGTGAATAGAGAACATCAAATAGATCTTTGGAAATCCACTTGTGGTAATCATGATACTGTTTTTTGAGATGAGCATCTGCATGTTTTGTCTTCCACCCCAAGGACTTATTTGTCCTTGCCCAAGGGAAGCATGCTAGTTCCGCATTAATCATAGGCAATATTGCTTTATAAATATTGTTTCTTCTGAGGACTGGATGCAATGACCACATGTAGGAATACACGGATGGCGCTGTAAAAACCTGATACAAATCGCAATTATTCCTAATAATGCCCATTGTATGGGCTATTAGATTGCGCATATAATGTGCCTGCATCTCGATTTCGCATAATATATACCTATCCTCTTGTTTTGACCTATTATGCAAGAACTCTAAATCACCAAGGAGCTGGCTTGATCCCATTGCGAAAATGCTTTGTTCAATGAGATTAAACCGATTAATAGGATTATGTAATTCTAGCTCTATTATATGTTGTCTAGCATATTCAGCACGACCAACACTGTCACCATAGCTTCCTGCCAAAACAATGGATTCCTTGGGAACAGATTCAAACCAATCCATTCTATGCAAATGAATGGGTGAAGTAAGACAACCCAGCGTGTTAGCAGCAAGGTTAATGTTGTTCAATAAATGACGAGATGTAAGATCCAGATGGATGATTGGATGATCCAACAGTTCTGCTATTTTCTTGGCATAAGATACATCTCTAGAGTCGTCTCTGCCCCAAGTTACAAATGTCAAATCTCCAACAATATCGCCTGACCTGATTAGGTTGGAAGTAATACCTCCAACGATTCGACTATCTAGTCCACCAGAGAGAAGCACGAAAACATTCTTCTTTTGACTGCATGCAGATGCAATCTCGTTTTGTAGGAGTTCATGAAGTTGGACTGCGGCATCCGTTGTTGCCATAACGGTTCTTCCATGCAGGGGGATATCCAGAAGTCTGGCTCCGTTTTGAGTCGGCTTAGATAGCCAAGGTTCTCTCTTAATACCTGCAAAAAGGGTCCTGTCCCCACAAACATAGCCAAAGGATATTATTGAACACAGTGCAGCAGCGTCCCAGTTGAGTTCACCACACTCTTGGACAATATCGTAAAATGATAAGCTCCACTCGGCACCATCTGTGGTGTATCTCTCAGGTGAGCACAAATGTTTCTCAAGTCCTGTCATGCATCATCCCTACAGTATAATCAGAAAGTTACTGCATAGCTCCGTGAGCAGCACTCTTGCCGGCTCTTCTCGGCGTAACAGCGAAAGCACTACTTCACGACGTTCAGGGACGCTCAATTTTGATCTTGATCCCATCTTCAGGTTCTTTTTAATCTCCCAAAGATAAACAACTTAGCCAAAAAGAACGTCTAATTCACGAAGTTTGCAAACGACCCTGTTCTATATAATAGACACAAAACCGTATCAAGCTGGTTTGTGAATCCCCACCCGCACAAGTCACCTCTTGCCAACCATATTTCGCATTATTCTTACTACTACATCTCTGTGTGCTTCGCACTGAACGAGGTTTAGGAGTCTGAGCAATGAGGTTTTTCTTAGCGATTTTCGTAGAAAAACCAGCTTTGCCAACCATCGATTTTTCAAGAGGAACCTGGCGCCCCGTCCGAGTGAGTACAATGCAGAGAGAAAATACCTAGTTCTCATATCCACCATTCTCTCCCACTCCTGTGAAACCTTTCTTTCGTCAGCGATGATTGAACAAAGGCGATTAATATGTTTCAAAAAGCACTCTTCTTGATCATGTGCCATTGAGCGTAGGCCGACTTGGTCCTTGCACTGCTCATAAGGAAACAACTGCATGTCTCGGACACCACTTGCCTCAATATCCAACTTTACGAAGTAGCCTCTATGCCAATCATCATCTTTCTGTTCGGCTTCGAAGATGAAGTTGCCAAGACTATAGAAGATCGGCGCACCATGGTATATCTCATAGCCACTGGGACAATGACTGTGGTGGCCAATAACGGCGCTGGCTCCCAGGTCAACAAAGTAGCGATACGTGCGCATCATGCGAGGACTTGGCAAGGGGAAGTGTTCGTGCCCACCGTGGACAATGACTAGGACAATATCAGCATTCTCTTTTGCATACTTTATCTGGTAGTAATTCCCCACAGTATCAAGTGGATTCGCACCTCCAGACGTTGCTGTTGCAGT
The DNA here is from genome assembly GCA_005223045.1 of Planctomycetes bacterium B3_Pla. Lineage (GTDB taxonomy): Bacteria > Planctomycetota > Phycisphaerae > Sedimentisphaerales > Anaerobacaceae > SG8-4. The sequence continues at coordinate 68,003 of NJBM01000023.1, read as the reverse complement.
TGAAAACTCGTGTTCCGCAAAGTTTAGAATGGCTATAGTACCATTCCTCTCCGTAATTAACAACGGTTTCGCTGAAGACTCAAGGTCAGTGCCGGCACCTACAGTCTTGACGTTAACATCCTTGCAGGCCTGCAGGGTGCTCTCTAGCCCCTTTTGACCATGGTCCATTATGTGGTTGTTGGCCAAGGTGACAATGTCAAACTGTCCATATTGGATCGCTTTCACACAAGCAGGATTCGCAGATAAATGCGGCCCGGATTTGTCTATTGGGTCTGGATCTATGATGAGAGGACATTCGAGATTTGTTATCGAGATGTCCTTGTCTGTCAGTGCATCCAACAAATCGCCGTACAAGTGGTCATGGTTGCCGTTCAGAACTAGTTGTTCGACCCTGCCGCATAGACAGAAGTCACCGGTCACAATGATTCTCATATCAGCTCCCTTGATTGGCTCTTTTCCCTGACTGTATGCGTAGGGCCCGCTTCTCCCCGTGGCGAATGACTGGTCTGTAGCTCCTTGATGAAGCTCATAATTCGTTTGGCCTGTATTCGATAGTCAAAGGCGCCTAATGCAACTTCTCTGCCTCTTTTACCTACCTCTCTGGCCAAATCTGGATTTGACAAAACGAATTGCAGTTTCTCTGCGAAAGCGGCTGTATCATCCGGTCTCGTGACAAAAGCATTTACGCCATCTTTAAGATACCTTGATATCTCGCCGGTATCTGTAACAATAACAGGATTACCCGTTGCCAAGTATTCTGCTATTTTTGACGGGAAACAGTAATCAGCCTGTAGGCCGGTGGGTTTAGCAAGGGCCAGAACTGAAGCATCACACACAAGCCGCCTTAGCCTTTCCCGAGTGATGTAACCGGCAAAAATAATCCTGTCCTCAATGCGAAACTCTCTGGCCAATTGCCTTGATTCTTCTTCATCGTTGTTGCCGGATCCGCAACCAACTACGTAAAGTCTGAGGTTGTCATATTTATTGCATACTTCCCGAAAAGCCCGTATCAGTGTCAGTACACCGTCCTTCTTTTGAGTTAACGTGCCACAGTAAACAATCGTCAACTCATCCGTATCATCCCTCTTCATAGAGAATTCTGCAGGGTCCACAATTGGGGGTACCAATAGCAGTTGAGCTGTCTTTCGTATTCTACTTGCGAAGAATTCTTGAAGGGGGTGTGATATGACCAGCAATCCATCGAAGCACCTGTAGACATAGCGTTTGTATATCGCCTGGTAGACGCGATCAATCAGGGTTCGGGGAGTACGATTGTTGAAGGGAAACTCACTTTTCTCCTGTAGACACAAGATGCCCAAGCTTTTGCACAACAAAGCAAAATACGCAATGTATGGCCAGAAGTTAGTGACAAGAAGGACGGCATCAGTACGTTCTTTACCCCTAACAACTGAAATTGTAGCCCTCGCGATTCCCTTGATTTCAAGCCATCGCCGCTTAATAAAACTTCCAGAGCGAATTGTCGCGCCGCAAGTATACTCGTACTCGACGCCCTCATGTCGTCCACACTTCCTAGTATTCTTGGCAGACTCCGCAGATCTCTCTGTCGGCCTCAGAATCAATATCTGTGCGTCTCCACCAGCCAGGATGATCCCCCGGCAGTAATTGTGAAGCCTCATACTGCATGCCATGCCATTAGGGTATGGCTCCCAACAGAGAACTTTGATGTTTACTGTGTCCATTTTTACATAGCCTACAGGTCCGCCAGGCCAGAGAGGTTCTCCCTGCCGGCGGATCTATGGAGATTAGCGTTCCGCTTTTGTAGAAGAAATTGGTGTTCTCAAGGCAGAGAGTTCGCTTCGTCTGCTATACAGATAACTGTAACATCGCCCAGCGTATATACAGAGGACATAGTGTCCTATGGACACGGTCGGATTTGTGAAGGTACTCAATCCAGTGAGACACAATGCCCAGACCAATAGCACAACAGCGGGAGCAGCGTAGTCCCATGACGGCCTCCTGCGGAGTACCCGCCAAGCCGGCACAATCATGATAACAACATAGCTGATAAGAAGTGGCAAGCCGCCATTAAACATCATCAGCGTATAGGACCCATCTATCCATGCATACTCTCGTCCATCCCAATTCCATGTGGCTCTTGGACCTTTGCCGATAACCAGATCGCTGACCGACACTTGGGATAAAAACTGTGCATATTGATCCGTTCTGGTATCGGTCCAAAGCCTTTCAGCAAGCAACGAAAAAGAACTTGTGATTTGACCAATAGCAAAATAGACTGCGATGCCTGCGATATACAGCAGAAGGCATGCAATTGTCCCTTTGTATGCCAGACTTTGTGTGCGAAGCAGCCTTTTGAACTTGGCAAGCAAGACTGCCGAATAAATCGCAATGATTATGAGAAATGAGCGACCGGTGCCCTGCAGAACAGCTAAAACGAGGACGCCAAAAGGGAATGCGCGAAACACCAATCTGGCTGGCGAGATGTGGGCGTCCTTGATGCTCAGCAGCACCCAGGGTGCCGTCCACAGGAGAATGCCCAGGTATACTCGGAAAAACCATTGAGCTTGGAGTACAGAAGAGAATCGCGGAAACCGCAATATGTTTAGCAGGAGGATGCTTGCAGTCACATAGGAGACGATATGGACCAGTCGAGTGGTGATCCTCCACGCGTTTCTATCCGTTCCCGCAAAAAGGATTAAGCAAGAGACCCACAGGAGCAGACCCTTTGTACCTCTTAGTTCTGACGGACTGGGAGGTACTTCTCTATAGGCTACTATTGAGTGTATTAACATCCAGAGTATCATTACTGCGAATGCGAGACGAGCACTTAGACCGATCTTTGCCCACCCCCCCAAGAACATGTACATCATTCCTGCCAGAATCCCGGCTATTAGGCCCGTGTAGACAGCTATCCGTGTACACGTTAGAGGAAGAAACTCGTCTGGGTCAGCATTTTCAATGTCTGTACTGCTCTCATAGGTTATAGCGACCCTATGGTGGGCGCCCGCCCACAGCAAGCCATGAGAAAATATCCCCAATAGCGCAATGACGAGGATGGTTGAACGAATATTCCATCCCCCAGATGAGACTGATCGCGTCATCGTATAACCTAAATCAATCGGCTCACTCTTGATGTATGTGGTAATCTTTTTGACCCTCCGATCAACATAAAGCTACAACCATTAAATACTGACCGAGCACACAGCGCCAATGTCTAACCGAAGTTGGTCCCCACGCAAAACATACGTTATATTTCCGTTTTTCGATAATAGTAGCACATTATGGCACAATACATGCCGCCAGCAAATACTTTTGTAAGTGCAGCCCCGAGGGCACCATAAGCCGGTATAAGTGTAAAGCTACCAGCTATTAGAAAAGCACCTACGACGAAAGCGCCATTTCGAAGTTCCTTGCCTTTGCCATGCGCTCCCAGAAACCGATTTACAAAATCACCAAAGCCATGTAACACCATGCCAATTGCCATTACGTATGCCAGAGGTATGACCTCGCTAAATTCCGGGGGATAAACCAACGTTACTATCGTGTCAATCAACAAAAGAAAGGCGGTCAGCGCACACGCTGTGAGCACTATAGCTGCAAGAAAAGCTGTCTTAGGTATGCAAGTCCTATTTGCAAACGTCTTAAACAGTGTGGTCCCAAAGGCGCTGGGAATAAAGCTCAAAGGCATCGTTACCGTCAAAGCTAAAGAATAGAAACCAACCGCTATAGTGTTAACAAAGTACCCGACAAGGAGTCCCATGAGCATAGCAGTCGCCACATTAGCAAAGACACCAACATAGACATGAAAACCGTAAATTCTGTTCTCCGTGTAAATCTGTGAAAGTATAGGCCCCATGCGGTTTAGCGCAGGTTTTAGCGACAATGACATGACCAGAATCACTAAAGCGGCAAAGCCTAATTGCAGGGTCAAACATATCGTCAATGAGAGAGGGATCAAATAACTGACGGTCAGAACTCCTATTAGATATAAAGCCTGCGATGCCCTTTGAAAAATCGCGAGTTGGAATATGTGGTTACTACCCTGCATGATATTCTCCAGGCACGTTTTGAAGGGAAATATAAACAGCAATGGGGAGAATAGGCGAATGATTTTACCCAGGCCCGGGTGAAATAGATCATCTACAAAAAAGGAAAAGACAAATAGAACGACTATCAGTAATAACGAAATAAGCGAAGCTATCGTCAACAAGCCTCCGACTAACTCGCCTCTTATGTGCTCATTCTTGCATTTAGCCAGAAGCCTGCTGCCGGTGGAAAAAAAGCCAAAGGTTGTTACTGTGGCGCCCAAGGTAAATAGGTTAACCAAGAATTTGAAATCGCCATACCACTGTGGTCCCAGAAGCCGAGTGTTGACAATACTCACTACAAAACCCAATGCTATCCCTGCAAAGGAGGAAACATATAAGGCGGCTACCTGGCCGGTCTCTTTGCGATATAACAACCTGGCAAGATTTTGAGTAAGATCTTTCTTAAACAAGGTGGTCACTTCCAAATTCTTCGCCAATTGTACAAGCCGATGCAGCTTCTACCTCGCTTTCAGTTAGAAAGTTGAACAGGTCGTAACTATGGCGGGATTCTCCAACATTGCCACCACCGCCGTCTCTTTCTCGTGCGAGAAGGGGTATCAGCAGGATTTGTATCGACGAGAGTCTCTGCTTATGCGGTCTGGGCCGTATTTATCGCGGAATATCTTATGGCCACTTGGCCGCCGCCGTCTTGCAGAGATGCCGAAGCGGCCTCAAGAATTCGAACGACCTCAAGGCCTTCCAGACCGCTTGATTCAGACTTTGCCCCGGTTTTGATGCAGTCCAGGAAGTGCTGACATTCCACTTTCAGAGGTTCGACCAACTTGAGATATGGACAGTACATGCCCCCATAATGGTAGGAGTATTGGAACTCCCCGAATGAATCGTAGTGGGGAGGGATCTCCACGCACTTGTCGTATATCTTTATCTTCTCTATCGGCTCGACATCGTCGTAAACAAGCATCTTCTTGGTGCCGACAAACACTATCTCTCGGACCTTATTTGGATCGAGCCAACTGCTCTGAATGATCCCAAACGCGCCGTTGGCGAAATTAAGTGTCATGGTAGTGACGTCTTCGACTCCCTTTGCAACGTGGGACTTACCCTGGCAATTGACGGACACCGGGTCTTTCCCCAGGACATAGAGAATTGTGGAAATGTCGTGCGGCGCGAGGTCCCAGGCCACGTTAATGTCTTTTTGGAACAGGCCAAGATTGAGGCGACGTGCACTAATATATTGCAGTTCCCCGAGTTCGCCGGAGGAGATGATTTCCTTGATCTTCCTAACCGGCTTGGAATAGACAAAAGTGTGCCCTACCATAAGTACGAGCTTATGCTTTTCGGCAATGTCCACCAGTTCCTCGCACTCCCTGGAAGATTGAGCCATGGGTTTTTCAATAAACGTATGCTTGCCCGCCTTCAATGCTTTCTTGGCCATCTCATAGTGATAGCGAACAGGCGCGGCCACCACAATTGCGTCAATATCCGGATTCTTGACCAAGTCTTCGAACTCAGAAGCGGTTATCACGGAAGGATAGAGCATCTTCATGTGCGCAAGACGTTCAGGGTCTGTATCACAAACTGATTTCAGTCTGCATTCGGACAGCGAATTAAAGTTCCGGATAAGATTTGGCCCCCAATAACCGCAGCCTACTACTGCAATATTAAGCATTTTCACCCTCCAAAATCAGTCGTTGTCTTCTCTGCAAGACAAGACTATCTCGCATTTGGGAGATAATCGCTGAAGGTGTTTTCAACAGGATTATCAAGTCCAACCACAAAGATCTTCGTCTCGAATACTGAATGTCCAGCCTCACCATCTCCGAGAAGGTAAGTCTGTTTTTCCCACTAACCTGCCACATCCCCGTCATTCCGGGAAGAACATCAAAACGCCTGTGCTGCCACTTCAAAAATTCTTCTACCTCGTAGGCAAGAGGCGGCCGGGGTCCGACCAGACTCATTTCGCCGAGGAGCACGTTGATCAGTTGAGGCAACTCATCGATACACGTCTTGCGGAGTATTTTGCCAAATAGGATTATTTGTGGGTGATTCTCCAATTTGATCATGGGACTCTTTGAATCCCCATTATTTGCTCCATTTATCAATTGCTTGACATAGTTTTTATGGGTAGAGGTATCGTTACCAAATTGCATGGTTCGAAATTTCAACATCGTGAACATTTTTCCCCCATGTCCTATCCTCTGTTGCTTGAAGAAGACCGGGCCCGGAGAGACGGTCTTAATGATGAGAGCTATAAGAAGCAGGAAGGGAGATAACACAACAAGCCCAAACAATGCACCTACAACATCCATTGCCCGTTTCCAGGCCGGCAGCGGACTGAATACCAGTGGTTTGAGAGTTGTCACCGACTCCCCGTAGACATCCAGGATATCTGTTGTTGACGGACCTGGTGCAGAGAGTGAACGTGTGCTGGTGTTGTGCCTGGGGAGTGCGGAAGATCGTGGCGGTCCCGTGCTGCTCCACCTGCGGCAGATGTCAGCGAAATGCAGTTGGCCGGAATGCCCGTCTCCGTTGTCGGAGTACCACTGCGAGGGGTAGGTGTAGATCGCATATCCCGGCGGCAAGGCCTCCTCACCGATTACCTCTCGGATATCGTCCACGAACTTCTGAGCACCGTCTCTGAGCGTATAGGGGAGCAGAACGCCTATGCGGTGACGATCGAACCACCCGATTTTGTCGGTCGCTCGAATACGGCTCGCGAGCGAACGGACCAAAGATTGGGCGGCAGCTCCGTTTGCTTCAAGATCACCCGTGTTGAAAAGCACGAGTGAAAAAGCGTGCTGATTACGATCTACCCGGGCTTGCTCAAGCCGAATCGCGATGTCCAGCCGCTCGGGCGGCTGCAGTTTGCCCACACATCCCACTCTGCTCAGAGCCAGCGCCATCTTGAGGGAAGCCCAAAACTCCGCTATCTTTCTCACCACTCAACTCCTCCCACAGCCTCTAGATTAGATGCCGCAACTCTCCTCTTTCCCGCCAGACGTTACAAATGCTCGCGAACTCGCCTAGCGGATTCTGCATAACTATGTAGACCTCCTCAGCTACGCTATAACCCACTCTGCCCTAACTTCCCAAACTAACAGTATCTGTCGATTTTGTCAAGCTCTTTTGCGAATTTTCCAGAATTTGTACATCATCAATGTATCAGCCATATAAACGTAACATGTTATTTCGTAAGGAGATAGGCTAATTTTCTTTATTGGAATTATTTGTCCTATTTTCTGTTGCTGTTAGTCCAATCAAGGTTTTCCTGTTATTAACGCGATGTCAAGTGAACTGTCAGTCAAAGAACAATTTCCATTCAAGCTGAGTTATAATGTTCGGTATAACCATTCCGGAATATGCAGCTTTCGCTTGTTGAGAATGACTCCGAGAACATTGGCGTTCGATCTGAGCAACTGTTCCTTCGTTCTGTCTACAACCTCCCAGCGGGAGCGTTCGGCTTCAACGACTAGGCAGACACCGTCACACAGACGAGCCAGTCGAATCGTCCAGCTTGCCTCGTTCACGGCGGGCAGATCGAGCACTATAAAACGATAGGCTTTCTTCATCGCATTCAGCAGCTTGCGAAACTCACTCGAATCAAGAATTACTGAAAAGCTCCGTTTGGCGACACCTGCCGATAGGACGTGGGGGCCATGCACTCTGGAATGGCTGATGACATTGCCATTACCGCCGCCGTTCGCTAAAGTCTCGGCAAGTCCGGGCGAGAGCTTGGTTTTGAACATCTTGTGCACCATGGGATGACCAAGGTTTGCGTCTATGAGCAGGACGTCTCCCTGGCCGAGCCATGCCAGCGAGAGGGCAAGATTGGCGGCAACTGTACTGACGCCTTCATGACGTCGTGAACTCGTAATGGCGAACACACGCAACTTCTTGGAGCCCTGGAAACCTGACAAGAACTGCTCTCTAAGAACATCGAATGCCTCGTTGTACTTCTTGATTCTTGCTTTGCGGGAAATTGGGATGCACGTGAGTGTCGACAATCCCAGTTTCTCTTCAGCTTGCTCGGGTGTTCTGATAGAGTGGTCCGTATATTCGCAGAAGAATGCCAGTCCGATCCCCCCAAGCATTCCGAGGACAAGCCCCAGGAACAGGGTAAGCATCTTCCTGGAGCTAATCGGCCTCACGGGAAGTGTCGCTGCTTGCAAAATGCCGATGTTCGAAATCTTTCCGCTCTCGAGAGCGTCGTCGATGCGGGCTTGCTCGAGGTTCTCGGAGTACTTGCGGTAGTTCGCTTGCTGTACCTCGATTTCTCGGGTCAAAGCCTTGACTTTGACTTCAACATCGTTGCGAGTACTCACTTCCCCTCGCGCACTTGCCAGCTTGGTCTTGATCACCTCAACCTGGGCCTGAAGCGACGACATGCTTGCCTGTTCGCTCAAAAGCGACGACTGCAGATCCACATAAGTGGTGTTCAGTCCTTTGGTGAGCTGCGTGCGTTCGGACTTCTCCTGGCTCAATAATGCCTGCGCCGCGACAATTTGTCGATGGATATCCTGGACGTGTCGACTTTCCGGTTCATACTTGGACAAGAGATCCTGCTCCTGAAGCTGCAGGTCATAAAGTCGCTGGCGCATTCCGTCGGCAGCGACATTCGGTAAACCTTCGGTGATTGTCGCCACCACAGTGTCGGGGATCTCGGCCAGCGTCTTATGCAAAGCTTCTACTGTCGCCGTCGAGGCAGCCAATGCGATCTCCGTGGCGTCCAGGTTCTTCTCCAGAGTACTGATATTTCCCAGAGTTAACCTATGCTGTTCGTCGAGCAAAGAAATGCCAGTCTCGTTCCTCATGTTTCGCAGTTCGTCTTCCAGTTGCGTGAGCCTGCCTCGCAAATACTCGGTTTGTTGAATAAAGAACTGGTGCGATCCAGGTGTTTGATGCACGGTAATATGTTTCTCAAGGTAGGAATCGATCAGCTTGGCGAGTACCTCCTGAGCAAGCTTCGGATTTTGTGACTTGTAAGCCAGGCTGATCGTGCTGCTGAACTTCTGAGTTTGGATTTGAAAATTGTCCATGATCATCCATACCGCCCTGTCGCGCTTGCTGGATGACCCGCTCGTGCCCGCGTCCGATGGGGGACGCAGCAGCTTTCGAAGCCTCTTGGCTAAGATGTAGGCCGGTCGCTTGATTTTTGCGATCGTCTTGCCGGTTATGCTATTGACCGGATGTTCTTTGTTGAACAATACCTCCGGGCCTATAGCGTCTACTGCCATCTCGGCGATCTCCTGGCTTCTGAGGATATCCAGCTCCGTGTTGATCACACTCTCGTAAGATGGCCTGATTGGAGCTATCGTGCCTGTTGCTGCCGTTGGGTCCAGAGTCACGTTTTCGCGGCCGAGCCGTACCAGCAACTTAGCTTCTGAGAGGTAGGCCTCGGTGGTAAGGACAATGCCTACCGCCGTGACGATCATCACGGCAAGGAAGAAGACGATTATTTTCCTCTTGTGACGAAAGAGAATGTAATACAAATCCCGCAATGAACTTTGCGGAATTGCTTTTTCAATTTCGACCATTTCTTTTGACAATTGTCTTCCTCCGAATCTCAGACGTTAGCGGTAACTGCCAACACCATACGAAGTGTTTCCGCTTGTCCTTCTGAAAAAGAATCCTGTATCTGGAATGATCTTATTGATGTGCTGATCAACCCACTGATTGAGTTTGGCAATCTTGGTCCGAGGCACATGCACAATGTCCTTGGGCTGCAGATAGAACGGTTTGGTCTCGTTGCCAGCAATCGCGCGTTTCAGGTCCAGCTTGTACGCATATCGCCGGCCATCTGTGTAACGGATTACAATTACGTTCTTCCGTTCGGCCGCCCGCAGGTCGAAACCGCCGACTTCCATAATGGCCTCCAGCGCCGTCATCTCTCCCGGCATCTGGACCACCCCCGGTTTCATGACCTGGCCCCCGACGAACACGCGACGAGTATAGAAAGACCGAACCACTACGGCAATCTCCGGATCCTTCAGGTTGGGCTCGTAGAGGCTCAGAAGCTCGTCTCGAAGCTCAACGGCGGTCTTGCCATGGGCCCTGACCTCACCAATAAGTTCGAGTGAAATCTTACCGTCAGGACGTATCGTCTGAGTGTCATTCAACACTGGTGTGTAAAAGAACTTCACTTCAACGACATCGCCTGCTACCAAAGCTACTTGCTGTGGGATTGCCACTTTCTGTTCAACGACATCGCCTGCTACCAAAGTTACCTGCTGTAGGCTTGCCGCTTTCATCTTAGAAGCGCGTGGATAGCGTGGACCATGCTGACAACCCAGTAACATTGTGCTGCCCAGAAACGCCACTACTATTATTAGACACCGTAATATGCCAACGATCGAATCACGATAATATTTCATTGGTCCTTCTCCAAAAACACAACGGCTATGTTCGACTCAGCAGCGAGCAAACACGGCTACAAGCCAACTTTTTACCTTTGGGGACGCTCAATGCTAAGCGATCCTCCAATTCCCACATTGGCCTACGCCCATCAGTTCTATTCAGATTGGACTCGGTTGGTGCTTAGCTTGCCCTGGGCAGACTCCGTCCCCGTCGGTGTACCGTAGAAGTTTTTTCCGCAGATGCCAAATCATCACACCGTACTCTAAACTCGTTCAGTCAATATGCACTTGTGCACATCTTTCAATACGCATCGTTTTGAAATCCGTTACAGAAGATGAGATAAACGAGTAACAGTAGTGTCCCCTCCTACCTGCTCTCAAGTCGTGGCCTCACAAGCTGGACACCTCTATCAGCCAGTTGAGTACTATTATAGCAAAACTAAGGGCTGCAAGTCAAGGGATTTCTGGCTCGCGATGACCCATTTCTCGCTAGGATTGGGTTCTAAGGCATGGATCGAAAATGAGTTGCGACATCTCTACGGAAGTATATACATAACGCACAGGCCATAGGAAACCGCAAAACCAGCCCAAAATCACTGATTACATTTTTTTCTTCTTCTCCGGCCACTGATAAGGAAGAAGCAGCAATTCATACGCTACACGCTCACAAGGATCGGCTATTGCGCATCATTCAACAGAATCAAGCCGACTTACGGACTCTTGAGAGGTCTATTGAACTTCTGAACGGTGATACTGGCGTAACCACAACACAGAGTCAGCCCAAACACCTGGACCTGATTGATACCTCTGAGCCTCCTGCTTCGCGTTATTCCGGGCTTGGGAAGCAAGCTGCTGTAGAGCTATTCTTGCAAGAAAACGGCGTCCATTGGTACAAAGCCAGTGTTGTGGCCAAGGAACTAATTCGTCGCGGCATGAGGCCGACCAGTAAAACTTGGGCGACGGCGATCACAGGTGCCCTTAATCGCGCCACTGATAAAGGTCTGGCAGAAAAGGAAAAAATGCAACGGTGTTTTCATGTACCGTTACAAAGTTGAAGTAGAACAAGGAGAATAATAAAGGTCGAGCCAGTTGGTGTGGGAGCACCTAACTGGCTCTGAGGACAATCAAATGTTGCGTTTGTTTCCTGAATACGGACACTCTTGCTCAATTCTACCGAGGCCCCCACCGGCTGTCAAGAGAAATCTGAGGAAATTTCCTGCGCGGGCCTAATACCCTTGCAGGTTTTTCAATAATTTCACTTCTAACTTGCCTATACATTATAGTCCCTGTGGTGAAACAAGGCAGACACGCGGCACTTGGGTTGTCGTGACCCGCGTGGTCATCCCGGTTCGAGTCCGGGCAGGGGTATTGACATCCGAAAAAATAGCTCGTATTAACAAGGGGTATCTATGGTACCAGAACGCGAGGGGCCGGGGGGCGGGGTTCGGATTTGGCGCAGTATGAGTCCCAAAAGGCATTGTCCAGGCTGCTCAATACTCAATTCTCGAAGCCTTGTTTAATCCTTGTTTAGACCTTGTTTCACCCCTGTTTCCTTGCCATTTCCGGGCCTTTGTGCCCGTCTCTATCAGGGCCTTGATTGCAGCCTTGATATGTTCCGGCAGTTCCGGCCAGCGCTGTTCGGCGTGCAAGTGGCGTATCTTTCGCCCGGCTTTACCCCGTCTTTTCCGGGCTTTTCCCTGGGGATTCGACAGGTCCGGTTGTCAGGTCCCAAAGCCCTTGTAAAGTCCGGGCAAAGGATAGGCAGACGGCGCGCCCGACATCGGGTAATCTGCGCTGATAGTGACTTCCAGACTATGCGACCTTGCGCAGTGCAACCGCCTTCGCTGTCGGCTCGACTGCGCTTGAAACTTAGCGGGCAAGAGTCAGAAGAAAGAAGAAAATGAAATATATTTTACTTTGTAACTATCTTATTATGCAAAGACTTATAAATATATACGTTTTTATTCTTGAGAATTTATTTGACTTTTAGCCGATTTTGTTTTATGCTTTCAGGTGAAGTGGCTTGACCGGCAAGTCACAAAACAAAAGTGGCCGGGCGATGTTGACGCATCCCCGACCGTGGTCCTAAACTTATAAGGAGTTTAGAACGATGGAAAACCTACCAAAATACCCCACAAGAAGCAAGTCGAATCAGCACTCTATTATCGAGGTCCTGGAGTTCTGCAAAGTGCAGAGTCTGCCCGCCCGCGTAGTCGGCAGATGGGTCTGGCTCAAATTCGACAACAAGCCAGACGCCGAAATCAGGCAAGCCCTGAAAGACTTTGGCTTTCGATGGTCAAGACGGCGCGGGCAATGGTCGCACAGTTGCGGACACAGCAGCCGTCCTGCCCGGTCGTATCGCCCCTGGGACAAATACCAGACTATCAGCTTAGATGAGGCTTACGTCAACGCCGGACTGGGGGTGGCATAATGATTGTCACTGATGAACTGAAAGACAAGCTGACGGCTCTGGCGTTCGATGTGACGGACAATTTCTGCTATGGCTGCTATAAGGTGGTCGAGGGCGATTATTGCCCTGGTTGTCATTCTGATGACTTTATGAGGTACCTTGACGGCGTCGGCGTCGAATACGGTACAGACTGGGTAGTCGAGCGCCTGATAAAAGAGCATTGCAGCGCGGTCGATGCAGAGGAGCAATTCGAGGAGCTACTGAGCGAGACTTGCGAGACGGTCAAAATAGGCTCTCTCGAATACGATCCTGGCTATGCCCTGCGCAATATCGACCCGGTAGCGTTCCGCTGCGGCGTATCCGATATGCTGGCCGATGATGAACAGTTCATCGAGGTCGATGGTGAACACTATCGCGCTTGTGACATCGAGAACATGATCGAAGAACTAAGTTGACCATACGGGGGCGGTCTTCGGACTGCCCCCTTTACTTTCACAAAGGATAAGACAATGAAAACGTTATTTGAGAAATACAGACCGTCAACGTTTGACGAAGTCTTGGGGCAGGACAAAGCCGTCAAGAAAGTAAAGACACTGTTATCACGTAGCTGGGGCGGTCGCGCCTGGTGGATCTCCGGCGCAAGTGGAGCCGGCAAAACTACTATTGCCCAGATCATTGCAGCCCAGGGCGCTGACGGTCTATACGTCCGAGAGTTTGACAGCGCCGACCAGCTTTCGACCTCTGAGATTGACAAGATCGAACAGGATATGCACTACTTTGCGCCGGGCAAGGGCGGCAGGGCCTATATCGTCAACGAAGCACACGGACTGCGCAAGGCCATTATACGGCGGCTGTTGGGCCTTCTGGAGCGCATACCGAACCATGTCTGCATTATCTTCACAACGACAAAGATCGGCGAATCCAAGCTGTTTGACGACCAGATCGACGCAAATCCGTTGCTGTCCAGGTGTGCCAAAATCGAGTTGACAAATCAGGGACTGGCGAAGGTATTTGCAGAGCATTGCAGGCAAATTGCAACAAAGGAAAACCTCAACGGAAAGTCTTTGCAAAGCTACGTCAAACTTGCCCAGAACTGCAAGAACAACTGCCGTCAAATGCTTATGATTATTGAATCCGGCGAAATGCTGGAGTAAAGTGAGGTCAAACTATGGGAAAACAAGAAAACAAAATTGCCGTTGGCTATTTGCGGGTATCGAGCAAAGGCCAGATACGCGGACATGGATTCGAGAGACAGCGCGATGAGATAAGGCGTTACGCAAAAAAGCACGGCTACAAGATCATCGAGTGGTACAAGGAAGCATATACCGGAACCGAACAGGATCGGCCCGAGTTCCTGCGCATGGTCGAGGACATGCTGAGCAATGGCTGCCGGACGATTATCATTGAGTGCATGGACAGATTCGGCAGGCGCTCTATGGTGTCCGAACAGTTGCTGGCGCTGTTGATTCGCAAAGATATTACTATGATAAGCGCAATGACCGGCCAGAACGTCACTGAGGACGTGCAGGACGAAAACGATCCCTGGAAGAAGTTCATCGTCCAGATGCAAAATAATATCGCCGAACTGGACAAACGGCTTCTCGTCCACAAACTGCGCAAAGCCAGAGAGGCTAAGAGGGCCAAAACGGGCCGATGCGAAGGCCGAAAACCTTACGGCTGCTGTCCAGAGGAAGAAGAAACGATCAAGCGAATGAGACAGCTCTATCGTAAGAAGCCTGGCGAAGAGCGTTTGAGTTGTCATCGAATAGCCAAGATACTCAACAAGGAAAAGCGGCCAACTCGAAAAGGTGGTCCCTGGCAAGGCCCCCAGGTTCAGCAAATACTCAAACGTCTCAAGCTGGCAAAATAGTCGGCAATACCCAGGTTAAGTCTATCCTTACCCGCAGGAAGTAAGACTCTGCTGTCAACATTCAATCAGGGCGATTGCAACATGCTTTCGCCCTCTTTTCATAGTGTCCAAAAGCTCCGCGTCAGGACCAAGAATCGGCATTGTTTTTCATCTTCCTGATGTACGTCGAAATAAGAGGTTTTGATATATGTTTTTTGGGCTGCTTTCATCCCAACTTTATGGCCTGCACGTAGGTTGCACGAAGTCTGAGTCACACTCAATGACTTTTTTGCAGGTTCAAACGACAACTCAATCGAAATCAGCCCCGAAATCGCCATATTCTGCCGAAAACTCAACTCGTAAATTCTTTTGAATAAACAGGCGAGATACCCCTACTACCTATATAAATTGCCTATCTTGACATTGTAAGCGTTGCATATCGGAGCATTTGAAGCGCTAAGTACCTGTGTTACTGACCGGCAGTCAGTCGGCTCGATTCTTGTATCTACTTTGCTGTCAATTCATGCATAGAAATGTCCCCACCTATCCTTGTTCTTTGGTGGTTGTATATGTCTGCACCAACGCTTTGATTGCGGCCTTGATATGCCCTGGCAGTTCCGGCCAAACAGCCATGATTTCAGCAAGGTCCGGGGGCAGGTTTTGGGTATCAATTCTGTCTTGATTCGAGCCTGTTTTTGGATTATTTTTGTAAGCTGGTTTGTAAGCGCCTGTTCCTTGAGCCTCTAACTCTTTGCTTTTCAAGGGCTTAGCGTTTTGGTGCAACGGATTTCTAATCCGTAGGTCGCAGGTTCGAGTCCTGCCGGGCGTGTTATCAGATTTGCAATTTGACAATCGGTATTGTATTGGTGGCCTCTGCGGTCATAGACTTTGCCAGTAGGGACTTAGCCCAAGCGACGAGAGCTCATCGGTCATGTCCCTGACTACCTTTCCACCAAGACTGCAAGCCGGAAACGTCAAGGGTTTGGCTGATTCTATACTGACGGAGGGGCAATGCCAATACCGTATTCGGATCCATGTTGTCACCTCATGACCATGGTTCAGTGACCGGAGTCGCAAGGCCGGCAGCTTGAGAGAGTTGGCAACCCTTCCTGTCTGGAATTGTTCATCGAATACCAATTTCACTGGGTCGGGAAAGGCTTATTGGACATTACCCAATGCGACACCGGAAAGCGGGGCCAGCTCAATGCGGATTTCCCGGCTCGTTTGCTTGTGCTTTGCAATGCTGCCCGGTCGCGACTCCGCGAGGACTTTTAATATCGTGTCGGTGTCTCGGCTCATCCGAATGATCTGAGATATGCCTGATCGATTAAAGGCAACAATTGTTTCCTGGTCAGGCATCGACCTTCGGTAGGCCAAGGTCATGGCCTTGTCGTTAACCAGAGTGTACTGGAGTTTGCCGTAAACCAGCTCGGGGCGTTGTTTGCGCAGAGCAATCAAGGTTCGGTAATAGTCCAGCAATTCCAGATTCGGCTTCACGACAATCGGCTTGGTTTTTTTGCCGTCAGGTAGATAAATCTGCGGACGGTGGTCGATGTCCTCCCATACGAGCGGCTTGCGGCAGTCCGGATCGTCTGCCCCCCACATGCCGCGCTCATCTCCGTTCCATATATGCGGCGCGCTGACAAACGTGAACTGGTGCAGCAACATCATACGCATCTCGCGCAGGGTGGTTTCATTCGGCGGGTCAAGGTCAAACGCCGGGTTGCCGCGAGCACCCATCCTGTACTTGTACTGATGCTTGTTTTGAAACGACGTAGCCAATCGCGGACTATCGTGGCTGGCCGCCAGGTTCATCAGGTTCTGGATGGTCGGCTGATCGTAGCCGGCATAGACGCGCTTCATCCTGGCGACGAACTCGCTTGGCTTGAGACCGCCGTTGGCCTGCGCAAAGTATCGGCGAGCCGGCTTGTACCATTGGTAGTGCATGACCGAGTCGAAAATGTCCCCGCGCAGGAACGGCCGCGGATCCATCAATTGATCCGGCCATTTGGTCCACCAAGCTTCGCCGACTAAGAACGCCTCGGGGTTGATCCGACGTACGAATCTCCGGTAATCGCGCCAGAAACCAAGTGGCACATGCGCGGCGACATCAAGCCGGAAGCCATCTACTCCATCGCTCGGGTCGCCGTCGCCGTCGGGATCAAGCCACCGCCGGGTTACGTTAAAGACGTGCCGCTTTACCTCAGGCTGTAAATCCCCCTCGAACGGATAGCCGCGACGCTTGTCGGCCACGTTCACTTTCTTCAGTTCCGGCAGCGTCTTGACGCCAAGCCAGCCTTCATAGCTGAATTCGTTTTCGTCAGTAGCGGGATCATCGAATGAGGTGATATCGTACCAGTCACGGAAAGGGCTTTTGGTCTGATTCTTCTTCAGATCCTCCCAGGCCCAAAAAGTCACACCAATATGGTTCCACGAGTAATCCATGATGAGGTGCATATCCCGCCGATGCAGTTCGCCGATGAGCTTGAGAAACAAACGATCAGCGGCGGTCCAGCGCCACATAGCCGGATCAAGCGGATCCTCCGCATCAATGATCGCCGAGTCGCCGGCAGGATCCGGACCGAAGGTGCGATCAATGTGCCGATAGTGCCGCGCATCGTATTTGTGCAGTGACGGCGAGTCGTTCAGAGGATTGAAGTAAATAGCCGTAACACCCAGGTCTTGTAGGTAATCCAGCTTGTCGAGTACCCCCTGCAGGTCGCCGCCAAACCGTCGGGCCTGCACCGTCTTGTAGAAATCTCCCCCATCCGCCTTAGCCCAATCCTGCTGTTCGTACCAATCCTGATTCCACGGGGTCACCTTCCAGCCGGCCGGAATATATCCGGGATAGGCCCCCTGCATGAACTCCGGCCGGGGATCGTTGGAAGAATCGCCATTGCGAAACCGCTCAACGAAAATCTGGTACCATACTGCTTCTCGGGCCCAAATCGGGGGCTCATCAAACGGTACCGCCGCCGACTGTGTTTGTCCAATCGCGACAACTGCAAAACATACTGCCAAAAAAGCAGCTCTCTTTACGCAGGGGCTAAAAGGTTGATCGTTAGTCATTTGGCGCGCCGTTGGTCAAGCTCAATCCGATATTTCCAATTTGACCTATATATCTTAACTACTATCCACGACATTGACGAGCAAAATGGCCCTGGATGCATAATCGTGAGGGGAAGAATCATAACGGAACGCGCTTCCAGGACGATATTCCCTCTTGAAAATTGCAGGCGGCTTGTCATCGATCTGCTTGTCGAGTACAATTGCCAAATCGAAAGGTTGTGATATTATGACGCGGTCGGGCGCCTGTTTATAATGGGTTTGCTGTAAGCGTCGAGTAAAAACAGCTTCATTGGAGAGAAAGTCTATGAAACGAATGGGAAAGAAACTCATCAGCCGGCGCAGATTCCTGCAAAAAGCGGCGATAACGGGCGGGCTGACGGCTATGCCCGCGATTGTCAGCTCGACGGCGCTTGGCGCCGGCGGCAGGCCCGCGCCGAGCGAGCGTATCGTGATGGGAACGATAGGGTTCGGCGGACGTGCCAGCGGGGTCATGCCCGCGTTTATGCGCGAGGACGATGTGCAGATGGTCGCGGTTTGCGACGTCAAGGGCAACCGGCGAAAACTCGCGCAGGATACTGTCAACCGGCATTACGGCAACACCGACTGCGATGCCTATATCGACCTGCGGGATCTGCTGGCGCGAGATGATATCGACGCGGTGCTGATCGCTACTGGTGATTACTGGCATTCGGCGGCGGCTTGTCTGACGGCTCGGGCCGGTAAGGATATGTACTGCGAAAAGCCCATGAGTGTGACGATTACCGAAGGGCGCGCGCTGGCCGAGACGATGAAACGATATCGCAGAATCTTCCAGTGCGGAACACAGCGACGAAACGTCAGCCAGTTCATGTTCGCGGCGAACCTTGTACACAAGGGCCTGCTCGGCGAACTGAAGGTCGTTCATGCCGAAAAGGCGCCGAACTGGCACGAAACATACGAGACTGTTCTGCCTGCAGAGCCGGAACCGCCGCGAGATGTCTTAGACTGGGATTTGTGGCTCGGGCCGGCGGCGTGGAGGCCTTACAATTCCAAGTATGCATCACGGGGATTCTGGGGCGGCCATCTGGATTTTGCGGGCGGCTCTTATACCGAGTGGGGCAGTCATACGGTCGATCTCTGCCAGTGGGCGGCGAGGAAAGACGACACTTCGCCGGTGATATATCATCTGGTTGGCCAGGACGTGGAGGCGTACTATGAGGACGGGCTCAAGCTGATCCTGCGGGGCAACATCGGACGCGGCTCGTGTGCCGTACGTTTCGAGGGGACCGAGGGCTGGATAGAGGTGGACGATTCTGGGCATATCGAGGTTCGCCCGGAATCGCTACAGTCAAAGCGCAATCTGGGCAAGGGCTATCCCGTTGACGACCACGTGAGGGATTTTCTCAACAGCTTCAAGTCGCGAAGGCAGCCGGCGGCTCCCGCAGAAGGTGCACACCGGTCGATAACCGCCTGCCACGCGGCTAACATCTGCCGGCGGCTGGGCAGGACAGTGAAATGGGACCCGGTGAAGGAAGAATTCATCGGTGATGAGCAAGCCAATCGCATGGCCTCGAGGGCCTATCGCCAGCCGTGGAGGCTGTAAAGGACCTCTTATGAAAGCAAAGAAGATTAAAGTTCAAAAATCAAAATGCAAAATTGAGGAAGTCATCCCGGCACGCCGGGATTCCACAATTTTGATATTTAACCCCTAAGGGGTAAATGTTTGATATTTGATTTTGATGTCGAGACAAGGAGAATACAATGAATCATAACCGGTTGATTTTTAGTTTATTAGTATTGAGCTGTATTATCTTGACAAGCGCATCCCGGGCGGATACCGGAACGGTCGATACCGAGATCGTTGCCGCAATCAAGGCAGGCCCCACAGGCCTAAAGAATCTCGAGCTAAGTGCAATAGAGACGATACGAGGCAACGCCTCAAGAATGGAAAAGGACCATGCGTGCCGGATATTGAGGGTAATCGGGACGGTCGATTCCGTCGGCGCGCTGGGGGCGCTGCTGGCGGATGAAAAACTTTCGCATATAGCCCGCTATGCGCTGGAGTCCATGCGCTATCCGGAGGCAGACAAAGCCTTGAACGATGCGCTGGATAAGACCGGCGGCCCGGTGAAAGTCGGGATCATCAACACACTGGCCATGCGGGGGGGTAGACAGAACGTCGGCAACTTAGTGCCGTTGCTCAAAGATGCCGATGCCGAGGTTGCAGGCTCCGCAACATGGGCGTTGGGCCGGATCGGATCGCCGGAGGCGGTCAAGGCGCTGTCGGAATGCTACAAGAATGCGGGAAAGAAGATGCGGGGCGCTGCCGCCGACGGATTGCTGAACGCCGCCGATCAGTTGGTCGCCAAAGGCAGTTTGCCCGAAGCGCTTGCGATCTATAAGCAGCTTGACCGAGCGAATGCGCCGGAGCATGTCAGAATGGGGGCGTTTGCAGGCACGATTGAGGCCCAACCCGATAAGGCGGCAGACATGCTTATCGAGGCTGTCAAGAGCGATGACTGGAAGATACGCGGCATGGCGATCGACATGATTGTCGCACTCAAGGGCGAAGGCGTGACCGAACGGTTTTCGGCGGGCCTTGACAAGCTGGACGCCGACACTCAGGTGCTTATGATCGGCGCGCTGGTCGGGCGGGGTGAAAAGGATGCACTGAGGCCTGTTATAACAAAGGCCGTATCCAGTCCGAATCCGCAGATGCGTGCGCTGGCGATCAAGTCGCTGGGGGACATCGGCGACGCAGGTTCGGTACAAGTGTTAGCTAACGTGATAGAAACCGGCGAGAACGATGAAGAAAAAACGCTCTCTGCATCGAGTCTCAGGCGTCTGCCGGGAAAGAGCATTAACAGTCAAATCGTTAAGTCCATGAAGACAAGCAGTCCCGAAGGCAAAGCTGGATTGATTGAGATTCTGCGCGACCGCGATGCTACAGAAGCGGTCGATGAGCTGTTGATTGCAGGCTCGAATAAAGATGCCGGTGTTCGCAGGGCTGCTTTCAAAGCGCTTGCCGATTTGGCCGGGCCTAAAGACCGGAAAGCCCTCATAAAGCTGCTGGTGAACCTGAAAGGCGATACCGGGCGCACCGAAGCGGAACGGGCGGTCATATCGGTTTCCCGGAATCTCGACGAGGCGGCCGTTACAGAACCTATCCTTGCCGAGATGGATTCGACAACGGCTACAAAATGTTCTATGCTGCGCGTGCTCGGGGGAATCGGCAATGCAAAAGGATTTGCGGCGGTACGCCAGAGGCTCAAAGACAGTAATTCCGAGGTTCGCGACACTGCCGTGCGGGCGCTTGCGGACTGGCCGGATGCTACCGCGGCACGGACACTGCTGGAGGTATTTCAAACAACGTCAAACCGGACACATCGGATCGTTGCACTTCGCGGATGTGTCCGGCAACTGGGGCTGGGCACAATACCGTCGGCGGACATGCTCAATATATGCAGTGAGCTGCTAAAGGGCACGGACCGGCCTGAAGAGAAAAAGCTGGTGCTGGCCTGCCTGGCGAAGTCGGGCGACCCCGGGGCAACAGAACTTGTCGAGCCTTTGTTAGCCGACGACAGAGTGAAGGCCGAGGCGGAACTGGCAATGCTCGGCATCATACGCAATATGACCGGACCGATGCCGGATGAAGCCAAAAAGGCCGCACAGACTCTGCGCGGCAGTTCAAAAAACGAGACGATAAAGAAACAGGCCGCGGCGATCATACGGCTGGTCGATAAATTCGACGATTACATCATGGCATGGCAGGTCTCGGGTCCGTACTCGAAGCCCTTCGCCAACACGTTTGAGACGGCATTCGGCCCGGAAAATGACGGAACCGAACACGTACTATGGAAGACACTTCCAATCAGCCAAAGAAGTAACCGGCCGTGGATGTTCAATTTGGCGGCGGCTCTCGGCGGCCGGAACAAGGCAGGTTATGCCCGTACCTGGGTGCATTCCGACCGGCAGCAGGCGGCAAGGATTGACTTCGGCACAGATGACGGAAACAAGTTGTGGTTCAACGGAAAGCTGGTTCATCAAAACGCTGCGGGCGGCGACGCTGTGCCGGGCGAGCATAAAGTGCCCGTGACACTGCAAAAAGGCTGGAACGCCCTGCTGCTAAAGGTTACGCAGGACACCGGGCCGTGGCAGTTCTGTCTCGCCATTCGAAAACCGAACGGCGACAAACTCGAAGATCTGCGCATTGGGGCGGGCGAACCGACAACACCGTAAGGCGTCCCCCAGGGAGATAAGGCTCCAGGGACAAGCTGACGGATGAGCAGATCAGCAAGGCTATCAAGAAGAACTTCCCCGGACGCGAGTCAGCTATCTTCGACCACGTTCAGGCTGTCAGAAACCGTTACAACCGTGGTATTCTGACAAAGGGTGTTGCTCCGAAGGTTCAGTCTGTTCGCTACGACGAGGATGGCAAAGTCGTCACTCCCAGGGGCAAGAAGAAGTCCAAGAAGTAATACACAAGAGCCTGCGTTCTTCGGGACATGGGCTTTTTTTATCTATTCATCCCGCATGGCTTAACACAAATCGGATAACGTGGCCATAAGCCGCGATGTCAAGCGTCGTCTTCTGCTCCTTGTTGGGAGTCTTCGGTTTCTTCGCTCGGCTCTCTTTCCAAGTGCAGTTTGACACCGTATTGTTTTATGATCTTCTGAATGAGACGATATCGGTTTATTGGGCTGAAAGGTCCGGTGTAGGTTAGCTGGATGTCACCGTCTGAACGCGATTCAAATGCCGTCGGTTCAACTCCATCGGGTAGATACGACAGGACTACAGGGAACAGACTCTCATTGTCCAACATGTGCGATCCCTCTGGTTGTACAACGTGTCGTTCGGAGCGCTGGTGGATGTTGCCTACCTGGTGGCGAAGTGAGTCCATCTGCATTGTCAGGTAGTCCATCTTGGCGTCGGTGCCGGAATCACCTGTATAGGGCTTTGCCTCGGTCCGCAAACCGAAGTACTTCCAGAGCATGTTCTCCCCTTTGCAGCGTTCTTCGGATGTTTTGATATGTTCTGCGAGCTTCTTGATCTCATCAGCTAATTCCCACGGCTCAAGGGTTTCTCTGTATTCCTGGTGATTAAGAATCCCCGTGTCAAATGGCACCTTCTCGGTCAGTTTGTCTTTCACGACACACACGGGCTTGTTGAGCGAGGTGCGAATTCCAAACTCGAAGAAGACGTTCGGGTTCAGGCAGGACATGTCGCACAGGACCATGTCGGATTGCTCCAGATTACTGATAATCTCGGCCTGTATGAGATCCGATCCCTTTGCAATAGGTGAAATTGCTTTGTAGCCGGCCGCCTCCACGCTGGGGACTAATAGGCATTGGAGGACATGTTTAAAGTGTTCTACACCATCTCTGTACTTGTCCAGGAAAGGATCGGACGTGGAAATGGGCATGATTATGAAACAGGTCTTCTTCTTTTCTGCCATGATGCTTCTCCCTTAGGTCTGTACTCAAAACTACTCATTGCATTGGTTTCCTTGTAAGAAGTCGTCGCCGTTTTCACTGTCCGCACAGTTGCTACAGAAAGCCTATACCGAAGAATGCAGATTGTCAACGGAAAAATTAAGTCAACTGTCTGGCTTCAGAACGGTCCCCTCAACCATTACAATCCTTGCATTTTTGCCTGATTTCGGACAATTCAACGAGTCGGTTACGGATAGGTGGCGTTTTATGGCGTGTATGCGGCGGCGGTCAGCCGTCCGCTGAAGCGCCTTGTTCGTCTAACTTTTTGATTTCGTCCATTTCTTGATCAGTTCTATAAAGTCGTTACCTTTCGGCAAGCCGTTTACAAAGAATCTTCTCTCTTCTTCGGGTAGTGACTTTGCCGCAACAAGGAAAGCTGTAGCAGTCCAACTTTCAAAACCTAAAAATGATTCTTTCAACTCCCGTAGCCAATCACTGTTATTGGCACTACGTGCTGCGAGAATGATTTCTCTCTTGACATGTGAAGACCCTGTCCCATACCGGTCTAACAAATTTGGGAAATGATTATAAGCTGCATTCCTGCCAAATAGAGACAATATACATATCTGGAAATACTCATTCGTTCTGATCAAGTCATTATCCAATGCAAGGACTAGTTCTTTGCCGATGTCAGGAAGTTCTCCGTTTTGATTTTGAGATGCTGCAAGGAGATAATGACAAACATCAGAAAGTGCAGGCGTCAATGATTCTAGGTGTGTCAAGCAGTAGTGAACAGCGCCTGGATGTCCGATCTGTGTTAGTCTGCGCAAGAACCAACGGAACCTAATAAAATCTGTAGGACGGGAATCAAGATATTCCTGGAGAATCGATTCAATCACATCTGTCCTAAACTCGGCAAGATCATCGGAGGTTACTTCGCTTAGTAAAACTATCTGATATGGATTTCCTCCCGAATATTTTCTTATGATGTGAAGAAGTTGTTTCTCCAAATCATTGATAGGTCTATCTTCTATTCTTTCTGAGCATAGCTTTTGAATGTCTTCCTGTGTATGTAGTAATGTTTTTGATTTATTTAAAATGAGCCTTTGCTGTTTATCCAAAATATCTGCTATCTGATAAAGTTGTTTGCGACACTCTTCCGCTCCATTTTCAAACACGATAATGTCATCAACAAAACGGACATATTCAATACCATGACTTGTTAGACTGTTGTCTAATGGTATCAAACTGGCTTCCGCAAGAAGATGCGCAGCATGCGGACCTACAGGAATACCGCGGGAGACTTTAGCTGTTAAGGATTTAAGTAGATTCATAATCCATCTGACGGCTGGTTTTGGGAAACCTGATTCTGTCAGTTGGAGTTCGATAGTGTGATGATATATCTGGTTATAAAAATCAGATATATCCAGAAGAAGTGCATGCGAATAGTCTTTGCTTTTTTCGTAGCATTGTCGCCAAAAAGGAGTCCAGTTGTAATCCCGATTGTATAACCAATAATCTGGTTTCGGACCATAACGATAGGAAAATACAATATTTTCATCTATCGGATGGCGTCGTTTCTCTATACCGCCTCCGTACTGGTGCATGATGGCAGTAAGAATTACCGAATCGAAGACATTAAGCTGTGTTGCCCGCCGGAATGATAACTCATCTTTTGGAACCATGAACCTTCTTGCAGGATTGGGCATAAACTGTGAAACGTCACGAGATGATATAAGAGTATTAACATCATCTATTTGATCCAATAACGGCTTAAGTTCAACTGGTTTTGGGAATAAATCAGAATCTCCAAGTATTGACAAATGGGACAATGCCCAGTTTATTGAAGCTTTATCTAATGGCATACTATTTCCTCAGCCGAACAATGTACATATGATTTCCTTGCAAGAAGTCGTCGCCGTTTCACTGTCCGCATAGTTGCTACGGAAAGTCTAAACCACACAACTCAAGTTTTCAAGGGAAAAATTAAGTCAACTGTCTAGTCTGACCAATAGGTGACCAGGACGTAACTTGGCTGTTTTTAGGTTGAAGAACTTGGTTGTAAACGTAGGAGACCGTCGAAGCTATCTAAAGCAGTGAAAAGCTTTTTGCGAACCGTTTGTAGCCGGAGCCGTATTAATTCACAGACACGGCAGATTGGGTCGTGTACTGATCGAAGCGCTATAGCGCCGGTAGATCCGTGGGATTACCGTACACGAAGTAAAGGCGGGGCCGGGCGGCAATATACTTCTGAGTAGAAGCAATAACAGACTGGGGGCAATATCGTAGTCCATAAAGAGTGTAACTCATCGCGATCTCCTTTACGGTAACAGTCTATTCACCAGATCGACGCCAAACGACAAGTTAGTCTTTCAGGAGAACAGGAGAAATGCCGAAACCTCAGATGCCCCATCGGGGGCACGATAAGCACTTGTGCTATTTGAACAATCTCGGCTTCCAGGTGAGCAATCCCAATGAATACAGGCAGCTTGTCGGAGACGCCAAATTCTTTTGTGAAGGCTGTGGACGCGCAGCGGCGAGCCAAAAGAATCTGTGTAAACCTGTAAAGCTATGAATGAAGCACTTTCCGCAGCCCGTGCGTCGAGACGGCGAGCGCCACGATATGCTTGCCGGCAGGTTGAAATATATGGCCAAAAGCGATCTGAAAACTGTAGAGCTTGAGAACAGAGAATGGCTTGAGTCGCTTGATGAGGTGTACCGCAATCAAGGGGCGGCAAGGATCGGAGATCTGCTCGAGCAGTTGCAGAAACGCGCCCGCAAATACGGCATACAACCTCAACACAGCAGAACCACGCCCTACGTGAATACCATACCGCCGGATCGACAGCCGCGCTATCCCGGCAGGAGGGATGTGGAACGCCGCATTAAGAGCATCATCCGATGGAACGCCATGGCTATGGTCGTGCGCGCCAACCGGATGGTCGGCGGAATAGGAGGGCATATCTCGACTTATGCGTCGGCCGCAACGCTGCTGGAAGTCGGATTCAATCATTTCTTCCGGGCCAAAAACGAAAGTCATCCCGGCGACATTATATACTTTCAGGGCCATGCCTCTCCCGGCATCTACGCCAGGGCCTTTCTCGAAGGCCGCCTGTCCGGCTTCGATCTCGAGAATTTCCGCAGAGAATTAGACCAGCAAGGCGGCCTGCCGTCGTATCCACACCCCCGGCTCATGCCCGAATTCTGGCAGTTCCCAACCGTCTCAATGGGACTGGCCCCGATCATGGCTATCTACCAGGCAAGATTCAATCGCTATCTCTACGACAGAGGACTGGCCGGGCCTTCGGACCAAATGATATGGGCCTTCCTGGGCGATGGGGAAATGGATGAACCGGAAAGCCTTGGGGCGATAGGCCTGGCCGGCCGGGACAAACTGGACAATCTGATTTACGTAATCAACTGCAATCTACAAAGGCTGGACGGGCCGGTCAGAGGCAACGGCAAGATCATCCAGGAATTGGAGGCTGTCTTTGCGGGCGCCGGCTGGAACGTGATCAAAGTCATCTGGGGTTCGGAGTGGGACCCACTTCTGGAAAAGGACAAAGACGGCGTCCTTGTCCAACGGATGAATGAGTTGCCGGACGGTCAATTTCAGAAATATGCAGTTTCCCCGGGCGAGTACATTCGCAAGGATTTCTTCGGCAAAGACCGGCGATTGCTCGATATGGTCAAGAACTACTCCGATGAGCAATTAGAGAAGTTAAAACGCGGCGGACACGACCCCGCCAAGGTATATGCCGCGTACAAAGCGGCGGTAGAGCACAAAGGCTCGCCTACGGTAATTCTCGCGCAGACTATAAAAGGTTACGGCCTTGGCGAGGCGGGAGAAGGTCGGAACGTCACGCACCAGCAGAAGAAACTAAACGAACAGGAGCTGCTGGAATTTAGAACCCGATTCGGCATTCCCATACCCGATGCGGAGGTACAGGAGGCTCCTTTCTACAGGCCGCGTGAAGAGAGCGAGGAGATAAGATATCTTCGCGAATGCAGGAAGAAACTCGGCGGCTACGTCCCCAGGCGAGTCGTTGAGAGCAGGCCGATCAAGACACCTGCCGATGATTGCTTCCAGGAATTCTTTAAGGGCAGCGAGGGCCGTTCCGTAGCTACTACGATGGCTCTTGTGCGGCTTCTGGGTAAGCTGCTGAAAGATAAGGCAATCGGCAAACTGATCGTACCTATAGTTCCGGACGAAGCCCGGACATTCGGAATGGAGGCCTTGTTCAAGCAGGTCGGGATATACTCTTCTGTGGGCCAATTGTACGAACCGGTGGACAAAGAGAGTCTGCTGTTTTACAACGAGCGCAAAGACGGGGCCATCCTGGAGGAAGGAATCACCGAAGCCGGCTCAATGTCGTCTTTTATCGCCGCAGGTACGGCATACGCTACGCACGGGCTGAGCACAATTCCCTTCTATCTGTTCTATTCCATTTTTGGCTACCAAAGGATGTTCGACCTGATTTGGGCGGCTGGCGATGCCCAGGCCAGAGGCTTCCTGATAGGAGGTATTTCCGGCAGAACGACCCTGGCGGGGGAAGGACTTCAGCACCAGGACGGGCACAGCCATCACTTTGCGTATGCCGCACCGAACCTCAAGGCTTACGATCCGGCTTTTGCTTATGAGATGGCCGTCATTGTCCGCGACGGCCTATATAGAATGTACGAGAAGCAGGAGAATTGCATCTATTATATCACGATGATGAACGAGTTGTATCCCATGCCGCCCATGCCGGAGGGCGTCGAGGATGGTATTCTCAAGGGGCTCTATCAATGCAGGGCGTCGGAGATCGAGCATCCGAAGGCCAGGGCGCAACTGCTGGGAAGCGGCGCGATCTTGAATGAGGCGATAAAGGCGGCGGAGATTCTCGAAACCAGGTACGAAGTGGCGGCCGACGTTTGGAGCGTCACGAGCTATAAGGAACTGTACCGCGACGGCATGGAGACCGACAGGTGGAACATGCTGCACCCGGGCGACAAGGCCAGGAAGTGCTATACGCAGCAATGTTTTTCGGGAGCCCAAGGCGTTTTTGTGGCCGCGTCCGATTACCTCAAGAGCCTGCCTTGTTCGATTGCAAAGTGGCTTCCCGGCCGCTTGGTCGCCCTCGGGACAGACGGTTACGGGCGCAGCGATACGAGAGAGGCGTTGCGCGATTATTTTGAAGTTGACGCACGCCATATCGCGCTGGCTGCGCTGCAAGCGCTAGCTGCCGAAGCCGGTTTGGAAAAGAAGGTTGCAGAAAAAGCTATAACGGATTTGGACATAGACCCCAATAAAGTTGATCCCGTGACTGTGTGAGTTGTCCGGTCAGGCATCATGGGTCTGCTTTGCCGAGTTTTTTTGAGAGGGAGGAAAAAGCATGATTGAAGATGTCAAACTTCCGGAAATATCGGAAAATGTTGAGTCAGGCGTGGTAACCGGAGTTCTCGTGAAGGAGGGGGACTTCGTGGAGAAGGATAGCCCCCTGGTTGAGTTGGAGACAGAAAAGGCAACATTTGAGGTGCCGTCGCCCGTAGCCGGCAAGGTAGTCGAGATCAGCGTAAATGAAGAAGACGAGGTTCAGGTGGGTCAGGTCATCGTGAAGCTCGATACTGAAGCCGAGCAGGCCCCGCCGGAGCCGGAGAGAGCTACAGATGTCGAGACAATAGAAGAGCCAAAGGCTAAGGAGCAAACACCGCCGCCGGCCCAGGAAGAAGTAAAGGCAGTGAAAGCCGAGCAGGAACGGCCTCCCCAGGAAACAAAGACACTCCCGGCCAAAGCCGTGTCCGCCGCACCGGCAGTTCGCCAGTTAGCTCGTGAGTTGGGTATCGACATCAGCCGGGTTAGTGGCAGCCAGCCGGGCGGCAGAATTTCCGCAGAGGACGTGAAGAACCATGCCAAGGGTCTCATTGCAAGTGGCGGGCCAACCGGTGGAGGCCGAATAAGCAAGCCTTTGCCCGACTTCACCAGATGGGGCCGGGTCGAACGGCAGCCCATGACCGTCACTCGCAGAAAGATTGCAGAGACCCTGACTTATGCCTGGTCGAACATCCCGCATGTAACCCAGCACGACCAGACCGACATCACAGAGCTTGAGCGGTTTAGAGCCGAGTATGCACAGCGCATAGAACAAGCCGGGGGCAAGCTGACGGTGACTTCGATACTGCTGAAAGTTGTTGCTTCGGCGCTTAAAGCCTTCCCGAATTTCAACGCCAGCGTAGATGCTCAGAGCAATGAAATTATCTTCAAGAAGTACTATCACGTCGGTGTGGCTGTGGATACGGACCGCGGGTTGCTGGTGCCGGTCATACGGGACGCGGACAAGAAGAGCATTTTGCAGTTGTCGGTCGAGCTGACGGATCTTGCCGAGAAGGCCCGAAACAACAAGCTGACGCCCGAGCAGATGACCGGCGGCAACTTTACGATCTCGAATCTTGGAGGCATTGGCGGCACGGGCTTCTCGCCGATTATTTATTGGCCTCAAGTGGCGATCCTCGGCGTATCTCGCGCCAGTCGGCAGGCCGCGTACGTCAACGGCGAACTTCGCCCGCGCTTGGCTCTGCCGCTGTCGCTGTCGTATGATCACCGAATAATAGACGGGGCCGAGAGTGTGCGTTTTGTCAGATGGATCGCTCAGAGGCTGGAACAGCCATTCCTTCTTGCGATTGAAGAATGAGCGTTATGAAGTACAGGCCTCGTTCATGACCGGGGCTTCGAAAAAGGGAAAGGTGCGAAATGGACATTTTTGAATTTGCGATGGAAAAAGAAAAGCTCGCCGAAGACTACTACCGCCGGCTCCGCCTGAAGACAAGCAACAAAGGCCTGGGCAATATCCTGACGATGCTGGCGGATGAGGAAAGAAAACACTTCGATCTCGTGCAGCAGATGCGGCAGAATGCCCCGCAGGCGATGGCTGACACAGATGTCCTTGGGAATGCCGGGGCGATCTTCCGGAAGATGAGAGAATCGGCCGAAAGTTTCAGCGTAGAGGTCACTGAACTGCAATTGTATGAGAAGGCGCGCGAGATCGAGAAGCAAGCCAGGCAATTCTACTTGGAGAAAGCCGAGGCGGTGACGGACGCTTCCCATAAGGAAATTTTCAAGAAGCTGGCTAACGAAGAACAGAAGCATTTTATTTTGCTCGATAGCATCTGCGATTTCGTAGCCAGGCCTCAGTGGTTTCTTGAGAATGCCGAGATGTATCGTTTCGATGATTATGTAGATGATGCTTTGTGAAAGAGGATGGCGACTACTGCAGGAATTCCGTTGTCGGCGCGAGTTTCCAGGTGTTGCCGCCGTCCGGCGACATCAGAAGCGACCGGCGGTTCCCACGATGGTCGGTGCGGTAGAACCAAAACGTTGACCAGTAGTCGTAAGAAAGGAACAATGCGCCCTTCCTGTCTATGGTCAGCCGATGGTAGAAAATACTATACTCCGAGAACGCCGCGACAACCAGGGGCCGGGCGTCGGACCATTTCATTCCCGGACGCCTGCTCATATACGCCAGATTAGCGTAGTAACCCGCGGGGAAATACTTGTTATCGTTGAGCCAAAGCCGAAACACCAAATGCAAAGTGTCGTCGCGATCGCAGACCATGCCGACATAGGTTTGGCGAAGGCCTGCTCCGACGTCCTCGGCTTTTGTCCAGCCGCCGTTCGCACTGTTGGGCAGCAGCGACCGGACATACTTGAAGGTGCGCCCGTGCGTGCCGATCAGCACGTGGAGATAGCCTTTACTGTCGATTGTAATGCACGGCGAATTATGCACATCGTTTGCCGGGGGGCCGTACCCGACAAGTGCAGGCGAACCGAGTCGGCCGGTTGAGCGGTTGTATGTCGCAACATAAGTAGGTACGCCCGGCGCTTTCTCTTGGGGAAGTGTCGCTTCACCCCACGCGATATGGACCTTATCCGCCCGCGAGACGATTGTAGAAGGTATCCCCGAGTGAGCGGAAAGACCGATGCACTTTTTCGAGACAGCTATGGGATCGTCCATGACGATTGAGCCGTCAGATTTCCCGGCCGGCAGTATAAGATCGAGGTCGTTGATGCGGCGCCATATCAATTTCGGATCTGTCGCCGTCAGATGGAAACGTGCCAGAGGAGGCGGTCCGCTCGTAACGTTGTGGCCGGAGAACTGTTCGATATCGAATTTGCCCGAACCCGGAACGGGCCATGCGGTGAAAGTCGCACCATGATCGCCGGAGCGCAGAAGAACGGTCGAGCTACCGTCTCGTCCCAAAAAATAAACATCGTTGTCCCGGTCGAAGGCGATTTTGCTGCCGAGAGGTCTTATTGGAATGACCCGGTCGGTATCGCCGCGACGCGCCTTCGTTATTTTGAGCCAGGCCCCGCCGCGCAACGAGAAGACGCCGTCGCTCGAAATGCCGAAAGGCCGGTTCTTCATATCGAAATAGACCTGATTGTCCAGAGGGTACTCGGGCAGATACCCGAACTGCTCGTTTTCATGTCGATATGGCTCAAGCTTGACAGGTATTTTCAACGGCGACATTGCCGGAGCGATGCCGCGGCGCAATGTTATCGAGGACCACGTCGAAAATCCGGTTTCATCCAGAACAGTTGCACGGACATAACATTTCCACTCAGTACCTTTCGACGGCACTTTATACGCGAGGAGTATCTGGGAAGAGGAGTTCGCCTCAAGCTCGACTTCGGTTTTCACCAATTTAGCCGGCCAAACGGCATCGCTATCAAACTCTAACGACAGCTTGACTCGCTTTGATGCCGGGCCGTTGTTGTGTACTTCAAAGCTGACTGTACCCTCACTTCCGGCATCGGCATAAACGTTCCGGCTGTACGGCGTCAGCAGCCACCGGTTTTCATGAAAGGCAAACCATGAAGATAAATCAGGCGTCCACAAAGAAAGATTTTCCCGGGCCTCGCCTTTGTTCCAGCGAGTTACGCCGTCAATGTTGATTGCGGCCTGAGCGTCATTCAAATGTAATCGCCACAACTTTCTGTTGCGTGACTTGTCGGCGGGAAAATCATGCCGAGCCTTTCCCTCCGGCGATACGGCAAGTGTCATCATCTTCTTGCCGTCCCCGTCGTAGATGGGTAAATCCTTGACACTTTTTGTCAAGCCGCTCACGTCAATGGAAAACGGCTTGATCGGCGGCACAAATCCGACATCGCCTTGCCGTCCGGCATTACGGAAAATGAGAGGCTCTTCATGGCGCGCATCCTTGTGCCCTCGCGATGTCTCAACCAGATATTTGCGGCAGTTGCTTCTGAATCCCCATGAAACATTCTCACCATAGCGATCTTCAGTAACCGTGATGTTCAACCCATATACACCGG
Source organism: Planctomycetes bacterium B3_Pla (assembly GCA_005223045.1). Classification (GTDB taxonomy): domain Bacteria; phylum Planctomycetota; class Phycisphaerae; order Sedimentisphaerales; family Anaerobacaceae; genus SG8-4. The sequence continues at coordinate 35,570 of NJBM01000023.1, read as the reverse complement.
GACGCTTGACATTTGTCCGCAACAGTGCCCGTTGTACAGGTCCCGGGCCGCTTCTTGCCGCCAGCCCGTCATCGCTAATCCACACCTCATCGACCACGCTTCGGTCCGGGGCGAAGAGAAGAGCACGTAAATGAGTTTTGTTTCGGCGGATGTTGAGGTCCTGTTTTTCCACTTCGACCCATAATTCACCCGCCGGAGCGTAAAAATAAACACCCCCGCATCCGCCGAGCCGCAAAGTCATTGCGTCCTTTTCTGCTGCGGACCCCGCGGAACTCAACACTACAATCAATAGAAGCAAACCGAACAATACGGTCGGGACATGCTTGCGTAGTATGAAGGAATGGGAGAATTTAGTAAGTCTTGTCATTGTATAAGCCATCTCCAAACTGCGTTTGAGGCTGCCACCCTTCTTAGACTATTAAATCAAACTTGGCAGACTACTATCTTATGATATCCTCATGGCTCTTGAAATTCAAGATGTACTCGAAGTCAGTCACAGAATCTTGATGAGGCTGTTGAGGACACACCGATGGTATCTATTGACCTGACAGCCGGATTTCAGTACACTTGTTTGTTGAGGTTTCCGGCAACAAAAGTTAATAGGGTACGTGATCAATCGGCCCCGTACCGCAGTCAGCTTGTGTGACTCGGGGGCAAGATTTCTCCCAGATGAGAGAGGAAGTGGACTCATGAGAACATCCTATAGAAGAATCATTCCTTTGGGGCTCGTGCTGTTTCTGCTGTTCTCGACCGTCCCAGACCTTAGAGCTTCGGATTGGCCCATGTACCGCGCTGATGCAGCGCGCAGCGGCTACACAGCCGACCATCTGCCGGCCCGGCTGAAAGTCAGTTGGATCAGGAAGGCCGGTACCCCCCCGCAGCCGGCGTGGTCCGGGCGAGATACGCGCATGCCGTTCGATCTGGCCTTTCAGCCGGTGGTTTCGGGCGGCCTGGTCTTCTTTGGCAGTTCGTCTGACTGCACCGTTTATGCGCTCGACACCGGGACCGGTCGCGAGAAATGGACGTATATCACGGACGGCCCCGTGCGTTTTGCGCCGGCGGTTTGGCAAGACCGGCTGTTTGTCGTCAGCGACGATGGGTACCTCTACTGCCTCGCTATCGGTGATGGAGAGTTGCTGTGGAAAAAACGCGGCGGACCGAATCCGGAAATGGTCATGGGAAACGACCGTCTGATTTCACGATGGCCGGCGCGCGGCGGGCCGGTCATCAAGGACGGCATCGTTTATTTCGGAGCGGGAATCTGGCCGTCCGAGGGCATCTACCTCTACGCCGTTGACGCATCCACGGGAAGAACACTATGGGTCAACGATTCATCCGGCAGCCTGGTTCTTAATCAACCGCATGATGGAAACCGGGCGCGCAGTGGAGTCTCGATACAGGGATATCTTACCATTGAGGGTAATTCACTGGCAGTCCCCACGGGACGGGCCACGCCGGCGATTTTCGAAGGTGAATCGGGCCGGTTCCGGTATTTTCAACTGATGGAACATGGCTACGGATGGGGATGCCGAGGGGGTGCCGGGCCCTTTGTCACCTTTATCGACGAAAATCTCTATATTGTCGAAGACGACATATTCCAGGCTTCGGACGGTCGCTTCATGACGCGCGGATTGCCCGTATCCTCTACCGCAGTGACGCCGGAGATGCTGGTGTTCACGCGAGGCTATGAAATCAAGGCCATCAAAAAGTCCTCACTGTGGATCGAGGTAAAAGAAGACCCCAACGGACCCCCTGTGCGCAAAGTTTCTCTCGACGATATTGCCTGGAGTATCGCCTGTTCGAACCCGGTCGGCGCCTCCGTAGTGCGCGCAGAAGTTTCGAATGAAACATCGGATTGGCCGGCGGCGACACAAGTGACAAACCCGCCTCTGGTGGTCGCGGGACGCACAATTGTAGCCGGTACACTCAACAGCAAGATCGTCACCGCGGACATCGAGTCGAGGGCCGTTGTGACAACGGCCGACCTTGACGGCCTGGCCCTCGGTCTGGCGGTTGCAGACCAGACCCTTTACGTCGGCACTGACAAGGGCACGATCTACTGTTTTGTTCCTGCAGAAGGTGATGAGGCCGGCCCGCCGGATGACCGACGGGTGCGCCCGAAACCTTACCAAGTTAAGAGACCATATCGCAAGATGGCCCAAAAGATCATAAAGAGGACTAAGAACGCCGAGGGCTATTGCGTTGATCTTGCATGTGGGGATGGGAGCCTGGCCCATGCTCTTGCCAGGGAAAATAAACTCCACATCATCGCCGTCGATGACGATCCCCGCCGGGTTGCCCTGGCCCGCAGAAGGCTCAGCCAGGCCGGGTTGTACGGCACGCGAGTGACCGTCCTTCAAAGGGACCCTTCCGGCACCGGCCTGCCCCCGCGATTCGCAAGACTCGTCGTGTCGGGACGATCCGTAACCGAAGGCCGGCAGGCGGCGCCAGCAGAAGAAATGAGGCGGCTGCTCCATCCGTATAGCGGCACGGCACTTATCGGCAAATCCGGCAATCTCCAACGAATTGTCGGCCGGCCGCAGGCGGGCGCAGGCGAGTGGACACATCAGTACGCCGATGCGGCAAATACCTTGTGTTCCGCCGATGATCTGGCGGCAAGCCCTCTGAAGATGCTTTGGTTCACCGACTTCGGGATCCAGATGACGAGTCGGCACGGACGCGGCCCTGCGCCGTTGTGCAAGAACGGAATCATGGTCATTGAGGCCCTTCACGGCCTGCTCGGCGTCGATGCCTATAGCGGGCGACGGCTTTGGTACTACGGCATAGAAAACATACTTGAGCCTTACGATCAGGAACATCTCGTGGGAACATCGGGCACCGGGAGCAATATGTGCCTTGGCGCCGACAGCGTATTTGTTCGCCGGGGCGCGCGCTGTCTTCGCATCGGCATGAAAACCGGCAAGTTGATCCGGCAGTACACCATGCCGGACAAAGATGGCGTGTGGGGATTTATTGCCTGTGCCGGGGGCGTTCTCTACGGCACGAGCGCCGACCGGACCCATGTTGTGCGACAGCTTTTCAGGGACGTATCGACAATGGAGGATTTGCTGACACAGTCCCGCAGTTTGTTTGCTCTGGACATAAAGACGGGCAAGACCAAGTGGATTTATGAAGCCCGGGAGTCCATACGCCATAACGCTATCGCCGTGTGCGATGGCAGGGTTTATCTGATAGACAGGTCGAAGGAAATCGTGGATCTTCCCGGCAAGCGTAAGGACAAGGACAACGCGAATCCTGCCGTCGAGCAGCCAACGGTTTCCCGGCTGGTGTGCCTTGACGCTGAGACGGGCGAGGTCCTGTGGGAGCAGAGTAGTGACATCTACGGAACCACCCTCGCGGCCAGCTCGAAACATAACATTCTGCTCATGGGTTATCAGTATTCACAGCGCTCATATCAACTGCCATCCGAGAAGGGAGACCGGCTTACCGGATTTCGCACGACCGATGGAAAACGCCTGTGGGACACGACAGAGCGTTACATATCCCGCCCCATAATCAATGGCTCGACCATCTACGCCCAGCCGTACTCGTTCGATCTGCTCACAGGAATGCGCAATACGGACTTCGAGATTAAAGATCGTCAGCCGGGAGGCTGCGGACCCATGGCGGGGTCCACTAATCTGTTGCTCTATCGGTCGGGAACGTTGGGATACACGGATTTGACGAGCGGCTCGGCGACCCAAAATTACGGGCCCATGCGCCCCGGCTGCTGGATTAACGCCATCGTGGCCGGCGGTCTCGTACTGATGCCCGATGCCACCGACCGCTGCACGTGCAGCTACCTCATGAAAACCTCCATCGCCCTGGCTCCGGCAGATCAAAGAGCAGCGTCACAATAAGCCGCCTATGAAGAGCTCAATGGCAAATACTGAAATCCATGTTGCCACAATTATTTTTTTATTTTTGAGGCATCCTCGTTACGATATTTTAGCCAATATGCGCCACTTACAGCCACCCACCAACCGGAAACGTCTATTGAATCCAGCGCAAAATTTTGCTGTTCTTGTAAATCTTTGACATTCAAGGTATCTTGGCGGATATTATAGGACGTCTCACGCTTGGGGATGAGGCAGGAGGATCTTGCCGACAGCGTCGTATCGGATGCGATTATTTGCAGCTCAGGCGGCCCCCATTTTCGGCGCTTTTCCTGGCTCCCTTATTAAGCGCTTTTCACCAAGACGATTGCAACTCGATGGAGATTTTGGTATTATAGGGGCGTTGGAAGACTTGGTTGCGTAGCCAGGCGTTTAATATGGGAAATGTCAAATTAGAAGCAAAGGAGATAGGGTATGAAAATCAAAGCAAGAGTAATTGTGCCGATAGTCACGGCAGCAATGTTGGGTTTGGTGGGGTGCACGACCGAGTCCGCACAAGTGGGAGGAGTTGTAAAATTTAACAATGATTTTCCTGTGGGTCAATACGCCCCTGACATTCCATTTACCTCTATCGACGGTGAAGAGACAACATTCGACCGGATACGCCAACCGATTGCCGTTGTCGCATTTACGAATGTATCGAGTGAAACGTGCTGTCCTCCAAGCCCGGCATTAGTCAATCTGGCGAGTCGTCTCGAATACCTTCCTGTCACCGTGGCCCAAGTGCATTTGCCTACCAGTGAGCATCCGAACAGACCGGAACACTACAGCCTCAACAAGGAAGGCATAGTGACACTTTACGATGCTCAGCGCATAGCCTGGAGAGGTTTCGGAAGCCCGAAGCCCGGCACCGTTCTGCTTATCGACGACAACGGCAGAATCGTGGGTCTCAACAGAGAACTCGACAATTTGAAACACCTGACGGCTAAAGCACAATTGTTGGGCGAAGCGGTAGAAGAAGCTGACGCCGAACATTATGCACCTTACTAAAAAGGTGGAGTGGTCACACTCTCCGACAAAATTAGAACTTGAAAATCAGGCTGGTTTGCAGCCTTCGATAATCCAGGTCACGAGTGCCACTATTATCTTGCAGGTGATAATAGACGAGACCTGCCCGAAGATTCTTGGCCAGTTGATACTGGAAGGCGAATTTATGACCTCGCGATTCCGTTCTGCTGCTGAGAAAGTCTGATTCGGTAAAACCGCCAACTACAGCATCCGCTTCCAGGTCCCTGTAGTCATAGCTCAGTTGCCAGGAGCCTGGCGCCTTGGCCTTGTTGAGTTTGCCTCCAATCAACCAGCCTGTGTCTTTGGTGCCCACAGCAGTGTTCTGAACCAGGTTTGCGAAAACAGCTAACGGCCGCCCGGCATATTCGAATCCATATTCTCCGAAGACTTCAAGGATATCGTAGTCACGTGAGTACACTCCCCCCGCACCCGTGTTGGTATTGCCGTAGAAGTTTTCTGTGGCTGAGTAAGTTGTGCTAAGCGCGCCCCGCCCTTCAAGGTTGCCATAATCATAGTAGCCCATACCGGCAATCACGTAATCCGGCTTTCCAATCGTATGCTTCAAGTGAGCTTGCGCACCCCACAGAGACGTATCGACACCGCCGCCACTTTCATCGACCCAAAAGCCGCCAGCTCTAAGGGATATTTTGTCGACGTCGCTTAGGGGCCTGGCATACTGAACCGCGATACCTTCAGGATTAAGATCGCCATCCCAAATAAGCTGGCTCTTGCCGACCCTGTAGAAGGGATTCTTCATCTTACCGCCGAAGACATTGAGTCCTTCCTTCGCCGCGGGATGCCACTTGAAGAAGGCAAGGTCCAGCCAGAGATGCTTGCTGGAGAAAGCGTCCTCAAGGTCCTGATTTGTTGAAATCGGACTCGCCGTATCCGAATTACCACTAGTACCACTACCGCTTGCGATTCTGACGGCAACATCCCAATCGCCGTTGATTATTGCATCGATCATCAATCGCGCACGCACCCGATGGCGATCCACTCCGTTTTCCCATCCGCCACTCATATCTTCTTTGTCGGTATGGTCGTGACGATACCTAAAGTCACCGGATATCTTGATTTTCTCGGCCCAGTTGAGGCTCCCAGGCAAGACAATGCCTTCTTTTTTCTCTGCCTCAAGTCCGGCAATTCTCTGCTGCAATTGCGACAAGGTCATATTTTGGGTCTCGACTTGCTGCTTCAACTCACTAAGCTCATCGGCCCTCGCAGTTGAAGCCGGTCGCAAAAATCCCAATACAATGACCGTTATCAGAAATACACTGTTCTTTCTCATTTCTTCATCTCCCAAAAATGTGATAGTATAGGATACTTTCCTTCCATTTGAGATGACGCAAAAACAGGTCTTCGATCTGGTCGATAGTATTTGAGGCAAGAATAACTATTGGATCAGTGAAAGCCTTGTCACACAACTCCTGGTAGCTAATTCGACAGAAACGGCGAAGAACTTAACGACAAAATGAAGTTGTTAAACACTTGACGCAGGGGGTGTTTAGACTATCGGACGCCCACGGGATTTGGACTTTAATAGGACTTTGCTTTAATAGGCTGTAATAGGGACAGCGTCGAGGTGATACCTCTGTTCGACCCTGTCTCGCATGATTTGGCGCTGCCGATGTCAATCCTGTGGACGAGCACTATAGATCGTATATCGTATTGCGTATTGCGTATTGCGTACGACGACATACGAGTAGCCGTCACGGTCCGATCAGCCAATCTCTCGATATTGCAAGAACTTTCAGTCGATTCAACCCGCCTATTTTCTTGTCGCCGGCACAATAGGCCAATAACACTCGGTCCTTCACAAACGTAATCGCCGTATAGCAATACCAACCGTCAGGATTGCCCTCGATAATCCTGGATTTGCTCCAGGTCTTACCTTCATCCCGGCTAACGGCCAAACATAGCGGTGTTCGACGCCCCGCAGGGTAGCGATGTATCCCGGAATGATCGTTCCAGACACAAAGCAAATCACCCGTCCAGGGTATGCGCTTGATGGAGGCGGGACTCAAAGGCGAGGCCAGATTCGATGGCCGGCCCTTTGACCAGGTTTCGCCGCCGTCCCGGGAGTGACAGACGTACTGGCTGCCTGCATTGGTCCGCATGAACATCATCAACCGTCCATCTTTCAGCTCAACTACGCCCGGTTCCTGCACGGTAATGCGCTGCCCTTCGGGAGCATATCCTTTGAATGAGTCTTTACTGCGTCGCCAGGTCTTGCCGTTGTCATCGGAGAGGTAGCACATAATCACACCGGCAGTGTCCCGACTTTGTCCGGGGCCCTGGTGCCAGGCTACGGGAAGGATTAACCGACCTTGCTGAAGTTGAACAGCGCGATCATTGTTCAGCACATAGTAACCCACCTTGTCGGTGATACACACAGCCGGCCGGCTCCAGGTCTGGGCTTCATCGGTCGAGATGCACATAAGAGGCCGGCAATCTTCCTTCGATGTCTTGCGTAAGTAAAACAGAGCGATCTCGCCGCTGGCCAGCCGCAGAAGCGATACGGACATGATATTCAGTCCGCCCGGACGCCGGACAACGATCCTGTCGTCACTCCAGCTCCCACCGTCATCGTCGGAAGTACGCATAACAAGATCGGCTGCTGCGTGATCGCCGCTGCCGCCTGTGAACCGGGTATAAATCAGGCACAATCGCCCGTTTTTCAACTCGATTATGTCCCCCTCGGAATTGCGCGGATTCTCCTTGCTCGGTTCTATGACTAACAACGGTTCTATCTCCGCACAGACCGCCAGGGCCGGCCATCCCGCCAGGATCAGCACGGCAATAAGACAATTTGTTCTTATCTTCATTTTTGACTCTCCTTACAGGCCGCGACAGGGAAAGGCAAAGCCACTGATTTTACCTTGACCATTGTCGGGCACAAATTTAGACTCCGATATAGAAAAAGGAATCTGTCAAGTTAGTGCAGTGCCTAAGGCACTCTAATGCTCTGTTGAAAGCTTTGCGGGATGTCATTGCGAGGCCTGAAGGGCCGTGGCAATCTCCTCCGTGGCGAGCAGGAAATTCCATCGCCGTCTTTGAGATTGCTTCGCTTCGCTCGCAATGACATGCGCCGGCCGGATATTTTCAACAGAGCAGCACTCTAACAAAGTTAGTGGGAGAAGCCCGGATGTTCAAGAACTTTGTTCCGTTTCTTCTCATTGCCGCTCTTATGTCGGCTGCACAAATCACAGACGCCCTTGCCGGTCCTGCGACCTTAGCTGAGGCAGTCACATGGCTTGAGAGTGAATCCCACCGCCTGATTCGCGCCGGCAGGCGGACGATGAAGGACGGCACAGCCGCGTTTCCGCCCCAGGTGGGAATTGGCTATGAGGCTTTCTGGCTGCGAGACTTTGCTTACACACTGGAAGGGTCTGTTGATTCTTACTCCGACAAGGAGTTGCTCGATGCGAGCAGGATCTTCATCGGCAACATAAGGGCCGACGGCGCCGGAGTGGACTGCGTTGCATTTGACGGCCGTCCCATATACAAGCCGGGCTTCGGGACAATGGGCGCCAATCCGGTAGCCGACGGCTCACAGTTCACTGTCGCAGTGGCTTGGCACACATACCAGAAGACAAAGGACCCGGAGTTCCTTGGAGAAATTATCGATGATCTTGTCAGAACAATGAATGCCGTACAGCGCAATCCCAAAACAGGATTGGTTCATATCAAGAGCGACGGCTGGGACCGTTGTCCCTACGGCTTTACCGATACGGTTCAGATGCAGGGTGATGTTCTTTTTTGCTCTCTTTTGTACGTAGAGGCCGGCTGCAGGCTATCCGATTTGTTCAGCGCAGTTGACCGCAAAGACGATGCAGCCAAATGGAAGCACGAGGCCGATGCCGTAGCCAGGAGCATCCGGGAAGTGTTCTGGGATTCGCAAACCGGCCTTTTCAGAGCAGCTACTATTCACTGCAGGGAGCATCACATCTGGGGTTCCGCCTTCGCGGTTTATCTTGGAGTTGCCAACGACAGGCAGTCAAGGGCAATAGCCGGTTACTTTCGGGATAACTACTCGCAGATAGTACAAAACGGCCAGATTCGCCATCTCCCCGGCGGCGTTTACTGGGAAACGTGCCGTGCCGCTCGTGACACGTATCAAAACGGTGCTTATTGGGCTACACCCACCGGCTGGTTTGTTTACACGCTGGACCTCGTGGATCCCCAACTTGCAAACCAGACAGTCATTGACCTTGTAACCGACTTCAAAAAGAATGGCACATGTGAGTGGGTGTTTGGCGAAAAGCACAGGTTGCCCCACTACCTCGCAAGTGCTTCACTACCACTGGCAGGCATCCGTGCCATGATCGAGCGCCGCAAATCTGGAAATTAAAGGGAAATTAAAGGGTTAGGAATTTGAGTGGACACTGATTAACGCAGCGCAGCCTTTGGCCGCAACCAAAAAACTTCAAACCACGAATGAACACGAACAACCACCAAATTGAAACCACGGATTAATCCGCCTCTGGCTGATTAACGCGAATTTCCGAATCGTAGGGGCAGGCCCATGTGTCTGCCCAGGGCAACCACATAGGGTTGCCCCTACAAGATTCGTGTGAATTCGTGGCTAAATTTTACCTCTGTAAATCCTGTCTAAAAGGCATTTTTCCTTTGAACTTTTGCCTTTTGCCGTGTTTCTCCTGTATCCTGTCTCTTGTATTCTGCCTTTCACCCTGTTTCTCCCGTATTCTGTCTCCTGTCTCCGAAATACGACATACGCAATACGACATACGAGACCTTTTCTCTTGCACATCCGCCTGCCGCAGTATAGACTCCCTTCGAACGATGAGAGGCTTGCGATGTTATACGGAAACCATATAAGACCCCTAATAAGAAGGAGAACCGGCCTAAGCCGTTTCCAAAGGACTACTTATGGACTTCGGTCAAAGGGGTGTTATACTGGCACTCGGAGAGTTCTGGAGTCTTATACGGAAACCATATATACATAGTTAGCTGCAAATATAAGGGACAGAGAAATGAAACAAATCGTCATGTTTCTTGGTCTCGTCGGTTTGCTTGTCTTTCCTTTCATTGCACATGGTCAGTGGACTGAAGAGAAAATTCAAGCTCTCACCGCTAGATTTCAAGAGTACAATTCGACTTGGACGCGTCAAGATACCACGAAACTTCTCCGTAGCTCTCAGGACGTGAATACAAAATATGAACAATTCAAAGACAACTCTGGGCATACTCGTAAAATCACAGTAATGGGTGGAATGACTGTTTTGGTCGATGGCAAAGACATAACTGGAAACCTCGGGAGCAAGACGACTCATGGCAACAACAGCCCAATCATCGAAGATGTTCAAGACAGCCAGATAACAACAGGTGATGAGAGCCCGATTAATAAGAACGTCACTTCCTCGATATCCTTCAAGATCAGTGTTTCACTCTCCATTGCTTTAACTCTCAGCCTACTCGTGAACTTCTATCAGGCATGGGATCGGAGGAGGCTAAAGGTAGCAAATAAAGCACCGCAGTTGATTCCCGAAAGGCCGCCCTTTCCAGAAATTGGTGAGTGATAACATGGAAATTATTTGGGACGTTGGGGCTGTTAAAAAAGTCACAAGGCGACATTTGAGATTGCCACGCAATTCTTCGGATCGCTCGCAATGACATAAAAATAAGCCTTTTGTCATTGCGAGGAGCGCAGCAACGAAGCAATCTCACCTTTTTCAACAGCCCCAACGTCCCTATTAAAATCCCATAGAACGTAAAGAAATACTGGAGGTAAGTAAGAATGGCAACTTTCATGGTACGGATCACGAAATGTGTGAAGGCGAGAATTTGGGTGCCTATAACAAAGCAAAAGATTGCATGTTGTGCTCTCTTGCTGGCCTCTTTAACTTTCTACTACCAGTTCCTCCGGACGTCACACGATTTCAAGGGTCTGGTTGTCGACTACATGGAGGACAGCAGCAGAGGGCGGTCAGCCCGTGTGGTTCTGATCAACAATGGCACCTACTATGAGACTCTGTGCGACGCTAGGCTAATCTACTCCCGCTCGAAAGCTTTCAGCGATTTAGTGTTCGTGTCCGGACGTAACGTTGATGGGCCAGTGGTATTGCGCCCAGGTGAGAGGATGGTCTGCCTTGTGAAAGACCGAAGTATGCCGGAGGAAGTATTACATGGGATCGAGGGTTCGCTAAAGCCGCTTCAAGGTAACATGAATACCGTACTTGCCAAGCTTGACGAAGAAGGGAAATTGCCGTTTAGGCTTTACTACGGGGTACTTTTCGAGGTGGCCGGTAGCTCGGGCAAAGTCCACAAGGCATGGTGTTTCGTGGGCAGTATCGAGGTTACAAAGAAATATCCACTTGTGTTTTACTCGAATGCCGTCAACCACACGTGCGATTTACTAACGGAAACATTCGCTCCAGGAGGGACCATTAGCGGAATGTTTCGGGAGAATTAAAGGGAGAAACTGGAGAAACTAGGGGCAGGGAATTAAAGGTGTACGCCTGCCCCATAGGGGGTACATTTTTCGATGAGTTGTGCTTGTTAATGATAGGTTTTGATAGAGGCCAACGGGTGGGATAAGGGACAGGTAAAAAGGAAAAAGGAAAAAGGCGAGGGGCGGCGTGCTTTAGCTTTGGTCGGCGGGCTAAAGCCCACCCTGAATTACTGCGGAGCTTTGGGACGCAGATATCGGCTGGAATCAAGTATGGCGGCCCCGGAATCGGGTGATGCCGAATAGATGTTCAGAACAGTAATCTCACGAACTTCGTTTGATAAGGCTTGAAGGACAGTTTCGGCTTGTTCTCGGTCAGTGCTTCTTCCAGGACGTTTACTTCATCGACCCGCCTGATGGGCGCGAGTGATTTCCGTGAGGAAAAGCTTAGCTCCGCGTCCCGGCCTTCGATCTCGCGGATATGTAGAATGATGCCGGCGCCGTAACGCGCTGGAAGAAAAGGGGACATTGTACGAATGGCGGTTCCTTAAGGTTTTAACGGAAACAACATCCCCGCTCCGGGAAGCGAACTTGTATGAATTTGCAGGTGTCGCTATCGTCGGAATAGACACAACAAACCGTACTCATAAGTAATTTCGGCAGTTCAGGCAAAAATGCTTCAAGAATTGCAGAGAAACAGGATATTTTGCTTAAGGAACCGCCATTCGGGTCCGGTACTTTTTATTCTTTCGGGGCTGCGATCCAATGTCACAAGGGCCGGTGTTGGTCGTGCCCTCTCTTTGATTGTGAGTAGTTGGAGCTTTGCGTGAGGTTGTGAGAGGTTGCGGCGGAATCATGGTACTCGCTGTAAGCAGCGCCGGGCGAGGTCTGTCCCTTACACGTCCATTCTCCCGCCGGGATGATACCGCAACTGCGGCGGCATGGCAAGAAACCGATTGTCGCCGCCGGAATACCCGGCTTGGCGCATCGGAGCCTGTTATGGTATTATCTACGGCTATATCAGATTCGTCGTGAATCAGAGAGAACGAAACATTCGGTAGAGGCAGGTGAGACTATGAAACAGAACAAGACCCTTTCAACACCATGGATCATCATTATTGTCCTGAGCGCGTGCCATACTACGGCAAGCTTTGCGGGAAACGCAGAATCCGGCCCGGTCACATTTGAATCGCTTCTGGATGAAATGGTCAATCGGGACCGTATAGCCCGGCTGCCGAGGCCGGCATATACCTGCAGGCAGTTCAGCAGCTATGACCGCAATTCCACCGAACCCGGCTCTCCCACCTGGTGGGCCAATTGGGACCGAAGCTACTTCGTCCGGATCGAGGACAATAACGGCAGAAAAGAACACGTGCTTATGGACGCCGACGGTCCGGGAGCGGTCGTGCGTTTCTGGGCGACCTGGCACGGGCCCGGCGGCGGCGAATTCAGCAACGGCACGCTTCGCGTCTATCTTGACGGCAAGGCAGAGCCGGTCATCGAAGGACCGATGGCCGATCTGATCAGCGGCGGCAAGCTGGTCGCCGAGCCGTTATCACGCGGCGTCTCACCTGAAACAGCCTACAGGCATCGAGGCCATAATCTTTATCTGCCAATTCCTTATGCAAAGCACTGTAAGGTCACGTATGAAACCAAGGCCTTTATCGACGAAGGCGCACGAAAGGGCGAGGCCCTCTACTATCAAATCAATTACCGAAGCTATGAACCGGGGGCCAAGATCGAATCCTTTACAAAAAACAGTCTCGAACAGGCGCGCTCGACTCTTGACCGCGTGCAGCGACTGCTCGGACAAAATGTGCGCATCGGCCTTGAACGGGCCAAGGAGGAGACGTTGGAGGGGAGGCTCTCGCCTTCCGAAGAACAATCCATCAGTATAAGCGGACAAAGAGCCGTCCGTTCGCTCGAGTTCCGATTGCAGGCCGACGATTTGTCACAGGCATTACGCTGCACAATAATCAAAATGGAATTCGACGGCAGCCCTACGGTCTGGTGCCCGATCGGTGATTTCTTCGGAACGGGCTACCACATACGTCCGCACTCCACGTGGTACACCGCCGTATCCGCCGACAAGACGCTCTCGTGCTATTGGATTATGCCGTTCCGGGAGCAGGCTAAGATCAGCATCCTGAACCTCGGCTCCGAGCCGGTTGAGCTGACCCGCGGGCGAATTCTCAGCGAAGCCTGGGACTGGGACGACCGCTCATGCTATTTTCACGCGGCGTGGAAACAGTGGACTGAAATCGAGACACAATCCAACGAAAAAGCCAAAGACAACGGCGCATTCGACCTGAACTGGATTACCGTTAAGGGCCGGGGCACCTACGTCGGCGACGTTCTGACGCTGTTCAATACCGCCAATACGTGGTGGGGAGAGGGCGACGAGAAGATTTACGTGGACGGCGAGTCCTTCCCATCCCACATCGGCACAGGCTCAGAAGACTACTACGGCTACGCCTGGTGCAAGCCTAACTTCTTCGAATCGGCGTTTCATGCCCAGCCGAGCGGCGACGGCAACCTCAAGCCCGGCTTTACAGTCAATTCCCGGTACCGCTCACTGGATGCCATTCCATTTAGCAAATCCATTCGATTCGACATGGAACTATGGCACTGGGCCAAAACGACCATGAACTATGCCCCGACTACTTTCTGGTACGCCAGGCCCGGCGCAACGTGGGATGTCAAGCCCGATCCCAAGGAGGCCAAACGCGCCATCCCCAAGGCGGTCGAGCATATAATCAAACCGAGACTCGTTAAGAATGCCATCGAAGGCGAGACGCTCCGCGTCGCCGAGCGGTCCGGCGGGATCACCGAAATTCAGAACCTCCCGCAATTCCGCTGGAGCAACAACCGCCAACTGTGGTGGAGAAATGCCAAAGAACAGGACAGCCTGGTCGTTGAGTTCAACATCGAAGAAGCGGGCGATTACGATGTGACACTCGGTATCACCAAAGCTGTGGACTATGGCATCGTGCGCATTGGCGTGAATTCAGAGACGAAGCTGGACCGGCTGGATCTCTATAATCCGTCGGTGATTGCTTTTGACGTAAAGCTGCCCGTATGCCGGCTGCGTGAAGGAAAGAACCAGCTCAAGGTGACTATTCTGGGCGCCAATCCTTCAGCCGTTAAGAGCCACATGTTCGGACTCGACTACATCCTCGCCAAAAAGCGATAAATCCTTTTATACGGAAGACAGCAATGGAAGTCAAAGTGCAGGATTTGATGACAAGCAGCGGCGTGAAATTTGGAACCAGCGGCGCCCGGGGACTTGCCGATGACATGACGGACTTCGTCTGCTACGTATATACCAGGGGATTCCTTCAGCACCTGGAGTCGGTCGGTGAAATCAACAAGGGCGGAACAGAGGTCGCCATCGCAGGTGATTTGCGCCCGAGCACCGACAGAATCATGGAGGCCGTTCGTCGGGCCGCCGCCGAGATGGGCTACACGCCGATCAATTGCGGCAAGGTCCCTTCGCCGGCGGCTGCGCTGTATGGGATTGTAAACCGTGTCCCGGCAATAATGGTGACCGGCAGCCACATCCCGGCCGACCGCAACGGCATAAAGTTCAACAAAGCCGCGGGCGAGATTCTCAAGTCGGATGAGGCCGGCATACGCGAGCAGGTTGTCAGCCTCGATGAGAGTCTCTTTACGGATGCGAAGAGTTTTGCGTCGCCTTTGGATGAGCAGTGGCCTCTGTCGGACGCCGCCGGCAAGATGTATGTGGATCGTTATCTGGACGTTTTCCCAGGTGACTGCCTGAAGGGCAGGCGAATCGGCGTCTATCAACACTCGGCCGTCGGGCGCGACATCATCCTGGAGATTGCCAAAGGTCTCGGCGCCGAGGCGGTTGCGCTTGGCCGGTCGGACACGTTCATTCCCGTCGATACCGAAGCGATCCGCGCCGAAGACGTTGAGCTGGCTGCGAAGTGGGCCACCGAGGATTCTTACGATGCAATCATCTCCACCGACGGCGACAGCGACCGTCCTCTGATAGCCGACGAAAAGGGCCGGTGGCTTCGCGGGGACGTGGCGGGCATTCTCTGTGCGAAATATCTTGCCGCCGACTCGGTCAGCACACCCGTGAGTTGCAACACTGCGGTGGAGAAGTCCGGCTACTTCAGGAATGTCAGCCGCACGCGCATCGGCTCGCCCTACGTGATAGCATCAATGATCGAAGCTGTCGAGAGCGGGGCAAAAGTTGCCGTCGGCTACGAAGCCAACGGTGGATTCCTGACAAATTCCGACATCCGGCTGTTTGGAAAGACTCTGCGCGCCCTGCCGACGCGCGATGCGGCAATACTCCACTTGAGCATCATGCTGCTTGCCGCCACCGAGGGCAAAAAGCTCTCAGAACTCGTAGCCGATCTTCCCGAACGCTATACCGCAAGTGACCGCCTGAAGAACTTCCCACAGGAAGACAGCAAATCCATCCTCAGCATGTTCGACTCGGGCGATGAAGAGAAAGACCGGGCCAGAGCCGCCGATGTTTTTGGCGGGCTTTGCGGCAACTGCCGCGGCATCGACCGCACCGACGGCGTGCGCATGACCTTCGACAACGATGAAGTCATCCACCTGCGTCCTTCCGGCAACGCGCCGGAATTTCGATGTTATACCGAGGCTGCGGCCGAGGATCGCGCTGTGGAGCTTAATTCCGCCTGCATGAAGATTCTGACCGCGCTCAAACAGAATGCCGGCCGGAAATAAGACTCAGGTTTACTCGACAGTCCACTCGTGGATGCTTGATACTACCGATGAAATCTGCCGTCACGAGCAGGAATTCTCTTGACTCTTGCAGGCTAATATGGTATATTAAATATTACAGATCGTTCTTGGGGGGGATAGAATAGTCATTTTTCTATACCTCTACGAAATCATAATGCGACGTTTACTTTTACTTCTTGTCATTTTGCTATTGGGCGGTTGCAGGGCCGGCAACGTGGAAGGCCTGAGTCTGACGCTTGGCTCGTATGAACGCGGCTTGTGGTTCGACCATGATGTCAGGGATTACCAACCTAAAGGGGTCGGCCTGAAGCTTGATATTGTCGCCGGGCACATGATTCGTCCCGTCCCAAAATTCTGGGAGAAGGATACTAATCCGTGGAAAGGCGACGATCCCTGGTTTGTGATACGATGCCCTATGATAGGACCGTACATATCCTTAGCTACCGGCAAGGGGGGAATATACTTCGGCTTCAAGACTTTCAGGGTGGAAGACAAACACCGCAGCCCGGAGAGATACGGCAAGTGGATGCGCGAGGACGAATTCCCCGAGCCTAACGGCGTCAACGTTTTTCTACAGCCGAGCGCGTCGATCAGAAGAACGAGATGGAAATAACAAACAATGCTCCCTGGGCGTTGAGGAATCATTTTGAAATTAATCCCCCCTCGCCCCCCCTCAGGAACTCGGAAGCGGCGGCTATTTACACGTCGTCTCTGCGGCCAGGCCCTTCTGTCGGCCCTGTGTCTAAAACATGATCTGTGTCCGCAGGCCCAATACGACAGCGTCACTGACTGCGTTGTCGCCACCCGGATTGGTAATGTACTGGATGCCCGGACTGATGCTCACCTGCCGCCTGACCAGGACGTTGTAGTAAAGCTCAAGAGCATTTTCGCAATCTTCGGTGTAAGTGGCAGATGCCTTGTTGCTGAAAATCCCCTGAGCGAAACCTATGCCGAGCACGTCTTCGTCACGACCTTCCACAAGACCCTGGTATTGAAAGCCCACGCTCCAGAAACAGTGGATATCATTTTTCCTGCTGTTTGCATATCCGTATCTGAAGAATGTGCCGAGGCCCTGGCTATCTTCCGGCTCGGTGTTTTCCTTAGTCAGCATCTGATCACAGCTAATGTAGAATCCGACATCGTCACGATAGTTCCTGGTAGCATCCGAGTGTCCTTTTGGCTGAGGATCGTTCCAGAGGCCTGCACGATAAGCACCCTGAAGGGCGCGACCGGCCGAATCCAGTTCCAGCGTTATGCCGGTCTCTAAAATATAGAGAAAATAATCTTCACCGCCGAACGTTGTCCTAAAGCCGGTTTCTCTGCCGTCGGCCTGGGCGTCTGCTGCGCCGGCCATGATGTACCACGACTCGGTGGGATTACAGGAAAGGACCGCGCCGAGACTGTAATCCGGAAACGGGATCGTCGGATTGTCAACGAAAGCCCCGTTTAGAAACTGGGATGTTTCGTCATCGGCATACGCAGAAGCATCGAATACACTCGTGAAATCTATCTTACCTACCATCAAGGTGGTATTATCGCCTAATAAAGGATACCGGCAGTAAAGTTCTTTGACGAGCATTGCGTCATTTCCAATAGCATCGGCATTCACACCAAAAACACTGCCCACCGAACCGGCATCAATGCCTTCTTCATCGGGCCAGCCGCCCTCGACAAGTATATAGATGCTTCCCCCATCGAATCCGAGAAGTTTCTGAAGATCTGCCGTCATCTCCAGATCGTAGCTGCCTGAATGTCGGCCGGACCGGCGATGGGTGTCGAGGCCGCCGCGAACAGTTTGCTGGTAAATACCTGTAACGCCAACTCCGATCTCTACCCCACTGCCAGCGAGGCTTTCCCCGATACCAAAGAAACCGTCTGTTGCATCTTGTTGAGCATTGTCCGCAACTGAAGTACTAGCCACGCTCAATAAAAGCATTGCGCTTAGAGCTATCGTTGTCTTCATAATGTCTGCTCGTTCCTGCTCCCAAAACATCACGTGCCGTCCCCAAATCAAGTTCCGGTGCAAAAAGCGATTTGCACTGTGCGCATAAGAATATACAATTCGTGCTACCCTGTCAAAGAAGAAATTGACAATAATCCCAATTTTGTGAAGAATGCCGGGTAGATTGTGAATTCCCTGACTTCACGGAGAAACAAAATGAGTCAAACTGAGCGTGTTGGAGTATCGCTGGACAAGAAACTGCTTTCAATGTTCGACGAGCTTATTGCCGGACAGGGCTACTCGAACCGCTCCGAGGCGATCCGGGATTTGATCCGCGATCGCCTGTCTGAGCAGCGGCTGGCAAAGCCGGCGACCAGGGCCGTGGCGGGGGTATTCCTCGTGTACGACCATCATTCGACGGAATTGTCCGCCAAATTGATTGACCTTCAGCACAGCCATCTGTTGCAGGTGATTGCGTCCACCCATGTGCATCTGGACCACCACAATTGCCTTGAGGTCATAATACTCAAGGGCAAAGTCGGAGAAATTGAAAAGGTGGCGAACAATATGGCGTGCCTGAAAGGTGTCAAGCTCAGCAGAGTCAATATTATGACCACCGGAGAGCACCTCACATAGACCCAGCTTTGTTTTTCGCTATTTGGGATCAGAAGGTCCGCAACCCATAGTATCGCAAACCGAGGGGTCCGTCCCCGGCGGACAGCAGCCCGCCGGCGCTTGCAACGCCGTCGTAAACGCATCGAGCAGATTCGCCTCAGTGATTTGGCCCGAGACCGCGCTGTATCCCAGTCCTTTAACCATTGCCATGACGGTGGGCACGGAAAACTGCTCGGCCATATTCTCATAATCAGCCGCATCTTCTTTGAGCCTGAAAGCCGAGATTTGATTTCCGCGCGATCGGATATTCTTTGTTGCCGCTTCGATCTCGCCGACCAAAGTCTGAGCATCTTGTTGATTCTTGCCGGCAATAAGTATGAAAACCGCATCCACCTCGGTCGCTACTTCGTCAAGAGAGGCAAGCGAATCCAGTTCCGGTCCCCAAAGTGCCGCTTCGGCCATAGCGTCCGACTTCTTCACAAGCGAATGCGCCAAAACTACGCCGGCCGCAGCCACAATAGCGACGAATATCAGGGCCTTCCAGGTCTGCCGACCACGATCTGAAGCGGGCGGGCAACAATCCTGCAAGTCCTGCCGGCTTTGGGATTCCGGCTGGCTGGAATTGTAATTATTGAGCATCTTCATTTCCCTTCTGGATTCTCTCTTGCATTTCTACTATCATTATAACTCGAATGGAACGACATGCCAGTATGCAAATTTGTTCTTTCCTGGAGAAATCGCCTATGAAAGACAGCTCAATCAGGCGTCGTGATTTTCTGCAATCGGCAGGTTTTGCTTTGGGGGCCTTGCTGCTGCCGGGGTGCTCGCAGGCCCGGTTGAAGGAACAGCAGAAGCGACCGCCCAACATTATTTACATTCTGGCCGATGATATGGGTTACGGCGACCTTGCCTGCCAGAATCCCGAATCGAAGATACCCACGCCGAATCTGGATAGGCTTGCATCCGAGGGAGTTCGCTTTACCGACGCCCATTCGCCGTCGGCTGTCTGCACTCCGACCCGGTACGGAATCCTTACGGGCCGCTACTGCTGGCGGAGCCGCCTTAAGAAGTCGGTCTTGTGGCCCTGGGACAAACCGCTGATAGAAGCGGACCGCCTCACTGTCGGCAAGCTTCTGAAAGATCACGGCTACGACACGGCTTGTATCGGCAAGTGGCATCTCGGCTGGGATTGGCCGACCACGGACGGCAAAGAACCATTCGGCATCGGCAAGACCAATGTCAAAGAAAGCGGCTCCAACGTGGATTTCGCCGGACCCATCGCCAACGGACCGACCACGAGCGGATTCGACTATTATTTCGGAACGGCGGTTCCCAACTTCCCGCCCTATTGTTTCATTGAAAACGACAGGACCGTCGGCATTCCCACCGAGGAAAAGCCCGACGACATGTTCGGCTGCCCGGGGCCAATGCTAAGGGGGTGGAGGCTTCAAGAGATTCTGCCGGGTCTGGAGAGAAAAGCCGTCGAATACATCGACGCCAAAGTCGGCAGAGCCGGCAACACAGCTTTCAGACAAACACCGGGCAAGCCGTTCTTTCTGTACATGCCCCTGACCGCCCCGCATACGCCGATAGCCCCCGCCCGGGAGTTCGCAGGCAAAAGTCAGGCCGGAGCTTACGGCGATTTTGTCCACCAGGTTGACCACGTTGTCGGCAGTGTAACCGACACACTCGAACGCAACGGCTTTGCCGACAACACGCTGATCATTTTCACAAGCGACAACGGCTCGCCGGGTCGGGATGGCACGAACATGAACGGCCAGACAAACAGCGTGAGGCGTTTCGGGCACAATCCGAGCCACATCTACCGGGGCATCAAGGCCGATGCGTGGGACGGCGGGCACAGGGTGCCGTTTATTGCCCGTTGGCCCGGACATATCAAGCCGGCCTCGGTCAGCGACGAGACGATTTGCCACGTTGACCTGATGGCGACCTGTGCCGCGATACTGGGGCACGAATTGCCCGCGGATGCGGGTGAGGACAGCTATAATATCCTGCCGGCCCTGACCGGCCGCAAACTTGACGAATCTATCCGCCAGGCAACCGTTCATCATTCCATAAGCGGAATGTTCGCTATACGACAGGGCAGATGGAAGCTGATCCTTGGCAAAGGCTCCGGCGGCTGGAGCGGCCGAGGCAAGCCGGATGACCCGCCCATCCAGCTTTATGACATGAACACCGACGCTTCGGAGCGAAAGAACGTGTGCCGGGAGCATCCACAAGTGGTCGAACGGCTGACAAGACTGCTCGAAAAGTACAAAGAACAGGGATACAGCAGGCCTTTGAGTTAAGCCACTTTTCACACGACGGGATATGCCCGAGGATTCCTGATTGCCTTGATCGAATCATCCAGCAGCGAAAGCTCTTTGGCGAGCCTTTGTTGTATCATTTGCATCTGTTCAGCCGATTCAAACGGCGTGAGCAAATCGTCTGCATCCGATTGCAGCGGTGAAACTATGTCCCTCTGGTAATATTTGTCTTTGATCCTGGTGATCGTTTTTCTGCCCGGGCGGGTCTGTTTGCCGGGCGAAGTTTTGAAAACCTCTTTGTTGCCATACTGAACGATTTTGTACACTATCTCGATAGCTGGAGCAAAGCGGGAGACCGCAAAGCGCGTCCCAATGCCGAATCCGTCAATTTGAGCGCTATGGCTCAGCAGACCGTCAATTTTGAACTCATCAAGATCGCCGCTGACGAAAATATTCAGAAAAGCGACGCCCCTTTCCCGGAAATGCTCGCGGGCAAAGTTGCTTAGCTTGACCAGATCGCCGCTGTCGATACGGATGCCCCGTATCTTAATGCCCTTCTCTTCATGGAGCTGTTTTGCCAGGCTTGCGGCTTCCTGTATCCCCTCAATAGAATCGTACGTGTCAACGAGCAGGATTGAGTTTTCGCCGTAAGTTTCTGCGAAGTTGGCGAAAGCCCGCCCCTGAGATTCGTGGACGTGGATAAACGAATGCGCCATCGTTCCCGATGGAGCGAATCCCAGCTCTCTTGCAGCAAATACATTGCTGGTCGCCCGAAAGCCGGCCACCTGCGCGCCCCTTGCAGAGCGCAAAGAGGCGACCGGGCCCTGACAGCGTCTCAGGCCGAAATCGACGACGGTAGCCCCCTTAGCGGCGATGGAAATCCTCGTCGCAAGCGTCGCCTCGATAATTGAAAAGCCGAGTATGTTCAGGATGTAGCTCTCCAGCAACTGCGCACAAATCAAAGGGCCGGCCACCTCCAGAATCGGCTCGTTCGGGAAAAACACGGTTCCTTCCGGCAATGAACGTATCTTCACATCGGGCGTGAGAGTTGCGAGGTATCGTAGGAAATCTTGCGTGAACAGTTTTGTGGATCGCAGGAAGTCGATATCGGCTTTGGTGAATCTGAACTCGTGGAGAAATGATTCAATCTCGTTGAGGCCGGCCATCACGAAGAATCCCCAATTCTCAGGCAACCTTCTGACGAAAACTTCAAAATAAGCCGTTTTGTCCATCTGCTTGTTGAAATAGACCTGCGCCATCGTCAGCTCGTACAGGTCGGTCAGCAGCGACGGACTATCTTTGATCAACCACATTCTCGTATCTCGTATTTCGTTGTTGTCATTCCTGCGCAAGCAGGAATCCATTCTCAATTCTAAATTCTAAATTCTAAATCACCGAACTCGGTGACTTCGACTCCCATTCGCCTGAACTGATCGAATATTTCCTGCTCGGGCCTGACTTCAAGGCCCTTTACGGCATCTTTTAGAACGCAGAGTTCTATGTCGTCGAACCTGCTAAGCCCTTCCACGACGCAACATACGCAAACATCAAGAGCGACGCCGAAGACGACAACCTTTTTCGGGTGGATCAGCTCTACGAGTTTGTCCGTGTTTGGGTTCGAGAAAACGTCGAGAGCGTCTTTTCTTATGACAATGTGAAACTGCTCTTTGCTGATAAGCGTGCTCAGAGCATTGGATTCCATCGTCTCAAGCCCAACGTATTCAATCGGCAGCTCACCCAGAAAGCCTACCCTTTCGCCGCCCGGCTCACCGGCCATGCAGTGCGGCGGGAAAGTCCGCTTGTAATCGGGAGTTTCCGAAATTTCATCGTTATCGAGACTGTGCCAGTCAACGTCGGCAACGATCGAGTAATCATTCTCAAGGGCGAACCTTCTGACGTCGCTGACTCTGTCAATTATCGTCTCGGCACCGGGGACGTACAGCTTGCCCTCAGGCCGCATAAAGTCGAACTGGGTATCAACATCCCAAAAAATAGTCTCATTTTTCATAGTGTGCCCCCTTTCAACTCGTCATAGAATACCCTCCGATGCCGGTGTCTGCAAGATACTACACGTCCATTTCGTGTTTGTTCGGCGATATTGGTTTTGGTATTATCGTCACGAACATGACAAATATCGAAAGATACGCAAACTTATATAAGAACGAACTGTTTGAGAATGTGATTCCCTTCTGGGAAAGACACTCTATCGACACTGAGTACGGGGGATATTTCACCTGCCTGGATCGCGAGGGCAACGTTTACGATACCGACAAATTCGTATGGCTTCAGGCCCGGCAGGTCTGGATGTTTTCCATTCTGTACAATCGCTGCGAGAAGAGGTCTCAGTGGCTCGACGTTGCGACCTGCGGCGCCGAATTCCTCGCCCGGTACGGAACGGACGAAGCCGGGAACTGGTACTTTGCTCTCGACCGGCAGGGCCGGCCGCTGATTCAACCATACAACATATT
The DNA here is from genome assembly GCA_005223045.1 of Planctomycetes bacterium B3_Pla. GTDB lineage: Bacteria > Planctomycetota > Phycisphaerae > Sedimentisphaerales > Anaerobacaceae > SG8-4. The sequence goes on along the minus strand of NJBM01000023.1, from coordinate 12,222 downwards.
CAGCGATTGTTTTGCCGCAATGGCGTTTGGCCAGTATTGGCTCGCCTGCGGCGACCAAAACGCCAAGGAAATCGCGCTGGGGACGTACCGGCACATACTTCGCCGTAAAGACAATCCCAAGGGCAGGTATTCCAAGGTCGTTGCCGAAACCCGGCCGTTAAAGTCGCTGGCCTTGTCGATGATCTTAGCCAATCTATCGCTCGAAATGGAGGAGCTGCTCGACGGCAAAGAACTGGACGCGGTGCTGGACGTATGCGTCGGTGAAGTCATGGGCCTGTTTCTCGATGAGGATTTGAATCTTGTCTTTGAGAATGTCTCGGCAGACGGCTCTCATTCGGATTGTTTCGATGGACGGCTGATTAACCCCGGCCACGGCATAGAAGCAATGTGGTTCGTTATGGATATCGCCCGCCGGAGGAACGACCGGGAGCTTATCGATAAGGCCGTAGATGTGGTTCTCGACACGCTCAACTTCGCCTGGGACGACGAATACGGAGGCATCTTCTATTTCCTGGATGCTGACGGAAAGCCGCCTTTGCAGCTCGAATGGGACCAGAAACTATGGTGGGTGCACTTGGAGACGCTTGTCGCTTTGGCAATGGGCTATCGCTCGACGGGTCGCGACCGGTGCCGGCAATGGTTCGAGACGATTCACGAGTACGTATGGGACCGTTATCCCGATCCGGAGTATGGAGAGTGGCTCGGCTACCTGAATCGTCGAGGTGAAAGACTTATGGAGTTGAAAGGCGGTAAATGGAAAGGATGCTTCCACGTGCCCCGGGCCTTGTGCCTGTGCGCCAGAGAACTCAGCGAAGATTCATAAGGCCGAAGAAAGGATGAGTAGCTAACATGGATAAACGCCTCACAGGACTTGTCGCCGCGGTCTTTACGCCGATGTGCGAGGACGGTTCGCTGAATCTGGCTCAAGTTCCTTCCATAGTTGAGCATCTGGTCCGAACCCGGATAAATAGTATATTTGTCTGCGGCACAACGGGTGAAGGACCGTCGCTATCGAGCGAAGAACGCCGCGCCACAGCGGCTGCATACGTAGAGGCAGCGACCGGCAAGCTGCCTGTTATCGTTCAGGTCGGCCACAACAGCCTTGCCGAATCGCGCGGATTGGCGTCACATGCCCAGGCAATCGGCGCCGATGCGATATCGGCGATACCGCCGATCTACTTCAAGTTCGAGGCGATAAAGACTTTGATTGATTGCCTGGCGGAAATCTCATCCGCAGCGCCGAAACTGCCGTTGTTTTACTATCATATTCCTTCCATGACCGGCATGAATTTTGACATGGTTGAATTCTTACGCGCAGGCGGCAGGCGTTTGCCTAAGCTGGCGGGGATAAAGTTCAGCGACTCCGCCATCCCCAAATACCAGGCGGCGGTGGAATTTGAAAATCGGCGGTTCGATGTTCTTTTCGGCAGCGATGATATGCTGCTAAGCGCGCTGTGCGCCGGTGCGGCGGGGGCTATCGGCAGCACGTATAATTTCGCCGGGCCGCTGTATCACCGGCTTATCGACGCCTTCGACCGGGGCGACCTCGATGAGGCTCGAAAGTACCAGGCTCTGTCGGTTGAGATGGTTCGCATTTTCCGTCGCTACCGCATCCATCCTGCCCTCAAGACCGCGATGAAACTAATCGGCCTGGACTGCGGCCCCTCCCGGCTGCCGCTTGTAACACTGACGCCGGAAGAATTGCAGGCAATGAAAAAAGAGCTTGCCGGGATCGAATTCTTTGATTGGGCTTTGCCAAAAGAATGATCCAGTAGTAGTTGCTTACTGTTTACGGAGATGAGAATGAAGTGGCGTACTTTGATCTTACTGGTTGTTCTGATACTGATCGGCGGCGATTTGAAGGCCGATGATGCAGAGTCGCAGATTCTCAACTGGCGTCAGTTGCCTGATTTGCCTGATTCACTCGGTGTAGCCGGGGCATTCTCCGGCGTTAGCTCGGGCGCATTGATTGTCGCCGGCGGGGCGAATTTTCCTGAGCCTTTATTCAAAGACGGAAAGGTGAATCCGCTGGCTAAGAAAGTCTGGTCGGACCGGATATACGTCCTCGCCGGCCCCGATGGGCAGTGGCGGGAGTCCGGGGCGCTGCCGCGACCTTTGGCTTACGGGGCTTCGGTTACCACCGAAGAAGGCCTGGTCTGTATCGGGGGAAGTGACGCCGAGAGACACCATCCGGACGTATTCATGCTGGCATGGGCGGACGGCAAGATAGAGCGGACAACTTTGCCGGCCCTTCCGAGACCATGCGCCAATACCGCCGCAGCGCTGCTGGGCACGACCATATACGTAGCCAGCGGACAGGAATCGCCCGACGCGAAAGAGGCAATGAAGATTTTCTGGGCTTTGGATTTATCCAGGGATGAACCTCGCTGGATCGAACTCAATCCCTGGCCCGGGCCGGGACGCATTTTGCCGGTGGCCGCAGTCCAGGATGGTTCCTTCTTTCTGTTTAGCGGCTGCGAGCTGTTTACCGATGACGACGGAAACGTCCAGCGTAAATACTTGACTGACGGTTACCGATTTTCGCCGGGTGACGGCAGCGCCGGCGCGGGGCGATGGAAAATAATTGCCGACGTTCCCACCCCGGTCGTCGCTGCGCCTTCGCCAGCCGTATCTGCGGGCCAGACTCACATTCTGGTCTTCGGCGGGGACCACGGCAGATACGCCGCCAGAAATCTTGAATTAGCCGACGGGCATCCGGGATTCAGCACGGACGTTCTGGCGTACCATACCATAACCGATACCTGGACCAAAGTTGGGACGCTGCCTGCCGGGCATGTGACTACTGCCGCTGTTAGGTGGGGCCAGACGATTGTGGTCCCTTCGGGCGAAATACGGCCCGGAACGAGATCGCCCAAAGTCTTCTCCGGCACATTCGGCCAGGTCCGTTCCGGCTTCGGCCGGGCCGATTATACAACGTGGGGCATTTATCTGGCCGTCATATTGGGAATTGGCTTCTATTTCTCCAGGCGCGAGAAGGGAACCGACGATTTCTTCTTCGGCGGCAGGCGCGTGTGCTGGTGGGCGGCGGGAATCAGCATCTTCGGGACCCAGCTCAGCGCTATTACATTCATGGCAATGCCCGCGAAAGTATATGCCACTGATTGGGTTTATATTCTGGCCCAGGCTACTATTATTATGGTCGCTCCGATTGTCGTGTTCTTTTACCTGCCGTTCTTTAGACGGCTAAACATCGCCACGGCATACGAGTACCTTGAGATGCGCTTTAACGTAGCACTGCGTCTGCTCGGCGGCATTGCGTTTTGCCTGATGCAGCTCGGCCGCATGGGGATTGTGCTGTTTTTGCCTGCGGTTGCGCTGGCGACCGTGACGGATTTCAATGTCTATACATGCATCCTGGTTATGGGGATTTTTTGCACGATCTATACGGTCATGGGAGGGATCGAAGCCGTAATATGGACCGACGTGATTCAGGTTTTCGTGCTGATGGGAGGGGCGCTGCTCTGCGTCGTCGTCATTGCCTTGAAAGTGGAAGGAGGCCTTGCCGGAATCGTGGATCTGGGCCGTGAAGCCGACAAGTTCAAGGCTATGAATCTGACCTGGGACTATACCGCCGCCGCCGTCTGGGTCGTCGTCTTAGGCAATCTCTTTTCCAATCTCGTGCCGTATTCGGCCGATCAGACCGTGATTCAGCGGTACCTTACCACCCCAACCGAAAAACAAGCTGCCAGGGCGATCTGGACTAACGCCGCATTGACCGTACCGGCGGCGCTGATCTTCTTCTTCCTCGGCACGGCTTTGTATGCCTTTTACAAGACCCGGCCAGAGAATCTCAATCCGACTCTCGATACCGATGCGATTCTCCCCTGGTTTGTTGTCCGGGAGCTTCCTATCGGCGTGGCAGGCGTGGTTCTTGCCGCAATATTCGCAGCGGCGATGTCCAGCCTCGACAGCAGCATGAACAGCATGGCGACAGTGCTCGTCACGGACTTTTATTATCGATTCAAGCCGAACTCGGCCGACCGGACGCGATTGATGTTAGCTCGAATCATAACGGTTGCATTGGGCGCGTTCGGCACTGGATGCGCATTGCTTATGGCTACCTACCCGATAAAGTCGCTCTGGGATTTGTTTCTCGCTTTGCTGGGCCTGTTAGGCGGCGGCCTGGCCGGTCTGTTCGTACTGGGAATCTTCACACGCCGGGCCAACAGTGCCGGGGCAATCATCGGAGTAATTTGCAGCACGGCAACACTTTACTGCGTCCAGCGATTCACGGACGTGCACTTCTTCCTGTACGGCGGCATCGGCATCACCACATGCGCGTCGGTCGGCTACCTCGCCAGCCTGCTGATCCCATCGTCAAAATCGCATCCGGCCAATCTCACAATGCACACGCTCCCCGGCCATGAACAATAGGAGGAATGTCGAATGCCGCCGCATCAACGGGGACACGCCGCCGGCCCGAGTCGGGCGTAATGTGATTATTTCTGTGTGAGTCTTACTGTTTTCTTGCCGGCAGCCTTTTCTTTAGCTTTTCTGATGTCGCTCGGCGTTTTCTTCTTCTGTGCCGCGGCTTTTCTCTGGCCCGTCTGCACACTCTTTTTGTAGGCCGCCGACGCCTTTTGAAGTTCCTTCTTTTCGATGGCCAATCGCTGCTTTTCAGCTTTTTGCTCTAATTTAGCTATCTGCTCGTCCGAGAGCTGTTGGCCCGCACCAAGACTTTCCCGACGTCCGATTTGGACCATCTCGGCCAGTTTTTGCGGAGATCCCTTGGCCTGGGCTACTACCTTGGCGCTTCTTCCGGTTGACCGCGACCAGATCGAGCCTGAGCTACTCGCCGCCTGGTTCGGGGCAAAGACCTTTTCGACGCCTTGCCATTCGATTCTGACCTGCGTAGGCTCGATTGCAACGATTTTGGCGTCTCGGACTTTATCGCCGGCTTTGTACCATTTGCCTCGAATCAGCGCCTCGTCGCCCAATATGCCCAGGACCGCAGTTACAGGATGACCCGGCTTCGGCGCCGGCGGGACAAACAGGCTCCCTTTCTTCAATTCATCCGCGATTGCGCTGGCTTCGGCCACGATTTCTTCGATATCTTCGGCATTCGAGCCGTTCTGCTCGACGGCCCTTTTGACAACGTGTTCCGCCTTGGCCGAGGCCGCGAAGAAACTTGTCGTCTTGACCATCATCAGCACGGCAAAAGTCGCCGAAGCCACCAAAAGCACCAGCGGAATCAGTTCTTCATTCTGTCTAAAGTATTCCGGTTTCATATACCTCAACTTCCGGCCGCCGTTCGACATACACCGACAACGCACATTTCTTAGCCGGTAAAATACCAGATTTGCCCTTCAGTTGCAATGCCCGGTTATATCGATGTCTGCGCCCCAAAGCTCCGCAGTAATTCAGTCCAGCCGCTGTCCTCTATCAAAACCTGTCATTATCAAGCACAACTCATCAAAAAACACGCTGTACCCTTTGCAAAGACCTCAATGAGAGGAAGAAATAAGTAAGGTGTCCCCCGATTACCCCCGATTACGTACATCTGCAAAAACGTGTTGTCGGCGGCTCCGCGATCATCGCTTTGTTCTGCACGATTCCTGAGTTCACCAAACAAACGGGATCAAACGATGCGGTGTCTGCTCTGTGTATTGCGTATCACGGGTTCCAAGCCAATCACACCTACTCCTGAGAGGGCGCTTCCCAGGGCTTCAGTAGTTCGTCGTCTATGGGCTCGTGGCCCTGCGCCTTCCACCATTGGGCCCAGGCTTTCTTGTCTTGCTTGAAGTCCTGGCCCGTCTTTCGCGAAAGCGCCGCACGGGCCCACTTGCGCGTGTTCTGATTGCCGTGGTCTACCAGACCGACAAGCAACCCCACGGCGACATCAGATTCCTGGCGGGCCAACGCGGCCACGGCCATCCATTTGGGGCGGCAGTCGTAGTCGCCTCTCTCCCGATGATACCCCGCTACCTTCATTAGGCCCGGCACAAGACGCTCATCCTTGATCGCACTCGCATCCGCCAGTCCCTGGCAAAGGTGGCGACCGTATTCACTATCCTCCAGCAGAGCGGCGAGGTATTGGACCTTCCCTTCACGTTCTCCGCCGGACAAGCCGGCGAACGCATCTTCATTGCGCCACATCCCGCCGGGCCCAAACGTCCGCGCTGTCCAAAGAATGTACTCCTGGATCTCAGGATGTGCTTTGGCGTAACGCGTCCTGACTTCTTCTTCCGCCTTACTCATGTCAACGGACGCCGGCGATCCATCTCTGGCGGATGTCCCCTCTTCTCCGTCGCAGCCAATGCACAGCAACATCAGCAGAACGAAAGCAATGTGTGAGGTCATGGTCTTCATCGTTTTCTCCTTGTGGCAGAACGCACGTGGTCAGTCGCGACGCGCAGCGGCGTCGACTGGACCACGATGTTAGGCTTGCCTACATTGTATTCTTATTCAGCCTTCTTTGGCTTCCGTTTGATTTTGAGCAACTCTTTGATGCTTTTAACATCCCCTTGTTTGCGTACACGTATCCACAGCCATCGGCCATCATGAAGTTGTTTTGCGTTATCAAGTAATTGACGTACATTTGCGTTAAGTTGATCCATTATGGACAGAGCTTTTTCTGCTTCCTTTTTGCCGAGGACAATCAAAACAGTAAATGCACCTTTTTCGGGAATCAGATTACAGAGTGTCTTTCCACTTCTACGATATCGAATTGCCCATCCATGCTTCCCACCATCGATCAATTCAGGGGTAAAGTCATAAGATGATTCAAGGTATTGGCGCAATTCCAGCCAGTATGTTATATCGCCGATTGTTTTGAGGATATTTTCGTTTGAAGGCCGATGCTCCTTGCTGATGATTCGTTCATACGGCATATTATTCCTCTCATATGATGCCTAACGATGAGCATCACCGGCGCGATAGCGTCCGGTGGATGAGATGGTTATGCGTCATTTCCTATTTGCCTTTATTGCCTCTATCGCCTTCCGGACCTCTTTTTCTACTGTCGTTGGCGCGTTGACCTTCGTAACTTCCGTATCGTTCAGCGCCTCGATAAGAGCGGGAAGCGCAGCCGAGTCCCCGATCGCGCCCAATGCGCGCGCTGCACTGACCCTGACATTCACGTGCTTGTCCTTGAGAGCCTTCACGACTGTTGGCAGAGCTTTTGGATGACCAATATCTCCCAGTGCTCTCACTGCATGTCTTCGCTCTGTCCAACGAGAATCAGAAATGATGACTTCTGTCAACATATCGAAGCCTTCCGGTTCACCCAGCGCTGCTAGTCCATATCCAGCCCAAAGCCGTTCGTCTGGAAAGTCCTTGGCCATCTTGCGCAAGGCGGGGATCGCGCTCTTTTCGCCGATCTTTCCAAGCGAAATTGCTGCTTGGTAGTTAATCGTTTTGTCCTTTGTCGCTTTGATAAGGACCGGGACAGCTTCTTTCTTCCCAAGCTGCCCCAGGAGGAGAGCCGCGTAATATCGATCTGACCTGATCTGGCCCTCCGGATAGGGCCTGCCATCGGACCCTATCCTGTCTGTTGGACGTGGCTTTTTGTCTTCAAGTTCTGCAATGATTATCGCGAGGCCACGTTTATCGCCTAGGCCAGCGAGCACCAGTGCCGCATTACACCTTCTTCTTCTGTCCTGAGTATCAAGGTGCTTCTCTATCCTTGGGACGATCTTTGCATCCCCTAGCGCGACTAGTTCACGGGCGACATCTCCCTGTTGCCAGAAATATTCGGCGCTGGAAAATGCCTTCACAAGCTCATCGACGGTCTTTGCTGGCTCATTAGTCGACTGAACCTGTTCGGCAAGCGCTGGGGAGCAACAGAGCAGAAGTGCGCAAATGGCGTTGAGGAATATTCGTTTCATAAGACAGGCTCCCTTCGAGCATAACAATGATTATGCAGTCTGCATAAAACGGCAAACACAAACCGCTTCTTTCTGTATAAGAAGCCTCCACCCCTTCTTGTCTTTTCTCGTAACGGCGTTCATATCAGGTATTTACACAACTCTTCCGTGTCATGCGCTCACGGTTTATACAGACTGTATAAACCCTGTCAAAGCCCGTCAAGCGGGCTGCGGATGCCGCGGCCACCTTTTTGCAGGAAATGGGCATAGATCATGTCGCTATCTCAGACTCCGTCCCCGTCGGTGTCCCGTAAAGAGCGGCCCGGAGAGCCTTCGCCTTTGGCTCAAGAAATGCAGAATATCGCCGCTACAGCAAATCTATACTGCCGTATCGGATTGTTCAAGAGAAAAAATATACCAAGAAATGCAAACGATCCCTTCAACCTGCAGAATCTCACAGCGCAGCCCTCTCAGGCCCTTTGCACTATCAGAATTGACGATCTCGGCTTGAGGGGTAGCCCGATATATCAAGAGATTGCGCTTTAAATCGGCTCCGAGCATGTTATAATTATAACAGATAAACATACCGGCAAGACTCAGTGTATCTCTTTGGAAAAGAAGGGGAACAGATCATGCGCAAGCAGGACGGTTTTACTTTAATAGAGCTTCTGGTGGTGATTGCCATCATTGCAATACTGATGGCCGTCCTCATGCCCGCACTGAAACGGGCCAGAGAGCAGGGCAGACGCGCGGTTTGCCTTAATCATCTAAAGACACTTACACTTGGCTGGATGATGTATGCCGATGAAAACGACGACATGATTGTCAATGGCGAAGCCTATTGGAACCCTACCAGCCCCCCCGCCGCTCCGGCACCCACATCGGGTCCTCACAAGGGCGAGCCCTACTGGGTAGGCAACGACTGCGCCTCTGGTTTCTCGCAGGGCAATCAACGACCGCTTGACATACAAAAGCAGGCCATCCGAGCCGGAGCGCTGTTTCCGTACTGCGCAGCCGAAAAGGTGTACCGGTGCCCGACCGGTGTTCGTGGAGAGATGCGCACGTACTCTACGGGCTATGGGATGAACGGCTGTTTCGATGCAACTGGAACGTATAACGGCAACAAGGGAGTGAGAGTAGGCAGGACGGTCTTGATGGTCAAGAAGAGATCGGAAATCACCGTCCCGGCTCCAGCTTATAGACTCGTTTTTCTCGATGAAGGCCAGATCAGTCCGGATAGCTATGCTATTCACTACACCTCGCCCAGATGGTGGGACCCTCCGTTTGTCCGGCATGGGAACGGCACGAACGTCTCTTTCGCCGACGGCCACAGCGACTACTGGAAGTACATAGCAAAAGAGACCATAACCGAAGGCAAAAGACCGAACCCTCCGTACAACTATACGCCCACCACCGACGATGGAATCGCTGATTTGCAGAAGATGCAGATAGCCATCTGGGGTAGATTGGGGTACTAACCGATGCCGGTAACCTGACTTGTCAATCCCGGATAAATTCCGGGGCCGCCATACTTAATTCCTGCCGATGTCTGCGTCCCAAAGCTTCGCAGTAATTCAGCCCACCCGCTGTCCCTATTTTCAGCAAAATCCGTAAAGCCGGTGACAACGATTACTTGTACGCAATGGCAGCGCTGGCGGGGCCGGCAAGGCTGATGAATTCAAAACGGGCAAAATCCGCGCCGCTGCACCATTCGCGAAAATCCTTCGCCGTGTAGTCGAAGGCGTCGCCGAACTCGATGAGCATGTTGAGCGACATTAACAGGCCGAAAGCGTTCTCGCGCCTGGCATCATCGATTAGATTTTCAATGGCGATAAAGGCCCCGCCTTCCGGCAGCGCATCATAAGCCTTCTTGATGAGGATGTTCTTCCTCTCGAGGTTCCAGTCATGCAGAATATTGCCCATAATGATGACGTCGGCTTCGGGAAATTCATCCTGGAAGAAGTCGCCGCTGACCACCGTGATGCGATCCGCCATGCCGGCGGCATCGATGTGTTTCTGAGCGTGAGGCGCCACTTGCGGCAGATCAAAGCTCGTAAATGTCAGGTGTTCATTGTGCAGGCCTGTGATTCGTGACAACAGGGCCAGCGCGCCGCCAATGTCGCAAACAATCCTGTACCGGGAAAAGTCAAACTTCTCTGCCAACTGAGTGAAATTGGCAGCTTGAAGCCCGGACATCGCCTCGAGGAATTCGCCCAATTTTGTCTCGTCCGCATAAAGTTCCTCGAACCAGGCTTCGCCATTGTCCTTAGTTTCGTTCTGCGGCAGTCCCGTCTTCAGTGCAGCTCCCAGATGGCCCCATGACCCGAATATCCGGGAATTCAACATCTCGGGAAAACCGCCGATGTAGGTTGGACGGCTCTTGTCCAGGAACGCCGCGGTCTCCGGCGTGTTCCTGTATTTTCCCTCCGCGCAATCCCCATCACGGTCGAGGAACTTCAGCGCCACCAGCGCGTCAAAGAAGTCATAGGTCCCTCGCGGATGGAGTCCGAGAGCTTTGCCAAGTTCGGATGCAGTCATGGGCGTTTGACCGAGCGCCGAGAACAAATCCAGTTCCACCGCCGTAAGCAGCACTTTAGAACCCCAAAAGGCGGTGGCGGTTTGCATGATATGACTCGGATCGAGTTGAGTTTCCACTGTCGATTCTCCTTAGATTATTTGATTAATCAGAACATGGAGATAATAGAGACGGAAACAAGACGGACCCTATTATTGCCATCATCTGGTTCGCGTTAAGCGGGGCGCGTCCCTAGTTGTTTATAGTTTTGCCGAAAAAAGTACCGTACCCCTTTAATTCTCCTTGTAAGCAGAAGATAGAATCGTTTGCTTAATCTGTCACTGGGTAAGTTCTCATCAGAACACAGAGACAAACTCACAAAAAATGTACCGTACCCCTTTGATTCCTACCCCTTTGATTCCTCAATAGGACGAGGTATCGCGTTGTGTGGACAATGCTTCAGCCGTTCAGGATCGCAATGGTTCGCTCGGAGCGCGAGCGTGTTACATCAAAACGTTGAAAATCTGTTTGTGAAGCTTGTTTCGATAGGCCCATCACAAAACCAATAACAGTGCCATTTATCCGGACCCCTAAAGCAGTGGAAGGTGCAGTCTCCTAGTGATAGCCCTACACCAAAATTCTTGTTGATCAAAGAACTTGCTGCTGGCCTTATATTACCCATTGAGGCCATTAGAGCTTGAATTTTAGCTATATCGTCTTCTTCATTACTACTACATTTACAGCTTGAGCTTGCAACAAGATTTGATTTGCAATGTTTACATTTAATAGCTTCAGCTTTAATTTCTTCCTTGCAATATGGGCACGTACCTCCATGATCAGGATTTTCAGAAGCAATTGTTGAATGACAATGTTTACACTTAATTGCTTCAGAATTAATTTCCTCATTACAATATGGGCATGCCCGTGTTTCTTCTTTTGTTGTTGCCATCGTCATTACTCCTGTCGAAATTGAGACTTAAAAGGAAGGCGAGAGTTTAACCACTCCTGCCGTTGTTTACACCCGTGGCAGGGTATGATACCAAGCCTGCTAGTGACACCAGCAATAACGTCGCCTACACCTCGCATTGCATTGGATCCGGAAGCGAAGGCCGTAGAGTCACCTCCATCTCGGGAAGCTGGTTCACCTGAGCTCATATCCAAGCTTGACTTACAGTGTTTACATTTAGCAGCTTCTGGATGGATTGTTTCTTTGCAGTAAGGGCATGTACCTTCATGCCTAGGGTTTTCTGGTGCTACATTAGTGCCGCAATGTTTGCACTTTATAGCCTCAGTCTTAATATCCTCTTTACAGTATGGACAAGATCTGTTTTCTACTTTTTTAGTCATTTTATATATCCATGATGTATATAGGGACGAACCCTATTTGTTTTGAACTAGACTGGCGACAGCCACCTGTATTCCAATACGTGTCTACTCTCGGCTGCCACTTCATTTTCGAGCCGCTCAGGTAGGATGGGTTTTGGCCCATCTTTCCTTCCGGATTACATTCGCTTCGTATGCCGAAAAACGTCTCGTAAGCATTGCTTCTGTCATATTCCTGCCTCCAAAGTCCAGACTTCGGCTGCGCACACTCGGCGTCCCAATCCGGAATAAACACATCCGGCCCAAAGCCTGTCCATATCGCACATATTTTGCCCTTCTAAATAAAGGCGTTTCTCAGAGGGCAAATGTAGACAACAAAATTGGGATTTTTTCATTTTTTTGAAGAAATTTTCGCGGACCTACTAGGGACAGTGGGGCTGTTGAAAAAGTCCCCTGATTCTGATATATATATATTATCAGTAGTGGGGGCCAACTTCAAGCACGGAGGCTTAGTTGTGATAGGCAATCAGGAACGCTGGCAGGAAGAGTTGTTTGTTG